>CAVZXO010000007.1:0-3692 GCA_963779295.1 Ilumatobacteraceae bacterium
TGATCGCACCGACGATCAAGTGCCTCGTCGGTGCGATCGCATCGATTACGTAGGAGTCAGGCGTCGATTCTTTCTTCGGCCGGCTGGTACAGCAGACCGAGGAAGAGGCCGTAGATCAGGTCCAGACCAGGATTGCGAACGGCAGCTTCCAACCATCGGGGCCGTCGAACAAGAAGAACCCGTATCCCTGCTTGGGCACGTACACGTAGGGCACCAGGACTCCAACGCTGATGATCGACATGATCACGCTGTAGATCAGGCCCTTGAGGATGTTGCCACCGAATGTGTTCTTGATCGGCACGTCCTCCCGGAAGAGGATGCCGAACAACATCGCGAAGACGATTCCGTTGACGAAGTGCAGCGCGTTGCCGACGAAGAACGCCTCGCCCGAGGTGGCGAAACTTGCGACGAAGGTGCCGTCGAGGTTGGTGAGACCGTTGGCGCCGTTGGCGAACGTCGTTCCCAGGATGCCGTTGTACAACGGCCACGGCAGCACGGGAAGCCCGAACGCCGGAAACACATATCCAAAGTAGGTGCCCAACTGAGTGGCGATCACTCCGGCGACGACGAGCGAACCGATCGGTCGTTCATTCACATAGTTCTGCCACCGCGCGGATGGTTTCCCACGACTTGCATATGACATCTGGATACCCCCATTTGATGGTGGGCCCACGCCCACCAAGCGCGGAAGATACCACGTGCTAGGCAGAGTGATTGACGACGACGACAGCGCTTCGTTGAGTGCGATTGTCCTACCATCTGTACTGCCATGTGTTGCGTGGCCGTCCGTCAGAAGCGCTCGATCTCCCTCCCACCCGACCTCGCCGAAGCAATCGACGTTGCCGCTGCCCAAGCAGGCACGACGGTCAGCGGGCTGGCTCGCAGAGACGGCCGCTCACCGTCTCCGTCTCGATGCCGGCCGACGCTGGATCGCCGAATGGAACGAAAGAATGGGATGCTCACCGCGGACGAGTTGGCCGACGGACTCGCCCGGGCCTAAACGATCCTTCGCCGCTCCACACCATCACGCAAGTCGGCGTGATGAACGGGGTCACCTACGACACCGGCGCACTCGTCGCCGCCGACCACAACGATCGGCGCGAGTGGGCTCCCAATCCACCCACATCCGCAAGATTGCCGATGCCGCCCGAGCGAAGATCGCCATCGAACGAACCTGACCAAATCGGCTCTGCTACATGGTCGTGGGGGTGTTGCCGGCGCGGAGCTCGCGGATGATGGTGTCGATCACCCACGCCACCACCGGGCCCGACTCGGTGCCGGGCACACCGAACTCCTCCCGCATCCGCAGCCACGCCTGCGTCGACACCAGACAGCGGATCACGGCGGCGATGCGAAGCTGCTCGCGCTCGCCGAGCTCGGGAAGTCCCTTCGCCAGCAACTCGCGCATCTCGCGTGTGTTGGCCTGGGTGTCGGCGGCGAAGCGGCGCGGATCGGCGTTGAACACCGCCTCGGCGCGAGCGGTCACGTAGTGCTCGTCGAGCAACTCCATCAGGCGACGGCTGGTGGGAGCGATGTCGTCGAGGCTCCCCACTCCGAACGATGGTTTGACGCCGTCGAGGTGAGGCAACCGTTGCGACAACCCCTCGAGCAGGGCGTCGCGATCGGGAAAGTGGCGATACACCGTGCGCTCTGAAACCCCGGCTGCCGCGGCGATGTCGCGCGTGGTCACCTCGTCGGCGCGTCGATCGCCGAGCAGGGTGGTCACGGCGTCGAGAATGAACTCCCGCGTCTGGGCCACCTGACGGTCGCGCAACGTCGAGGTGTAGGGCTTGCTCGTGGATCGTTTCGGTGACTCGCTCATCGGTCCCTCCACGGCCATCTTGGCAGATCTGACGTCATGATGACAACATTCCGTATTGACGGCAGTCGACTGACATGATTAAGTCGGTCGCGAGCCAAGGGGGACACCATGATCGACCGCATCACCCACACCGCACCACCCGCCGTGACGTTCGATCCGCCGGCACCCGGCCAATGGGAACTCGAGACCGCCCACCACGGGCTGCGGCCGCTCTCCCCGTTCCTGCGCGACACCTATCAGCGAGCGTTCGAAGCAGGCATCGTCGAGCCGATGCAGCGCTACGGCCTGCCGCTCGTCACCGTGCAGGCCAAGTTCGTCCACGGCTGCCTGTACATGCGCCCGCTGGGCGTCGGCGAGAAGCCCGGTTCCACGCCCAAGGCACCGCCGCCGGCGTTCGTGATGAAGCTGATCGCCCGCTTGCACCCCGAGCTGCGCCGGCGCGCCAAGACTGCCGAGCAGGCGTTCGCGCAACGGCGTTGGCGCCAGGAAGTCGACCAGTGGTTCGACCGCGACCGGTCAGCGCAGCTGGCGAAGAACCGTGCGCTGCAGGCTGTCGAGCCCGGCGCCCTCGACGATGTCGAGCTTGCGGCACACATTGCGAGCGCGCTGTCGCACTTCGAACAATCGGCACGCAGGAACCTGGCGACACACGGCGGCGATCTGGTGCCCACCGGCGATCTGCTGGCTCACTGCGAGGGGTGGGGAATCAGCGCCAACGAGGCGGCCGGCCTGCTCACCGGCAGCTCACCGGCAACGGTCGAGACGGCCGTGATGCTGCGCCCGGTGGCCCGCGCCATCCAGCACAGCGGGGTGCCGGCGGCGTCGCTCGATTCGGTCGACGACGTGCGAGCACTCGGCCCCGACGCCCGAGCCGCCGTCGACGCCTGGCTCGAGCTGCACATGTGGCGCACGGTCACCAGCGACGACGTCGACCGGCCCACACTGGCCGAGGTTCCGGCGCTGCAGCTGGCGGCGTTGCTCGGTGCCACCGAGCATCTCGACGTCGCCGAACCCGACGACGCAGCTGTTCGCGCCCGCGTCCCGGCCGAGCACCGAGCGCACTTCGACGAGTTGCTGGCCGAAGCTCGCTACGGACATCGCCAGCGCGACGACATCCGCGGCCTGTGTTGGAACTGGCCGTGCGGACTGGTGCGGCGCGCCCTACTGGAAGCCGGGCGACGCTTGCACGCAGCCGGAGGCGTGCACGAGGTTGCGCACGTCGTCGAGCTGTTCCCCGACGAGCTCGACCGTGTGCTGCTCGGTCGTGTGCGCGAGGCGCCGACGGACCATCGGCCGACGAGCTCGCCGAGCGTGCTGCCGAGCGCGACCGCATCGAAGCCACACCCCCGCCCCGACTGCTCGGCGAGCCCGAGGCTCCTCCCCCACTCGACGCACTCCCGAAGGCGATGGCTCGCGCCACCGCGGCGATCATGGCCAACCTCGGCGCCGACGCCACGCCACCGCCCGCGACGACGACGAACCATCCACCGTGAGCGGGATCGGCATCGGCGACACCACCTACCGCGGGCGGGCGTGCGTGGTGCGCGACCTGATGCTCGCCTTCGATCAGCTCGAGCCGGGCGATGTGTTGGTCGCGCCGTTCACCGGACCGTCGGTGAACTCGTTGCTGCCCGTGATCGGCGCCCTCGTGGTGGAAGAAGGCGGAGCGCTGTGCCACGCCGCGATCGTGTCGCGCGAGTTCGGTCTGGCGGCGGTGATCGGCGCCCACGGAGCCACCACCCGCATCCCCCACGGCGCCCACGTCGAAGTCGATCCCAAGCAAGGCACCGTCCGCCTGCTCTGAGGCCGAGACGAGGGCGTGTTCACGGCGAGCAGATTGATCGTTCCAGCGTGCGAGCGCAGGACCGGC
>CAVZXO010000008.1:0-1459667 GCA_963779295.1 Ilumatobacteraceae bacterium
ATCATTGTCTCGAGTTCAAGATTGATGCGGTCCGTCAGCGCCTGCGTATCGGCGTTGATGTCGCCTGAGGGCGCGAACGGAAGCGGCGCGCCGATCGAGACGCGAAAGCGCGCGCCGTTCAGCCGTTCGATGCCGATCGGAATGACCGGCGCGCCGTATTTGAGCGCAAGCCGTGCGGCGGCGGGCGCCGTCATCGCTTCCTTTCCGAAGAAGGGCGAGGGGATGCCGCCGCTCGTCAATTTCTGATCGACCAGCATGGCGAGCGACGCGCCGTCTTTCAACGCTTCGATCATGTCGCGGCCGCCGCGCTTTCCCTTTGGAATTTGCCGGCGCGACATGACGCGCGCGCGCTCGTTGATGACAAGGCCGTCGATCAGCGGATTGTTCGCCGCGCGATAGATGACGCCGTAATCGACGCCGAGCGCGTGAAGGACGATCGAGCCGACTTCCCAATTGGCGAAATGGCCGGAAATGAAGATCGCCGGCTTATCGCCGGTTGCGATCGCCTCGAGGCGTTCGCGGCCGACGATCTCGACGCGCGGCGCCGGCGCGTCGGGATCGAATTTCTCAAGATGCGCAAACTCCGCCGTCGTGCGGCCGAGATTTTCCCAGACGTCGCGAATGATGGCGTTCGCCTCGTCTTTCCGCATGTCGGGGAAGGCGATCTTCAGATTGACGCGCGCGCGGTCAGTGATCGGCCCTATGAACGGTCCGATCGTCCTGGTGAACGCGCCGGCGACTGCCGAAGCGGCGTCGACGCCGACCGCCTTGAAGAACGCGCCGAGCGCCAGCGCCAAAGCATATTCCGCGCGATTCGCGAGGGTGACGGGCCGGTTGCGGCGCGGCTCCGGCAGCGCAATCTCTTCATCCGCCGCCGTCATGAGGAAAGCCCGATCTTCGACTTCACGAGGCGCATCAGCGCGTCAGGATTGTCGACGGACATTTTCAGTCTGGCGACGGCGACGCCGTCGCGCGCTTCCGGCGACAGGCGGACGAAATCCTTTTCGGTCGTGATCAGCGCGGCGCCGGCCGTCGCCGCCTTTCGCCGCAACGTCTCCAATTCAACCGCGGTGAAGCGGTGATGATCGGGAAAAGCGATCCGCGCCGCTAAGGAAAATCCTCTCGCCTCCAGCGCGTCGAAGAAACGATCCGGCGCGCCAATGCCGCAGAACGCGACCGCTTTTCCGGACGATATTGTGGTTTCGATCGCGGTTGACGCGCGAAAGCGAGGGCGGCCCGACTCCCCGATCGCCGGTTCGCCGCGTCCGACAAGCACGACGGCGTCGGCGCGCGCGATCGCCCGCGCCATCGGCTCGCGGAGCGGCCCGGCCGGAAAGACGCGATTGTTTCCCGCCGGATCGGCGGCGTCGACGAGAAGGAACGACAAATCCTTGCGAATTGTCGGATTCTGCAGGCCGTCATCCATGATGATCGCTTTCGCGCCTGCATGCGCCGCAGCGCGAACGCCGGCGAGCCGGTCCTTCGCGACCCATGTCGGCGCGGCGCCGGCAAGGAGCAGCGGTTCGTCGCCGACCTCGGCCGCCACATGATGATCGCCGACGAGAACCGGCCCCTTGAGCGATCCGCCATGGCCGCGCGACTGGAACTCCGCATCGACGCCGTGTCTCAACATCAGCTTTTGCAGCATCAGCGCGAAGGGCGTCTTGCCGACGCCGCCGAGCGTTGCGTTGCCGATGCAAATGACCGGCGCGCCGATTTGAGCGGGCCTTGTTGAGGCCGCGCGCAGGCGCTGCGCAAGATCGTAAAGGAAGGAGGCGGGCGTCAGCGCAAGAACGGCGGCGCGGGCGGCGAACCCGGTGTCGCGCCAGAACCAGGGCTCTTTCATCACGCGGCGCTGGTCCGCGCCGACGCATGGAGATTGAGCGCCGCGACGACGTCGGAAAGGACGCGCTCTGCGCTTTTTTCCGCGGAGGCGCGCGCGGCCGCCGCCATCGCATAGCGCGTCTTGTCGTCCGCGAAGAGCCGCTTCACCGCGAGCGCGAGATCGCGGTCGTTTCTGACGAGCGCCGCGCCGCCCGCGCCGCGCATGTCGGCGTAGGTCTCGACGAAATTGAAAATATGCGGCCCGTGCAGGATCGCCGACGCGAGGCGCGCCGGCTCCAGCGGATTGTGCCCGCCCTTTTCGACAAGGCTTCCGCCGACGAAAGCGACGTTCGAGATCCGGTAGAAAAGCCCGAGCTCGCCGAGCGTGTCGGCGATGTAGATGTCGGTCTTCGGGTCGATCGTCTCGCCTTTCGATCGCCGCTTGGCGACGAGGCCTTTTTCGGCGGCGAGCGCGGCGACGTCCGCGCCGCGTTCTGGATGGCGCGGCGCGACGACGGTGACGATTGCCGGAAACTCCGCCTTCAGCGCCCGATGCGCCAGGAAAATGGCTTCCTCCTCGCCCGGATGCGTCGAGGCGGCGAGCCAGAAGGGGCGCGCGTTGATCTGCGCGAGGATGCGCGTTTCCTCAAGCGAATCGCCTGGAAGCGGCGGCGCCGCGTTCTTGAGGTTGCCATAGGAAGGAACCTCGCGACCGGCGAGCGCGGCGAGACGCTCCGCGTTCTGACGATCCTGCGCGATCAGAAAATCGAACTGGGAGAGGAGAAAGCGGATCGTCTGCGGCTTTCCCTTCCATTCCTCGAAGGATTTCGGCGACACGCGCCCGTTGACGAGCGCCATGAAACTCGCGCGGCGGCGAGTTTCAATGAGGAGATTGGGCCAGAACTCGGATTCGACGAAGAGCACCCGGTCGGGCCGCCAATGGTCGAGAAAACCGCGCACGAAGCGCGGATGGTCGACCGGAATGAACTGGTGAATGGCGCCGTCGGGAAGGCGCTCGGCCATCAGCCTCGCCGACGTGACCGTGCCGGTCGTGACGAGCACGTTGAGCGAGGGATCTTCCGCTTTCATCCGCGCCACAAGCGGAAGAACCGAGAGCGACTCGCCGACGCTCGCGCCATGGATCCAGGTGAGCGCGCCCGCGGGCCTCGCCTGTCCTGCCTGCCCCGTGCGCTCGCGCAGGCGCGCGGGGTCTTCCTTGCCCGCGCGGAGGCGCCGCTCAAGCATGATGCGCGCGACCGGCGCGGACGCCCAACTCGCCGCGCGGTAGAGCTTGAGGCCGATTGGTTCGCTTAACGCCGCTGTCGTCACGCTCTAATCCGCCTCAAGGGGAGGTCTCCCGACCGCCTCATCGGCAAGCCGCCCCGCTTCCTTCAATTCCGCTTCAAGATGCACGCGCGCGCGCTCAAGCGCTCCCGCATCCGCCGTTCGTTCTACATGGATCGGCGGGCGGCCTGCAAAGGCGAGGCGGGAAAATGGCGCGGCGAGGAGGAACCGGTCCCATGTCTTGAGGCGCGGGCCCCTCGACGCCGAATAGGCGCCGGGGAGGATTGGCGCGCCCGTCATCGCGGCGAGTTTGATAACGCCGATCTTGGCGCGCTCGCGGGGGCCGCGCGGGCCGTCCGGGGTGACGCCGACAATCGCGCCGCGATCGAGCGCCTCGATCATCGCCGCGACCGCCGGCGCGCCGGATTTGTTCTTTTCGGGCTTCTTGGGGTCGGCCGCCGATCCGCGGATGAGATTGACGCCAAATCCCTTGACCGCGTTGGCGATGATCTCGCCGTCGCGATGGGCGGAGATCAGCATATAGACCGGCCGGTCGGTTTCGCCGCGGATCGACGCCCCCATCAGCAGCCGCGCATGCCAGAAGGCGGCGATGAAGCCCTGGCCGGAGGCGACGAGGTCGTCCGCAAAGTGGCGGTTGATGTCTTCGCGCGAAGACGTCGCCTCGACGAGGCGGATATAACCGCCGATCGCGCCGCTCGCGATCCGGCCGGCGAGGGGCGAGCGCATCGCCCGTTTCAGGAAAGAGCCGCCGGCCATGTCGGTCGTGAAATCCGTTCCCGGTCAAGGGGTTGATAGGGCGGGGCTTGCCTAGCCCGCCAGACGCCCTGAGTATAGAAGCGGCGCAGAAACCTCAAATCCCTTGGCCCCCAGCACCCCGACAGTCGACCATCCTGAAGCGCCGAGCCTCGCGCTCGCCGCGCGGCTGTGGCGCGATTATCTCGGCCGCTACGCCGGAAAGCTCGGCCTCGCGCTCGGCGCCATGGGGCTTTACGCCGCGTCGGCCGCCGCGATCCCGGCGGGGGTCGAATGGATCAACGCAGGGCTGTCGGGCGAAGCGGCGTCGATCGGCGGCCTTCCGGCGCGCGTCGCCCTCTGGGGGCCGGTCGTCATCGTGCTCCTCGGCCTCGTCAATGCCGGCGCCCAGTATGTTCAGGCGCGGCTCTCGGCGTCGGCGGCGCTCTCTGCGCTGCGCGATCTTCAGTCGGACATGTTCGGCAAATTGCTGACCATCGACGACGCGCAGCTCCGCGCCTTCGGGCAGGGACAGTCGATCGGCAGGCTGACGAATGACGCGACGGTCCTGCGCGAGACGCTGACCCGCGCGCTGACGGGCGTCCGCGATCTTCTGACGCTGCTCGCGCTCTGCGCGGTGATGATCTGGTACGACTGGGTTCTGTTCGCCGTCGTCATCGCGATCTATGCGGTGATCGGCTGGCCGGTCGCGCGGATCGGCGCGCATTTGAGGAAAAGCTCGCGCGCGGCGCAGGAACAGACCGGCGACATCGCGAGCCTTGCCGCCGAGGCGGTGACCGGCGCGCGCATGATCCGCGCCTACACCCTCGAAGACCAGCAGGCGCGCGCGGGCGCGGAAGGGGTTCGACGCGCGGCTGGAGACGCTCCAGAAAATGGCGCGCCTTCGCGCCCTCAACGAGCCTTTCATTTTCTTCGTCGGCTCGGTCGCGATGGCGATCGTCATCGCCGTCGTCGCGGTGAGGATCGAGGCGGGCGCGCTCGACGTGCCGCAGTTCATCTCGTTCATCATCGCGCTGCTTGATGCTGTCGCAGCCGGCGCGCGGGCTCTCGACCCTCAACGCCGTCGCGCAGGAAGGGTTCGGCGCCTTCGAGCGAATGCTGGCGCTGATCGACACCGCGCCGACGATCAAGGATGCGCCGGGCGCAACGTCCCTCGTCGTCAGGGACGGCGCCATCTCCTTCCGCGACGTTTCCTTCGCCTATGACGGCGGCGAGGCGGCGCTCAAGGGTTTCTCGCTCGAGGTTCCGGCTGGGAAAACCGTCGCGCTCGTCGGCGAGTCGGGCGCGGGCAAGTCGACCGTCTTCAATCTTCTGACACGGCTCTATGAACCGCAATCGGGAAGCGATCCTGATCGACGGGCAGGATATCGCCGCGACGACGCTGAAATCCTTGCGCGCGTCGATCGCCGTCGTCAGCCAGGAGGGAATTCTCTTCAACGACAGCGTCGCGGCGAACATCGCCTTCGGAAGGCCGGGCGCAGCGCGCGCGGAAATCGTCGCGGCGGCGAAAGCGGCCGCCGCCGACGCCTTCATCCGCGCGCTGCCGAACGGCTACGACACGCTCGTCGGCGAAGGGGGCGGCAAGCTCTCCGGCGGCCAGCGCCAGAGGATCGCCATCGCCCGCGCCTTCCTGAAAGACGCGCCGATCCTGTTGCTCGACGAAGCTACCTCGGCGCTCGACGCGGAGTCGGAAAGCCTCATTCAGGAAGCGCTGGCGAGGTTGACGAAGGGCCGCACCACCATCGTCATCGCGCATCGGCTGTCGACCATACGAAGTGCCGACTTGATCGTCGCGATGGAAAAGGGCCGCGTTATCGAAACGGGCGCGCATGACGCGCTGTAGCCAAGAGCGGGTATTACGCGCGCGTGGCGCGGCTGCAGGGGGAGCGAAATAGCGATGTCAGCGGAGCCGTGTTACTGGGCTCCCATAATGCCGCAGCGATGGGAAGATTGGAGATGCCCGCTCGTCTCAAATGTGAGCATGACGCACTCGCTCCAATCATAATCCGGTTGTGCGCGAAGCGCCCCGTGCCGCGGGCATCTACAATAATGACGTTCGATCGGACTCATCGCCCTGATAATTGAACGCCATTCAGAGTGGAGTTTGATCCGTCCGACAACGACAAGAGCGTTATCCGCGCAAGTTTCTCTGAGAGGACGGAGAACAGTCCTCGCCGTGGGCCGACTGACATCTTGATGCTTCAGCTCAAAAAGCACTATCTGAGCCGCCTTCGCCCGTGGAATCAGCGCACGATGCATGAAAACTACTGAGCGATCTCGGAAGCGTCGGAATATCGCCGAGCCTATCTGACAGGAGTTTGAGATCGGTGACCATTCGAGGAGGCAAATTGTGAAATCCGCCGCACGCAATGACGCTTTGCCCGAGTTAATTCGGATACTGTCAAGCATTTTACAAAATCGGCCGAGTTCCTGTTATCGTAGCACGCATCCTGCTTTTATTGCCTGCCGGCGTATTTGGTTGATGTGCGGAATACGAACTTATCGACAAATGGAAGAAAGTCGAAAGAGCTTGGCGCTCAGGCCGAGGGATAGAACGATGACCAGTTTGCCGGCTAGCCTCCTGTCTTGGGTCCTCTATGCCAATGTAATCAGCGACGAATGCGATCAGTTTGATCGAACTCATGACAAGTTCGTAAGACGTGGATTTTATCGCGCCTAGCATTGCGGTCAATTCGATTTCCACAGTCGTGTCCTCGATTGGCTGAGATTGCCGTTCGCTTCATCTGCGACTTGAAATTGACCCACACCAACTGATCGCTTCCGTTTCCCAACCAATTACAATTGCGTCACGCATAGAACTTCGTAATCGAGGCCATCCCGATTTCGGCCGCAAAACATCTAGATGTCAGGACGCATATATCATAGCGGCCGTGCATCATATAGACTTGTCCTCATGCTAAATCGCGTCTTCCTCTGACAGACCCGAGTGATGCGATTACCTCGTTAATGCGCGTGCCTGTCGTTGTCGCAGAGGCCCATTAAGTTTGAAAGTGCCGCGAGTGACTCGCCGAAAATCCGGGTCTCTTTGCCCGCCGAGGATTCAGAGTTTCGACACATCTACCATGTGTCTCCCAATGCGCATATCACCGCCTAGTTCAGCGATTAGGAAACCTCGCTCCCACAGACGATCGCAATCTGTGCGTTGTCCGCCGTGCTGATTTCGCGGGCTGCGAGATGAAATTCTCAGGCAGCAGAAAGCCGTTCAAGCGGAATTCCCCAATACGCGACCTTATCGTGTGCAAATGGAGCAGGCATCGCATTCTCCCTCCTCGGCTGGCACCGTTAGCGTATCAAGAAAATTTCCTCCAATCACGGGTCATTAGCAGCCGCTCCGCCAGGAAACTCCCTCGCCTGGCCGGGTGGCTCGCGCGTAGTTTTGGCAAGGTCCCCTCAATGCAGCTTCAACCGCGGCCTGACCACATGGTTGATCTCCCCGGCGATGATCTGCGTGATCCCGTTCAGCCAGCCGTGGATCGTCATCAGGTGCAGGCGGTAGAGCGAGACATAGGCGAGCCTTGCGAGCCGGCCTTCGATCGCCATCCGGCCGCCGATCGAGATTCGCCCATCAGCGAGCCGACCGTCGAATAGCGGCTCAAGGACACCAGCGAGCCGTGATCGTGGTAGACAAACGCGCGGAGCGGTTTTTCTGACAGCAACGCGACAATGTTGCGGAAGGCGATGCTCGCCATCTGGTGCGCGACTTGCGCGCGCGGCGGCACGGCGCGCTCGGCGCCCTCGGGCGTGAAGGACGCGCAATCGCCGATCGCGAAAATCCGCTCGTCGCGCGTCGTCTGCAACGTCGCCCTGACGACCAGCTGATCGGCTCTGTTGGTTTCAAGCCCGCCGATGTCTTTGAGGATATCCGGGCCTTTGACGCCCGCCGCCCACACCCGCAAATGCGCATGGCGCCGCTCGCCGTCGCCGAATCTCGATTTCCTCATTGGTGACTTCCGTGACGCGCGCATTGACGATCACTTCAACGCCGAGCGCTTCAAGTTCTTCCTGCGCGGCCTCGGCGAGTTCTTCCGGCAAAGCGGGCAGGATGCGCGGGCCCGCCTCCAGCAGTGAGACTTTGAGGCGGCCCTCGTCGAAGACTTCGAGACCGTAATAGCGCAGCGCCGCCGCCGCGTTGAAGAGTTCGGCGGCAAGTTCGACGCCCGTCGCGCCGCCGCCGACGATTGCGACTTCGACGAATTCGTCGGCTTCCCTGTCGATCGTCATCTTGCGCGACACGCGCAGGCAATGATTGAGGAGTTTCTGACGGAAACGGTCGGCGTCTTCGCGCGTGTCGAGGAAAATGCTGTGCTCCTTGACGCCGGGAATGCCGAAATCGTTGGACGCCGAGCCGAGCGCCAGCACGAGATAATCATAGCGGATCCGGTGTTCGCCCATCAGTTCGGAGCCGTCTTCGTCGATCAGCGGCGCGATGACGATCTCGCGGCGTTCGCGGTCGATCTCGCGCAGGCTGCCGAAGAAGAACCGGTAGCCCCAGCGGCGGCAATGCGCTCTGTAGCCGACCTCGTCGAGATTGGCGTCGAGCGAGCCCGCCGCCACTTCATGCAGCAGCGGCTTCCAGATATGCGTGCGATTGCGTTCAAGCAGGATGATGTCAAAGGATTCGCGGCCGAATTTTCGGCCAAGGCGCGCGACAAGCTCAAGCCCGCCGGCGCCGCCCCCGACCACGACAATCTGCGTTTTCTTCGGCGTCATGCTTCGCGCTCCGACGCTATCTGGGCTGGGCCGTCCGGGCGATGGTACCGCCGTACACGAACTTTTCAATCGCGTTCATCGTGATTACTCCCGCCGCAACACCCGCTCCGTCAAAAAATTCCCCCACCACGAGCCCATGAAGTCGCGCTTGATCTGCGGCGGGATCGTAGGCAGGACTCTCCGCCCAGCTCAAAAACGAATTGACATCGCCGAGCGAAATCGCGTTCGCCCGCGCGTGGTCGAGATAGCGCTCGAACGCCGCGTCTATGATTCCGGTCTTGCCGTGCTTCACATGGCCGTAGCGCAGCGAGAGCTGTTTCAGCGCTTCGTCAAGCGGGCGATGCTTCCTTGAAAAAGAGATAGAGCGCCGCCATCAGCCCGACGCGGTCCGCGCCGGACTTGCAGTGAAAGAGCGCCGGATACTCGATGCGGTCGAACAGCGCACGCGCGTCGCGCATCATCTCAAAGGACGGGGCCTCGCGCGAGAATACGCGGAAGATTTTCGAGCGTCATTCCCAATCGCGCGCAGGCTTCCTCTTCGAGAAACAGCGCCGCGCTTGGCTTGGGTCCCCTTAGATTGACGACGGTCTTGATCCCGCGCTTCGCCCACTTTTCAAGGCGCCCGGGCTCGGCTGGAAACTCCGCCAGACGCCCGGCGCGACCTCATGCGTGTTGTCGTAGCAGGCGCGGATGACGCCATGATCCGCGACCAGAAATTCGCGCATCGCGCGCTTGCGGCCTTCGCGCGTTTTGAATTCTTCTCGGGTCAGCGCTTGCGTCATGATCGCCGCCCCTCACCCGAAACGGCTGCGCCGTTCCGACCTCTCCCGAGCGAGAGGTGAGATCCCGCCTCTCCCTCGGGAGAGGTCAGCGAGCGCCAGGCGCAAGCGGGAGAGGGAATCTTCCTGCAATCAGAACTTCCCGTCGCCGTCCGGATCCATGAGGCGGTGCAGATGCACGATGAAATAGCGCATATGCGCGTTGTCGACGGTCGCCTGCGCCTTGGCGCGCCAGGCCTTTTCGGCTTCCGCGTAGTTCGGAAAGACGCCGACGAAGTCGACATTGGAGAGATCGCGGAATGTCACCTCGTCGAGATTTTCAAGCTCGCCGCCGAAGACAAGATGAAGAAGCTGCTTGTCGGGCACGTGTCCAACTCCAGAGAAGCGTCAATCGCCCGCGATCGTCATCTCGCCGACGAACAGGGTCGGGGCGTTGGTCGCGCCGCGGAATTCAAGATCGTTCGCCGCGACGAGGCTCTTGTACATGTCGAGCAGATTGCCGGCGATCGTGATCTCGCTGACCGGATAGTGCGGCTCGCCGTTTTCGAACCAGAACCCCGAACACCCGACCGAATAATCGCCGGTGTTGGAATTGACCTGCGGCCCGAACATGTCGGTGACGAGAAGGCCGGCGCCGGCATCCTTCATCAGCGCGTCCGGCGTTTTCGCGCCGGCTTTAAGATAAAGGTTCGTCGAGCCGGAGCCGGGCCCGCCCGAAGCGCCTCTGGTCGCGCGACGCGTTCGTTTCAAGGTTCAATTGCCGCGCCTGCGCGCTGTTCAGGAACCAAGCCGTCAGAACGCCGTCGTCGATGAGGTTGAACGCCTTCGCGGCGACGCCTTCGCCGTCAAAGGGGCGCGAGCCGTGACCGCGCTTGATGAACGGATCGTCGACGACGGTCATCCCCGCCGGCAAAATCCGCTCGCCCTTTTTGGTTTTCAGGAAGCTGACGCCGCGCGCGATCGCGGCGCCGTTCGTCGCGCCAGCGAGATGGCCGAGCAGCGAACTTGAAATCCGGTTGTCGAAAATGACGGGCGCGGTCTGGCTCTTGACGCGCTTCGGGGAGAGGCGCGCGATGGTGCGCTCGCCCGCGCGGCGGCCGATCGCCTCGGGCGCGCGCATGTCCGAATAATGCGTCTTTGAATCATAGTCGTAATCGGTCTCCATGCCGCTCGCGTCTTCGGCGATGACGCTGACCGATACGAGTGGTGCGATCCGCCGGCTTCGCCGAAAAAGCCGTGGCTCGTCGCGAACCATTTGCGCCCGTCGCCGTAATTGGCGCCGGCGCCCGAGGAATTGACGATGCCTTTGACGGCGAGCGCGGCTTCCTCGCACGCGCGCGCGCGCGCCTTCAGCGCTTCCGTGCCGGGCTCGGCGTAATCGCCAAGGTCGAGATCGGGGAAGGGCGGCTTCGCCAGCCGGTCCGCCGGCGCAAGGCCGACAAAGGGGTCTTCCGGCGCCGCCTTCGCCATCGATGCGCAGCGCTCGACGAGCGCGCCGAGCGATGCTTTCGAAATATCCGTCGTCGAGACGCTCGCCTGACGCTGGCCGAAGAGGAGGCGCACGCCGAGGTCGAGACCTTCCGAGCGCTCGACGTCCTCAAGCTTGCCCATGCGCCAGGAAACGCCGTGGCTGACCGCGTGATAGAGGACGGCGTCGGCGGCGTCCGCGCCCGCGCGTTTGGCGTCCGCAAGGACGGTGCCGAGAATCGCCTGTGCTTCGTTCTGATTCATGGGGCGGAGATAAAGGCTCGCCGCGCGTGCGCGCAACTGCGCCAGCGCTCGACTGTGACGAGGGTTACGGCGCGCGGCGCGCCGACACGGTCAAATCCGTCCCGCGGATCGCTGCCATATTGAGCGAGCGATAATAGCAATCGTGCGGACGGGCTTTCCCGTCCGCACTATTTCCTGACGTTATTTTCCGGCGGCGACTTCCGCCTTCGCGCCCTCGCCCCATTCCTTCATGGCGGGAAGCGACCACATATGTCGCGCCACGCCGCCGCTGCGGGCGGGAGCGAGACGGGGCCATAGGTGACGAAGCGCGAGACGACCGGCGCGAACATCGCGTCGGCGATCGAAAAGCGACCGAACAGGAACGGCCCGCCCCCATGGTTCGGCGCAGCGCCGTAGTCGCGGCGGCATTTCACCCAGATTTCGGCGATGCGGGCGATGTCGCCCTCGATGCCGTGCGTCGTGTGGCGCATGCCCTCGCGCGCGAAATGGATCGGCCAGAGCGAGCGCAGGCCCGCAAAGCCCGAATGCATCTCCGCCGACACCGAGCGCGCCGTCGCGCGCGCTCCTTGCGTCCGTCGGCCAGAGCTCGCGCTCCGGAAATTTCTCGGCGAGATATTCGCAGATCGACAGCGAATCCCAGACCGTCAGATCGCCGTCGAGGAGACAGGGAACGCGCGAGGACGGCGAGACGTCGGAAAGCTCCGTCCGCGTCGTCGGCTGGTCAAGGCGGATCATGCGCTCGGTGAAGGGAATTTCCGCCTGCTTCATGACGAGCCATGGCCGCAGCGACCACGAGGAAAGGTTCTTGTCGCCGATATAAAGGACGAGCGTCTATCTCCTCCCGTTGAAGAAGTTGACGATCCACTGCGCGATGACGCCGCGGTCGGACCTTTTTTTCAGCAGTCGCGAGGCCTTCATCCGACAGCGATTCGCCGTAGCGGTTCTTGCGTATCCCGATGAGATCGACCGCGTAATCGTGCTCGAACTCCGGATGCATCTGGAACGAGATCGCGGGGCCTTGCGCATAGGCGAGCGCGCCATATTCGCAAAAGCCGGAGCCCGCGAGCGTCCGCGCGCCCGGCGGCGGCGCCGTCACCTGGTCTTGATGCGAGACGGCGCAGGCGATCTTGCCTTGATGCCGGCGTCATCCACGGCGCCTCGCCCGTCACGTCGTAATGGTGAACGCCGACGCCCCAGCCCTTGTCCGATTTTTTCACTTCGCCGCCGAACGCCTGCGCCATCAGCTGGTGGCCGAAACAGATGCCGACCTGCGGCTTTCCCGCGGCAGCGGCGTCGCGGATCAATTCCTCGAGCGGCGCGATCCACGCATGATCCTCGTAAACGCCGGCGGCCGAACCGGTGATCAGCATGCCGTCGAACTCTGAGGCCTTCGGCAGCGAGCCGTCGCGAAAGGTCGGGTACGTCGTGAAAGACAGATGCGGCGCCAGCGGCGACAAGATCCGCTCCATCATTTTCGGATAGGTCGGGTGCTTGCCGTTCAGCTGGTCCGGCGGCGCGCCGGTTTCGATGATTGCGATGCGCATGGCGGCGCTCTTACCCTGTAGGGGAGGGCGCTTCAACGGGCCGCCTTTCACAGTCCCGAGCGTCCCTGTAAACCCTCTCCATGAGCTACAAATCCCTGCGGGACTTTTTGGCGAAACTGGAAGCCGAAGGCGAACTCGTCCGCGTCTCACGAGCCGGTCTCGACCGTTCTCGAAATGACGGAGATCCAGACGCGCCTGCTCGCCGAAAAGGGTCCGGCGGTGCTTTTTGAAAAGCCGGTGATGGCGGACGGGTCGATCTCGCCGATCCCGGTCCTCGTCAATCTTTTCGGCACGGTGAAGCGCGTCGCCATGGGCGTCACCTTGGGCGGCGAGGAGCGCGCGACGCCGCCCAGCTGCGCGAAGTCGGCGAGCTGCTCGCCTTTCTGCGCCAGCCGGAACCCCCGGCGGGGCTGAAGGACGCGCTGGAGCTTTTGCCGCTCGCGCGAGACGTGATGGCGATGCGCCCGTCGATCCGCGCCTTCGGAACGGCGCCCTGCCAGGAGGTCGTGCTGACCGGCGCCGACATCGATCTTGCAACGGCTCCCGATCCAGACCTGCTGGCCGGGCGAGCCCGCGCCGTTGATCACCTGGCCGCTGGTCGTCACCAAGGGCCCCTCGCGACAAACGCGAAGACGATTTCAATCTCGGCATCTACCGGATGCAGGTGATCGGCAAAGAACAAGACGATCATGCGCTGGCTCGCGCATCGCGGCGGCGCGCAG
This sequence comes from Ilumatobacteraceae bacterium, assembly GCA_963779295.1. Taxonomy (GTDB): domain Bacteria; phylum Actinomycetota; class Acidimicrobiia; order Acidimicrobiales; family Ilumatobacteraceae; genus JAENVT01. The sequence continues at coordinate 13,390 of CAVZXO010000008.1, forward strand.
CATCATCGCCGCTGGAAAGAGGAAAAGCGCGACCCCCTGCCGGCGGCCGCCGTCCTCGGCGCCGATCCCGGCACCATTCTCGCCGCGGTGACGCCGGTTCCCGATACGCTCGAGCGAATATCATTTCGCCGGCTTGCTGCGCGGGCGGAAGGCCGAGCTCGTCGACTGCAAGACCGTTCCCCTGAAGGTTCCGGCGGAGGCCGAGATCGTGCTCGAGGGCCATGTCTCGCTCGACGATTACGCGGACGAGGGGCCCTATGGCGATCACACCGGCTATTACAATTCGGTCGAGAAGTTTCCGGTGTTCACCATCTCCGCGATCACCATGCGCCGGGATCCGATCTATCTCTCGACCTTCACCGGACGGCCGCCGGACGAGCCTTCGCGTCCTCGGCGAGGCGCTGAACGAGGTCTTCATTCCGCTGCTGCAGCAGCAATTCCCGGAGATCGTCGATTTCTGGCTGCCGCCCGAAGGGCTGCTCCTACCGCATCGCCGTCGTTTCCATGAGGAAAGCCTATCCCGGCCACGCCAAGCGCGTGATGATGGGCGCGTGGTCGTATCTGCGCCAGTTCATGTACACGAAATGGATCATCGTCGTTGACGACGACATCAACGCGCGCGACTGGAAGGACGTGATGTGGGCGGTCTCGACGCGGATGGATCCCGGCGCGCGACATCACGCTGATCGAGAACACGCCGATCGACTATCTCGACTTCGCCGCGCCGGAATCGGGCCTCGGCTCCAAGATCGGCCTCGACGCGACGAACAAATGGCCGCCCGAAACGAAGCGCGAATGGGGCAAGAAAATCCGCATGATCGGACGATGTCGTGAAGCGCGTCGACGAGATGTGGGCGAGTTTGGGATTGCCGGGGAGCGGCAAGGGGATTTGGGAGGTGAGGTTTCGGCCCCTACGTCATTGACATATCCGTCAATGACGTATATTACGTCGCCATGACCAAGGACCGCTCCAGGTCATTGTCGAAATGCCAGAATTGATCCGGCGGGCGGCGGTTGTCGGCATGGATGAAGCTGAGCGGGTTGATCTCGTCAATCTGCTGGCCGCCGATCCGGAAGCCGGCGTCTCGCTTGGCGGCGGTTTAGAAAGCTGCGCGTCGCACGAAAGGGCGGCGGCAAAAGCGGCGGCTATCGCGTGCTGCATTTCTATCGCGCCGACGACATGCCGCTCTTTTTGCTGACCGTCTTCGCCAAGAACGAACAGGCGACTTTGTCGGCGCGCGAGAAAAAGGATTTGCTGGAAATCTGCGACGGGCTCGCGGACGATTACCGGAGACGATGATGACGAAGAAATCCAACCCTGCTTTTGAAAGCATCCGGAAGGCCCTACTCAATCGCGCGACCATGCGCGCGGGAAAAAGATCGGCGCGCGTGTTCACGAAGTGCGCGTCGAAACGCCTGACGTCACGGCGATCCGCGCCAAGAACCGGTCTCTCGCAACGCGCCTTCGCCAAAAGCATCGGCGTCGCCGTCGGCACGTTGCAGGGCTGGGAGCAGGGCCGCCGCCGCCCGGACGGTCCAGCGAGAGTGCTGCTCGCGCTGATCGATAAACGCCCGCGCATCGTGCAGGAAGAATTAGCGGCCTAGCTTGGAAGCGCGGAAATTGGAAAAACGAAATCAGATTGCGCGATCTGGTAGTTGCTCGGCTGCTCATCGTAGTGCTAATCGTGAGCTTCGTTTCGATGCTCGCATTCGGCGCCAAAATGCCCGCGGATCGGCTCGCCAAATCCTGGCTCGAGCCTGCGTTAGCTTCTTTGGCATCCGGGCGATTGGGTCGTTTCTTATGTGGACAAGCCGGACTGACGCGAACGCCATAGCGAAGGCGCGCCGGATCGCAAAGTGGGTGATCATCCCGGTTTGGATATTCGCATTGATACATGGAACGCCAGAAAATGGCCGCTTTGAAAAGCTTCGCTAGGAAAACGCCGTTTAATCGCGAGTGCCTCATAAGAAAACCCCGGCGGTCGCCCGCCGGGGTCATTATTGCGTTCGATCCTTAGAGACGCCGCCGTCGGCGGCGCGCCTCGGGACAAAGGCCGCTTACTGCTTGTCGCGGCCTTGAGCGCCGCGCCAAGGATGTCGCCGAGCGAGGCGCCGGAGTCGGCGGAGCCGTATTGTTCGACGGCGTCCTTTTCCTCCGCGACCTCGCGCGCCTTGATCGAGAGCGAGATGCGTCGCGTCGTGCGGTCAAAGCCGGTGACGCGCGCATCGACCTTGTCGCCGACGGCGAAGCGTTCCGGGCGCTGCTCGTTGCGGTCTTTCGAAAGGTCCGATCGCCGGATGAAGGCCTTGGGGCCGCCTTCGCCGCCGACCACGACTTCGATGCCGCCAAACTCGATGGACGTCACGGTGCAGGTGACGTCCGCGCCTTTCTTGACTTCGCCGATTGAATCCATCGGATCGGAGCCGACTTGCTTGATGCCGAGGGCGATGCGCTCTTTGTCGGGATCGACGTCGAGCACTTTCGCCTGGACCGTCTGGCCCTTCGAATAGTCCTTGATCGCTTCCTCGCCGGCGCGGTTCCAGTCGAGATCCGAGAGATGGACCATGCCGTCCATTTCGTCGGTGATGCCGACGAAGAGGCCGAACTCGGTGATGTTTTTGATCTCGCCCTCGATGACCGAACCGATCGGGTGCAGCTCGGCGAAACTCTCCCACGGATTGTTGAGGCACTGCTTCAACCCGAGCGAGACGCGACGCTTGCCTTCATCGACCTCGAGCACCATCACATCGACTTCCTGAGAGGTCGAGACGATCTTGCCCGGGTGCACGTTTTTCTTCACCCAGCTCATTTCCGAGACGTGGACAAGGCCCTCGATGCCCTGCTCCAGCTCGACGAACGCCCCGTAATCGGTGATGTTCGTGACGCGGCCGCGGAACTTGGCGCTCACCGGGTATTTCGCCGCGACGCCCTGCCACGGATCCGGCTGCAATTGCTTGATGCCGAGCGAAATGCGGTGGGTCTCCGGGTTGATCTTGATGATCTTGACCTTGACCGTGTCGTTGACGCTGAGAACCTCGGACGGGTGGTTGACGCGGCTCCACGACATGTCGGTCACGTGGAGAAGTCCATCGACGCCGGGGGCGAGTTCGACGAACGCGCCGTAGTCGGTGATGTTCTTGACGACGCCTTCGCGCGTGTCGCCCTCGTTCAGCTCACGGACGACTTCCTGCCGGTGTTCGGCGCGGTCTTCCTCGAGGATCGAGCGGCGCGAGACGACGATGTTGCCGCGGCGCTTGTCCATTTTCAGGATGCGGAAGGGCTGCGGGATGTTCATCAGGGGCCCGGCGTCGCGCACGGGGCGAATATCGACTTGGCTGCCGGGAAGAAATGCGACCGCGCCGCCGAGATCGACCGTGAAGCCGCCCTTGACGCGGTTGAAGATGACGCCATCGACGCGCTCGCGTTTTTCGAAGGTCTTCTCGAGGCGGTCCCAGGCTTCTTCGCGCCGCGCCTTGTCGCGGCTGATCACCGCCTCGCCATTGCGCGTTCTCGATGCGCTCGACAAGACCTCGACGGTGTCGCCGACCTTCAGAGCACCGCATTCGCGGCCTGCGCCTGAATTCCTTCAGCGGCACGCGGCCCTCCATCTTGAGGCCGACATCGATGACAGCGACGTCTTTCTCGATTGCGGTGATGATGCCCTTGACGACGATTGTCCTCGAAGTTGCGCCGGGCGGTCATGCGAGGCTTCGAGCATCTCCGCAAAGTCGTTGCGGGAGGGGGTGAGCGATTGGGTCTGCGCCACGGGTCTTTTCGGTCCTTTTCAGTTAAGCTTTCAATGCCGACCGGTTCATCCGGCGGTCTTCGCTTCGCTTGCTGCGGAGGCTCATTGAAGCCGAGTTAGGGTTATGGAGCGGCGTTCAGCGTCCGACGGACACAAAAATCCCGTCCCACGATCAGCTCGCCCAGGACTCGAGTTGGAATTGGAACCCGTCCCGTAAGTCGGTAGGGCGCCAGGTCAGCCTCGGCAGCGCTGAAGGCGCCGTCGATCACGCGGCGCGCGGCCGCGAAGGCGGCTTCTATAGTCAAATGGGTGGTGTCTAGCAACTCCGCATTCGCCGCCTGCACCATGGGGGCGTCGGACCGCGCCGGCGTCTCTGGCGTCGCTTTCGGCGAGATCGGCGAGCACCTCGGCTTCAGTAAGGCCGGGCTTTGCGTCTTTCAGCTCCAGAAACCGCCGTCTGGCGCGGATTTCCGGGCTCGCAATGACGAAAAATTTGACGTCCGCGTCCGGGCAGACGACCGTCCCGATATCCCGCCCGTCGAGGACGGCGCCTCGTTTGCCGCCCGGCGGGCCGCGTCGCGAAATTGCGCTGGAAATCGAGAAGCGCCTTGCGGACGGCCGGCATGCGCCGCAACACTTTCGCCGCCGCGCCGACTTCCCGCGTCCGGATGTCCGCGCCTGCGATGCGATCGAGCGAGAAGCTCCGGCGCCGCGCGCGCCGCCGCTTGCTCGTCGCTTCGGGTCGCCGCCTCCGCGCAGGAGCGAGATAGGCGACTCCGCGATAGAGCGACCCGGTGTCGAGATAGGCAAAGCCGTAATGGGTCGCGATCAGACGGGCGAGCGTGCCCTTGCCTGACGCGGCGGGGCCGTCGAGGGCTATGACGGCGGGACCTCTCATGGCGGGACGCCTTAGCGGCAGGAGCCCGCGCGAGGCAAGCGCCGCAAAAAATCGCGCCGCCCCTTGGAAAACGGTCCAGGGCGGCCCCATATCCACCGCTTCATTGGGGCGGGGCGCCCGGCGCACGGATTGGATTTATGGATCTTTCGGCCTGGGGCGTCACTCAAGAATTGCTCAGCGCGTTCCTTCAGGTTGTGATGATCGACCTGACGCTCGCCGGCGACAATGCGGTCGTCATCGGCCTCGCCGCAGCGGGCCTTCCGAAGGAAGTGCGCGGCAAGGCGATAGCGGTCGGCATTCTCGCGGCGACGGTGCTGCGCATCATTTTCGCGCTGCTGACGACGACGCTTCTCTCAATCGTCGGCCTCCTCTTCGCCGGCGGCGTGTTGCTCTTGTGGGTCTGCTGGAAAATGTGGCGCGAGCTGCGCCGTCCAGGCAGCGACGACCGCGGCGCCGACGTCATGGAGGGCCATGCGCCGTCGGGCGGCCCAGCCGAGCCGAAAACGCTGCGGGCCGCCATCACGCAAATCATCATCGCCGACATTTCGATGTCGCTCGACAACGTGCTCGCGGTCGCGGGTGCGGCGCACGAGCATCCGTCCGTGCTCGTCTTCGGCCTCGCGCTGTCGATCGCGCTCATGGGCTTTGCCGCGACGTTTATCGCGCGGCTTCTGGAGCGCCATCGCTGGATCGCCTATGTCGGCCTCGCGATCATTCTCTTCGTCGCGGCGGAAATGATCTGGCGCGGCGGCCACGAGGTCTGGAACGCATCCGGCGCGGAAATCACCGAAAACGGCCTCGAATTCGGCGAGCCGCGCGAGAAGCCGCCTCACTGAGCGGAAATATCGGCTCCGAGTGCGCGCATCGTCGCCACGAAACCCGGAAAGCTCGTCGCAATCATCGACGAATCGTCCACGGCGACGCGGCTTTGCCGACGCAAGGCCCATGACAAGAAAACTCATCGCGATGCGGTGATCGAGACGGGTCTCGACGAAGCCCGCCTCCCGGGACGTCCGCCGCCGCGTCCTTTGATGTCAAGCCAGTCGGCGCCGCTCTCGCTTTGACACCGTTCGCCTTCAAGACCCGCCTCGATCGCCGCGAGACGGTCGCTTTCCTTGACGCGAAGCTCCTCGACGCCGGGCATATGCGTCTTCGCCCGACGCGAACGCCGCGACGACCGCAAGGACCGGATATTCGTCGATCATCGACGCCGCGCGCGAGGCGGGGACGGTGACGCCCTTAAGTGGCGCGTGCCTGACGCGAATGTCGGCGACCGGCTCGCCGCAAACGGTTCGTGGATTGACGAACTCGACGCGCCCGCCCATTTCCTTAAGCGTCTCGTAAAAGCCCGCGCGCAGCGGATTGACGAGGACGTTCCTGATCAGAATGTCGGAACCCGGAGCCACCGCTGCGGCGGCGGCGAGGAACGCCGCCGAAGAGGGATCGCCTGCGACCACGACATGCGACGGCTTGAGATCTTGTCCGCCGCCGATCGCGATGCGGCGCCCGGCGCCGTCTCTGCCGCGACGGCGAGCGTCGCGCCGAAAGCTGCAAGCATGCGCTCGGTGTGATCGCGCGTCGGCGTCGGCTCGATGATGGTCGTCGTTCCTCGCGCGCCGAGCGCTGCGAGAAGGATCGCGGATTTCACTTGCGCCGAGGCGACGGGGAGCCGGTATTCGATCGCGTTGACGATGCCGGGCGAAAGCCGCGCCGGAAGCTGTCCGCCTCGCGTCTCGATTGTCGCGCCCATGAGGCCGAGCGGCGCGGTGACGCGCCCCATCGGCCGGCTTCGCAGACTCTGGTCGCCGTCGAAGGTCGCCGCGACGCCGCGTCCGGCCGCTAGCGCCGAGGGCGAGGCGGCATCCTGTGCCGGAATTGCCGAAGAAGAGCGGATGGCCGGGATCGCGCCAGTCGCCGCCGCGGATGCGCCAGAGCGGGCCGCTATCCGTCAGGTCGCGCTCGATCTCGGCGCCGAGCGCGCGCATCGCGGCGGCTGTCCGAAGCACATCGTGTCCTTCAAGGAGGCCGGTCGCGGTCGTCTCGCCCCTCGCGAGCGCTCCGAGGATCAGCGCGCGGTGCGAAATCGACTTGTCGCCTGGCGCGGCGGCCTCGCCGGAGAGCGCCGAAGCGCGCTTCGCCGTCAAACCGCCGACCGCTTTCACGCCCGCCTCCGATTCTCGCGCCCGGCCGCTTTTGACAGCGCCCCCCGGCCATGGCAACAGACCTCGCCATTCGCCATTTTCAATCAGGGAATATTCGCCTGTGAACAAGCCTGAACTCGGCGTGAAACGCGACTGCCCGTCCTGCGGCGCGCGCTTTTACGATCTCAACAAAGAACCCGCGCACTGTCCGAAATGCGACCATAATTTCATTCCGGAAGCGCTCTTGAAGCCGCGCAAGCCGCGCCGCGAAGACGAAGCGCCTGAAGGCCCCGAACCAGCGCCGAAACCGGTCGCCGAGGTCCCGCTCGACACCGCCGAGAAAGAGCAGAAAGCGCCGACGTCCAACAAGAAGCCAGGCCTCGACGACGAGGAAACGGCGGAAGAGGAACTCGGCGAGATTGAAGATATCGACATCGACGAAGACGACGACGATACGCTGCTCGAGGAAGACGAGGACGAGGACGAAGACGTCAGCGGCATCGTTTCCGGCGGCGAGGAGGAAGACGTTTAATCGGACCGGAATTTCGGCTTGCGGAACGAGGGTCCCCCCGCTAGGTTCCGCCCGCCCAAAACGGGTCTCGCCCGCCGCGATCCCAATCGGCGGGCCTGTCGGCATTGGGGCTGTAGCTCAGTTGGGAGAGCGCTTGAATGGCATTCAAGAGGTCGACGGTTCGATTCCGTTCAGCTCCACCAGCCCTCTGGCTTTAGTCGCCGTTGATTCATGAAAATCGCGCTCCTTGGGTCATCGGGACAAGTCGGTCACGAGACGATCGCTGCGGCCCTTGCGCATCCGTCAGTGCGCCTGACGGCGTTGTCGCGCGCTGACGCCGATCTCGCCGTTCCGGGCGCTGCGGCGAACGTCATTCGCGCGCTTCGGCCCGACGCCGTCATCAATGCCGCCGCATGGACTGCTGTCGACAAGGCCGAAAGCGACAGGGATGCGGCGTTTCGCGTCAACGCCGACGCCGTCGGCGAAATCGCGGCCGCGACGCACGACGTCGGCGCGCGCTTCATTCAATTGTCGACGGACTATGTCTTTTCCGGCGATAGCGCCGCGCCGCTCGACGAGACGGCGCCGGTTTCGCCGCTGAACGTCTACGGCGCCTCGAAGCTGAAAGGCGAGGCGTTTGCCCGCGCCGCCGATCCGGACGCGATCATCGTCCGCACGTCTTGGGTTTTCTCGGCGCATGGCGCAAATTTCGTCAAGACGATGCTCCGGCTCGCAGAGACGAAATCCGAACTATCGGTCGTCGCGGACCAGCGCGGCGGCCCGACGCCTGCTTCCGCGATCGCCAGCGCCTGCCTCGACATCTTGCTGCGGGCGGACGGACCCGCCGGTCTTTATCATTTTCAGGGCGCGCCCGACGCGAGCTGGGCGGATTTCGCGACCGCCGTATTTTCCGCCGCCGGCAAGGCGACAAAAGTCGTTCCAATTGAAACGAGCGCCTATCCGACGCCAGCGAGGCGCCCGCTGAATACGGTCCTTAACTGCTCGAAAATAATGCGGGACTATGGCTTGATGCAGCCGGACTGGCGCTCTGAGATCGTGCGCGTCGTCGGCGTCCTGTCGCAGCGGCATTGAACGGAAAGAGGGAGCATATGAAAGGCATCGTGCTCGCGGGGGGGTCAGGGACGCGCCTTTATCCGATCACGCGCGGCGTCTCGAAACAACTGATGCCGATCTACGACAAGCCGATGGTCTATTATCCGATCAGCGTGCTGATGCTGGCCGGCATCCGCGACATCCTGATCATCACGACGCCCGAGGACCAGCCGTCCTTCAAACGGCTCCTCGGCGACGGATCGGACTGGGGCGTTCGTTTCAGCTATGCGATCCAGCCCCGTCCTGAAGGTCTCGCGCAGGCGTTCGTCATCGGCGAGGACTTCATCGCCGGCGACAGATGCGCGCTCGTCCTCGGCGACAACATTTTCTACGGGCACGGATTGACGGACGAACTTACGAAAGCCGCAAGCCTGAAAGACGGCGCGGTCATCTTCGCCTATCAGGTGACGGACCCCGGCCGATACGGCGTCGTCGCGTTCGATGCGTCGGGGTCGGTCACGTCGATCGAAGAAAAGCCAGCGCGGCCGAAGTCGAACTTCGCCGCGACGGGCCTCTATTTCTACGACGAGACGGTCGTCGAGCGGGCAAAGCGCGTCAAACCCTCGGCGCGCGGCGAGCTCGAAATCACGACGCTGAACGAAATGTATCTCAAGGATGGAAAACTGAAGGCGCAAATTCTCGGCCGGGGCTATGCGTGGCTCGATACGGGGACGCACGAATCGCTGCTGGAAGCGTCGCAGTTCGTCCAGACGATCGAGACAAGGCAGGGGTTGAAGATCGCCTGTCCCGAGGAAATCGCGTTTCGACTCGGTTTTATTGACGCAAATCAACTCAGAAAGATCGCCGAGCCGCTAGCGAAAAACCAGTACGGGCAGTATTTGTCGCGGCTTGCGCCCTGACTAGCCGTGCGCCGCTGAAGGACAAGCGATGGCGAGTGCTGAATTCGCAAGTTTGATGATGGCTGCGAACGCCGCGCTATCGGCGAAAGACCCCGCTCGCGCTCTCGAACTGCTCGCGAGCGCGGCGCCGCTGGAACCGAAAAGCCCTGACGTTCCCTATAATTGCGCGGTCGCCTGTCGCCAAATGGGCGATCAGATCGGCGCGTTCAAGTCGGTCGAATCTGCGCTGGCGCTTGAACCCTATCATTTGCCCGCGACTTTCTTGAAGGCGTCGCTGCTTGAAGAGTTCGGCCGCAAGCGAGAAGCCGCAACCGTCTATCGCAACGCCCTGACATTTGCGCCGGAGCCCTCTCGGCTTCCTCCAGCGCTCGCGCAGTCGCACGCCCGTGCGCTCGCATGCGTCAAAGAAGACAGTGCGGAATTGCGCGACCGTCTCCTCGAACAAATTGGCGCCACGCATGCCAAATACGGAAAATCCGAAACCAGACGCTTTGACGAGTGCCTTCAGATCTTCACCGGGGACGGTCGGCCTTATTTTCCGCAGCCGACGATGCTCCTTTTTCCAGCAATCCCGCCGGTTTCGTTTTTTGATCGTACGCTCTTCCCGTGGCTCGAAGAATTCGAGTTGGCGACGCCTTTGATTCAACAGGAGCTGAGGGAGATTCTCGCTTCGCCGGTCGCCGACGAATTTTCTCCCTACATCACCTTTGCGCCGGGGATGCCCGTCAATCAGTGGGGCGAACTCAATCACTCGCGACGCTGGTCGACCTACTTTTTCTGGAAAGACGCCTCAAAAAACCATGACGCCTATCAACGCGCGCCCAAGACAGGCGCCGCCATCGACCGCGTTCCGCTGTTCGACGCGCCGGAATTCGGGCCGGCGGCTTTTTTTTCGTCGCTTGCCGCGCGCTCGCACATTCCGCCCCATGTCGGTTCGTCGAATGTCCGGTCGATCGTGCATTTGCCTTTGGACCTCCCAGGGGCTGCGTGGTTCCGGGTCGGCAATGAGCGGAGGGACTGGAAAATAGGAGAAGCCTTCGTATTCGACGATTCGGTCGAGCACGAGGCGATGAACGAGGCCGATCTTACACGGACGATTCTCATCGTTGACGTGTGGAATCCTTATCTCACAGAACCAGAACGCGAACTGGTCTCTATTTTGCTCCCGGCTTCCCGCCATTATAAACACGGCCAACTTTAAGCGGTCGGTCGAATGCCGTCCTGGCGGCCGAATCTTGCGTCTGAGGCGTTAGTGCGCCAAAGACGGTGAGACCGTTCGGGCTTCGCTGCGGACGGGGCAGGAGATCATGATGAAGATATTTGTCGTCGGCGGGGACGGATTTTGCGGGTGGCCGACCGCGCTGCATCTGTCCAATCTCGGGCACGACATCGTCATTATCGATGACCTCTCCCGTCGCAAAATCGACGTCGAACTCGAAGTCGAGTCGTTGACGCCGATCAAGCCGGTTTCAGTCCGGCTCGCCGCCTGGCATGAGGTTTCGGGCAAGACGATCCGTTTCGAGATGATCAACGTCGCGAAGAATTATGCGCGGCTTCTGCACCTTATCGTCGAGGAGCGGCCGGACGCGATCGTTCACTTCGGAGAACAGCGCGCGGCGCCCTATTCGATGAAGTCGTCGTTTCACAAGCGCTACACCGTCGACAACAACATCAACGCGACGAATAACATTCTGGCGGCGATCGTCGAGGCTGGCGTCGACGCCCACCTCGTCCATCTCGGCACGATGGGCGTCTACGGCTACGGCACCGCCGGCATGAAGATCCCCGAAGGCTATCTGCCGGTCAAGATCGCCACGGAAGACGGCCGCGAAATCACGCAGGAGATTCTCTACCCGGCCAATCCGGGCTCCATCTACCACATGACCAAGACGCAGGATCAGCTGCTGTTCGCGTTCTACAACAAGAATGACGGCCTCAAGATCACCGACCTGCATCAGGGCATCGTCTGGGGCACCCAGACGAAGGAAACGCGCCTCGACGAGAGGCTGATCAACCGGTTCGATTATGACGGCGATTACGGCACGGTGCTGAACCGATTCCTGATGCAGGCCGCTGTCGGTTATCCGATGACCGTGCATGGCACCGGCGGCCAGACGCGCGCCTTCATCCACATCCAGGACACGGTTCGCTGCATCCAGCTTGCGATCGAGAACCCGCCGCAGCATGGCGAGCGCGTTCATATCCTCAACCAGATGACCGAAACGCACCGCGTCCGCGACCTCGCGCGCTTGATCGCGGACAAGACCGGCGCAACGATCGCCAACATAAGCAATCCGCGCAATGAAGCCGCGGAGAACGATCTCAACGTCGAAAACCGCCGGCTTCTAAACCTTGGGCTCGATCCGATTACGCTTGAGGAGGGGCTCCTCGAAGAAGTGCGCGAGATCGCCCGCAAATACGCCGACCGTTGCGACCGGACGAAAATCCCCTGCGTTTCCTATTGGAACGACACGCGCCGCGAAAAAGCGGGCGAATAAAAAAACCGGCGCCTCCCGAAGGAGACGCCGGCTCTACTCAACAAACTTGTTCGAAACGCTTACTGCTGCGGGGCCGCTTCGATCGTCGCGTCGGCGGCGGCGTCAAGCGCCGGCTCGATCGCGCCTTCAGCAGCGTCAGCCGAGGCGTCGACGACGCCTTCAGCAGCGCCGTCCGTCGTCGCTTCCGCGGTCGCTTCCGCTGAAGCGGCGATCGGCTGAGCCGCTTCGCCTTCAACGGCAGTTGCGTCCGTCGCCGCGATTTCAGCGGTCGCGTCGATCGTCGCATCGGCCGGAGCCGCTTCGTCGGTCGTCGCAATCGCCGCCGGGGCCGCTTCGATCGCGGCTGCGTCGGTCGTGGTTTCGGTCGCGCAGGCAGCAAGCGCGAAAGCGGCGCTTAGCGCCAGCGTGATTTGAGTTCTCATGGGTTGCACCCTCCGGTTATTGATGGCGCGACATCAATCGCAGTCCGCCGTGAAGGACAAGCGGCAAGTCCCGGATTTACGATGAATTAATCGATCTGTCTGTCGACGTTACGGGCCTGTAATCAGCGCCGATCGTCCGTGAACGACTTGAAATAAGCGACGGCCTCGTCGAACGGCTTTGAGTCGGCGGTGCGCCACTCCGCCGCGGTGTCGGCGTTGAGGACCGCGCCCTCCGGCGACACGACCAAAACCGTCGGGGTTCCGACGATCTTGTCGACGCCGAATCGATTGGCGATCTCGAGATTCCTGTCCTTCAGTCCGACATCGATCCATACGACGAGGAAATTGTCGGCGATGATCCGGTCAAGCGGGGGCGTTGCGAACTTTAGCGCCAACCCGCGGCTGTCGTGGCAGGCGTTTGTTCCGAGCACGATGATCGGCTTCTTGCCGGTCGCCTTCGCCTCGAGGAGAACGGCGTCGACTTCTCTTGTGGCGTTCGCCTTGGGATCAAAAGGCCTCGGCCCGCCGTCAACCGCGCTGATGCGCGCCGCCGCGCGCGCCTCGACGTCGAGCGCCAGACGAATAAGGCGCTCTTCGACCGCGTTGAATGTCGGATGCGCCCCCTTTGGGGGCTCTTTATCGACGCCCGTCGCGACAAACGCGATGGCGACATCTTTCGTGCGTGCGCCCTGCGGCCTGATGAGCCACGCGCCGCTGTAAACGCCGTAGGCCTCGCCAGCGTGGCCGATCATTGTCGTCTGAGGCAGGAAGTCATTGTTCCCTTCAACCGTCTGCACGCCCAGCCCGAAAGCGCTGTAAAAGTTTTCTTCGTGGTTGCCGTTGGGGAAGGGCGCGTCCTTGTACCGCCAGACGGGCGTCGATAGCGCGGCGTCGTCCTTCAGCGAGCGGACAAGCTGCGCCAGATCTTTCACCGAGGCGCGAAGGCCGCCTTGAGGCGAAAACAACGTCGGATTGTCGCCAGGCGCGTAGCGTTCGAGATACGTCGCCCGATCAAGTCCATCATCGGCAAGGAAGTAGGGAAGGTCGGCGGTCAGCACGTCCGGCTTGTCGACGAGAATTCGCCACGCGCCGTCTTCCCGCGCGGCGAGCGCCCCGCCGCGCGCTCTGGCGGTCTTGCTGACGCCCGACCAGTTGTAACCGATGTCGAGGCCCATGGGCATAAAGACGGTCTCGCTCATGAAAAGGTCGAACCGCTTGCCTGTCGCGCCCTCGATCACGCCCGCCAGAATTCCGTAATTCAGATTGGCGTATTCGAACCACCCCCCCGGACCGACATCGGGGCCGTGGACGGGCAGCGCGAAGGGTTTTTTCTCGGCGTCGAAGATCGTCCGGAAATTACCCGGCGCCGCAATCCAATATTCCTCCGGGTCGCGGACCGATGACAGGTGCGAGAGAAGGTGGCGCGTCGTGATGACGCGGCCGGGAAAATACGGGTTCTCGAATTTCCACCCAAGATAGCGTGAGACGTCAGCGTCAAGGTCGATGGTTCCGTTCTCGACAAGCCTGTCGACCCCCATCGCCAGCGCCATCTTCGAAATCGAGGCGACGCGGAATTTCGTGTCGGGGAGAAACGGGCGCAGGCAATCCCCATCGACTTTGGATGGAAATTCGGCGCATCCGGCGGCGCCGGCATAGGCGATCTCGCCTCCGATCGATACGACAAGCGCGGCGGCAGCGATCGGGTCTGTCGATCCCTTGCCTTTGACGATCCGCGTCAGTTCCTTATCGAACGCCGCATTGGCCGGCGCGCCCTTCGCTTCCGCGCCGCCGGCCATCAAAGCGCCTGCGGCGCATGCAAGAAGGATCATTCTCAGCATCAGGATTTTCCCCTCAAACGCGGGCGAAATACTTCTTTAGACGCCGCGACGCTTCGTCGAGCACGTCCGCCTTTTTGCAGAAACAAAATCTCGCATAGCGCTTCGGCGGCCTCAGCGGCGTTCGGATAGAACGCCGACACCGGGACGGCGGCGACGCCGGCCTTTTCGGTGATCTCCCGGCAAAAGGCCATGTCGTCGTCTCGCCCGACGGAAGCGATGTCGACGGTCGCGAAATAGGTCCCTTCGCAGGGAAGAACGTCAAATCCCGCCGCCGCGAGACCGCTCACCATCCGGTCGCGCTTCGCCTGCATCCCTGTCGTGAACGCGCGATAATAATCGTCGTCGAACCGCAGGCCCTCGGCGACCGCGATCTGCAGATGCGGCGGGCAGACATAGGCGATGAATTGATGCGCCTTCATCATGCCGGTGATCAGCCGTTCTGGCCCCGTGACATAGCCAATGCGCCAGCCGGTCATCGAGAATGTCTTTCCTGCAGAGCCGATCCGGACGCAGCGATCGCGCATGCCGGGAAACGTCATCAGCGGGATATGCCGCCGTCCGTCGAACAAGAGGTGCTCATAGACTTCGTCGCAGATGACGAGGAGATCGCGGTCGATCGCGATGTCGGCGATCGTCTGCAATTCTTCGAGCGTCAGCGCGCGGCCCGTCGGATTGTGCGGCGTGTTGATCGCGATGACGCGCGTTTTGGGCGTCACCGCTGCAAGAATCTGACTGCGGTCGATGCGCCAATGCGGCGGCGTCAAATTGACGATTTTCGGAACGGCGCCAGCGGCTTCAACGATCGGCGCGTAGGTGTCGTAAACTGGCGCCAGCAATATCGCCTCATCGCCGGGCTGAAGGAACGAAAGGAAAGCGGAAGCGAGGGCCGCGGTCGCGCCGGCCGTCACCAGAGTTTCCGTGCGCCAGTCGACATCGATGCCGTAAAATCGCCGATTTGCTTCGGCGAGCGCCTGACGGAGCGGCTCGGCCCCTTGAACCGGCGCGTACTGGTTCGGTCCGGCCCGCATCGCCTTGACCGCCGATTCGATCAGGGCGGCGGGACCATCTTCGTCCGGAAAACCCTGCCCCAGATTGATCGCGCCATGCTCTCTCGCCAGCGCGGACATCACCGCAAATATCGTCATCGGACGATTGGCGAAGACGGGATTGAGCGGCGGCGTCATCGGACCTTCGAGCTGATTAAATTTCCGTCACCTGAAACCTGGCGAAGTTCCCCATAGGCGCCAAGTGCGTCGGCGTATTTGGGGCGCGCTCGCGCAAGCGTCAAATGGACTGACTTTTCTCAGATCGTAGATGTCGAAATTTCGGGCAAACAAAAAGCCGCTTCACAAGCATGAAGCGGCTTTCGTCAAAAGGCCTAAGCCTTTGATTTAGTTCTGCGGCTCAGCCGGCGCATCTTCAACGACTTCGGCAGCGGCGTCGACCGCTTCACCAGCCGTATCGACCGCTTCACCAGCGGCGTCGAGGGCGTCGCCGGCAGCTTCCATCGAGCCGTCAACCGTTTCCGCGGTCGCGTCGACCGTGGCGTCAACCACTTCGCCGGTCGCGTCAGCGGCGGCGTCGACGGCTTCCGACGTTTCTTCAACAGCTTCTTCAACGGCGGCTTCAGCTTCCGCCGCGTCTTTTTTAGCACATGCAGTCAAGCCGCCTGCGGCGAACGAAACTGCCAACAAAACCAACCACTTCTTGCTCATGATCCTTGCACCCCTGCTGGCGCCGTCCGGGGATTCGGCGGCGGAATCGCGCGTCTTCTCTCAGATTTTGTATTTAACGTCAAAGCCTTGGCGGGATTAATGAATGGAAAGCTCACTCAAATAGTGCTTCCTTTTGTTGAGAAAACGGGGTGTTAGCCGAAAACCGCCATTTTCTGTTAACTTTAAGAAATGAAAGCGCAAGTCTGGTCGCCTGCGCCGACACGCCTTAGCGTCTCGCCCACGGATCACTGGGGAAACATTCATGCGCCGCCTTGCCCTTACGTTCGTTTCCGTCGCCCTTTTGGCATCCTGCAGCAAAAAGGAAGCGACATCTGACGTCGCAGCGCCGCCGCCGGACGCTGTGGCCGCTGCACGCGAAGCCGCGCCCGAGACCGCGCCCGTCGAAGATCTTTGGCCGGACGGATTGCCGCGACCTTCCGTCGATTACGCGGGCGTCTACGATCTCGGCGCTGCTGGCGACGCCAAAGAAGTGCAGATCGCCGCCTCGGGCGATGATCAGCGCATGACGTTTCCGCCAGGCGCCGGCCTTGGCGGCGCATCGTCGGCCTGGTCGCAGGTTGTGCTCAACCAGGACGGCGGGGCCAAAATGTTCATGTGGCCGGAGGGCGACGGCGCGCCGAAGATTGCGACGACGATGTCGAAAGGCGATCTCGGCGCCGCTGCGCGCGCGTTCGGCGTCGATCCGGCCGACGAGGCGCGCGCAAAACGGACGGGTACGGATGAGATCGCCGGCGAGAAATGTGCGATCTGGGAAATCGCCGCCAATGCAGAAGGCGACGCACCCGCAAACGTCTGCGTCACGCGCGACGGCATCATGCTGCGCATGGTGAGCGGCGAGCAAACAGTGATGCTCGCGAAGTCGATTACGCGCGGCGTGCAGGATCCCGCGCTTTTCGCCCCGCCCGCCGGCTACGAGGTCGTCGACATGGGCGAATGCATGCGCGTCAGCGCCGAGATGATGGAGGCTGTCCGCGCCGGTAAAACGCCAGACATGGCGAAGATGGACAAATGCGCGGCGCTCGGCGAAAAAATGGGCGCCATGTACGGCCGCCAGTAACCGCCGCGCGAATCAGAATGGCGATTTGAAGTCCCGGAACAGGACCGCCTTCTTGTCCTTTTCCGAAAGGACGGCGTTCGCGGGGTCTATGCCCCAGTCGATGCCAAGCTCGGGATCGTTGAAGCGGACCGAGCCGTCATGGGGCTGCGAATAAAAATCGGAGCATTTGTAGGCGATCTCGGTGTGGGGCTCGAGCGCGGCGATGCCGTGGAGAAAGCCGACCGGCACATAGAGCTGCATGCCGTTTTCTGCCGATAGTTTGACGCTCACATGCCGGCCGTAGGTCGGGGAGCCCTTGCGCGCGTCGACGGCGACGTCGGTGATTGCGCCGCGAAGCACCCGCACGAGCTTCGACTGTCCGCGCGGCGGCGCCTGATAATGCAGGCCGCGAATGGTGCCGACCTTGATCGACATCGAGTGATTGTCCTGAACGAAATTATCGGCGATTCCCGTTTTCTCCTTCAGGAGATCGGCGTTGTAGCTCGCGACGAAGAACCCTCGCTCGTCGACGAGGCGCTTGGGCGTGATGATCAAGACGCCGTCGATCGCAGTTTTTTGGACGTCGAGCATTGGAGGACCTTTTTCAGGCGAATTGCAGGAGGAGCGCGGCGGAGGCGACGGCGACCAAGGCCATCACGCTTTCGCGCAACAGATTGATCTTGATGAATTTCGACGCGAATTTCAAGTTATAGGGCAGCGCGAGGATCGGCGTCAGCACCGCGAAGACGATCGCCGCGTCGGCGCCGTAGAACCGATAGATGAAAGGCGTCGCGGCGAAAAGAACCGTACCCGGAAGGATCGTCACGATGGTGAAGCGTTTGCTGTCGCCGCCGGTCAAAAGCACCGAAGAAAGGAGCCGGTAGGGAATAAGCAGCAACATCACGGCGAGCAGGCGCATGTAATGCGCGACATCGCGATAGGCGTCAGGGTAAAGAAAATCGATCGCGAGATCGGCGAACAGCACGACGCCGACAAACATGGCGGCGCAGCCGATTTCATAGACCGTCCTGATCCGTCCATAGACGCGGGTCAGATCGCGCGGCCGTTCGCGGTGAAGCTCGGAAAGCGCCGGATAGGCGACGCGGCGCTGGATTTGCTCAATGAGCGTCCGGCCGGCGACGATCCATATCGTCGCAATGGCGTAAAACGAGAACTCCTCGATGTCGAACAGCCATCCAAAAAGGATCTGGTCGCCGCGCTGGATGAGATTGCCGAAGGTCGAGGCGAGAACGATCCATTTGCCGTAGCCGAAGATCTCGTCGAAATGCTTGCGCGTGAACCCGAAACGCGCCGGCGGACCCTTGAGGAAGAAATAGCTGCCGACGCTCTTGGCGGTCTCGCCGACGACGCCGCCGACGGCGAGCGAGTAAACGCCGAGGCCGCCGAAGGCCGCAGCGATCATCGATGCGACGGCGATGATCTGCGCGCCGATCTCGAGCCGCACGACCGGCGCAAGATTGAGCGACCGGTTGTGAAGCGCGACCCGCATCGCCGACATGCCGGCGATCATCACCGAACCCGCGACGCAAAAGAGGAATGTCGGCAGCCGTTCATCCGCAAAGACCGAGGCGGCGGGGATGACGCCGGCGGCGGCCGCCTTTGGCAAAATAAGGCCCACCAGAACGAGGATCGAGGCGATGAAGAGGCCGCGCAGGAATTGCATCGTGCGCGCGGTCGCAAGGAACTCCGGGTCTTCGCCCTGCTTGGAACGCATGATGCTGGCGTTGAGCCCGATGTCGCTCATCATCGCGATCCACGTCTGGAGCGCGAAAGTGATGCCGATGAGGCCGAACGCGTCCGGCGCGAGAAGCCGCGTCATGATGAGGTTCGACGCGAGGCGAATGCCCTGCACCGCGCCAAAGCCGGACAGCGCGACGACGCCTCCCTTGAGAGCCCGGGACTTGAGCGTCTCGCCTTTCAGGAGCTGCAACAGCTTTTGGGGGAAGCGGCGGAACATCACGGCGTCATGGTTAACCCACGGCGCATTGTCCGCCGTTTGAAAGTAGGGGATGCGATAATCAAACCGCTGCGATACGCAAGTGCCCGATTGCGACGAGCCGCCGCATGCCGCCGGCGCCGCCAAAGTGGACCTGCGCGCCGGCTCGAAACTTGTTAAGGACCACCGATGGTTGGATCGAACGCAGCGCGGACAGGGCGAAAAAGGGATGATTAGCCGGTTCGGCCTGATTATCGGCGCCATGAAGGCGGGGACGACGACGCTGTTCGATCACCTCGCACGGCATCCCCATGTCGCCGCCTCGAAGCCGAAGGAACCGGGGTTTTTCGCTTTCGACGACGTCTACCGTCGAGGCAGGGATTGGTATGAGGGCCTTTTTGGTTTTGATCCTTCGATCCACCAGATCGCGCTCGAGGCGTCGACGGACTACGCCAAATTTCCTCACTGCGGCGACGTGCCGGCGCGCCTCAAGGCCTTCGGCGGCGAATTCCGGTTGATCTACGCCTTGCGAAATCCGCTGCGCCGAATCGAAAGTCATGCGCTTCATGTCCAGCACAAGGGCCGGGAGGTCGGCCGCGTCGACGTTGCGCGCCGCGACCAAGGTCTCGACCACGGCGTTTCGCCGGTCTCGCTCGACATTTCGCGGTACGCGGTGCAGGTCGATCAGTATCGCGATTATTTCGACGCGGGCGCCCTGATGATCACCTCGGTCGAGCGGCTCGCAGCGGATCCCCAAGCCGTCGTCCGTGCAGCCTGCCGGCATCTCGGCGTCGATCCAGACCTACTTCCGCCGGAGGTCGAGCGCCGCAACGACGCCGGTCAGAAATGGCGAAGCCGCGACGTGCATCCCTTGTGGCGCGCCGCCTCCTCGATCGCCCCGCTTCGCGCGGCCGCCAAGGCGATGGTCCCGCCATCGTTGCGCACGCGACTGCGGCTGCGCACTCGGCCAGAGACGGCGGCGGAAGGAAGGTTCAACCTGCGCGCAGACGAAGAGGCGGCGCTGATCGAACAGCTGGCGCCGGATCTCAGGCGTCTGCGCGACGTTTACGGGTTCGATTGCGCGCGCGAATGGGAGATCGCGGTGTGATTGCGTCCAGAGGCCGCCAGCCATGATGTTCGAGGCGCTGAAGGCGCTCGCCGTCGTTTTGACAATGTCGCTCGGCGCGTTCGTGTTCGCGCGCATGGCGTTCAGCGACGTCGTCGCGCCCGCGACGATCGATCGGCTGCGCAACATCTATCTTGCGACGACGGTCGCGGCGTTCCTCATTCCGAATTTCTGGGCGATGCTGTTTGCGGTCGCTTCGATCGCGCTCCTGCTCGGCGCCGCCGAGAAATTCAAACCTGCTGTATTTCTGCTGGTGCTGTTCGCAATTCCGGCGGCGGACGCCTATGTGCCCGGCATCGGGCCGATCCAGAATTTTCTTTCGCTGTATCCTTTCAACGTCCTGATCGTCGTCCTTTTGTGGCCGCTTTTGCTGCGGCCGAACGAGCACGGCGCGTATGCGAAGATCGGCAGGCTTGCCGATTACTGTTTTATCCTGTTCGCGCTCGTTTCGGTGGCGCTTGCGTTCCGGGAGACTTCGGCGACGAACGGGGTCAGGCGCGCGACGGCGTTCTTGCTGACCTCGCTTGGCCCTTATCTCGTCTTCAGCCGAATGAAGTGGACGACGGAGCGACTGAAACTGGCGTCTCTCGCCTATGTCGTTCCGATGATTGCGCTCTCCGGCGTCGGCGTCGCGGAGGTCATTCTCAACTGGCACATCTACAAGGTGGCGGTCGACAATTGGGACATCTACTTTTTCGCACGGTATCTTGCGCGCGAAGGGTTCCTGCGCGCCTACGGATCTGTCTTCGGGCCGATCACGTTCGGCCTGTTTCTTGTCGTCGCCGTCGCCTTGTTGCCGGCGCTGATCGCGTCCGCGACCAGGAAATTGCCGGCAAGGCTCGGATATGTCGCGCTCGCCGGGGGCTTGATCTCGACATTCTCGCGCGGGCCGTGGATCGGCGCCATCCTGACGGTCATCGTCCACGCGGCGACCGACAAGAAACCGCTGACAAGCCTCGTCCGCCTCGGATTGATCGGCATTGCCGGGGTCGCCGCGATCGCCGTGACTCCACTCGGCGGTCAGCTGATCGACATGCTGCCCTTCATCGGCGACGTCGAGGAACGCAACATCGACTACCGCGCGCGTCTCTTTGACGTCGGCTTGCAGGTTGTCCAGCAAAATCCCTGGTTCGGGTCGGAGAACTACAAGGAGACTGAAGCGATGCAGTCCCTCTTTCAGGGACAGGGCATCATCGACATCGTGAACGCCTATCTGCAGGTTGCGCTCGACAAGGGCCTTGTCGGCCTCGGTCTTTTTCTCGGCGTTACCGGGCTCGCGCTCTGGAGCGCCTGGCGCGCGATCGGAGAGGCGCGGAAAATCGACGACGAGCTGGCGATCTATTGTCAGGCCTGGGTCGCCGCGCTCGTCGGCGTAATGCTCGTTCTCGCGACGACGACAAACGTCATCGCCCAGATCGCGGAAGTCCACTGGCTCCTTTGCGGGATATGCGTCGGCATCGCCCGCTCGGTCGCCGCCATGACCGCAGAAGCGGCGGCATTGGCCCCGAAAGGCCCCCCTGAGGCGGTGACGCCTGCAAACGAAGTCCCGACCCCGGCGCGCGCGCCGGTCTGGAGCGCTCCCGCCCGGGAGCTTCCCGCGCATTTGCGCCAATACGCCCGCAAGCCCGAAAATGAAGGATAATTCACCGGCGGACCCGGCCCCCGGAATTCGTGGTTAAGAATTTGTCTACACACTCCGCCTAATCCTCAATTCGTTAACCATGGGATTGGTCGGTGCGGAGGGTGATGGTGCGGCCTGGGATTAGCCTGCTGGCTTGTGCGGCGGCAGCGGCGCTGGCGGTCGCTCCGCCAGCAATTGCGGCGCAAGGCTCCCTTTATCCGGCTGAAGAGGCGGCGTCGAAGCCCGCTCTCGCCCGTGCGCTTGGTCAGGCCGGCTATGTCGTCGACGGCCTCGGCGCGAATGAAGAATTCAATCGGTCGATCCAGGCGGCCGTCGCCCGCCACCCGGTGCTCGCCGCACAAACCTCGCAGGCGGCGATGGCGAGAGCCGACACCAAAGCGGCGCGCGCCGCGCTTTATCCGCGCCTCTCGGCCAATGTCGACGCGGACTATGTGATCGCGCGACGGTTCGAATCTGGCACGACCAACGTCGTCGAGTCGCTCCGCCCCGACGAACAGGTCAATGTCGGCGTCACCGCGAGCCAGCTTTTGTTCGACGGCGGCGCGGCCTTCGCCCGCATCCGAAGCGCCAAAGCGCGCCATCGCGAAAGCGCGCGCACGATCGAAGCCCGGATTAACGAACTCGCGCTCGGCGCGCTCTCCGCCTATCACGACGTCGCCGTCCATCAAGCGATCCTCGCGCTCGGCGCGCAGTATGTCGCGCATCACGAAAAGCTGGTCGCGAACATCAAGGAGCGTGAGCGCCTCGGCGCCGGCGTCCGCGGCTGACGTGCTCCGCGCGCAGGCGCGCCTCGCCGCCGCCCGCTCGCGCCTCGCCCAGATCGAGGAAAGCGCGCGCATCGCCGACGTGCGGTATTTCGAATATTTCAAGGAAGCGCCCGCGACGTTGCTGCTGCCGAATTACGAAAGCCTCGCCGTCGCGCTCGCGCGATGAAGCGATCGCGCTCGCGTTTCAGAAAAACCCCATCATCGCCGCCGCCAGCGCGCGCACCGAAAGCGTCGAGGCTGAAAAAAGCGCCGCCAAGGCCGCGCGCCTCCCTGAAATTCGCGCCAGCGTCACCGGATCGAGCTATGACGTCCTTAACGGCGCGGAAGACTATGACGTCCGCGCGGGCGTCAACCTTTCCTACGACCTTTTCGCCGGGGGCGCCCGCGGCGCGTCGATTTCGCGCGCCAAGCATGACGCCGAGCGGCAGCGTTCGGAAGAAGACCGCGTGCGTCTCGAGATTGAGCGCGATGCGGCGATCGCG
The DNA here is from genome assembly GCA_963779295.1 of Ilumatobacteraceae bacterium. Lineage (GTDB taxonomy): Bacteria > Actinomycetota > Acidimicrobiia > Acidimicrobiales > Ilumatobacteraceae > JAENVT01. The sequence goes on from CAVZXO010000008.1 coordinate 36,163, forward strand.
TTTGAGCGGCGCAATTCCGCGAACCAACGCCTTGCCGCGCTGGAAGCGGCGCTCATCGCCAACCATGAAGCGCGCTCGCTCGTCTCCGAACGCTTCCGCGCCTCGCGCGGCGATCTCACGGACGTCATCCAGGCGGAGAACGACTGGTTCGAAGCGGGCGTCGGCTATCTTTCCGGCGTCGCGGACCGCGACATGGCCTCGTACGAGCTGATGGAGTTCACGGGCGACCTCATGCGGTTCTTCTCGCCGCGCGACGAGGACAGGCAGGCCGCCAATGAGTAGCGTCAGGTCGATCATTCGCGACATCGCTTCGACGAAGCATTGGCTCCTCGGTCCGCTTCTCGGCAATTCGAGAATTTACGGACAGACGATTCTCGCCGCGTTTTTCGTCAATCTGCTCGGATTGATCTCGTCCTTCTTCATCATGACGGTCTATGATCGCGTCATTCCCAACAATGCGATGGAATCGCTGGTCGCGCTGACGGTCGGCGTTCTCTTCGCGCATCTTTTCGACTTCATTCTGAAGTCGCTGCGCGGCTATTTCATCGATGTCGCGGGCCAGCGGCTTGACGCCGTCGTCGGCGCCAGAGTGTTCGACAATCTGATGGCGATGCGCCTCGACGCGCGCAAGGGCGGCGTCGGCGCAACGGCGGGTCTCGTCAAGGAATTTGAAAATCTCCGCGATTTCTTCTCGTCCGCGACGCTGACCGCGGTCGTCGATCTGCCGTTCATCTTCATCTTTATCGGCGCGATCGCGCTCATCGGCGGGCCGATCGCCATGGTGCCGCTGATCGGCGTGCTCGGCGCGATGATCATCGCGCTGGTGACCCAGCCGCTCATCATGCGCAACACCAAAAGCGCCATGCACGAGGGACACATCAAGCACTCGGTCCTCATTGAAACTCTGTCCGGGCTTGAAACGGTGAAGAGCGTCGCGGCCGGCGATCTGATGCGCCGCCGCTGGAGAGACGGCGTCTTGAAGCACGCGCGAATCGCGACCGTCGGGCGCTTCATCAATCAGCTCGCGGTCAACTTCTCCGGCTTCGCGCAGCAAGGCGCGCAGGTCGGCGTCGTCGTCGCCGGCGTCTTGATGGTCGGCGCGCATTCCCTTTCAATGGGCGGGCTCATCGCCTGCGTCATCTTGACGGGACGCGCGATGGCGCCGCTGGCGCAAGTCGCGGGCCTCCTCGGGCGCCTCGCCGGCGCCATGTCCTCCTACAAGGCGCTTGACGAATTGATGGCCTCCCGGTCGGAGGTCGATCCAACGCGCGATTATCTGAAACGCAGCACGCTTGCGGGCAAGATCGAGTTCCGCGACGTCAGCTTCTCTTATCCCGGCCAAAAGGCGAAAGCGCTCGACCGAGCGAGCTTCACGATCGAGGAAGGCGAACGCGTCGCCGTGCTCGGCCGCAACGGGTCCGGCAAGTCGACGATCATCCGCCTCGCGCTCGGCATCTACGAGCCGACCGAAGGACAGGTGCTCGTCGACGACACCGACATTCGCCAGATCAATCCGACGGACCTGCGCGCGCATATCGGCGCCGTTCTCCAGGACGTTTGCCTTTTCACCGGGTCGATCAAGGATAACATCGCGCTCGGCCTCGAGAAAATTTCAGACGACGACATTCTCGAAGCGGCGAAGATCGCCGGCGTTCATGAATTCGTCGGCTCTACGGAAGCTGGATATGATCAGCGGCTTGGCGAACGCGGCGAGGGGCTTTCCGGCGGGCAACGTCAGTCGATTGCGCTCGCCCGGGCGTTGGCGACGAAGCCGGCGGTGCTTCTTCTCGACGAGCCGACATCGGCGCTCGACAGCCAGGCGGAAGCGGAAATGATCGGGCGGCTTCGCCGCGCGACCGCCGACCGGACGCTGCTGCTCGTCACGCACCGGATGTCGATGCTGAAACTCGTCGACCGCATCATCGTGCTTGATCGCGGCCAGATCGTTCTCGACGGCAAGCCGGAAGACATCATCCGCTCCATGACCAATGCGCCGCCGGCGATCCAGGGGCCGCAGGGGCCCCGCGAGATTTCCGCGCCTAACGTCAGAGCCATCAGAGCCGCCAGATGACCCACGCCCTGTCGACAGAAATCAGCATCGATGACGAGCTTCCGATCGAGCCCTCGAAGGCCGCGCAGTATCTCCTTTATGCGATCGCGGGGCTTTTGTTCATTTCGCTCCTTTGGGCGTCGATCGCCAAGCTCGACCGCGTGACCCGCGGCGAGGGGCGCATCGTTCCGTCGAACCACCTTCAGCAGGTCCAGTATCTCGAAGGCGGCATCATCGAGGAAATTCTCGTCAAACCGGGCGTCCGCGTCAAAAAGGGACAAGTGCTCGTCAAGGTCGATCCGACCCAGATGAACGCCCAGTTCAGCCGTGGGCGTGAAGGGTACAATCTCGTCGCCGCGCGCATCGCGCGACTGGAAGCGGCGACCGCGGGGAAACCGCTCGTTTTCTCGAACGACCTTGAATCATCGGCGCCAGACATCGTCGCCAACGAACGAATGCTCTTTGACGCGCGCAAGCAGGAATTCGAGTCGGCGCTCGCGATCGAAACCGGCAAGCTCGACGAAGCGCGCTCGGCGCTGCAGTTCGCCGAAGACACGCATTCGCTGGCGCAGCAGGAACTTGCGATCATCGAGCCGCTCGTCCGCAAGGGCATCGAACCGAAACTCGAATTGATCCGGTCACGCCAGCGCGAAGCGGCGGCGCTCGGCGAAAAACAGCGCGCGGAAATCGCGCTCCGGAGCGCCGACAGCGAGATCGAACGCATCAAATCGACCTATTTCGCCGCGATCGCCGACGAACTCGCCAAGGCGAAAGGCGAGATGACGGGCGTTTCGGGCGATTTGCCGACGCTGCGCGACCGCGCCGACCGCACCGCGGTCAAGAGCCCGATCGACGGCATCGTCCATCGCGTGCTCGTCGCGACCATCGGCGGCGTCGTGCAGCCCGGCCAGACGATCGTCGAGGTCGTTCCAGACGGCGACACGCCGCTCGTCGAAGCGAAGATCAAGCCGGCGGACATCGGCTTTCTGCGCATTGGACAGGACGCGCGCATCAAAGTCAGCGCCTATGATTCCTCGACCTATGGCGCGATCGACGGGAAAATCGAAACGATCAGCCCCGATGCGATCGAAAACGAGAAGACGGGCGACCGGCATTTCCTGATCACGGTCCGCCTCAGCGAGTCGGCGCTCAAGACGCGGGACGGCGCCTTGCCGCTGATGCCCGGCATGGCGGCGGAGGTCGACGTCCTCAACGGCAAGCGAACCGTGCTCGCCTATCTCCTGAAGCCGATCGCCGAAGTGTCGAACAAGGCGCTTCAGGAAGACTGATCGGCGAGCCGCCGCGATCCTGCTTCGAGCCTTTCGGCGCGTCGTCGTTCTGCTTATCCGAAAATTCGGCGGTCCTCGTTCCCGTTGTCAACGGGAGCGCGTTGCGGGCGTTTGCCTCGAGCGGGCGCATCACGCATAGTTTTCAGATGGCGAACGACAGCGGCGACTTTCTGATCCAGTCGGCGACCTATCTTGGCGCGGCGGCGATCGCGGTGCCGATATTCAATCAATTCAAGCTCGGCTCGATCCTCGGTTATCTGGCGGCGGGCGTCGCCGTCGGCCCCTATGCGCTCAATCTTCTCCGCCAGGAGGAAGGCGTCTTTCACATTGCCGAATTCGGCGTCGTTCTCTTTCTCTTCGTGATCGGGCTCGAATTGTCGATGACGCGCCTGTGGTCGCTTCGCCGCGACATATTCGGACTTGGCGCGGCGCAGATGGTGCTGACGGCAACCGTCGTCGCCTGTCTTTTCGTGTTTACGGGCGTGATGCCGGCGGCGGCCGCGTCGATCGCGGGCGTTTCGCTGGCTTTTTCATCGACGGCGTTCGCGCTGCAATACATGAAGGATCGCGGCGAGCTCAACGCGCCCTATGGAACGCGCGCCTTTCCCGTCCTTTTGATGCAAGACCTCGCGGTCGTGCCGCTCCTTGCCGCGATCCCCTTCGCGGCGAGCGCCGCCGCCGGGGGACAAGACATCGATCTTGCGAATGGCTGGTTCGGCGCGATCAAGGCGGGCGTCGTCATCGTCGGGATCGTTGCGGCGGCGAAGTTCGCGCTCAACCCGGCGCTTCGGGCGGTCGCGAGCTCTGGCTCGCGCGAGGCGTTCGCCGCGACGGCGCTCTTTCTTGTCGCGGCGGTGTCGCTCGCCGTCTCCTGGGCGGGCCTTCCGATGGGCCTTGGCGCCTTCCTCGCGGGCGCGCTCCTCGCCGAGTCCGCCTACCGACATCAGATTGAAACCGACATCGAGCCGTTTCGCGGTCTACTTCTCGGCCTGTTTTTCATTTCGATCGGCATGCGGCTCGATCTGCACCTCATCGCGCGAGAATGGCTCCTCGTCATCGGCGGCGCTGTAGGCCTCGTCGCCGTGAAGGCCTCGCTCCTTTACGCCCTTGCGCGCGCCTTCGGCTCGGCGCGGCCGGACGCGCTCCTGACCGGCGCGGTCCTCAGCCAGGGCGGCGAATTTGCTTTCGTCGTGTTCAGTCTGGGCGCCGACACCGCGCTCTTCACGTCGAACCAGGCGACGCTGATGTCCGCGATTGTCACGATTTCGATGGCGATGACGCCCTTCGCGATGATGGCGGCCCGCCAATTCTCGCCGACGAAAGAGGAATCCTCCGAAGGACTCGAAGGGCCGCCCGCCGGCAAGGGTCATGTCGTGATCGCCGGCTTCGGCCGTATGGGACAGATTGTCTCGCAGGTGATTTCCGCCGCCGCCATCGACGTCATCGCGATCGACAAAAACCCGTCGCACATTCGCAACGCGGAGCGTTTCGGCTTCAAGGTCTATTATGGCGACGCGGCGCGTCTCGACACGCTGACGACCGCCGGCGCCGCCGACGCGCGCGCCGTCATTTTCTGCATGGATGACCGCGACGCGGTCAATCACGCGGTCGCGGCGCTCCGCCAGCGCTTCCCCAATCTCTACATCGTCGCGGTCGCGCATGACCGCTTGCACGAGATTGAGCTGAGAAAACTCGCGCCGAGCAAGATCGTTCGCGAAACGCTGGAATCGAGCCTTCTCGTCGCAAGACGCGCGCTCGATCATATGGGGTTCCCATCGGGCGTCATCGATGATTTCGTCGAGCAGTTTCGAAAGCTCGACCGGGAGCGCCTGTTAGCGCAAATCGATTACGGCCCGGAGGCGGCCAAGGATCTGTTGCACCGGAAATTCGAGCGCAGCGACGGGCGGTGACCGCGCCAGCACGACAAGCGATTCGCTGCGCCCGGACGAATTCGCCTGCGGCGCGAGTAACAGTGCGAAAATGCAAGCAAATCGCTGCTTGAACGAGCGACGGAATTCCCCAGTTCTGATGGTGATAGTTCGGAAGGCGGCCCGCCGCGTTCCGAAGGCTCTTTGACAATCAGGATTTCGCGACCGTCCGGTTCACCGCTGGCTGTCGCATGCGCCACGAAAGGATCAGCTCCTTGCGTTGCGAAGCCGCGCGCCCGCCGACTGGCGTTTCATCTGATCGCAGGCGGAACAAACGTCCTCGCGCTGGAAAATTAGCCCTGCCAATACCAGAAGCAAAGGGCGCCTTTCCGGTCTGGAGACCGCATGAAAGGCAGAAATTCCACACAGGGCGCAGCGCAAAAAGCAGGGCCTTTCGGCGAGACCGAGCGCTATTGCGCGTCTTCGATCCGGTCCATGTCCTCGTCGGAAAGGCCGAAATGATGGCCGATCTCATGCACCAGGACGTGACGGACAAGCTCGCCAAGGGTCGTTTCGCCATTATCGATCCATTCCGCGAGGATCGGCTGGCGGTAGAGATGGACATGATTGGGCCCGGCGACATCGTCGAGCGACCGGCTTGTCAGATCGACGCCCTCATAAAGGCCCGTCAGGTCGAAGGGGTCCTCAAATCCCATGTCGCTTAGGATCTCCTCGTCCGCGAAATCCGCGACGTGGATCATCACGTCGCCGCAGAGCGCGCGAAATTCGGAAGGAAGACTTGCGAAGGCCTCGCGCGCAAGCCCGTCGAATTCCTCAAGGCTTGGCGCTTGCCTGTCCGCCCAAGGCCCCTTCACCGGACGGCCGCATAGATCGCCGCGAAAGTCGGCGCGACGATCGGCATCGGCTTCGCCCCCCGCGTCATGCCGGTTCTGACGATCACCATGTTCTTGTCAGGTATGATCAGCACGTATTGGCCCTCGTGCCCCGACATCAGATAGGCGTCGTCCGGAACGCCCGGCATGTATTTCCCGCGCCCATCCTTACCCGGATGATTAAGCCAGAATTGCGCGCCGTATTCCCCGTCTGACGCCGAGGCGGGCGTTGCGACATATCGGCTCCACCCCTCGGGAAGCAGGCGGACGCCCTCATGCACGCCGTCGTTGAGATAAAGAAGCCCCAGCTTCGCCCAGTCGCGCGCTGTCGCATAAACGAAAGAAGAGCCGACAAATGTCCCTGAGGCGTCAGATTCGAGGACGAAGCTTGCGGCGCCGAGCGGTTCGAAGAGTTTGTCCCGCGCGAAAGTGTGATAGCCGACGTCATTGGCGTCGAGCGTCTCGCGCAAAGTCCGCTGGATGAGATTGGTGGTGCCGCTCGAATAATCCCAGAACGAGCCGGGGGCATGCTTCAGGTTTTTTTTGGCCGCGACAGCGCCGGCGTCGCGCGATCGGAACAGCATCCCGGAAACGTCCGAAGACGGATCTTCGTAAATCTCGCTGAAGGCAAGACCCGTCTGCATCTGCAGCATGTCGTTCCAGTCGATTGCCGCGCGCTTCCTGTCGTTCGCCCATTCGGCGACCGGCGCCGGCGCGGCAAGGTCCAAAAACCCGAGATGAACGGCGGCGCCGACCATCGTCGCGGTGACGCTTTTCGCCATCGACCAGGAAAGAAAGGGCGTCGCCGCGGAAAAGCCTTCGGCGTATCGCTCGGCGACGACGGCGCCGTCCCTGACGACGAGGATTGCGCGCGTCCCGACCTTCGGATCAGCGAAAGCCGCATCAAGCGCCGCTTCAATTGCGGCGTCGTCGATATCGGCGCGCGCGCCGGATGATCCGGCGAAAGCGTCCGGCAGGGGGTTCTCCGCGACCGCCGCGAGCGCGGGCAGGGCGTCCGGCGCGCCGCCGCGCTGAAGCGTGCAGCCATAGCCGTCGCGATAGATTGCTTTCGCACGACCCAAGCCGAACGCTGATCCGGACACGGTGCGATTGTCGGTGTCGATCTTCAGCCGCACGCGATCGAGGATCGGCGAAATGTCGTTGAACTCATCCTTGAGCACTGTGATCGCGTCGCGGTCCGCGACGAACAGTTCCGAACAGGCGATCTTCGTCATGTAGCCGACGCCGACGCCCGCCATGGAGTCGAATTTCACCAGCGCAAAGCCGCCGCCCGCGACGACCAGCGCCGCGGCGATCCCGACCAATCGTTTCATGAAGGCTCGCTTCCCGGTTATTCCATCGGGCGGAAGATCAGCGTCATGACGACGCCGATGAGCCCGACCACCGCCCAAAGCGGCAGGTTCAGCACGGTGCCGAGCGCCTTGGCGAGGCCGCCCGGCGAATTCTCGGCGACAGCGGGACCGTTAATCCCGATGAGCGCCAGAACTTCAGCCGACGTCCGGATGACCGGTTCGCCGGCCTCCATCGATGAAACGGCGTCGGCGCCCAAAAGCGCGATCGCGACCGCAACAAGTATCCACGAAACGAAGCGGAACGCCGCCATACTCAATGCCCCTCTGGTCCCTGTCGAGCCCCCAGAATACCGGAGGCCCGACCGCTGCGCAAATCCCTGATAAGGGGCCGGCGCGCTTGCGAAGACCCGCTCCGGCTGTATAGATGCGCCCGTTTTCGGACGCCTCGGCGTTTCGGGATCGACGGACAGGTGGCCGAGCGGTCGAAGGCGCACGCTTGGAAAGCGTGTAGGCGTGCAAGCGTCTCGTGGGTTCGAATCCCACCCTGTCCGCCAGCGAGGCTCCAAATTCATCCTGGATTCGGTTTGCGCGGCCCAAATCGCGCCTGTTGCGGGCGAAATGCCCGGAATTGCAAGTCGACGAATAGAACGGGAGAAGATTCGGGGTCACCCAAATGGGCGCTTCCCGCCTCAAATCTCCGCCCCCTTTTTCGAAGTTCGCGTCGCCGATGGCAAATGGCGTCGGATAACGTTCCGGCGCCAGCCTGCCGATCGAATCTCGCGCCGCCAGTCATGTCGACAATGGCCCGGCCAAGGCGGCTTGAAGGCCAACGCCGCAATTTAGCCACCGTATCACCTCGAAAGGACCTCCGCATTTCGCAACGGAGTCCGTGAGCTCCTTCGTATAACTCTTGGCGTCGAATGCCGTGACGGCGCGACCGAAAGAGGTGCAGCGCAATGCCGGGCCCTATTGGCGTAATTCGTCGGAACACGCATCGACGGCTTTTTCTCGCGGCCATCGCAGTGATTGTCGTCGTTGGCGGGGCGACTGCATTCACATTACGGCCCTCTCAACCGCAATTCATAACCGCTGAAGTAACGCGCGGCGACCTTCAATTGACGATTTCCGCGGCCGGCAAGGTTCAGCCGAAAGATTATGTCGATGTCGGCGCACAGGTGTCCGGACAGTTGAAGAGTTTTCTAGTCGAGGTCGGTGGCCAGGTCTCGAAGGGCGACCTGCTGGCCCAAATTGACGAAACGCTCGCGATGGCCAAAGTCGACTCCGATCGTGCGCAGCTCGATGAGCTAAGGGCGTCATTCGCCCAGCAAGAGGCTTCGCTCGAGCTGTCAAAGGCGAATGCGGCTCGCGCGGACATGCTCTACAAGGCCGAGGCGATATCGCAGGCGGAGTACCAAGCTGCAATCGCAGATCGAAAAATCCAGGTGGCCAGGCTTGACCAGCTGACCGCTCAAATTGAGCGGCAAAATTCAACGCTCGAAGCGGACCTTGCAAGTCTTGGATATGCCAAAATCTACGCGCCGATGTCGGGTACGGTCGTTTCGCAATCGGCAGTCGAGGGACAGACCCTGAATGCGAACCAGACGACTCCGACCATTCTACGGATAGCTGATCTTTCGCTGATGACGGTCGAGGCCGACGTCTCGGAAGCCGATGTACTCAGGGTGAAAAAAGGACAGGATGCATATTTCACGACGCTCGGCGGCGGCGACCAGCGCTGGCTGACCAGAGTTCGTCAGGTTCTGCCGCAGCCCGAAGTCCTGAATGACGTTGTGCTCTACAAAGTCCTTCTCGATGTCGACAACAAGAACGATCTCCTGAAGCCCGAAATGACCGCGCAGGTCTTTTTCGTGTCGGGCGAAGCGAAAAACGCCGTCCTCGCGCCGATGGCCGCTCTCAGCGAGAGCCGGCGCGGCGGTGAACGCAGGCGCAACGGCGACGATGCGCGAAGGGACGGGGGCCAAATCGGTCCGATAAGCGCGCAAGCAAGTGAAGGCGGGGAACGTCGCAAAGTGGACCCCGGAACTGCGGCGGTGCGCGCAAAACTGCGCGAAGCGTTGGCGAGGCACCCGGGCGCGACGCGGATGACGGCGCGCGTCATGGAGAATGGCGGTCCGGAGGCGCGCTCGGTGCTGGTCGGATTGAAAACCCGCACGCAGGCGGAAATTCTTTTCGGGTTGCAGCCCGGAGATGTCGTCATTATCGGCGAAACGGCAAAAAACGCCGCCGCGCCTTCCACAATCGGTGCGCAGCCCGCCCAACGCCCGCCTGGCATGGGTCGCCGCGGACCAAGGTGAGGAGCGCGGCCATGTCGGAGTTAATTCGTCTCGAGAAGGTCTGCAGAGTCTACGGTTGCGGCGAAACGGAAGTGCGCGCACTCGACGACGTATGCCTTTCAATCAGCGCCGGGGAATTTGTCGCGATCGTCGGCCAGTCAGGGTCGGGCAAGTCAACGCTGATGAACATCCTAGGCTGTCTCGACCGGCCGACTTCGGGAACCTATTTTGTTCGCGGCCGCGATGTGTCGATTTTCGATCCGGATAGGCTCGCGGCCCTGCGGCGCGACACGTTCGGATTCGTCTTTCAGCGTTACAACCTCCTTGCAACAGTCTCCGCGAGCGAGAATGTCGAAATGCCGGCGATTTACGCCGGCCTGTCTCTAAGCGCCCGACGGGCGCGGGCGCGAGATCTTCTGACGAAGCTCGGCGTCGGCGATCGCGGGCATCATCGGCCGACCCAGCTTTCCGGCGGGCAACAGCAACGTGTCGCGATCGCACGCGCGTTGATGAACGACGCGGAAGTCGTCCTTGCTGATGAGCCGACGGGAGCCCTGGACCGAGCTTCGAGCGAAGAATTGCTGGCGCTCTTTGACGAGCTGAATGCGGCCGGCCGGACCATTGTGATCATTACGCATGATCAATCAGTCGCGGCTCGGGCGCGCCGCATAATTACGCTTGCGGATGGGCGTATTATTTCCGATGCCGGCGCCGGAAATGCTGTGGTCAACGCGCCCGCTTTCGCAATCAATGTCGAAACGCCTTCCCCATTGCTTCAGATCAGCGAGGCGGTAAAGACGGCTTTCCGGTCTTTGCGGGCTAATTTGTTCCGGACTGCATTGACGCTCCTCGGCGTCGTAATCGGCGTCTCCGCGGTGGTCGCCATGCTTGCGATAGGCGAGGGCAGCCAGAAGCAGGTCGTTCAGAGCATCCAGATGATGGGCGCAAACCTGCTCTTCGCACGGCCTGGGGCGCCTGGAACAAGGATGAGAGGAGACGCTATTGCGACGCTGACGGTCGACGATGCAGAGCGCATCGCCGAGCTGGACAATGTAATTGCCGCGGTCCCGACGCGCAGCGGGCGTCAGACCTTGCGCATCTCCAGTACGGATTATCAAACAACGATCGATGGCGTGACGGCGGATTGGCCGGTCGCGCAGAGCTGGTCGATGAAATCCGGCGCCTTCTTCACGAAGGACGATGAGACGCGGCGAGCCGCCGTAGTCGTTCTCGGTCAGACCGTCGCGCAGAATTTGTATGGAAACCCGGACGCCGCCGTCGGCCAATACGTCTTTATCGGCGGCGCGCCATTCGAGGTCGCCGGCGTCCTTTCGCCGAAGGGAGCGACCTCCTGGGGCCAAGACATGGACGACGTCGCGCTAGTTCCGTTGTCCACAGGCATGATGCGGCTTTTCGGGCAAAACTACCTTTCGTCGATAACAATCGCTGTCGGCGACGTGAAGCGCATTAGCGAAACCGAGGCTGCGGCGCATGCTCTTTTGCTTTCGCGTCATGGAACTGAGGACTTTCAGCTGCGCAACACCGCTTCAATTCTCGATTCCGTTGAGCAGACGCAGAACGCCTTTTCGGCGTTATTGGGTTCAGTCGCGGCGATCTCGCTGATTGTCGGCGGTATCGGCGTTATGAACATCATGCTGGTGAGCGTCACCGAGAGAACGCGCGAAATCGGCGTCAGGATGGCGACAGGCGCTCGCCGGTCTGACATCATGATTCAGTTCAACACCGAGGCGTTGGTGGTCTGCGGCCTTGGCGGCTTCCTTGGCGTGTTGCTCGGACTTGGCGTTTCGCTCGCCCTCGGTATGAGCGGCATGTCGATTGCGATCACGCCCGCTCCCGCAATCATCGCGTTCATGTCAGCGCTGGCGATAGGTCTATTGTTCGGTTTTATGCCGGCGCGAAAGGCGGCGCGTCTTGATCCCGTCATTGCGCTGGCTTCGGAGTGACCGCGATGAAGAGATGCTTTCTGTTATCCGCAGCGATAGTTTTCAGCGCCTGCGCGACAGCGTCGCCCCCAGCCTCGGAGCTGACGGAACTTCCGACCGCCTTTGATCACGCCGGCGCCAACGCGATGGCGAGGAATGCCAACGTCGACTGGTGGCGCACCTTCGGCGATCCCGCGCTTGATAAACTCACGACGGACGCTATCGCGGCCAATCAGGACATCGTCGGCGGCCTCGCCGCCGTCAGGGCGGCTCGCGCGCAAGTCAAGGCGGCAAACGCAACGCTTTTTCCGCAGTTGTCCGCCGGCGCGTCTGCATCGTCAAATTCAGATGATGGCTTCGATGATTTTTCAGCGGCTGCGCGCGGGTCGGCTTCCTATCAGCTGGACCTGTTCGGTCAGCAACGGGCGGGCAGGGCGGCGGCGAGGGCGGCGTATGAATCCCAGCTTTTCGAACAGCGCGCGCTCGAACTCACCGTCGAATCCGATGTCGCCTTCACCTATTTTTCAATTCTCGCCATTCGCGAGCGCCTCGTTGCCGCGCGCGCCAATCTCGAAATCTCAGAGCGCATATTCGAAATCGTTGAGACACGCTTTAGCGCGGGCGCCGTCGCCCGCTTTGACCTTGCAAGTCAGCAGGCGGCGCTTGCAAACGCCCGCGCGCGGCTGCCGCAGCTTGAACAGCAATTGACCAGCCTTGAGACTGCGCTGGCGATCCTCGTCGGCCGCACGCCGCAAGGATACAAAGCTCCCGAGGGCGATATTCTTTCCTTATCACCTCCGGCGATCAATCCCGGCCTTCCCTCCGATCTCCTGCTGCGGCGGCCCGACCTCCTCAGCGCAGAGGCGCAATTGCGCGCCGCAGATGCCAATGTCGCTGCCGCGCGGGCGGCGTTCTTTCCGTCGATCGATCTTGGCGCCGCCGCCGCTGCTCCTCTTACCGGCGGCGTAAGCGTGCTCGGCTCGCTCGCGGCATCGCTTTCTGCGCCGATATTCAGCGCCGGGCGCCTTGAGGGTTCGCTCGAAGGCGCGGATGCGCGCGCCGATCAGCAGATCGCGCGCTATAGACAGGCGACGATTAACGCTCTCCGCGACGTCGATGTCAGCCTCAGCGCGCTGGCGACCGCGAAGGCGCGGGAAACCCAATTGAATGCGGCCCGTGACGCCTCTGCAAAGGCGCTGTCTCTTGCGGAAGTGCGTTACAAGTCCGGACAGGACGACCTGACCAGCCTGCTCAATGCGCAAACAACGTTTTTCAACGCGTCGGACACGCTGGTTCAAGGACGTCTGGACCGCCTCTCCGCCGCCATTGATCTGTTCGTAGCAATTGGCGGCAGTTGGACGGATAATTTCCAGCGGACATAATTGTTGGCGGGAACTTCCACTGTTGCGGACGCCCGATCAAATGCTGGGGCATTTGTTGTCAGAGACGGTGATTCAATCTCGATAACGAGAAAATTATCGCATCAACGGTCCGAGTTCTCTTGGGAAACGTCACATCGAGGGCGCCTGCAATCGAGGTTCTATGAAGCGCTTATAAGTCTCGAATGAGCGACACTCGGATGAGCAGCCGTACTGGATCTGATCTGAGCCGCGTTTGGTCACTCATTTGAATAGTGAAGGGGCCGGCCGTGAGCGTCCGACCCCTTCTAATGCTGGCTTAATCTACCCCCAACAAGACGAATTGGGCGAAGAAACACCTTAGGCGCCGGCCGGTTCCGTGCATATTTCGAGAAATTTCAACCTGGCGGCGCGAGTGCAGAACGACGCCTGCGCAGCTGATGTTGGTCCGAAAAACTTCTAGCAGTGTCGGATTTTGCTGTTACCATCCCGCCCTGTTTCGAAGACCGTCCGCCTCGGACGGCTCAGTGATAGTGGGGACTGTTATGCGCAGTAAATCAGCAATCTTGGGATTGACGGCGGCGGCGGTAGTGTCGTGGTAGCGACGACGGCACAGGCGCGAAAGCGTGTCGTCGACGGTGGCCCCGTCACCTACCTGCTTTCCGGCAATGGCTGGCATTACAATGAGGTCGATCTGCGCAGCAACGCGCAATGCGATGCGGCGGGCGGACCTTGCGCTATCCCGATCGGCTTCGAGATCGATTTCGGCGAAGGACCGGTCGATCACCTCTACATCAGCGAAAACGGCGTCGCCACCTTCGGCGCGCCGCTCCCGATCGGCGATAGCGCGTCTCGCCCGCTCGCGTCGATTCGCCAGCCGGTGATCGCACCCTTCTATACGGACATGATTTCAACCCATGACGTGGCGGACGGCCTCGGCGAAATCTCTTGGGGGCCAGGTCGCATTGATCCTGACGAAGACCCCGATCTCGCGAATGACACGTCGCCGCGCGGATGGTTCGACGGCGAGAGGGCATTCAAGGTCGATTGGACCGGCACGACGCGCCCCGGTGCGCCGGCGGGTCGACGATGCTTCGTCCAGATCGCGATCTATGACCGCGGCGGCGGCGACTTCGATCTTGAATTCAATTATGGGCTGACGGAGCCGACCGTGATGCCGCTCAACGGCGCCGAAGTCGGCTTTCGTCTCGCGTCGAATTTCTATCGATTCAACGGCGCGTCGATCGACAATTCGAACGATCTTGTCTTCAGGTTTCGGAACGGAGTGCTCCAGCCATGAAAGTTTTGAACGCCAGCGTCTTGCTGATCACAATCTTTGCAGTCATTTCCGCGCCGGAGGCGTCAGCTCGGCGCAAAATCTCTGATGGCGGCAACGTTTCCGCCTGCAGTTTCGATGGGACATTCGGCGCAATCCCGACCGACGGCGCAGTATCAATTCCAATCGGGATTTACGACTCGTCTTGCGGAGCGACTCCGACGCAAGGATTTTCGATCAATATCGGCGGCACATTCTATAATTCGATGTTCGTCAACGAAAATGGAGTCGTCAGCTTCGGCGCGCCGATCAGCGACGGCCCGGCGACGCCGCTTTTCAATCTGACGACGCCGGCTTTCGCGCCGTTTTTCGCCGACGGCGCGATTACGGATTCCGTTTCTTTGAAATACGGCTGGACGGATGCGAGCGTCGGATTTCCGAATTCGCTCTGGTTCACGTGGGACAGTTTCACGCCGGAGGGCGATCCGAATGCCGCGCCGAACATATTTCAGATGGGCATCGTCGATTTCGGCGCCGGCGATTTCGATCTCATCTTCAACTATGAGACGATCAACTGGGATTCCTCCGCGATCGGCGCGCAGGCGGCGGGTCACCTTGGGAGTGGCGGCTATTTCCTTCTTGCCCGGCGCGGGCGTGCCGGGCGCCTATCTTGGAACGGACGACACGTCGAGCGGCTCAAGCGCTTGTAGTTCCGCGAACCCTGCGACCGCGCTCGCCTGCAACAAGATCAATGACGGATCGCAGGCCGTCGGCGGCACCGATACCGACACGGGCCTTCCGTCGAACGGCTACTACCTGTTCAAGTTCCGCAACGGCGATCTCATCAGCCCGCCGATCAACCAGATCCCGCTGCCGCCGGCGGCCGGCTTGTTTCTCCTCGGCGCGGCCGCGATTGCGGTCGCAGGCAAGTGAAGCGAAAATAAGCGCGAAAATCGAAGCCCCGCTCAGCATGGCGAACGCCGGAACCCATTCCTTCGAACGGCGTCGCTCGGCAATAACTGGATGCCGGCATTCGCCTGGACGAGCGGCGGGAAGCATACTCATTCGATCGACCCATCCTTCCATTTCTTTGAGCGCCTCGTAAAGTAATGATCCGCGCCAAGTTGCTGTTGCAGTCGGGCGTGACCAGACGCCGCGAGCGCCAATGCCTTTCCATCTTGGCCGATCGCCGCTCGGCAACGGCTTTCAAATTCATCGGCCGCTCCGTATCGCCAGTCATCTTTTTCATAGTAATCGCCAAGTGCCGCGCGACCTGCATTTATTCGCTCCAAGCCGCTGATCGCCTGATCGGTCAGACACGGCGCCCGGCCGTAATTCAAGATTGATAGGGCCAAGCATTCTGTCTTCGTCCTTGGATGAACGCTTCGACGCTTCCGACAGCGATTGAATCGCCGCGTCGAATGTCCCCTAATTCCAGTCTTGATTCGCCTAGCGAATTCAGCGGAAACACAAAGTAAAGTCATCATCCTGACCGATCGCCCTCATATTCGTAACGATTTTCTCGAAAGATTTCGGGCCGCGCTGGCTACCTCGCCAAGCTCAAACTCATATCTCGCCAGATTATTTTCGCTGACGAGAGTCTCCGGGTGCATATCGCCAAGCAGCGCCCTCGTGCGTAGGAGCGCTTCAGAGGCATACCGCTTCGCCTGTTTCAAATCACGGCTTCGATAGTGAGCGTGCGCAAGATCATTGATGATCGCGGTCGCCTTATATCCGTTGTCGTCGTCCCGTCTCGCATAAATACCAAACGCCTCATAGAGATTTCGAATTGCCGATTCATATTTTGACCAATTTCAATGAATGAGCCCTGGCCAAGCACCCTGCAACGCCTCCGCCAGTCTCCTCGCAATTCCCCCATCCCGTGCGCCTCCAGCAAATCCCGCGCGCGCTCGTAATAGGGCTGCGCCGTCGCCGCATCGTCCGCATAAAGAACCGTCTCCCCCATGCCGACCAGGGCCGTCGCGTAGACGGCGCGCCAGCCGCCGCGCTTCAAGTCCGCTTCCGCCTCGGCGACGAGTTTCGAATAGAGCTTTTTGGCTTTGTCGAGGTCGCCTTTTTCAAAAAGCGCGCGGGCGAGCGCGTTTTCGGTCGCATAAAGGTCGGCGGGGTCGGCCTTCGTCTCGGCGCGCTTGTCGCGCGCGACGCCGAGGATGCGCGAGGCCTCCGGATATAAGCCGAGCCCCGTATAAACGCGGCCCATCGTGTGCATCAGCGTCCCTTGCACGTCCGGTTCGTCCGCAAGGTCGGCCTCGATCGACTTGACGCCCTTGTCGAGAATTTCCTTCGCCGTCACCTCGCGCCCGCGCGCCTCGCCCGGATCGACGACCTCGAAGAGGGAGACCATGAACTCGCTTGTCCGCTCGGCCTTCAGCGCCTCGCGCCGCGCGCGTTCGGCGCTCGCGACGGCTTCATTGCGCTGCGCGACGGCGTAGGCGGCGACACCGGCAAAGCCCAGCGCGACGGCGGAAACGACGCCGAGCGCGGCGCGCATTTGTTTCGCGCGGCGCTGCGCGTCGCGGCGCACGAGATCGTCGAGGCCGACTCCGAGCATCGCCGCGACGATCTTGAGACGGGCGAGGCGCTCACCATCACCTTCCTCGCGCGCGTCGGCGGCGAGCGGCGGTTCGATCGGCTCGCGCGCGAGATCTCCGTCGACCGTCGTCTCGTAGAGCAGCGCCGGGGGAAAAGTCCCGGCGCCGGGCTCGCCTTCGATCACATAGGAAAGGACGTTCGCTGGCGTCCGCATCTTGCGAAAATAGGCGATCTCCCTGTTGACCCACGGACTTGCCGCGGCGTTCGGCGAACAGACGACGATCAGGAATTCAGAGTTATCGATCGCGTCTTCGATCGCAGCTTTGAGGCTTGCACCCGCCGCTTCTTCATCGCGGTCGCGAAAGATCGGAACGAGACTTTCGCCCCCGAGCGCCCTCGGCGTCCGGAAGGTTTCAAGCGCGCGATGCAATCGTTCGGCGGTCGCCTTGTCCTTCCAGCTATAGGAAATGAAGGCGCGGTATTTGAAGTTTCGCATCGGCGGCTCCAGTCCCCACCCTGCGCCCGAGCAGGCCTATCAACCGCGCTGAATCATGCGCCGGCATTCGCCCCTCGACAAGCCGAAAATCAGCAGGAATACGCTGGGGTGACAAGGGTCGATCTGGCCACCCGCTGCGATCATTTTCTCCGTCAGGCGGCACAGTCGCGCCGCCGCCTCGTCGTCGCAGGCGTGCGGCTCTACGATCGACCAACGTGGTGCGTCGGCGTCGCATTTTGCGGCGATATTGCAGTGCTCGCAAGAGATGCCGCCCATGCCGTCAAGGAGACGACTCATCGCTGCCCGAACCGTCGTCGATGCGCCAGCCAGACCTCAGCAGACCGCAATTTGCCAATGATCTCCTCAGGCGAATAACGCTTGCTCGCGATTTCAATCTTCATGCTGCGCTCCAGATTATTGCTTCCAATCCGGCTGCGTTTGAATGGGCAAGGTTACTCTTCGTCATCGAGGGGTCGCCATGCTGTTCATCGTCACGATGGTTTTGCTGGGGTTCGGTGCCTTAGTCGGCGGCCTTGCCCTGAGCGCGCTCCTACTACCGTCAAGACGGACAGCGAACGCAGCCGCGACTTGGCGCCGGCTTGGCGCGCCCGCGTTGGAACCTTCCGGTCATTGACGGGTTTTAGTCGCAACAAGGGAAGAGAATTCATCATGTCAATCGAGGGCATCCTGATTTGGCTGCTGGTGGGCGCCGTCGCCGGATGGCTCGCTGGCGTCATCGTCAAGGGCTATGGATTCGGGCTCGGCGGCAACATCGTCGTCGGTATTCTCGGCGCTGTTGTCGGCGGCGGAATTTTTGGCGCTCTCGGCATCTTCACGACCGCCGGCATTCTGGGCAGCATTCTCGGCGCGACGGCTGGCGCGGTCGCGCTCCTGCTGATTTTGCGCGTCGTCAAGCGCGCCTGAAACAAGAGCGAGTTTGAAAATGGACGCTGCGAGCGCGGAAGAACCCTCGACCCGCCTCGTTCACCTGTCGGATCTGCATTTCGGCGCCAACTGCTCAAAAGCCGCTGCTGCGCTGCTCGATGCGGTCGCACGGGTCGAGCCTTCCGTCATCGTAGTGACCGGCGATCTGACGCAGCATGGACGCCGGCGCGAATTCGCGGCGGCAGCCGGTTTCGTCAAATCGCTCGCCGCGCCGCTGGTCGCGATTCCCGGAAACCACGATGCGCCGGTCTTCGACCCTCTCGAAAGACTTGTCTCACCCTGGAGGCGCTTTCGAACCGCCACGGGGTGCGCGCCCGATTCTATGCACACGGACCATTCTCTTTTGCTGATCGCACTCAATTCGGCGTGCCGTGCGGGCCCCTCGCTTGACTGGTCGCTCGGCCGCTTGACGACGCGGCAGGTCGATACGGCCGCGGCCGCGCTCAGGCAGGCGCCGCGGTCGCAATTGCGCGTCGTCGCGCTTCACCACCCGGTCATCGCGAGTCCTGGACGCGCTGGCGAGGCTGTCATTCCGAACGCCGCCCGCATCATGGGCACGTTCTACGACGCCGGCGCAGAGATCATTCTGACAGGCCACGCGCACCGCTCCGCGGCCGTCGCCGCGCCGCGCACCGAAGGGCTAGTGATCGTCAGCGCGGGCACTGCGTTGTCTACCCGCACGCGCGGGGAACCTCCGTCGTTCAATCTGGTCAGCTGGCATGCGGCGCGGATCGACGTCGATGTCTTTCAGTACGACGGCGCGAGATTCACGTTGCAGCGTCAGTTCAATTTTCAACGCAAACAAATCATGGCCAACAATGCCGAAACCGCCCCTTCTGCTCATCAATGAAGCGTCCGGCGCCGCGTCGAAAATCGGCGCCGACGCGATCACGGCTCTCGTGCGCGAGGGGTTCGGCGTGCGCGGTCCCTCGTTCGATGTCGAGGTTGGCGACGCGCCGGCGCTTTTCAACGCGGCACGGCGCGCGCGGCGCGAACGGAGCCTCGTCATCGCGGCAGGCGGTGACGGCACGCAGGCGGCGGTCGCGGGCGCGCTTGCGGGGTCGCATTGCGCGCTCCTGCCTCTGCCGTTCGGGACGATGAACCTCTTCTGCCGCGATCTCGGCCTGCCGCTTGATCCCAAGGAAGCTGCCGAGAAGGGCCTTGGCGGGCGCATCGTTGCAGTCGATATCGGTAAGGTTGGCGATCGTGCGTTCTTGAACAACGTCGTCTTCGGCGTTTACTCTGATCTCGCCGAAGCCCGCGAGGAGCTGCGCGCCGCCCAGTCGATCGCGGAGGTCGGCTCAGCGATCGCCGCGGGCGCTTCGGCGCTCATAAACGCCAGCCCGAAATTGTATCGTGTGCGTCTCAATCGCCGAACGATCGACATTGAAACGAACGCGCTGGCTATCTCAAACAATGCGGTGACCGGTTCAAACGCGCTCGTGCCGTCCCGCGCGCGCCTCGACGAAGGCAGATTGTCGATCTATCTCGCCGAGACCGCCGGCGCCGGAGACTTCGCAGGCTTGGTCGCCGCCTTTGCAGCAGGGGATCCTGAACGCGCGAAAAGCGTTAGACGCGAGAGCTGCACGCGCTGCGTCGTTTCGGCAGGCGAGCGAGATGTGGTGGCGTCAATCGACGGAGATCCGGTAGAGATGCGCAGCCCGGTATCGATGACCGTTCGACGCGGCGCGCTCAAGGTGCTTCGACCCCTACCTGAGGCAGCGTGAGAGTTGAAGCACTGACGGCGCTGGTTTGCCTCGTGCGCGAACCGCTACCGTCCGGCGCCTGTCGCTTTTCGCCAGAAACAGCCGAGTGCGCGCGCTGGCGCGCTTTTCACCGGTTCCGAACTCGTCTCGTCGCCGCGAAGAATTCTGAGAGCGTTCGTCGCCGCGCGCAACCGCTCGGTGTCGCGACGACGCTGCGTGTCGTTCTCGGGCGCTATTCCTTCACCATCGGTGACGACCAGTGCTTCAAGATCGCGCACCCATTCGTCCAGCGGGCGCAACTTCCCTTCGGACGTCAGGTCGGGATCGCAAAGCACGTCGGCGGACAGAACGTAACGGCAACTCTCCGCATCCGGAGCGGCACGTGCGGGATGGGCGTCGATCAGGCGCGTCGGCTGAAGGAGCTCGAAAAAGAGAGAATCTGCGCCTTCGCAAGGCAGTGTCTGATCTGACCCTCGACAAGCTGATACTCGCTGAGGCCGCCAAGGGAAACTTCTAAGCCCTTCGCGACGCCGTGCGTGTGTTGACCGGGTTGTCGAAGGGCTTGGCGTATCGGAACGCCGGGCCTGCGAGGCGCTCGGTCAGCATCGGTCAACCCAACGCAAAAAACCGCGCGGCAGGCAGGGGGAGAAGGCTTTGACGAAGTCGAGCGTCACCCTCGCTGAACAATATGGTTGCTACGGTTATCGTCGCATCACCGCCTTACTCCGGCGAGACGGACGGCATGTGAACGAGAAGCGGATCTATCGAATCTGGCGACGAGAGACTGAAGGATCCGCAAAAACAACCGAAACGCGGGCGTTTATGGCTGAATGACGGCTCTTGCGTGCGGCTGCGTGCGCAACACCGTAATCATGTATGGAGTTATGACTTCGTGATGGATCGCACTTATGACGGCAAACCGTTCCGCATGCTGTGCGTCATCGACGAGCTCACGCGGGAATGCCTGGCGGTCCATCAGCGCCAATACTCGAAATGGCCGCTGATCGAAAAGCCGGTCCGAGATAAAGTCCATCGCCCAGACGTCATTCGGCGCTTCAAGCTCGGACCGACCTTCCCGATAGCGCGCTGTGCGCCGTCTTCTGGGTGTTTTCGCCCGAATGCCACGCCCTTCCTCGCGTTAAAGCCGATAAACCCGTTTGTGATTCACAGGCCACCCTTCCCAGTTCAGAAGCAGGCATAAGCGTTTATAGCCGTTGCACACGCGCGGCGGCGAGGTCTTTTATCCGAATGCGCTGTTCCGTTTGCGGATCACGCCTTTGTCGATAACGATGGGATACCCGGCCAAAGCCGGCAGCGCGACAGGCCCGCCGTTCGCTGACGTCATAAGCGCCTTGCGCATTGCGCGAAAACTTTGAAAGCTGACTGATCGGATGATCGATCAGAAAATTTGGGTCTGTCAGGGTCATGGTAATTCTCCTTTCCCCAAAAGAGAGACCTTCGTCGGTCAGCTCAAATTCAAGTTTCTTCTTTCTTGCGCTGCTCGCTAGGCGCATTCGAATGTTCCCACTGTGTTCTAGTACGCTTGCATTGCGCCGCGCCGTCAAGACCATCGCCTCGGGACAGAACGCGTAGGTCTTTTTTTTGAATTCACGCCAGAATTCGCGGCGACAGCCGGCGCATTCCCCGCAACGGCGAATTTATTTCCCTGATGGGAAGTGAAGCATTCCCTGTTACGCGAAATAGGGAATTCGCGCGCAACCGACGGCGCGTTTGCGCTTCGACCCCCCGAATTCGACAAATTTCCCTGCAAATTCTCAGTAAACAGGGAAAATTCAGGCGGAGACCGGTTTGCTCAGGACCGCGCACACCGCCATTCCTGTTCGCGAATTCCCGCCACCTGGTCGTCCGCGGCCGCAGGTGCGCGGTATGGCCCTGTGACCTTTGAGGCCGATTTCAGCCATAGTGCCCGGGTGCTGCGCGAAGCGCGCATGCTGGGGGAGTGGCGATGAGACCTCGACAACGGGAACGGCGACAGGCAAGGCGCTGCGCGCCGTTCGTAATGCGTTCGGCCCGGAGGCTGAACACCGCAAGCGAACGCTGCTCGCCGCGCTCGCGGCCGCGCCGCCGCGGACCGCGAAGGCGCTCAGGCAATTCCACGACGATCTGCTCTTCCTGTGCGCCTTCCCGGGCGAGCCCGCGACGCTCTACGCCGCCCATGCAGCGCTCGATTCGTTTGAAAGCGCAGTCGACCGGTTGCGGCGCGCCGATGCGCGCGATCTCGACGATACCGGCATCGCCGGTTCGACGACACGGCATGTATTTCCGTTTCCGCTCGCGCGATGGATTGCAAACAACGCGGCAGGCGAGGCGGATTTCGACTGGCGCGCCTACAAGGATCATGCGCCGCTCGATCATCTATTGCGCGCGATCCTGCGCCCGAGCGAAACCGACGCATTCTACAGCGGCGACTATGACGGCCGCGAATGGGTTGAGCTTGCAAACTCGGCCGGGAATGCATCCGGCCTCGGCTGGGTCGTCAAGGAAGCGCATGCCGCGCGCCTGGGTAATCCGGCGATCGACGATCTCTGGGAGATGGCGGCGCCGCCGATCGCATGGCGGCTCAGGCGATCGCGGTGGTCGACGACGCGCAACCGGCTGGATTGCGCGCCAATTGTGATGCGCAATTCGATGCGCCGTCCGCCGCCCGATCCGGCGCGCCATATTGCTGAGCCGTTGCCCGGAATCGAACGGCTTGATCTCCGGCGTGCGAGAGCAGTGATCGAGGTTGCGCGCGCCGCGCTTTCCGCGCGCTGCCGCGAGGTCATCGCCGTCACCTATCCAAATCCCGACGAGGTTTACTGGTGCGATCTCGGCGAGGGCGTCGCGCTGGCGATCATCGGCGTTGCGCCCGAGCGCCGACTGTGTCTTGAGGTCAACACCGCCTACCTCCTGCTCTCAAACGGCGTTCCGATCGGATATGGCGGCGTGACGCCGCTCTATCGACAGGCAAATACCGGGATCAACATCTTCGATGCCTTTCGCGGCGGCGAAGCGGCGTTTCTCTGGGTTGAGATGCTGCGCGCATTTGCGACGATTTATGGAGTCAGGCGCTTCATCATCAACGGCTACCAGTTCGGCGAGGGAAATTCCGAAGCGATAGCCAGCGGCGCCTACTGGTTCTATTACCGCCTTGGCTTTCGACCCAATGAACCCCGTTTGCGCCGGCTCGCCGAACGCGAAGCGGCGCGCCTGAAGAAACCGGATGCAAAAAAAAGCGCGCGGGCGACTTTGATGGACCTTGCAAAAGGCGATCTTGTTCTTGACCTTCCAGGCTTCGATCCGCGCGATGAATTTCCTGAATCAATGCTGGCGGCGGCGAGCGCACAGGCGACGCGCGTTCTGTCCGCCCCATCGGGCGCGACCCGAAAGCAGTCCGAGCGCGCCATTGCGAAGAGCGTCGCGGAAAGGCTCGGCGCCGGCGCGATCGCGTCATGGCCGGCTGCCGAGCGCCGCGCATTTTCGGACCTGGCGCCGATTGTGGCGATCGCGGACAATATCGCCGATTGGTCAAAGGATGAACGCCGGGCGGTTGTCGACATGATGCGCGCCAAGGGACGACCGCAGGAATGCAGTTTCGCGCTTGTCGCCGCGAAGAATGAGCGCTTGTTCCGCGCATTGACGAAGGCGCTCTTGAAAGAAAAGCGCTGAGCCATGTGCGATACCCTGGCGATCAAGCGCGGCGGAGCGGTCTGGTTCGGAAAGAATTCAGATCGAGAGCCGGCGGAAATTCAGCGCGTCGAAATCCGCGGCGCCGTCGCGAATGACGGAACCAGCTCTGTTCGCTGCACCTATGTCGAAATCCCGGAAGTTGCTGATCGGCACGCCGTCATTTTGTCGCGTCCTGACTGGATGTGGGGCGCGGAAATGGGCGTCAACGACGCCGGAGTCGCTATCGGCAACGAAGCTGTCTTTTCAAGAAGCGTCCTGAAGAAGGGCGCGGCGCTTCTTGGCATGGACCTCGTTCGTCTTGGTCTTGAGCGGGCGTCATCCGCCCCTGAAGCGGCGGAAATCATGACGAGGCTGCTCGAAAGACATGGACAGGGCGGACCCGCCGCCTTCGCCGACAAGAAGCTCCGCTACGACAATAGTTTCCTGATTGCGGATTCAAACGACATTGTGGTCCTTGAGACGGCGGGACGCGATTGGGCGGTGAAGCGCGCGCCTGACGCCTGGTCGATCTCGAACACCTACACGATACGCGCCGATTATGACCGCGCCTCGCCTGGAACGACTGATGATTTCAAGGCGGCGCATGAGACCTTCGCGATGCCGCGCCTTGCCGGCGCGTCGGACAGGCGAGCCGCGACGATGGCGCTTATTGAAGCAACGCCGCCACGCATGTCGCTGTCGACAGTTGCCGCGATGTTGCGTGCGCACGCAAAGGGCGATGGTTTTGACGGCGGATCAAACAAGGATGTCTGCATGCACGCGTCGGGCGTTCTGCGCCCGCACGCGTCGACAGCGTCCATGATCGTCAAACTCACTCCAGGCCAGCCGTCGCGTATAGCGTTTACCGGCACGATCAACCCCTGCATGTCGCTATTCAAACCGGTCGACTTCGCACGCGAAGGGTGGGCAGTGTTGTCGCACGGGTTGTTTGAACAAGGAGCCGCCGCAGCCGCGCGTGCCGCGAAAGATCGCAATTTTCGCGAGCGCCTGCGTCGCGGCATTCAGGAAGTCGAGCCTGCAGCACTTGAAGCGCTAGAAGCGGGACGCCTCGACGAAGCGGACGCGATCGCGGCGGAATGGATAAGAGATCATCTTGGCGCCGCAGCCTTCGACGTCAGCGCCGCCCCGCATCCGCATTAAGGACGCGGCGCCTGGCGTCGAGCTGTAGAGTAATGTCGGCGCGCCGCGGCAATTCATCCATCATCCATCGCGTCAGCCGTTCGAAGTGCTGGATAAAGAATGAAAGTTCATCGACGGTCATCGCGCCCGGCGCAGCCGCTATGGCCGCTTCCTGCTCGGCCCGCCATCCGAGCACGACGTCGAATGAGGGCGGGCGCAGATAAACGAGAAAGTCGATCTCGTCGAAGAGCGCCTGATAGGCGCCGGCGAGCGCGTCGTTTACGGTGCGCCGCCATGCGCCGTCAGCATCGAACATTTTTTCGAGCATGTTGATCGGTTCGCGGAGAGCGCCTTCCGCTTGAGGTTTCGCGCCAAGACACCAGCCTTCGAAAACGATGACGTCGAGCCCGGCTGGAAGGCGCAGACGCTCGGTATGCGGTTCATCGAGACCCTTGTCGAAAACAGGGACCGATGCGCTCGCGCCGCGTCTCAAGGATGCAAACGTTTCGATCGCCAGACTGACATCATGCGTGCCCGGCGGTCCTCTTGTAACCAGCAGCGGCGATTTAGCACTCGCGATACGTCGCCGTTCGGCGCGTCCGAAATAAAAATCGTCGATGGAAATCGCGGCGCTTCCTTCGCCGGCAAATGCGAGACGCGAGACAAGCGCGCGCGCCAGCGTCGATTTTCCAGAGCCTTGCGCGCCAGCGATCCCCAGAACGAAAGGGCGCCGCCGATCAACCGACCGCGCGCCGGGCAGGCGGCCCAAAATTAAGGACGCGGTTTCGTCGATGATGCGGCCGGTCAGCAGCGATCTCCGCAGTTTGCGGCGCAACCATCGCCGAGAACCCGGAGAAAGGAAATATGCGGCGAACTGCCGACCAGTCTTTCGCTCGCGGTTCTGGCCAGTATCATGGCGGACGAAAGGGAGTCGCGCCATGGATTTCGCCTATTCCGCCCGCTGCAAAGATTATCTCGCCCGCGTTTCAGCCTTCATGGAGACATATGTCCACGAGGGCGACGAAACCTATGAGCGCCAACATCAGTCGTTCGGGCCGGGAGAGGGGCGGTGGAAGGTTCCGCCGATTATCGAAGACCTTAAAGCCAAAGCGAAGGCCGAAGGCCTTTGGAACATGTTTCACACCAACCCGAAATTCGGTCCCGGCCTTTCGAACGCCGACTACGCGCCGGTCGCCGAGCTGACCGGGCGCTGCCATATCGCGCCGGAAGTCTTCAACTGCGCCGCGCCCGACACCGGCAACATGGAAGTGCTGATGAAATACGGCACGCCGGCGCAGCAGGAGGAATGGCTCCTGCCGCTGCTCGACGGCAAGATCCGATCGGCGTTCCTGATGACTGAGCCGCAGGTCGCCTCCTCCGACGCGACCAACATCGAAACGGATATCCGCCGCGACGGCGACGACTACGTCATCAACGGCCGCAAATGGTGGTCGTCGGGCGCCGGCGATCCGCGCTGCAAGATCTACATCGTCATGGGCAAGACCGAAAAGCGCGCCGAAGAACATCGCCAGCAGTCGATGATCCTCGGTGCCGCCGAACGCCAAGGGCGTGAAGATCGTCCGTCACCTGCCCGTCTTCGGCTATGACGACGCGCCGCACGGCCATATGGAGGTCGCTCTCGAAAACGTTCGTGTGCCAAAGGAAAACATGCTGCTCGGCGAGGGGCGCGGCTTTGAGATCGCGCAAGGACGCCTGGGGCCGGGTCGCATCCATCACTGCATGCGCACGATCGGCGCCGCCGAAGTCGCGCTGGAGAAAATGGTCAAGCGCATCTTGACCCGCGAAGCGTTCGGCAAGCCGATCTACAAGCATTCGATCTGGGAGCAACGCGTCGCCGAGGCGCGCATCGACATCGAAATGTCGCGCCTGCTGACGCTTAAGGCCGCCTGGATGATGGATACGGTCGGCAACAAGGCGGCGCAGGCCGAGATCGCGATGATCAAGGTCGCCGCGCCGCGCATGGCGCTCCGCGATCATCGACGACGCCATCCAGGCGCATGGCGGCGCCGGCGTCACCTCCGACTTCGGCCTTGCGCGCGCTTACGCTTCGCTCCGCACGCTGCGCCTCGCCGACGGTCCGGACGAGGTGCACTGCCGCGCGATCTCGCGGATCGAATTCAAGAAGCATTCGAACGTGGCATAAGGAAACGACCCGATGCTGACGCCTGTTCTCGCGCTCGTCTCATGGACGCTCGTCATCTGGATCTGGATGTATGCGACGCGCATTCCTGCAATGCAGAAGGCGAAAATCGATCCGCAATCGGCGATCCACCCGGGATCGCTCGCGTCGCTGCCGACCGGCGTCCGGGTCGTCGCCGATAACTACAATCATCTGCATGAGCAGCCGACGCATATTTTATGCGCTGGCGTTGTACACGCACCTCGCTGGCGCTGGAGACGAAGTCAACGCCGCGCTCGCATGGGCCTATGTCGGCGCGCGAGTCGTTCATTCCCTGGCACAGATCGTCGTGCGTCGGGTGATGCTCCGCTTCACGGTCTTCGCGATCGGATCGCTGCTCCTGATCGGGATCGCTGTGCGCGATCTGCTGATGTTATGAACCGAGCGCCGCCGACCCTGATTAAATTAGACGGAGCCGCTGTAGCGCCGGAGTTCAGCGCGCCAGCGCGCGAGCGCATCATTTCGGGCGAGCCGAAATTCACGACATGGAATATCGAGGAACAGCCGGGCGGCGTTTACGCCGGCGTCTGGGAATCGACGCCCGGCAAATGGCGCATTCAGTATGACGAATGGGAGTATTGCCGCATTCTCTCCGGCGTTTCAGTCGTCACCGACGCGGACGGTGCGTTATACCGCATCGCAGCAGGAGACAGTTTCATCATTCGTCCGGGCTTTCGCGGGACATGGGAAGTCATTGAAACGACGCGCAAGGAATACGTAATCCGGCTCTGACGTTTATCATGCGGCGCCCGCATCGATTTTATGAACGCGGCGCTATTGGCTTTTGTCGTCACCG
Organism: Ilumatobacteraceae bacterium; assembly: GCA_963779295.1. Classification (GTDB taxonomy): domain Bacteria; phylum Actinomycetota; class Acidimicrobiia; order Acidimicrobiales; family Ilumatobacteraceae; genus JAENVT01. The sequence goes on from CAVZXO010000008.1 coordinate 63,952, forward strand.
CCTTACATTACTGACCAACAATTCCGCCCGCGTCAGATGGGCGGATGATTGGGAGAGCAAATCATGTCCAGCACGCCAACGAGGCTCGGATCTCGTATTGGTTCGATTGGGATTCCGGCCGTCGCAGCCGCACTGCTCTATTCAAGACCGACGAAAACGAGGGAACCCATCAAAAGCGGGATGCGCGAGGACGACGCTTCGCCGCCCAGTGGTGATGCGAATTTCCGATCGAAATCGCCAGCCAAGGCAGCGGCGAAAAACAGGTAACGACTTCAGTCGCCGATGATGCGCTTGAAGGCTTTGACCCCGGTGCGATGATTGCCGAGCGCTGAAAAGCTTCCGCTTTTGCGGATTGCGTCGGCGGTTTCAACGACCGCCCCGTAAGCTGCATTGGCGAGCCCGCCGCCCAACGACAGGCGCGCGACGCCAGCCTTGGCGAAGTCTTCGACGGAATGCGCGGCGAGCGCGCCGAAGACGAGGACGTTCACGGGTTTTGACACCGACGAACAGACCGCGGCGACCGCATCGATCGTCGGCAGGCCGGGTGCGAACAAAACATCGGCGCCCGCCTCCTCGAAAGCCTGCAGGCGGCCGATCACTTCCTTCAAATTGGCGTCGCCATGGAGAAACGCTTCGGCGCGCGCCGTCAGCACGAAATCCTGAGGCGCCGATCGCGCAGCTTCGACGGCCGCGCGCACGCGTTCGACAGCGGCTGATTTGTCGTAAATCGGGCGGCTCTGGTCGCCGGTCGAATCTTCGATCGATCCGCCGCAGAGCCCGGTCGCCGCCGCCATTCGTGATCGTTTCCGAACAGTCTTCGGGACGAGGCCCAAAACCGTTCTCGAGATCGGCGGAGACCGGCGCGTTCACCACCGCGCACACCGCGCGCGCGTGCTCCATGACCTCCTCGCGCGTGACGCCGTAGTCGGCGCGGCCCTTTGTCAAGGCGAATCCCGAACTCGTAGAAGCGAGCGCCTCAAAGCCGAGACCTTCGAGGATGCGCGCCGATCCGGCGTCCCAGAAATTTGGGAAAAGGAACGCTGCGCCACGTTTGTGCAATGCTCTGAATTTTTCGACTTTTTCGATCGGCGCCGGCGCCATGACGGTCTCCTTGTTGAATGGGCGCTCTCCAATCATGCCGAATTGGGAGCCGTCGCCCGATTGCTGTTGAGCGCAGATTTCAATGTCGACGGTCGCCGCAGGCTATTCCAGGCTGCCGGGGTCGAGCGTCGCGCCCCGCGACTCCCGTTCGAGGCGCTTCATCGCTTTCTGGAGCTTCTCAAAGGCGCGCACTTCAATCTGACGGACCCGTTCGCGCGAGACGCCGTATTCCTGGCTAAGCTCCTCAAGCGTCGCGGGATTGTCCTTCAGCCGTCGTTCAGTGATGATGTGCTGCTCGCGCTCGTTCAGCATCGCCATCGCCTCCGACAACAGCGACATCCTCATCGCGTACTCGTCGTCATGCGCGAGCTTTTGTTCGGCGTTGACGGCGTTTTCGTCGACGAGCCAGTCCTGCCACTCGCCGCCGCTCTCTTCCGTCTTGCCGAGAGGCGCGTTGAGCGAAGCTTCGCCGCCGCTCATCCGCCGGTTCATGTCGACGACTTCGCTGTGCGCGACGCCGAGCTTGTCGGCGATAAGCTTCACCTGATCGGGGTTGAGGTCGCCGTCCTCAATCGCGTCGATCTTGCCCCTTGATCTTGCGCAGATTGAAAAAGAGTTTCTTCTGCGCGGCGGTCGTTCCGATTTTCACCAGACTCCACGAACGCAGGATGTATTCCTGGATCGACGCTTTGATCCACCACATCGCGTAGGTGGCGAGGCGGAAGCCTCTTTCGGGGTCAAATCGCTTCACCGCCTGCATCAGGCCGACATTGCCTTCGGAAATCACCTCGCCAATCGGCAAGCCGTAGCCGCGATAGCCCATCGCGATCTTGGCAACGAGTCGCAAATGGCTTGTGACGAGCCTATGTGCGGCGTCGGGATCCGCATGCTCCGCGAAATGCTTTCGCCAGCATGTACTCTTCGTCCTTGGCGAGCATCGGAAATTTCCGGATCTCGGCAAGATAGCGCGAGAGGCTCCCCTCAGGCGTCAATGCAGGCGCGGCAACAATATCTTTGGCCATTTCGTTCTCTTTTATAGACCCCCGCGGCGCCCGGAGAAGGCTTGGACGCCAAGATGGTCGGTCATATGGGGCGGTCCCCTAAGGTGTCCAACACCCCTCGCGCCAATAGGGTTTCCCGGTGCGGCGTTTTCGCCACTCCATCCTAGGCGCGCCGTCTTGCTGGAGGCCATGAGAAATTGACGATCACTGCGCAAATCCTCGTGAAGTCATGGGGTCAAAGCGCGCGCAAGGCGTCGCGCAGCTGGATGAAATCGGCGGGAGGGGACGTTTCAAATCTTAGGCTCTCACCCGTAATCGGATGCGAAAACCCAAGCACACGCGCATGGAGCGCCTGGCGGCGGAAAGCGCCGAGAACGGCGATGGCAAGGTCGGCGGCCAGATCGCCGGGCCTCAGACCCGAAAGCCCGGGCCCGCGACCATACACCGGGTCTCCGAGCAGCGGATGACCGATCGAAGCGAGATGGATCCGTATTTGATGGGTGCGGCCGGTTTCAAGTCGACACTCGATCAGCGAAGCGACGACGTCTCCGGCGAGCTTGGCGCGGCCGCGACCGTAAACCTCCCTGACGCGATAATGCGTCACCGCACGGCGTTGGTCAGGACGAGTGTTTTCTTCGCCAACGACGGTCATTTTCCTTCTGTCGCCGCCAGCGCGCGCAAGCGGCGCATCGACGGTGCCGACCGCGGGCCGGGGCGCGCCCGTCGCGATCGCATCGTAGACGCGTTCAATGTCGTGTGCGGAGAAGGCAGCGCTGAGCTTATGGTGCGCCGCGTCATGTTTGGCGGCGACGATAAGGCCAGACGTGTCCTTGTCGAGACGATGAACAATTCCGGGCCGCGCGACGCCGCCGATTCCTGACAGGGTAGCACCGCAATGCGCAATCAGCGCATTAACGAGCGTGCCGCTCCAATTGCCGGCGGCGGGATGAACGACGAGGCCGGCCGGCTTGTTGACGACGATGACGTCGTCATCCTCATAGCGAATGTCGAGTGTGATCGTCTCGCCTTGCGGAGCGGCCGGCTCCAGCGGCGGGACAATGAGATCGACGACGTCGCCGCCCTTAACCTTCAGCGAAGGATCTTCGCAAACTGCTCCATTTCGGGACACGGCGCCGGCGTCGATCAGCGCCTTGGCACGCGATCGCGTCAAACCCTCGGCCTGATCCGACAACCATTTATCAAGCCTTGCCCCGGCATAGTCCGGGCTAACCGTGAATTGCTTTGGGCCTGCTGGATCGTTCTGTTCCGACATGGCGTTGCCGATGTCACGGCGAATGAGGGTCTGTCAAATGTCGCGTTCCGAACCGAATTTCATTTTGACGCCGGACGAAGCGCCGCGCAGCGTGGAGCAGCTTCGCCGTCAGGCGCTGCGGCTGCTCCAGCAGGCTGGCGACGGAGAAGGCGCGTCTGCGCCGGGCGGCGCTGCATATCCGGGTTCTCACGCGGACGACACAGCTTCGGCGTCGCCCGCTCCGGCGCGCGCGGTGATGATCGGCGTCGTCACGATGCCGGCGGTCTTCATCGTCGTCGTCATGGGCGCGCTTGCGCTGTTCGGGAAACCGGCTTCAAACGGCGTCGACTCGACGCGAACCGCAGCCGTTGAAACGCTCGCGCAGCCGAAAGGGTCGCCGGCGCTCGGCGCAACCTTCGCCTCCGCGAAATCGGCGCGCGCAGGCGCTCTCGCGATCACGCTCGGCGAAGACATGCGGGTTGCAAACATTTCGCTCGACGGCGACCGCGTCGCGCTGCACGTCGAAAGTCCGATGGGGCAGGAAATTGTCATTTACGATTATGCTCGGGGCGAAGTCGTCGCCGAAACGCCGATAGAAATGTCATCGGTGGAAACGGTCGACTCGCTTGCGATGCTGACCGGCGCGCCGCAACCGGCGCCAAAGCCCGCGCCGACCGCGTCAACAACGAGCGCCGATCGAAATCAGCGCCCGCTGCGGCGCTCGCACCGGCGCCGGCGGCTGAGACGCGCGTCGCCGCCCCGCCGCGCGCGCCGACAATGAAGCCGCACAGCGTCGACTAGAGCGCATCGAACGCCTCAGCCATCTTTCGTCGCATCGCAGCGTCAGGCGGCGGTCCGATCAGCGACGCCATGTTTTCACGCATGTGATCTGCGCGCCGCGTCGCGGGAATCGCGCAGGTCAGCGCAGGGTGAGAGATCACGAATTTCAGCATGAACTGCGCCCAGCCGGCGACCCCGATCTCCGCTGCAAAATCCGGGAGCGACTTGCCCTTGACGTAGGAGAAAAGGCCGCCCTCTCGAAATGGCCGATTGGCGATCACGGCGATTTTTCGCTCCTGCGCCAACGGCAGCAAGCGATCTTCAGCCTCGCGATCGGCGATATTGTAGGTGATTTGAACAAAGTCGATCGGCTCGCTCTTCATGATCGCTTCGATTTCCGAATAGCGAAGACCGGCGTAGCTCGTCACGCCGACATAGCGCAGGCGTCCTTCCGCCTTCATCGCGAACAGTGTTTTGAGGTGATCGCGCCAGCTGACGAGATTGTGCACCTGAAGGAGATCGAACCGCTCGACGCCCCAGCGCGCCCGCGTGCGCTCGATCTGGGCGGGTCCGTTCTCTCCGCCGGGCGTCCACACCTTGTCGGCGGCGAAGCAGTCGTTCGTTCGGCGTAGCGCCTCCAGCGCGTCGCCAATGACAGTTTGCGACGTTCCATACATCGGCGAGGAGTCGATGAGACGACCGCCCGCTTCGAAAAAGGCGCGCAGCACATCTTCACGCACCTGTCGTGCGGCGAGATCGCCGCCGACGTCGAAGGTGAGCCAGCTCCCCATGCCGAGCGCGGGAATGGTCTCGCCGGTCGACGGGATCGTTTTGAGGAGGATCGGCGCCGTGGCGCGCGCCTGCCCCGCGCTGACGAGCGCCGCGCTTGCCGACATCAGGAAGCCGCGTCTGTCGAACCTCATCATCGGACCTCGCGTTCGTCGCATAGGACTTACAGCGCAACGCCTCCCTCAGCCCCTCGGTCCGCCGCGTCGCAAAGGCCTTTCGGCGTCAACGCCTTGCGAACGCCTGGCACGCGCTTTATTTTATAAAGTGAGTAACCGGGAGCTTTCGCATGACGAAGACCCAGAACGCCGATCTCGCAAGCGAGATCGCCTACGTCAAAACGCTCGCGGAGGAAGGCCGCAATGCGCCGCTCGTCGGCGGCGTCCTTTATGTGATCTGGGGCGCCGCGATCGGCATCGCCGCGCTCTTGAGCTATTTCCAGTATTCGGGCGCGATCGCGTTGCCCTTCGTCGGCGGGATCTGGTTCTGGGTCGCCGCGCTCGGCGTCGGATGGGCGGCGAGCTTCACGATCGGGCGCAGCGCCGGGGCCAAGCCCGGCGCCCTGACGGTCGGCAACAAGACGGCGAGCGCCGCCTGGTTCGCGATCGGCGTTTTCATGTCGGCGTTCTGGGTCGCGGCCATGCTCTTTGAGGGACGCTTCCGGTCCGTCGGGATCGAGCCGGCTTTGATCTTCGGGCTGATGTTTCCAATCGCCTACGGCCTTTACGGGATCGCGTTCTATGCGACGGCGGTCGCGGCGCGCCTTGACTGGATGCGCGGGTTCGCCGCCGCCGCGTGGGTGTTTTCGATCGCGTCGCTCTATTTCATCGGCGATACGAAGCAATTTCTCGTCGGCGCCGCCGGAAGCCTCGTCTGCGCGATTTTTCCGGGCGTGCTGTTGATGCGCCGGGAGCCGAGCGACATCGTCTAGGCCATGGCCACGTCCGGTTTCGACTATCGAGAGATCGACGACGTCATTCATGGGCGCGTGCGCCTTAGCGTCATGGCGTATCTTTCGGGCGCCGGCGCGGCCGACTTCAACGAACTGAAAGCGAAGGTCGGCGGCACCGACGGCAATTTGTCCGTACACTTACGCAAGCTCGAGGACGCGGGATACATGCAGGTCGAAAAGACCTTCCTCAACCGCAAGCCGCGCACGATCTGCCGTCTGACCGACAAGGGACGGGAAGCGTGGATCCGATATATAGAGCGCCTGCAGGCGCTGCTCGCATCCGCGCCTTGATCAGCCGCGCGGGCCGCGGCCGAGCACGCGCGCGATGATCCAAACGGGCACGACGATCGCGGCGCCGAAGAGGAGGTAGGTGATGAGATTGACCACGATCTCGCCGACCGAGTCGCCAAGCCAGCCGACGATCCCTCGAATGAAATCGAATATGCCGCGCCAGAACTCCGCCGGGGAAACGCCCCAGAAGGCGAGAAAAGCGCCGACGACGACGCTTGCGACGATAAGCTGGATCGCAGTGCGGCGCGGGTTGCGTCCCGCGAGACGCTGTCGAATGGGTTCGTCGGCCATATCTCTCGGCGCTCGGTGGCTGGTGCGGCAAGGCTAGCATGGAAGACGGCCCGCGTCATGTCCGATTCGCCGACCGCTACCCTTCGGCCGCCGGGCGGAACGTCAGCGCGACGCCGTTGTTGCAATAGCGCAATCCGGTCGGCGACGGGCCGTCGTCGAAGACGTGTCCTTGATGGCCGCCGCAGCGCGCGCAGTGATATTCCGTCCGCGGAACGATAATCCTGAAGTCGGTCTTCTTGCCGACCGCATTCGGCAGGAAGTCGAAGAAAGACGGCCAGCCGGTGCCGGAATCGAATTTCGCATCGGACGAAAAGAGATCGTAGCCGCACCCGGCGCAGGCGTAGATCCCTTCGCGTTTTTCATTGTTGAGGGGGCTCGTCCACGGGCGCTCCGTCGCCTCCTTGCGCAAGACGGCGTACGCCTCGCCGTCAAGGCGCGCTTTCCATTCCTTTTCGGAAAGGCGCCATTTGTCGTAGTCGGGGATAGCGGATGCGTCCGGATTCATCGTTTCGGCCTTTGCGGAAAATGCAGCGGCGCCGGTGAGCGCGGCGGCGGCGGCGAGAAGGCTGCGTCGGTCGATCATGACCATTTGGCTCCGTCGGTCGGTGCGGGGGACGGCCTCAAACATAGGAACCCCTCAGGACCGCCGCCAATAACAAGGGCGCGAGAATGAGGAGGCCCGCCTCGCGATTGGATTTGAAGACGCGCAGGCAATTGGCGGAATTGTCGATGTCGAGCGCGCGGATCTGCCATAGGAAGTGAGCGGCCGGCGCAAGGAACAAGATCGCGTAGGTCGACGGGATTTCCGCGATGACCGCGGCGCCCGCCGATAGCGCGATCGTGAAGGCGAAAAAGATCAAAAGCGCGGGCTTGGTTCGCGCGTTCAGCAAACGCGCCGACGACTTCACGCCGATGAGCGCGTCGTCTTCCTTGTCTTGATGCGCGTAGATCGTGTCATAGCCGAGCGTCCACGCGATCCCGGCGCCGTAGAGAAGAAGCGGGGCGATCGTCAGCTCTCCCGCGATCGCGGCGTATCCCATGAGCGCCCCCCAGTTGAAGGTGAGGCCGAGCCAGGCCTGCGGCCACCAGGTGACGCGCTTCATGAACGGATAGACGGCGACAAGCGCGAGCGAGGCCAGGCCGAGCGCGATCGTGAAAGAGTTGAACTGGAGGAGGACGATGAGGCCCGCAAGACAGAGCGCGGCCAGAAAAGCCCACGCCTTGTTCACGCTGATCTGTCCTGAAGGAATGGGGCGCAGCGCGGTGCGCGCGACTTTCGCGTCGAAATCGCGATCGACGATGTCGTTATAGGCGCATCCGGCGCCCCGCATGACGACGGCGCCGATCGAAAACAACAGGGCGTAGCCGAGAAACGCCAGCGCGGGGGCTCCGCGTTCCGATGCGGCGAGAGCAAGGCCCCACCAGCAAGGAATGAGCAGCAACCATGTTCCGATCGGACGGTCTGCGCGCATCAGCCGGAGATAAGGCTTGGCGGCGCCCGGCGCGTATCGGTCGACCCAGTTGCCTGCGGCGGCGTCGGCGGGAGAGGCGGTCATGGGTGGAACCTTACAGGCGCGCAGGTGGTTCGGGAACGGGAAGGGTGATCGGCAAGCGGCAACCAACGCCGTCATCCCGGATGCGCTGCGGCATGAAATGCCGCTGCGCTGGTCCGGGATCTGGTGCGGATAATGTGCGCGCCCCGAGCGAGATCCCGGATCTGCGTCACACCGCTTCGCGCTGCGCCGCGTCCGGGATGACGCCTCTTGGTTCCTGGTCTCCAATTCCCTCATCCCTTTTCCCTGTTCCCGCCCTTCACCCAACACATTCCCGCCTCCGCGGAGCCCGAGGCTCCCGGCAGTTCGCATCAGTCAGATAGAATGGAGAGGGTGCGCGGAACGCGGACCGTCCAGTCTAAGTATTTTAGTGGGACGACCCTGCGTCCCGCGCCTCCGCCGGAAGCTGAGCTATATCGTCCGGCTAAGGACGACCGCCTCCGGAAGAGCCGGCGCTTTTGTCGGTACGTCTCCCGCGCGGCCCTTGCCCCGCTTGACGCGGAGCAGGTACGGCCCGGGCCTGACGCCGGCCGGATCGTTTGCATCCTCCGTAACGCGGATGCCTCGTCTCCGGCGCGCTGGGTCGAAGCCGCTGAAACGGTGCACAACGCCTCTCCTGCTTCGACTGGAAGCGATCTTACGCCCGCCCGAAAGGAGGGGGATAAGTAGGGGGATGGATTCGGGGATAAGTTTGATACGAAACGCGAACATTAACCATCCGTATGCTGAAAAAACAACGGCTTAAAATTCCGCATGCGAAACGAATCGCGATGGTTAACGCGTAGCAGAAGATTCCAATTTTTCCACCGCCGGCAGGCGCTCCGTAGACAGATCATCAACCGGCGGGTGTTTCTTCCCTCCCTTGAAAAGGGAGGGCTTGCGCCGAAGGGAGGGGTCACCTTGGGCGGCTTCACCTTCAACGTCGAGACTCGCGGAAAGAAACCCTCCCCGCCCTCCCTTTTCAAGGGAGGGAGAAGAAAGAGGCAGCGGCCGCTGGATCCCCCTCCCTTGATTCTTCGAGACGCCTCACTACGCGAGGCTCCTCAGGATGAGGAGGGGGGCTTTCGAACCCGGCCTCATGAAATCAACGTACACGGAGCGCCGAACGCCGGAAAAGCGCCATCAAGCATCGCTTGACGCCTCCATGCGGGCCGGCTCAAACGAGCGCCATGATTCCTCGCCTTCATCATGACCGCCCGCTCGCAGAGGGGGGCGAGACCGCGCTTCTCGCCGAACAGGCGCATTATCTCCGCAACGTCCTTCGGCGCGAGACGGGCGCCGAATTGCGGCTCTTTAACGCGCGCGACGGCGAATTCGCCGCGACGCTCGCCGACATCGGCAAGAAGGGGGCGGTTGCGGCGATCGGCGCGCGGCTTCGGTCACCGGCGGCGGAACCGGACATTCATCTCCTGTTCGCGCTCGTGAAGCGCGCGGCGATCGAGACGATAATCCAGAAGGCGACCGAACTTGGCGCGAGCGCGTTCGTTCCGGTCGTGACCGACCGCACCAACGCCGAGCGCGTCCGCATCGACCGGCTGCAAGCGATCGCGCTTGAAGCGGCCGAGCAGTCCGATCGATTGTCCGTCCCTGCGGTCAGGGAGCCGGTTCGCCTCGCGGACGCGCTGCTCCATTGGGAGGCGGGGCGAACGCTGGTCTACTGCGACGAGGTCGGCGATGATCCGTCCAAGGAATGGGGCGGCGAGAACGGCCGCGCAGCGCCACTCATCGACGCCGTTCGCGCAAAAGGCGAGGGACGGGCCGCGATCCTCATCGGACCGGAAGGCGGATTTTCCCCAGAAGAGCGCCGCTGGCTGCGCACGCTGCCTTTCGTCCTTCCGGTTACGCTCGGGCCGCGAATCCTTCGCGCCGACACCGCCGCGATCGTTGCGCTGGCGTTATGGCAGGCGGCGGTAGGCGATCTTGCGCGTCGCTGAAAGCCGTTCTCACCCGGACGTGAGCAAAGCTCTCTTGGCGCAGCGCAGCAAGACCGATAAAGGCGTCTGGATGAAACGAGCGACTATGGGGCGCATAACCGGCGGAGAACGGCGTGAGCGTTGAGCGACAAGCGTCCGGCGATCTTCCGCCCATCGAAACGCTCGACGAGCTGACCGCCTTCATCGCGGAAGGGTCGAAGCCCAAGGATCAATGGCGGATCGGCACCGAACACGAGAAGTTCATCTATTGCCGGGAGACGCTGAAACCCGTCGGCTATGAGGGCGAGAACGGCATCAGGTCCATTCTCGAAAAGCTTTCAGAGACGACCGGCTGGGAGATCTTGCGCGACGGCGAGCTCCCCATCGGCCTCAAAGGCGAGGGCGCCGCAGTCTCGCTCGAACCGGGCGGGCAGGTCGAACTTTCCGGCGCGCCGCTTGAAACGCTGCACCAGACCTGCGCGGAGACCGGCCGGCACCTCGCCGCCGTCAAGGCCGTCGCCGACCCGATGAACATCGCCTTCTTCGGCATGGGCTTCGCGCCGACGTGGACCCTGGCCGAGATGCCGCACATGCCGAAGTCGCGCTACGCGATCATGCGCAACTACATGCCGAAGGTCGGCTCGCTCGGTCTCGACATGATGCACCGGACCTGCACCGTGCAGGTCAATCTCGATTTCTCGAGCGAACGCGACATGGTGGCGAAGTTCCGCACCTCGCTCGCGCTGCAGCCGATCGCGACCGCGCTTTTCGCCAATTCCTCGCTCGTCGAGGGAAAGGATTGCGGCTGGGCGTCATGGCGCGCGCATATCTGGACCGACACCGATCCTGATCGCACCGGCCTTCTTCATTTCGTTTTCGAGGACGGGTTCGGCTTTGAACGCTATCGCGATTACATGCTGGGCGTGCCGATGTATTTCGCGCGGCGAGACGGCAAGTATCTCGACGCCGCCGGGCTGTCGTTCCGCGATTTCCTCGCCGGCAAGCTTTCGATATTGCCGGGCGAGCGTCCGCACATTCTCGATTGGGAAGACCATCTGTCGACGGCGTTCCCGGAAGTGCGGCTGAAGCGGTTCCTCGAAATGCGCGGCGCGGATTCAGGCCCCTGGTCGCGCATCTGCGCACTGCCGGCGTTCTGGGTCGGGCTCCTCTACGATGAGGACGCGCTCGCCGCCGCCTGGGACGTCGCGAAGGGCTGGACCGCGGAAATGCGCGATCAGCTTCGCGTCGATACGGCCCATTACGGCCTCAAGGCGAAGATCGGCAAAAGGACGGTCCAGGACGTCGCGAAGGAAATCGTCGCCATTTCGCGCGAAGGGCTACGCCGCCGGGCACGGGCCGGCGGGATGGCGGTCGATGAAACGCACTTCCTCGATACGCTGCAGACGATCGCCGACGCCGGCGTCACCATGGGCGAATATACGGCGCGCCATTACATCGACGATCTCAAAGGCGACACGCGCCAGCTCCTCGCCGAAGTCGCGTTTTGATGACATCGGGATCGGCGACGATCGACATATTCACCGATGTCAGCGCCGCCTCTCGCGCGCTCGCCCGAAAAGACGCGGGCCTCAGGCGCGCCGCGAAGACGATCGGCAAGCCGCATATCAGAAGACGCGAGGGCGGGTTCGCGGGCCTCTTTCGCATCATCGTTGAACAGCAGGTGTCGGTGCCGAGCGCGCAGGCGATCTGGAAGCGCTGCCAGGCGGGCGTCGACTGTCTTTCGCCCGAGGCGGTCGCGGCGCTCGGCGAAGACGGCCTCAAACGCCTCGGGCTTTCAACGCCGAAGGCGCGTTATATCCTTTTGCTGTCAGCGGCTGCGACGGGACGCAGCATCGATTTCGCCGCGCTGTCGACCGCCAGCGACGACGATGCGATGGAAACGCTGATCGCGTTGAAGGGCGTCGGGCCGTGGACCGCGTCGATTTACCTGCTGTTTTGCGAAGGGCGCGTCGACATCTGGCCGCCGAACGATGTCGCGCTGAAGCACGCCTATAATGCGGCGGCCGATGCCTCGATCGACCAGAAGGATCTCGACCGGCTGGCTGCCGCATGGACGCCCTGGCGCGGCGTCGCCGCCCATATCCTCTGGACGTATTACGCGCACCTTCGGGGCCGAACTCCCATATAGAGTGTAGCGTTCCGGCAATTTTCACGAAAATTGTCAAAATACGGTCATGGGGAATCAGGTAATCCTTTCCCCAAGGGCGCCAATCTCCTGTAGGGTCGCCCTCATTGGCCATGGAGGATGCGTCTTCAGTAGCATCGGCGCGCAACAGGTCCCGGGTGTTTGCCGCGACGCCTTTGCGGAAGGCGCGCCGGCATGCATGTGAACCGTTCCCACGAAACCCGCCATGCGCCGGACGGCTGTCCGGCGCTGGTGCTTAACGCCGATTTCCGGCCGCTTTCCTATTTCCCGCTGTCGCTCTGGTCTTGGCAGGATGCGCTGAAAGCCGTGTTCCTTGAGCGCGTCGACGTCGTTGCGCAGTACGAAACGGTCGTGCGCTCGTCCAACTTCCAGATGCGCCTGCCGTCGGTCGTCTCGCTGAAGACCTATGTCAACCACATGAGGACGCCCGCCTTCACGCGGTTCAACGTCTTCCTGCGCGACAGCTTCACCTGCCAGTATTGCGGGGGGAACGAACGCGACGCGCTCACCTTCGATCACGTCACGCCCCGCTCGAGGGGCGGGCGCACGACCTGGGAGAACATCGTCGCAGCCTGCTCCTGCTGCAATCTGAAGAAGGGCGGCCGGCTTCCCGCGCAGGCGAAAATGCACCCGGCGAGAAAGCCGGTGAAGCCGACCATGTTCGAATTGAACGAACGCGGCCGCGCCTTTCCGCCGAACTACCTGCACCAGAGCTGGCAGGACTTTCTTTATTGGGATTCGGTGCTGGAGCCCTGATCGCGGGTTGTTCCGACCCGCGCCGCGCCCTACATTCGGGCGGGGAATGGTCGGAGGATTTCAATGCAGATCAAGCTATTCAACGGGCGGCTCGGCCGCGGGCTCGCCGTCGCGTGCACGGTCGTCGTCATCGGCGCCTGCGCCTACAACGAAGAACTCGGGCGCAGCCAGATGGCGTTCATCCCGGCCGGCCAGATGGCCTCGCTCGGCTCGACCGCCTGGGCGGATGTGAGCAAGAAAGAGAAGCTCTCGACCAATCCGAAATATGTCGACCGCCTCAACCGCGTCGCGCCGAAGGTCTTGCGCGCGGCGGGAGAAAATCCGTCGACATGGGACTACAAGGTGTTCGAGTCGAAGGATTTGAACGCCTTCGCGCTCCCCGGCAATCATTTCGCGGTCTACACCGGCATCATGGACATCATGGCGAATGACGATCAGCTCGCGACCGTCATCGGCCACGAAGTCGCGCATGTGCGCGCCAATCACGGAGGCGAGCGGGTGTCGCAGCAACTCGGCGCCAATGTCGCCATGCAGGCGGCGCAGGCGGCGATCGGCACCGGCAGTCAGACCGGCCAGCTCGCGCTCGGCGCGCTCGGGGTCGGCGCGCAATATGGCGTCCTCCTCCCGTTCTCGAGGAAGCACGAGCTTGAGGCGGACAAGCTCGGCATCCTTTACATGCATCGCGCCGGCTACGACGCGAACGAGTCGCTGAAGTTCTGGCAGAAGATGGGCGCCGCCGGCGGGGCCAAGCCCCCGGAATTCATGTCGACCCACCCGTCCGACACGACCCGCATCGCGCAGATCAAGGCGATCATCGCAGGGCTCCCGCCGCGCTGAAATTGACGCGTTTCGGCAGCTCTCCGACGGTTGAAATCGGCGCGTCCCCCGACTAGGTTCCGCCACCCCGCGCTTGAAGCGGGAGGCCTAAGGGCCGCCTTAGCTCAGTTGGTTAGAGCGCTAGATTGTGGATCTAGAGGTCCCCGGTTCAAGACCGGGAGGCGGTACCATTTCTCGACGTCAGTCGTCTTTCCTTCCCGCCGCGCGTTCGGCGGAGGGGAAGAAGAGAAAGGCGAGCATCAGGACGTAGCTCGCGTAATCCCAGGCGACGCCAAGCGCCCAGACGTCGGAGAAGACCTGCGCGTGTTTCAGGACCGCGTCGCGCGGCGTCATTTCGGATATGCCCGGAATGCGCTCGGCGGCGACGGCGGCCGCGTCGCGCGATTTTTTCCCGGCAAGGTCTTCAGGCGGCGCGGGCCCCACGCTGAAATAGGAGGCAAGAATTTCGAGCCCGCGTTCGGGCGATAATTCCGCCGCGGATTTGATCGGCGGCGTCGGCTTGTTGCGCCTTTGCGCGCTGAGGAATTTCTTGAGCGCGCTCGTCACGCCTTCCGCATAGAAGTCGATCGCGCGCTCTTGCGCCGCTGAAATTCCCGCCACCGGTTTTGGATTGGCGCGATCGAAGGAATCGAGCTGCGATTGCAGCAAGGTCTCGATGCGCCGGTCCTGACGCCAGCGGTTGAGGACGATCGCAAAATCATTGAACGCCGTCTCAAAGTCGCTCGCCCACCGATCGTAATTCGCATAGGCGTCGCCGGCGAGCAGCGCGCGAAGCTCGTCCGTTTTCATCGCGCAATTATTGGGCGCAAAAGGACTAAGGCCGGAGGGATCGTCCGCTTCAAGCGCGCTCGCAACGCCTTCCTCGACCGCCTGATACCAGCTGGCGACGCCTTCGATATAGGCGGCGACGGCGCCGCGCCCGGCGCTGCCGGTCTGGAAGCCGCCATCGCGCTCGCGCGCCGCCGCGCTGGCCGTCGTGGTGACGGAGAGTTTCAGATCATTGAGGACGGCGTAATCTTTCTGCCGCCAGGCGACGATCGAGGCGCATTCGGATTGAAGCCGCTCAAGTTCGCCGGAATAGGTCAGGCGCACCGCATCGACGCCGGCGATGCCGACAACCGTCGTCCAGGTTGAGACCGCGAACAGGATGATCGAGAGAATCGGGATGATGATGAATATCTTCACCGAGCGTTCAATGAAATGAAGCAGGGTTGCGCCCGGCCCGTTGCCGAGACCGCGAAACCAGTCGCGATGGCGGACAAGCTCCGCCCCGCCGATCCAGATCGCAACGCCGAGGAAGAAAACGAAGACGCCGAAGGCGGGCGGCAGGATCGCGTTCCTGAAAAAATCCGACGTCTCCTGCGACGTGATCAGCGAAAATCCGATGGCGGAGGAAATCGCGGAGAAAAACGCCGACGTCGTTGCGACGACGATGAAGAGGCGGTTGAACAACGACGAGCCTGAGAGTTTCTGCGTCGTCAGGATGAGAAAGGTGAGGCCGCCCATCAGCGCGAGGACGACGGCAGAGCCGACCGCAAGGCCCGCCGGCCCGGTGAGAAGCGAAGCGTCCTCAGCGTTCGCGCTTGTCGCGAGCGAACATAAAACGATCATGGTCGCGCCAAGCGCGATTCTTGTCGGCGATGCCAAGGAACTCCCCCGTCGTGCCCCGATCTTCCCCGGCCGAAACGCTATGGGGTGGCCATCGGGTTGTCGAGCGAATTTTGCGCGCGCTTTCGCGGTCCTCTATTATACGGGGCCGCCGATGGCGGATTCATCCTCCAAGTTCGTTAGAGCCGCTGGCGCGGCGATCTACTCCGTCAGCTGAAAATTGAAGAACTCGCGCACGCCGCGCTGCGGGATCGGGCGGCCGCTCGAGTCCTGCTTGGGCTGGTACTTCCATTTCTGGATCGTATTGAGAACAGTGCGGTCGAGGCAGGCGTTCGCCGAGGAGACGATGCGCGGATTGACGACCGTCCCTTCCGCCGTCACGTCGAATTCGACGATGACGACGCCTTGCGCCCCTCGCGCGCGGCAATTGTCGGGATAAGGCGGCGGAATGCGCACGGTCGGCTGCATGCCGGTCGGAAAATCGATCTTGCCGCCCTCTCCGCCAGGGCCAGGAAATATTTCGGTTGGTATTGTCGGTCCGGGATTGGGCGACGGCGTTGGAAAATCGATCACGACTTCCGGCGGATCTTCGATTTCGATCGGTCTTGGCGGCGCCGGTTTTGGCGTCGTCGGCGTTAGTTTCGCCAATATGTCAATTTTCGGCGGATCGACCGGCGGCAATGGCTGCGCCTCCTGTCTCACCATCCACGCCATCGCGAAGAACAGGAACCCGGTGACGAAAGCGGCTCCGGGCAGGCCGAAAATCATTCGGAAAAACATCGCGCTCCTCCCATTGGTCGAAAGCGTCATCGCTTTCGTATGGCCGGAACTTTCGGGAAGGCTACGCGATACCAATTCCAGTCCCGGCGCCCTCATTTGAAGAGTACCAGAAACCGTCGAAGGCAACAATGAGAACACCCGCCGGTTTAGTTTTGCGGTGCAGCAATGGGTCGGCGCATTGGCTGCGCCCCTGCAACGCATCCGGGATGACGCTCGCCTAATACCGGTAGTGGTCCGACTTGAACGGTCCGTCGACGCCGACGCCGATATAGTCGGCCTGCTCCTCCGACAGCTTCGTCAGCTTCGCGCCGACTTTGGCGAGGTGCATGGCGGCGACCTTCTCATCGAGGTGCTTGGGCAGCACATAGACTTCGTTCTTGTACTTGCGCCTTTGGTGAAGAGTTCGATCTGCGCGAGCGTCTGGTTGGTGAAGGAGGCGCACATCACGAAGCTCGGATGGCCGGTGGCGTTGCCGAGATTGAGGAGGCGCCCTTCCAGAGAAGAATGATGCGCTTGCCGTCCGGGAACTGAATGACATCGACCTGGTCCTTGATGTTCACCCATTTGTAGTTGCGCAGGCCCTCGACCTGAATCTCATTGTCGAAATGGCCGATATTGCCGATGATCGCCATGTCCTTCAGCTTGCGCATATGGTCGAGCGTCAGGACGTCCTTGTTGCCCGTCGCCGTAATGACGATGTCGGCGCGCTGAATGTCCTCGTCGAGCGTGACGACCTCAAAGCCGTCCATCGCCGCCTGCAGCGCGCAAATCGGATCGATCTCGGTGACCATGACGCGCGCGCCGGCGCCCTTCAGCGAGGCCGCCGAGCCCTTGCCGACATCGCCATAGCCGGCGACCAGCGCGACCTTGCCGGCGATCATGGTGTCGGTGCCGCGCCGGATGCCATCGACCAGCGATTCCTTGCAGCCGTATTTGTTGTCGAATTTCGACTTCGTCACGGAGTCGTTGACGTTGATGGCGGGGAAGGGGAGCTGTCCCTTTTTTCTGGCGCTGGTAGAGCCGCAGGACGCCGGTCGTCGTTTCTTCGGTGACGCCTTTGATGTTCGCTTTCGGCGTGAGTAATAGGTCGGCTGCTTGGCGAGGCGCTTCTTGATCGTCGCGTAGAGGTATTTCTCTTCGTCATTGTCCGGATGGTCGATCAGCGCGGGATTTTTCTCCGCGTCCGCGCCGAGGAGAACGAGCAGCGTCGCGTCGCCGCCGTCATCGAGGATCATGTTGGCGGTTTCGCCGTTCGGGAAATCGAAAATGCGGTCGGCAGAGCGTCCCAGTATTCTTCAAGGCTCTCGCCCTTGAAGGCGAAGACGGGCGTTCCCGCCGCCGCGATCGCCGCCGCCGCGTGGTCTTGCGTCGAGAAGATGTTGCACGAGCCCAGCGCACTTTGGCGCCGAGGGCCTGCAGGGTCTCGATGAGGACCGCCGTCTGGATCGTCATGTGCAGCGAGCCCGCGATGCGCGCGCCTTTGAGGGGCTGCGACTTCCCGAATTCGGCTCTCGTCGCCATCAGGCCCGGCATCTCGGTCTCGGCGATCTCGATCTCGCGTGCGGCCCCAGTCGGCGAGCTTCATGTCCTTGACGAAATAGTCGTGATGGGCGGGCGCGTTCATGGGGGGTTCCTTGTCGATTGCCTTGGGTTCGGGCGGGCTTATAGCAACGGCTCCGCCCCGCCAAGGGACATATAAAGATTTCTTTATATCCCATTTTCGTGAGCGAGTGCCGCCATGATGCCTCCACAATCGGCGATCAAATCGCTTCCGGGCGGGCGCAAGGAATGGGTGAGCTATGAAACGATCCATTTTGGCGGCTTTGGCCAGCTTGGCGGGCGGCGCGGCGACGCTCGGGTCAATTGCGATCGCCGAGGAGAATAGCGCCGGCGACCCGCGCGTCGGCGAGGAAGTCGGCCGCATCTGTTTTGGCCGCAACATCAATAATTTCAAGGCGATAGAGGGCGAGGATGACGCGGTCCTGCTCGAGAAGGGCGTCAACGACTGGTACAAGGCGACGCTGATCGGCGCTTGTTCTTATCGCGAGCTCAAATGGGCGATGTCGGTCGTGATCGACCAGCGGCCTGCGGGCGGCTGCGTGACGCCCGGCGATTATCTGATCTTCAGCCGGTCGGCGTTCGGCGATTTTTCGTTCCCAAACACGACGCGCTGCGCGATTTCGGAAATCTACAAATGGAATCCGGACGCTGAAGCGGCGGAAGACGTCGATGTTCCGGCGGAAGACTGACCTTCCGCAGGGGGATCAATCGTCTTGATGGCCGCGACGCGGCGGGCGTAGTCTTCGCCCGACCGTCCGTGCGCAGGGGGAATGCGCCGCCGCGACGGGACTGAGAAGGCTGACTGACATGAAACGGACATTGCTGGTCGTCGCCGCTGTCCTTGCGGCGACGTCTGTCTACGCGCGCGAGCCGAAGAGCAAAAAAGAGGTAGCGCCGCCCGCGCTCGGGCACAACGGGGCAGGCAAGACCACTGCGATCCGCATCCTCACGACCCTGAGCCAGCCGACCGAGGGCAGCGCGACGGTTGCCGGGCTCGATGTCGTTCGCCAAGGCGCTGCGGTACGCGAACGCATCGGTGTCGCATCGCAGCAGTCAACCGTCGACGGCCTGATGAGCGGACGACTCAACCTGCAGACCATCGGTCGGCTTCACGGCATGTCGAAGGCGGCGGCGCGTCAGCGCGGCGACGAACTGCTCGAGCAGCTCGACCTCACCGACTTCGCTACGGCGCTGGTCAAGACCTACTCCGGTGGCATGCGCCGCCGACTCGACGTCGCCGCCAGTTTGATGGGCGGTCCCGATGTGCTCTTCCTCGACGAGCCCACCACTGGTCTCGATCCCCGCAGCCGTGGCGACCTGTGGCAGATGCTCGCCGACCTCGTTCGCGAAGGCACCACCATCGTCCTGACCACCCAGTACCTCGAAGAGGCGGACCGCATGGCCGATGACATCGTCGTGCTCGACCACGGCCAGACCGTTGCCCACGGCACACCCGCCGAGCTCAAGGCACGCGTCGGTGACGATCGCCTCGACATCACCGTGGGCGCCCCCGCCGAGCTCGTCGCCGCTGCCAGCGCCCTGTCACCGTTCGCCGAGAGCGAGCCGGCTGTCGACGTCGAGCAGCTCCTCGTCACGGCTCCGATCAAGGCTGGTGTGCGGGTGATCGACGTCGTGCGGGCCCTCGACGACGCCGGCATCGACGCCGTCGACATCACCCGTCGCGAGGCGACTCTCGACGACGTCTTCCTCGCCCTGACAAGCAGGCCGAGCACCCAACCGCCAAGCGACCAACAGGGAGTCCAGGCATGAGCAACACCTTGATGACCGACGCTTCGATCTTCGCCCGTCGCAACCTCGAGCACATCCGTCAGGTGCCCGAGAAGCTGACCAACGTCACCATCCAACCGCTGATGTTCGTGGTGCTGTTCGCCTACGTGTTCGGCGGGGCGATCAAGGTCGGCGGCGCCGGCTACAAGGAGTACCTGATCGGGGGCATCCTCGTGCAGACACTGGCGTTCGGGATGATGGGCCCGGCGATGTCGATCGCCACCGACATCCAAGAGGGCGCCATCGATCGCTTTCGATCCCTGCCCGCCCGACAATCGGCGTATCTTCTCGGGCACTACCTGGCAGAGTTGCTCGGCTCGATCCTGACCATCGTCATCCTGCTGGGTGCCGGGCTCATCGTCGGCTGGCGCACACACGCCAGCGTCTTCGAGGTCACCGAGGCGTTGCTGCTGCTGCTGCTGTTCGCCTCGGCGATGATCTGGATCGGTCTGTGGCTGGGCATCCAGGTGCGGTCGCCCGACGCGGTGATGGGAATCGGCTTCGTGATCATCTTCCCGCTCACCTTCATCTCCAACGCCTTCGTGCCGATCCAGTCGATGCCCGAGATGCTGCAATGGGTGGCGACGGTCAACCCGGTCAGCGTGGTCATCGCCGCAGTTCGCACGCTGATGGGCAACCCGATATCGCAGGTGACCAAGCACGTCTGGCCGATCGACCATCCGGTCGCCGCGGCCTGGATCTACTGCGCCGTCCTGGTCGTGATCGGTTGGATCATCGCCCAACGCCGCTACCGGGCCCGTACCACCGACTGACCCCCCGTCGGGCGCGATTCCGGAACTCGCAGTTCTCACAGCGCGCCCGACGGGCTAGCGACCGACGATCTCGTCGCGTCGCCGTTGCAGATGCTCGCGCTCGACTTCATTGGTGGTGAGGTCGAGCGCGCGTTCGAACTCCGCGGCTGCCTCGTCGGGGCGGTTCACCCGCAGCAACAGGTCGGCGCGGGCTGCATGGTAGAGGTGGTAGTTGTCGAGGTCGAGGGCGTCGAGAAGCGCCAACGCCGGCTCGGGTCCATCCAGTTCGGCGACGGCGATGGCCCGGTTGAGAGCCACGATCGGCGTGGGTGTGAAGGCGAGGAGCTGGTCGTAGAGCGCAACGATCTGTGACCAGTCCGTAGCTGCGGCGATCGGGGCGTCGGCGTGCACGGCGGCAATGGCCGCCTGGATCTGATAGGGCCCCGGCATGTTGCGGCGCAGGCAGGCGCGGACCAGGGTGTGGCCCTCGTCGATCAGCGATCGGGTCCACAGTGATCGGTCCTGGTCAGCGAGACGCACGAGTGATCCGTCGGCAGCCGCCCGTGGCGGGGCGACGAGCCTCGGTCAGCAACAACAGCGCCAGCAGGCCCTGCACTTCTCCCTCGTCGGGCATCAGTTCGACCAGCAAACGGGCCAGGCGGATGGCTTCGCTGCACAGGTCGTCGCGAATCAGTGCCTCACCCGTGGTGGCCACGTGACCTTCGTTGAAGATGAGATAGACGACGGCGAGCACCGGTCGGAGGCGGTCGGGCAGGTCGGCGTCGTGCGGTACCCGGTACGGGATGTTGGCGGCCTTGATCTTGCTCTTGGCGCGTACGAGGCGTTGGGCCATCGTCGGCTCGGAGACCAGCAAGGCCCTGGCGATCTCCGGGGTCTGCAACCCGGCGATGAGCCGCAGTGTCAGTGCGACCTGCGCCTCGGGACCGAGCGCCGGGTGGCAACACGTGAAGATCAGTCGCAGGCGGTCGTCATCCACGGGTCCCACTTCGACTTCTTCGTCGGTGGCGTGTAGCAGTCGAGCCTGTCGCTGGCGATCGTCGCGCGACGCCTCGCGGCGCAGTCGATCGATCGCCCGGTTCCGCGCCGTGGTGATGATCCAACCCGCGGGGCTGGGCGGCAGGCCCTGCGCCGGCCAGCGTTGAACGGCGACCTCGAATGCTTCCTGGACCGCTTCCTCGGCGATGTCGATGTCACCGAAGAAGCGGACCAGGCTGGCCACCGCTCGACCCGACTCGGCGCGAAAGACACGCTCGATATCCGTTGCATCAACTGCCCCGACCATTGCGGCGGTCAGCTCGCCGGTTCCTCTTGGAATGGGCGGACTTCAACAGGGGCGCCACACGCCGCGGATCCCTCGGCAGCCAACGCCAGGGCGGCATCGAGGTCGGCGACGTCGACGATCCAGAATCCACCGAGCTGTTCCTTCGACTCGGCGAAGGGGCCATCGCTGGTCAGTACCTCACCATTGTGAACGCGGACGACGGTTGCGATGTTGGCCGGATGCAGTCCGCCGGCGAAAACCCATGCGCCCTGGGCTTGGAGCTTCTGGTTGAACGTGTCGACGTCGGCGTACATGCGCTGGATCACATCGGCTGGGGGCGGCTCGACACCATCGACCATGTGTACGGACAACAGATACTGCGTCATTGGAATCTCTCCTTGTCTCATGACCCGGCACTCGCCGAGTCTCGCTGCCATCTACACGAACGCTGAACCCTGAAATCGACAGATGCGGGAGATTTTCTCAGACGAATGTCATCGATGAGCGACGTTAATGTCGGTCTCGATGACGGTCGGCGAGTTCGTGATCCAAGTCGCCCACACCGCCGATCTCGACCGTGCCGTGCTCGCCCAGGCCCGCGACCTGCTCGACGTCGTCTTCGAGGGCGAGATGACCGACCACGACTGGGAACATGCGCTGGGCGGCATGCACGTCGATCGGCTGGCACGGAACATCCGTCGTCGGGCATGCGTCGGTCATCCAACGACGCCTCGTCCACGACGGGCAGACGTTGCGAACGGGATACGTCGAGGGTGTGGGCGTGCATCCGGCATGGCAGCGCCAGGGCCTCGGCGGACAGATGATGGAGGCACTCGAACACGTCATCGTGGCGGCCTACGACATCGGTGCGCTCGGGGCAACCGACGAGGCGGTGAGCCTGTACGAACACCGTGGATGGATCAAGTGGCTCGGCCCGACGTCGGCGTTGACGCCGACCGGGGTCGTGCGCACGCCCGACGAGGACGGCTGTATCTACGTGTTCCCCGCCGGGCACATGTTGGACATCACCGGTAGCCTCACGTGCGACTGGCGAGACGGTGACGTCTGGTAGCCATCTCAATGCGGGCAGGAAGCGGATCTCAATGTCGACGCAGGCCCTGCCGATAACACTCTTGGCCACAGCGGTTCGAATGGCAACCGACCTGGGTACCAACGCAACGATGTCCGACTCACCTCCGCCACCATTGATCCACCCGACGGCACCGGCGCGTGCCATTCGCCGGCCGTGCGCGTTGAGATTCGGTGTGGTGGCCGCCGTGCTCGTCGCGGCGGTGACAGTCGCAGCGCCGGGGCAGCACGTCGCCGCCGCGACCCCTCCGATCGATGCGCCACCGGTCTCGTTGGTCGGCGATTCGACGATGGCCGGCATGGCCTGGAACTCGACGGGGATCAACGACGCCCGCGACATCGTCGGCAACGCCTACCGCCTCACGTTCGACGCCGAGAGCTGCCGACGGCTCGTCGCGGCGAGTTGCCGAGGACGCTTCGGCGACGTCCCGATGAGTGTGCTGCCACTGATGAGGTCCACGTTGAAGGGGCGGCTCGGCGAGGCGATGGTCGTGATGGCCGGCTACGACGACGTCTCGATCACCAGCGCGGTCGATCAGGTGGTCGCCGAGGCCGAGGCTCAGGGTGTCGTCCGGGTGCTGTGGCTGACCTATCGGACGAACACGAGCTACGTCCTGCCAGGTGGGGTCGCCGCGAACACGCTGTACACAAGCCACAACAGCGAACTCGCCGCCGCCGCACAGCGCCACACGAACCTTCAGATCCTCGATTGGGACAAGTTCACCGCGAACCAGCCGACGTGGTTCGCCGGCGACGGCATCCACCTCAGCATCGATGGCTCCAATGGACTGGCCACATTCATCAAGAACGCACTCGATGCTCAGCCGGCCATCGGTCGGTGCCGCTCGACTTCAGCGCTCACCGGCGTGCCCGACGGCGGAGTGATCCAGCCGACTCCCCCGTCGACGGCCCCGGCGGGATTCGTGCCGATCGCACCGAAGCGCGTCCTCGACACCCGCGAACCGTCGCTGGGTGGCGCCGCCGGAAAGCTCGGAACCGGACGCACGGTATCCATCGACGTCAGCCAGGTCGTGCCGACCGACGCCGTCGCCACTGTGTTCAGCGTGACTGCGACGGGCAGTTGCTACGCCGGTTACCTCACCGTGTTCGCATGCGGCGCCCGTCCACCCACTTCGAACGTGAACTACGAGGTCGGTCGCACGACAGCCGGGTTGGCGATCACTCCGATGACCGCCGGCAAGGCATGCATCTTTGCCTCGGCAGCGACTGACATCGTCGTCGACGTGATGGGAGCCTTCACCCCCGATGGCGACCGCTTCCATCCGATGACACCAACTCGGTGGATCGACACTCGTGGCGCAGCCGTTGAGCTGAAGCAGATCACGGGTGTGCGAACCGCGCCGATGCAGACACAGCTGATGATGCGTGGTCAGGGCGACATTCCGTCCGACGCAACCGCGGTGTGGCTCAACCTGACAGTGGCCGATCCCACCGTGTCCACCGTGTTGACGGCCTACCCCGGGCCGTGTGGCTCGCCACCTCTGTCGTCGAACGTGAACGCCAGACCGCAACGCTCGACGGCATCGTCGGTGATGGTCGGCGTCGGCCCCGACGGTTCAGTGTGCGTGCTCACCTACTCGGGGAGCTCGCAGATCGTGGTCGATGTGGCCGGCTGGTTCGGGCCCGGCCCCGGCGGCCTGGCCTACAGCCCGGTCACGCCGGTGAGGTTGCTCGACACGCGACTCGGCGGCGGACAACCGACCAACTCGGACATCCCGATTCAAGTCGACGGTGTGAACGTCCTCAACGTCGCTGCTGTCGACAGTTCCGCCCTCGGGTACGTGACCGTTCGCCCGTGCGGATCCGGCCTCGTCAGTTCGTTGATCAACACCGCGCCTGCCGAAGACGTGGCGAACATCATCGCCGTCGGTGGAGACGCGAACAGCAACGTGTGCGTCCGCTCGAACATCAAGTCTCACCTCGTCGTCGACCATGTGGCGACGTTCGTGCGCTGACCGCAGCTACGCCAGGAACTGCACGATGATGATCTTGGCGATCATCGCCACCGGGAAGACGAGGGCATACGCCTGGTTGACCCGCTCGTCGCCCGCGGTTCGCTCGTTGATGTAGGCGAGCGCCGCTGGTTGCGTCTCGATGCCGGCGAGCATGCCCGCCGAGTCCAAGATGTTCCTACGCAAGGCGAGCTCCGTAGCCAGCGGAATCGCGCCGGCGAACAGCAACGACACGATCAATCCGGCGGCAACGAGCTCGAGCCCGCGGCGCGTGACCACGGCGTCGGCGAACGCTGTTCCAGAGCCGAGCCCGGCACAGGCCAGGAACATCAGAATCCCGAGCTGGCGCAACACGACGTTGGCACCGTGCCCGATCTGCCAGGTGACCCGACCGGTCCGCGAGAGGTAGCCGAGCACGAGCCCCACGACCAGCGGTCCACCACCCGCACCGAGCTTGAGCTCCACGCCACCGGGCAGCGGTATGGTCACGGCTCCCAGCAGCAGGCCGGCTGCGATGCCAACGGCAAACCCGATCGGGTCGACCTCGGCCAACCGGCGTTCGGAGTCTCCCAGGAGTCGGGCGACCTTGCCGATCTCATCGCTGGGACCGACCACCCGAACGCGGTCGCCGAGCTGCAGCAACAAGGCGTCGTGGGCGACCAGATCGTCGTCACCTCGGCGCACACGGGTGACCGTCACGCCATATTGGCGAATCAGATCGAGGTCGGCCAGGCTGCGGCCGGCCATGCGCCGGTTCGACACGACGATTCGCCGAAAGTCGAGCACCGAGCGATCCAGCGGGAGGTGTCGATCCCCTCGTTCACCGACCTCGTCGCAGAACGCCGCGACGGCGGCCTCGGGCCCGACGACCACGATGGCGTCGCCCGCCGCCGGACGCCTGCTGCCACTGGCCACAGACACCTCGCCGTTGTGCTCGATCCGGCTGAACCCGATCTCCGGGAATCGGTCACCGAGCTCGGCGAGCGTCGTCAGGCCGTCTGCCTTGACGAGAACTGTCCAGCTGACGATCCGCTCGGCGCGCGGCGCCGGAGGAGGCGGCGCCAACTTGGCGGGCAACGGCAGCCGCCGTGCGAGCAGCAGCGTCGACACCACCAACATGGAGATGACCGCGGCCGGATACGTCAAGGAGTAGGCGACGACCGGGTTGCCGCCGCTGACAGCCTCGGTCGCGGCCTGCAGCGCCGGAGTGTTGGTCGTGGTACCGGCGAACAGCCCAGAGCGGTCTGCGGCAGTGAGATCCAGGACGCTTCCGGCCAGCGAGCAGGCCGCTGCGAGCACAGCGATCAACGAGACCGTCAGTGCTGCGGCGCTCGCTCCACCGCGCCGCAATCCGGCGAAGAACGCCGGACCGGAAGCAAGGCCCAAGGTGTACGCGAACAGCACCAGGCCGAGTTCCCTGAGCACGGCCAGGCCCTGGGCGCCACTCAGCGATTCGTCGATCGCGCCGACCGCCAGGCCGGCAAAGAGGGCCGCCGCCGGGCCGAGCGCCACACCCCGCAGCCGAATCGAGCCGAGTGCAGCGGCGACGGCCATGACCGCGAACACGAGAAGGACCGAGTCGTTGGCGAAAACCTCGGTCAAGGTGGCAGACATGCACACCAAGACTCTCACGGCCGGCGAGGAAGTGACGCTCGACACACTCCGGAGGGGTCGGCTGCGGCGGGCGGATTTCAGGATCGGCCGATCTCGGCCAGGGCACCCTGCACCGAGTCGGCGAACCGCTGCACGATCTGTTCCAGGTCGTCAGCCGAGGCGTTGAACGGTGGGGCGATGATGACCGTGTCGCCACGCGTCCCGTCGATGTTGCCACCCATCGGGTAACAGATCAGTCCGTGGTCGAGTGATTGTCGGCGGATGCGCAGGTGCAGCGCGAGTGACGGATCGAATGGTTCGTTCGTCGCCCGGTCGGCGACGAACTCGATGCCGATGAAGAAGCCACGGCCACGAATGTCGCCCACTGCATGGGCGACGGCATCGACGGCACCCAGTGCGTCACGTAGCGACTGCTGCAGCGCTGGGCCGTCACGGTGGACGCGCTCGACCAAACCTTCGCGCTGCACGATGCGCTGCACCGCTGCGCCGGCAGCGCATGCGAGTGTGTGGCCGGTGAATGTGTGCCCGGTCATCGGGCCACCCGAGACCGCGTCCAGCACTTCGGCGATTCGGCGGTGGTACAGCGTGGCACCCAACGGCACATAGCCCCCGCCCAGGCCCTTGGCGACGGCCATGATGTCGGGCACCACGCCATCGTGTTCCAGGGCGCGCCACGTGCCGCATCGGCCGGCGCCACACATGACCTCATCGGCAATCATCAGCACCCCGTGGCGGTCGCACACGTCGCGCACCAGACGGGCATAGCCGTCGGGCGCCGGCACGACGCCCCCGGCCGCACCGACGACGGGTTCGAAGATGAACGCGGCGACGTTCGCCGGGCCGAGGCGGACGATCTCGGTCTCCAGTTCGGCAGCACACCACGTCGCGACGTCTGCACTGTCGACTCCGTCAGGCGGTCGGAAGGCATTGACTGCAGAGATGTGTGATACGGGGAGCATCGAGCCTCGGTACGGCGCCTGCCGATCGCTGAGGTCCGAAACCGACAGCGCCCCCAGCGTGTTGCCGTGCCACGACCTGCGACGAGCGATGAACCGATTCCTGGTGGGTTCGCCGTTCGCCCAGTGGAAGTGCAGAGCGATCTTCAAGGCCGACTCGACGGCCTCGGATCCGCCGCAGGTGAACACCATCTGCTGCAGATCGGATCCTGCGCGTCGACCGACGAGCTCGGTCAGTTCTTCCAGCGGATCGCTGGAGAAGTTGTAGCGGTAGGCGTGGGCAACCAGGTCGAGCTGGCGTCGGATGGCCTCGTTGACCTCGGGGTGCGAGTGGCCCAGGCAGAACACTGCCGGGCCGCCGGATCCGTCCAGGTACTCCTTGCCCGACACATCGACCACTCGGCTACCACGTCCGCTGGCCAGCTTCGGCAAGGCCGTGCCCACGATCTCGCCGGGCTTGACGGTCGACTTACGCGTCGTCATCTCGGTCGATCAGGGTCGCGAAGTGTTGCAGCATCAGTCGAGTCTGGCATCATCGACACCGTGACCGTGATCAAGATCAACGCCCTGACCGTACCCGCCGAGATGGGCGAAGAAGTCGCCAGGAGGTTTGCGGCGAGGGCGGGCGCTGTCGACGGCCACGACGGCTTCGAGGGGTTCGAACTGCTGCGGCCCACTGACGAGCGCACCACCTGGCTGGTGGTCACCCGCTGGCGCGACACCGAGTCGTTCGAGGCGTGGCGAACGTCGTCCTCGTTCGCTCACGGTCATCGCGCCGAACCATCCGGTGGGCCTGGCGATGGTCCCGACGAACCGCCGGCCGCGCCGCCGCCGATGCCCATCCAGGCCGAGCTGTGGTCGTTCGACGTCGCGATCTCCTCCGCACCCTGACGGGTCGGGCGCGATTCCGGAACTGGCGGTGCTCACACCGCGCCCGACCAGGTTCAACGGGTGCGATTTCGGCAGTGGTGGTACCGGAATCGCGCCCGACCAGCTCAGGGCTGGCGCTGGTGTGGATCCGTCGTAGGCTCGTTCACGGCAGTGGAGAGGGGAAGCCATGGAGGACATGAAGGTGTGGCTCATCACCGGCGCGAGCCGGGGGATGGGGGCGGCGTTCACCAGGGCGGTGCTCGATGGTGGACACGCCGTCGTGGCAACCGGTCGTCGACCGGGCGAGGTCGCTGACGGGGTCGGAGCATCCGATCGCTTGCTCGTCACGGCCCTTGATGTGACGAGCACGGACGATTGCGCTGCGGCGGCGGCCGCCGCGGTGGACCGGTTCGGCCGTGTCGACGTGTTGGTCAACAACGCCGGGGCGTCGTTCAAGGGGTACTTCGAGGAGATGTCACCGGCGCAGGTCGAACAGCAACTAGCGGTGAACCTGTTGGGCCCGATGAACGTGACCCGAGCCGTGTTGCCAGTCATGCGCGGCCAACGGTCGGGGCATGTGATCTCCATTTCATCGGGGGCAGGATTGATCGGGTTCGAGTACTCGTCGGTGTATGCGGCATCGAAGTCCGGGCTGGAAGGCTGGATGAGCGCGCTCGCTCAGGAGGTCGCGCCGTTCGGAATCCGGACAACGATTGTGAATCCGGGCTTCTTCCGGACCGGGTTGGCCAGTCCCGAATCGCTGGTGTGGCCAGATGTGTCGGTCGAGGACTATGCGGCGCGGAGCGCTGCGCAGCGCGAGTGGTGGTCGAAGCAGGACGGAAAGCAGGCGGGCGACCCGGAGAAGCTTGCTGCAGCATTGCTGGCCATCGCCGACGAGGACCCGCCGCCGCGACGTTTCATCGCCGGCGCAGACGTCATCGCGCTGGCGCAACGAAAGATCAACGAACTCGAAGAAGACATCACATCACACCGCCAGATGTCGGAATCGCTGACCTTCGACCCGTAGCAGGCCCGGTAGAGCTGCCGGGATTGCTCGGCTCACGCGTCGATGATCTCGAGGCGGATTCGCTTGTTGCCTTTGCCCTTGCTCTCCGTCTTGGTCACCCGAATGCGACCGACCTCGGCAGTCGAACGAACATGAGTGCCGCCATCGGCTTGCTTGTCGAGACCGACGATGTCGACCACGCGGATCTCGGGCACGGATTCGGGGATCATCGAGACCTTGGTTCGAATCAGGTCTTCGTCCATCACGGCGGTCGACCGAGGCAGGAACGACACCTCGATCACTCGATCTGCGGCCAGCTCGTCGTTGACGAGTTGCTCGACGCGTGGCCCGAAACCCTCAGGCAGCGGATCGAACTCGAAGTCCATTCGGGCGCTCAGCGGCTCCATGTTGCCCCCGGTCACGGGCACGCGCCATTCGTTCCAGATCACACCGCACAGCACGTGCAACGCAGAGTGCGTGCGCATCAGGTCGTGTCGCCGCGTCCAGTCCAAAACGCCGTGCACCATCTCGCCGACGGCCGGAACGGCGTCGCCATTCACCGAATGCCAGACGAGGCCGCCTTCCTTGCGCACGTCGACGACAGCGAGGCCACCGAGGAGGCCCGTGTCGTGTGGCTGGCCGCCTCCTGTCGGATAGAAGGCGGTTCGGTCGAGCGCGACGGCGCCGTCACGAATGTCGACGACAACCGCGTCGAACTCGGTGAGGTACGCGTCTCGGAGGTACAACAACTCGGTGGTCATGTCATTGCGGCAACAGCGACGCCACCGGTGTACCCCGCCACCCGGCTTCGCGTCGCGCCCAGTACTCGGTACGCAGGCGGAGCGAGATCGGGCCGGGCCCGGTGCCATGGCGCAGCGCTTTGCCATCGACACTCGCTACGGGCATCACGCCGCCCGCTGTCGTGCTGAGGAACGCCTCGTCTGCAAGATGCAGGTCGTCTGCGGTCAGGTCGGCCTCCTCGGCTTTCAACCCGAGGTCACTCGCCAGGTCGAGGATCGTGCTGCGAGTGATCCCTTCGAGCACGTTGCCACGCGGTGTGCGCAGCACTTCGTCACGAACGACGAACAGATTGAAACCTGGACCCTCGGACAGCCGCCCGTCGGGTGTGCACAACACCGACGTATCGCTGCCGCGATCGAGGCCCTCGAACAACCCGCGTTGCATGTCGAGCCAGTTGAAGTTCTTCATCCGTGGATCGACCGCCTCCGGAGGCGTGCGCCGGTTGCCCGTCGCTATCGCCAGGTCGATGCCTTCGAGCTGTCGCTGCGGCTGGATGATCCAGATGTACGGCATGGCGAACGCGATCAGCGTGTTCGTGCACAACCGCGGGTCTCGAACGGTCGGTGACTGGTACTTGCCGCGGGTCGAGATCATCTGCACGTAGGCGGCATCGAGCCCGGAGCGTTGCACGCATTCGGCGAGGATGACCTTCAGTGCTTCCGGATCGGCCGGCGGCGACAACCGGGCTGTTGCACACGAGCGGAAGAAGCGGGCGATGTGATCATCGAGTCGGAAGAACTGGCCACCCCAGACCGACACGGTGTCGTACACCGCGTCGCCACGGGTGAAACCGGGATCGAGTAGGGGAACACTTGCCTCACCGAGCGGGCAGTAGGTGCCGTTCATGTAGGCGATGCCGTCAGCTGCAGATGCCATAGGTCGCGAGGGTATCTCAGCGGCCGGATGCCAGATCGACGATGTACTCCCACTGGGCATCGCTGACCGGCATCACGCTGAGCCGGTTGGCGCGCTGCAGGAGATGGAACGGCCCGAGCCGCTCGGCGTGCTCGCGCAGAACAGCAAGAGGAAGCAGAGTGGCGAAACGCTCGACGAACCGCACGTCGCGGCAGACCCAGCGCGGCTTGGCGGCCGGTGATGCCGGGTCGTAGTAGTGGCTGTCAGGGTCGAACTGCGTCGGGTCGGGGTAGGCCTCACCCACGATCTCGGCGACGCCGGCGATACCCGGGACCTTGCAGCTGCTGTGAGCGAAGAAGAACTGCTCGCCCGGCTGCATCTGCAGCATCCAGTTCCGTGCTCGGTAGTTGCGCACTCCGTCCCATTGAAAGCGCTTGCGCTTGGAACGGGCCAGGTCATCGATGGACAACTCGTCGGGCTCGGACTTCATCAACCAATGGCTCACGCACAGATCATGGCGCGTCCGACCTCGTCCGGGGCGAATGACCCTGGTGCACGCCGGTTCGCGGGGGCATCGTGGTGGTGTGAACCTGCTCGATCCAGCGCGGCTGCAAGCGCTCAACGGTCGCAGCCTGTTGACCACCCACGACTGGTCGACTGACGACCTCGACACCCTCCTTGCCGTGGCTGCCCGGCTCGAGGAACTCGATCGAGCCGGGGCAAGGATCGACGCACTACGCGGCGAACTCGCCTACGCCCTGTTCTTCGACAACTCGACCCGCACGAAGTCAGCCTGGGCCGGGGCCGCGGCCCGCCTCGGTATGCACCCGGTCATCGTCGACGGCTCGTCCACCCAGGTGTCTCACGGAGAAACTGCCGAGGAGACCGGGGCGATGCTCGGCATGAACGTGCACGCCCTCGGGGTGCGCCACGACCTGATCCTGGGCGAAGGCAACGCGTTCATGCACGATGTCCAGCGCGGCGTGCACGACTACCTCGCTGCCACGGGCGACACTCGGGTCGTCCCCATCGTCAACCTGCAGTGCGACATCGATCACCCGACCCAGTCGCTGGCCGACCTGCTGTGGTTGCGCGAGCACTTCGGTGGCTCTGTTGCCGGGCGGGCGATCACCGTTTCGTGGGCGTACTCCCCCAGCTACGCCAAGCCACTGTCGGTACCCCAAGGGGTCGTGTCGTTGCTGACCCGGTTCGGCGCCCACGTCACGCTGGCCCACCCGCCCGGCTACGACCTCCTCGCCGGTCCCCTGGCGTGGGCTGCGGAAGGCGCCTTGGCCTCGGGAGGGTCGTTCAGCGTGACCAACGACATGGACGCGGCGTTCGCCGGCGCGCAGGCTGTCTATCCCAAGTCGTGGGGTCCGCAGGCGTTGATGCTGGAGCGTGTGGCCGCGAACAGGGAGGGCGACGCCGCCGCGATGCGCGACATCGAGCAGCGCGCGCTCGCCCAGAACGCCCAGCACCGTGCGTGGATCTGCGACGAACGCCTCATGGCAATGACGGACGACGCCCTGTATCTCCACTGCTTGCCGGCCGACATCGGCGACGAGGTGAGCAGCGGTGTGATGGAGCGGTTCCGCGTTGCCGTGGCGCGCGAAGCGAACAAGAAGGTGTACGTGATCATGGCTCTGCTCGCCACGGCGAAGGTCCGCGATCTCGGCGCCGTACTCATCGGAGGTACGTGATGCTCAACCTGTCGGAACCCGACGTTCGACAACAGCCCGATCTCGCCGAGCTCGACCGCAAGGTTGCCGAACTGGCGGAGCGGTATCGCCCACTCGCTGTTCGAATTCTGAAAGAGGCAATCCGTGTTCCGGCCGACGAGGTCGACCGATCGGTCGACGACGGAGGTGACCCTCGTTCCGGGCTGTCCAACCATGAAGCCACGCGACTGCACTTCCTGCGCAACACGATCATCGACATCGACGCCGTTCGCCACGCGGACGACGTGTGGTTCGACGAGTACGGCAATCTCGTCTGGGTCGTGCGGGATCCCTTCGACGGCGTCGCGCCGGAACACCAGAAGATCATCTACTTCGACGGTCACTCCGACACCGTTCAGGCTCTGAGTGCCCAGTGGCACGACCGCCTGGGTGGGGCCGTCGATCCGTACACCGGTCTCGTCGACGGCAGCGCACTCGCGGCGGGAGCGCTACGTGCCGAACTGGGTTACGTCCCACCGGAGGACGAGTGGGAGAACCTCGTCTTCGGTCGCGGCTCGGCCGATCAACTGGCCGGTGTCGTCGCCCAGATCATCGCCACCAAGATCATGCTCGAGCTGGTGGACGACGGGGCACTCCACGGGGCGATCGTGCGGTCCTACGCCACCGCCGCCGAGGAGGACAACGACGGTGGTGGTCCGCGCTACGTCGTCGCGAAGGTGTTGCCGGGCGCCGGTGCCGACCTGATCCCCGACGTGGTGGTGCTGACCGAAGGCACCGGCGATGCGGTCAAGGGGGCACTCGGCATCTACCGCGGTCAACGCGGCAGGATGCAGATCGAGGTCACCGTCTTCGGGCGTTCGTGCCACGGTTCGATGCCCTTCGAGGGACTCAACCCACTCGAGCACGGGGGAGCGATCCTTGCCGAAGCATCACGGCGGCATGCCGCCGGCGAGGGTTTCGCCGACCATGCGTTCCTCGGCCGCGGCACGCGCACGGCATCGTGGTCCTCACTCGACACCCCCAGCGACTGTGCCGTACCCGACCGATTCACCTTTCGATTCGATCGACGCCTGACCGTGGGAGAAACACCTGAGCAGTCACTTGCCGACATCGAATCCCTCGACGCCGTGGCGGCGGCACGCGCCGCCGGCCTGACCGTCACCATCGGAGTTCCTCGCTACACGCAGCCGACATGGCGCGCCTACCCCGTCGACAACGCCCAGGTCTACCCGGGTTGGGTCACGCCCGAGGACCACCCATCGATCAGTGCCGCCGTCGACGCATACCGCCGAGTGGTCACGCCACATGTCGTCGAACCGCCCGATGGTGCCGTCGGCGGCGCACTTCGGACCGAACCTCGGGTCGACAAGTGGATCTTCTCGACCGACGGGGTGGGTTTCCCCATCCCAGTCGACGACGAGACGATCGACGTCGGCCCCGACAAGGCCTGGGTGGTTTCCGGAGCGGTGAAGCACCCGCCGATGTTCGGTGTCGGCGCGGGCATCGAGCAGAACACCCATCGCATCGGGGAGTGTGTCGATGCTCGTGAGCTCCAGCACGCCGTTGCCGTGCTCGCCCGCTTCCCGCGGTCGTTCGTCGACACTGCCTAGGTCGCGCCCAGCCGGGGCCGACCCAGGCCGAGTCGGAGATGGCGCCGTGCCGGCGCTGGCTGTCAGGCGCCAGGGATGCGGATCAGCATCAGCTGGCCGCCTTCACGCTTGTTCGTGAAGTCGGGCTGACCATCGCCGTTGTTGTCTGCTCCTGGGCCCTTCTCGACCCAGAGGGTGTGGGCCTGAACGTTGACCAGGAACGCACCACGCCCGAAGGCCGAGGAGGCATCGACGATCCCGGTCGACTCCCACTGTCCCTGGTTGCCGGCCGGACGGCCGTCGACGTCGGTGCTGCCACCGTCGAGCGACTGGTCGACGCTGGCCACCACTTCGTTGACCGACGGGTCGTCGAGCGACACGTACCACAGCCTGGCGGTGGTCGCCGCCGGGTCGGTGGATCCGACCGGGAACTGCTGGCTCGAACCGGGATCCTCGGTGATCAGCAAGCCACCGTTCTTGGTGGTCTCGACGTTGTCGGGCTGGTGGACTTCGGCGAGGGTCTTGACCGGGTTGTCGTCACCCTCCACCAGCACGGTGAGCGAGGTGACCTTCGTCGGATCCTTCTTGTCGAGCACCATCTTCCAGATGCGACCGTTGGTGGACCGGAAGTTGGGCGTGTCGAGGCTCTGTGCAGCCGTGCGACCACGACCGGAGTCGGCGAAGTAGACCACGTTCTCCTTGCCGTGCCGCTTGTCGTAGGCGATGTCCTCGATGCGCACGAACTGGAACACGTTGTTGATGTCGCTCCAGTACTCCAGCACCCACTGCGGCCCGTCGAGGCCGACGGGCGTAGCCGAGCGAAGATCGGTCTGCCAACTGCCGTTTGTGGGTGGAAGCGGGAAACCCATGTCGGCGGCCTTCAGAACCGAGCCGTCGGCGTTCTTGCCAGTGGCGATGTTCTTGGGCACCTTGATGAAGTGGCCCGTGACCTCGGTGCCCGACCCCGGAAGCACGTCGTAGTAGTTCTTCACCCCGGGCGTGTCGGACACGAAGGCCCACAGGTCACCCTTGTCGTCGAGCAGCGCATTGGTGTTGCGGGCGATGTACGAATACAGCTGTGACTGGGCGGGCACCGCGCCGGCCGGGAACACACCGGTCAGCGGGCCGCTGGTGAACGTGTCGTCGCCGGAGAGCACGACCGGCCCGCGATAGCCGGGGACTGCGACGGCGTTCTCGTGGTTGTGCCGGCCCATGCCGTAGATCGAGGTGGTCTTGCCCGATCGCACATCGAGAGCGACGACGACACCGACCTCCTGCTCGGTGGGACTGCCGGCAACCGGCGGCCAGGATGCTTCCTGGCGATAGACGTAGTCGGGCGACTCCTCGTTGGTGAACAGAATGTCGCGGGAGAAACCCTCCTTCTCGGTCGCCAGGAAGTTGGAGCAGAACCGCTGGAACCCGGCACTGCTGTCGATCGCGAACGAACCGTTGAGCACGCCGGCCGACTTCTGGCTGAGTGTCAGCTTGCTGACCTGGGCGTTGTCGAAGTCGTTCTCTCCGTTGGCGGCTGTGGGCGCCGCAGTGTTGTAGGGGAACGGCACTTTGCTGGTCTCGTGGTTGACGTAGAGATCGACCGTGCCTTCGCCGCGCGGCCGAACCGAGATCCCATCGGGGATGGCCTCGAATCGATACCCACTCGACAAGGTGTCGCCCACAGTGAGCAGTGGCGTGATCTCCACGCCCGCCCTCACGGGCGTGAGCATCGCCGACTGCGCCGTGGTGAAGCCGGGCTTGTGGTCGTCGTCGCGGCCGTCGGCGCGGGCGACCGCTGGCATGATCACCGTGGTGGCTACCAGTGCGCTGGCAAAGATCTTCGTGCGTCGGTTCATGACTACCCCCCAGAGATGAAGATTTCTTTACATGGGTCTAGCAAACGGGACCCACCAGGTGAAGAGTCGGACCGCCCGTACTCAGTGCTCGGATTGACCAGGGACTCTGCCCACCGTGAGGATGATGGAATGCCCGACGATCCGCCTCCCACTCCAGCCACTGCCGGGTTCAGGATGCCGGCTGAGTGGGAACCCCATGCCGGTTGTCTCATGGCGTGGCCGTCGCGAGTCGAACTGTGGGGTGATCGGCTCGGCGACGCCAAACGAGACTACGCCGCAGTCGCTGCAGCGATCGCCCGCTTCGAGCCAGTGCTCATGGTCTGCAACGTCGGCCATTCCGCCGAGGTACACGACCGGTGCGGCGCGGGGATCACCCCGATCGAGATCCCGATCAACGATTCGTGGTCTCGCGACAGCGGACCGAACTTCGTTCGCAACGATGCAGGCGAGTTCGCGATCGTGGGGTTCGTGTTCAACGCATGGGGCAACCGTTGGCATCCTCACGACGACGACGCTCGGTTGGCCGAACGCCTTGCGGCGCGGTTCGAACTCCCGTTCTTCAAGGCGCCCTTCGTTCTCGAGGGCGGCTCGTTCTTCGTCGACGGCCAGGGCACGCTGATCACCACCGAGCAGTGTCTGCTCGACCCCAACCGCAACCCGCACATGTCTCGCGCCGAGATCGAGCAAGGTCTCAAGGATTACCTCGGTGCAACCACGGTGATCTGGCTGCCGTTCGGGCACAGCCTCGACACCGGCCCAGCGGGCACCGACGGCCACGTCGACGGTGTCTTGCAGTACGCCGCGCCGGGTCGAGTGATGCTCGAGGTGGTCTCAGATCCATCGTCGCCGGAGTTCCTCCGAGGGCGCGCCAACCTCGAGCGCCTCAGCAAGTCGACGGACGCTGGCGGTCGGACGATCGACGTCGCGATCCTCGACCCCGGCCCAGCGGCCGCGGTGTCGTATGCGAACCACTACCTCGCCAACGGGGCCGTGGTCGTTCCCGTCGGAGGCAACGAGGCCGACGGGCCCGCGCTCGACGCGCTCCGTGCCTTGCATCCCGATCGCGAGATCGTCGGCGTGCCAGGTGAGACGATCGCCTTCGGCGGCGGCGGGCCTCACTGCATCACCCAACAAATCCCGGCGGGCGTCACGATCCCGACGAACTGATCGAGCTTTGTCGCTCTCAACACGCTGAACGCGTTGACAGCGACAAGGTTCGGCGATCGGCGGACTCGTCTGCCTCGCCTTCCGGGAGATCAGACGGCGTTGAGTGCTGCCCACACACGCTCGGGGGTGCAGGGCATGTCGATGTGGGTCACCCCGAGGTGCGACAGGGCGTCGACGACCGCGTTGTGAATGGCCGGCGTCGA
Source organism: Ilumatobacteraceae bacterium (assembly GCA_963779295.1). Taxonomy (GTDB): domain Bacteria; phylum Actinomycetota; class Acidimicrobiia; order Acidimicrobiales; family Ilumatobacteraceae; genus JAENVT01. Next base: position 101,054 of record CAVZXO010000008.1, read on the forward strand.
GCCGATCGTGCCGGACTCGCCGATGCCTTTCGCGCCGAGAGGGTTCCTCGGGCTGTCGGTCTGGGTGTTCGACGTCTCGTAGCTCGGCAGCTCGGCCGCCGATGGGACCGTGTAGTCGAGCAGTGTGCCCGTGACGGGGTTGCCGTCCTCGTCGTAGCGCACCCATTCGTACAGCGCCTGCGCGGCACCCTGGGCGATCCCACCGTGCTGCTGACCGGCGACCAGCAGCGGGTTGAGGATTCGGCCACAGTCGTCGACCGCGATGTGGCGACGCATGACGACCTTGCCGGTCTCGGTGTCGACTTCGACGACCGACACATGCGCGCCGAACGGGAACGTCGAGTTGGTGCCGTCGAAGTCGAGCTCGTGGCGGAGCACCTCGGGATCGAGCCCTTCGGGGAGCTTCGACGCATCTCGCGAGGCGACGGCGAGCTCGGCCCATGAAATCGACTTCGACGGGGTGCCGGCCACGTGCAGCGAGCCACCTTCGGCGACGATGTCTTCGGCGGCGGCCTCGAGCAGATGTGCTGCAATTCGCTGGCCGCGGCTGAGCACCTCGTTGGACGCCAGGAAGATCGCCGAGCCGGCAGTCTGCAGCGACCTGGAGCCCAGTGTGCCCGAGCCTCGCGGCACGAGATCGGTGTCGGAGTTGACCAGTTTGATCTGGTCCATCGGGATCCCGAGAACCTCGGAGGCGAGCATGGCAAACGACGTGTGGTGACCCTGCCCGTGCACACTGGTTCCGGCAAAGACGCTCGCTGTGCCGTCGTCGTGAATCTCCGCTGCACCGAACTCGACATGAAGACCAACAGGCGCCGTGACCTCGACATACGTCGAGACGCCGATGCCGAGCGCGACGGGATCGTTGGCGGCCCGACGACGCGCCTGCTCCTCGCGCAACTCCTTGTAGCCCGACGCGGCCAAGACGGCGTCGAGTGCCTTCTCGTACTCGCCCGAGTCGTAATCCGCACCCGTGTTCGTGGTGATCGGGAACGCGCCGGGTTGGATGAAGTTGCGGCGGCGGATCTCTGCGGGATCCATCCCGATCTTCTGTGCAGCAATGTCGATGACCCGCTCGATCAGCTGAGTGGCTTCCGGGCGACCGGCGCCACGGTAGGCGCCGACCGTCGTCGTGTTGGTCATCACGGCCCTGGTCGCGAACTTGACCTTGTCGATGTCGTACACGCCGACGCTCATCATCTGGGTCAGCATCGGCAAGATCGCGCCGATGGCCGGGTAGGACCCGGCGTTGGCAGTGACATCGCCCTCGAGTCCGGTGATCTTGCCATCCTTGGTGACACCGAGCTTCGCGGTCATCACGTAGTCGCGACCGTGCACGAGCGACACCATGTCTTCCGAGCGCGTTTCGGCCCACTTGACCGGCGCGCCCAGGGCACGACAGGCGGCCGCGGCGACCAGGTACTCCGGATAGACGGCGGCTTTCGGACCGAACCCACCACCGACCCATGGACAGATCACCCGCAGATCGGCCGCTTCCATGCCGAGCATCGCGCTGATCGCGCCATGAGCCGCATGGGGTGTCTGGTGGGAGATCCAGCACGTCATCGATCCCGGCGTGTCACCGGGCGCGGCGAGGATCCCGTTGTTCTCCATCGGAGCACCGGCCAGTCGCTGACTGACCATGGTGACCTCGGCGATCGCGTCGGCACCCTCGAACGGGTCGACATCGGCACCGTGCTCGGTGCCGAAGCACACGTTCGACCCGTGCTCGGGGAACAGGATCGCCGCATCGGGCATCAGACCCTGTGCGGGGGTGACGATCGCCTGCATCCGTTCGTAGTCGACGATCACCCGCTCGGCGGCGTCGGTCGCCAGCGCCTTCGACGTCGCCACGACAGCGGCGACGATGTCGCCGACGAACCTGACGACGTCGTTGGCGAAGACCGGCCGGTTCAACACCGGCGGCATCATCGGAAAGCCTTGGAACGACGGAATGCCCAGATCGTCGCCACGGGCGTGATACACGGCCTTCACGCCGGGCATCGATTGCGCCTCGCTGATGTCGACGCCGATCACCTTGGCGTAGGCCTGGGACGAACGGACGAACGCAACGTGAAGGGCTCCCGAAGGTGCCATGTCGTCGAGGTACTTCCCCGCTCCCGTGAGGAGGGTGGGATCCTCCAGACGCTGAACCGCGTTTCCGAGAATCGATCCTGCAGCTGCCATGACGTACCTTTCGATGACGTTCGGATGAATGCAGTGACGCACCCCCGGCGCGTCCGTGCGAGCGGACGTTACGCCAAACGACCGCCGCACGTTTCACCGGGAGCGCCGCATCGAGTCGGGCGCCGATCACTCGTCATCTCGAGGTCGCCGATGCGCACGCAATAGGACAGGGTGCTGACGGCAGGGATTCGTCGCTCGAGTAGACGCGCCTCTCGAGATCGCACAGCTCTGATCCGGGCTGCAGTCCCACCTCCGCCAGCGCGACGCGGGCTCGTTGAAAGGCGCGCAGTGCCTCGGCCTGACGCCCACAGCCGTGCAGGCCGACCATCAACAACTCCCATCGCCGTTCGCGAAGCGGCGCGTCGATCACCATCAATTCGAGCGTCGGGATCCACTCCAGGTGCCGTCCGAGCACCAACGACACGTCGGCCAACTCCTCGAGGTTGTCGCGGAATTGCTCCCACAAGCGCTCTGCCTCACGACATATGACCGAGTCGGTCGAGAGGTCCGACAGCGGCGAGCCGCGCCACAGGCCGTGCGCCTCGGCCAGTATGTTCGCCGCACCCTCCAGATCGCCCACCGCCACTCGGGCCCGTCCCTGTCGCCAGAGTCGGTCGAAGCGGTGCAGGTCAACAGCATCCCGATCGACGGACAACACGTAGCCATGCGCCCGCGTCTCGATCACGTCGTGGCCCAGCACCTTGCGCAGCCGTAGCACCACGTTCTGCACCACCTTCGTGCTCGACGGCGGAGCGCTGTCACCCCAGATCGCCTGGGCGAGCCGTCCCACACTGACCACCTCACCGGCTCCCAGTGCCAGTGCGGTCAAGACAGCGCGTTCGCGCAGTCCGCGAATGGCGATCGGGCCCTCCGGGCCCGTCGACTCCAGAGGCCCGAGCAGGGAGATCGACAGCGTTGTCGGATCATACCCCTGTTCCCGGTTGGTCGTAAGACCCGGGTGAGACCGCGATGAGACCGCACACGACGACAATCCCGGCGATCCACGAGCAACAGTTGGAAGGGAAGTGACCACGATGCGTTTCAATCGACAGGTGATGCTCGCCGCCGCAATCTTGGGGTTGGCGATTCCCTCGACCGCGGCTACTGCCACTGCGGCCGGGCCGACCACAGGCCGACTGCTCGCGTCGGGCCTGCAGGGCACGATCGGCGGCGCGATCGGCCCGGACCGGGCCTTGTACGTTGCCGAGGGACAGCTCGGCACCATCACCCGCATCGATCCCAGGACGGGTCAGGCCACGACGTTCGCCAGCGGACTGCCTCCCGCTGTGTTGCCCATCGGTGGCGCAACTGATGTGGCGTTCATCGGCAGCACCGCGTACACGCTCGTCACGCTCGTCTCCGACGATGTCGGTGGCAATCAGATTGACGGCATCTACCGTGTTGACGGCCCGAACAGCTTCACCATCATCGCGGACCTCGGAACCTACTCGCGCACTCATCCGCCGCGGACCCCGTTCGACGTGCCGACCGGGCTGCAGTTCGCACTCGAGCCCATCAAGGGTGGATTCCTGGTGACCGATGGCCATCACAATCGTGTGCTGCGCGTGTCCCGCCGCGGAGCGATCAGCGAACTGATCGGGTTCGACAACATCGTGCCGACGGGCCTGGCAGTGTCGGGACACAAGGTGTACATGTCCGAGGCCGGGCCGATCCCCCACGTACCCGAGACGGGCAAGGTCGTGTCGTTCGGTTTGCATTCACCGACTGCCAAGGATGTGGCCTCCGGTTTCAGTCTGATCGTCGACGTCGAATTCGGGCCGGACGGCGTGCTGTACGCACTCTCGCAGGGTGACTCGCCGGGCAACGTGCCTCCCGCGTCGCCGGCACAGCCTGATAGTGGCGAGCTGCTGAGGGTCAACCACGATGGCACGTTCACCGTGCTGGCTGATCATCTCGACCTACCGACCTCGCTGCACTTCGTCCACGACGACGCACTCGTCGTCACCCTCAACGGAGAGGTGTGGAAGATCGATGATGTCTCCGACCTCGCCGACAACCACCATGGTCACGACGACGATCACGAGGACGACTGAGAGCACTCCAGGCGCTACGGGTTGAAGACTGCGTTGAACACGGCCGTGTCGAAGTATTCGGCCCATGACGTGACCTTGCCGCGCCGCATGTGCACCTCGGTGATGTACGTCTGGTTGTACGGCCTGCCACCGACGGTTGCATGACCCTTGTACTTGGCGATCACGGCCTTCTGGTCGTCGAGGCGCTCGAACACCGGATTGGTGTAGATCAGCCCTTCGAGCGCCGCGAGGAGCGGCCCGACTCCCGCGTTGAACTCCGCGAATCCGGTGAACCGAAGACCGAAGAACGGGAACTCGACGACGCCGGCATCGTCGAAGAAGCGCCAGATCGCTGCGGCGTCTCGTGACTCGATGACATGTAGCAGTTGTCGAACGAGTTGCTCGGGCGATCCACCGCCGCCGTCGGCCTCGGCGATGCCACCGCGCGACAGCACGGTCCCGAAGGCCAGGCCCGTGCCGGCGTAACGCAGGAACGAGCGTCGAGCGAATGGAGCGTGAGATGTGATGTTGGTGTGAGTTGATTCCATACCAGTTCGTCGCAGCTGAGCCCGCCTACCCGTCGCGAACGCGGGAACTTTCCCGCGCCATTCGGCCAGGACTCAGCCGTCGGTCGAACCTATCGGCCGCGGTCGCGCAGCCCACGAACCACCGTCGCCACCCGTTCGGCGATGTTTTCGGCGAAGCGGACGATCCGCGTCCACGGCCCATACGGGCCCCACAGCTCTGGTGGGAAGACCCGATGCCAGATCGCCCAGAAACGATCGAAGATCCACCAGCGACGGAACCAGCAGAGGATCACCTGCCAGATGCTCGGCCGCGCCCAGTCGGCCAGAGCGATCAGGCCGGCGTCGACGTCGGCGATCAGGTCGACCATCTCGGCCCATGTCGGGAAGAAATCGACGTTCTTGTTGAACTCGATGACGAACCCGTTGAGCTTGCCCTTCTTCGGATCGAGGAACTCCCTGGTGAACGCCCAGTCCTCGCTCGTGCCCGACGTCGGGTACGTCTGATTCCACAACCAGAAGCCCTGCTTGCTGACGTACCCTTGGCCTCGAACGGCGTTGATCCCGTCGCGCATGACATTGGCCGCGCTCTGGAGTTCTGCCAGGCGAGCCGCCGGGAGGTATTCCAGATAGGCGTCGCCGGCGACACCGCGCTTTCCGTCCCATGCAGGATTCATGAACGACTTCGACGGATCCGTGGTCTGGTTCTCGTCGTCGCCCCACGGGTAGAGCACGTCGCCGGTGTACGAGTGGACGTCGACGAAGTAGCGCGCGTTCGGGAACTGGTCGACCAGCCACTGCACGTTGCGCGACTCCGGCTCGGAGAACGGGCCGGTGCCGTGGAAGAGATCCGATGCCGGGTTGGTCGAGGCCAGCGTTCCCATGTTGGCGCTCGGCGAGAACTTGACCGGGAAGTTCCACAAGAAGTCGTAGTTCCGGTTGACGTCCACGCCGATCTTCGATGCGACACCACCCGAACTTGTCGGGTTGCGGTTCTTGCGCCACATCGCCTGGGTGCTGTTGGGCAGACCGGCCATGCTGTACGCACGTCCGTCAGGGTTGATGTCGGGGAAGACGACGATGTCCGTGCGATTGACGATGAGGTTGACGGTCGTTGCCGAGAACGACTTGCCGCCGTACGCCAGCCCCGAGCTCGAGGTGTAGGCCTCGAGCAGGTCAGCCGCCAGATTGACCAAGATGTCGGGCCCGCCCCACTCACGAGCGTGCACGCCGCTGACGAAAACGAGCGCCGGCCTGCACTTGAAACGCGGATTGCCCCGAATGAGCAGCGCATTGCTGTGACGGTGCTCGGCCGTCTCATTGGGCAACGGCAGCAGCCGGGTGATGGTTGGATAGGCCTTGTTCAGTGCGACGAGCGCGGATTCGATCTCGGTGACGTTGAGGAAGGTCATGACGCCTGCCCTCCCTGCCCATCACGGCCGTCCGGTTCACGATCATCACCGCGTCCATCGATCTTTCGACCGAGACCTCGCGGCGTGACTCGTCCGCCTTCGAAACGGTCGCCTTGCCCGACCTCGGTCACCCGCTCGCGTGCACGCGCCGACATGTTGGCACCAACCTCGACTTGGTAACCCTCGCCTCTCAGGCTTTCGAGCTGCGCTCTGGTGAGGAACAGCGCGAGCTTTCCCGTGCCGTCGGCATCGACGCTGATGTTCGGATGATCACCGAAGTCGAATTCACCCCGCCCGAGCAGGTCGGCCGCCTGTTCACTGGTCACAGCCAGCCGGACGACGAACTGGTCACTGGCCTGCTCACCGGGCTCACCGTCGTTCGGGGCAGCCGCGTCGTCGGTCATCGTGCACCTCGTTCGTTCATGTTTGGAGGAAGCGTCCGACCCAGCGGAATGATCGCGCATCTCGATGCAATGTCAACACCGCCCACCCCTGCAAAACATTTGTGGCCCTCGCGATCTCTTCAGATCGCGAGGGCCACGGTCCCTTAGGGGGACGCCCTTTGTCCTCAGAGGACCGCTCCAAATTGGGCGGCCGTTAGGGGGCTGATCCAAGTGTCGGCCACGACGAGCCCTGGAGACTAGGGGCGAAGGTCACTTGACAACGGACATCGGCGAGTGGCTGCGGCCCTTCGACAGTTCCCCGGCGGGCGGCACATATACTTTCGTATATGGCTGACACGAATCCGGCAGCACTGGTCAGAACGCTCCGATCGCGCGCCGGGTTGTCTCAAGACGAACTCGCCGTCCGAGCGGGGATGGCCCAATCGGCGATTTCCAACTACGAGAGTGGACGCAAGGTGCCATCCTTGACGACACTCGCTCGATTGGCCGAGGCCGCTGGTGGGGTGCTCGATCTCTCCTTCGCCGAGGTACGTTCTCCCAGCAGGGTGACGCTCGCCTCCTTACGGCGCCGCCGCCGCGAGATCGAGGCGGCATGCAAGCGCCACGGCGCGTCCAACCCGCGTGTGTTCGGCTCGGTCGCCACAGGGAAGGCCACCGCTTCTTCCGATCTCGACCTCCTCGTCGACCTCGAGCCGCGACGAACGTTGTTCGATGTCGCTGCGCTCCACGACGAACTGGTCGAGCTACTTGGTCACGAAGTAGACGTGCTCACCGCCGGCGCCGTTCGCGGACGCCTCGCACACATCGCCGACGAGGCAGTGCCGCTGTGAGAACTGGCGAGCAACGGCTTGCCGACATCCTCGCCGCCACTACTGATGCGGCACGACTGGTGGACGCCGGCTACCAACAGTTCGTCTCCGACCCGTTGCTGATCCGAGCGGCGAAGAACATCATCAGCGAGATCGGTGAGGCCGCCAAGGGCCTCGACGATGCACTGCTGGATTCGATTCCCGGCGTGCCCTGGAAGGCCATCAAAGGCATGCGTGACAAGGTCGTGCACGACTACCCCGAAGTCGATCTCGACTTGTTGTGGGACACACTCGCGTACGGCCTTCCCATCGTGCATCGCGCGATCATCGACCGGTCCGCCTGATACAAACGGGGCATGGACGTGAACCTCGACGCGAACCGTGAACTCCTCGACGCCGCAGCGGCGGGCGACGCCGACCGGGTGGCGGCGGCGCTGCAACGCGGCGCCGAGATCGAAACTCGCGATGATCACGAACGCACCGCCCTCCTGCTGGCAGCGACCTACGACCGGGTCGCCGCCGCCCGCATCCTCGTCGCCAATGGCGCCGACCCCGACGCGCTCGACGATCGACACGACACACCGTGGCTCGTCACAGGCGTGACCGGCAGCGTGGCCATGGCCGATGTCCTCTTGCCGGCAAATCCGGACCTCACCATTCGCAACCGCTTCGGCGGGGTGTCGGTCATCCCCGCCAGCCACCGTGGCCACGTCGACTACGTGCGCCGCGTGGTCGAGACCGACATCGACCTCGACCACGTCAACGATCCCGGATGGACCGCCCTGCTCGAGGCCGTGATCCTCGGAGATGGCAGCGAGCGATATCAGCAGATCGTGAAGATCCTGCTCGACGCCGGCGCTGACCCGACTATCGCCGACGACGACGGTGTCACGCCGCTCGGCCATGCCAAAGCCAACGGATACGACGAGATCGCCCGCATTCTCAGCGCGGCGGCCTCAGAACCTCGTTGACGTCAGAACATCGTCGATGAAGGCGTTCACGTCGGCCAAGACCTCGGCTTTGTTGGTCTCGTTGAACACCTCGTGCCGTGCTCCGGGGTAGGCGAACTGACGGAAGGTGTCGCCGCGCAACGCCTCGATCCCGACACGGGTGCCGTCGATCGGCACCAGTTGGTCGTCGGCCCCATGCACCCACAGCAACGGCAGCGCGCCGAGTCGTCCGCTCTTGCTCACCGTCTCGATCGTCTCCGCCATCGCCTCCAGCAGCGGACGCTTGAACGGGCCGTGCCACACCAGCGGGTCGCTCGCGTAGACCTCACCGACAGCCGGGTCGCGCGACAGGATCGCCGGGTCGAGCGGGATGTCGGGTATCTCGTCGAGAGCGAGCAACATCCCGACGACCTGGAACTCGCCGATCGCTGCCCCGGAGAGCACCACGGCCGCCAGTCGATCGCCGTGACGCTGGGCGTAGCGAGCGCCGATCATCCCGCCCATCGAATGTCCGATGAGCACCACGGGCAGGTCGGGCCACTCGGTGCGGGCAGTCGTGACGACCGTGTCGACGTCGTCGACCACGTCCTCGAAGTCGTTCACCAGCACGCGCTCGCCGCCGCTCTTTCCGTGGCCGATGTGATCCATCCCGTACACGACCGCGCCGTTCGCAATCAGTGCCTCGGCTACGTGTTGGTAGCGGCCGATGTGTTCTCCGTAACCGTGCACCAGCACTGCTACGAACCGGGGCTCAGCGACCGGGTCTCGCCACGACCTCGCCGCGATCGGCGTCCGGGTTCCCTCGAATGTCCATTCCTTCACATCGATCATTGCCGTACTCCTCGCTGCCGGCTTGCCGGGAACCATCCTGCCACGGCGCGTCACGGCGGTCCGTGGTGATACCTCTCTGCCAGACAGCCGAGCATGATCCGCAATTTCTCGATTCCATCGCCAGGTCCCGGATCCAGGACGATCGAACGGATCCGCTGGCGCGCCGACGCGCTGTGTCGTCACGGTCATGCTCTACTTCGATCAATGCGTGAAGGATCAGACTCGAAGCGTGGAACACGTCACCGTCACGGTCGAGCGTGAAGGCAGTGACCTCCGGCTCGGCGACTACAAGTCCAACCAGGACGGACCGCTCAGTGTCGACAAGGTCGCTCCCGAGGTGCTGGCCGACGACTGCCCGTTGTAGTCCGTGGCGATCAAGTTGCCGGTCGAACGACAACTCGGTCAGGGGAGTGGGTTGCGGCCGGTGAAAGCGATCAGCTTGGTCTGATCGTCGGCATCGGCTGCCACCTCGACCTTGGGGCCGTAGTGGCCGCTCTGGCGCAGCATGTCGTCCATCGGCTGCATGCCGATCAACATCTCGGTGACGATGACCGGATCCAGGCGATCGTCGAGCCCGGTCGCAGTCGCCAGATCCCAGGTGTGGATCAGGATGTCACCGACGACCAGCATTCCGATCGCCTGCTCGACGGTCATCTGGCCGGGGGGGCCGGCGTCGAACTTGCGGTCTGCAACCTCAGGATCGTCGAGCGCCGCCTGCAAGGTGTCTGCCAGGTTCTTCCACGCCCCGCACGGATCGACATCGACCGACGGCCCGGCAGCGAACGCTATGCCGGCCTTGCCGATCACCGACGGGACCCACTCGACGAGGTGACGCACGACGTCGCGCGCCTTCCATCCCGCGCACGGCGCCGGGTTGTCCCACGCATCCTCGGGCACCTGTGCGACTCTGTCGGTGAACGCTCCGGCAACACGACGGAACCGTTCGGCAGTGCTTCCCGCCGACTCCATGAGATCGTCGAGGCGGTCGAAGGTCTGCTGCATGCCCGCCTCCATGCCCGACTGCACGTGACCATCGCGGTGCTCCGGACACGAGTGCTGTACCAGCGTTCGCAACGTGGTCACTCCGTCGGCCTCGACGAGAGTCATCGTGTTGAGCGACTCGGCGTCGGGGAACCCCTCGAACACTTCGGTCGTCTCGATCAACTGCGGGGCCACGACGCGACGGTAGGTGCCGTGCCAAGCCAGTTCGTCGCCGTCGGCACCACGCGTGATGTACCGCCACGAGCCTCCCGGCCGCAGGTCGATCTCGCAGCGCACCAGCGGGTGCCAGTGTGGGCCCCACCAGCGCAGCAGGTGCCGAGGCATGGTCAGCGCGTCCCACACCAACCACCGCGGCGCCTCGAAGCTGCGGGTGATCAAGATCTCGGTGTCCGACGGCAGCGTGACCGTTGCCGATCCGTGTCGAATTGCCATGTGCTCAGTCCTTTTCGAGTTGTGAAGGGGTGGTTCGTTGCATCTCGACGAGGTAGTCGTCGAGACGGTCGTAGTGCTCGTTGACGTCGGCCGTCAGTCGGGCCAGCCAGGTCTGCAAAGGGCGCAACGCAGGCGGGTGGACCCGGTACACGCGGCTGCGCCCTGCCCTTCGGCAGCGCACCAAATCGACCTCGCGCAGCACTTTGAGATGCTTGGACACCTGGGGTTGGCCGAGACCGAGTCGATCCACGATCTCGCCGACTGCGGCCTCGCCGAGCGACAACGCCTCGAGAATCTGACGCCTGCTGCCGTCTCCCAGGGCGTTGAACACATCGGTCGTGGTCGCCAGTCGAGCCATGGTCTCCGATCATACATACGTATATCAGTATATGTCAACGAGTTGTCGTCGATCTAGCTTCCCCCGGGTGACACGCGATCCGCGCTTCGACATCCTCTTCGACCCGATGAAGATCGGGCCGGTCACCGCGAAGAACCGGTTCTTCCAAGTCCCCCAGTGCAGTGGCATGGGCTACCGCGACGTTTCCTCGCATGCCGAGATGCGGGCGATGAAGGCCGAAGGCGGCTGGGCGATGGTGTGCACCGAGCAGGCCGAGATCCACCACAGCTCGGAGATCACACCATTCATCGAGCAACGCATCTGGGACGACATCGACATTCCCTCGCTCGCACTGGCCGCGGACCGCGTGCACGAGTACGGCGCCCTGGCCGGCATCGAGCTCTGCTACAACGGCATGAACGGCCCCAACCTCTACAGCCGGGTGGCACCGATGGGCCCGATGCCACTGCCGATCGCCACGTTCAGCTACGACCCGGTGCAGGCGCGTGCGATGACGCTGTCAGACATCGCCGACCTTCGCAGGTGGCATCGCCTTGCCGTGCGGCGCGCCCTCGCCGCCGGCTACGACCTGGTGTACGTCTACGCCGGGCACGCCTTCGGCACCATGCACCACTTCCTCTCGCCGCGGTACAACCAGCGCACCGACGCCTACGGCGGCTCGATGGAGAACCGGGCGCGACTGCTGCGGGAGATGCTCGAGGACACTCGCGAGGAGTGCGAGGGAAAGGCGGCCGTGGGCTGCCGGATCAGCGTCGACGAACTGCGCGGCACCGGCGGCATCCAGCGCGACGACATCGTGCAGGTGATCGGAATGCTCGCCGAGCTGCCCGACCTGTGGGACTTCGTGTTGGGCTCGTGGGAGGACGACAGCGTCACCTCTCGCTTCGGCCCCGAGGGTGGCCAAGAGGACCACGTGCGCGGGCTCAAGCAGCTGACCTCCAAGCCAGTGGTCGGTGTGGGCCGCTTCACCTCACCGGAGACCATGTTGCGGATGGTGCGCGAGGGTGTTCTCGACTTCATCGGCGCAGCACGGCCGTCGATTGCCGACCCGTTCCTTCCCAACAAGATCGCCGAGGGACGGATGCACGACATCCGCGAATGCATCGGGTGCAACATCTGTGTCTCGGGCGATTTCACGATGAGTCCCATCCGCTGTACACAGAACCCGTCAATGGGTGAGGAGTGGCGTCGCGGCTGGCACCCGGAACGCTTCCGTGCCCGCCACGCCGACGAGAAGGTACTCGTGGTCGGTGCGGGGCCGGCCGGGTTGGAGGCGGCGCAGGCGCTGGGCAAACGCGGCTACCAGGTCGTGCTCGCCGAGGCGACCAGAACCCTGGGCGGCCGAGTGGCAAGCGAGAGTCGACTGCCGGGGTTGGCCGCATGGATGCGCGTCGTCGACTACCGGCTCGAACAACTCGACCAGCTCGACAACGTCGAGGTCTACCGCGAGAGCCCGATGACCGCCGACGAAGTGTTGAACTACGGCTTTCACCACGTCGCGGTTGCAACCGGCTCGGTGTGGCGGGCCGACGGAGTCGGGCGCTGGCACACGATCCCGATGGAGTTGGACGCGGCACTGCCGGTGCTCACGCCCGACCAGCTGATGAGCGGCGAGCGGCCGGGCGGCAACCGCGTCGTGATCTTCGACGACGACCACTACTACCTCGGTGGCGTGCTGGCCGAACTGCTGGTGCGCGAGGGGTACTCCGTGGCGCTGGTCACGCCGGCGGCGACCGTCTCGTCGTGGACGTCGAACACGTTGGAGCTCGACCGCATTCAGCGCCGGATGCTGGAGATCGGTGTCGAGCTGCACCTCTCGATGACCGTCAGCGGCACCACCGCCGACGGGCCGACGCTGGAGTGCATCCACACCGGTAGCCAGCGGAAGCTTGCCGCAGACTCGCTGGTGATGGTCACCTCGCGATTACCGAACGACTCACTCGCGTACGACCTGCGGGCGGTCGAGGCCACGTGGTCTTCGCGCGGGCTGTCGTCGGTGACGGCACTCGCCGATGCCCTCGCACCGAGCACGATCGCCGCCGCCGTGTGGGACGGCCGTCGCTTCGCTGAAGATCTCGGTCGACCGCAGGATCGCGACGTCACACCGTTTCGCCGCGAGGTCACCCTGATCGATCATCCGTCGGCACGATCGCAATCCTGATCACCTGCGGGCCCACGGTGGCGCGCCGACCTCGATGCGAGGGAGGGACGAAGCGACATGACCGAACCGTTCGGTGGATGCCATCCATGCATCGTGGGCCTCGAGGATCTCCTCCTGAGTGCGAGCGACGAAGTTCCACCACATCATGATGGACTCGGCCCACGGGACGCCGCCGATGAGCAGCACACGGGTCGGCACGTGGCCGGTCAGCGTGAGTTCGTCGCGGCCGCGGCCGAGGTACGCGAGATGGCCAGGCTCGACCAGGCTCCCGTCGACCTGCACGGCTCCGGTGAACGCGACCAGCGCGTATTCGTAGTCGGATCGCATCGGGACAGTGGTGGAACCGGCGCGCAACTCCAGGTCGACACCGACATGGTCGGTGTCGCGCCGAGCCGGCGAGATGACCCCGTCGAGATCGCCGATGAGGAGCGTGGCAACCGCATGGTCGAACTCGATCCGCGGAAGCTCGGCATGATGCTCGAATGCCGGGGCGCCGTCTCGCGTGGTTGACGGCTGAGCGACCCACAGCTGCACCCCGTGGAGACCACCGCGGTAGCTACCGGTGCCCTCCTCGGAGTGGGAGACGCCGTGACCGGCCGTCATCAGGTTGAGCTGGCCTGGGGCGATGACCTGCTCGGTGCCGAGCGAATCGCGGTGCACCGCCTCTCCGTCGAACAGCCACGTGACCGTCTGCAGCCCGATGTGCGGATGCGGGGCGACGTCGAGGCCGCGATCCTGGGCGATCATCGCCGGTCCCATGTGATCCACGAAGCACCACGACCCCACCGTGCGACGGCCCAGTCGGGGCAATGCCCGGCGAACACGAAACGCCCCGACCTGGCTCTCCCGGCTCTCGGTGATCTCGACGACGGTCACCTCGCGAAACTACCCCGGCTCGATCGAGCGAGGCGGGGCACGAAACATTCGGTTGCACCGCAGAATCGGTGCCTGGCCTGAGTGCACTCAGCCCGTGGCGTGCAGTGTTCCATCGGCAGTCCGGTGCGCGTTGCTACCGGCGAGACCATGCGTCGCAACCGCTTCCATCAGTTCCGGGTCGGTGCTGCGGGCCCACCCGCGAGCGCCGTCGCCGGTCAGCACCGATGCCAGTGCATGCGTCGGGCCGCTGCGGTCGTGGACCACGGTGGCGGCCTCGATGACGCACGCACCGACCCAGTCGACCGCCGCACCGGCCCGCTGATGATGCTCGACCTGGGCCTGGCAGTCGATCGATGTGAACTGACGGCCGGCGGGCGGCTGCGCCGAGTAGAGGCCGAACGAATGCTTCGTGGCAACTCCCCCATTTCCGTGCACCAGGCCGATGCCGCCGGACCGTACGAGCGGAACCATCGCCGCGATCGAATGGCCGGCGGCGTTGCCCACCGCCGCGCCGGCGAAGCCCAAACCGCCGGTGACGGTCAGTTGCCGGTCGTGAGAAAGCCCCAGCGCATCGCATGTCATCTGCACGACGGCGGGAAAGCAGGCGTAGAGATCGATGTGGTGCACATCATCGATCCCGATCTCGACGTGACTCAACGCCGCATCCGCCGCAACGGTGAGAGCAGGGCAGCCGTGCAGCACGTCGCGCTCGGCCAAGAGCCAGGTCTCGTGGCTGTTGGCCACGACCAGTGGGAACACCCAACGATCGGTGGCGACTCCGGCAGCGCGGGCCGCATCGGCCGAGCACAGCAGCACTGCGGAAGCCATGTCGACGGTGTTGTTGGCCACCATCGCCTTCGTGTACGGGAACGCAATCATCCGATTGTCGGGCGACGGCGTGGCGATCTCCTCGGCGGTGTGTCGCTGGCGATCCCACGCCGATGGGTTGACGGCAGCCACATCGCTGAACCCTGCCCACAGCGCAGATATTCGCGCGAGATGGTCTGCCAACGATTCGCCCTCGGCGGAGCGGCGGCTGTCGTCGAGCAGGGCGTAGGCCGGGGCGGCACCGAGTGCCATCGACTCGTGCACCAACTCGATGGGATAGGGCGACAGGGCCTCCGGGTCGCCGTCGCCCGGCCTGGTCTGCCAGTGGGGCGCGACCCCGGCCTTTGCGCAGGCGCTGCAACGACCACGCTGCCTCGCCACCCACGACCAACGCCACGTCGAGCTCGCCGTCGGCGATGCGTTGTGCGGCGACGCCTACAGTTCCTGCGGCGCGCTGCCGGAAATGAGGGTCAGGGCACCCCGAGCATGAGGTGCACCGATGGCGTCGGCCACCAACTGACCAGGGTTGCGGTAGTCGAACCAACCACCGGCGACGCCTATCCACTGCACCTTGGCAAGCAAACCTTCGGCTCCAGCATCGGCCGCGGCCCGACGAGCGGCCTCGGCCATCAGCTCGATGTGACCCAGCGCCTCGGAGAGGTCGCGATCACCCGGGCGCTGCACCACTTGGGCAGCGCCAACGATCGCCGCCGTGGCAGTCATTGCGCTCCGGCGGCTGCGCGGGCCCAGCGGTAGTCGGCCTTGCCCGACGGGCTGCGGTACACCTCGTCGACGAAACACACCTCGCGCGGCGCCTTGTAGTCGGCGATTCGTTGCTTCACGTGGGCGATGACGTCGGCGGACGTGGCCGTGCCATCCGCCCGACGCGAGGCGACGAGCACCACCCGTTCACCGAAGCGCTCGTCGGGCAATCCCACGGCGACACAGTCGACGATGTCGGGATGGCTGCGCGCCGCCACCTCGACCTCCTCGGGGTACACCTTCTCGCCGCCGGTGTTGATGCACACCGAGCCACGACCGAGCAACTGCACTTGCCCGTCGGCGTCGATCGTCGCATAGTCACCCGGCATCGAATAGCGCACCCCGTCGATCACCCGGAACACCTTCGCCGAGGCTTCGGGCTGGCGGTAGTAGCTCTGCGGCCCAGGGCCGGACGACGCCAGCACACCGGGGCGACCTGTGCCCCAGGGGATCGGCTCCCACGTCACGTCGTCGAAGACCACCGTTGCCGGAGTGGCCATGAACTTCGCTGTCTCCATCGGCTCCTGGCCGGGCGCCGTCATCGAGAGGGCGAACGGCCCACCCTCGCTGGCACCGATCATGTCGATGATGGTCGCCCCAGGTGCTGCGTGCATCAGGGCCCGCTTCATCTCGGCCGAGGTGGTCGCACCGGTCGAGACGATCCGACCGAGGGTCGACAGGTCGTATGGCTGGCCGTCAACAGCGGCCCGCTGCAACTCGGTCACGATCGGCCTGGCAAACGCATCGCCGACCATCGACAGCTGCGTCACACCCTCGCGCTGCACCATGGTGAGCAACTCGACGGCATCGAACCGGCGTCCGGCCAACAGCACCACGCGTCCGCCGAGGACGAAGGTGGAGAAGGCGAGGAACAATCCTGTGCCGTGCATCAGCGGCGGCGCCGTCATGTTGACGGGACTGCGGCCCGATGCCGACAGTTCGGCTGCAACCCGGCCCACCTCGGCGGCGCTGGTCGGCACCGGCACACCCATGGAGCCATAGCCGGTGAACGCCATCGCGCCGAACAGACCGGCATGGGTCCACACCACCCCCTTGGGCAGACCAGTGGTGCCGCCGGTGTAGAGCAGTTGGACGTCGGTTCCGGCCCGTTGGATCGGCGGCATCGGCCGGAGCCCGTCGAGCAACTCGTCGTAGCTGATGGCACCCGGCAGCACGGGCACGCCGTCACCGCCATCGACCTGCACCAGCAGTCGAAGCTCGGGGAGCGCCCGGCGCGCTTCGTCGACCACTTCGGCAAACGCGCCATGGAACACCAGCACCTCGGCCGCGGAGTCGCCCAGCACATGCGCGACCTCCGGTGCCTTGTAGCGGTAGTTGACGTTCACCGTCGCGGCGCGCACCTTGAACGCGGCGTACGTCGTCTCGAGATATTCGGGGCAGTTGAACAGGAGTTGCGCAACCTTGTCGCCCAACCCGATTCCGCGAGCATTCAACGCTGCAGCAGCACGCGCCGCGCCGTTGTCGAAGTCACCCCAGCGGATATGGGCATCGCCGATCACGACGGCGACCTGATCGGGGTTCGTGGCTGCCAGCGCCTCCCACAACGTCGCCCAGTTCTCCGACAGCGCGTTCGAATCAGCAACGCTCATGGGTCACCTCCCAAGACGTCGAGCGGCTCCAGTCCGAAGGACGGGAGCCGCTCGAGCACAACATTGCGGAGACCAGGGTCCCCAGCGCACAACTGTCAGGCCAGCAGTTTGGCCTTCTGGGTGGCGAATTCGGCCTCGGTGATCACACCGCGGTCGCGCAGGTCGGCGAGCTTCACCAGTTCGTCGGCTGACCCGCTGGTGCCGGCGGTGCTGCGGACGTAGGACGCGAACTGCTCCTGCTGTTCCTGCGCTTGGGCGATGTCTCGCTTGGTCATGCCGTCGCCGCGGGCGAGGATGTAGACGAGAACGCCGAGCCACGGAATGATGATGACGAAGATCAGCCAGATGGCCTTGGCGAAGCCGCCCATGTCGTCACTTCGGAAGATGTCGACGATGGTCTTGAACAGGATCATGATCCATGCCACGAACAAGAAGAAGAGCATCATCGTCCAGAACAGGCCGAGGATCGGATAGCTATATGCAGTCATTGAGTTTCCCTTTCGTAAGTTGGTGTGACCACTGAATTCACTCGATGCCTCACCACGGGCGGGAATCCTAGGTCATGGCTTCCGTCCGCTCGTTGATCCCACGACCGGCGCGCCAACAACGCCCAAGACTCAGGAGGCGAGGATCTTCGCCTTCGCTGCGGCGAACTCCTCCTCGGAAAGGACTCCGGCCGCCTTGAGCTCGCCGAGTTGCGTGAGCTGGTCGAGCATGCTCGGACCCGCATCGGCGACCGGTGCCGCGGCGACGGGGGGTGCCATCGGCGCCTGCGCAGCCATCGCCTCCTGCACGGAAGCGTCGATCTGAGCCTGGGTCTGCGCATCGTTGGCAGCCTGTGCCTCTGCCGCCTGCTCCGCCTTTGCCTGCTGCTTCTGCTGGCTGTGGCCCACCACTGCCGAGGCCGTGCCGGCGACGACCGCGGTGCGAGCCGCGGTGCCCACCAAACTGCCGGACGACGTCCAATACCACGACGCATCATGATGTTCTCCCTTCGATTGCTGCGAGTACTTCGGTTACCACTGCGTGCGGGATGCGCTGCCCGGCGATCACTTGCCCGCCCGCCGCGAGAAGCTCGCGCTGCAGACGGGCGGCCCACAGGTCCTCCCAGACGATCAGCAGGGCGGAGGAGTTGTCGTCGAGTCCTTCTGCCGCGGCGAGGATGTCGGCGTCGTCGAGGAACCCGTCGGCTTCGCCGTCGATGTCGCCGTACGCAGCGGTCTCCGGCCGTTCGTCGTACTCGAAACTGAGCACGTTGCCGTCGACGTCCTTCTCGATGAACACGAGGTCGATGATGCGGACAGTGCCGGTATCGACAAGGTCAGCTAGCGCCGGGGCAATGCCTCCGGTGAACTTGTTCTCGGGGAACCCGATCAACACATACTCGACTGGACCGATAGACATCGCGTGACCTCTCAGGCGCGTCAAGCCGCGCAGCGTGGTTGGGAAGGAAGCTCAAGGTAGCAGTCCTCCGCGGCGACGCTCAACCGAGGCCGGCGGCAGCTCAACGGGAACGCGGCTTCGGTATGACACAATCAGCCTCGATGGTCGAGGACGGCGGAAACCGATCAGCGGGTGGCGCCGCCGACGAGCCCGAGTTCGAGCCCCGACCCAGTCGCCGGCTGTTCGCCACGGCAGCGAGCGAGCCGCGCGCTCGACGACTGACAGATGTACTGCTCCTTGCCGCCGCTGCCATCGCGCTGCTGATCGTCAGCGCGGCGGAGTTTCCGGCCCCGGGGTTCTTGATCACCTTCACGGCGTTCGTACGCAGCGCACCCAACTTCCTGGACACCGCATGGCAGATCAGCGCCGACGCTCTCGCCCTGTTCGCCATCGTCTTGCTGCTGGCAACGTTCGTCAAGCGGCGATTCGACGTCGCCCGCGACCTCATCGTGGCGTTGATCATCGCCACGGCAGTGTGGCTGCTTGTCGGGCGGTGGGCGCAGGACGGCTGGCCGCCGATCACTCGGTCGCTGCGCTCCGCTTCTCCCCAGCTGTGGTACCCGTCGCCACGGCTCGCGCTCCCGACTGCGATCATCGTCACCATCGCGCCGCATCTCACGCGGCCGGTCCGGCGTGTCGGTCGATGGTTGATCACTCTCGGTTGGGTCGGCATCGTGGCGTTGGGATCGAGCTCGCCACTCGGCGCCACCGCCGGCGTTCTCGTCGGCGTCATCGCGGCGTGCATCGTGCACCTCATCTTCGGCTCCTCGGCGGGGCGGCCGAGCCTCACCGACGTGGAACGCGCCCTGTCGAAGGTCGGCGTCAACGCTCGGTCGCTCACCCCGGCCGCTCGTCAGCGTGCCGGAGTGTTCGAGGTACTTGGCGAAGACCGCGACGGTGTCCAGCTGACGGTGAAGGTGTACGGCCGCGACGCCCACGACTCGGCATTGGCCGTCACCTTGTGGCGCACCCTCTGGTTTCGCGACCCAGGATCACCCCTGCGCATCGGCCGGCTGCAACAGGTCGAACACGAGGCATTCGTCACGCTGCTCGCTGCGCAGTTCAACGTGCTGACCGAACATGTCGTCACAGCCGGTGCCACGGTCGATGACGACGCAATCCTCGTGCTGAGAAGCCACGGTGCCGCCCTCGTCGAGTTCCCCGATCTGACCGAAGCCGATCGACAATCGGTCGTCGCACAGTTGTGGCCGCTGCTCGCCGATCTCCATGGTGGTGGCATCGCCCACGGCAAGATCGACCGGGAGACACTGATCGTCGACAACGGTCGCCTTGGGCTCGTCGACTTCGGAGGGGCCAGCGTCGGCGCCTCCCGAGGTCGCCTGAACGGCGATCGGGTGCAGGCGTTCATCATGGCCGTGCTCCTCATCGGCATCGAGCCGGCAATCGCCTCGGCCCGCGCCGCGCTCGGTACCGACGGGCTCGCTGAGATGTTGCCCTACCTGCAGCGGGCAACACTCACGGTCCCGCAGCGACGTGAGGTCAAAGAAGCCGATATCGATCTCGATGACCTGCGCGCCCTCGCGGCCGAAGCCTCCGGGGTCGAGGCACCCGAGTTGCAGAAGCTGCGACGAATCACACTCGGCTCGCTCCTTCGAGTGGCGCTGCCGGCTCTCGCAGTGTTCGCCCTCATCACGGCCATCTCCGGTCTCGACCTCGAGGGCGTGCTCGATCAGATCCTCGAGGCCACTTGGTGGTTGCTGCTCCTCGGTTTCATCATCGCTCAACTCGTTCGCATCTCGCAGTCGATCTCGACATTGGGCGCGTCACCCAAACCGCTGCCATTCCTCCCCGTGTACGGCTTGCAGCTCTCCGTGGCCTACGTCACGATCGCGGTGCCCTCGTACGCGGCGCGTGTCGCCATGAGTGTGCGCTTCTTCCAACGCCAAGGTGTGCCAGCCGCTCCTGCGCTAGCGGCCGGCGCACTCGACACGATGACAACCTTCTTCATCGAGGTGATCGGCATCAGCGCGCTGTTGCTGTTCACCCCGGCGTCATTGGATTTCGACTTCAGTGGCGCAGGCCAAGCGGCCCACCGACTGCTGTGGATCATCGGTGTGCTCCTCGTCATGATTGCGCTCGCCGTGGCACTGTTCGGTCGTTTGCGACATTTCGTTGTCGACTGGGCGAAGCGGCTCGGCACCGAGTCCGTGGCCGTCGTCCGTGGGTTGCGATCACCTCGCCGACTGGCGTTACTGGTCGGTGGCAACATCGGCTCGGAGATCTTGTTCACCCTGGCACTCGGAACGTTCGCCTTGGCGATGGGGACGTCGATCTCGTTCGCCGATCTCTTTCTGATCCACCTCACCGTGTCGTTGCTCGCCGGTTTGGTGCCTGTGCCCGGCGGCATCGGCGTGGCCGAAGCGATCCTCACATACGGCCTGATCAAGGCGGGGATGTCCGACGATGCTGCGTTCGCCGCGGCGATCACCTACCGGGCCTCCACCTTCTACCTGCCCCCGATCTGGGGGTTCTTCGCCTTGCGTTGGCTGGAGCGCTCCCGGTACCTCTGAGCAGCCGGTCGCGCCGACCAGTCGGCATGCCACAGCGCCGGGTGAGTGCTACCCAACCAGAGTCCAACGTCCCTTGCGACGTGGCGCATGTGAGCCGACACTGAAGAGCTGCGGGCAGCCGCGCGTTGCTCGCAGTTGACGGAGAAGGAGCAGCATGAGCTGGCAGCCTCCGCAGGTTTCATCTGGCGGGCCCACACCGGACTCGGCGGCAACAACTCCCGCTCCTCACCGCTCCAAAGTCGGCCGGATCGTGGCGGTCGGAATGGTCGTGGCAGTGGTGGCCGTCCTGTTCGTGGCAACGCGTGACGACCACGACCGCAGCGAGATCGGCACAGAGGTCAGCAGCGGGCAGACCGCCATGATCGGGCCCGATGGCGGACGCATGTTGATCCCGAAGACCGACGCTGCCGGGGCGGGTATCGCCGTGGATGTCCCCCGGGGTGCGCTCAGCGAAGACGTGGCCATGAGTGTCTCGGCATCTCTCGGGCGCGTCGGCGACCTGCTGGCACTCGCCGACGAACAGCCCGACGTGTGGTCCGGCCTCGCCGACTACGCCCTCGACAACGACGACACGTTGCTGCACCCCGTGTTCGGCCCGCTGGTGCTGGCGTCGCTGACCGAATTCACCGGGCCGGTGATCACGTTCGGCCCGAGCGGCCTGACCCTGGGTGAACCGGTCACGGTGGAGGTGCCACTCGCGCTCCTCGACTTCCCGGCCGGCACCGTACCGGTGGTGCTCCTCGAGGGCGACAACGGCTGGGAGGTCGTCGGCGGTGCTGCGGTCGACGAGGCGGATGGTTTGCTGCGATTCGAGGTGGACCATTTCAGCAGGAGCTTCATCGGGCGGATCCTCGGCAACATGGTCTCCAATCCGACGGCATCACCGACCATCGAGCAGTACCACCAAGCCCTGGAGACGCTGTCAGCGGGTCCAGCTGACGGTGTCTCGGACAGCGTGATCCGGGCGATCTTGTGCCGGCAAGGCACCAGCTTCAACGCCGCTGCCATCCCCGATGCCAGCACCATCCTCGACTACCTGGGGTTCGAGACGACCCGGATCAGCCGAGCCCCGGCCGGTGCAGGTACGCGGGTCCGAGACGCGCTGCGAGCGCACTTCGACACCTCCCGGGCCGCCGGCAACCGAACGCCGCATGACTTCACGTTCGACCAGCTCTTGACCCTGACGATGAACGAGACCGGCGGTGACCCGTTCCAGGCGCTCGTGCTGGCCCACGATGTACTGCGCGACAACCGCAATTCGCCCAGCATCCAGGGCGTGATGGCCAACGTCCGCGGCGACGGCGGCGACGAGAACGGGGCGCGCTACCACCTACTCGGCACGGCCATCTACGCGTTCGCCTACGAGCAGCTCCGGGCGACCCACCAGACCGGAATCTTCTGGCCGCCGAGGGCCGAGACGGTCGTGAGTTGGGAAGAGGCATGGGTGTCGGGCGATATCCACACCGACACCGTCGAGTACGCGGTCGACCGTCTCGGCGCCCAACTCGGCCGTGACCTCTACCGGGAGTACACCGCGACCGCCGCCGGCCAGCGCTCGGTGTACGCGGAACTGCTCTGCGCCACCGCCGCGACGACGACCACGACGTCGAGCACCTCGACGACGGTCGAGACCACCACGACACTCGAACCCACGACCACCATGGAGGAGACCACGACATCGATGCCGGTAGAGGCCGCGACATCGACCGTGCCGCCCGACATCGTGCTCGGCACGGGCGACGTGCAGGCGACCCTGATCTGGTCGGGTGACTCCGACATGGACCTCCATGTGGTCGAACCCAACGGTGAGGAGATCTACTACTCGTCACCGTCGTCCTCGACCGGCGGCTCACTCGACCACGACGACATCCCGGGTTGCGGCACCGAGACCGGGAACCATGTCGAGAACATCTTCTGGCCGCAGGGCCAGGCACCGCTCGGCGAGTATCGAGCGTACGTGCACTTCTACCGAGCGTGCTCCGAAGGGATGACCCAGTCCGTGCAGCTCACCGTGCGGGTGAACGGTCAGGTCGTGGTCAGCCAGGCGGTCACGCTGACCGGCGATGACACGTCGGACTTGTTCCCGTTCACCGTTTCGTAGGCGAATCGATCCGCAGTACGTCGAGTGGCGCCAGTCCCGAAGGACTGGCGCCACTCGGACACCGCACGTCACCAACCGTCTGGCGGTCAGGCGAACAGCTTCGACTTCTGGGCTACGAACTCGGCCTCGGTGATCACGCCACGGTCGCGCAGGTCCGCGAGCTTCGCCAGTTCGTCGGCGGTACCTGCATCGCTGCCGGCCGTCTGGCGCACATAGGACGCAAACTCCTCCTGTTGCTTCTGTGCCTTCGTCGATGTCGCGCTGGGCCATGCCCTTGCCGTGGACGATCAGGTAGATGAGCACTCCGAGCCACGGAATGATGACGACGAAGATCGCCCAGAACGCCTTGCCGAAGCCGCCGATGTCTCCGTTGCGGAAGATGTCGAAGATCGTCTTGAACAGGATCATGATCCATGCGATCCAGAGGAAGAAGATGAGCATCGTCCAGAACAAGCCGAGGATCGGATAGTCGTATGCGGTCATTGAGGTTGCCTTTCGTGTGTATAAGTGACGATCACGTCGAACTCGGTTCGCTGCTCGGACGCGCTAGTCGTGTTCGCAGTCTGGCCATCGCCTCGCCCACCATACAAATTGAATGGGTGTCGAGCAGTCTCGGGTTTCCGGGCTACGTAGTGTGCAGCCATGCCTCGTGAGTCAGACCGTCCACCGCGCGAGCGGGTGCTCGATCCGATCGACCGGATCTCCGAAGTGCTGTTCGGCCTCATCATGGTGCTGACATTCACGTGCACGCTCAGTGCCGGGACGGCAGGTAAGGAAGAGGTGCAGTCGCTCATCATCGCCGCACTCGGCTGCAACGCTGCGTGGGGACTCGTCGACGGTGTGATGTTCATCACGATGGATCTGATCGATCGCGCACACGGCGCCCGCACCATCAAGATGGTCAGAGCGGCCACGCCCGACACAGCGCGTACGACGATCACCGAAGCGTTGCCGCCGTTCATTGCGACAGCGTTCGACGACCGCGATGTCGATTGGCTCTACGCCAAGGTCGCCGAACTTCCCGAGCCTCCGGATCCGAAGTTGACCAAGAACGACTGGCTCACCGCCGCCGGCGTCGCGTTGCTCGTGTTCGGCTCCACCTTCCCAGTCGTCATTCCGTTCATGCTGATCGACAACGCCGTCACTGCGCTGCGGGCGTCGAACGCGGTGGCACTGGTGATGCTGTTCGCCTGCGGCACGGCACTCGGGCGATACGCCGGCCGCCGGCCGTATCGCACCGGCGTGATCATGACTTCATTGGGCGTCGTCCTGGTGGCCGTCACCATCGCCCTGGGCGGCTGAATCAACCTGAGGCAACGCTCGGATGGCCGACCTCTGCCAGCCAACCCTTCAACACCTTGTGCATGGCCGGGGACGAGAAGATCGGCTCCGCGGGCGGCGTGAGGTCGCTCGGGTACAGCAGGAACGGGTGGGTCTGCGGGCCGCCGAGACCGCCGTGTGAGCTGACCTGGTCCTCGAACGCGCAGACCTCTTCGAGCTCAGGGTCGTATCGGCTGTTGATCATCAGATCGGCGACGGTTCGATAGCCGTCGACTTCTGCGACCTGCTCGACGGCGCGTGGCCCGAACGGCTCGAGCGGGTCGCTGCCGACCACCTCGCCGGTGGCCAGGTCGCGACTGCCGCTGTTGCCGAGCACGACGGATGAACCGTTCGCCTGCCTCACGAGAACGAACCCGATTTCCGGGTGTGCTGCGAGCCCCGCGATCAACCGGGGATATCGGGCGTCGATCTCCTCGCGGGTGAGCCGGTGCGGGTCACCCGGAATGGTGATCAGCCCAAGGCTTCCGGACCCCAGAACCATCGGGACGTCGGCCACTGCGCCCTCCGTCGATTCGTCGGGGTGACGGGCACGACGAAGCCAGGCAGTCGATTCGGTGCGTCCGGCCTCGGCATCAGCGTCGCCCGAGGCGGCCGCTCCACAGAGCTCGGCCACGAACTCGGAGAGCGTCTGTCCGGTGCGTTGGGCGAAGGTCGCACCCTGCGTCTGGCCGTGGTCGGAGAGCACCACGATCTTGTAGGGCCGTGGCGCCCAGCGCATCGTCCGCTCGATCCTGCCGATCTGGCGGTCGAGGTCGCGCAACACCGCGAGGGCATCGACGCGCTCCGGCCCCGAGTGGTGGGCCACCTCGTCGTACCCCAGCAGGTCGACGTAGATGGCAGCGCGCCCTTCGCACACGTCGGTCATGACTCCCTGCACCGAAACATCGCGTGTGATGACTGTCGTGAACGTGCGCAGGAGCGCATAGACCCAGCCGCGTTCCACTCGCGGCTCGACACCTCGCCGTCGCTGCCGAGTGGCCGCGACCCGTTCGCGCGTGATTTCGGCGAACGCCGCGAGCATGGTCCTGATCGCCTGGCCCGGCCGGGCGAAGTATCCGAAGTAGCCGGCGCCTGTTCGCCCTTCCTTACGCTGGCCGGCTCCACTCATGGTCAGCACGGCGCGCTCGGCATCGCCCGAGAACAGGTTGCCGTAGCTCGATCCGTGGTGAGCCAACAGTCCGTTGCCATCGGAATGCGCCTGCTCGATCGCCGCCGCGCACTTGGGATGGTTGGACACGACGACGGCGCCCGTCGACTTGTCGACCCAGCGGAACCCAGGCATGTCGACCGTCGAGCCGTGCAGGATGCCGCATTGGCTGACCCCGGTCTGCGACGACCAACCCGTCTGCCATCCGACGAGATGGTGGCTGCCGTCGCGGAGCCAACGGTGCAGATTGGGAACATCCCCCGATCGGATCGCCCGCCGAAGCACGTCGTGGGCGACGCCGTCGAGCTGTACGAAGACCACGCCCGGCACGTCGGTCACGTTGGCGCCGCCCGAGCGTTTGCGGGCCTGCCGAGACATCCGTCGGTCGAACCAGGCGTCGTCGTCGACGGCGAGCAGTGCCGTGAGCCCCGCCGTGACGATGACCAGGCCGATCACGATGAGAAGCGACGTCCAGAAGCCGTTGATCTCGATGCCTGGAATCAGTTCGAGCAACCACAGGACGAACACAGCGTTGAGGGCGATCGCACCGAGACCGAGCGTCAGCACGGAGATCGGCACGATGAGAAAGGCCAGAGCAGGCCAGATGAATGCGTTGGCGATGCCGATCACAAAGCCGGCCAGGAGCGCATGCAGCCGCGTGTCGATCGAGAACCCATCGAGGATCGCCGCGAAGAGCCACAACATGAGCGCGGTGACCACCGTGACGACCACACCCCGCCACAGCACCTGCCGCACCGACGGCCGATCCTCGGCGGGGCGAAGGATCCGCGACGCCTGCTCCTCGTCCACCATCATCGAGCTCCCACATCGAGGACCTCGACGACGCTCCTGGGCCCGGACGAAGTCGTCAACGGCTCGCCGGCGAGGTGCGCCTCGATCAGCTCCGCGATCAGCTCAGGCGCGCTGTAGTTCAGCGCGTGCGCGCCCGGGACCTCGACAACATCGACGTGGGGCAACACGGAGAGCACGTTCTTCCTCGCGATCTTCACCAGCGGATCGCTCTCTCCAGCGATCACCAAGGTGGGCACGGAAAGGTTGGGTAGCCGTTCGAGCGTCGGGTATTGCGTCATCGCCTTGAACAACGACAGGCTCTGCAATACGCCGAACCGGAGGTAGTCGCGGACCGCGATCGGCAGCATCGACGGCGGCTCCCGCAGTCCGTCCATCGCCATTTGGCGGAGCGCCCGGCCGAGTGGCTGGTTGTTCGGGCCACCGGCCGGCGAAACCAGGACGGCACGCTCGATGCGCTCGGGGAACGTCGTCGCCAGCTCGACGATGATCGGACAGCCGAGCGAGTTGCCGACGAACGTCGCCCGCTCGACACCGACGGCGTCGCAGTACGACACCAGCGCCTTGGCGAGGCCCGGCACGTCGAGCGCGTGGTCGGGTCGCATGCTGCGTCCCATCCCCGGTAGGTCGGGCACGTATGTGTTGTGTCGGGGAGCGAGACGGGCTGCCGTGGGCTCGAGATAGGTGCCCGAGATCCCGAACCCATGAACGTGCACCAGCGAATCGGCGCCCGGACCAGCGTCGAGGCAAACACGATGGAACATCGGGAGACCATCGACGATGAGCCAACGCGGCTGCAACGGGGGAACTGGCCGTCGGGTCATCACGACAGTATGGAACAAAGGTGGCGAGGGTCCCGCAACGGCAACTCGCGGCCGCTCGTCGACCAGCACCGCACAATTAGGATGCGGGCGATGAAATCTCGCCGACTCGCTGCAATCGCCTCACTCGTGCTGCTCGTCGGGTCGATCGCCGCTGTGGTGCTCACCTCGAGTCGCGCGTTCCCACGCGGTTTCATCATCGCCGCCATGCTCGGGGTGTCCTTCGTCGTCGTCTGGGAGGCCATCAGACGGTCCGGCCGGATCCGAACGGTGCTCATGGTGATCACCGGACTGTTGCTCGCCGGAGCCGTGGTCGTGCTACTGACCGGGCGGGTATTGGCCGAGGCAATTGTGGTCATCGTGCTGCTCTGGCTCTGCATGGTCTGCGCCCGTCGAGCCTTCTGGATCCACGTCGCGCTGCCGACAGCCGAACGGCCCTCTCGGCCGATGGTGATCTGGAACCCCCGATCCGGCGGGGGCAAGGCAGCCGCCGCGCACCTCGATGTCGAGGCTCGGGCCAGGGGCATCGAACCGATCGAGCTGCGCCCTGGGGATGACCTGCGTCAGTTGGTGCAGGACGCCGTCGCCCGAGGTGCCGACGCGCTCGCGGCTGCGGGTGGTGACGGCACCCAGGCGCTGGTGGCCACCATCGCCGCTCAGCACGACCTGCCGTTCGCGTGCATTCCAGCAGGTACCAGGAACCACTTCGCCCTCGATCTCGGCGTCGACCGTGAGGACGTCGTCGGGGCACTCGACGCCTTCGTCAACGGCGGCGAACGCCGCGTCGATCTGGCCGAGATCAACGGGCGGGTTTTCGTCAACAACGTGTCGCTGGGCTTGTACGCGCAGGCCGTCCAGAGCGCGGGCTATCGCGACGCGAAGTTGCAGACGATGCTCGACACCATGCCCGAGTTCGTCGGGTCGACCCCCTCGGGTGACCACGAACTGCGATACGCGGGGCCGAGCGACATCGCCGACCGCAAGGCCATCGTCATCATGGTGTCCAACAACTCGTACCGGTTGGGCAAGCTGATCGGGTCGGGCACACGCCCCCGCATCGACGATGGTGAGCTCGGCATCGCCGTGCTCGCTGCCCCTGCGGATGGCGGACGCCGCCCGACCTGGAGGCAGTGGACGGTCCCGTCGTTCAAGGTGGAATCCGACAGTCAGATACCGGCGGGCGTCGACGGCGAGGCGCTCGTGTTCGATTCTCCCCTGCGCTTCACGATCCGGCCGGGAGCACTCCGTGTGCGGATCGCGCCGCAGCACCCCGGTGCTTCGCCGTCGGCCGCCCAACCGGACGGCTTCATCGACGCCGTCAAGAAGTTGTTGCACATCGTCCGCACCGGATGAACCGGCGGCGACGACGCGAACCCCGCCCAGGAGCGATAAGGGTCACCAACCAGGGGCGCCCTCGATCACACCATTGGCCACGGCGTCGACGAGTTGTCGGTGGTCTCGTTCGGTCTGGTCGGCGTACGCCACGGCGAAGTCACCGAGGGCGTCCTCGAACTTCGCGCCCTTTCCGATGTACGCCGCGATGGCAGTGGGATCGCCGGTTCGAGCGTGGGCCCGTGCGAGAACGGCCCCACATGCATCGCCGAACTCCGCGAGACGCGGGGCGATCAGGCCACCATCGGGAATCACCTTCATGTCGCGGAGTTGGCGCACGTAGAAGTCGATTCCATCGCGTGCCGTTGTCCAGCCGACGAAGATGTCGGTCGCGCTCTGGATGAGCCGCTTCCCCACGGCGACCCGTTCGCCGCTGGTGTGATAGCGGCTCGGTTCGAGGTGGGCCTCGTAGACGGATGGCCCGGCCTGCTTGATCTGGAGGAACAGCGGATCAGCCCCGTCGCGGCCTTCGAGAAGCACGAGGAACACCCTCATGCCGACGCTTCCGACACCCACCACCTGTCGGACGGCGTCGGAGAACGCAAAGCGGTCGAGCAGGTGCCGCCGATACTCCGGGAGCGAATTGCGGTACCTGGCGTAGACCTCGGCGACGAGAGCGAGGTGGGGTTCACTGAGATGGACCCGGAACGGTGGGTCCTCGGTGATGCGCAGATGCCCGTCCACCACCGTGGTCAGCTTCTTGGCTGCGCCACGACTCGTGCGCTGTCTGGCCTTGCGGGCGATGTACGCGGCCGCCAGTTCTCGATCAGCGGGCTTGAACCGGGCGATCAAGCGATGCGAGTCGACCAGGTCGTACCAGATGTCGAGCTGCTTGGCCTTGGCGTACTGCGCCATGTGGGTGCGGTAGGACCCGAGGCATCGAGCGACGGCCGCCTCGGACTTGCGGGCACCGACGCCGTTGTCTCGGGCCAACACCACGAGGCTGGCGGCCAGTCGCGACACGTCCCACTCGAACGGACCCGGAAGGGTCTCGTCGAAGTCACGGAGGTCGAACGACAGGTTCCGTTCGGGTGTTGCCCAGAGACCGAAGTTGAGGACGTGCGCGTCGCCGCAGAGTTGTACGTTCAGACCTGTGTGGGGGCGCGTCGCAAGATCGGCTGCCATCACGGCTGCCGCTCCCCGATAGAACGTCCATGGCGATGCAGCCATCCGTCCGAAGCGGATCGGAACGAGGTACCGCAGCCGCGTGTCGTTCTGTGCCGCGAGGGTCTCGACCATGTCGTAAGTGCGCGTCGTCGGGTCCCACTGGCCGAGCTGTGCCCTGGGGATGCGCTCGCGTGCACTCTGGCCCATGGCTCGGCGCTCGCTGGGCGCGGAGAACCTCCGCCGCACGGAGTCGCCCGACACCAATCCGTTCGTATCATCCGTGACGCTCATCGTCCGAGGAGCGTAGTTCGGCACGTCACTATCGAGCGGATGAGTCGCTAGGCGGGTCGGACGAGCTCGACGAGGCGGAGGAGATCCACCTCGGTACCGACCGCGATCACGATGTGGTGGGCGCGCAACACGGTGTCGAGATCGGGATTGGTCGTGAAGCTTCCGTCGGAGTTTCGCAGAGCCAGCACGAGCGCTCCGCAGGCGTCTCGGAGTCTGGCCTGGCGAAAGGTCCGCCCCTCGAGTGGTGAGCCATCCGGGATCTCGACCTCTTGCATGCGGAACTCCATGCTCCTCTCGTGCATCACGACATCGACGAACTCGGCCACGTTGGGACGGACGACGAAGCTGGCCATCCGGGCAGCGCCCAGCTCCTGCGGGTTGACCACTCGGTCGGCGCCGGCGCGGGCGAGCTTGCCGATGCTCTCGTCCTGCCGGGCGCGAGCCACGATGAACAACGCCGGATTGAGCGAACGCCCCGACAGTGTCACGAACAAGTTGTCGGCGTCGTCGGCGAGCGCGGCGACCAGCGCCTGCGCCCGCTCGATGCCGGCGGCCCGCAACGTGGCGTCGAGCGTGGCGTCGCCCACGATCGTCGGGATCGCGACGCCGGCGACCCGTGCCGGGTCACTGTCGACCACCACGACATGGCGGCCCTCACGCTCCAGGTCGGCGGCGACCGCCCGACCAACGCGGCCCCACCCGCACAACACAACATGGCCATGTAGATCGGAAATGGTCCTGTCCATCCGTCGCCTCCCGACGATCTCTCGAAGTTGCCCGTCGACGATCATCTGCACGCCCAGCGTGAACGTGTACAACACCGTGCCGACGCCGAACGTGATCAACACGATGGTGAAGATCTTCTCAGCGGCATTGAACTCGCCGACCTCGCGGAATCCGACGGTGGAGACGGTGGTGACCGTCTGGTACATGGCGTCGATCAACGACAGACCGAGCACCAAGTAGCCGATGGTGCCGGCGACCAGCACGAGCGCCACCATGACCGCGGCGAGGCGGAGGCGGGCGAGCGTAGGGGTCACGGCGCGACGCTAGTGCTGCACCACGGTTGTACAGTCGATCGCGTGCCTGCGGCGCCGCGACCCGAGCCAGAAGCCGAACCACCTCGCGCCGACGAGCTCGTCACGTCGCTCGAGGCGTTGCGTGATGATCTCGAGGCCCGGGCGGCGGCGCTTCGAGCGGGTGCGAACGTGCCGAGTGGTGGCATTTCGTTCGGCAAGCGTGTGGGGGAAGGGACGAGCATCGCCATCGAGCGATTCACGGACGTCGCGATCCACGATCAGATCGTGCACCAACTGGCAGCAGTCGACGCCGCGCTGGTACGGGTCGCCGAGGGCAAGTACGGGAGATGCGAGGTGTGCGGTCGCGCCATCGCACCCGAGCGACTCGAGGCCATCCCGTGGGCGGCGACCTGCGTGTCGTGCGCGTAGACGCCCCGACGACGGGCGATCTGGACGTCGCCGATCAACTCGCGTCTTGACGCCGCGGCGGCTCAGGCCGTGACGGTGCCGGCATCGAGTCGGCCATCGACGATGTGCACGGTGCGATCGGCGTAGTGGGTCATGCGGGTGTCGTGGGTGACGATGACGGCCGCGGTGTCGCGGGACTTCATCTCACTGCGAATGAGCTCCATCACCTGTTCACCGAGCTTGGTGTCGAGGGCGGAGGTGGGCTCGTCGAACAGCACGAGCTTCGGGTTGTTGAAGAGCGCACGGCCGATCGCGACTCGCTGACGCTCGCCGCCACTGAGCTGACCGGGCAGGTTCTTCACCCGGTGCCCGAGCCCGAGTTCGCCGAGCAGGTCGCGGGCGCGCGACTTGGCGCGCCTTGCCGCCCTTGCCCCCGCCGAGCTCGTCGACGACCAGCAGGTTCTCCTCGGCCGTGAGGAACGGCACCAGGTTCACCGACTGGAACACGAACCCGACGTTGTCGCGGCGGAACTCGGTGAGCTGTTTCGCGTTGTACTCGGAGATGTCGTGACCACCGACCACCACCGAGCCCTCGGTGGGCGTGAGCAATCCGCCGGCGATGGACAGCAGCGTGGTCTTGCCGGAGCCCGAAGGACCGAGCAGTGCCACGATCTCGCCATGGTCCACCTGCACAGTGGCGTGTTCGAGCGCGACGATGTCGATATCGCCGCTGCGGTACACCTTGCGGACGTCACGCATGTCGAGCACTGTCATGACTGCGCTCCTTTCGAGTGAGGCGATTTCACGATGCGCTACCGATGGCTGAGGCCGGGTCGACCTTGGTGACCTTGCGTAGCGAAATGGCGCTGCCCAGGACTGCGGCGACGACGAGCCCGATGAACGTCGACAGGAATCGTGCCGGGGTCAGCTGCAACGGCACCTGGGCCGGTAGCGCCGCTGCCGCGCCAACGGCAAGCAGCGAGCCCACGACGAACGCAATGATGGCGACGATGACAGCCTGCAGCACCACGCCGGCGAACAGCCGGCGTGTGCGAGGCGCCGATGGCCTTCAGTACGCCGTACAAGCCCAATCGCTCGAGCGTGAGCAGGCTGAAGAACAGACCTACGACGGCGAGCACGACAACGAGCGTGGAGTAGATGATCTGGTTGAACGTGTCGCGCTGTTGCTTCACGCCGGGCAGCGCGAGCACGGACTCGTCGAGCGTGAGGGTCGTCGTGGCGCCCGCGGTGGCGGTGTCGATCGAGGCCGGTAGATCGCCGGTGCCGCTCACCACGAGCGCTTGCACCACATCTGGTGCCAGTGCAGCATCTGGTCGGTTTGCGTTCTGCACCTCGCGCCATGTGGCGAGGTTCACCCACACGGTGCTCTGCAACAGGTAGCTCGTGTCGTCGACGAACCCGATGATCGTGATCGGTGTCTGGGCAGGCCCGACGAGGATGGTGTCGCCCTTCGATGCGCCGGCGTCCTCGAGTCGTGAATCGGCGATGCCCTCACCGTCGGCGGGTGGCGCCGGCACTCCCTGCGGTGGGATCTCGTACCCGGCCACGGCCACATCGGCGAGGTCGGTCTCGCCGGGTACCTGCGCGCCGAGGAGCACGAAACCGATGCCACCCACCTCCTCCACTCCCGGTGCCGCTTCCACGGCCGAGCGCTCCTCGGGGGTGATTCGGCTGCGCAGGAAGGACTCGCGGGCGCTCGCGGAGAACACGATGGCATCAGCTTGCTGGGCCCGGATCGCACCGGTCGAGCCGAGGTAGAGCCCGTCGAGCAGGCCCCCCAAGAACAGCAGCAGGGTGGCCAGGAACGCCAGCACCACCGTCGCCACCACGAACCTTCCGGGCCGGCGGCGCAGTTCGAGCAGGGGCAGCCTCACACCTGCACCCCCGCGCCTGTAGTAGCCGAGAGCGGATCGACTCGCAGCACACGCCGCACAGCGATGACCGAAGTGAGCAACGCCAGAGCCAGGACCACGACGCAGGTGACGACTACGGGCCGCACTTCCACGCGCACGCCGAGGTTCTTCACGCCCTGCAACGCCCCCGCGTACAGTCCGAACGCGACGAGCGACCCGACCAGCATGACCACGACCACTTGGATCAGCAACGAGACAACGAGCGTCTTCGCAGGTGCGCCGATGGCGCGCAGGAGTGTGAGCGCCGACGCCTTCTGGAATGTCACGATGAGGAAGAACAACCCGGTGACGAGCGGCACGACCAGATAGAAGAGCCCGAGAATGATGGCGAAGCTGGACCGCACACTGCTGACTCCCGGCGATCCGTCGACGGCCTGCTGGCGGGTGAGCGCCTCGACACCATCGACCTGTTCGGTGATGCGCTCGGCCACGAGGGACGGCGACGCGCCGGGTGTCACTTCGACAGCGACAGCCGACGGGAGGATGATGGTCGCGTCGGGGTTGCGCGTGCGTTTCGCCGCCTCGAACGTGTCGAAGTCGACGAACAGCACGGGTGCGACCGAATAGTTGATGTCGCGGGCGATGCCCACCACGGTGATCGACACACCGTCGGGCTGCACCTGCACGACATCGCCGATGTCGAACCCATCGGCGCGGTCCTTCTCGCTGGCGACGGCTTCCGAGGAGCCCGCGGGAAGGCGACCATCGACGAGGGTGGTGGGCTCGCCGGGGTTGCCGAGCACATAGCCGAAGATGACAGCGTCGCGTTCCTCACCGCCGGCGGTGACGGTGAACGTGCCCTCGCCGAGCGGCGACGCGACCGCGACACCTTCCACCTCAGCCACTTGCGCCAGCTGATCGGGCAGGATGATGGATCCCTCGAGGTTGTTGCGGGCCTGGTCGTTGTACACCAGCACGTCGGCGGACTGGTTCTTCAGCGCCCCGATGAACTGGTTGACAAGCCCACTGAGCAGTGCCTGCTGGAACAGGATGAGAAACACGAGCAGGCCCACGGCGCCGGCAAGGAGGCCGAAGCGCAGCTTCGCCCGCTTCATCTCCTTGACCGCCAGGAACATGCCCGCCAGGATGCCGCCAGTCGGCCGTCACATCCAACGTGGGAAGACGAAAGACCTGGCATCCGAAGGGGCTGTTCGCCTCACCGCGGCGGACGGACGACATGCCCGGCCCGCCCACGAGTTGGTTCAGATCGGACGGCGGCGCCGCACGACCTGCACAAGGCCGAGGCCTGCAGCGAAGAGGACCGCGGCAAGGCTCATCAGTCGCTCCACATCGGATCCGGTGCGAGGCAGTTGGATCACTTCCGGCGGCACGACTGTCGACGGTGGCTGGACGGCCACGGTTGCGGCGACCGGGGTCGTCTCGGAGTCAGCGGCCCTCGCAATGACATCGTCGGCGGTGTCCGGCGTGCCCTTGTCGTCGACCAGCGCCGCTGCCGAGGCGACGTTCACGACCTGCGTT
Source organism: Ilumatobacteraceae bacterium (assembly GCA_963779295.1). Lineage (GTDB taxonomy): Bacteria > Actinomycetota > Acidimicrobiia > Acidimicrobiales > Ilumatobacteraceae > JAENVT01. The sequence continues at coordinate 136,057 of CAVZXO010000008.1, forward strand.
CCGCTCTGGAAGCCGTTGACGGTCACGTTCACCCGTAGTGCCGAGGTCGATGCGCCGGCCGTCAATGTGCCGGTCCAGTCGCACTGCAGCGCAGCGATGTTGTTGCAGGTCCAGCCAGGGCCGCTGGCGTTGACGAAGTTGAGCCCAGCCGGCAGATCGTCGTTCAGTGTCACGTTGCTGACCGTCGATGGCCCGTTGTTGGTGACCACGATGGTGTAGCTGTAGACATCGCCCGCTCGCACCGGCGCGTCGACCGAGTCGGTCTTGGTGACCGAGATGGTCGCCTCGCGGATCCCAGGGGTGTCTTCACAGTCGGTGTTGTTGGCTGTCGATCCACCCTGACCGGTGGGGCACGTCGGCACGCAGGCGTCGCCGACACAGGCCGGGTCATCGACCGTGGTGACGTACGCCTTGTTGATGTACGTACCCGACGGTGCGTCGGCAGCGAGCCTGACGCTGAGCGTGATGACGATGGCGGGATCGGCGACCTGCAGGTCGGCGGGATCGAGCGAGCACGTCAGCGTCTGTCCGGCCACCGAGCAGTTCGATGGGAACGACACATATGACATACCCGAGGGGAGTTGATCGGTGACCACGACGGGCTCTCCGATCTGCGCATCGCGAGCCCCGACGTTGTCGATCGTCAGCGTGTAGTCGAACGCCGGACCACCCGCCACAGCGTTGGCGCCGCCGTCGCTCTTCGTCAGTTGCAGATCGACCACCTGGTCGTCGTTGGTGACCACGCAGACGACGTCAGCGCCGTCCGTCACGGTGACGACTGAGTCGGTGACGGTGCCACCGGTGCACACCCAGCTCGATGCGGCGTAGCCGGCGAGGGTCGTCTCGGCGAGCGAGTAGTCGCCGGCGGGCACCGCTGCGCCGATACCGCTGTCGAGGGCCTGGTCGGGGTCGGGACCATCGATGACCGGAGCAGCGTCGCCGGCTGTGGCCGTGAGCACGAACTGATCAAGTGTGGCGTTGCCACCGTTGTCGTTGATCAGGTTCTTGACCAGGGTCAGGGTGCTGTACGGACGGCACACCGCGTCGTGACCGACCGTGATGCCTTCGACCATGAGGTCTGCGGAGTTGAGGAAGCCCGTGCCGGGGCCGCCGGTCTCCGGATTGCAGTCGCCCGATCCGGGGGTGCCGACCGAGACGGTGGCAGTGGCGGTCACCCGGTAGAGGTGCGAGCCGCCGGGGTTGATCGAAGCGCTGGCGACGAGTTGATCGCCGGCACCATCGAAGGATGGGTTGACGGTGAGGCCGGGCGACACTGCCGACGCCTGCACCGTCAGCACGGTGACGCCGTCACCGAAGTCGAAGGCATCATTGAGGACGTACGAGCCCGGACCGGCAGCGGAGCCATTGGTGACCAGCAGGTCGTACGAGATCGTCCAGATTCCGTTGGCATCGCGCACCGGCTCGGACGAGACCGTCTTCTTGATCGTCAGATCCGGGCTGGGGATCGCACCACACGCTGAATCGGTGTTCGGGGTGCCGCGTACGGTCACCGTGGCGACGTTGAGCGTGCCCGTGTCGCCGGGGAGCAGGCAATCGCGGGCGGCGGCTGTCATGCCACCGCCGACGTCGAAGGTCACGCTGACGGCGACGGTGAGCGTTGCTCCGGCGGCGATGTCACCCTGCTGTACGAGCAGCGTGTGTGTGTCGAGCCCGGTCCATCCGTCGACAGCGGTGATCCCGCTCGGAACCGTCGCGGTGCCGACGATGTTGCTGGTACCGGCGCCGAACTTCAGCGAGTCGGCGAGGTCGAACTTCTCGGTGACGAAACTGTCGCTCTTGACGATGAGGTCGTACGTGACTCGGTAGGTGTTGCCCGACACGAGGGACGGCTGCGACGTGAGGACCTTGTCGATCGTGACCGCGCCGAGCTTGCTGTTGGCGTAGGTGCAGGTGACCGTGTCGCCGGCGCCCAGGGTGATCGTCGCGGCAGCCAGGTTCTGGCTGATCGTGCTGGCACTGTTCGCGGAGACACACGTCAGGTCGGTGAAGTCCCAGCCTGATTGCGCCAATTCCTCGAGCGTGTACTGCGTGTTCGGCAGCAGCGAGCCGATCGCTTCGGCCGGAGTCTCATCGGCAAGGGTGAAGTCAGGTGAGCCCGAGAGGGTGAACCCGAACTCGGTCGGGTCACCCGACGGTGTGGTCACCTTGTCGATCACGATCGTGCCGCGCTCGGTGTTGGTGAAGGTGCACGTCACGGTGTCACCCGGATCGAGATTGATCGTGCCAGTGAGACCGGCAACTGTCGATGCAACGCCCGTCTGGCTCGAGTCGGCACACGACAACGTGCCGTCGTAGTTGGCCGGCAGATTCAGTTCTTCGACGGTGTACGTCCCGGCGGGCACGTTGTCGAACGTCTGCGAACCCGTGCCGCCCTGATCATCCCCGACGGTCGTGATGTCGAACCCGGTGGGGTCGGCGAACGTTCCTTCGAAGTTGAACGTGCCATTGGCGCCGGCCACGTTCTTGACGACGATGATGGTGCCCTTCTTGGTGTTCGTGATCGAACAGGAGATGGCATCGCCCGGCAGGACGGTGAACGTCAGCGGTTCGGCGACAGGCGCCTGAGCGCCGGCGTGCAGCACGACACAGCTCAACTGCCCGGCGAGCCATGCGGCGCCCGGATCGTTCTCGCTGATCGTGTACGAGCTGCCTGGGATGAGCGCGACGTTCCCGGTGGAGCCCGAGCCGTTGATGGTCGTCAGCGGCAGACTGATGTCGCTCGCGCCGTCGAGCGTGAAGTCGAACGCCCCATCGCCACCGACCGTTGTCTTGTTGACGACGATCGTCGCGTCAGCGGCCTTGTTGGTGAACGTGCACGTGACGTCTTCGGCGGGGTCCAGGTTGATCGTTGCGGTCGAACCGACCGTGGTCGAGTTGGCATCGGAACAACTGATGCTCTCGAGCATCCAGCCCGCGGTGCCCTGCTCTTGCACGACGTAGCGTACCCGCCTGGAGGTCGGCGAAGACCTTGGTGTTCGACAGGGCGTTGGCGCTGTTGCCATCGTCATCGAGCAGGAAGTTCCCGAGCGACGACGAGGTGAACGAGAAATCGTCGGCGAGCTTCGGATTCGCTGCCTTGACGATGGTGATCGATCCCCGCTTGACGTTCGTGAACGTGCAGGTGACCGTCTCGTTTGCCGAGACTGCGATCGCGTCGACGGAGGAGCCATCGCTGCAGATCGCCGACTGGAGATCCCATCCGGCCGGCACTGTTTCGGCAACCGAGTAGTTGGTGCCAGGCACGACCGACGTGGACAACGTGTTGCCCGAGGCGAAGCCATCGCTGGTGATGGTGGTGATGCTGCCGGTGCCACCGGCGACGCCGGTGCCGGTGAAGGCGAACGTTCCGGTGGTGCCCACCGTGGCCTTACGAACCACGATCGTGCCCCGCTTGGTGTTGACGAACGTACAGGTCACCGTCTCACCCGGCGCCACAACAACAGCACCAACCGACGAACCATCGTCACACGACGACGTGGTGTCCCAACCGGCAACCGGCGTCTCGGCAACCGCATACGTTCCCGGCACGACAACCGACGACAGCTGACCACCCGAAGCGACACCATCCGAAGTCGTCGTGGTGATCTGACCGGCAACGGCACCAGTGAAGGCGAACGTTCCCGTGGTACCCACCGTGGCCTTACGAACCACGATCGTGCCCCGCTTGGTGTTGACGAACGTACAGGTCACCGTCTCACCCGGCGCCACCGCAATCAGCACCGACCGAGGAACCGTCGCCACACGACGACGTGGTGTCCCAACCGGCAACCGGCGTCTCGGCAACCGCATACGTTCCCGGCACGACAACCGACGACAGCTGACCACCCGAGGCGACACCGATGGGACGTCGTGGTGGTGATCTGACCGGCAACGGCACCAGTGAAGGCGAACGTGCCCGTAGTACGCCGACCGTGGCCTTGCGAACGATGATCGTGCCCCGCTTGGTGTTGACGAACGTGCAGGTGACCGTCTCGTTGGCCGACACAGCAATGGCAGTCGACCGAGGAGCCGTCGCTGCACGACGACGTGGTGTCCCAACCGGCGACCGGCGTCTCGGCAACGGCATACGTTCCCGGAGCGACGTTGGCCGACAGCACCGGCCCGGAGGGCTGGCCGTTGGTGCTCGTCGTCGTGATCGAACCCGGCACGGTGCCGGTGAACGTGAAGGTGCCCACGTCGCCTGCCGTGGCCTTCTTGATGATGATGCCGCCCTTCTTGACGTTGAAGAAGGTGCACGTGACGGTCTCGTTGGCCGAGACGACGATGGCGCCGACCGGCGAACCGTCGTCGCAGGTCGCAGTGGTGTCCCACCCGTCGACCGGCGCCTCGGCGACCGAGTAGGTCCCCGGCTTGACCGAGCTCGTCAGCTGCCCGCCGGAGGCGGTGCCGTCGGCGGTCGTGGTGGTGATCGAACCGCTGACCGCGCCGGAGAACGCGAACGTGCCCGTGGTGCCGGTCGTGGCCTTCTTGACGACGATCGTGCCGCGCTTGACGTTGCTGAACGTGCAGGTCACGGTCTCGCCGGCGGACAACCCGATCGCATTGATCGCCGAGCCGTCGTCGCAGCTGGCGGTGGTGTCCCAGCCTGCCACCGGCGTCTCGGCGACGGAGTAGGTGCCCGGTACGAAGGTGCCCGTCAGGGGTGTCCCCGACGCCACGCCATTGGTCGTGGTCGTGGTGATCGATCCCGGCACGGCACCGGTGAAGGTGAACGTGCCGGTCGTACCGGTCGTTGCCTTCTTGACGATGATCGTGCTCTGCTTCACGTTGCTGAACGTGCAGGTGACGACTTCTCCGACACCGACGGAGATGGCCGAGATCGGCGAGCCGTCGTCGCATGACGATGTCGTGTCCCAGCCCGGCCACGGGAGTCTCGGCAACGGCGTAGGTACCGCTGAGCACATCCTGGCTCAGAGAGTTCCCCGACGCGACGCCATTGGTCGTGGTGGTGGTGATGGTGCCGGCGCCGCCGGAGAGCGCTGTGCCGGTGAACCCGAACGTGCCGGTCGCACCGGTCGTCGCCTTCTTGACGACGATCGTGCCCTTCTTCACGTTCTTGAACACGCAGTTGACGATCGACAACTGGTTGAGGGTGAACGACACGCCCAAGCTCCCGGCGTCGCTGACGGTCAGCGGAGCGCCGTCGGCCGTGCAGACGGCGTTCTTGCCGCTCTGCTTCAACAGCGCGTACTGGTTGCTCAGCAGTGTCTCGGTGACGGTGACGGTCTTCGGCCACGTGCCGCCGCTGAAGGCGAAGTTGACGAGGCCGTCGGGGCCCGCCGTGGTGCCCGACACCGGGTTGGCGGTGACGGATCCACCGCCGCTCGTGATCGCCGGCACGTAGTTCCATCCGGCGGTGTTGACGAAGGAACCGGCCGGAGTGCTCTGCAGCTGCTTCTGCACCGTCACGGTGCCGCCGCAGGTCTTCTTGGCGAGATTGGTCAGCAGTGCGCCGAGGCCACCGACGTCGGCCGCCAGGTAGTAGTCGTCGCTCTGCGTCGGGCCGGAGATCAGCTTGATGTTGGTTGCGTCGCTGAAGCCGGAGCCGATGCCGAGCACCACGACCTTGGCGCCATTGTTCTTCACCGAGTTGGCCGCCCAGACGCCACCCTCGACGTCGGCAGTGTCGACGGTCGAACCGGTGGTGCCCGAGAGTGGAGCGACTTGTGAGTTGATCGTGGGATTGCCGTCGGTGATGACGACGACCACATCTGCGCCGACGTTGGCGACTTGGTAGATCCCGTCATCCCAGTTGGTCGAACCGCTCGACGCCGGGATGCCGTCGATCGCCGCTTTGATGGCGGCACTGTTGCTGACAGCAGTCAGCCCGATCTGATTCGCGGCCGTGCTCGCAAAACTCCAGACGCCGACGCTCGACGGTGTTCCGGCGAGCGCGTCGACGAATCCCTTTGCGGCTGTCTTGTACGCCGGCTGAGAGCCGGTCGTCGAACCCGACGTGTCGATCACGAGGGCTACTTTCAGACCACACCGATCGGGGAACAGCGGGTTGCTTCGCCGGGCGAACAACGACACGCTGCGTGCTTGGCTGCTCGACGCGGTGAACGTCTTGCGGTAGTTGGAGATGACGCCGCCGGTGCCATCGCTGTTCCCGAGCCAGATCTGCGAGATCGAGTTGTACGGGCTCGCCGCCCCAGTTGTCTGGGCGTAGTAGCTCGTGTTGTTGGTGAGACCGGCGACGGTGCATTGACCGGAGACCGCCGTCGTGCACGTGCCGGCAAGCGCATTGTCCGACGTGCGGCGCACCTCGACGTTCACGCCGGCCTGAGGCGTGTTGCGTAGGCCATACGTCGTGATGGCGACGTCGTTTGCCGCGAATGCCGTGGCTGCCGGGATGCTCACGGCGATCACGCCGCTGATGATCGCCATGACCAATGTCAGGGCGCGATTGCGCCCCCGCCGTGTTGTCCTTGTGTCGTCCACCGTCTTACCCGCCTTTTTCCGAGACCTCTGTCTCTTCTGAGATCGAGCATGCGACACCATGTCAAGAAAGTGACGCTTCGTGGCCGCAATTGGTACAGATGGCCTACTACCGGCGCCGTCCAGTGGCAAGAGAACCACACATAGTGGCTGGAATTGGGAGCGTCGAAGGCATCCCGAAGGACCTGCAACGCCCGATCAGATCCTGCCCAGCACGTCGAGGAGTTGGTCGATCTCGGTATCGGTGTTGTAGTAGTGAACCGATGCCCGCACCAGCGCCGTGATCTGACCCTCAGGTAGACGGTGAGGTAGGTCGTATCGGGCGTATTCCGACAACGAGACGCTCGTGTTGATCCTCGCGTCGGACAAGCGGTTCTTGATCTCTTCGGCCGATCGTCCGTGCACGGTGAACGTGACGATGCCCCCGCGCACAGCCCCCTTGTCGCGAACGTCTACTTGCTCCATTGCCGCCAGGTCACCGCGCAGTCTCTCGGCGAGCGCTTGAATGCGCGGCCAGGTGTTGTCGATGCCCACGTCGAGGGCGTAATCGACAGCGGCACCAAGGCCGATCTTGGCGGCAATGTTGGCTTCCCAGTTCTCGAAACGTTTCGCGCCGGGGCGGACCTCGTAGGTGCTGTCGGTGGTCCAGGTCGCCGCGTGGAGATCGAGGAACGGTGGTTCGCACCGTTCGAGAGCTCGTTCACCGACGTACAGCAGGCCGGTACCTCTCGGCCCGCGGAGGTACTTCCGGCCGGTCGCCGAGAGCACGTCGCAGCCGATCGCCTTGACATCGATGGGAACCTGGCCGACGGACTGACAAGCGTCGAGCACATAGAACACGCCGTGGTTGCGGCAGAGCTCACCGACCGCGGCGGCAGGATTGATGAGTCCTCCGTTGGTAGGGGCATGGGTCAGCGCGACCATCGTGGCACCACGCGCCAACTCCGTTTCCATGTGGTCGAGAGCGACCTGGCCGTACTCGTCGTCGTCGATGAGCACGATCTCGATTCCGTGGCGTTGCTGCAGCTGCAACAGGGCAATCACGTTGCTCGCGTATTCCGCACGCGCGGTCAGCACGCGGTCACCTCGCCGGAACGGGTACCCGTAGACCGCCATGTCCCACGCCCGCGTCGCATTCTCCACGACGGCGATCTCGCCCGCGGTCGCACCGATCAGCGCTGCGATCGACTCGTAGACGGCGTCGAGCCGAGTCGAGGCCTCCGCGGCTGCTTCGTAGCCGCCGACCGCGGCCTCTCGTCGCAGATGATCGATGACCGTGTCGAGCACCACCTGCGGCGGCAGCGCGGCGCCGGCGTTGTTGAAGTGGACGACGTTGGCGATCCCAGGAGTGTCACGGCGTGCCGCCTCGACCCACGATTCCATGCCGGAACTTCTAGCAGACCCCCTGTCGCCCTTTGACCACGGCGGCTCGGCCACCGTAGCGTCGACGTGAGCCCCGGAGGTGCCATGGATTTCGAGCTGTCCGAGAAGATGTCCACCATGCTCGCGATGATCCGCGAGTTCATGGATCGCGAGGTGATCCCGCTCGAAGGCGAGATGCTGCACGGCGACCCAGCCACCCTCGAAGCCGGCGTGAAGGCTGCCCAGGCGAAGGTCAAGCAGATGGGCCTGTGGGCACCCAATCATCCGATCGAGTACGGCGGCCTCGGCCTGTCGATGGTGGACCACGGGTTGTTCGCCGAAGCAGTCGGCCGCAGCCCGCTGGGCATGACGGTGTTCGGCACCCAGGCGCCCGACGCGGGCAACATCGAGATCCTTCACAAGTACGCCACCGAGGAGCAGCGCGAACGCTTCCTGAGGCCGCTCGTTGCCGGCGAGATCCGCAGTTGCTTCTCGATGACCGAACCCGAGACGGCCGGCTCGAACCCCGTCCTGCTCGCCACGACTGCGGTCACCGACGGCGATGACTACGTCATCAATGGCCAGAAGTGGTTCACCTCGTCGGCGGACGGCGCCGAGTTCGCGATCGTGATGGCGGTCACCAATCCCGGTGCGCCTCCGCACCAACGGGCCAGCATGATCATCGTGCCCACCGACACCCCCGGCTTCAACCTGGTGCGAAACGTCAGCGTCATGGGCCACTCCGGGTCTGGCCACGCCAGCCATGCAGAGGTGATCTACCAGTCCTGCAGGGTCCCTCGGACAAACCTGCTCGGGCCCGAAGGCAGTGGATTCCTCATCGCTCAAGATCGTCTCGGACCCGGCCGCATCCACCACTGCATGCGCTGGCTCGGGATCGCTGCCCGGGCATTCGACATGATGTGTACCCGCGCCAACGCTCGGGTGATCGACATCGACGGCGGCAAGCTTGCCGACAAGCAGGTCATTCAACACTGGGCTGCAGAATTGGAAGCCGAGATCCGTGGCGTGCGGCTGCAGACGCTGCACGCCGCATGGATGATCGACCGTCACGGGGCAAGAGCCGCGCGCGACGAGATCTCGGCCATCAAGTTCGAGGTCGCCAACACCATGCTGAAGGCCGTCGACACCGCGATCCAAGTGCATGGCGCCCTCGGCGTCACCGACGACACGATCCTGGCCTACTGGTACCGCCACGAACGCGCCGCCCGTATCTACGACGGCGCCGATGAGGTGCACAAGTCAAGTCTCGGCCGCCGCATACTGCGCCGTTACGCGCTGGCCGCCGAGCCGCGCTGACTGCCCGGCGACGCCGCTACTCGAGAGGCTTGGTCGCGATGACCTCGCCATGGACGACGATGAACAGCCCATCAGGGTCGGCGGCCCACTCGAGGAACGCCTCGGCGATCGATTGCAGCTCCGAGGGATCCGTCAATCCGTATTCGACGCTCTGTCGGGCGAACTCGCTCTGACGAACGCGATCGGCCCACAGCTCACCCCACCACGTACGGTCCTGGGCACTTTGGAACGTCCAGTTCGACGACGACACCTGCAGTTGCGCGAAGCCGGCCGTGCGCACCCAGCGGTGGACGTACCGTCCGGCATCCGCCTCGGCGGCGTTGCGTTCGGTCAGTTGGTGGTAGATCTCCATCCACCTCGAAAGACGAGGGTCGGGTGGCGTCCAGACGAACGCGCCATAGTCGCTGTCGCGCACCGCCACGTGCCCTCCCGGTCGTAACACCCTGAGCATTTCGCGCAGGGCGGCGACCGGGTCGCTGAGGTGCTGGAGCACCTGGTGGGCGTACACCACGTCGAACGATCCGTCGGCGAAATGAAGCGCGTAGACATCGCCGACCTCGAACCGGAGATTGGCCGCGCCGAACTCGCGTTGCGCGGCATCGACGACGTCGGGGGGAAGGTCGATGCCGATGACTGATCCGCCGGGGATCCTGCTTGCGAGGTCGGCCGTGATGGTCCCAGGCCCGCAACCGACATCGAGCAGCGATACGCCCTCGCCGAGGTACGGCAGCACGAAGGCCGCCGAGTTCTCCGCGGTGCGCCACTTGTGGCTGCGCAGCACCGACTCGTGGTGACCGTGCGAGTAGCGGTCGGCGTGATCAGGCATGCTGCGACGATAGGTCGCGCGAGCGGTGACGTCACGCCCCCGAAGATGGCAACGCTCGACGCAGCAGATCTGCGCCGCTTCGTCCGACCATGTCGGGCTCGTTGAGGCGTCGCGACGCTTCTTCGACGGTGAACAGCCCGCGTTCGAGGCAGTCCCGCACCATGATCTCCAGCTCCGACGACGCAACCTCGGGCGCGAGGTCGATGACGGTGCGCAGCGCGGTGGTGCACGGGATGCCGTGGACCGTGGTGATGTCCGTCTCTGGAACATCGTCGCGGTGGATGACGACGTCGATTTCACCGAGCGACATCCGCTCGGTGAGCAGCCCGTTGCCGTCCACCCCCAGGGGCTCGACGAGCGAGTGGCTCGTTTCAGGCCCGTCCTCGTCGAACCGGCAGCCGCACGACATCAGTTGGCCACCGCACGCCGGGCAGCACTGAAGGTCGCAACCAGGGTGGTGCCAGCCGCCGCGGGTGACTCCGCAGTCTCCACAACGGTCGCCACTCGTTCGCCGGCCAGGCCGCATCACCGAACGGAATCATGTCGATACGACGCCCATTCCGATGGAAGGCGTCGACGACGCACGAGATGCTCGTCGTCATCTCACCATTGCACCAGCTGCAGACGGCCATCAGGCCACGTCCTGCGGGTCTGGACTGTCGGCTGGGCACACCAGCGTGCGATCGGAACGGTCTTCAGTGATATGCGGTTGATCGCTGTACATGCAGCAGCCCCTTGGTCGATCGGTGGATCTGACGGGGACAACCGTCCCGAGGCGCAGCACGGCGCTACCGAGACCATATCGGCTCGCCATGACGAGCACTCCATCTGAATGCGAAAGGCACCAACCCCGCTGGTCAGGCTGACCTCGTAGGATCTCTGCTGAGTGAGCCAACCCGAGGAGTTGTTGATCGAGGAGGGGTACGCCGCCTTGCGTTGCGGCGACAGCCTCGCAGCACGTCGCGTCTTCGAGTCCGCTTCGGTGAGCGGCGAACGCGGGGCCACGCTCGAGGGTTTGGCGCGAGCCGGCTACCTCGACCACGAGTACCTGCCAGCAATCCAACTGTGGTGTTCCGCGTACGAGGCATACCGCCGCGAGATGGATGGTGTTGGCGCGATCCGCGTGGCGAGAACGCTGGCGTACATGTACCTGTCCATCATCGGTGACCGCGCGGTGATGCAGGGATGGTTCGCGCGCGCCGTATCACTCCTCGCCGACGAAGGACCGTGCCCGGAGACCGGGTGGGTGTCGCTCAACAAGGGGATGTTCGAATCGGACCAACTCGTCAAGGAACAGCACTACCGAGACGCCCTCGCCAACGCACGCGAGTCGGGCGACTCATCTCTCGAGTTCGCCACGCTCGCGTATCTCGGCGCGAGCCTCGTCCACGACGACCGTCTCGATGAGGGCATGTTGCTCCTCGACGAAGCCTTGGCGGCAGTTGCGGGACGCGACGTCGATGATTTCGCCGTGGTCGAGGAGATCTTCTGCCAACTCTTCGCGGCATGCGAATACGCGCATGACGTGGAGCGGGCCGATCAATGGATCCGGGTCGGCGAGGACATCGCGGCCCGTCGAAACCTGCCGGCTGTGGCAGCGTTCTGTCGCACGCACTACGGCGGTCTGCTCACCGCGGCCGGACGATGGGGCGAAGCAGACGCGGCGCTGAGCGACGCCGTGCGGATCTGGGGTCTCGGGCACAGCTCGCTTCGTCCTGGTGCCCTCGTCCGCCTGGCCGAACTGCGGGTTCGACAGGGCCGCTTCGAGGAAGCCGAACATCTTCTACATGGCCTCGACGGCGACGTTGAGGCAGCGCTGCCACTTGCCGCCACCCATCTCGAGCGAGGTGAGTCGACCCTCGCTCTCGGTGTGCTCACACGGGCGTTGAGCCAGATCGATCCCACCAGCGTCGCTGCCGCGCCTCTGTGGGCGGCGCTCGTGGACGCCCACATCGCTACTGGCGACCACGACGGTGCCGCGACCGCGGTTGACCAACTCGTCGACTGTGCTCTTAGACACCCCGGGTCTTATCTGCGGGCAACCGCGGCGATGGCGCGGGGCAGACTCTGCCTGGCCGAATCGACTGGCGACCCCTGTGGTTGCCTGCGCGAGGCGATGTTGGGTTTCACGAAGGCAAGGGCCCCCATGGAGCTCGCCCAAGCCCGTTTCGAGCTGGCCAGGGCGCTGGCAGGCGAGCAACCCGAGGGGGCTCTCGCCGAGGCGCGCGCCGCGCTCGAGGGCTTCCGACGCCTTCCGGCAGCTCGCCAGGCGGACGCTGTTGGCGCGCTGATGCGGTCGCTGGGATCACACGAGCGCCCGACGGAGCGAACGTCAGGCGTGCTCACCAAACGCGAAGCCGAGGTGCTCGAACTGCTCGGACACGGCCTCACCAACCCCGAGATCGCCGAGCGCTTGTACATCAGCCGCAAGACCGTGGAGCATCACGTCAGCCGACTGCTGGCGAAGTTGGGTCTGAGGAGCCGTGCCGAGGCGGCCGTATACGCGACGAGGGAAAAACCAGCCGGTATGTAGGTGACCTCCCCGATGTGCCCGATGGTGGCTGGCGTCATGGTGGAGCCATGTTCGAGATGAACCTGGAGGTTCGAGATGCCTGATACCTACGACGCGATCGTTGTCGGCGCGCGATGCGCGGGGTCGCCCACGGCGACACTGCTAGCACGCAAGGGCTACCGGGTGCTGGTTGTAGACCGGTCCACGTTCCCGAGCGACACGGTCTCCACACATTTCATCCATGCGCCGGGAGTAGACGCTCTGCGGCGCTGGGGCATCCTCGACAAAATCGTCGCGACCGGCTGCCCGCCGGTCGACACGTATTCGTTCGACTTCGGACCGATCACCATCTCGGGAACGCCCCTGCCCGCCGGCGGGAGTTCCACGGCCTATGCCCCGCGCCGCACAGTGCTCGACACCCTCCTCGTCGATGCAGCGGGCGCGGCCGGCGCCGAAGTCCGCGAAGGATTCACCGTCGACGAGATCGTGATGGAGGAGGGCCGGGTCACGGGGATACGAGGCCGCGACCGTGACGGCAAGACGATCACCGAGCATGCCCACGTAGTGATTGGTGCGGACGGTGCCAACTCCCGCGTCGCGAGAGCCGTGGAGCCCATGCAGTACAACGAAAAGCCGATCCTGCAAGCCGGCTACTACAGCTACTTCACTGATCTACCGGTGAACGGCTTCGAGATCAGCATCCGCCCCGATCGCGGTTGGGCCGCCCTGCCGACAAACGACGGTCTCACCCTGGTGGTGCTGGGCTGGCCGTACGCTGAGCACAGCGCGAACAAGGCCGACGTGGAAGGTAATTTCCTCAGGAGTCTCGAGCTGTCGCCGGCCTTCGCAGAACGAGTCCGAGCCGCGACTCGAGTCGATCGCTTCTACGGCAGCCCGGTCCCCAACTTCTTCCGCAAGCCCTACGGGCCAGGCTGGGCCCTCGTCGGCGATGCTGGCTACACCAAAGATCCGATCACCGCGCAAGGGATCAGCAACGCGTTCCGCGACGCCGAGCTGTGCGCCGGCGCCCTCGATTCGGCGTTCACGAATGAACTGTCGTTCGAAGACGCCATGTCCAGCTACCAGACAGACCGCGACAGCCACTCGATGCCGATGTATGAGTTCACCACGCAACTCGCAACCCTCGAGCCCCCGCCCCCGGACCTGCAGCAGCTACTCGGTGGAATCCACGGCAACCAATCCGCTATGGACGCGTTCGTGAGCATCACTGCCGGAACACTCTCACCCATTGAATTCTTCGACCCGGACAACATCTCAGCTCTCATGGCGCCACCGGCCATGAGCCGCTGACCGACCACATGGCCACTGGGACCGCCAGCAAGTGCATCAATCTGGTTTGATTGGATGGCAAGAGCCCCGCATCGGCTTCAGGCTCCCGCTGTTCGCACAGACAGCAACCACCAGGAGGCCCGCGAATGCCCGACGATGAGATCATCAATGTTCGCTACATGGTCGACGACGTCGAGAAGTCGATCGCGTTCTACACCGAGCTACTCGGCTTCGAGGTCTTGACCAGCGCCTCGCCGGCGTTTGCCGATGTCAAGCGGGGCAACCTCCGCCTACTGCTCTCTGGGCCGAAGAGCTCGGCGGGTCGCCCGATGCCCGATGGCGTGACGCCCGGACCGGGAGGTTGGAACCGAATCCACTTCATCGTCGACGACATCGACACCGAGATCCGCCGGCTGCGCGAAGCAGGCGCAGCGTTTCGCAACGACGTCGTGGAGGGACCCGGCGGCAAGCAGATCCTGCTGCAAGACCCGTCCGGCAACATCATCGAACTGTTTCAGCCAGCCAATCGCTGAACCGCACACCCGTCTGAGTGATCTTTGTCGCTCTCGACATGCTGGGCATGTTGGGAGCGACAAAGCTCGGCGAGGACGGCTGTGTGCTGCTGGCCGCCGCCCTGGATTCACACCGATCGGTGGTTCGCCTGGTCGAGCCGGGCGGCCACCGACTGCAGCACGTTCCACCCGAGGCCCGGCACTTCGTCGATCGCCTCGCGCAGCGAGGTGCGATCGAGCACGAGCCATTCGATCGGCGTGTCGGCCTCGACTGTGGCGGTTCGCGGACCGCCGAGGATCACGCTGAGCTCACCGACCACGTCGCCAGGCCCGACTCGTGCGATGCGACGGCCATTCCTGCGAACGACCGCCGATCCGGTCAGGATCACGTACAGGTTCGATGACGGCGCGCCCTCGACGAACAACGTGTGCCCGGCGTCGACGCTCTCCGTGCGGACCCGCGACAGCAGTCGCGCCAGTTCGCGCTTCGAGCAGTTGGCGAAGAGCGGAACCTTCGACAGTTGAGCAACCCGTTGTCGCTGCTGCATCCCCGGAGACTAGCCACACTCGCAACGGCGGACGACGGGAGTGTGGCGCTTGATCGAACCGCGCTGAGTAGCGTCGACTCGTGAGTAGGAATCTGCGGCTGTACACGACGGTCATGTTCGGTCTCGAGCAAACGCTGGCTCGCGTGCCGTCGAGCGCGTGGGACGGCGCATCACCCTGTGCAGGTTGGACGGTCAGAGAGGTGGCCGGCCACGCCACGGCGGTCACTCGCAACATCGCTGCTCGCGCATCCGGTGGCGAGGTTCTCGACGCATTCGAGGATGTCGCCAACATCGCAGGCGATGATCCGGTTGCAACCTTTCGGACGTACCGGGCGCAGTTCCTCGAGGCGACCGACCGACCCGGCGCACTACAGACACCGGTCGCTTCGCGAGTCGGTGACATGACCCTCGATTCGTACATGGGCTTCATGCGTAGCGACACGTTCGTGCACACCTGGGACATCGCCCGCGGCGCAGCCATCGAGCCGCACTTCGACCCTCAGATGGTGTCGTTGATCCTCGCCGACTACCTCGAACGCGACATGACCACCCTGCGGGTGCCGCAACGCTACGACGCCGAACGGCTCGGTCACCGACGACGCAGGCGAACTCGCCCGACTGATCGCCTTCACCGGCCGCGACCCCGAGTGGCGGGCCGTCTGATTCAGCGCCTCGCCGGGTTGGCCAGCCCGAGCCCTCGGCGACCGATTTCGTTGAGGTCGTCGATCGTGAACCTGTTGCTCCAGGTGCGCTCGTAGTGCTCCTCGGGGAAGTCGGTGGGACTCGACCCGGTGAGGAAGGCGTGCCGGACCGACTCCGCGTACGTGTCGTTGCGGGGACACCAGGGAGCGGCGGGGATGTACATGACGTTGCCCCAACCTTGTTGGTCGGCCACCGGGGCAACGCTGTGAATCATGTCGCTGTGCCACCACACCGTGTCGCCGGCGCGGACGTCGGGAATTCCGCTGGACGCAGCGAGTAGCAGCGAATGCCATCGTTCGGTGATGGGGAGGACCTGGTTGAGGGCCACGCCGCACATGTCGTCGTCGGGGACATCGGCGAGCAGTGGGCGAAGCAACACGTAAGCCATCGCATCGGCGATCGGCACAGCGTGCAGCACGCCCTGGTCGTGGTCCATGTCGGACAGCGCGGTCCAGCCCTGAAACGTGCGGAAGGCAGAACACATCGTCGTGCCGCGGTATTGCGTGCCGGCGGTTCGATGTGCAGCATCCCATGGGTCGTACTGCTCGACGGTCCCGTCGAAGAGATGGCGGAACGCTCGTTGTGACGCCGGGGTCATCCACAGGTCGAGCGTTCCGGAATCGAGGTGCGCGCCCAGACCAGCCGAGTTCGTACCCGGTGGGCGGCGCCTGATGCGATCCGGATAGATCGCACCGCAGGTCGGATCGAACCACCTGGTCCCCTCCGATTCACTGATCCACTGCTGGTCGAGGAACTGCTGCACGCGCGCCATCTCTTCGCTCTGGCGGGCCTCCATCTGGGCCTGCGACCAGTAGATGGGGTAGATCTCCGGCTTGGAACCGACGCTGCCGAAGAAGTCGTCGCCGGGTCCGCGGTAGTCCTCGAAGAACCGGTTCCGTTCGACATAGTCGACGATTCCCTGGTCCCAGTCGAGCGCACGCTGGCGGGGAAAGTTGCCGCGAACAACGACACATCCGCGACGGTGCAACAGCGCGAGGTCGTCGGTGGAAACGGTGCCGGCGGCGATGTCCGAGTAGTTGATCACCGGCCACACCTCTCGATCCTCCGCCTTGGCGGCGGCGATCTCCTCGACATCGGCGCGCACGCGCGCCTCGATGACAGCGAAGACTTCGCCGATCGATCGACCGGAACCCTGGATACGGGTCCGCAGCGCCTCCTTCACCTGGGCGATGGCGGCAGGCCGGTCGACCGGTGCGGTCTCCCAGTTCGGTAGTTCCGGCAAGTCGCCGAGGCCGGTGCGGATGGAACTCATGCCGCCGTGCCGCCGACCCGCAGCGAGCCACCCGGCGCGACCTCGGTGATGACCCCGTCGGTGAGGATGGCCACCGGCTCGCCCGATTCAACGGTGACTGTGGCGCCGGCCGGATCGACGGCAATAGCGATGACGCTGCCGCGCCGGTGCAAGACGAAGCGCATCCCCTGCCAGCCGGCCGGGAGGCGCGGCGCGATCCGGATATGTGTCCCCGAGTCGCGGACACCGGCGAACCCGTGCACCAGGCATGCCCACACCCCACCGACGTTGGCGATGTGGGCGCCGTCGACCGTGTTGCCGTGGGTGTCGGCGATGTCGAGGTACAACGACTCGCGGAAGTAGTGCATCGCCAGGTCGGCGTGTCCGACCTCGGCGGCCATGATCGACTGCACGCAGGCCGACAGTGACGAATCGCCGGTGGTGATCCGGTCGTAATAGTCGAAGTTGCGGCGTTGTAGGTCGGGCGCGAATTCGTCGCCGCGAAGGAACATCGCCAGCACCACGTCGGCCTGCTTGAGCACCTGGTGGCGGTAGATCACCAGCGGGTGGAAGTTGAGCAGCAGCGGGTACTTGTCGTCGGGCGTGCCCGCCCAGTCCCAGGCCTCGTGGCCGAGGAAGGCGTCGTCCTGGGGGTTGATGCCGAGTTCGGCGTCGTACAGCACGCACATCGAGTCGGCGGCACGCGTCCACTCGGCGACTTCGTCGTCGACGAGGCCGGTGACGGCGACGAGCGAGCGGTGGGCGTCGGGATCCTCGGATCGCAGCCGGGTGACGACGTCGGCTGCGAACCGCATCGTGAAGCGCGCCATCACGTTGGTGTAGAGGTTGTCGTCGACGACCGCTGTGTACTCGTCGGGTCCGGTCACCCCGTGGATGTGAAACACCGCCGGGTCGGCATGGTCGTAGAAGCCGAGGTCGGCGAACAGCCGTGCCAGTTCGACGAGGATCTCGGCGCCCTCGCCACGGAGGAACTCGGTGTCGCCGGTGGCGGTGACATAGCGGTCGATCGCGTGGGCGACATCGGCGTCGATGTGGTACTGGGCGGTGCCCGCCGGGTAGTACGCCGAGCCCTCCTCGCCGTTGATGGTCCGCCACGGGTACAACGCGCCGCGCTGGGACATCTCGATCGCCCGTTGGCGTGCCGCAGGAAGGGTGCGGTGGCGGAAGTGGAGCAGGTCGCGGGCGGCGTCGGGGTTGGTGTAGGCGAGGAGCGGCACCATGTAGACCTCGGTGTCCCAGAAGTAGTGACCGTCGTACCCGGCGGCCGTGACCGCCTTGGCGGCGATGCCGCGTGCGCCGATCTGGGTCGAGGCCTGGGCCATCTGGAACAGGTTCCAGCGGATCGCCTGCTGGGCCGCGTCGTCGCCGTCGACGGCGATGTCGGTGCGCGCCCAGAACCGATCGAGGCAGGCCTGCTGCTCGGCAAGCGCCCGATCCCACCCGGCCGCCTCGCCGGCATCGAGTGTGCCACGGCACCGGGCGGCGAGCTCCTCGATCGACACGTCGCCGGACGCCTCGGGGACCTGGCTGGAACTGTGGTAAGCGACGTACTTGGTGAGCGTGACAGCGTCGCCCGGTCGCAGCGTCGAGACGCATCGTGGTGACGGCGCGATCGCCGGTGAGCTCGGTGTCGAACGCAACATCGCCGCCGGCCACGACCGCGTGGCGATGAGCAGCAGCGATCGTCATTCCACTCCCGACGCAGCGGTAGCCGAGCGTGACGGTGCCGCCGCCCGCCGAGCCGGGGTCGGAGTGGGTCTGCAGCAACGGTTCGAGGACGCGCCGGTCGAACGTGCGCGAGCGGCGCGGATCGGCGTGCGCCGGCCCGGTGTCGCGCGTCGCCACGTCCTGGCGGTTGACCAGCTGTGACGAGATCGTGACCGCCGCCGGCCCGTCGAGGAGTTCGAGCGACATGCGCAGCACCGCCAGATGTCGGTGCTCGAGGCTGACGAGCCGTTGCGAGCTGACCCGCACCCTCCCGCTGGCCCGGGTGTGCCAGGTCAGGTCCGAACGCAAGACGCCGGTGCGGAAGTCGATCTCCCGCCGGAACTCCGTCACCTCGGACCGCTCGGGGTGGCCCGAGGCCAGGCGCAACACCTCGCCGCCGACCGTCACCTCGATCGACTTGGCCTCGGGCGCGTTGAGCAGCGACTGGCCGGTGCGGGCCAAGCGCGAACGCGTGCTCGGCGTGGACGATCGGGAACGTCTCGTGGAAGCCGTTGACATAAGTGCCCGCCGATTCCGGATCCGGCGCCCAGTCGGCACGCAACCCGAGATAGCCGTTGCCGATCGCGAACAGGGTGCCGGTCAGGCCGCCGTCGTCGTCACCGAGGCTGGTCTCCACCAGCCGCCAGGCGTCGACCGGGAACCGCTCGCGGTCGATCGTGATCGTGCTGCTCGAGCGAGTCATGGGAGTGTCTCCTCGAGGTCGTCGACGACGATGTCGGCTCCCGCCGCGACCAGTGCCTCCCGGTTGCCGCCGCGATCCACGCCGACCACCAGTGCGAACTCGCCGGCGCGCCCGGAGGCGACGCCCGAGATGGCGTCCTCGACGACGACCGCGTCGCCCGGTGTGACACCGAGTCGCTCGGCGGCGTGGACGAACATCGCCGGCGCGGGCTTTCCCGCGAGGTGCTGCTCGACGGCCACGAGACCGTCGACGACCGCGACGAACCGTTCGGCGATGCCGGCCGCCCGCAGCACCGTTCCGGCGTTCTTCGACGACGACACGATCGCGCTCGGAACGCCGGCGCGGTCGAGCACGTCCATCACCCTCAACGTTCCCGGGTAGGGCTTGATCCCCTCGCGAGCGAGCACGGTGTTGAACGTCTCGTCCTTGCGGTTTCCCAACGCGCAGATCGTGTCGTCGCCCGGCGGATCGGAAGCATCGCCCCACGGGAGCTCGACGCCGCGCGACGCAAGGAACGTCTGCACGCCTTCGTACCTCGGCCGGCCATCGACGTAGTTCAGGTAGTCACTGCCGTCGAAATCCCATTGCGCGAACAACTCGGCCCAGGCCCGCTCGTGGATCTCGGCGGTCGGCGTGACGACCCCGTCGAGATCGAACAGCACCGCTCCGAACGACTCCCAGTCGACGATCACACCTGCAGTCATGGGCGCATCGTAAACGTCACGGCGCACGTGGGCTTCCGCAGAGGCACTCGCTTCAGTTCGGTGCGAGTTCGCCGTAGAAGTACGACGCGGTCACGCCGCCGTCGATGAGGAAGTCGCTGCCGGTGATGAACGCGCCGTCCGGTCCCATCAGGAGCGCGCCGAGCGTGCCGATCTCGTCAGGGGTGCCGGCGCGCCCCGCCGGGCTCAGCTCGATCATGCGGCGGTAACCCTCGCCGCGCGGTCCGGTCAGTTCGTCCTTGGCGAGTGGAGTGATGACGATGCCGGGGCTGATCGTGTTGACCCGTGCGCCGCGCTTGCCCCATCGGACGGCCTCGGCCTTCACTCGGAGCGCGTTGCCGCGCTTGGCGAGCTGGTAGGCGTGGAGCGAGTCGGTCACCTGGTCGAGCTGCAGCATGGGAAGCGAGAGCAGTTCGTCGACCGGCGCCGTCGCCAGTGCCGCGTCTTGTTCGACAGTGAGGGCAGGGAGGCGATGGCCGGACTGCGAGGCGATCACGATCCCTGAGCCGCCCGGAGCGATCACGCTGCCGAACTCGTCGAGCACCACGGCGGTGCCGTACAGGTCGACAGCGAGGATCGTCGCGGGCGGTGCCTGACTCGGTGACACTCCGGCAGCGTGGATCACGCCCGTGACGTCACCGACGGAACGTCGCGGCGGTCTCGACGAGCGCGTGAACCGACCGGCGTGAGGAGACGTCGACGATCGCGGTGCTCACGTCGAACCCGGCGTTGCTGAGCACATCGGCGGCCGCATCGGCGTTGTCCCCGCGAAGGTCGGCCAACAGGACGTGCTTGCCGGCGCTGACGCGACGGGCGATGGCCTGACCGATCGATCCGGCTCCGATGACGACGATGACGTCGCTCACGATGATGTCTCCTTCGGTGTGGTTGCTGCGGGAGCGTGTTCGTCGATCACGCGCAGAGCGTTGAGGGTGCGCGGGTAGCCGATGAACGGCAGCAGTTGGGTGGTGACGGCGATCAGCAGACGGCGGTCGTTGCCGACGCGGAGGTTGGCGGTGACGTGCGCGGCGACCTGGGGTTCGCACCCGCCCAGGGCGACGAGCATCGAGAACGTGAGCAGCTCGCGGGTCGGTATGTCGAGGCCGGTTCGGGTGTAGTGGTCACCGAAGCAGTTGGCCGACAACAGGTGTTGGATGTGCAATACGTCGGGGCTGGCGGTGGCGTACAGCCGCTCGACCCTGTCGGCGCCGATGATCTCGGACTGCACCGCCAACCCGAGTTCGTCCCTCGTGTCGGGCGTGGTCGTCGACTGGCCCTCGAGGGGCAGGCTGACGCCACGCGCCGCGAGGATGTCGTTGGTGGTATGGAGGAAGTCGAACACTCGGCCCATCCCGACGTAGGGGACGGCCTGGTAGACGACCTCCTTGACCTCGACAGGGGTGACGCCGACGTTGAGCGCGGCGCCGAGCATCGCCCGGTACTCGCCGAGCGCCCCGACGGCGATCAGTGCTCCGAGCTGTGTGATCAGCCGGAGGTGTGTGTCGAGCGGCGCCGCTTGCAGGACCTCGTCGAAGGCGAAGTTGTCGAAGTACTCGATCAACTCGGGGTCGGTCACCGCGAGCGTCGAGACATGACCGGGGAAAAGCAGGTCGTGATTGCGGCGAGCGGTCTCGGAGATGGACATCAGAAGGCCCTCCTTGGTTGTCAGCAGGTACTCGGCAGTGGCACGGATGGGAGGGCGACCACGTAGTTGCTCTGGAGCGAAGTGAGTGAGGCTTTCAGCTCGTCGACGGTCGCCGGCGACGAGGCAATGATCACTCCGAGCTGGTTGTAGGTGTTCTGTACCAGCGTGTTGTAGGCGACCGATGCAGTGGTGAGCGCTTGCCTGGCCTGGCCGAGCTCTTCGTTCGTGGTGTCGAGCAGCGACTGCGTGCTGATCAGCTCACCGCACACCTCGGTCTTGGTGGCGGCCTCGGCGGCGCGCGCTCGTGCCTCTGCGAGCAGGGCGCGCTTGGTGGCCGATTCGGCCTCGGTCTTCTTCTTCTCGGCCAACAGTGCCGCCGCCAGCGCCTTGTCCTCCGACTGGCGCGCCGCGGCTTCCGACGTCTTGGCCCTGGCCTCCGAATCACGCGCCGCGGCCTCCGATGCCCTGGCCTTGGCCTCCGACGCCAGTGCACCCGCTTCGGATGCTCTGGCCTTGGCCTCCGACTCCTGCGCGGCAGCCTCCGATGCTTTCGCATCAGCTTCCGAGGCCTTCGCTCGTGCCTCCGAGTCGAGGGCGACGTGACTCTGGGTCTCGGCGACGCTCTGGGCGATACGGGCGTCGGCCTCCGACGCCTTCAAACGGCGCCCGTCCTGCACCTTGTTGTAGGCGAGCAGTCCGCCCAGCGTGGCCAGCACGGCGAGCACCAGGGCGACAAGCGCCGCGAGGCGCGCTCGCCTCGACGCACGGGCAACCAGCAAGACCCCCCGTTCGTTGGCCAGCGATGCCTCGAGGTAATCGCGGTCGGTCGCCACCATCTCTGCTGGGTGCGCCTTCGACCATGCCTCACCGGCGCGCAACACCTCGCCAGTTGCGAGGAAGGAATCGGCACGACCGTGACGATCCCAGTTCATGGCGGCGACCTGCAACGCCGACAGGTGGGCGGCTCGCCACCCTGCATTGCTCTCGCGGACCGGCGCCACGAGCCGGTCGTGGGCCAGTTCGTACCACTGGGCCCCGCGGCGCGAGTCGGCGCGGAGGACATGCGCGTTCTCGAGTGCCACCACGACTGCACCGCCGTTGGCGCCGGGACCACGCAACGCCTGCGTCCGGAAGCCCTGTTCGCTGATCAGATCATCTTCCACCCAGCCGCGGATCTCTCGTTCGCTGACGCCCGAGGCGACCGTTGCCGCGCTGACGGCATCACCGTAGAAGCTGGCCAGTGCCTGGTCGACGTTGCCGAGGGCAATCACGTCGTCGACCTCGATGGTGGCGGGAAACGCCGTGGGCGGGTTCCCAGTCGAGTTGACAGTCAAGTTCATGATGACAACGAGCTCCAGAGTTGACGGCAGACGACCTGCAGTTGGACGGGTTCGATGTATGGGCCGAGTTCTTCGACCACCTGGCCACCTCGCTGCACGCGCACACGGCGGAGGTCGTCGATGAGGTGGTTGGCAGCGTCGAGGGCGAAGTCGACTCCCTGCTCGGCTGCGGGCTGGCGCATGGCGACGCGGGCAGCGTCGACGCCCAACAGGTCGAGCCGGTATCGAGAACTCAAGCGCTTGGGGACCAGGGAGAGGTACGGATCGAGTTGGGCGATGAAGTCCTCGCGCATGGCGAACAACGCCCACCGTCGGCGATCGCGCAAGGCCACGCCGACTTCCGCCATGAACTCGGTCTTTTCTCTGACGTCGGTGGGGTCGAGCGTGAACAACTCCTCGAACTGATCGAAGAAGATGCACAACTCGGTCGAGCCGTCCGGCTGGTCATCGATGTCGTCGTCCAACCGATCGAGATACTCCTGCAGAGAGATGTCGTTGAGCTCGGTGGCGCTGAGTTGAGTGGTCGCAGTTCGGCCTTCTTCCAACGACAGCAGCGTGCTCAACAGGTAGCGATTGCGCACCGAGGAACGGTCGAGGGTCGGGGAATGTTCGTGCCCGACGCGGACCGTGGGCAACACCCGGAACTGGAGCTGCTCGAGCCGAGGGCGCAGAGCTGCTTCGAGCAACGACGACTTTCCTGCGCCCGACGGCGAGTACAGCAGAACCATTCGCTGGGCCAACAAGGTGTCGCCCAGCTCCGCCACTTCGCGGTCTCGCCCGTAGAGCCGCTCCCCGTAGGCGAACGATCTGGGGCCGACAAATGGGTTGTCGTTCGTCATCGACCGGCCACCCACAGTTCGGACAGATCGGCAGCGAACTCCTCGACCGTTCCCCAGAACAGGTCGATGGATGGCTGCCGGACCTTCGCGAAGTACCGCTCCATGTACCGCTGGGCGCGGGCGGGCGCGGTGACGCCACTACCGAGTTCGAGCTGCGCTGCCACGTGCGTGAACTTGTCGAGCTTCTGGGCACCCTCCTGAGCGATGAGACTGCGGAGCAGGACCCTGACGTCGCGCTGCTCCAACTCGAAGCCGAGCATGGTGATCGCCGAGTTGGCCAGCACCCGTTGCACGGCCGTCGGAATGATGGCTCGATTTTCGGCCACGGCGATCTGGAAGTCGTCGAAGTCATCCTGGGTCAGGACCAGCGACTCCGGTACGTCGAGGGCGCCGAACGTGTGGAACACCAGCGGTCGCTCCGCCGACGGAACGTAGTCGGGCTCCGTGTCGAAGGCCGAAGCGGGCCAGTCGTAGAAGTTGCTGCGCCACCGGCACACCTCGGCCACCGGATCGCGGCCGGCCTCGCGGAGGGCCTCGGTCATGAGATCCCAGGGCGTGGCCGTGATGTAGATCGCACACGGCAGCTTCGCCAGCACGACGTAGGGATCAGTGGCGGTTCGATGCGCTCGCCAGGCGATCTTCATCGCCTCACCGAGATGGCCGTCACTCACCTCGGTGGCCTTGGGGTGAAGCTTGGCGAGGCGCGACCACAGGTACTCGGACAGGCTGTCCATCAGCGTGTCACGGTTCGTCATCACGGCGACGAACTGGGCGACATCCGGTAGTGCGTCCTGCTGGTATCGAGCCATCGGGAACTCGAACGTGCGCGACCACTCGCGGGCGATCGCCCTCGGGGATCCGATCAACGCGTCGTTGAGGCCGTGCCCGATGATGGGCGCGAAATGACCGGATCTCGCGTGAGTCAGTAGCGCACGCATGCGGTCGACCGTGTCGGGGTCGCGTTCGCTGAGCGGTCGAAGCTGCCGCGGCCTGTCGAGCATGTCGTCCTCGGCGGACGGCAGTCCCACCAACAGCCCGTCGATGGCCCGGGCGATCGACACCGTCACATCAGCGCGCCGTCGGAACACCTCGAGCAACCCGCGGAGCGTGTCGTGCTGGTCGGATTCGTCCTGCCGACGACTCAGCTCGTCGAGCAATGACTGCTGCTGGGCAAGCGACAGCGAGTCGGCAGCGAGTGCTTCCCTGATCGGCGCGAGATCAGTGATCGGTGGCGGCGGCGACTGAGGAAGCGGATCAGGCACCGGCAGAGCAGGGGGGATCGCCAACAGGGCGCTGATGAGGGCGATGGCGTTCTCGCTGCTGCGCTGACGGTACTCGACGTACTGGGTGGCTCCGATCGGGTCGGGCGCGAGTTCGACGTTCGCGTCGCGGACCATCACCGGCAGGATCGAGCGCCCGCACGCCACTGCGTAGGCCAACTCGGAGCGACAGGCCTTGGACGCCGCCGACTCATCGCTGAGCGCGAAGACGAACACGTCGCATCCCCTGATCTGGGTCAAGAGCTCATCCCACCAGTGCTGACCTCCGGTGAGATCCCGGTCGATCCACGGCTGGTGCCCGGCGTGCTCGAGATCGGCGACCAGGTCGTTGACAACCTTGGCATCTCGCCGCGTGTAACTGATGAACAACTGCATCGGCTGCTCCCTCTCCGGTCGCACCACCACGCTCCGACGACACCGACGCTACTCTCCGTTGGAAAGCACCGTGAACAGATCAGTCAGGGTCAGCCGGCACCCGACCAGCCGGTCACGCCGACGATGCGCAGCACCAATACTCGGGCGAATGGCTGGTCCCGGTACTGCGGGTAGCGCCCGGCCAACCGGGCGGCCAAGTCCCCCGCCCGGCCGGCGTCGGCCTCTCCCAGCCAGTGCAGTTCGGCGCGCACCCACCACAGCTGCGACCAGTCGCCGGGGTCCCAGTGCTCGACCAGCAGTGTGGCCCTCGGATCCGCCTCCAGGTTCCGCTCCCGCTGCAGCCGCGACGACGCCTTCGGCTTCACCAGGTCGATCGGCACACCCACACAGCCGTCGTCGTCCACCACGTAGGCGACGGGCACGGCATCGACGCCCCGCTCGGCGTGCACCGTGCACAGGATGCCGTGGTCGTGCGCTGCGAGCCGGGCCCGCGCCTCGTCCTCGCCAAGCCTCATGTTGTGATCGTAGGTCGTTGAAATTCTGGCATTACGCTCCAGCCGTGGTCGAGCAGCCGCGTGTCCAGGACGTGAACGTCACCTTCGAGACCGGGACGGGGCGATGAACCTGGCCGTCTGGGTGGAGCGCAACGGCCGCCTGCGGCCCGACGATCCGGCACTGGCCGACGGCGAGCGCGTGCACGCCGACTGGGGCGCGTTCGCCGCCCGCACGGCGGGCGCGGCCGCCGGCCTGCGCGACGACTTCGGCCTGTCACCCGGTGAACGGGTCGCCATCGTCATGCGCAACCGGCCCGAGTACCTCGAGGCGCTGTTCGCCATCTGGCACGCCGGTCTCGTGGCCGTGCCGGTCAACGCCCGCCTCCACCGCGACGAGATCGCCTACATCCTCGACCACAGCGGATCGGCCGTCGTCGTGACCGACGCCGACCATGCCGACGACGTCGAGTCGCTGGTCGGAACCGTCGAGTCGCTGCAGGCGGCGGTGGTGGCGCCGGGTGAGCGGTGGGATCGGCTCACGGCGTCGTCGCCTGTGCCGCTCGTCAGCCGGCAACCGCAGGACCCGGCTTGGCTGTTCTACACCAGCGGCACCACCGGACGGCCCAAGGGAGCCACGCTCACGCACCGCAACCTGCTGATGGCGTCGCTCAGCTACTTCGCCGACATCGACCCGGTGATGCCGCACGACTGCATCCTCCACGCCGCGCCGCTCTCGCACGGTTCAGGGCTCTACGGGCTGCCCCACGTGGCCCGTGGGGCGGTGAGCGTCGTGCCACATTCCGGAGGCGTCGACGGCGACGAGATCGCCGCCCTGCTTCAACACTGGTCCGGCATGTCGTTCTTCGCCGCTCCCACCATGGTGAAGCGGCTGGCCGGTGACCCGGCCATCGCCGACGCCGACCTCTCCAATCTGAAGACGATCATCTACGGCGGCGCACCGATGTACCTGGCCGACCTGGAGGACGCCCTCGCCGTCTTCGGCCCCCGCTTGGCCCAGATCTACGGGCAGGGCGAGACGCCGATGACGATCACGGCCCTGTCCAAGGCAGACCACGCTGACCGGAACCACCCCATGTGGCGCGATCGCATGCAGAGCGTCGGCATCCCGCGCACCGACGTCGACGTCCGCGTCGTCGACGACGCCGACCACGATCTCACCGCCGGCGAGGTCGGCGAGGTGGTGGTCCGCGGCGACGTGGTCATGGACGGCTACTGGAAGCAGCCCGACGCCACCGCCGAGGCACTGCGCGGAGGGTGGCTGCACACGGGCGACATCGGCAGCTTCGACGCTTACGGGTATCTCACGCTGCGGGATCGGTCCAAGGACCTGATCATCAGCGGGGGGATGAACATCTACCCCCGGGAGGTCGAGGAGGCGCTGCTCCGCCACCCGGGCGTGCGGGCCGCCGCAGTGGTCGGCCGGCCCGACACGGAGTGGGGCGAGGCGGTGGTGGCCTTCGTGGTGGCCGCCGACGGCGCCGCAACGCCGGCGGTCGAGGACCTCGACCAGACGTGCCTCGACCACCTCGCCCGGTTCAAGCGGCCGAAGGACTACCGCTTCGTCGACGCCCTGCCGACCAACAACTACGGCAAGGTCCTCAAACGGGAACTGCGCGACCGACTCCGCGACGAAACCTAGGATTGCGACCAACTGACGAACGATGAGGAGGCCGTCTCTCATGAAGCTCGCTCTCTACCTGCCGAACTTCCGCGAC
Source organism: Ilumatobacteraceae bacterium (assembly GCA_963779295.1). Lineage (GTDB taxonomy): Bacteria > Actinomycetota > Acidimicrobiia > Acidimicrobiales > Ilumatobacteraceae > JAENVT01. The sequence goes on from CAVZXO010000008.1 coordinate 163,699, forward strand.
AAGGTGACCATCACCGAGCTCGAGGATCTCACCAACCTCGCCGAGGAGCTCGAGTTCGACTCCGTCTGGACGCTCGACCGGATCGTCGTCCCGGAAGCGTCCGATCGTCAGGAGCTCCAGTACCCGTTCGGCATGATGACCGAGTTCCCGAAGGCGTTGCCGGTGTCCTCCCGCGGCGAGTGGTTCCAAGGCTGGCCGCTGATCCCCTGGCTCGCGGCAAAGACCACCAAGGTGCGGATCGGCATGAGCATCACCGACACGCCATATCGCTCGCCCGGCGTTCTCGCTGCGGAGATCGCAACCGTGGACCACCTCTCGAACGGCAGGGTCAACGTGGGCGTGGGGTCCGGTTGGATGCCCGAGGAATTCGCGGCCGCCAGCGCCGCGCACATCTTCCCCAAGCGGCACAAGCACGTGCGCGAGACGATCGAGATCATGCAGGGCATCTGGACGAACGACCTCTTCGAATACCACGGCGAGTTCGCCGACTTCGACCGATGCGGGTTCGGTGCCAAGCCGCTGCAGAAGCCGCACCCCCCGATCTTCTTCAGTGGGCTCAAGGACCCGAAGCGCTCGGCGAACCGCATCGCCAAGTACGGCCTGTCGGGCTGGATCGGGATCCAGGACTCGCCCGACGAGCTCCAGCAATGGCGCAGCGCCATCAAGCGAGAGCTCGAGGAACTCGGGGGTTCCAGCTCGATCGACAGCCTCGAGGTCTGCAGCATGCTGTTCTTCGTCATCACCGACGAGGAGACCGATCAGACGGATGCGGGCAAGGCCAGCAACCTGCTGGCGGGAACCGCCGCGCAGATCACCGACACCCTCAAGCGCTACAAGGAGGCCGGGCTGACGATGCCGCTGCTGTGGCCCCCGTTCGCGGACGTGCCGGTGAGCAAGACGCTCGACGATCTCAAGCGGCTGAAGGAAGAGATCATGCCCAAGGTCGACGCGGCGTAACTCCGCGGCCGTACCCATGCCCACTTACGTGCTCACAGTGCTCGGCGATGACCGCCCTGGTCTCGTCGATTCGCTGTCGGGTGTCGTGGCCGCTCACCAGGGCAACTGGGAGCGCAGCCAGATGGCCCGCCTCGGTGGCAAGTTCGCCGGCATCGTGCAGGTGACGGTCGCCCACGACGCAGCAGCCGGGCTACGCACCGCGCTCGAGGCGTTGAGTGACGCTGGCCTGCTCCATGTCCGTGTCGATTCCACCGATGTCGAGCCGATCGCTCGTGGCGAGCGATTCGTGCTGTCGATGGTGGGCACCGATCGTCCGGGTCTGGTGCACTCGGTCTCCAGCGCGCTTGCCGAGATCGGCGCGAGCATCGAGGAACTCGACACGGCGACCACCGACGCGCCCATGTCGGGAGGGCCGTTGTTCGAGGCGACCGTCGCCGTCGTACTCCCTCCGAACCTCACCATCGAGGCCGTTCGTGACCGCCTGGAAGCACTCGCCGACCGCCTGATGGTCGACATCGACCTGACACACTGACCGACCGGCGATCGCCACCTCGCTACCGGGGAGTCAGCACGCAGAACTCGTTGTCGTCGGGGTCGGCCATGACGACCCAATCGACATCGCCCTGGCCGATGTCGATTCGCCTCGCCCCCAGCGAGATGAGTCGGTCGACTTCGGCTTGCTGATCGCCGTCAGCCGGCGGAGCAATGTCGAGGTGGAGTCTGTTCTTCCCGAGCTTCGGGTTCAGCGGTGGGCCACCCCACGTGATCATCGGACCGGTGAGGTCCGGCGCGCGGATCGCCGTCTCTTCGTCCTGATCCCAGACCAACGGCCAGCCAAGCGCGGCGCTCCAGAAGTATCCGACCTCACGCGTCCCATCGCATGTGATCGATCCGAGACGCCCGCACGTCGAGAGGAAGTTGTTGGTCGGCTCGATGATGCACAGCTCGTTACCCTCCGGGTCCGCCAGCACGACATGTTTCTCCTCTGGGCCCTGACCGATGTCGATGTGTCGGCCACCCAGCTCGATCAGTCGCTCGACCGTTTCCGTCTGGTCGTCGAGGGATGTGGTCGTCAGGTCGAGGTGGAGTCGGTTCGCCCACGCCCCCTTCGGCTCCGGGACAGGCCCGAAATCGATCTGGAACCTCGTGCCATCGGTCGGCACGAGACTGACCACGTCATCGGTCTCGTCGCCGACATCCCAGCGCAGCGCCTCGGCCCAGAATCGCGCCAGGCGGAGCGGATCGTTCGCATCGAAACAGAGAGCAACGAGTTGCGAGGTCATTTCGGCATTCCGACGTTGGCGATTCGCTCACCGTAGCGAACCCACGCGGACGGAGTGTTTCCAGACACCCCGGGTGAGCGGCAGACACTCCGACGTCGGGGCGTCGGGCTACACGTTGGCGAACTCGGCCGACAGCTCGGCGCCGCGCTCGAAGGCCTGCTCGTTGAGGTCGACCATGGCTCGTTTGCCGCTGAGCGCACCGCGTATCGCCGCGAGGAACGTCGCTTTCGGGAAGATCTGGGTAACGCCCTGGAGGGCGCCCAGGGCGACCACGTTCTTGACGAGCACCGAGCCGAGGTCCTTGGCCACTTCGGCGAACGGTACGCCGACGATGCGGACCCCGTCCGCCAGCGTGTCAGGCACCGCGCCGATGACCGAGCTGTCGTAGATGACGATGCCGCCGGGACGCACCGTCGGACCGAACTTGGCGAGGCTGGGAGCGTTGAACGCCACCAGCAGATGGGGATGCGGCGCCGCGGGCGAGAGCACCTCCTTCATCGCAACGTGGACATCGGCATACGACGTACCACCGCGGGACTCCGGTCCGTAGCTCGGGATGTGGGTCGAGTCGAAGCCCTCGCTGATGGCGGCCCGGGTGATGAGCATCGCCGCCGTTTGTGCCCCGTCGCCTCCTGCGCCCGCCAGCTTCAGACTGATGTCCTCCGGATCGAGGTGCGACGGGAATGTGGTCGCGAACCGATCGGGGCGATCGGTCGTCGTGCCCAGCGCGGCCAGCGTTCGTTCGGGATCGAAGGTGGGCGTCGGGATGGGCGGGAAGCGGAGGCCGTCGACGACGTCTTTCTTCACCCCCAATGGGAAGACCGGTTCCAGGCTGTCCCGCACCCAGGCCTCGGCCTCTTCGGGTTCGAGGTTGAGGTGGATCGGGCATTCAGAGAGGACCTCGATCAGGGCGAATCCGGTGCCGTCGACTTGGAGCTCGAGGGCCTTCTTGATGGCGCGCTTGGCATGCGTCCGGCGGCGGTTGTCGTAGAGCGCGACCCGCTCGACGTAGACCGGGCCGTCGAGCCCGGCAATCAGCTCCGCCACCTTCAGCGGTTGACCAGCGAACAGGGCCCGGCCGTCGGGTGAGGTCGTCGTCGGCTGACCGAGGAGCGTTGTCGGTGCCATCTGGCCGCCGGTCATCCCGTAGATGGCGTTGTTGATGAAGATCACCGTCATCGGCATGCCCAACTGGGCGGCGCTGATGATCTCGGCCAGTCCGATCGATGCCAGGTCGCCGTCACCCTGATAGCACACGACGATCGAGTCCGGATTGGCGGTCTTGTGGCCGATGGCGACGGCCGGCGCCCGGCCGTGCGCGGCCTGCGTGTTGCCGACGTCGAAGTAGTAGTAGGCGAACACCGAGCACCCGACTGGTGACACGAGGACAGTGCGGTCCTGCACGCCGAGCTCGTCGATCGCCTCGGCCAGGTACTTCTGGGCGAGCCCGTGACCGCAGCCGGGGCAGTAGGTGGTCGTGTGCGCCTTGATCCCCTGGGCGTGATCGTGGCGCTCGAACTGGCGATAGAAGACCGACGACGGCATCAGTGCACTCCTCTCTGGCTCAGGTTTGGCAGACCCAGCACGTGTTCGACGATCTCGGCTTGGGAAGGCAGGATCCCGCCCTGGCGTCGCACATGACTGATCGGTGGGGCGAGCACCTCGGCGTGGCTCAGGGCCAAGCGCACCTCGTCCTCCAGTTGGCCGCTGCTGGCCTCGACCACGACGATGCGGCGTGCCCGATGAATCACGGGGAGGAACGCATCGATCGGGAACGGCCACAACGTGATCGGGCGGAACAGGCCGGCCCGCACACCCTGGTCGCGCAACTCCTTCACTGCCCCCTTGGCCAGCTGGGCTGGAGTGTTGCATGCGACGATGACGACGTCGACGTCGTCGCAGCGGTGGAGGTCGGCCCGCTGCTCCTCGGCCGCCATCCGCGCGTACTTCGCGTCGAGGGCTTGATTGTGACGCTCGAGTCCGGCCTCCGACAGGTCGATGGAGCAGATCAGGTTGCCTCGATGCGAGCGGTCGCCGTAGACGGCCCACTCGGGGATGCCCGGCACGACCATGTGATCGGGGAGGCGCACCTTCCCGGTCATCTGGCCGAGATAGCCGTCGCCGAGGATCACCACCGGGTTCCGATACTTGAACGCCAGCTCGAACGACAGCATTGCGCTGTCGAGCATCTCCTGCGGGGTGGCAGGAACCAGGACGATCGCGTGGGTGTTGCCGTGACCGAGGCCGCGGCAGGCCAGCTTGATGTCCGCCTGTTCGGGTGCGATGTTCCCCAACCCGGGCCCGCCTCGCATGATGTTCACGAAGACAGCAGGCACCTCCGCTCCGATCAAGTAGGAGATCCCCTCCAGCATGAGGCTGAACCCGGGCGAGCTGGTGAAGGTCATGCACCGCTTCCCGGCCCCTCCGGCCCCGTACATCATGTTGACGGTGGCGATCTCGCTGACCGCTTGGACGAACACCCCGTCGAGCGTCGGTTGGACCCTCGCCATCATCTCGGCGCCCTCGGTGGACGGCGTGATCGGGTAGCCGAAGACGTGCCGGCATCCGGCCAGGACGGCGCCCACCGCTGCCGCGTACGTGCCCTTCACGATGAGCGGGGCGCGTTCTGACAGGGCGACGGTGACGTCGGGTTGTGGCTCGGGAGTGGGTGCGTCGAAGGGCCTCGGACCACCCAGCTCGGCCGGATCGAGCAACGCGAACGCCGCCTCCTCCCCCTCCGGCCCGAGTCCGAACGGCTCCGGACAGGCGTCGATGCACAGCCCGCAGCGGTTGCACCGCGTCAGGTCGAGCACGACCGGGACGAAGCCCGTCACGGGATGTATCTCGGTGCCGAGCGAGATGCAGTCCTTGGTGCACGAGGCGATGCAGCGCCCGCAGCTCTTGCAGTACTCCGGCACGAGGAAAGGTAGAGGCTTTTGAACGACGTTGGTCACAGCATCACCTCCAAAGCAGCTGGCATCGGTGACGCCGGTCCTGAACTGCGGCGATGTGGTTTCGTAACTCGATCTTGGGCCGACGCGACGCCACTTGTCCAGGGCCTCCGGGCCTCGCCCGTCGTGCCTTAGGTCTCTTGCGCGCGGAAGGACGAGACTGGCGACATGGAGGAAAGCCGGATTGACGTTGGCCCAGAGCTCGACGGCTTCGGCTCACCGCACGCGATCGCAGTCGTCGGGGCGAGCGGCGACCCGACGACGATCGCCGGACTCCTGTTCGGCAATCTGGTCGACAGCGGTTTCGGCGGGGTCGTGCTGCCCGTCAACCCGCACCATGCGGAAGTTCGCGGCATCACGGCGTTTCCCGATCTCGCGTCGTGCCCGGTCGTGCCCGATCTCGTCGTCGTCTGCGTGCCGGCCGATGCGGTCGCCTCAGTCGTGGCCCAAGCCGGCGATCTCGGCATCGGGGCGGTATGCGTGATATCGGCCGGGTTCGCCGAAGTCGGGCCGGAGGGCGCGGCGCGTCAGGCGCGCCTGGCCACGACCGCGAGCGAACGGGGGGTGCGGTTGGTGGGACCCAACTGCACGGGAATCCTCGGCGGTGCGGGCGAGGGGCGGTTCAACGCCACCTTCAGTCGAACACTGCCTGCTCACGGCGGCGCATTCCTGCTGAGCCAGTCGGGTGCGGTCGGGCTGGCCGTCCTCGATGCGGCGGATGCGCGGGGCCTCGGTATCGGGACCTTCGTGTCGATCGGAAACGCCGTCGACGTGTCGACCAACGACTTCCTGAGGTACTGGGAAGACGAGTCCGCGGCGGAGGTGATCCTGCTGTACCTCGAGTCCATCCCGGACCCGGCGTCGTTCGTGCGGGTCGCCCGCCGCCTCGGTCGGCGGGTGCCGATCATCGCGGTCAAGGCGGGGCGCACCGTGGCCGGCCGCCGAGGAGCGGCGTCGCACACGGCGGCCCTGTCGGGCGGCGACGTGGGAGTCGACGCCTTGCTCCGCCAAGCAGGCGTCGTCCGGGCTGGGTCGATCGAGGAGATGCTCGACGTGGCAACGGTGCTGAGCTCCACCCGGCGGTACAGGGGACGCCGGGTAGCGATCGTCACCAACGGCGGCGGGCCGGGGATCCTCGCGGCAGACGCCTGCGAAGCCAGCGGTCTCGAGGTCCCCGAACTGGCCGCGCCGACCGCCGCGCGGCTGCGGTCACTGCTCCCGCCCGAGGCCGGAGTGTCGAACCCGGTCGACATGATCGCCAGTGCCACCGCCTCGCAGTACGGGCAAGTCACGTGCATCCTCGGCGCCGAGCCAGGCGTGGATGCGGTCATGGTGCTGTTCAACACGCCGCTGATCACCCGGTCGGCCGACGTCGCCGAGGAGTTGATCGCCGCCCGCGCCGCGCTGGCCGACGACATCGCCCTCGTTGGTGTGTTCATGAACCGCGAAGGACCTCCTGCAACGCTGCATGCAGCCGGCATACCTTCCTTCACGGCCCCCGAGAACGCCGCCCGCGCCCTCGCCCGCGCCATCGCTTGGGACGACCGCCGGCGTCGACCGGAAGGGACGGTCCCGCGACCGGCGGTCGATATCGAGCGGGCCCGCAGCATCGTGAACGCCGATCCCGGCACCGCGGACGACTGGCTCGACACGGTCGCGGCTGCGGCGGTCCTCGAGGCCTGCGGTATCCCGTCGGTCCGCAGCCGAGTGGTGTCGACGCCGGAGGAAGCGGAGCAGGCGCAGGTCGACTTCGGCGGCACCGTCGTCGTCAAGGTGGCGGCGGCCATCCACAAGAGCGACGTCGGCGGCGTGCGCACCGGCGTCGCCACGGGAGCCGAGGCCGCGGCCGCGGTGCGGACGATCCGCACCGCCCTTGCCGAGGCGGGCCTACCCGACGCCGCCCGAACGTTCCTGGTGCAGGAGCAGGTCGACTCGGGTCTCGAGATGATCGTCGGCGTGAACCGGGATCCACTCGTCGGGCCGCTCGTCGTCGTCGGCCGGGGAGGCACCGCGGTCGAGTTGCTCGACGACGTCGCTGTCGGCGTCGCTCCGCTGACGGATCACGACGTCGACGAGATGCTGGAGTCGCTGCGGTCCTATCCCCTGCTCACCGGATACCGGGGCGCCGCGGTGCTCGACGTCGCCGCCCTCCGCGCCGTCCTTCACCGCATCTCGACCCTGGTTACGGAGGTGACCGAGATCGCCGAGATCGATCTCAACCCCCTCTTCCTCCTCGAACACGGCGTCGCCGTGGCCGACGCTCGCATCCGACGCACTGCGGCCAGCACTCGAACTGACGCCGCTTCCCGGGTCATCGCCGCCACGCCCGCACGCGTCTATCGGGCGCTCGCCGATCCCGATGCCCTGCTCGTGTGGCTTCCTCCCACGGGGATGAGCGCGCGCTTCGAGAAGTTCGATTTCCGACCTGGCGGCAGCTACCGGCTGGTCCTCGTCTACGACGATGCCAACGCATCGCGAGGCAAGACAACCACGGACGCCGACGTCGTCGAGGCGCGCTTCGTCGAGGTCGTCCCCGGCGTGCGAGTGGTGCAGGCAGTCGACTTCGAGTCGAATGATCCGGCGTACGCGGGAACGATGACCATGACCTGGGAGATTGTCCCGGTCGATGGCGGCAGCCGCGTTGACATACGGGCCGACGATGTTCCCGCCGGTATCTCCGCAGAAGATCACGCTGTCGGCCTCGCCTCGTCGCTCGACAACCTCGCCGCGTACCTGGAGCAGTAGCCAGCTCACGCCGGCTCACCGCTGAATTGCGCGGTCGTGAAGCGGCGCAGGACGACGGGGAGCCGCGGCACGATGTCCGTGACCTGTCCATTGCACACCGAGGTCCGGTCGTCGCCGATGATGCTGTCAAGGGCGTCACCAAGCACGTCAGCCAGCAACGCGGATGCCTCGGACTCGCTCCATGGGTCGACGACCTGCAGAACCTCGGGATCGATCCCGCCGCTGGCGGCGAGTCGCATCCCGTCCGGCGACCATGCGATGCGATCGATGCCACCCACATCGATCAGGTCACCGAGCTGTTTACCGGTCGCACTGTCGTAGAGCCCGAGTAGTTCGTCGGCGACCGCGAAGACCGTTCCGTCGGGTGACCACGCGACCACGCCACGCGGAAGGACGAATCTGGTCGTCCAGGAATCGATCTCGACCATGAGCGAGCGGTCGACACCGCCCGCGACGGCGAGCTGGCCGTCGGGTGCGAAGGAGATCTCGTAGGCATTGTCGAGATCGAGCACGTGCACCGGCTTGCCTTCCAGATCCCAGGTCGACAAGCCGGTGGCGTCGTCCAGCACGATCGTCGATCCGTCGGGTGTAAACCCGACAAGCCCGAGACCGGTATCTTCGATGAGCACCGACGCCGTCTCCGTCAGCGCGCCGCCCTCGCCGACCGCCCAGACCCGAATCCGGCCCGGTTCCGGGTTCGATTCCGTGCCATCGTGGGTTGCCTGGCTGGCGAGCTTCGACCCGTCCTTTGACCAAGCCACGGTGGAGATGAACCCACCAATGCCAGGGGCAGCGACGACGGTCGGCCCGGCCGTCGCGGTGGCGACGTCGTAGACCGTGAGCGTGTCTACGTCCGTTACGGCAACAAGTGAACTATCGGGGGAGAGCTCGCCAGGGGGCAGGTTCGAGAGAAGCGTCGAGGCGCCACTGGTCGGATCCCAACTCCGCACCTCGTCCGACAAACCGCCCACGACAAGCTTGCTGTCGGACGACCATCGAAGTGAATCGGCGACGACGTAGTCGAGCGGATGGCGTCCGATCTGTGTTGTCCACCACCGGATCGAGCCGTCGGCATCGAGCGTCGCCACGGAACGAGCGTCCGGCGACCACGCGCTCGCCGAGACCTCGGCCTGGTGCGCAGGCACCGGCGGGAACGCGGATTCGGGCAGCGCGTCGAGAGCGTGAACGCGTAGCTCGGTGGCCCCGCTGACGAATGCTCGTCCGTCAGGGGACCATGCGATCGGTCCGAAGGAAGACGGGAATGGCACGCCCACCTGCGTGCCGCTCATGACGTCCCAGACCACGGGTGTTCCGGTGTCTCCGAGCACGGCGACGTGGCTGCCATCTGGTGAGAACCGGGCCAGGAAGACGACACCCTCGTGACGGGCCACGATCTCGAGTGCGAAGCTCGAGAGCTCCTCGCCTGTCTCCGCATCGAGCGTGCCGGCCTGGAGCCCCATTTCGACGTACCCGATGCGCCCCTCGACCCAGCCCAACGCGACGACGAGGTCCAATGCGCCACTCACCAGCCTGACAGCGCCGACGGTCGTTCCGTCGGCGATCTCGGCGAGCCACACCGATCCGTCCATACCGCCAATCGCCATACGTTCCCCGCCGGGCGACCAAGCGATCGCGGTGATCGGGTCGGACCCGATCTGGATCGCTGTGGCGACCTCGCTCGAGTTCGGTCGCCACAACCACAGCGTGCCCGAACCGTCGCCGATCGCCACGACGGTGTCGGTGGGGGCGAACTCGATCGCACCGACGGAGCCATTGACCGCCACCTCGCCCACCTTCACATGGTCGTTCGCCCGCCAGGCGCGAACTATGTCGTCGTCTGCGGCGCTGGTGAGCAAGGCGCCGTCGGCGGAAAACGCGAGTGCGGCGCCGCGGGAGTCATGGGCTCGCTGCGGAAGGCCGCTCGGGACGAGCGGGAGTGCGGCCACGCGTTGCACAGCGCGCGGCGAACGCATCGCGGGCCTCCGTCCTCGGCGTCTCGCCGGTGAGTTCCGCCTGGATGCCAAGGGCGAGCGATTCGTACGGATCGGCGGTTGCGAGCGATCGGGCCGACAACTCGCGAACCGTTGCAATGAGTGCCTGACGCTCTGCCTCGTCGCGCTGCACTTGGGCCACGTCTCGTTGTCGCGAGGCCTCCAGTCGTTGCGTGTCGGCTTCCTCGCGTTGCGCGTTGGCTTCGTTTCGTTGATCGAGAGCAACCACTGCCGCGACCACCGACGAGAGCATCAGCACGACAAGGAGCGCGATCGCGGTCCACGTCAGCCTCAACAGCCGCTTGTGCGTGCGGAGGTCCTCGCCGACCAGTTCGTCCTTCGAGCGACCGTGGAGCGGCGCCGCCAGGTCGGCGACGGCGCTTCGCAACCTCGGATCCTTCTTGTCGAGCTGAGGTTGTTCCTTGACCCACCGCAGATCGATGTATCGAGGCTCCTCGGCGAAGGCGCCGCTCAGCAACGGCGACAGAGCCGTCGAGCGCTCGAAGTCGAAATCACCGCTCGCATCGTCCCATTCGACGGTGCCGTCCGTGACGGCCAGCAGCACGGTCCCCGTAGGTTTCGTGGTGACCCAATGGTGGATCTCCTTGCCGACCCACTCCGACGAGGCAGACGCAGGGCTGGCCAGGATCAGCAACATGCCCGACCCGTCGAGCGCGTCTTTGATCGACGTCCACAGGGCGGCGTTGGCTGAGAGCTCGTCGTCGTCGCGGAATACGCGAAGAGCGCGTCGACGGAAGATCGGCTTGGCGAACAACTGCAACTGGCGGTGCAGAAGTATTGCGAGCCGGCCATCAGCCGACCTGCTGTACGAGATGAAGAGGTCGTGGCGGTCAGCCATGACGACCGACCCGTGATCCCATCACCATGGCGCGAACGGCATCGCCCATTGCCATCTCCTCAGCAGAATGGACGTCGCCGCCCAGCGGGCATTCTCGCGCGAGCGACGCCGGGCGGTTGCCGAATGCGATCGACCGTGGCACAATCGTGACCATGACGACGACAGATTCGCTACGAAACGTGAAGGATCGCTTCTCCGAATTCGTCGACCGGGTCGACGTCACGAGCATTGAGCGTGTTGTCGTACACCCGCCAACGGCAGACCCGCGGCGGTCTTGATCAGCCCAGATCGATCTCGAGAGCTTGGAAGAGACGTCTCGAACTCCTGAGTGACGCGTTCTGCCGCTGAAGGCCTTGCTCGAAGCACGAGGCAGCCGTCGCCTCGGGCGATGTCGTGCGAGGCATCGATGCGGTAGACCGCGCTGCGCCCGTCGACGCACTCGGTGACTGCTAGATCCGTACGAACTCGTCGTCGCCGACAAGGCGTGCACGGGCCATCGAAGAGCGCCTTCCTGAGGCGGTCAGCGCAGCCGTGATCGGCTTCATCACTGGCGCCCTGATCGAGAATCCGCATCGGGTCGGTCGTGCGCTGCGCAACGAACTCGCCGGATTTCACAACGCGCGACGTGGGACCTATCGAGTGTTGTACCGCATCGACGATGAACTGCGCGAAGTGACCGTGCTCCGAGTCGATCATCGAGGCAGCGCATATCGCCCACACTGAACAGCGATCCGCCAGCAGCAAGCGAGGCATGAGAGGCGACGCGTCGAACCCCGGAACCGTTGCCGGTCCCGGGGTTCTGGTTGGTGGGCAGGAGTTGGGGGCGGTGATGGGTTCAGACGCCGGCGGTGACCAGGCTTGGTGAGCTGGCGATGGCGGCGGGCTCGTCGGTGGCCACTGCGGGCTTGAAGCCCTTGACGGTCATGTAGACACCGAACGCGAACTCCCAGATGGCGATCGGCAGAACGAGGATCGCGGCGGGCCCGGAGATCTGATCCCAGGCTCCGAACAGGGTCGCGGTGGAGGAGATGAGCAGCAGCGGTGCGCCGATGAGGCCGAGGGTCGGGATCCAGCGGGGCAGCATGCGGGACCGGTACATGACGTAGCCGATGAGGAGCGCGTTGAGGGCGGGCATGACGCCGGGCCCGAGCAGGAAGGTCCAGTCGTGGATGGCAACGAGGGCTTGGCCGACTGTGCGGAGTGCGCCGGCGTCGGCTCCGGCGGTGCCGGCGACGTCGTTGCGGAGCGTGTAGTTGGCCATGATGGCGAGGACGCCGACGAAGATGATGGCGGCCTCCATGACCCGGGTGGTGACGAAGCCGAGCGCGGCGCGTTCGCTGTGGCGCCGGGCGATCGAGTAGAGGGCGACGGCGGTGACGACACCGCCGAGGGCGGTGAGGATCTCGAACAATGCGCCCAGTGGCACGCCCGAGTCGCTGCCGGCGCCGAGCACCCAGTCAGGCTTGTCGAGCACGTCGACCCACAGGCCGAACTTGACCGGGATCGAGAAGACGAAGGTGGCGATGTAGGCGATGCCGGCGATCAGCGCGGCCTTGCGTGTCGCGGTCATCGGCGTGCGGTCCGAAGCGTTGACGTGTGCGGTGGTGATTCATGTCATGTGTGTCCTTCTGGTTGGTGTGATCTGGCTGGTTGGTGTGAGCTGGTGGCTCGGTGGCTGTGTCGTTGGGCAGTTCGGTGAGTGAGACGAGGGTGAGGCCGACGTCGCGGAGCTTCTGGAGGAGTCCGTGCAGTGCTGCCTGGTCGACGACCGGGCCGCGGATGGCGGTGGTGCCATCGGTGGCATCGGTGTCGATGGTCAGCCCGTCGAACCACGCCGACCAGCGGGGCGCGAGGCGGCCCTTGACCCGGATCTCGTAGTGCTGGATGGGGTCGTGACCGACAGCCGGCGAACCGGTTGTGGTGTCGGGGTTGCGGTCGTCTGCGGTCACGTGAGCAAGGTACGAACGGACCGTGTGAGCGCGCCTCACATCATCGTGGTGATTGAGGATGTGATTGTGTTCTGGGCCAGCTCAGAGGCCGTGTTCGGTGGCGCGACGGACCGCTTCTCGGCGGCTCGTGGCGCCGAGCTTGGTGTAGATGCTCTTGGTGTGCGTGCGGAGCGTGTTCATCGACACGTGCAGCTCGCGAGCGATCTCTGGGCCGCTGAGGTCGCTGCGCAACAGCCGCAGCACGTCGAGTTCGCGACTGCTGAGTTCGTCGACGAGTCCGCTGCGAGCTGCCTGTTGGGTCGTGGGAACCAACCGCGGGGAGCTCGCCGGTGAGATCGACAGCGGCCAGCACCCGTCGGGCATGGGGCGTGGCGTGCTCGCGTGACGCCACCGAACGCAGGAGCGCTGTCACGGCCGGTCCGGCATGCAGGAAGAGGCGGATGTGGCCCTCGGGTTCTGCGCGCCGAAGCGCGTCGTCCAGCGCAGCGACCGCGGCAGCGGCGTGTCGTCGCGGGCGTCGTAGGCGGTCGCCTGCAGAATGAGGACTTCGATCGCGATTCCGGTCCGAGAGCCCTCCTCGGCTGCGGCGAGTAGTCGGTCCAGCAACCGTGATGGCGTCCTCGAGCGCGCCGGCGCCGTCGCCCGGCGACGTGGCGGGCGATGAGCACGCGGGTGAGAGTGATGTGCTCGTACTCGTGGACGTAGCTGAGTTCGTCGTCGACGGTGAGTCCGCATTCGGTGGCCCACTCGAGCTGCGGCATCGAGGTCGCCGTGTGCCAGTTGCACTCGCGCCCGTATGGCGGCGACCGGGCGGACGGGCGGGGAGAAGTCGGTGTCGTAGAGGGGCGCCGCTTCCTCGATCAGTTCGAGCGCGCCGTCGAGGTCGCCGCGGGCGCGGCACAGTCGGGCCATGACGACGCGCCAGCGATAGGCGTGCTGCGGGAGTCCGGCGGACTCGCCGAGCTCGTTGCTCGTCTCCAGATGGGGGCGGCCGCGTCGAGGTCGTTTCGCTCGATGAGCACCTCGCTCAACCCGGCATGCATGTCCGCTGCGCCGCGTAGACCGGGGTGTTCCGTTGTCCAGCGAAGTCCGGTGTCGAAGGTCCGCTTGGCGTCGGTGAGCTTGCCCTGCGCGATCTGGATGTCGGCCAACGCGAGGGAACATCCGAGCATGTCGGGGAGGTGATCGGCTGCGATGAACTCGCCGATCGCCTCGGTGTAGCGGCGCACCGCCATATCGAGGTCGCCGGCAGTCCAGTGGGCGAGCGCCAGCAGCGCGGTCGCGCTGCCTCGGCGGAAGTGGTCGGTCGGTTCGACCAGCGCGAGCGCCCGGGAGGCGTGCGCGATGGTGCCGTCGAGGTCACCGGCGAGCAGGGCGAGCCCGGCGCGTTGCACCAGGACTTGTGCGGGGAGCCGGTCGAACAGCTCGACGTCGAAGACGATCGGCGGAGGTGCCGAGCGGTCCAGCGTCGACTCCACCAGCTGGAGCAGCGACTCGACGCCGGTCGTGTCGCCCGTGGCCATCCGCGCTCCCACCAAGGAGATGGCGAGCACCGGCCGGTCGACGAAGACCTCGTCGGGCAGAGCTTCGAGCCAGCGACGGAGGGTGCCTTCCTGACGACTCTGCCGCATCGCTGGGGCGGCGAGCTCGATCAGCCGTGCGGCATCGTCGACGTGGTGACCGGCCATCGCGTGTTCGATGGCCTTGGCGGGTTCGCCATTGGCCGAGTACCAAGCGCTGGCTCGTCGGTGCAGTTCGTCGATCAGGTCGGGGTCTTCGTCGGTCAGTCGTGCGCGGAGCACGTCGGCGAACAGGTGGTGATACCGGTACCAGTGGCGTCGATCGTCGAGTGCGACGAGGAACAGGTTCGAACGGTCGAGCTGTTCCAGCGTCGCTCTCCCGTCGGTTCCCAAGGTGACCGCGTCGCAGAGTCCGCCAGTCAGGCGGTCGAGCACCGAGGTCTGCAGCAGGAACGATCGGATCGCTTCGGGTTGGCGGTCGAGCACCTCCTCGACGAGGTAGTCGACGACGAAGCGGTCGTCACCGGTGAAGTTCTCGATGAACCGGTCGACGTCGTCGCGGCCTTGCAACGAGAGGGCAGCGAGTTGGAGCGCGGCGATCCATCCCTCGGTTCGAGCACCGAGCGAGTCGACGTCACCGGCGGCGAGGTGCAGACCCATCGTGTCGTTGAGGTACGAAGCTGCCTCGTCGTGCGGTGAATCGCAGGTCCGCAGCGCGGATCTCCGACAGTTGCCCGCGAGCCCGGAGACGTGCCAAGGGAAATGGAGGGTCGGATCTGCTGGCGAGCACGAGGTGGAAAGACGGCGGTGCGTGATCGATGAGGTAGGCGATCGACTCGTGGATGTCCGTCGAGTCGATGACGTGGTAGTCGTCGAGCACCACGACGACACGGTCGGCAAGGTCATACAGATCGTTGAGCAGCGCCGCCACCACCGACGTCAGCGGTTGCGACGATTGCAGCGCGGCGAGCGCGCTGGCGCCAACCTGCGGCGCGGCGCGCTGGATCGCGGCAATGGCGTACGTCCAGAACACCGCAGGGTCATTGTCACCTGCGTCCAACGACAGCCACGGCGTCGCCGACCCCTCATCATCAGGCGCGCAGAACCACTCGGCCAGAAGCGTCGTCTTGCCAAACCCCGCCGGTGCCGACACCAGCGTCACCGACGCACGCCGTTGGCTGCCGCCAGGCGATTGCTCAGTCGCTGCCGTTGCACGACACCGGGTCGGCGGCGGGGTGCATGCAGTTTCGTTGCGAGCAGCGGACGACCGGCGGGGCTGCTCTCGCCATGCCGTCATCGGTCGCCGTTCTTGCGGCGTGGCTTGCGTTGCCCTGTCTCGAGTCGCGACAACGTGCTCTTGGAGATACCCGTGGCCACCGCCGAAGTCTACGGATCCCAGCAATGGCTGGTGAGGCGGCTCGGCACATCGTGGGGCAACGACCCATGCGTCTATGCGGCACTCGACTGAGTCGAGGAACTCAGCCCTGTGACGGCTGGTCGGCCATGATCATCCACGGGGTTCCAAATCCATCGGTGCACATGCCGAAAGCCGGCGAGAAGAAGGTCTCGGAGATCGGCACTTGGGTCGTGCCGCCCTCTGCCAGTGCGGCGAACACCCGCTTGGCCTCGGTCGCGTCGGCGGTGGAGTAGGCGACGCACATGCCGTCGACCTTGCCGTCGAACTGACCCATCGGGTCGTCCGCACCCATCAGCAGGTTGTCGCCGATGGTGAGCGCGGCATGCATCACCGCATCGGGGTTTGTCTCCTCGGGGTTGGATTCCACTTCGGCGGGCATGTCGGCCATCGTCATGATGAAGATCTCACCACCGAAGATCTCCTGGTATCGGGTGAACGCCTCGCGGCAATTGCCTTTGAAGGCGAGGTAAGGGCGGAATGACATCGCTTGCTCCTTGTTCGTGGGGTCAGTCGTGTTCTCAGACGGCGCGGGCACTGATGACCGGGCCATGAATACCATGCCCAATCCCGTCCCAAATCATGCTCGCGCCGTCGTCAGCGCCATCGTGGTTGCGGCTGGGAACTGCGCAATGGCATCGCAATGGCGATCTTGCCGCGAACAGCGCCTGCTTCTAGTTTGCGCATCGCGTCGCGCGCCTGATCGAGCGTGTAGGTCGAGTCGATGCTCGGCGTGAGCTTTCCGGCGTCGATGAGATCGGTCAATGGCAACAGGTCGGCATAGTGCTCCTTGGAGGCGAGCATGGTCAGCCGCGGACGCACGAAGATCGACACCAGTGGTGCTCGCAGGCTTCTTCCAAAGCCTCCAGTCACGTTTCCCTTGCTCTCGCCGCCGACGATGACCAGGCTGCCCGTTGGGTTGAGGGCGCGCCGGAGGCGTCGAAGCGAGGTGTTGCCGGCGATGTCGAGGATCAAGTCGTAGCGTCGCGAACCGTCGGTGACGTCATCGGTGGCGTAGTCGATCACATGGTCGGCGCCGAGCGACCGGATGAGGTCGGCCTTGGCCGCGCTGCACACGCCGGTGACCTCGGCGCCGAAGGCCTTCGCGAGCTGTACGGCGTAGGTGCCGACACCCCCGGATGCGCCGATGATCAAGACCTTCTGTCCGGCTTCGATCCGGCCGAGGCGCAGACCTTGGAGGGCCGTGGTCGCGGAGACCGGAACGGCGGCAGCCTGTTCGAAGGTGAGGGCTGACGGTTTGTGCGCCAGCTTGTCTTCTCGTGCGGCGGCGTACTCGGCGAAGGCTCCTCGGCTGACGCCGAAGACCTCGTCGCCGACCGTGAACCGGGTCACGTTCACGCCGACCGCGGCGACGGTCCCAGCGACGGCAAGTCCCGGCACTCGGTTCTTCGGTGAGCGGAGGCCGAAGCCCATGATGCGCATCAGGTAGGGGCGGCCGGTCATCGCATGCCAGGTTCCACGGTCGAGTCCGGCAGCGCGCACGTTGAGGAGTACCTCGTGAGCCTTGATCTCGGGGCGGTCGATGTCGGTCAGTTGCCAGGTATCACTGGAGCCGTAGCGGTCTTGCACGATGGCCCGCATCGTCGCGGGTCGCAGGTACAGGGGAAGTCTCGATTTGAAGGTGAGTGGTCGTGTCCATTGTGTTCCTTTCGGTTGGTTGGTGGCCTGGTCGGTGGCCGGTCTGATGGCTGGTCACCTCGCGGTCACCGGCTCCTCGGTTCGGACGGACTGGATGACGTCGACGATGGCCTGCACGGAGGATCCGTAGCTCTCCCCGGCCTCGATCAGACCCTGGTGCGTTGCATCCGCAACGCGGTGCTGGCTGTTGCTCGACAGTGCGGCGAGACGGTCCTGCAGATCGGTCCACTCCTGGTGCTTGTCGATCGACTCGGTCGCGGTGACGACGACGAGCGGCTTGCCGTGGAGCGAAACGAGGGCCTTGGCCTGCTCGAACACCTCGGGATACATCGACTGCTCATCGCGCATGTTGCGCATGCCGCGCGGGCTCGACGCGAACGCCTGCACCTGTGATGCCGCCGGCTCGGGCAGGCTCGACCATGCTGACGTGGGCAGGGCTTGAGTGGCGCCCAGGCGGGCAAGGCTGGGGAGCACTCCGAGCCCTCGGCGCATCATCGACTGCTCGGTCGCGAAGCCCGGCAGCGCCGTGAACTCGTACGGGCTCATCGAATCGAGCAGGACCATGCCGGCGACCTCGTCCGGGTAGTGCGCGGCGAACGTCATCGCGTACGGGCCGCCCGCGGAGTGACCGACGAGCACGAAGGGGCCCGATTCACCGGCAGTAGCGAGCAGCGTTTGCAGATCGGAAGCGATGGCCAGTCCGTCCTGTGGGGCGTTGATGTCGTCACTCCAGCCCTGGCCGGCCCTGTCATAGGCGCAGACACGAGTCGTGGGTTCCACCGCGGCTCTGATTCGAGTCCAGTCGGGTGATGTCGCTCCGAGCCCGTTCTCGAGCACGACTGTGGGGCTACCCGTCCCCGTGCAGTACAGGTGCAGACGGTGACCTCCGACGTCGTACAGGGCGCCGGGCGCGGTGTAGGTGTGCTGGTCGTGCGCCCTGACGGCGGTCTCGTACATCCCGCCGAAGGAGCCGATGGCGAGCGAGGCGACGACCGGGTAAAGGAGCCATCGAACCCGTCCCCGGAGGCTGCGGCGGAGCTGAACGAACATCCACACGGCGAGCGCGAACGCAATCGGGGGCCACACCCAGCCGGCGGTGTTGAGCGCTCGATCGTCGGGCTGGGCGATCAGCAGTGTCAGTCCGGCGACCGCCATGCCCACGGCAGGCACGCGCGCCCAGCGCTGTGGCTGGCTGGTGAAGCGAGCCGACAGGATGGCGAGCAACGCCCAACCGCCGGCGAAGGCGAGCAGGGCCGAGCCGGAGATGACGTGTTCGGTGGCGCCGCCGAAGACGCCGAGCGTGAGCACGATCGCGCCGACGAAGCCGGCCGCGACGGAACCGCCGACGACGCGCCAGATGGGTTCCCGTCGGGGTCCGTCGGGTCGCGACGGTCAGCTCGGTGTGCGTGATGACGTCGTCATAGGTCGTTTCGGTTCCGGCCGCGGTGTGGTGGATGGTGTTCATGGCCTGCCTCTTTCGGTGATGGTGATTGCTGGCATGAAGGCATCGTGGACCTAAGGCGGCCGGGGCCGCATTGGGTGCGCCCCCTCAGATCGCGAGGCGCTACTCGCGTCACCGACTCGTCGGATGGCGCGGATCTGAGGGGGTGTGTCCGATGCGCCACCCCACCCCTTAGGTCGATCGTGGCCACCACACCACCACACCCAAGGAGTCATCATGCACGGCCGTCCCATCACCCAGTCCATCGGCGACACACACACCAGCCACCCCAACCGTTGGCGCATTCTCGGCGTGCTGGTGCTCGCCCTGCTCGTCACATCCATCGACCACACCATCATCAACGTCGCGATGCCCAGGCTGGTCGGCGATCTCGGCGCCAGCTCGGCCCAATTGCAGTGGATCGTCGCGTCGTACACCATCGTGTTCGCCGGTCTGCTGCTCACCGCCGGCAGCATCGGTGACCGCTTCGGACGACGGCACGCGCTGCTGGCCGGCCTGGCCACCTTCCTCGGCGGCTCCATAGTCGCCGCTACGGCAGGCTCGACGACGGCGCTCATCGCCGGACGCTGCATCATGGGCGTCGGCGGCGCGCTGATCATGCCGACCACGCTGTCGATCCTCGTCAACGTGTTCGGCGATCCCCGCGAGCGCGCCAAGGCGATCGCCGGCATGGACCGCCGCGAGCGGAGCCGGCATCGCACTCGGACCGATCGTCGGCGGCGCGTTGATGCGCAGCTTCTCCTGGTCGTCGGTGTTCTGGATCAACGTGCCACTGCTCGTCGCCGCATTCATCGGGGCGCTGCACCTGATCCCCGACTCACGGGACCCGCACGCAACCCGACTGGATCCCGTCGGTGCCGGCCTGTCCATCGCCGCGATCAGCACGCTCGTCTACGCCATCATCCAGGCACCCGAGCGGGGCTGGACCTCGACCCCGTCGGTAGTGAACTTCGCAGTCGGGGCTGCGATCGCGGTCGTGTTCGTCGGCTGGGAGATGCGCCGCGAGAGCCCGATGCTCGACATCACGCTGTTCCGTAACCGCAGCTTCTCCGCCGGCAGCATCGCCCTCGCCCTGCTGTTCTTCGCCATGGCCGGAACCGTCTTCCTGCAGGCCCAGTACCTGCAGTTCGTGCTGCAGTACACGCCGCTCGCAGCCGGCTTCGCACTCGTTCCCGCCGCCATCGGGATGCTGCTCGGCACCGGAGCCGGCGCACATCTCGCCGAGATGCACGGTGGGCGCATCGCCGTCACCGCGGGCACGCTGATCGCCGCCGCGGGTGTCGCCGTGCAGGCCGCGTTCGTCGACGGTGGTTCGTACGTGCCGACCGGTGTCGGCCTGCTGCTGTTCGGCCTCGGTGCCGGTGTCGCGATGCCGGCCGCGACCGAGATGATCATGGCGACACTGCCGCCGGCCCGTGCAGGCGTCGGCTCTGCCGTCAACGACACAGTCCGCGAGTTCGGTGGCGCACTGGGCGTCGCCGTCATCGGGAGTGTCGCCGCCACGAGCTACGCGACATCGATGCACGGCAAGCTCGACCAGGTCCCAAACCTCACCGCCATCGATCGCAACCTGCTGGCCAACAACGTCGGCGCCGCCATCCAAGCCAGCGAACACCTCGGCGTCGAGGCCGAGCAGATCGCAACCGCCGCCCGTGCAGCATTCGTGGACTCCATGCACAGCTCGCTGTGGATCGCAGTCGGCCTGGCGTTGTGCGCCGCCGCCGTCACCTTCACACAGCTCCCCCGCCAGGCGGCGAACCACGCCGCTCACGGCGCTCACGGCGCTCACGGCGTCACGGCCAGTGCCCATGCCGGTCACCGGCCTCACGTCGCGATGGGCGAGGCCGCAATTCCGGCGGAGGTGTCGCCGTCATGACCGCCACCGCAGCAGCCGTTGCCGGCGACGTGATCGTTGTCGGCGGCGGCGCGGCCGGGCTCACAGCAGCACTCGTGCTCGCCAGGGCCCGGCACCGGGTCACCGTGGTCGACGACCAGACGCACCGCAACGCGACCGTCGACGAGTTCCACGGCTTCCCCACCCGTGACGCGACCGCGCCCAATCGCTTCCGCGCTGATGCGCTCGCCGAACTGGGTTCGTATGGCGTCGCGATCATTCGCTCTGCGGTGGCCAATGCCCGAAGCACGGGCACGAGCGTGTCGATGACGCTGGCGGACGGCGCCACGATCCGCGGCGATGCAGTGGTGCTCGCCACCGGTGTGCACGACGAACTCCCGTCGGTCGAAGGCCTTTCCGCCCGGTGGGGCAAGTCGGCGTTCAACTGCCCGTTCTGCGACGGATGGGAGCACCGCGACCAACCCGTCGTCGTCATCGACGCCGCACCCGGCGCCGACCACCTGGCCGACATGGTTCGTTCATGGACGTCGCAGGTCACCGTCGTCGCTGCGTCCGACATCACCGCGCTCGTCGGCGAGGGGTCGACACTGACCCACGTCGAGCTCCGTGACGGAACCACGGTCGCGGCGACAGCAGCATTCGTCAAGGCGCCCGTGGTGCCACGCAGTTCGATCGCCCGCTCTCTGGGCTGCGAGGTCGACGAGGACGGCTACATCGTCACGACGGAGACCGGCGCCACCAGCAATCCACTTGTGTGGGCCGCCGGCGACGTGCGTCGCCCGCCACCCATGCCTCATCAGGTGGTACTCGCTGCAGCCGACGGCTCCGCAGCAGCCATCGCCATCCACAAGGAGTTCGTTGCGCACACGATCGGTTGACCATTTCTGAGGCCAGGCACAAAATGTTCGGTCAGAGCGAATATTCCGTGCCTGGCCTCGGGTTCATCGGCATCGGTCGCGCACTCGGTGATGGTGATGCGGATCGGGGCAGTTGGCTGCTGCGAGGCGTGCCCGATCCTCTAGTTCGGGTGGCACCGTGCCGTCACCTATCTCGCTGGCATTGCCGAGGTCGTCGATGTCGAACAGCTCGGGGGCAAGCGTGACGCGGTTGTTCCCTGGCACAGGGCTGGATCGACATGAACTCTCACAACGAGACCTCCTTGTGGCTTGTGATCGGAATGGTACGTACCGGGGACCCGACCACCGGAGCTGGACCTCGGGTCCCCGACCACCCCATCGAGGCCGTAGTAACTTCCAAGCGGCGATTGTGTCGCTGTCGCCACCCGACGTATTCCAGGACTCTGCCCGAGAGGAGGCCGCGATGACGACGTTCGTCCTGGTCCACGGTGGGTTCGGCAGCCCCGCCGAGCTGGCACCCGTGATCCCCCGCCTTCACCCTGCGGCCGCACGAGCTCGCGCTGCTGCTGGTGGGTTGATCCGATGATGAGGCGAACTCAGCCGGTTGGGGAGCGCGTCTGCTGATGGTGCCCGCGCTGGTGTTCTTCGGCGTAGCGACCCTCGTCGGGTGTCTGATTCGAGGGATCGTATGGCTGCGTCTTCGAGCAGTTGCTCGACAACGTGATGTGTCCGACGGGAAGCTATGTGAGCTCGAGCAGGCGAGTCGGATCACCTCGGTCGCGGTCATCGCGTCGGTGGTCGGCGTTGCAGTCGTCGGACTGGCGTATGTGGTCTTCTGAGAGTTCATACCTTGGATGTCGATGACGCGATCTCGGACTCGTCGAGCAGGTGAATGACGGGCGCTGATGAGCGAGGCACTTGGATCGCCGCGGAGTGCTCGCGCAGAGCGAGCGCCCAGCGCGAGGCGTCCGCTGGTCGGTATCGCGCGCTGAGATCCGCCAACGATGCGAGCATCCAGCCGATCGGCCAGTGGAACGGATACCCCTGCTCGCCGGTGCGGCGGGCGAGGACGAGCGCAGTCTCCAGACGTTCCAACGCCGCGTCGTAGTCGCCGGTACGTGCAGCGGCGAGCGCGAGTACTCGTTGCGCCAGCGCCCGTTGGTAGGGCATGCCCGTTGTCGCAGCCAGTCCATCGGCCTCCCGCGCCCGGTCGACTGCGGCGGGACAGGTCGCCGTTGCGCAGTTCGAGCTCGGCGAGGAGCGCCATCGGCCACGGCTTGAGCACGAGAATCGAAGCACAGGCATCGATCGCCCGCCGGGCGAAGCCGCGTGCCGACGTGTCGTTGTGGGTGGCGAGATCGGCGTACGCGGCATACGCGTATGCATACGCATGGCGAATCGGATCGGTGCTGAGCTCGGCGCACTCGACGGCCTGTGCTGCGTGCCGACGGGCGGCCTCGTGCTGTCCCGTGTCGGACTCTGCGGCCGCGAGGAACGCGAAGTTGAGCGCTCGTGAATCCGGATCGTCTGCGAGTTCGATGCCCGTGGTCGCCTGGTCGACGGCAATGCGGTAGTCGCCGCGCATCAGCTCACTTCCGGCCACGACTCCGCGGGCGATCGCCTCGAACGAGGCCAGCCCTGCGTCGCTGGCGAGATGAGTCGCGGCCGCCGTGGTGATCACCGCTTCGTCCCATCCACGCACGGACATGTTGAGCATCGCCGCGACGTACAGGCGACTGGTGATCCTCAGCACGACCTCAGACGACTGATCTGCGAGGAGCACCGAGTTGCGGCCGAGATCGAGCGCATGGTCGATCGAGCCCGCGAGGAACGACTGCCACGCGACGTTCAGATGACCCCAGATCTCACCCTCGTCCGGTCGGGCGGTCGCGATCCGCTGCGACGGCAGATGGGCGGCCGCCAACACGGCTGCGCCGGGCTCGCAGCCGAGTTCGGAGCGGATGAACGCCCTCGACCTGTCGAACTGTTCGCGCGCGGCGGTGGTCCGACCGTCAAGCGCGAGGGCCCGGATCAACAGTGCGTGGTGGCCCTCGTCGTGAGGCTCCGTCGCCACCAGATCGGTGGCCAACTCGATGAAGACGGTGAGGTCGCCGCGGGCGAACGCGTCGAGCGCGGCCTCTCGCAGCAACGAACAGCAGCGGCGGCGAAGCCGGTGTCGCTCGGTCGTGAGCCACAGCTCGAAGAGCGGGCTGTCGGGAAAGCTCAGCCCGGCGAGCAACTGTTGGCGGCCCGCCTCGCCGCGCGGTGGAAGGGTTGTCGCGCGGTCGAGTTCGATCGCATCGACCTTGACCGCATTGGCATCGAAGCACAGCACGTCACCCTTGAATGCGTCGGGGCGATCGAGCAGGCGGCGCATCGCGGCGAGATTCCACCGCAGCGCGCCGAGTGGGTCCGCGGCATCGGCGAACAACAACTCGGCGAGCTCAGCACGCTGACGGGGGCGGGGCGACACCGCAAGGTAGGCGAGCAAGGCCCAGACCTTTGCACCCTTCGGCGGCGGAACCTCGATGCCACCTGTCATGACCGCTGGTCGGCCGAGCAACCGCAGCGATGTCCCAACCACGCGGCAATTCTTTCAGATGCTTCACACGTTCGGTCACACGGTGCGCGATCGATGCTGGCGCACACACCAGACACAAGGAGCACTACATGCCGAAGTACATGATCGAACGATCGATTCCAGGGGCCGCGACACTGTCGGCGTCAGAGCTGGAAGACATCAGCCACAAGTCCAACGACGTGCTGGCCGCGATGGACGGGCGTGCCCAATGGGTCCAGAGCTACGTGACCGACGACAAGATCTACTGCGTCTACATCGCCGACAGCCCGGAGGCGGTCCGCGAACACGCCACCGCTGGGGGTTTCCCGGCCGACGTCGTCACGCCCGTCAGCGTGATCATCGACCCTACGACCGGCGGCCGCTGACCACCGCCGGGCTCAGCAGTCGGCGTCAGCGCGGCGGTTCGACCAGTGTGCCCCTCGGGCCGCGACCCAGTTGTCGACGAGCAACCATTGTTCGTCGAGCCAGATGATGCGTTCGGCGTCACCGTCTGGGATCTGCTCTCGTGGGACTCGCCACGCCGTGACGTGGATCGGGTCGCGGAGCGGGACGGCTTTGGCGAGTTCGGTGAACGATGCGTACTGGTCGAGCCCGGTGTGGGCGATGACGACGACATCGGCGTCGATGACGTCGACCAGCGCGAGGACCCCGCTGGGGCGGACCGGCAGGACGTGGCCGAGCGATGCCAGTCGTGCCGCCCGTTCGGAGTTCTCGAGCGCGAGGCGCGTCTTGGCTCGCTCGAGGCGGTCGGGGCGGAACAGTCGGCCTTCGGGGAAGATGACGATTGCAGTCGTCGCGTCAATGCTCCGACCGAGCTCGCGGACCATGGCAACGGCCTCGGGGCCGTTGTCGCGTGGGATGAACACCGACCCGGTCCTGCTGTAGATGAGGTCGAAGCCCGGGTCGGCGAGCAGTTCGGCCATGATCACCCCGCGGGTGCGATAGCCGAGCCGCTGATAGAGCAGCGTCGGCAGTGAGGCGTCGACGATGTTGACGTGGCGGCACAACACGATCGCCGGGCCAGGGGTGAGGGCAGACGCCGAGACGGGGTCGATGTCGAGCCGCAGTCCGAGCAGCTGTTCGGCGCGTCGAGCGAGGACGTCGATCGACCAGCGCTGCAGTCGTTCGTGCCGAGCGATCGATGACGGTTGGTCGAGTCGGGTGCCGAAGCCGGCCGCCATCCAGTACACGGGTGCGAGCAGGATCTCGACGCTGTCGTTGATGCCGTACTGGAGCAGGAACAGCGTCACGCGGACGGTGGGCAGACGGAAGCGACCTCGTGCGAGGTCGAGGACGGCTGCGGCGGCGAGGATGACAGGGCTGGCGAGCAGGCCGACGACGGTGGCGGTCGAGCATCAGCGGGATGGTGCGTGCGCGCCGTTTCCAGCGCGAACCGAACGGTTCGGCGAGGGTCACGTGGATCGGGTGTTGCCGGAGGCGAGTTCGGCGGCGAGCGCTTGCAGCCGTCGCAGAGGTTCGTCCGGTATCGGGGCCGAGGTGTCGGCGAGTGCCAACTTCAGGCGCCGGTAGTCGTCGGCGGTGAGTCCGCAGCGCCGGCAGGCGTGGAGGTGGCTGGACACCTTGGCGGCGGTGGCGGGGTCGAGGCCGTCGTCGAGGTAGGTCTGGATCTGTCGGCCGATCTCGATGCAGCGTGAACCGCCTTTGCGTCGGAACATGTCGAGGGCGTCGCGTGCGTTCATCGGTGTTCGCTCCGGAAGTCGGGATGGTGTGCGAGGTGGGCGCGCATTCGGCGGCGGGCTCGGTGAAGGCGGCTCATCACCGTGCCGGCAGGGATGCCGAGCGCGGCGGCGGCTTCGTCGTATGTGAGGCCGTCGATGTCGACGAGTTGGACCACCTGTAGGTGCCGGGTGGACAGACGTCCGAGCGCATCGGCGATCCATGGTGCCTGGGTGCGAGCGGTGGCGACGTCCTCGGCGCTCGGTGCCGACGGGTTGCGCCGGTCGACCTCGCCGGAGAGGTCGGTGGCGTCGCGGAGCAAACCAGGTCGCTGCCGGCGATGACGGTTGATGTTGGCGTTGCGCATGATCGTCAGCAGCCACGCCCGCGGATACGTGCCGTCGAACGTGGCGAGACCGTTGAAGGCGCGGACGAGGGTGTCCTGCACCAAGTCCTCGGCGTCGTGGGGGTTCCGGCACAGCGAACCGGCGACCCGGAGCAACACGGCGAGGTGCGGGCTGACGAACGCGTCGAACGACCCTGCGATGGGCGGGGCGTGGTTCGTTGCGCTTGTCTGTGACTCGTCGGCCATTGCGTCCAAGTCTCCTCCTTGCCGGTAGAGACCCGGTCGGCGGTCGGATTCTTCCATCTGATTTTCGAATGATCGCGATGGAAGGGTGGGCGGCGTCGGTGGGTTCCGGTGCGGTTCGTCCACGGTGGGCGAGCTACACGGAAAGGACCACACCATGTCAACGCCCACAACAGTCCAACCGAACCTGAACGCAACCGTCACTCAGGGTGCTGTCTCCGGGATGATCCGGCGCCATGTTCGGGATC
This sequence comes from Ilumatobacteraceae bacterium, assembly GCA_963779295.1. Lineage (GTDB taxonomy): Bacteria > Actinomycetota > Acidimicrobiia > Acidimicrobiales > Ilumatobacteraceae > JAENVT01. Next base: position 190,296 of record CAVZXO010000008.1, read on the forward strand.
GGGTCTCGCGTTCCTCGCCCGTCGCCTCCCCCGGGCCGCGCTCGTCCCCGCGTGGGTGCCCCGGCGGCGACACCATTGCCGAGGTCGGTACCCGATCGGCGATGCTGTTGCGATGAGTTCCCCTGACACGGCATCGACTCGGCAGATCGTGCGCCTCGTCGGCGTGTACGACGCGGACGGCACCGCGCGCGGCGAACTCGCCTACTGGGTCGGCGCTCGTCTCGGTCGACGGCATTGCTCGCTGTGCGAGATCACCCACGGATCGGTCCGCCAACGACCCGAATGGAAGGCGTGCCGGCAAGACCTGCCGGTCCCCTTCGACACCTACCATCGCAACGACCAACCCGACCTGATCCGAAGCGCGGCGAGCGGACAGGCACCGGTGGTCGTCGCCGAGACCGATGCCGGCCACACGATGCTCCTCGGCCCGGCCGATCTCGAGACCTGCGATGGTTCGATCGATCTGCTCGTTGAAGCGATCGAGCAGGCGGCCGAACGCCTCGGCCTCACCTGGGTGATGCCGTGACCATCCACATCGGCGACGCGTTGCCCAGCATCGACCTCATCGACCACGAGGGTCGGCCGTGGCGCACCACCGCGATGCATGGCCGACCACTCGTGCTGGTGTTGCACCGGCATCTCGCTTGACTGCCCTGCCAGGAACACGTGATCGCCGTGCGCGATAACCTCGACCAGTTCGGTGACGCCCGGATCGCCGTCGTGACCTTCTCCGCCCCCGATCGCTTGGCCGCCTATCGGGAGCAGCTTCAGCTCCCGTTTGATGTCGTTGCCGACACCGACCGGACGCTCTACCGACTGTTGGGTGCCGAGCGAGGCACCAACCGCCAGGTGTGGTCTATAGGCACGATCCGGATGTATGCGCGACTCATCCGCGCCGGTCGCCGGCTCCACCGGCCGACCGAGGACATTCACCAGCTGGGCGCCGACGCCGTCGTCGGCCGCAACGGCACGCTCCGGTACCTGTCGTTACCGTCAACGCCCGACGCGCGACCACCGATCAGCGACCTGACCGCGGCACTCGACTGACAACCCGACGGTCGGGACGATCACCCTTGACACCTGATACAGCAATACCTAAATTAAGCACATTCTCAACTAAGGAGCCGAGGATGAGCGCTGATGATCCGGTTGTGTTGTTCGAGCGGGCGACGAGCCACGCCGCGGCGGTGATGGCGGAGGTGTCGAAAGGACAGCTCGGCGGGCCGACACCGTGTGCCGACTGGGACGTGCAACAGCTGATCGACCACATGGTCGGCGGAACCGACTACCTGCTGGCAGCGCTCGCCGGGAAAGCGCCTCCGGAGCGTGCCGGTCGCACGGCCGAGGACTATCAACGCGGACTGGAGCAGCTGCACAGCGGACTCCGCGCTCCGGGTGGGTTGGAACGGATGTGCATGTCGCCGCTCGGGTTCGAATGGCCAGTCGCGCACGCCGTCGCCGGAACCTTCATGGACGCCCTCATCCACACCTGGGACCTGGCCACGGCAACCAGCCAAGACGCCTCGCTCGATCCGGAACTCGTCGACGCATGCATCGCCATGTTCCTGCCCGACATGCCCGAACGCGGCCGGGCGAGCGGCCTCGTCGGCCCGGCCGTGACCGTGCCCGACGACGCCTCAGCACAGGATCGGCTACTCGCGGCGATGGGACGGCGACCGTGACACCAGAGGTGTCCGACGACGCGATCCGGGCAATCGCCCACCCCGGCCGACGAACGATGCTGCGACTGGTGTGGGACAACGAACGCCCCGCCACCGAACTCGCCGACGCCGCCGGCATGTCGAAGTCAGCAGCCAGCCAGCACCTCAAACTCCTCCGTGACGCGGGCCTGGTGACCGTTCGGGTCGACGCCAACCGCCGCCTCTACCGGGCAGACCTCGAACGGGTCAGCGAGATCGCCCAATTCCTCGACGAGTTCTGGGCCACGCCGCTGCAACGACTCCGCGCAACCGCCGAATCGATAGCGAGTCAGCAATCCACGTCACGATCGAAGAAGCGGTCGGCGTCGTGAAGCTCGTCGTCCAAGAACTCGAGGTTCACGCGCCGGCGCAGGTCTTGTACGAATTGCTGACCGACCCGGCGCTGTTCGTGCAGTGGATGGCCGACGACGCAACACTGGATCCGCGTCCCGGTGGCGTGGTGCGCTGGACCCACACCAACGGCGACACCTGCTCCGGCGAGTACGTCGAACTCGTGCCCGCCCGGCGAGTCGTGTTCACCTACGGGTGGGAACGCGCCGACGTCGAGATCCCGCCCGGGCTCGACCACCGTCGAGATCGACCTCACCGCCACCACCGCCACGACCACGCTGTTGCGGCTCGTCCACCGCGGCCTCGACGACCTCGCTGCCGGCGCCCACAACGGCGGATGGACGCACTACCTCGACCGCCTCCGCCGCCGAGCAGAGGGCGCGAACGTCGGGCCTGATCCGTTCGCGACGCAACGCGTTCCGACACCTGCAGAGCTGCGCCGATGAACCAGGCGATGCTCCCCGGTGAGTCCAGGTTCTGGGACCTCGCCGAGCCGTTGCTCGGACGCGCCGATGTGACCCGTTCGACGATGATGGGTCTGCCATGCCTGCGCTGGAACGGCGCGTTCTTCGCCTCGTGTGACCGACGAACCGGCGACCTGCTCGTCAAGCTCGCCGAGAGTCGCGTCGATGAGCTCGTCGAATCCGGGCGGGCGAACTCGTTCGCGCCGGCCGGTCGTCGGTTCCGCGAGTGGGCTGCTGTCCCGGAAAGCCGATCACGGACCTGGAAACGTCTACTTGACGAAGCGCTCCAGTTCGCGATCGACCATCCCGCGCCGGTGAAGAAGTCGAGCAAGCGGTGAGACGCTTCACTGGCTTCCCCGCCGAAGCGTGGGAGTTCCTCGACGACCTCGCCGATGACGATCTCGGTGACGACGTCGACGTTCATGCGATCCGCGTCTCATCGGCGGCATTCACCAGGAGAGGCAGGAAGTGCGACCACCCGGTCGCGTGCATGTCGGCGAACGCCGCCGGGATGCCGGTGTGGCGCAAGGTGAGGATCGTGTCGCCGGCGTCGTCGATCAACGTGACCTCGACTCGGCTGGCGCCTGGCGCGATCTCCGGCGCCCCCTCGGTCTGTTCCCAGCCGAAGCTGAACACCAGCCGTTCGTACGGCACCAGTTCCAGGTACTCGCCGACCATGACCGGCCCGCCGTCGCCCATCTCGATCCGGCAGACGCCGCCTGGGCGCGGGTCGAGCTCGGCGGCCGCGCCCCACCAGTCGCACATCCGTTGTGGGTCGGTCCAGTACCGCCACACCGTTTCGGGGCGGGCGCTGATGCGCACGGTCTGCTCGACCACGTTGCTGTTGGTCTCTGTCATTTCCGAGTTGCCTTTCGCTCCTGTCGAATCGAACTTCGTTGCGCTCGCGCCCGCTCAGGCCATTCCTCGCGTTCGGCCGCGATCTTGAGCCGGGCGAGTCCGTCGGACCACATCTCGTCGAGGAACGCAACTGCGTCGCGCAGCCCCTCGCGGTGCCAGCGATACATGCGCCGGTTGCCGTCGGGGCGGACTTCGACGAGCCCGGAGTCGGTGAGCACGCGCAGATGCTGCGACACCGCAGGACGACTGATCGACGGAAAGTGGCTGGCGATCTCCCCCGAAGCCAACTCTTGGTCGCGGACGAGACGAAGGATGGCGCGCCGAGTGGGGTCGGCGACCGCTCTCAACGCTTGATCCATCGATGCACCTCATGTCATGCGCTTGCAATGTTGCGCGAACCCCGCGAGTATGTAAGCAATCATCTTACATAGATTGGAGTCCTGAATGGAACTCATCGACGCACTCGAGCAGACCTTTCAACACACCGACGTGGTGATCGGCAACGTCCGCCCCGACCAGTACGACGATCCCACGCCGTGCTCGGAGTGGGTCGTGCGTGACCTGCTCAGTCACACCATCGGCGTCGTCTCCGGTCTCGGCGCGGCAGCGGCCGGAGACCCTCCGAGCGAGTTCGCGCTGGGGACCGACCCGGCGGCCCAGTTCCGCGAGGCGGCCGCCGCTGCGCTCATCGCCTGGCGCACACCCGGCGTGCTCGACAAGATCGTCGACGCCGGTCCTGGCCCGATGCCCGGCCGCGTGCTTGCTGGCATCAACCTCCTCGACACCGCCACACACACGTGGGACATCGCCACCGCCACCGGACAACCTGCACAGCTCCCAGCCGGTGTCGCCGAGGCAGCCCTCGAGGCCGGCCGGGCGATAATCTCACCGGAGATCCGTCCAGGCCGCTTCGGCCCAGAAGTGTCCGCGCCAACTACCGCGGGACCGACCGAGCAGCTCGTCGCCTTTCTCGGCCGGCAACCGTGAAGTCACGGTTCTGACCTTCGAAGTCCTGGCATCGGTCACCATGGACAGAGAGGCGATGCCGACACCGTCGCGATCACCGAGCGCGGTCGACCGGAGGCTAGTCCCGGGCCGCGATGTGGTTGGCGAGATACTTGGCATCGTGCCACACGCCCCAGATGAACGGTGACGCCCTTCGCGACAGCCATGGCAGACCCAGGAAGTAGAGCCCGGGCACCTTGGAGACACCCTTCTCATGAACAGGCCTGCCACTCGCATCGAAGGTGTCAGCTTTCAACCAGCTGAAATCGATCGCAAAACCTGTCGCCCACACGATCGAGGTGATTCCGGAATCGGCCAGATTCAGTTCCAGAACCGGATCGGTAACGCAAGCGGGAAGTGCGGGAATCACGCGTGCATTCGGTTCCTCGGGAAAGTCGAGGTTGTTCTCGGCGACGTAGGCATCGGCGGCGTCCAACATGAAGAGATAGCTCGCATCGCCACCGGCAATGTTGCGCTCGAGATCGGGCGCGATGTGCATCACGCCATCCTCGAACGGTCCGGCTCGGCCCAGCAGTGTCATCCCGCGCTCGGCAAAGCGCCGAAAATCCACGGTCTGGCCGCCGTGGGCGCCGCTGACCGCGATGGTGACGTGCTCCATACCCGGTGCGCTGGTCTTGGCGTCCCACATGCCCAGAACCCCAAGCCACCAGCAGAAGTCCTTTCCGCGATACCTGATGGGCGGCCGATCGTGCGGGCCGATCGAGAGATAGACGCGCCTTCCGGCACGTAACAGTTCGTCGGCAATCTGCGCTCCGGATGACCCTGCGCCGACCACCAGCACCGCCCCATCCGGCAACTGACCGGGATTGCGGTAGCCGGACGAGTGGAGCTGCATGACGCCTGTGCCCTCCGGCACGACAGCCGGGATCAGCGGGCGTTGAAACGGTCCGGTGGCGGCGACCACATTGGTTGCCTCGATCACGCCTTCGGACGTCTCGACACGAAAGGCCGACGAGTCGGCCTTCTTCTCGACGGACCTCACGTCGACGCCGCAACGGACCGGGGCCTCGATCTGTCGCGCGTACGCTTCGAAGTACTCGACGATTCTGTCCTTGGTGGCAAAGCTGTCAGGATCGATGTCCCCAAACTCCATGGTCGGAAACCTGTCGTGCCAGGCTGGACCATTGGCGACAAGGGAATCCCAGCGTTCGCTGCGCCAACGCTCCGCAATCCGGCTCCGCTCGACAACAAGGTGAGGCACACCACGGTCGCTCAAGTGCCCGCTCATCGCCAACCCGGCTTGGCCACCGCCAACGATCAGCGTACTAACGACTTCAATCGACACGTGACGTCCCTTTCGACAGCTGTTCTTGGCGCAACCTGGGGTGATCGATGTGCGTCACTTCCCGTCTGAACGGCGTCAGTTTGCTCGGCTCACTGCTCATGCAGTCACAACTTACGACGGTCAGGCCTGCCGGTTCATCTCCCGGAGCGCGGCCATGGAGACCTGTCAGAGGCTGGAAGGACTTGATGCAAAGCCCCGGCCGGTTCACTCGACTCAAGAGCCACTTGCTGCGAAAGTGAGCTCGTGAGCACTACTTCTTCAGCATCCTCCGGGCGCCCCCGACCACGCCCAGGGCGGTTTCCTCGCAACGACATCATCTCTCTGCTCGACAACTTTCCGACGCACAACCTGGGCGAGAGCACCTCGCAGGACCTGACCTTCGGCGATGTGCTCGATCTGATCGGCGCCGACGAGTTGCGACACCTTCGTCTCGGCTACGGGACCGCAGCCGGCGACGCAACGCTGCGCGCTCGAGTCGGCGAGCTGACCGGAATGCAGCCAGACCAAGTGATCACGACACAGGGCGTGGCGCTCGGGCTCTACCTGCTCGCAGTCGAGCACTGCCGTCCCGGCGACGACGTACTGATCGTCACCCCGACGTTCCCACCAACTCGGGATGCGATGATCGGCAGCGGTGTCAGAGTCAACACGGTGCAGCTCAGTTTCGACACCGGTTACCGCATCGATGCCGAGGTCATCGCTCCTGCCCTCACCGCGGCGACGACCCTGGTGTGTCTGGCGAGTCCGCAGAATCCCAGCGGTGTTCGAGCACGATCCGAAGACATCGAAGCCCTTCTCGTCCACATGACACGGGTCTGCCCGCAGGCGCTTCTGCTCGTCGATGAGATCTACCGAGACGCCACGTACGGTGACTCGGCGATGGCGCCGAGCTTCGCCACTACGGACAGCCGCGTGATCACATCCGGTTCGATCTCCAAGGCTCACGGTGCGCCTGGACTGCGCTGCGGATGGCTCACCATCCATGATCCCGACCTCCGTGACCGGCTGATCGTGGCGAAGATGAACATCGTGCTTTCCGGGTCGGTGCTCGACGAGGCGGTGGCGGCAGCGCTTCTCGCCGTCCGCGACGACGTACTGCGACCGCGACGCGAACTGCTCGCCGCCGCGTTGCAGATCGTCGAGCAATGGCAGCGCAACGAAGCCAGACGCGTCGACTGGGTCCGTCCCGAGGCTGGCGCAATGTGCTGTATCCGGCTTCGTCCCGACACCTTCGACGACACGTCCGTGCAACGCTTCTGGGCGGCCATGCCCGAGCTGGATCTGCAACTCGCCGCCGGGGAGTGGTTCGGGGAGTCCGCCCGCACCGCTCGCCTCGGATTCGGCTACCTGCCGCTCGATCGACTGTCACCCGCCCTGGAACAACTCACCAGCGCCCTCGACCTCGCCGAACGGAAGCTTGTTGCCAATAGCACACACCTGGACCACTCCCAGCCGGACGAGCGCCGGTGAATTGGCTCAGCCGCATCAGCCGAGTTGATCGCGCAACGACTCCAGGTACGGCAGCGCCATTTGATCCTTCGGACGATTCGCGGCCCGCTTGGACGCGATGACATCATCGAGAGCTGCCACCGCGACGGTCAGGCCCTCGGCGATCTCGACGATCACCGCGTGAGCATTCCAGCCGTCGAATCCATCCAGCTCACCGGAAGGCGAGAAGGTCAGATCGAGTTCGCCCAACTCGGTGACCAGGTTCACCATCAACGGCATGTTGGCGAGAAACGGGCCGTCGAGTGGAGCGGGGACAGGATCACCTGCTGTTCGGATCTGTGCGTTCATCCGCTTCAGTGCGCGAGACAAGCGATCGAGGTTGTCCATCGAACGTGCCGGTAGCACATCGATGTCCTGCGTCGGCAGCGACGATCCATGAATCACAGCTGCGAAGCCGCCGACGACGATGTACTCGACCCGTTCCTCGTTCAGTATCTGGCAGATCCGTACCGGGTCGAACATCACGTGGTCTGGCGTCTCATCGACGCTTGGGCCGTCTTCTGAATCGACATCATGACATTGGCCACGCGGACCATCGACTCGACACGCTCAGGTACCGTCATACGGAGCTGCCGTTGGATCTGGCTGACATCGACGCCTCGTGCGTCTTCGATCGACGGCGACTGCTCCATGCCCGGAGTCTACGACGCACGGCCGAGCAGCGCTTCTGGTCATCTCTCTTGCCGACCCGTTGATCGGCTATTGGACATGGTCAGCCACGACCTCCGTCCCCGTCGGGTTGTTGGCCCCATTACCAGGTCTTTCGGCATCAGCGGAGGTCAACAACGAAGAAGACCCGATCCTCACGGATCGGGCCCTCACATTGGTGGCGGGGGCAGGATTTGAACCTGCGACCTTCGGGTTATGAGCCGTAGAACGGTGCTGTCACCCTGTGATGCCCTGTGTCACTTTGTGCCATCTACCAGGTCTTTCGCGATTTCGACATGTCACCTGGTGGCTGTGGATAACGCCCTGTGTCACCTGGTCCGTTAGAAGTTCCGTTAGAAGTTCTGCCTAGAAGGCCGATCTGTCTGCTGCGGACAAGTCAGGCTTTCAGACAGGTAAGGAAGGGTTTCATTCCCACACATCTTTCCAACGGTTAGAGTACAAGCGTTACTTAGCGACGGAGGAGGGAACGGTTGTGGCAACGCTGATCAGAAGCCGCTGGACCTCCTCGTTCCAGGGGATGAGTCGCCGCGACCGCCAGGGTTGCGACTACGACGCCTACCTCCCCGACCCGCTCGCCGGATGGGAGCTCGTCCTTCCGGCCGATCTCGTCGCGGACCTGAGCGACGCGGAAGCAGCGATTCGCCGGCTGAACGCGACCGGAACATCGCATGTCAGCCTCGAAGGGCTGGCGCGGTTCTTGCTCCGCGCCGAGTCGGTCGCCTCCTCGAAGATCGAGGGACTGGAGGCAGGGCCACGCCGGTTGCTCGACGCCGAGGTCGTGCTAGCGCAGGGTGGCGACGCCGCCGATCGGGTCGCGGTCGAGGTGCTCGCCAACGTCGCCGCGATGGAGGCCGCCGTGGAGCTGGGCTCGACGGCCGACACGATCACACTCGACGACCTCCTCGGGATCCACCGGATCTTGATGGAGCGGTCAGCGACGCCGGGGATCGGGGGTGTGGTCCGCACAATGCAGAACTGGATCGGCGGCAGCAGCTACAACCCGTGCTCCGCCGCGTTCGTCCCGCCGCCACCGGACACCCTCGACGCGTTGCTCGACGATCTGCTCGCGTACGTCAACGGGGACGATCATCCTGCCCTCGTACAGGCTGCGATCGCCCACGCCCAGTTCGAGACGATCCACCCGTTCGCCGACGGCAACGGCCGCACCGGGCGCGCGCTCATCCATGTCATCCTCCGCCGCCGCGGCCTCGCACCGCGCTTCGTCCCGCCGATCAGCCTCGTGCTCGCCACCTGGGCCAGCGACTACATCGCCGGCCTCACTGCCTATCGACACGTCGGGGCGCCGGACAGTCTCGACCGATCGACGGGCGCGGGCACCTGGATGCGCACCTTCGCCACCGCCGCACACCGATCCTGTGCGGACGCCGAGTCCTACGCGAGCAAGATCGAAGCGCTCGATGCACGATGGAGAGAACAACTCGGTCGAGTCCGCGCCAACTCGGCGGTCGAGCTGCTCCTCGACCTCCTGCCCGGGGTTCCGGTGATCACGGTCGACAGCGCCGCACGACTGATCGGGCGGTCCGAGATGCGAACCGGTGAAGCAATCAACCGTCTCGAAGCGGCCGCTGTCCTGCGTCAACGCAACGTCGGCAGACAGCGCTACCGCGTCTTCGAAGCAGCCGACGTCGTCGACCTGTTCACCGGCCTCGAACGAGCCCTCGCGAGTCCGACCGGCAACACGGCCGCTGCACCACCGACCCGTCGAGTTCCGCATCGAGCAAGGTCCATCGACAACGCCTGAGCGCTCCCCGGTCCAACCGTGTTCGGCGGCGGTCGGCGATGTCGCTCATGCTTGCTCCTTGGTCGGCGGGTGGTAGTCGATGTTGCGGTCGATGTTCATGTACATGTCCATGGCGATCGGATCCGTCATCTCCTCCGCGAGATGGCCCAGCAGGCCGGCGCAGCGAGCCAGCAGCGAAACCCCCCGGATAACGCCGAGCGGGATGTCGATGTCGGCCAACACGGCGCCGCACACGCCGGCGCCGTTGAGCGGCAACGTGCGGCCGAGGATCGCCGGATGCACGCGTCCGATCGCCTCGAACAGCGCAAGGTGCGGCCCGAACACCTCGTGCTCGTGCGCCAGCCGGAAGAGCACCGGCGTGCGCGGGTCGACCATCTTGTGCACCGGGTGGCCGAGGCCCGGCACGAAGCGACGGGCGGCCTTCGTCACGGTGACAAGATCTGTGGCGGCGACATCCCAGCCGTCGTCGTCGGTTGGGATCGCATCGAGCTCGTCGATCGCCTCGTCGAGGAACGCTGCGGCATCTTCCGTCACGCCGAGGAAGCGCGACCCGCCACCGAGCAGGCCGGCGGCGAGGGCACCTTGGATCGAATCGGGCGCGCTCAAGTAGGTGACGCGTGTGGCGATCGCCGTCGGCGTCAGCCCGTGGTCGGCGAGTGCCACCAGCACCGCTTCGAAGAGGGCGCGCTGGCCGGCGGTCGGGCGGCGCTTGGTCATCAGCCAGTAGGCGAGCTCGCCGAAGGTGACGTTACCGAGCAGGTCGGCGGCGAGGTCATGGCCGAGCAGCCGGATCGTGTCGGCGTCGGACTCGCCGAGGCCGGTGCGATACGTCGGTTGAGGGATGGGCATCGTGGCCTCCGTCTGTCGAGGGGCGTTCAGCCGGAATCGGTGAGCCAGCTGCGGATCGCGTCGCTGTGCTCGCCGAGCGTCGGCGGCGGCAAGGTGTAGCGCTGTGTCGCGGCGCTGAACTTGATCGGGTTGCGCAGCGAGTCGACTGCGCGGTCGCCCTCGCCGGTGGTGACCAGCGGATCGAGACCGAGCTTCGCTGCCAGCTCGATGCCCTCTTGGATGCTGTTGATCGGGCCGCACGGCACCCCGGCGCGGTTGAGGGCGATGAACAGGTCGTCGGCCGACCACGTTCGCAACTTGTCGACGAGCAGTGGGTGCAACGCGGCGCGATTGACCGTCCGGTCGGCGTTGAGCCGGAAGCGCGGATCGTCGGCGAGCTCGGACAGGCCGATCACTTCGCACAGTGATCGGAACTGGCGGTCGTTTGCCGCGGCGATGATCACGTCGCGGTCGCCGGTCGGCATCGTCTGGTAGGGGTAGACGCTGGGGTGGGCGTTGCCCATGCGGTGCGGCACCACACCTGCGGCGGCGAATGCACCGGCCTGGTTGACCAGACCCGACATCGCCGACGAGAGCAGGTTGACCTCGACGTGCTGACCCAAACCGGTGAGCTCACGCTGCCGCAGCGCGGCGAGCAATCCGATCATGCCGTGAAGGCCGGTCATCACGTCGAAGACCGCGACGCCGGCACGGTAGGCGGGCCCGTCGGGATCGCCGGTCAGGCTCATCATCCCCGATACCGCTTGCACGACGAGGTCGTACCCCGGCAGCCACGACCCCTCGGCAGTGCCGAACCCGCTGATCGACAGGTAGACCAACGCCGGGTTGATCGCCTTGGCCGACTCGTAGTCGAGCCCGAACTTGGCCAGGCCCCCCGGCTTGAAGTTCTCGATCGCGACGTCGGCGCGGCGAAACAGCTCGTGAGTCAACGCCCGGTCGTCGGGGTCGGAGAAGTCGAGCACGATCGATTGCTTGTTGCGATTGATCGAAAGGTAGTAGGTCGAGACGCCGTCGTGTTCTGGTGGTCGCCAGGTGCGCGTCTCGTCGCCGGCCGGGCTCTCGACCTTGATGACCGTCGCCCCCAGGTCGGCGAGCAGCATCGAGCAATAGGGGCCGGCCAGCACCCGCGAGAGGTCGGCGATCACCAGCCCATCGAGCGGGCCTGCTGGCGTCGACTCAGCGCTGTCGTTGCTCATGGTCGTCGACAGTACCGGCGTGCCGGCGTGCACCTACGACGCTTGGATGGCGCCCGGCTTTCCGGCGGTGATCTCCCACGCGCTGGCCTCGGCGACAGGCGATGCCTCGTCGAACTCATCGGTGACCGATCTGAACGTGGCCAGCCACCGATCGGGCGTCACTTCGCAGACCGTGTAGCCGCGCTTGGCGTCGAACCACTTGATCTGCGGGTTGGCAGCGATCGCCCCGGTCACGAGTGGCGCCACGGTGAGGTTGGCGTCGAAGAACGACGAGGAGATGCTCGACGCCATCAGTTCCGTGCCGACCACCGGCAATGTCTCATCGAACGGATCGGTGCGCAGGTCGGCGACCGCTGCGGAGTGGAAGTCGCCGGTCAGCACGACGAGGTTGTCGACGGATTGGCTGGCTGCCTCGAGCACGAGCCTGCGGTCGTTGGCGTAGCCGTCCCATGTGTCGACGACGATCACCGGAGGGTCGGAGCCGGCGACGGCGTTGGCGCCGAACATGAACACTTGTTGGGCGAGCACGTCCCAGACCGCGGTCGAAGCCGACATCGCGTCGACCAGCCACTGCCGCTGTTCCGCACCCAGGATGGTCTGGTCGAGCGAGGCGGCCAAGGCCTCGTTGCGGACCTGTACCGCGTCGCCGAGCAAGGCGAGGAAGGCGGGGTTGCGCTGCTGGTCGGCGCGGTACTGGCGGGTGTCGAGCACGTGGAAGCGCACGAGGTCGCCGTGGGCGAAGGAGCGGTAGATCTGGTAGTCGGGCCCGCTCGGTGGGTCGAGGCGCACCGGCATGTGCTCGTACCAGACCTGGTAGGCGGCGGCGCGGCGGGCGAGGAACACGTCGCGTGGGTCGTCTTTCTCGTCGCTGGCGCCGGCGTAGTCGTTGGCGACCTCGTGGTCGTCCCACGTGATGATCCACGGCACCAGTGCATGAGCGGCCTGCAGCAACGGGTCGCCCTTGTACAGCGCGTACCGCTGGCGGTACTGCTCGATGCTCGTGCACTCGAACGCTTGGCCGGTAACGCGGCCGCGTGGGTCGGCGTAGCCACCGGTGGCGTACTCGTAGATGTAGTCGCCGAGGAACACGAACGCGTCGATGCCACCCTGCTCGACGAGGTCGCGGTAGGCGGCGTAGTAACCCTGCTCCCAGTTCTGGCACGACGAGAAGGCGAATCGGAACAGATCGGGAGTCGTGCCCGGAGCGGCGAACGTGTGAGTGCGGGCTGGCGGCGTGGAGTACTGGCCGATGCGAAAGCGGTAGTGGTACTCGCTGTCGGGCTGCAGCCCCGTGACGTCGACGTGCACCGAGTGGCCGAGCGCGGCGACGGCGGTGGCGGTACCCGAGGCGACGATGTCAGCGAGGTTGGCGTCGGTGGCCACTTCCCACTCGACGTCGATGTCAGTGTCGGGCAGCGTGCCGGTCGGCAGGAGCCGAGTCCACAAGACAACGGCATCGGGCAGCGGGTCGCCGGATGCGACACCGAGCATGAACGGATCGGAGGTGAGGATCGGGACAGTGGTGGTCGTTGTGGCGGCGGTCGTTGTGGTCGCTGCTGCCGTAGTGGTGGGTGGCGCGGTCGTGCTCGCCGGAGTCGAGGTCGTCGCCGCGCTGTCGCCGTCGCTGCTGCACGCCGCCAGCGCTGCAGCGATCGTGCTCGCCAGGAACCCACGGCGTGTCAGTCGTGCTGCAATGTCGTCCACGTCGACCTCCGAATCTCGCACCACCGCATCGGTGCACCACCCATCCTTCCCGAACAGGCTCACTGGGCGAAATGGACGAACTCGTCGGTCGTTGCCCGCACGGTGGCTGCCACGACCCGCTGACCGCGAACAGCGGAACGTTGATGGACACGCACCCATCGGGTTGTTGGCCCGATCACCGAGGTCTTTCGGCATCAGCGCGAGGTCAACAACGAAGAAGACCCGATCCTCACGGATCGGGCCCTCAAATTGGTGGCGGGGGCAGGATTTGAACCTGCGACCTTCGGGTTATGAGACCACGTCCGAACGATTGCTGCGTACCTGGTAGAAGGCTTTTCACCTGGTCAGAGCGCATTTCGTGTTGACCGCTGTTCCCCTCTGTGTACCGCTGTTTACCGTTGTGTTGGTACATGGATGGTACATATTTCGCGATGCCGGTTGGTCAGGCTGCGGAGCCTTTGCCGAGGTGCACCGGGACGCGGCGGGCGTCGTCGTCGAACACGGCGACGAGTTCAAGTCGTGCGCCGAGCGCTTCCAGGTACTGGCGCAGCGTTGAGACACGTACGTCCTCGGAGTGCTCCAGTTTGGAGATCGCCCCTTGGGTGACATCGAGACGGCCGGCCAGTTCGACCTGGCTGATTGCTTCGCCATGGCGAAGCTCGTAGAGACGGATCTCTTCGAGCGTGTCGACACGCAACGCGGCGAGCCGGTCGGTGGCGCCAGGCTTCGCGACGACTGCGTCGCGGAGTGCAGAAAATTTGGTTCGTGCCATCAGATCAATCCTTTCTCTTCTAGTTCGCGGAGGTATTCGTCGTACAGGTCATCGGCGAGCGGTACCGCCCACTCGTACCACTCATTCCAAGCACCCGTCTTGTCGCCACCGAGCAACAGGATGGCTTGTCGGCGCGGATCAAAGCAGAACAAGACCCGCAACGCACCGCCCTTCGCGGCTCGCAGTTCCTTCATCGATTGGTGTCTCGACGAGTGGATTCGATCGACGATCGGCCGACCAAGATCAGGCCCACGTTCTGCAAGGACATCAACTCGATCGGTGACCGCCTCTCGTTGGTCATCGGTCAGCGTCGACACCACTCGTCGAACTGATCGGTGACCTCGATCTCCCACACTCTCACAGTATGACTCTTACCTCATCATGAGTCAAGACTCATATCGAGTGCGTTCGCCTGCCGCCAGGCGAGTTGGGCTGGCCGACCAGGTTTGACGATCTCTCGGCGAGGGGTCTCGCCCGGATGAGGTTCGTCGATCGTGGTGTCACGCGAAGGCGGGTGCTGTGACGTCGTGTACTTGAATGATGGACATCGACCGATCCCCTTCAACAGGTACCGACCACTTGTGGCGGAGCATTCGACGGATCTGATCCGCGCCCTCGCTGAGCCGGACCTCACACGGAAACCATAGTGGCGAAGAACTGCGCGCTGCGCGGCGAGGAGTTCGCTGCATGGACGCCGAGCTCGTCATCGCCAGTGACGAATGAGAATCGGTAGGTCGGTCCTTCGACACCAGTCTCAAACGAAGCTCCAGTGGAGTGTTTGGCGCCCACCTGGGTGCGCCCCGACACACTCCACAGGACGTTCAGGGGTGATGTGACCGGGGCGCAATGCCGCGTGCTCCTTGTCTCGTCGACACAACAGAGAGCTGCTTAGGATGCCGCGATGACGACTACCGATTCGAGCACTCCTGTCGAGCCATTGGTCGAGACGTTATTCGACAAGGGGTACGTCATCGTCGAAGGCTTAGCTCCCGATCTGACCAATGCAGCGTTCGAGCAGCTGCTCCCGGCACTCGACGAAGCGCCAGTCGGTCACACGCCGTTCCTCGGCGAACGAACCAAACGACTTGGTGGTTTGCTGCGCCGGTCGACTGCCGTGCGCGAACTTGCCATCCACCCGACGGTTCTCGCATTCGGCGACCAGGTCTTGCAACCGAACTGTGCGAGGTACCAGTTGACCTTCTCCGGGATGATGCATCTGCTCCCTGGAGCGGCGGCGCAGCAGTTGCATCGTGATGGCGACGTCTACCCGTTCCGTCATCCTTCGCCGCCAACGTTGCTGTCGGTGATGTGGGCGCTGAACGACTTCACAGCATCCAACGGTGCGACGCAGTTGGTGCCCGGAAGTCACCGATGGGAGGAAGACCGCGAACCCTTCGCAGATGAAGTGATTGCCGCCGAGATGCCGGCGGGTTCCGTGCTGCTGTACCTCAGCGGTGTCATCCATGGCGGTGGCGCCAACGTGTCGGACGTCAACCGCACCGGCCTGCTATTGACGTATTCCCTCGGTTGGTTGCGTCAGGAAGAGAACCAATATCTCGCTAACCCGCCCGAGGTTGCACGCGACTTCCCCGGGCGCCTGCAGCGATTGATCGGCTATGACTACGGCGGGCCGTACCTCGGGTTCGTCGATGGTGACACGCCGCAGCGGATGCTGGTGGAGGCGCACGACGGTCCTCGAAATCGTTCAAGCCCCGAGGTCGATGTGTTGGCTGCGTCGATGGAACGTCACCGCTGGGGCAATCTCGAGTGCGATCCCACACCGACGCGAGACGGTGATCGAGTCTCTCTGAATCGTGGACCGATCGCCGAGTTCGCCGCTCCGGCAAGCTGACGATTCGACACCATTTTCAGGGAGATCGCTTCCGTCGCCCACCGACATGAACCCCGCTCCTTCTTAGACCGGTGGCCGCCACCGGGACAGGATGGGCAGCTCCTCCGAGCGTCATGCGCAAGCCAACGGACTCTCTGACCGGGTGCCCGCCCGAGAGCAGCAACTCGAAACCGTCCGGGATGTGATCGGTGCCCTGATCGACCACCTCGACCTCCACGACGTGACGTTGGTGATGCACGATCTCGGCGGCGTCACAGCGCTCGCCGCCGCCTCGACGCGGATGGACCGCATCGCCGCGATCGCTGCCATCAACACGTTTGCATGGCGACCGTCAGGCATCATGTTCCGATCGATGCTGTGGATCATCGGCTTGGCGCCGATGCGCGAGTTCGACGCCTTCACCGGCTTGATACCCAACAGCACCAGCACCCGTTTCGGCGTCGGGCGACACCTCGACCGACCCAGCCGCAAGGCATTCCGCCGGGGCCTTCGCGACAGATCGACACGCCGCAACATGCACCGCCTGTTCCGAGACGCACGCCGAAACACGACGATCTACGACCAAGCGGCGGCCACCATGGGCGCGCTCGGCAAGCGCCCCGCCCTGACCCTGTTCGGCTCACTCGGCGACTACCTCCGATTCCAGAAACGCTGGCGCCGATTGGTACCCGGCATCGAACAACGCCGCGTGCCGCGCGGCATCCACTTCCCGATGTGCGACAACCCGACCCTCACCGCCCAACATATCCGGGAGTGGCACCACAGCATCACCGGCTGAACACAGCAGTTGTCCGGCGCGCCGGGAGCGACACCCACATGCAACCCGTGCACTGTCGACGTGCGTCGCACCGATCGGCGAACCTGCAACCCTCGGTTACGAGCAGCCCACGGTCCCGTGTTGACAATGACCCGCAGTGGCGGGGTAGCCGTTCCGCGGTCCGGCGGTCGACCTCGACCTCTCGTGGGGACTAGTAGCGCTCGGGGTAGTTCTCGATCTGCTCGCAGTTGTAGACGAGCCCTTCGAACAGTGCAGCGGCCCGCGGCACCTCGACGTGTTCGCCACCGCACGCAATAAGAAGCCCTCCTTCGCGCACTGCGCTTGGGAGGGTTTTGGCTGCGCGTTAACGCGCAACTTCAGTTGGGAACAGCAGGCACCGGCAGGTGGCCCAGCGAGATCACGTCGGCGCGCGGTGTGCCTTCCGTGAAGACCGCCGCGGTGCCGATGTGGGTGCCTCCGGCATGCTCGATGAACTTCTGGAGCACGTTCTCGGTGGCGCCGCTGGAGACGACGTCGTCCAGGATGATCACGAAGGCGCCCTTCATCATCGCCAGCGATTCCTCGTCCATGTGCAGCTGCTGCGGGTTGCTGGTGACGGTGGTGACGTCAATCGACACCATGTTCGTCATGTACGGCTTGATTTCCTTCACGGCGACGACGGCGGGAATGCCCGCGGCCTCGGAAGTTGCCTGCAGCAGCCCTTCGGCCTTGCCGGCTGCCATAAGAATGACCGTGGCTTCCTTGGGGAACTTCGCAGCCAACAGCTGGGCGCAGCCGCTGTTCAGGCCGGTCTTGCCACGCGGATTGAAGAGGGCGAGATCGGTGCCTTTGACGTTGACAATCGGCAACGACAGCACAATGCCGCTGCTGCCGAGTGCCACGTGATAGAACTTTTGAGACATCAGGTTGCTCCTTTACTTTTCGGATTCCTGCGCGGGGAAGGCCGCGCGAAGCAGCTGCACCAGCGCGGGAATCAGCTGCTGTTCGCGGGAAACATATCCCGCAGTAACGGTGCTGTGGGGATCGAATGCCGACCCGCCCAGCAGTTCGGCGATCACCTCGTCGCCACCGAAAACCGACAGACCGGAGCCGAGGCAACACCAATCACCGCCGACGTCACCCGCTACGACGACATGGCCCGAGTCATCGCCCACACCGTCACCACCTACGGCCGAATCGACCTCGCGCTCAACAACGCCGGGATCAACCCGCGCCTCGTCGACGTGCACGAAATCGACATCGCCGACTGGGCGCAGGTCATCGACATCAACCTCACCGGAATCTTACACAGCATGAAAGCCGAACTGACACACATGCTCGACAACGGAGGCGGCGCCATCGTCAACATGGCCTCGACCGCCGGACTGATGGCCCACGCCGGCCGCGCCGCCTCCTCGGCATCCAAACACGGCATCATCGGCCTCACCCGCTCAGCGGCCGTCGAGTACGCCCAACGCGGCATACGCATCCACGCCGTCGCCCCCGGACCGATCGACGCCCCTCCGCGCAAGCCCTCCCATCACAAGTGCGAGCCTCGGATCGCGGCGAAGACCGCGATGAACCGCGCCTGCGATCGATCGAGCGTCGTCAGGTTTGGGGTGTGCGATAGGTCTGGTGCGCGTCGACGATGAGACCCGGCTGATCCGTGCGGGCGAGAAGGTCGAGTGCTGCGGTGAGGATCGTGGTCTGTTGGGTGGCGTTGCCGGGTTGGCCGAGCGCTGCGCCCATCGGTGTGTCGACGGACAGGATGCGTGGCGCCCCGGATTGCTGCGCGATGGTGGGGAGGCTGGCGATGATCACCGTGGGGATCCCAGCGAGTTCGATGAGTCTCTGCAAAGTCACGGCAGAGCGATGGCAGGAGCCTCAACCACCGGTGAAGATCACGGCGTCTGCGTGCATTGCGTGCAGCTTGTCGAGCAGTTGCGGGGCGGTCACGGACCGGAGCGCTTCGAGGTCGCCGCCACCGCCGTTGAACCCGATGTGCGCGGGTGTCGTCGCGCCCACGGCACCGATGTCGACGAGGCTGCGGAGGCGTTCGATGGGCATCATCACGTTGGGGTCGTGTTTGACGTCGGTGTGGTCGTAGCTGCCGACGCCGAACGTGATCTGGGCGATGGGTGTGTCGGCGGGTATCTCGCGGAAGGTGTGGTCGCCTGCGCCGCGGAACGGTCGGTCACCCACGACGTACGGCCCGGCGGCGCTGACCAGCGCGATGATGGCCTGGCTGATAGGCACTCGCAGCTCGGCGAGTGGCGGTGGTTGCAGGGTGTGGACGGGGATCTCCGATTGCAATCCGTCGGCGAGGCCGCCGACACCGGCTTCGTCGGCGAGCGCCTGGTTCCGGTCGATCACCGCCGAGTCCCACTCCGCTGGTGGTGGGGCGATGTCGATGCCGGCAACGAACGTCTTCAGCATCGACACCGCACGCTTCGCTACCGCGCGGGTGGCGGTGTTCTCGCCGAGTCGCAGGGTCTCGCGGCCGTCGGCAGAACGGTTGGTCTCGACCAGCGCGACGAGGTATTCGTTGCCGACGACGAGCCGGCCTTGTTCGGCAGCCCACGTCACGCCGACGGTCGGGACGCCGTATTTGAGGATCCCGGCGATCGCGTGGGACCAGTCGATGTGGTTGTTCCCGAAACCCTCGGTGGCGACGATCACCCCCTCCGGTGACGCAGCGGAGACCATCGCAGCGAGACGCTCCGCAGTGAACCGCTTGTCGGTTTCAGATGCTGGGCTGCCGAACACGGCGACACCGACGAGATCGATGTTCGGATCGCCGGCGAGGTGTTCGAGGATCGGGTCGTTGCCGTGATGGAGAGTGGTCTCTTTGGTGGATGGGCTGACGCAGCACAGCGAGTGGATCGCGCCGTCGAGGATCTCGTTGACGCGCAACATCACCGGACCCTGGCCGAGATCGATGATCGACCGTCCGCCGCGCACACCGTGCGGCTCAACGGGCAGGAGCAGCTTCTCGTGCATCGCTCCCTGACCCATCACCATCTTCGCGTAGACGACACGGAGCCCGCCCGGACGACGCGGTTCTTCGAGTTCGTCGCGTCGGGTCACTGCCTCGATGGGCGCGGCGAGCAGCGTCGCGCGGAGCCGTTGCGCGACCGCGTCTGCGGCCCGATGCGCGGCGTGTGGCCCGGAGCGGATCTTGGCGACGCCGTCGCGCAGCGTGACAGCGACCCGCACGATCCACACGTCGTCGTCGGGCACACCGCACGCCGAGCTGTCGATCCGCTCGGCGAGGATGCCATGGGAGTCACCGAACTCGCCGGCCTGGGTGCCGTCGGCCTCGGTCGCGGTGACCATCATCACGACACCATCAGCGATCCTCGTGACACCCGAACCAACGACACCATCGGCCTTGACCGCGATCGGGAAGAAGTCGAGGACCGTGTCGCATGCGACGTTGCGCTCTCCAGGAGCAATCACATCCACGCTGACTGCGATGACCTCCGAGCCGCCCTCGACCGACGCGGTTGCGTTCACGGTCAGGACCCCGGCCTCGAAGTGGTCGATCTCGCCCAGAGTCACCGAGTCGACCTGGAGGTGCTCGCGGATCAGTACCGGCAACGGGAGCACCGGGCAATCACACGCGATCGTCGGCTTGATGCTCACGACACTCCAGCGGCGCTGAACGCTGTCTCGACGGCGGCGGCGAAGTCGCCCATCGAGGCGAACTCGAGTCCGTACGAGTAGTCGCCGCTTGGCTCTGGTGTCGCGCCCCACCCGGATCGATCGTGACGGCGGTTGATCCAGATCGATTGCAGTCCGTGCCGACGGGCCGGTACGTGATCGTGGAAGAGACTTTGCGCGACGTGCAGCAACTCGTTCCGCTCGATCCCAAGCTCGCCCAACGAGCGATCGAGCGCGACGAAGTGATGGTCAGCCGGTTTGTACGCGCCGACATCCTCGGCCGTGATGATCGCCGCGAAATCGCCCCGCAGGCGCAAGTTGCTCGCAGCGAAACCGGCGCGGTGCACGTTGGACACGATGATCAACCGGTAGTGCTCGGCCAACGCAGCGAGCGCCGCTCTCGAGTCCGAGAACGCAGGCCAATCCGGCACCGAGTCACCGAGGCGTACCGCCCACGTCTCGTCGACCGCAACACCGAGGGAGACTCCGGTACGGCGAAACGCCTCGGCCAATATCGTCGGATACAGCGTCGTCGGCCACTCACGCTCAACCGTCGACTCGTGGTCCGCATACGCCAGCAAGAGCTGCTCGTCGTCGACTTCGAGGCCGCGCTCAGTTGCCCACGGCCGGAGCACGCTCAAGAATGCCTGTCTCCCAATCGATCAACGTGCCGTAGCAATCGAAGCTCAACGCCGCGTACTTGGTCAGATCCATTGACTATCCCTCCGGTCGACGCCTCGAAGCGCCCTTCGGTGAGTATGCGCCAAATGACTGCGCATTGGGTTGCGAATTCCCGATCATCGGCGGCCTTTTGTAGCATGATCTGCTGTGGATGACATAGATCGCGCAATCATTGTCGAGTTGCAACACAATGCTCGCCTGAGCAACATCGAATTGGCCGACCGGGTGGGACTGACGGCATCGCCGTGTCTTCGACGCGTCAAGCAACTCGAAACGAGCGGCGTGATTCGCGGCTACACCGCCCTCATCGACCCCGCAGTCATCGGCCGCTCGTACGAGCCACTCGTTTGGGTGACCCTCTCCAGAGTCACGCGCGAGTCGTTGTCCGAGTTCGAGAACGCGGTTCAAGAAGTCGACGATGTCGTCGAAGCGATGAGGATGATGGGTCAACCCGACTACCTGCTCCGCATCGCAACAGCGAACGCCGACTCCTTCGAGACCCTCTACATGGATCACCTTGCGTCGCTCCCACACGTGCAGACCCTGACCTCACAACTAGCGATGAAGACCGTCAAACGAAGCCATTCGGTACCGCCACGCTGACACATCCGATCGAACGACGACCTTCGGGTTCTGACTCGAAGTGAGGCGGCCAAGGTGCAGCCGCAGGCGCAATGGCGGTAGACCGCGGTCAATGACGTGCCAATGTCGCGTAGATTGGCTCGTGCTTCCACGGCGGCTCGACAGCGCCCGTCAACCACGTGCGGTGGTTGCAGTGGGTTGCAGACGCACGCGTACGACAAGACCTGGTCAGAAATAGCTCCTGACCAGGTCTTCTTGGTGGCGGGGGCAGGATTTGAACCTGCGACCTTCGGGTTATGAGCCCGACGAGCTACCGAACTGCTCCACCCCGCGTCGGAGTAGAGGATGTACGGTAGCGAACAGCCATTTCGATCACAACCCCAAGAAGTGAGCGCCATAGATGGGTCTGTTCAGCAAGAAGCCGAAGTCGATCATCGTCCAGCAACCAGGGCGCCAAACCTGCCACCGGCGACGAGGCGATGGACAGGCTGGAAGAGTTGCTGCCAATGGTCGAGCCTCCTCTGCCGCAGCTGGCTCCACCGCCGCCGAGGCCCGATCCTCCGAAGCCGCCAAAGGCCGCCAAGCCGATGAAGATGGGCAAGAAGGTCGGCGTCGATCCGACCGATTTCCTGGCCTTGCGCGCCGAATTGATCGACATGAAGGCGCGGCTCGACGAGAGCGAGCAGGCACGGGCGATCGTCGAGGCACGGCTGAGCTCGCTCGATGCCGCAGCATCGCAATTCACGACAGAGCGCAACGAGATCGCCGAGGTGGCCACCATGGTCATGCAGCTGCAGCAGCAGGTGGCCGAAAGCGCCGCCGAGAGCAGCGCCGAGCGGCGGAGCTTCGTCGAACGACGGTGCCACGGACGAATTGTCGGCCAAGGTCGACGCGCTCCAGAACCGCTTCTTCGGGCTGCAGGACCACACCCCGAAGATCGCCGAGTTCGAGACACAGATCGCCCAACTACGAGCCGAGCTCGAGGCCGCGACCGCAGCCGCTGCCGAGGCCGCAGCGATGCCACCGCCGCCGCAGTCATCGGGGCCCGATCCCGAGACTCTCGAGCGAATCGCCGCCGTGCAGCAGCGGGTCAACGATCTCGACCAGATCCGCCATCGCCTCGGCGAGATCGACCACTTCAAGCAGCGCATGGGCGAGATCGACGTGCTCCACGAACGCGTTGCCGGGGTCGAGGCACTTCACGAACGAGTCGCCGGCGTCGAAGCCATGCACGAACGCGTCGGCGATCTCGACAGCGTCGACTCCCGTCTCGCAACCATCGATGGACTGGCGATGCAACTGGCACAGCTCAATGCCCGCGTCGCCGCTCAGGCCGAGCTTGGCGGACAGGTGTCGGCGTTGCGCGATCGTGTCTCGCAGATCGCCGATCAGCCGAGTGGAGCAGACGACGACGTTCGCCTCCAGCTCCAAGAGATCGGCGAGCGTCTGCGTGCCAGCGAGGAAATGCAAGTGCAGATCGCGCTTGTTGCTCGAGCGCACGACGGCCAGCGACACCGAGGCTCGCGCTGTCCGCGAGCACATGGCGTTGCTCGACCAGCGGTTGACCAACGTCAGCATCGAGCTGGCCAATCAACTCAGCGAACTCGGCCGCGACATCGACGGGCTCGGACAACGGGTACCCGAAGTCACCGAAGGTGTCGTCAACGACGAAGTCGTCGATGCGTTGCGCGGCGGGCAAGTCAAGCTGGCCAACGAGCAGGCCCGCTACGAGATCGCGTTCCGCGAGGATCTCGCGGCATTGGCCGAGCAGCTACGGCGCGGTCGCAGCGACAGCTGACGCATCGACGCTGGGCAACGTCGCCGCACCTAGCCCTGGTCGAGCGCTGACAACGCTTGTTGCACCAGGGCCCGAGCTTCGTCCACTCTCGCTTGGTAGGTGGCCAGATCTTGGTTCTGGAGTGCTTGGTCGGCCTCGGCGAACAATGTCTCGGCCTGGTCGAGTAGATCGGCAGGCGTCTGATCGGTCGGCGGGCTGGCCGTGCCGTCATCGGGATTGTCGACGCCATCGCCCTGGTCGTCGCCGACGACATCGCCGATCTCCTCGTCGAAGCCGGGGAACAGCTTCGCCAATGCACCACTGAGCGAACTGCCGAACGCGGCATTCTGGTTCTGGGACACCAGCACCAACTCGATCGTCGGCTGCGACACGCGCTGGTCGATCACGGTCGGTTGCACATAGACCGGGCGAACCCACAGCAGGCCTCCGGCCAACGGCACCATCTGCAGGTCACCGAACACCACGTCGGTGCCTTCGATGTTGAGCAGGCTGAGCTGCTGCGACACCGTGGACTCGGTGTTCATCGTGTTGGACACCGTGAACGGCCCGTCCTCGGCCGACGTCACTTCGTAGGCAACCAGCGAGCCGTAGTCCTGTGGGTCGCTGCTTGCTGTCATGAACGCCTGCAGGTTGCGCTTGCTGTCGTCGGTGGAGAACGGCACGAAGGGACGCAGGAGTTTGAACGAAGCCTCGCTCTCGCCGGGCGAGCGCAACATCGAGTAGTACGGCACGAACCGTTCGGTACCGGATTCGGTGGCCAGGTCGTCCTGCTGCGCTGCGGACGCCTCGTTGTCGGCATTGGCGTTCGCGGCGGCCACGACGACCCCGGCTCTCGGCCGAGCGATCGGCGCCTGGGCGACCGACCATGCCCCGGTACGTCCGAAGAACGCCTCCGGACTCAATCGATACTTCGAGTACGCCGCGGTCTGCACACGGAACAGTTCCTCCGGGTAGCGGAGGTGCGAGTCGAGCCCGGCCGGCATCTGATCCTTGTTCTTGAACAGCCCGGGGAACGCCGACTGCCAGACCTTGGCGACCGGGTCAGCGTCGTCGATGATGTAGAAGTCGACGGTCCCGTCGTACGCATCGACGACGACCTTGATGCTGTTGCGCACGTAGTTGAACGGGTGGTCGAGGCCACTGCCCGGGTTCAGCTGGTTGCGATCGCCACTCTCGCCGTAGGGATAGCGATCGGATGTCGTGTAGGCATCGATCACCCACAGGACACGCCCGTTGAGCGCGACCGGATACGGATCGTTGTCGAACGACAGGAACGGGGCGAGCTTCTTGGCACGATCCTCGACACGACGAATCGACACCAGTCGCGAATCGTCATCGATCGCCTTCGATCCGATCATGTTGTAGTCGAGGTAGCTCAGTGCGAAGGCCATACGCTTGAACACCGAGTTGAGCTCGATGCCGCCCGTTCCGGAGTACGGACCAGGGTCCGGGTAGCCGGGACAGGTCTCCTCCGCGACGCCGGTGTCGACGATCGCGTAGCCGGAGATGTTGTCGCTGAAGTACATCTCCGGACGTTCCAGCTCGACCTCGGGATACACGGGACGGCGGTCGCTGATCTGTCCGGACGGCGCCTGGACGAGACCGCAGCCGTGGGTGTTGATGAGGTGCTGGCCCTGCCACGACTTGTTGGCGATCGACGACAGGTCGAGTTCGCGGGCCGCCATCGACACCTGCTGCACCCTGCCATCGAGCTCGTACCGGTCGGGGTCGACATCGTTGATGGTCAAACCGGCTCGCTGGCTCTGGTCGGTACGGAAGCGGCCGACCATCGCCTCGGGCTTCAGCAGTCGAACGTTCTGCAGCGGCGTCGTGTCGTCGCTGAGCGCTCGTTCGGTGATGTCGCGCGAAACCGACTTCCTTGCGGACGACGTTGTCGATGCCGAGCGCATGGTTGGTGGCGTCGATGTTGCGGACGATGTACGGCGCCTCCTTGTCGCGCTGGTTGGGGTTGACAACCAGCGCCTGAATGGCGGCCGGATAGATGATCCCGGCGATCAGTGCGATGACAGCCCACAGCGCGGAGGCGACGACGGGAATGCGCCACGAGTTGGTTCGCAACGTCGAGAGGAACAGACCAGCGACCAGCAGCGCGATCAACGTCAGCAACACGACAGCCGGCAACTGTGCCTTGGCAGCCGAATACAGCAGACCTCGCACGAATCCACGCGAGTCGGTCGTGAGCTCGTACCGAGTGAGCCAGTAGTCGCCCGCCTTCGACGACCGCCAGCGCTGCCAGCAGCACCGCGACGTGGGCCTTGGTCGCCCGGCGGACCTTCGGCCGCGGTGGCTGGATGATGATGCCGCCACTGAGCACATGAGTGGCGACGACGATCAAGGTGATGAACACCAGCGCGGCGAACAGCCAGTCGAGCACGAACGCGATGAACGGAAGCCGGAACATGTAGAAGCCGACGTCGTGACTGAACTGAGCATCGGCGATCCCGAACCGTTGCGAGTTGCGGAACATCAACCAGTCCTGCCAGTGCCCGACCGCCGGGGCAGCGAACATCAGCCCGGCGATGGTGGCCACGGCGATCCGCAACGGACGCAGCCGGTGCCCGAAGAACTCGTGGAATCGCTCGACGACCGGATGCGTGTTGGCCGAGAACGCCGACGGCGCCAGGCGGTCGGCGATCACCAGGTTGAGCACTGCGAGCGCGACGAAGACTCCGCCGAACATGAAGAACATCAGCAGCTTCGAGCGCAACATGGTGGAGAACACACCGGCCCTGCCCACCGAGTCGAACCACAGATAGTCGGTGTAGAAGCCGGCGAAGAATCGCCCGAACAGCAGCACGCCGACCAGGACCACGGCCACCGCGATCAAGGCGATGCGACCTTTGTCGGAGAATCGCCTTGGCCTCATCGGTGAAGCCGAACGAGGCGGTAGATCACTTGGGTTCCGCACCCTGGCGAGACTAGCGGGGTGCTAACGCAAGCATGCAGCGGCATCCCTCGTGGGCGGGGGCGCAGGTGTGACCGGTCGGGAAGGCCTGACCAGCGCCGACCTCACCGGCCAATGCGTTGTCCTCGGCGTCCGGACATGCCGGACCATTTGGATCGACCATCCAGCACACCGGAGTACCCGGCATGACCGCAGCCAACGCGCCACGACCGAATGCGGCACGGGCGATGTCGTCGAGATGCTCGTCGATGCGTTGCGTCTTCCACTCGCGGTAGATCCCGCGCACTGCGTCGGCCAGCTCGCCGTTGTCACCGCCCGCATCGGCGACCGCACGCTCGAGGCGCTCGCGCAACGGGGTGACGAGCGTGGTCGTCAGTGCCTCGATGGCGCCCTTGGTAGCGCCGGCGCGATTGATGTCGGCCTTGTGCTCCTTGGCGGAGCCCTTGGCGTCGATGCTGGCGGCTCCCATCAGTGCAGCCTTGTCGAGCTCGGTGCTGATCGCGGCCGAATACCGTTCGGCCTGCTCGGTCTCCCACGGCAGCATGGTGTCGATCGTGCGAACGGGCTCGTTGCGCCGCAAGGTGTGCAGGATCTCGTTCTGCTCGTCGGCAAGGACCCGCTTCAGCTTGCGGGCGCAGGCCACGATGATCGGCGTCAGTGAGGCGTCGCGTTGGCCGAACAACGTTCCGTCGAGTGCCTCCTCGATCGCCGGCGCCTCAGGCGAGGCTTGGAAAACAGCCAGATCCTCGATGATGGTCAGCGAGACCGTGGCGTCGTCGACCGTTTCCGTTGCCGACTCCGTCTCCGTTTCCGTTTCCGACTCCTGGGCGATGGTGTCCTGGGCTCGTTCGACCACTGATTCGGCGCGGGCAGCACGAAGCCGGGCGAACAGGTCGTCGACCGATGCGGTGGGACCGGCGTCGGCGATCTCGTCGTCGTCGTCACCGCCGAACAGCGCGACCACTGGCGCAGCCTTGCGGGCATCGTCGCTCTCGTCGTGATCGTGGACCTCGTGCATGTCGCGCATGAGGAGCACGGGGTTGTCGACATCTTCCTCGGTGATCGTTTGCTCGAGCACCTCGGGTGTCTCCGACGGCTCCTCGGCGACGACTTCGACGACTTCGACGGAGTCCGTGGGGTCGTCCACTTCGCCGACGCCAACAGCGATCGTGTCGTCTCCCACGTCGCCCTCGGCGGCGTCGACATCGTCGGTCGGCTCGACGACCACGACGGCGATCGGGAGCTCGCCCGGTTCGTCGACCGGACGCTGGTTGGGAACCATCAGCGGCACCGGGCCGGTGGTCGGCGCCAGGTTGACGTATTCAGCAGGCTCGCCCAGCGGAGTGAGCTCGGCCATCACGTCCACAGCGACGAGCCTCGACCGCTCGAACGCCTGCAGCAGACGATCGCGGCCGTGCATCAACTGTTCGATCTGCTGACGGGCCAACTCGCGACGACGAGCCAACTCGCTGAGCACACGCTCGCGATACGCACGCGCCTCGTTGACCATTTCGCGGCCCTGCTGCTTGGCCATCACCAATTCGGACTCGGCGTCCGCCGACGCGTCCTGACGTCGACGCGCCGCCTCGACCTCGGCCTCTTCGCGCAGCCTCTGGGCTTCGTCGGTTGCCTCGCGCAACATCCGCGATGCTCCATCCTCCGAACGGATCTTGATCTGCGACGCTGCCTCGCGAGCGGTCTGCAAGATCCGCGCCGCCTCTTCGCCGAGCATGCGGGTGACGACTTCCTCGTCGAGGGCCACGACCGAGTTCGTCGACCCACGTTGCGCCGTGCGCAGCTCGCGCTCGAGGAACTTCTCGCGCTCTTGGAGCCGGGCCATCTCGGCCGCGACCATCCTCAGCAGATCGCGAACCTCGTTCTGGTCGTAACCGCGTCGCGACGTCGAGAACGCGGCCGATGCAATTGCGTCGGGCGACGAAGGATCAGGACGTGAAAACGAAAGTGCCATTGAGCGCCAGCGTAGGTCTACGGGCCACGAAAATCGTGGCAATCACTTGACGCGGCGCGGCGGCTCGGCTACGGAGTGGATCGGTGGCCGGCACGTCGGCCTCGGCGGCAGGCAACGCGTCGCCACCGATCCGTTCCAAGGCAGCCAACGCCTCGTCGAGGGTGGCCACCGGGATGATCTCGACTTGGTCGCCGACCACCTTGCGGGCGTTGGCGATGTCCTCTTCGCCTTGGGCAGTCGGTACCAGGAAGTACTTCGCGCCCGATTGCAGAACCGCCGAAGCCTTCGATGTGAGACCGCCGATCGCACCGACCTTGGAGTTGATGTCGATCGTGCCGGTCACGGCAACGCGATTGCCGCCGATCAGGTCGCCCTCCGACAACTGGTCGATCAACGTCAACGTGAACGCCAGCCCGGCCGACGGTCCGCCGATCGACTCCGTGTCGATGTTGACTTCGACATCGTCGGGAAGAGTGACTCGCGCCGTGTCGGTCGGGAGGAAGCCGATGATCGTCCGCTCGGGCTCCTCGGGCGAAGCGATCAGTTCGACCACGCCACTGCCCTGCTCGCCGTCACGCTCGTACTCGATCTCGACCTTGTCGCCCGGCTTGTGCTTGGCGAGGATCGGCGCCAGGTCATCGACCACAGCCAGCGACGTGCCGTCGACCTTCAGCAACGTGTCGCCCGGATTCAGCAACTCGTCCGAGGGTGCGAACTGGTCGCAGGTCCTGCCATCTTCGCTGGCTTTCAGACAGACGAGTTGGTCGATGACCACCTCGCCAGGCGTCAGCTTGGCATCGAAACCGAGCCGGCTCATCGCCACGAACTCCGCTGTCTCCTTCGCGGTGCGCATGTCTCGTCGGCCACGCGAGGTCTGCTGTTGCGGGGTCTCGGTCGCAAACAGATCGGAGTAGCTCTTCGGTGACACTGCCGGATTGTTTCGACCGACCCACCACTGCAGCATGCTGAGTTCCGGGCTTCGAACGGTGACGAACAGCACCTGCCCGTCGCCGCCGTACACCGTCGGGCCTTCGATCGACAGCCGCGGCTCGACGGGCTGGGCATCTGCGGGCACGATCGCGAACTGCACCCGCTCGGACGGACCATCCTCGGTGCACACGCCGGCGTCGTCGCGCGCTGCGCAGTCGCGCTTGGTCGCGACGAGCGTGCTCGGCAGCACTGCGGTGACCACCACGATGCCGACCGCGATGAACCCGATCACCGCCAGCGGGATGGCCCAATACAGGTGGCGGCGGCTCGGCGAACGCACCTCGGCACGTGGCTCTATTACGATTGATTCTTGCGTGTCGACCAGGGAACTCACCATCGCTACTGCTTGGATTGCCGTCCTTGCCATTCTGGCACTCGTTGCGGCGGGTTGGCGTAAGCCTGCCAGAGCCACGGCCAATCCGGCACGCGCCCTCCGACAGAGGCGCGCCAGGGTCGGCCTGCCGGTCGTCGAAGCCGAAGCTGCCGCTGCACCGCCGCACACCATGGTGGCGGAAGGTGTGGGCGCTCGGCGCCGGCAGCACAATGGCCGTTCTCACCGGAATGATCGCAGCCACGCTGATCGGCTTCGGTGCCTCCTGGCTGGTCATCACGCTGTCGCACATGCTCAAGAAATGACCTCGCGGTGGAGGGAGATTGCGGTCGCCGGGCACACGGGTGACATCGATGCCGCGCGTGGCGCACTGACCGACGCGGACCCGGTCGCCCGAGAACTGGCACTCGGTGCGACGATGCGATTGGGTGTGCTGACCGACGCTGACCTGCGCGCCGCGATGCTGGACGAGGCGCCCGCTGTGCGGCGACGGGCAGCGATGATCGCAGGGCAACGCCCCAGCGTGCCGCTTCGCAGCCTGCTCGACGACGCCGACGTCACGGTCGTCGAGGCGGCCGCGTGGGCCTGTGGCGAGCAGGAGGTCGTCGACGACGACGTGCTGCAGACGGTTGATCGAGCTCGGAGTCTCGTCCGGCGATGCGTTGGTGCGCGAGGCATGCGACAGCTGCGCTCGGGCGCCATCGGTGATCCGCGCGGCCTGCCAACCATCCTCCACGGTTGCAGCGACAAGCCGGCCGTGCGACGGCGAGCAGTGCTGGCGCTCGCCCCCTTCGACGGCGAGGAGGTCGATGCCGCATTGCAAGCGGCGCTGGTGGATCGCGATTGGCAGGTCCGCCAGGCCGCCGAAGACGTACTGCGCGCCGCCAACGGCTGAGTACCGATTCTCACCAAACTTTAGGACGGGTACGACCTGCGCTTAGGCGGTGCAGTCCACCATCACGGTGTGAACATTCGTATACAACATCGTCAGTCGATCGCGGTCCTCGGGATCTCACTGGCTCTCCTCGCCACCGCCTGCGGCACCGGCGGGGGCGCATCCGCAGAGGTCGCCTCGCTCGGCTCCACCACGGGTACCGCTCCCGACACGACATCGCCGGACGACACGCAGGACGCGCTGCTGCAGTTCGCAGCATGCATGCGCGAGAACGGCGTCGACATGGCCGATCCCACATTCGACGCCGACGGCAATCCAACCGCCGGCGGGCTCGGCGGCCCGGACTCGGGCATCGATCCGCAGTCCGACGAGTTCCAGACGGCGATAACCGCATGCGGCGATCTGATGGAGGGCGTCCAATTCGGAGGTCGTGGTCGCGGCGGCGGCATCGACCAAGAAGCGATTCAGAACAGCCTCAGCGACTTCACCGCGTGTCTTCGTGACGAAGGCCTCGACGTCGACGACATCACGTTCGGTCCGCCAGGTGGCGGAGCCGGTGGCGCTCCCGACGGCTCGATCCCCGCAGGCGGAGCAGTCCCGGGCGGAGGCTTCGGTGGGCCACCTCCGGATGGCGCTCCTGCGGGCGGCGCGCCCGGCGGCCCAGGGGTGGAGCCGGTTTCGATCCAACGGCCCGCATGATCGAGCAACTTGGTCTCGATGACACCGATCCGGCCGTGGCCGCTGCACTTGAGACGTGCGAGCCGATCATGACGGCGGCATTCCAGCCTCCGGATTCGAATACGACTGCGACCACACCGTGAGGCGGGCGTCGGCAGCGGCGCTCAGTCTGGTAGCTCTTGCGGTTGGTGCCGGCGGTGGCTACATGCTGGCGTCACATCAGGACGACACCACGACGGTCGCGAGCGAACCGGTGGAGCTGAGCACCGCCAAGGTTCAACAACTCGATCTCGTCACCTACGACGAGACCACTGCAACACTCGGGTTCACCACGTCGGCCACAGTCAGTTCGCCCGTCGCGGGAACCGTGACCAGCGTGGTCGCCGGCGGCGACATCGTGGACGCCGGCACCGTCGTGGCAACCATCGACGGCGCTCCGGTCGTTGCAATGATCGGTGACACCCCCGGCTACCGCGACCTGTCGACATCGTCGACCGACGGCGCCGACATTCGACAATTGGAGATGAACCTCGTGCAACTCGGGTTCGATCCCGAGCACGAAATCGTCATCGACGAGAGCTACGACTCGGCGACGAAGGCCGCCGTCACGGCGTGGGAAGACAGCCTCGGCCTGACGGGTGACGGCAAGATCACCGAAGGCGAACTCGTCTTCATTCCAGGCCGCCTGCTGGTCGACACCGTGTCGGCCACAGTCGGTGGTTCGGTCAGTACCGGGTCGGCGTTGGTGGTCGGCCGACAGGCCGAGCGCAAGTACCTCGTCGCCGGACTCGCCGGCGCGACGATCGATCACCAGGCCGCGGCGGGAACCGAAGTGGCTACCGGAACGGTTCTGTTCTGGAGCAACGGCTTCCCCGTGATCGCAATCGAGGGCGACGCAACAGCCACTCCGGTGCTCACCCGGGACTTGTCCGACGGCGTATCCGACGGTGCCGACGTGAAGCTCTTCGAGCAGGCGCTGAACACCCTCGGCTTCAATGCCGAGGCCACGATGGTCGTCGACGACCACTTCGACTCGGCGACAGCCGCCGCAGCGACGGCCTGGTTGGCGTCGCTGGGAATCACTGCCGATCCGGCGACGCTCGTGGTTCCTGCCGGCTCGTTCACCGTCGTGCCCGCCGGCCTCTCGGTCGGGACCGCACTGATCGCCGATGGCACGGTGTTGGAAGGCGACAGCGTGGTCTTGTCACTCACGGCACCGTCGAGGCAGGTGACGACGACCGCTCCGATCGGCGACGAGACCTTCGCGTTGGGCGCAACGATCGACGTCGAGTTCCCCGACGGAACCGTGCAGCCCGGCACTGTCGTCGACGTCGGCAATGTCGCAGCCAATACGACGGGCACCCCCGGTGACACGCCGACAGTCACCATCACGATCGGCGTGGACGACATTCCGGCGGCCGTCGACTCGTTCGTCGAGATCCCCGTGACGTTACGCGTCGTGTCGGAAAGCATTCCCGACGCAATCGTCGTACCCGTCAGTGCGCTAGTGGCCCTCAAGGAGGGCGGCTACGCGGTAGAGGAAGTCACCGGCGAGAATCCCGACGGCACCGACCAAACCACGCTGGTCGGCGTCACGCCGGGCCTGTTCACCAATGGCTTCGTGCAAGTCGAAGGCAACCTCACCGCCGACACCGACGTCGTCGTGCCATCATGACCGGTCTCGGCGGACCCAATCTCAGCGCGACCTCGAATCTCGCGCTGGAGCTGATCGACATCGTCAAGGAGTACCCGGGCGAGCCGCCGGTCCGTGCGCTCAACTCGGTGTCACTCGAAGTGCGTGACGGCGAACTGGCAGCAATCGTCGGACCGTCCGGCTCCGGCAAGTCGACGTTGCTGCACATCATCGGCACGCTCGATCGACCGACCAGTGGGATCGTCCGCGTCGCCGGCGTCGACACGTCGGCGATGAGTGATCGTCAATTGTCGGGAGTCCGGTCACACCTCATCGGGTTCGTCTTCCAATCGTTCTTCCTACTCGAGGGGATGACCGCTGTCGACAACGTCGCCAATGGATTGTTGTACCGCGGCAAGTCCCTGGCCGATCGGCGCGACGCCGCCGCGGAGGCCCTGCGGCGTGTCGGTCTCGGTCAGCGATTGACGCACACGCCGAGCCAGATGTCGGGTGGTGAACGGCAACGAGTAGCGATCGCCCGGGCCATCGTCAATCGGCCCTCGATCGTGCTGGCCGACGAGCCCACCGGCAACCTCGACTCCCGTTCAGGCGGAGCCGTGATGGAGCTGCTCCGCGAGCTGCACGCCGAAGGCCGAACAATCCTCATCATCACCCACGACCGCGAGCTTGCGGCATCGTTGCCTCGACGAGTGTCGATGCGCGACGGCTCGATCGAGTCGGTCGAGCTCGCACCCAGCGCTCCGGTGAGTGCATCGCGATGAGTATCGCCACCGCTGCCTACCGCTCGCGTTTGCGTCCCACCGACATCTTGCGAGTCGGCGCGCTCGGCCTGCGAACCCGTCGATTGCGCACCGGCCTGTCGACGCTCGGCGTTGCAATCGGCATCGCCGCGATGGTCGGCGTGCTCGGGCTTTCGGCATCGTCTCGCGAGGAGCTACAGACGCGAATCAGAGCACTCGGTACGAATCTGCTCGAAGTCCAGGCCGGGCAGGGCTTCGGCCGCGGCGATCAGACGCTGCCCTCCGATGCGGTGAAGATGGTCAGTCGGATCGGGCCCGTCACTGCGGTCAGCTCGATCGCCACTGTCGACGCGACGGTGCGGCGTACCGACGCGATCTCCGAGGGCATCAACGGCGGCATCACCGTCTTCGCTGCCGACAACGGGCTCGCTGACCACCTTGAACGCATCGCTCGCCGACGGCGAGTGGCTCGACGACGCAACGAGCACCTACCCGGCCGTGGTGCTCGGCTCCGTCGCCGCCCAGAAGCTCGGGATCGTCGATGTCGCCGACGAACTGCGCGTGCGGATCGGCGACGACTGGTTCGCCGTCATCGGCATCCTGAATCCGGTTGCCGCGGCCGAGGGACTGGACCGTGGCGCGATCATCGGCATCGGCGCCGCCGAGACCTACGTCGTCGGCGACGACATCGCACCCGAGCGGATCTACGTCCGCACCGAGGAAGGTGCCATCGACGCCGTGCGAACCGTGCTGCCGCCAACCGTGAACCCGGAGACGCCTGAAGAGGTCGAGGCAACGCGCCCATCCGATGCACTCGCTGCCGAGGATGCAGCCAGCACCGCGTTCACCTCACTGTTCCTCGGTCTCGGAGCGGTCGCGTTGCTCGTCGGCGGGATCGGCATCGCCAACGTGATGGTGATCGCAGTGATCGAACGGCGAAGCGAGATCGGGCTGCGCCGCGCGCTCGGCGCAACCAAGGCCCACATCCGACGGCAGTTCCTGACCGAGGCAATCATGCTCGCCGGAGCCGGCGGCGTGGTCGGTGTCGGGCTCGGCGCCGCCGTGACCGCGGTCTACGCGTCGACCAAGAACTGGGAGGTCGTCGTCCCGCCCATCGCGATCGTGCGGCGGCGTGGTCGCCGCACTGGCGATCGGCGCCATCGCCGGCCTCTACCCGGCGGCACGGGCGGCCCGCCTGCCACCGACCGAAGCACTGCGGGGCAACTGACATGGCTGCATCCACCAGACGTCGCCGCACGCGCGTGCCATCGCCACCGGTGTCGTCTGCTTGGCGCTGGCCGGCGGCGCGGCCGTCGCGATCGCCGCTCGCCGACCGAAGCCGACGACAGCAGTCGAGGCGCCGTCGATCTTCAAGACGGCGACGGTCAGCACCGGCGACCTGACCACGACCGAGCGCATCGACGGCATCGTTCAGCTGTCATCGACGCTGACCGTGCTCCATCGCATCGAGGGCCAGACCAGTTCGAGTACCAGTTCGAGTTCGCACCGGCAGCATCGACCACGCGCTACGACGACCCCGACCGCAGCCGCCAATCCGGCCGCGCTCTCGTCGCCGTTGGTCGTCGGCCGACTGTTCGACCACCACCGTGCCGACGACGACACCGGAGCCGACGACGCCCGCACCACGACGACACGCCGACACGACACCCGACCACGACGCCCGACACCACACCGCCGCGACCACGACCACCGACGACAGCCGCACGATCGAGCCGACCGACGCCCGACCGTCGCACCGCTCGCCGCGCCGTCGTGCGACACGACCACGACCACGACTGCCGTCACCAGTCGACGCGACGCGGCGGAACGGCCGCTGCACCCAACGGCGGTGGCGGCGCTCCGAACCGGCGGCGCCTCGGGCACCGCACGAGTCGGCGACCGCCGGCCGTCGACCGGCGTCGACCGCCCGGATCACCCAGACCATCACATCGATCATCGCCGCGAACACCGCGATCCATCAAGGCGACGTGCTCTACACGGTCGATGGCGCGCCGGTCGTGGCGCTCGACGGCGCCCTGCCCGCGTGGCGCTCGTTGTCGACGTCATCCGACGACGGTGCCGACATCGCCCAGTTGGAAGCGAGCCTTGTGGCGCTCTCGGGTACGACCCCGACGCTGAAGGTCACCGTCGACAATCACTTCGACTCGGCGACTCGCACGATGGTGAAGGCGTGGCAGCAGGGTCTCGGGCGTCGAGCAGACGGGCACCGTCGACACTCGGGTCGGTGGTGTTCCTGCCGTCGGCAACGACGGTCAGCGCGGTGGACCAGGCGGTCGGCGACACGGTCGGCGAGGGTGACACGGTGCTGACGTTGGCGGCAGCCAACCCAAGAGGTGCTCGTCGACGTGCCGGCTGGCGACGAATCGCAGGTCGTACCTGGGCTGGCAGTCCAGATCGGCGATGTGCAGGGAACGGTCTCCCGGCTTCGATCCGCCGACCGCGACGGCACTGTGGTCGTCGAGGCAGTGATCGCCCCGGCAACACCGATCGCCAATGCCACCAACGGCACTGCGGTCAAGGTGACCCTCACGTTGCAGAACGATGCCGGCGTGCTGATCGCCCCCGCCGAAGCGTTGGTGTCGAGGCTCGACGGCAGCTACGCCGTGCAGGTCGCAGACGACGGACGGGACACGACAGTGGCTGACCGTCGAACTGTCGGGTGTCAGCGGTGGCAACGTGGCCCTCCGCGGTGCCGACCTGACCGATGGAACCGTTGTGCTTCTGCCGGCGTAGGTAACCGAGTGTCTGCCGACCACCCGGGTGGTACGGAAACACTCGCGCTGCGTGCACGTCCGCGGGGTCAGAGGTCGTAGCGGTAGACGTTGGTGTCGCGGGCCGAGAAGCCGATGCGCTGGTACAGGCGATTGGCGGCTTCACGCGACGGCCGGCTGGTCAGGCTCACCGCTTTGGCACCGTGACGACGGGCTTCATCGAGCGCGGCCATGTTCAGAGCCTCGCCCACGCCATGGCCACGCGCGGCTTCGTCGACGACCACATCCTCGATCCACGCCTTCAAGCCCGTCGCAATGCGGTAGAGCACCAGGGTCAGGCTGCCGACGATCACCCCATCGACGCGGGCGACGAACACGGTTGAACCATCGGCCATGATCGTCGCCAACTCTTCGATGTCCGGCGGCGTCGCCGACGAGAGTTGCGGCAGCAGGCGCGCCAAGCGCGTCGACCACTTCGTCGGTGGGTCGTTCGACGATCTCGACGGTCGTGGTCACAGCCTCAACCCTACGACAGTCTGCGACCGTGCGACCACGCTCGTCGGAGACGTGCTGCATAGCACCGATAGCGCTGTAGCGTGGACGACACGAGCGACGGCATGTTGCTCGACGATGCGTCGCTCTGGAACCCCGGTTGCGCTCCTAGCCTCCGAGGGAGGTCCATTGTGAGGGCGCCGAGCGAAGGGACAGGGCTCGGGACCGTCTCCTCGGCGCAACCACATCTGGGTAGCGGTGGTGTTGGCGACCCTGCTGTTGACCGCGGGCGTGCTCGCTGCATCCCTCACCGCTCAGTCTGTTGCGCACCGCAACTCGGAGACGCTCGAAGGCCGACCTGGCGCTGTCGTCGGCCGAGGTCGCCTCGACCCTTCGGTTGGCGATTCAACGCGAGATGGACCTCGCGGTCAGCGCCACCGGCTTCTTCCTCGGCACGCCATACGCGACCAACGACCAGTTCCTCGCCTGGGCCAACACCGTGCAGGCACATGGAGCGCTATCCCGGAACTGCTCGGATGGGGTGAGGTCGTGATGGTCACGCCCGAGCAGCTGGAGGCCTACAAGGCGATCGTCGCGGCTGATCCGGCGCAGGTCGTCTCCGGCACGTTCGAGCTGATCCCTCCGGGCGATCGGCCGTTCTACTGCCTGTTCGCCTCAGGGCAGAGCCGCAACCACCGGGTCCGGCGCTCCTCCGGGCTTCGACTACTGCGCCGGAGCTGCAGGCGTGCCGATCCTCGCCGCCCGCGACTCGGGCCTCAGCAGCTACCAGTCAGTCGACACCGGCAACGGCGCCGCGCCCACGCTCGCCGTGCAGGTGCCGTTCTACCTCGGTGGCATCGATGCCGCGCACCGTCGAGGCACGCCGGGCGGCGTTCGCCGGTTGGGTCGGGCTGGGCTTCGACCCGAAGGTGCGTGCTCGACCAGGCCCTGGCGCGATCGACCGGAGACTGCGGTAACGCTCCGATTCCATGACGCATTGTCCGTCCGCCGACTTCAGCAGTGGCGAGATCCCAGAAGGTGCGCAGATGCACGACGAACGACGTGGGCAATGGATGGACGGTCGAGACGTTCGCCGTCGTCGGCGTCCAGCGGCATCATCGCACGATCGGGGCGCGCTGATCGTTCTGCTGACCGGCATCGCCGCAAGCCTCGTCCTCGCCGCGCTGGTGCTGGTGCTGGGCACCGGTCGGGCCGCCGCATTGCGGTTGGTCGGTGAGCGAACCGGCGAGTTGCGCCACCAGGCGTTGCACGACGCGTTGACCGGGCTTGCCGAACCGGACGCTGATCATGGATCGCATCGAACAGCTGCTCACCAGGAACCGTCGCAACAACACCAACGGCGCGGCGCTGTTCATCGACCTCGACGACTTCAAGAACGTCAACGACACGCTCGGCCACGAGGCCGGTGACCGCCTGCTGATGGCCGTCGCTGCCCGGCTGACGGGCACGCTGCGCGACGTCGACACGATCGGCCGGATGGGCGGCGACGAGTTCGTCGTGTTGATCGACGGCGCGCCGCTGACAGTCGCGCCCGAGTTGGTCGCCGAGCGGCTGCTCGACGTGATGCGCCAGCCGTTCGACCTCGACGACACGTCGATGCCGCTGACGATCAACACCAGCATCGGCATCGCCATCGGCGACCGCGAGACCGGTGGCGATCTGCTGCGCGACGCCGACGTGGCGCTGTACCAGGCGAAGGCCAGCGGGAAGAACCGGTACGAGGTCTTCTATCCGGAGATGCAGACCGAGATCAGCCGCCGAATCGAGCTGGAGATCCGATCTGCGGTCGGCGATCGAGCGCGACCAGTTCGTGCTCGTCTATCAGCCGATCTACAACCTCGAGGACCTCACCCTGGTCGGCGTCGAGGCGCTGCTGCGATGGAAGCATCCCGACCTCGGCGTCGTCGAGCCCGACGAGTTCATCCCGATCCTCGAACAGACCGGACAGATTCAAGAGGTCGGTCGCTGGGTGTTGCTCACGGCATGCACACAGATGGCGGAGTGGCATGACAAGGGCTACACACTCGACATCTCCGTCAACGTCTCCGGTCGGCAACTGGACCACGACAACGTCGTCGATCACATCAGCGAGGCGCTCGACACCAGCGGCCTCGACGGCCAGGTTCGTCGATCATCGAAGTGACCGAGACCGCGCTGATGCGCAACGCCGCCGACACAGCCGTGCGCCTGAAGGCGATCAAGGCACTCGGCGTCAGGATCGCGATCGACGACTTCGGCACCGGCTACTCGTCGCTCGCCTACCTCCAGCAGTTCCCAGTCGACTGCCTCAAGATCGACCGCGCGTTCACCCACGCCATCACGACGTCGCCGGAGTCCAAAGCGCTCATTCGCACCCTCGTCCAACTCGGCAGGGATCTCGGCCTGAAGACCTGGCCGAAGGCGTCGAGACCACAGGCGAGATGGACCACCTCCGCAACGAGCACGTCGACGAAGCGCAGGGCTTCCTGCTGTCGAGACCGCTCGACCCGGCAACCCTCGAGTCGCAGATCCTCATGCCGTCCCGCGAGGCAACCACGGTGCCTCCTACGTCATGACCACTGACGCCATACGTCGGTAGTGTGAACGTCCATGGACCACGTTCGCTGGATGGCCCAACCGACTCTTCACCGGCCGACGATCATCGCCGCGTTCACGGGTTGGAACGACGCCGGCGACGCAGCCAGCAACAGCGTGCGGCACCTGATCGAGGTGTGGAACGCCCAGCCGCTGGCCGAGATCGACCCGGAGGAGTTCACCGACTTCGCCACGGTGCGCCCGCACGTACGCCTCAGCGCCGGGATGAGCCGATCGATCGTGTGGCCGACCGTCGGTCTGTGGAGCGCATCGACGCCCGGCGGCGACGTGATCTTGCTGCTCGGCCCCGAACCGGCCCTGCGCTGGCGCATGTTCAGCGAACAGATCATGGCGGCAGCCAACAAGTTCGAGGCCTCGATGCTGCTGACCCTCGGCGCGCTGCTGGCCGACGTGCCGCATTCGCGCCCCGTCCAATTGATGGGTACGGCCACCGACCAGACGATGATCGACCGCTTCGATCTGCAGCGGTCGCGCTACGAGGGTCCGACCGGCATCGTCGGCGTGTTGCACGACGCGGCCGCGCAGGTCGACCTGGCATCCGCGTCGTTGTGGGCAGCGGTGCCCGCGTATGCCTCGCAGGTGCCCTCGCCCAAGGCAGCGCTGGCACTGGTCGAGCGGGCGTGCGAGATGTTGGGATGCCCGGCATCGACTGCCCGACTGGTTGCCGAAGCCGGAGAGTACGACGCTCGCGTGTCGGCGTTCGTCGGCGACGACGACGATCTCATCGGCTACGTGTCGCGGCTGGAGTCGCTGGCCGACAGCGGCCAACTCGACGACGACGATGACGACGATGACGACGACGAGGCCGGCGGGCAACGAACCGATCGACGACACCCGACTGAACAGCGACGAACTGATGGCCGAGGTCGAGCGCTTCCTGCGCGACCAGGGCGGCAACTCGCAGTAGATCTCAGCCCGCCAAAACCTCAGGAACCGGCCCTCGCCACATCGGCGACCGCGGCGCGTCGAACGCAGTCGTCACCGTTTGCCCATCGATTGCCGCGAACGCCATCGGCCCCCACCAGTTCGCGCCGGCCACCGGCCACGGCAGTTCGTCGCGCTTGAACCACCCGACCCCGGAGGTCTCCAGCGGATGTGCGGCAAGTTCGCCGCCGGTCGCCGTGCAATGGAACAGCAGCAGGTACATGGCGAACCGGGTGAAGCCCATCCGCTGACCATCGATGACAGCAAGCAGTTGCACGGGTTCGCAGTGGATGCCCGTCTCCTCGTGCACCTCCTTGACGACGACCTCCGCCGGCGAGTAGCCGACATCGGCCCACCCGGTCGGGTACAGCCAGATGCCACTGTCGGCACGCTGCACGAGAAGGATCTCGCCCGCCTCGTTGCCGACGACTGCGCCAACCGCGACCTTCGGCGTGACGTAGCCGGGCACACCTTCGCCGATCGACTCCATCCACTCCTGCACGAAGTGGTCGCGCTCGCGGCGAACCTCCAACGCCTCGTCGGCCGCGGCCTTGATGTCGGCAGCGACGTGCAGCACCTCCTCGAAGCGCTCGCGTTCGTACAGGCTCTCGGTGAACCCGAGACCCGTTCGAGCGATCGCGGCGAGCGACTCGCTCCAGCGCACCAACTCGCGAGTGAAGTCGTTGGGCGCGGCGTCGCTCACGACGGCGACCCTACGGCATGCAGCAAGCGCACGTTCGATCTCGGCACGGTGGTCGGTGTTGGTCACCTTCGCGCCGCTGGACGTGCGCACGTAGAAGCTGTCGACCACGCTGGGACCGATCGTCTGCACGGTCGCATGGCGGATGTCGAGGCCCATCTCGGCGAGGGCGGTGGCGACCCGGTGCAACAGCCCGATCGAGTCAGGGGCACGCACCTCGATGACCGTCGCGTTGCTGCTGGCCTCGTCGACGAACACCACCGATGGCGACAGCACCGACGCCGCCGCGGCCGCCGGAGCTTCGCGACGGCGGTACGTGCGGGCGCGCTCGGCGAGACGCGCCGACAACGCCAACTCGCCTGCCAGTGCCCGTTGGACGTCGGCGGTGATCACTGCCCAGTCAGCACCCTGGCGTGGTTCGGCGATTCGGAACAGCGACGCAGCCATCCCCTGCTCGTCGCTGTGCGCACGTGCGCCGACGACGTCGATGCCGTGCAGGGCGAGCACACCGGCGAGGCGACCGAACGTGCCAGGCCGGTCGTGGTTGACGACGATGATCCGTGGTCCGTCGACGTGCACTGCAGGCTCGCCGGCGCCCATCAGCGCCAAGATGTCGGCGGTCGGGAATGGCGAGCTGCGTTCCTGACCCACTTCTTGGCCGTCGGTCGACACCGAGCCGCATTCGGACGCGCTCGACCAACTCCTCGACCAGTTCGGCCTTCCATGGGCTCCAGGCAGAGGAACCGGTTGCCAGCGAGTCGGCCTCCGTCAGTGCGTGCAGGAGGTCGAGGAACACCGCGATTGCCACAGCGTCGGCGACCATGTCGATCGTCGCCGGGTCGTCGAGATCGCGACGTGTGGCGACGTCGGGCAGCAACAAGTGATGGCGCACCAACGCAACCAGGTACGCTGTGTCGCGCTCGTCGAAACCCATGCGTGGAGC
The DNA here is from genome assembly GCA_963779295.1 of Ilumatobacteraceae bacterium. Lineage (GTDB taxonomy): Bacteria > Actinomycetota > Acidimicrobiia > Acidimicrobiales > Ilumatobacteraceae > JAENVT01. Next base: position 232,364 of record CAVZXO010000008.1, read on the forward strand.
GATCACCGCGACCAGTTCCTCGCCGCGCTCGGTGTGGTCGCCCGGGTAGCCCTTGCCGATGTCGTGCAGCAGCGCTCCGATCACCAAGCAGGTCAGGCCTGGCGACACGGTCAGCGAGCAGCGCGGCCTGTGTCGCCGCCTCCCACAGATGCCGGTCGACCGTGAACCGGTGGTACGCGTTGCGCTGCGGGCGTGACCGCACCGGCTCCCATTCGGGGAGCATCCTGCTGAACAACTCGGCCTGGTCGAGTGACTCGAGCACGGGGATCGCCCGCGGGCCCTCCAGCAACAAGCGCGACGAGCTCTTGCGTCGCGCCGGTCGGCCACGGCTTCGGCCATTCCGGCGTGCGGTCGTTCAATGTCTCCAGGGCGCGGGTGGCGATCGGTGACTCGCTGCGCGCCGCACCGACGGCGAGCTGCAGCATCAGCGTCGGGTCCAGCTCCGGCGAGACGTCGACGCCGAGCTCCACCTCGCCGTTGCGCAAGCGTGACACCCGATGCCAGTGGACGTGGCTTCATCGGCGCCATGGCCGAGCGGGCCACTGCGTGCCAGGCCCGGTCGAACTGCCACGACACGGTGCGTGCCGCCGACGACACAGCAGCCATCAGATCGTCTGCGGTACCGAACGCCCCCGCGGGTGCGATCGCATCCTGGTCCTCGAGCCGCAGGACCTCACCCGCGATGGGCGCAACACGATGCAGCGCAACCCGGGCGCGCAGCAGTGTGTCGTAGGCCGCGCCGAGCGCGGCGGGCGCTTCCGTCGCGATGCCCCTGCCCGCGGCATCGATCCAGCCCAGCTCGTGCATGTCGCGCAAGCCACCGCGGCCTTCCTTGATGTTGGGCTCCAGCAGGAACGCGACTTCGCCGTCGGCACGATGTCGGGCGAGCCCACGTTCGCGCAGGAGTGCCAGCCATGCGCCGGCGTCGGCCCGCCATGCCTTGTGCACTCCCTGCAGCACCTCGTCGGCGAGCGCACGATCACCGGCGATCGAAGCGGCCGGCCAGCATCGTCGTCGCGGTGTCGAGCTGATCGGCCACGACCGACAACTTCTGGTTGGCGGCGCGCACGGAGTGCCCGAGGTGGATGCCCGTGTCCCAGATCGGGTACCACAGGTCGGCGAGCCCGGCCTCGATCTTCTTGGGGCTGCCGCGATGGATGATCATCACATCGATGTCGCTGCGAGGCGACATCTCCCTGCGACCTGTGCCACCGACGGCGAGCAGGCACACGCCGGGTTGATCTGCGAACACACCGTTGTACAGCCCGGCCAACCAGTTGTCGATCGCGTCGGTCCACGCCTCGCACCACGCCCGACCGAGCAGGGTGCTGTCGGCCAGCAATCGGTCGCGATCCGCGAGTATCACCGATGCATTGTGGCGTAGGTGGTCGTCTCAGGTCGAGAACGCCGACGATCGGCCCCCCTACAATCCCTGCATGCGTCCTTCGTCGACTCGGTGTGCGGCCATCCTGGCTGCCGCCGGGTTGATCGCTTTGGCTGCCGGGTGCGACTCCGACAACACCGCCTCCACCTTCACGCCGGCCCCCACAACCGCGCCGAAAGTTCGCACGGACGATGGCGTCTTGAAGATCGGGGTCCTGATTCCACAGGACAGCGCCAACGCCGACATCGGCGAGGCCATCGGCAGCGCTGTGAAACTCGCCGAAGACCAGATCGACGCGGCCGGCGGGCTCAGAGGTCAACTCATCGACATCGTCGCCGCCGACGAGGGGGTAACGGGCGTCGGTGTCGACCCGGCACTCGCAACGCTGTTCGACGCCGGCGTCGACGCAATCGTCGGTCCTGCGTCGTCGATCAATGCCCTCGCCAGTTTGGCTGAGATCGTCGATGCCGGTGTCGTTGCCTGTTCGCCCACGGCATCGGCTGCCCTGCTCGACGAATTCCCCGACGACGGCTTGTTCTTCCGAACGATTCCATCCGATTCGCTGCAGGCCCTGGCGATCGCCGATGAAGTCGACCGCACCGGCGCCACCGAGGCGACCGTCGTGTACATCGACGACGACTACGGGCAGCTTTTCCGAGAGCTCGTGGAGACCGCGTTGCACGACGAGGGCATCGAACCGGTCCTTTCCGTTCCCTACTTGCCCAACAACGTGTCGATCGCCGCTGCCGCCGGCCGAGTCGCCGCGAAGGCGAGCGGTGTCGTGGTGGTGCTCGGCGACCCGACCTCCGGACAGGTCATGTTGGCAACGATCGACACTGCCGAACCGACCGTTCGGCCTCAGTACGTGGTCAACGATGCGATGCGTCGCCCCTCCACCTCGGCGGAGCCGATGGACGTCGACTTGGCCGGGAGGATCACCGGTGTGTCGCCCCTCGCGTACAGCACGAACACACTGTTCCTCGAAGATCTCGGCGCGACGTGCCGACAACCCCAGTCCCTATGCAGCGAACGCGTTCGACTGTGTCAACCTCATTGCCCTCGCAGCGCTTGCGAGCGGATCGACGCAGCCAGCAGCAATCGCCGCGCAGATCCCTGCGTGTCAGCGCCAGCGGGTCGCCGTGCATGACATTCGCCCAGTGCCGAGACGACCTGTTGTTCGGCAGCAACATCAATTACGACGGGCCGGGCGGGCGACTGACCATCGGCGTCGACGGCGACCTGACCGAGGCCGATTTCGAGATATTCCGCTTCGACGAGACAGGGCGCGACTTCAGAGAGCGAGTCCTGACCGGGATAGGCCGGTAGGACGCCGGATCAGAGCGATGCCATCAGCTCTTCGACCGGCGTGACCATTCCGGTGTAGAACGGACCGAACTCGGCGTAGATCGCCGAGGCCTCGTCGAAACGCATCGTGTACACGACCTCTTTGAGGTCGTCAGGACGCACGGCGAACAGCGTGACACCCCACTCGAAGTCGTCGAGGCCGGCAGACCCGGTGATGTACTGGGCGATTCGACCGGCGAACTTGCGACCGCTGGCGCCGTGCTCGTGCATCAACTCGCTGCGGCGTTCGTACGGCAGCGTGAACCAGTTGGCGTCGCCTTCTCGCTTCTTGCTCATCGGGTAGAAGCACCACGCCGGCATCGCATAGTCGACGTGGTTCGGTGGGATCGTGGGATACAGCCGGGGCTTCTTCATCTCCTCGGGCATCTGCGCCGCATATTCGCTGACCTCGCTGAGGCTGACATACGAATCGACGATGTCCAAGCCCGGCGTGCTGCACCGAGGTTTGCAGGGCGCGCAGCTCGCGCAGATTCTCGTGAACGGCCATCACCGCAACATCGCATTTGTGCCCGAGCATTGCCACCGTGACCACCTGACAGCCGGCGGCCTCCGCGGCCTTCACCGCAGCCACGGCTGCCTCGGCCTCGAACATCGGCGTCGGCTTGCAGAACAGGTGCAGCACACCAACACCGACGGACGGCGAAACAGGATCGCTCTTCATGAGTTCAGGCTAGAGCGGCACTCGCTCCGGCGCATAGATGTTGAGCCGTTCGCCGCGTACAAAACCGGCGAGCATCAAGCCTGCTCGGCGAGCAGTCTCCACGGCCAGGGCGGTGGGTCCACTGACCGCGATCAACGTTCCGAATCCTGCTGCCCACGCCTTCTGCACCAGTTCGAAGCTTGCCCGACCGCTGACGAACAAGCCGAGACCCGTCGCCGGAAGTTGTCCGTCGAGCAGCATCCGACCGACCACTTTGTCGACTGCGTTGTGGCGGCCGACGTCCTCGCGGGTCATCAACACCTCGCCGGTCGCGGTGAACGCCGCAGCGGCATGCACGGCTCCCGTGGTCGAGAACAGACCCTGACCTGTCAGTGCGGCCTTCGGCATTGCCGTGAGAATTTGGAGGTCGATCGGTGGCGTGATCGGGAGCCGTTCGAGACGATCGCACAGTGCGTCGATGGAGTCGTTGCCACACAAGCCGCAGCTGCTGGTGGTGGTGCCGAGGCGGGGAGTCGGCACGGGGGCCTTCCCACCGGTCTCGACCGTGACGACATTGAACTGGCTCTCGCTGGCGGCACCGTCCGCGCAATATCGCACGCCCTTCACCGCTGCACCGCCGAGCAGACCGTCACTGAAGCAGAACCCGGCGGCGAGCTCGTAGTCGTTGCCAGGTGTGCGCATCGTGGTGCTGACGATGTTGCCGTCGAGCTGGATCGTCATCGGCTCCTCGACGATCACGTCATCGGGACGGCGTCGAAGCGCGCCGTCCTCGTAGACGGTGACGAGCAGCGACTCACTGCGACGACGAGCCATGTCACAGGAAGGTACCCGAGGATCAGCCAATCGCGGATACGCAGCGGAATATGGTTTCCGCATGGAGCCACGAAACAACAGTCGGATCCTCGCCGCCGAGCTGGTCGGCACCCTGGTACTGATGCTCGGAGGCCCCGGCGTCGCCATCATGCTGCCGGCAACCGGGCTGCTCCCGGAGGGCGATGCCACGACTGCGGTCGGTCTGATCCGCATTCTCACCATCGCCCTCGGCTTCGGGCTTTCTCTGCTGATCATGGCCTACGTGATCGGCCCCATCTCCGGCTGCCACATCAACCCTGCGGTCACCCTGGGGATGCTGTTGGCCCGCAAGGTCGACATGACCCAGGCGGTGTATTCGTGGATCGGTCAGGTCGTCGGTGCGATCGGTGGGGCGGCCATCATCTTCGGAATTGCCAGCGGGCAGGATGGTTTCGAGCGCGGCCAATTTGCCGCGAACCTGTGGTCGGGCCCGTACTTCGGATTGGGTTCGGCGATCGTGGTCGAGGTGCTGTTGACCGCACTGCTGGTGCTGGTCGTGCTGTTCACCACCACCAAGAAGTTCAGCCCGGGGATGGGCGGACTGGTGATCGGACTCACACTGACGTTGATCCACCTGATCTCGATTCCCGTCGACAACACCTCGGTCAACCCGATTCGCAGCCTGGCCACCGCGTTGTTCGCAGACCCCGACACCGAGGCGTTGCAGCAGGTGTGGGCGTTCATCCTGTTCCCGTTGATCGGCGGCGTTGTCGGCGTGATCGTCTGGCTGATGCTCGACGACACAAGGCTCGAAGACACCGACCTCGTCGAACTGCCCGGCGCATCGGAATTGCGCGATGTGCTCGGCAACCTCTCGAAGGGCATCAACGACCTCGACGACTGACGTCGACCGCCTGACTCAGGTGATCAGCGCCAGCAAATCGGCGCGGCGTTTGGGGCCGAGCGCGGGCTCGGGCGGCCGGTTGTCGCGGTCCTGCCACACGGCCAACACCCTGGCGCCGACATCGGGATCTTTGATCATCGCATCGGGAGCCGTCAGCAGATTGAGCGCTCGGAAGAAGGCGCGCAACACCACCGGGTCGCGCCGCAGCGCCGGCAGCAGCCCGTCGCGGAACACGGCGCGCATGAAGCTGCGCTGGTCATTCGGATCGCCGTCGGGATCGTCGCCGGCCAGCAGGGCGGCAGCGACGCGGCGAGCCTCTGCGTCCTGCTCGACGCTGGCCCGATACCACGGATAGATCTCCGAGCGCAGGGCGACCTCGTAGGCCAGCAGCATCGCTTCGGGGTCACCTGGGTGAGCATCGACTGCCTCGACCATCAGGTGCGCTCCCCAGAACGCCGTCGCGCAACCTCGACCGTAGAGCGGGTTGGTGCACAGCACGGCATCGCCGATCGGGATGAACCCGGTGGCCACCGGTCGCTCGCCGACGACGTACTGCCGCCATCGGTTGATCAGCCCGGCCATCACGTGGACCGATTCGGTGATCGGCTCGGCGCGACCGTCGAGATACGGCGCCGTTGCGACCAACTGTCGGGCGCACGAGTCGAATACGTCGGGGATCGGTCAGTTCCTTGCGCAGTTCCTGGTCGACGGTGGGTGTGGCCAGCGTGATCGAGAAGGTGCGGTTGTCGCCGACGAACACGCCGTACTTGAGATATCCGAGGTCGCCGCCGATGGGACCGGTGCGCGGCGGGTAGCCGGCACCGTCGCGAAGTCGATAGAAGCGGCTGAAGTAGACGATGCCCGTGTCGTCGACCTCGTCGTCGATCGGCGCGCAGCCGACATCGCACAGCCAGTCGGGCAACCCACTGCGGCGCCCGGCGGCAACGACGACCAGATCGCATGTTGACTGCGGTGCCGTCGGCCAGCCGCACGCCACTGATGTGCGGCGCTGCTCCCGACCTCGCCGGGTCGGCCACGAGCCCAACGACGGCGACCCCGGTGCGAAACTCGACTCGCCCTTCGGCCAACGCGGCGCGGCGCAGCACCCACTCGAACGTCGTGCGCCGGCACGCCAACATCGACAGGTCGTTCGTCGCCGGGCTCGGGCTCGAAGCCGACCATGGTCGCCGGGCAGGTCCTCGCCGAACCGCATCTCGGTGGCACCTTCGTCGATCAGCTGCTGGTAGATGTCGGGATAGTCCGACTTCAGCAGGCACACCAGACGCGCCAGGAACGCGTGGCTGTGACGGACCTGTGGCGCACCCCGGCGGTCCCAGTCGAACGCCTCGTCGGCCGACTGCGGCATCGGGGTGTCGTCTCGTTCGAACACCGTCACGGTGTGCCCTCGCCGAGCCAGCGCCAATGCCGCGCCAAGGCCGCCAACTCCTCCTCCGACGACCGCCACTTCCATCGCCTCACCCTAATTGCACTGTTCCGCGCCCACCACGGCAGCGACGATGCGATGAGAGATGAGCCGCTATACGCCGCATATCTCTCATCGCGGACGTCGGGCCGAGGGCGCGATGAGATATATGCGGTCTCGGGCGGCTCATCTCTCATCGCGGGGTTCCACGTTGCCGGATTAGCACTCGACGGTCTAGAGTGCTAGCACTCTCGCACTGTGAGTGCGAATGACATATCCCCTCATCGTGGAGGCACACGTAATGGCGAAAATGATCGCATTTGACGAGCAGGCTCGTCGCGCACTGGAAGCTGGCATGAACAAGCTCGCCGACGCGGTGCGCGTCACCCTGGGGCCAAAGGGCCGCAATGTCGTGTTGGAGAAGAAGTGGGGCGCACCCACCATCACCAACGACGGCGTGTCCATCGCCAAGGAAATCGATCTCGAGGATCCCTACGAGAAGATCGGCGCCGAGCTGGTCAAAGAGGTCGCCAAGAAGACCGACGATGTCGCCGGTGACGGCACCACCACCGCGACGGTTCTGGCCTGGAGCATGGTCCACGAAGGACTGCGCAACGTTGCCGCCGGCGCCAACCCGATGACCCTGAAGAAGGGCATCGAGGCCGCAGTCGAGGCAGCAGTCGCGTCGATCAAGGATCTCGCCAAGGAAGTCGATTCGAAGGATCAGATCGCCCAGGTCGCCTCGATCTCGGCAGCCGACAACGAGATCGGTCAGATGATCTCCGAGGCCATCGACAAGGTCGGCAAGGACGGCGTCATCACCGTCGAGGAGAGCCAGACCTTCGGCATGGAGATGGATCTCGTCGAGGGCATGCGCTTCGACAAGGGCTACATCTCCCCCTACTTCGCCACCGACATGGAGCGCATGGAAGTGTCGCTCGACGATCCATACATCCTCCTCGTGTCATCGAAGATCTCATCGGTACGCGACATGCTGCCGGTGCTCGAGAAGGTCATGCAGGGTGGTCGCCCGTTGGTGATCATCGCTGAAGACGTCGAGGGCGAGGCTCTCGCCACGCTCGTCGTCAACAAGATCCGCGGCACGTTCAAGTCGGCTGCCGTCAAGGCTCCCGGCTTCGGCGAGCGCCGCAAGGCGATGCTGCAAGACATGGCCATCCTCACCGGTGGTCAGGTCATCAGCGAAGAAGTCGGCCTGAAGCTGGAGAACACCACGCTCGATCTGCTCGGCAAGGCCAAGAAGATCATCATCACCAAGGACGAAACCACCATCGTCGAAGGTGGCGGCACGGAAGACGACATCAAGGGTCGCATCAACCAGATCAAGGCCGAGATCGACAACACCGACAGCGACTACGACCGCGAGAAGCTGCAAGAGCGTCTCGCCAAGCTCAGCGGCGGCGTTGCCGTGCTGAAGGTCGGCGCAGCTACCGAGGTCGAGCTCAAGGAGAAGAAGCACCGCATCGAAGATGCCGTGTCGACCACCAAGGCCGCGATCGAAGAGGGCGTTGTGCCCGGCGGCGGCGTTGCCCTGCTGCGTGCACAGGCCGCCGTCGACGCGGTTGCCGACAGCCTGAAGGGCGACGAAGCCACTGGCGCTCGTCTGGTGTCCAAGAGCCTCGAAGCTCCGTTGAAGCAGATCGCCGAGAACGCCGGCATGGAAGGTGGCGTCGTCGTCGAGAAGGTCAGGAACCTCAAGGGGGCCAACGGCCTCAATGCCGCCACCGGCGTGTACGAGGATCTGGTCAAGATCGGCGTCATCGACGCAGCCAAGGTCACACGCTCGGCGCTGCAGAACGCAGCCTCGATCGCAGCCCTGTTCCTCACCACGGAAGCTGTCGTTGCCGACAAGCCCGAGAAGGACGGCGGCGGCGGTATGGGTGGCGGAGGCATGGAGGACTTCTGAGTCCCTCAGCTCCCAGCACAACTTGAAAACGCAGAAAGGGCCCGCAGCAATGCGGGCCCTTTCGCTTCCGAGTCGAGTGTTCGGACCCCGGGGGGCGAAACACTCGAGGTGTCAGCCGCCGGCGACGGCGGGGATGATGCTGACGGTCTCGCCGTCGGGCACCTTGGTATCGACACCGTCGAGGTAGCGCACGTCGTCGTCGGCGACGAACACGTTGACGAACTTGCGCAGCGCGCCGGTGTCGTCGAACAGTCGCTCGTGGAAACCGGGGTGGGCGGTCTCGAGGTTGGCGAGCACGTCCGAGAGCGTGACGCCCTCGACCTGTACGGAGGAGGCACCGCCCGCAATCGGGCGCATCGTGGTGGGGATTCGAACGTTCACAGCCATGGGCGAAAGCCTACCAACTGGGTCAGGATTGGAAACTCTCGAGCACCAGCAAAGTGAGACCGGCCAACGTACGTCAGCACGTAACCGCCTTCTTGGACGATCACCGTGGCACGATCGAGGTCGGCGATCATGGCGACCGACGGCACTGAAGCCGGCGTGGGTCACGAGGAGAGGGCTGTTCGGATCGTCGGCGGCCGCATCGACACCGAGCGACACGACGATCGCGTCGGGTTCGAAGCGTTCCACGTCCGCCAGCAAGGACGCACAGGCCTCGCGCCACACGACGTCGTCGCTACCGGGGGCGACCGGCACATTGCGATTGGTGGCGGTGTCGTCGATCTCGTCGGAGTGACCGACCGTGTGCGGAAACCAGCCCGCGGCGGGGTCGACGTGAACCGAGCCGTAGAACACTGCTGGGTCGTTCCAGAAGATCGCCTGAGTGCCATTGCCGTGGTGGGCATCGATGTCGACGATGGCCACCCGCTCGAGGCCGGCGGCACGCAGCTGGGCGGCGGCAACCGCGGCATTGTTGAGGTAGCAGCTACCGCCGAAGAACGCTGGCCCGGCGTGATGCCCGGGCGGGCGACAGACCGCGTACGCCACTCCCGCTCCGTCGGCCACGAGGTCAGCAGCAGTAGCCGCAGCATCGGCTGCTGCCTTGGCACCCAACCATGTTCCCTCGCCGATGCACGTCATGGTGTCCGTCGCGTAGAAGCCGATCTCCGCTCGAATCGTCGCCGCACCACGACGGCGGTCTCCCCCGTGACGGCCGGCCACAGGAGGGAAGAAGTACGGCGTGACGTATGGGACGCCGGGCGACTCGAGATGACCGTCGGCCACCCAACGCTGGTACGCGGTCTGCAGGACCGTGAGGAACTGCGGGTCGTGCACGCGCAGCAACGCGTCGAGCCCGTGGTCGACCGCTTCGACGATCGGCGCGCCGGCCGCTGCACATGCCGAGGCGATGATCTCGGCTCGCACCGGCAGTTCGTCGCTGGCCTCGGTCACACCGCACCACACGCCCGGTCGCGACGTCGTGCCGTACGTGGTCGGGCGCGACGACTACCGGTATCGACAGGATCACATCAACCCCAACATCTCTTCGATCGGCAGCGCCTCGGCGACACGACCGTGACGACCGGTCGTCGTGGTCGCTCTGAACATGCTGTCGAGCACCGCTTCCTCCGTTGCATCGACGGCTGCCTCGAACAGTCCGTCGAGCTGACGGTCGGTGAGCACGTCGTGTGTGACGTGACCACGCGCGTCGCGCAGGAAACGGCAAGTGGTGCTGAACGCCATGAAGATCTCGCCGCTGCCGTGCGTTGCCACCGAACCCGTGCGTGCCAGACCCAGCCCGGCGCGCCTGGCAACCCGCTCGCACTGGGCGGGCAGCAACGGTGCATCGGTTGCGATCACCACGATGCAACTGCCCTCAGGTGCCTCGCGTTCACCACTTCGACCGAGCGCGGCGAAACGCTTCCCGACCGGCGAGCCGTTGACACACAACCGCTCGAGGGCGCCGAAGTTGGTCAGCACCAACACCCCGAGCACCTGGCCGTCGACAATGCGCGATGCCGTCCCGATGCCGCCCTTCCAACCGAGACACGTCATGCCCGAACCAGCACCGATCGCGCCGGCCGCGAACAGCCCGCCCGTCGCGTCGGCCAAGGCCTCCGACACATGGTTGGGTTGCACAGCCATCGCCGCCGGATTGCTGAGCCACGAGTCGTCGCACTCGCCCACGACGGGAGCGACGACGTCGTCGGAAACCTCGGGGACCTCGCGCAGCGTCGCCTCGACGACCCCTTGGTAGGCCACGCCAACGCTCATCGTCGCCGTCAACACGACGGGCGTTTCCAACGTGCCCCATTCGCGGATGGTCAGCGAGCCTGTCAGTTCGCCGGCTCCGTTGAGTACCGCCGTACCGGCGGCCATCGGCCGACGAAACATCGAATCCAAGGTGTCGGGAACGATCGACCGTGACGCCGGTGCAATGCTCGGCGATCGTCGCATGCCCGACGCGGAGCCCGGGGACATCGGTGATGGCGTTGTGCGGGCCCGTGGGCAATGCGCCGATCTCGATGCCGCAATCGCGCGGACGTGGGCGATGCTCCGTCATGGGGCGACAGTACAACGACCGCCTACGGTGCAATCTCGTGGAGCGCTACGACATTGCCATCATCGGTCTCGGCGGCATCGGGAGTGCCACCGCCTGGTTCGCCGCACGCGCCGGACAGTCGGTGATCGGGCTCGAACGCTTCGATCTCGGCGGCCATCATCGCGGGGCGTCGCACGATCACAGCCGGATCATTCGTCACAGCTACCACACGCCTCACTACGTCGGCCTGACGCGTCTCGCGTACGAGGCGTGGCGCGAGGCCGAGGTCGAGAGCGGCGAGACGTGCGTGCACATCACCGGCGGCATCGACCTGTTCCCGCAGGGCGCCGTCATCGACAGCAAGACCTACCGCGAATCGATGGACGCCTGCGAGATCGGCTTCGACGAACTGTCACCGGCCGATGTGATGAAGCGTTGGCCCGCATGGCGGGTGGGCGCTGACACCGAGGTGCTGTATCAGTCCAATACGGGCATCGTGTCGCCGGCTGCGACCGTGCCCTTGCTGCAGCGACTGGCGACGGATCGCGGCGCGACGCTGCGCGGCAACAGCGCAGTCGTCGCGATCGAACCGGTCGACGACCACGTCGTCATCCGCCTCGCCGACGGAAGTGAAGTCCAGGCCGCACAGGTGGTGGTCGCCGCGGATGCCTGGACGGCGTCGCTGATCGAACCGCTGGGTACGTCGCTGCCCTTGACCGTCACGCGCGAGCAGGTCACCTACTACGAGACAGACGCTCCCGAGGCGTTCGAGTTGGGCAGCTTCCCCGTGTGGATCTGGATGGACGACCCGTCCTTCTACGGCTTCCCGACGTTCGGCCGACCCGGTGTGAAGATCGCCCAGGATTGTGGTGGTGCACCTTGCGATCCCGACACCCGTGGCTTCGACCCGGACCCCGCCATCCTGGCTCGCACGGACGCGTTCGCTGTCCGCTGCGTTCGACGGCCGGCTTGGTCCGGCACTGTCGACCACCACGTGCCTCTACACGCTTCCACCGGACCGCGACTTCGTTGTCGACGCGTTACCGGGCCATCCCAACATCCACGTCGCGCTCGGCGCCGGCCACGGCTACAAGTTCGTCGCGTGGTTCGGAAAGACGCTGGCGGCCTTGGCCGGCGGACGAGATCCCGGTTGCGACCTCGAGCCGTTTCGCCTCGACCGGCCGGCACTGACCGACCCGTCATGGGAAGCGAACTGGCTGGTCTGAGTGTTGCCGATCGGGCTCTCGAACCTCAATTTATCACGCCCGAAGGTACGGTTCAGGGCCGTTAGACCGCCAACGCTGCGATTGGCCGACTTCCTACGACAGCTTCATCTTGGTCGATCCACCAGCGACGGATGTCGAGACTGGGGTCTTCCATGGGTGCGTACCAACCGTGTTGGAAGGATCGGCTGGTCATTCCGCGCTGCACACGTTCGCAGATCGCCCAGTCCTGCAGGTTGACCATGTGCCAGAAGTCGACGGCGTCGTACGCGTCGAAGATCGTCCTTGGCCACCTCGTCGGGATGGAACAGCAACTGGCACTCGATCGTGGTGCGGTCGGCCGCAATCGGTTGCAGGATGAACGCGGCCACGTGGTCGCGCGACAGTGACAGCATCAGATTCGGGTAGATCAGCTCACCGAAGTGGTTGACCCGTTCCGCTTCGTTGAGGCCGGGGAACGACGCACGCCCGCTGGTGCCGGAGACGGTGTACGTGTCGGCCCCTGCCCGGTGGGGTATGCCCTGCTCCCAGTCGAGCGCGGCGCCACCGCGAACGCGGAACGACGGCACCAGATCGCACAGCTCCGGATGCACAGGACCGCAGTGGTAGCACTCGTTGTAGTTCTCGGCGATGACCTTCCAATTGGCGGCGACGTCGTACGTGATCGAGCCGCCGACAACGAGTTGATCGAGCGGGAATCGACTGACTCGCGTCGCAATCGGACCGAGCTCATCGAGCAACGAGCCTCCGTCGGACGTGAGCCTGACGAAGGCGAACCCTCCCCATTCGGCAAGGTCATAGCGGTGGAGGCTGAACTCCGCAGGGTCGATGTTGTCGACCCACGGGGACGCTCGCAACGACCCGTCGAACCCGTACGCCCAGAAGTGATAGGGGCAACGGATCACCGACTCGAAGCATGCAGAAGTCGCCGGCGAGGCGGAGTCGACCAACTCGGTACCGCGATGCATGCAGCGGTTCGCAAAGGCACCCAACAACCCGCCGTTGTCGCGGACGATCAGCACTCGCTCGCCGGCGACCGACGTCAATCGGTAAGAACCAGGTTCGGCTCGGATCGAATCGCTGCGCCCGATGCACACCCACGACGTACCGAATGCACGTCGTTGCTCGTCCGCAAACACTTCCGCGTCGCAGTACGCGGCACGCTCCAGACTGGCTTCCATCACACGCTGACAGGCGGACGACGCGATGCCCACGGCTGTGCAGCCTCGAGCTGAGCAGCAATGCGCACCAACACATCTTCGCGACCGAACCCGGCGACCAACTGCACACCGACCGGGAGACCGTCCGCCGACCAGTACAACGGCAGACTGATGGCCGGCTGGCCGGTGACGTTGAATTGAGCCGTGAACTGCAGGAGCTCGCGAACGCGCATGCCGCCCTCGGGGCCCGACAGATATCCGATCGGTGGCGGAGGCGTGGCAAGCACCGGTGTCAACAACAGGTCGTAGCCGGCGCTGCCGTCCGTCGGGATACCACCACGACAACATCTCGCGACACCACATGGCTTGTGCGTCGAGGGTGGACAAGTAGTCGACGGCCGATACCGAGTCGCCCAGTTGCCCGAAGAAGACGTTGTCCGGTTCGAGATCGCCTTCAGCGATCGGACGGCCCATGAGACCTTCGATGGTCCTCAGGTCGAACGCGGTGGCGGCGGCCACGACAGTGACGAAGCGGTCCGGGAAGCCGGGGTCGACGATGGCCGAAGGGAAGGACTGGTCGATGTGATGACCGAGCGACTCCAACAGCTTTGCGGCAGCAGCGACCGCGGCTTCGCAGTCGGGATGCGAGGGCACGAGCGGCGAGCGATCGAGCACGCCGACGCGCAGCTTGCCGGGATCAGCACCCACCTCGTCGAGCAGCGGTCGGGCAAAGGGCGGGGCGATGTACGGATCGCCGGGCTCGTATCCGGAGATCGCGTCGAGGACCGCAGCGGTATCGCGCACGCTGCGGGTGACGACGCCATCGATGGTCGCACCGGCCCACGCCTCGCCGATGAGCGGCGCCTGACTGACGCGACCCTTGCTGGGCTTCAGCCCGACCAGACCACACTCGGAGGCCGGCACGCGGATCGACCCACCGCCGTCGTTGGCGTGACCAACGGCGACGATGCCGGCAGCAACACCGGCGGCAGAACCTCCCGACGACCCACCCGTCGAGTAGTCGAGGTTCCACGGGTTGCGCGACGGTCCGTAGGCAAGCGGCTCGGTGGTGATGGTGCTGCCCAGCTCGGGAGCGTTCGTTCGACCGATCGCAACGAAACCGGCTTCGCGGAACCTGCGGTACAGCGCCGAATCGACCGAGCCACGATTGTCGACCGACTTCAGACCTCGCGACCCGAGGTGATACGGCTCGCCCTTCATCATGCAACCGAGGTCCTTCACCACCATCGGCACGCCGGCGAACGGACCACTGCCCGGATTGGCGGCCTCGGCGGCAGCCGCTTCGTACCGCGGGTGGATGATCGCGTTGATCTGCGGGTTGACTCGCTGCGCACCCTCGATCGCGGCTTCCACCAATTCGCCGGCGGTGACCGAGCCATTGCGCACCAATTCGGCCTGTGCAGTGGCGTCGAGCGAGGCGATGTCGTTGGCAATTCCCATGGCGTCGAACCCTAGGCTGCGGCGGTGCGCGTGGTTGCAGCGGTCGACAAGTTCAAGGGCACCGCAACCGGCGCTCAGGTCGCCGCCGCCATCGGCTCGGCGTGTTGGGAGCTCGGCCACGACTGCGTCGAACTCCCCGTGGCCGACGGTGGCGAAGGCACCCTCGAAGCCCTCGGCGGGCCGAACCGCACGTCCATCGTCACCGGTCCGTTGGGTGATCCCGTTCAGGCCGAGTGGAGGATGTATCGCGGCACCGCTGTGATCGAAATGGCTCGCGCCTCGGGGCTGACGCTCGTGGGCGGCGCGTTGAACAACGATGCGATGGCGGCATCGACAATCGGCACCGGCGAGTTGATCGACATGGCGCTCGACGCCGGTGCCAAGAAGATCATCGTCTGCCTCGGCGGGTCGGCCACCACCGATGGCGGCTACGGCGCGGTGCGAGCAATACACGCGCCGCATCGTTTGCGTGGCGTGAAGCTGCTCGTTGCGTGCGACGTTCGAACCCGCTTCGTCGACGCCGCCGAGGTGTTCGGTCCGCAGAAGGGTGCGTCGCCGGCGGAGGTCAAGCTGCTCACGGGTCGGCTGCATCGGTTGGCGCAGATCTACCAACACGATTACGGCGTCGATGTGCGCGACATCGACGGCACCGGCGCCGCCGGTGGAATCGCCGGTGCACTCGTCGCGCTCGGGGGCCAGTTGCTGCCCGGCTTCGATCTCGTCGCCGACGAACTCGATCTGCACGACGCAATCGCAGCCGCCGATGTCGTGATCACCGGCGAGGGCTATCTCGACGAGCAGAGCTTCGAGGGCAAAGTTGTCGGCGGGGTGCAGGAGTTGGCCGTCGAGGCCGGCAAACGAGTGGGAGCAATCGTCGGCGATGCCGCGCCGGAGGTGGCGGCGCGCATCGACCACATCAGCTTGGTCGATACCTACGGCACGGAAAAGGCGATGAACGAGCCGCTGTGGTGCATCGAGCGAGCCGCAGCGACCTTGTTGGAACGACTTACGGCGCCCCAGTTGTAGTGGTTTCGCCGGCCACGGTCGTCGAGGTGTCGGTGCCGGTCATTTGAGCCAAGGTCTTGCTGGCCTTGTCGTCGCCGAGCAGCACGACCACCGTGTTGTCCGCGAGCAGGGTCGGGTCCTCGAACAGCACAGGTGTTGGGATTGGCTCCACGGTGGCGACACCCATCAACTGCGCAACCGATTGGGCGACCGCCTGAGCGCTGGTATCGCCGGTGAGGTACTGCACCTTCGTGATCGGCCTCGTCGGTCGAGCCGTTGGTCGGCGTGCCCATGGTGAACCCGTTCGCTTGCAGCGCGGTTGTCAGTTGCCCGGCCGCACCGTTGGCATGCGACGAGTTGGCCACGATGACCGATGCGCCCGCCGTCTGCGGGGTGAACACGGTTGTCGTCGATTCGACCGGTAAGAGCGGGAGCGTGGTGGTGGTCAACGGGTCGACCGTCGTCGTCGGCGCCAGGGTGGGGGTCGCCGAATCGCCGTCGTCGTCGCTGCGAATGTTCTTGAGGATCAAGAACCCGATCACGACCGCGGCAATGGCGATGACGATCGCCAGCGTCGAGCCCATCGGCGAGGAGCCGCTACCCGAACGCTTTGGCGGACGGCTCGGCTGTTCGTTACTCATGTGCGCTCCCTCATAGTCCCCCGGCTAGTCACCACTGGCCGCGCCTTCAATCATCTCACGACGGCGGCGCTCTCGATGACGCCGGAGTCGACGCACCGTGAGCGGATCGAACTCGAGTGCCGCCGGGATGTCGATCACGCGATTCACTTCGAGATTGTATTCCTCCACCGAGCAGGCGAACCTGGCGCGGATGGCGTCGTAGCGATGTTCGTCGAGCGTGAACCACGACGACTCGAATCGAATGATCGCTTCGTCGTGTTCGCTGAGAGGTGCAGATCCGTCGGTCACGGCGCCAAGCCTTGCCGGTGGAGCAGGGTCATTACAAGGACCCCCCAACTAATGTCTCGTCGATGCCATCGGCCAGCCGTCCATTCTTGATCGGTGTCGCCGGTGGGACATGCGCCGGAAAGACCGTCGTGTGCGAACGGCTGGCGGAGAAGGCAGGCGAGGAACGGCTGGCGTTGATACGGCTCGACTCGTACCAGGTGGATCACACGCATCAGTCCGCCGCGGAGCGGGCCGCCACAAACTACGACCACCCCTCCGCCTACGACTGGGAGCTGCTCAACGACCACCTCGCCAGACTCGTCGCCGGCGAGTCTGTGCTGGCGCCGACCTACGACTTCGCCGTGCACAATCGCAGCGACATCGTGCGACCGGTCGAGCCCGCGCCGGTGATCGTGGTCGAAGGAATCCTGGTGCTTCACGATGCCGCGTTGCGCGATCGTTTCGACTTGAAGGTGTACGTGGATGCCGATGCCGACATTCGGTTCATTCGCCGCTTGCAGCGTGACGTCGACGAGCGCGGTCGCACGCCGGACAGCATCGTCGAGCAGTACCTCTCCACCGTGCGACCCGGACACGAGCAATTCATCGAGCCGAGCAAGCGGTACGCCGATGTGATCCTGCCCGGTGGCGGACAGAACGAACCGGCGATCGAGTTGCTGCTCGCCCGCGTCCGCGAACTGACCGGCGTCACCTAGGCGTCGTTCAGGCGTTTGGAGGAACCGCCCGAACTGCAGCACGCTCGTCGAGAGAAGGCGGGCACCGCGCCGCGACGACGACACCGGCCGACCACCCGGGAGCGCGGCCGCCGCCCGGTGGACGAAGGTTTGCTGCGTCGATGCCGGCAAGCGAGAGCAGCCACGAGGTGACGGAGTTCGAGTTCCACATCGCTCCGGTGCCGAGCTCGTCGCGTCCCCACACCGGCGCCGGCACCAATTGCACGATGTCGAGCAGCCGCTGTGCCTGAGCGACGTCAGTGCAGACCGGCTCGATCGAAGAAGCAAGCGGAGCGTCGGGGATGACTCCGTCCTGCCAACAGCGGATCTCGTATCTGAACATCCGGAGTCGTCCGGCCCACTTCGTTCCGACCGGACCCTCTGCCACGACTCCTCGCCGCGCTCCATCCCGGTCGGGAACGGGTGTCATCTCGATCACGAAGCGACCGTCCGGAACGGTGACGATCAACGCGGAGTGGTAGAGGTCGCATGGTTGTCGGCGCTGAACCATCGCCGACGCCGCTTCGAACACCTTGCCACTGATCCGCACGACGGACTGGCCTGCGCCCAGAGGGATCCAGTAGAGGTCGATCCCGTACACGCCCCAAGCGTGCGCCGCGCTGACATCACTCGATAGAGGCAATTGTCCCTTCTATGACGCGCCGCTGACGTCAGGATCGGCCGACTTCGGCCAGGGCGGCCTGGACCGAGTCGGCGAACCGCTGGACGATCTGATCGAGGTCGTCGGCCGAGGCGTTGTACGGCGGGGCGATGATGACCGTGTCGCCACGCGTCCCGTCGACATTGCCGCCCATCGGGTAACAGATCAGCCCGTGGTCGAGTGATTGCCTGCGGATCCGCAGGTGGAGCGCGAGTGTCGGATCGAACGGTTCGTTGGTAGCCCGGTCGGCGACGAACTCGATACCGATGAAGAAGCCGCGGCCGCGAATGTCGCCCACCGAGTGCGCGACGGCATCGACCGCACCCAGTGCGTCGCGGAGCGATTGCTGCAGCGCGGGACCGTCCCGGTTGACGCGCTCGACGAGACCGTCGCGTTCGATGATGCGCTGCACTGCTGCGCCGGCAGCGCACGCGAGCGTGTGTCCGGTGAACGTGTGCCCAGTCATCGGACCACCTGACACCGCGTCCAGCACTTCGGCGATTCGGCGGTTGTACAGCGTGGCACCCAACGGCACATAGCCCCCACCCAGACCCTTGGCGACGGGCATGATGTCGGGCACCACGCCGTCGTGTTCCAACGCGCGCCACGTGCCGCATCGACCGGCGCCGCACATGACTTCATCGGCGATCATCAACACCCCATGGCGGTCGCACACCTCGCGCACGAGACGTGCGTAACCGTCGGGTGCCGGCACGACGCCCCCTGCCGCGCCGACGACGGGTTCGAAGATGAACGCAGCGACGTTCGTCGGACCGAGGCGGATGATCTCGGACTCCAGTTCAGCCGCACACCACGTCGCGACATCGGCGGTGTCGACTCCGTCAGGCGGTCGGAACGAGTTGGCGGGGGAGATGTGCGACACCGGCAGCATCGAGCCGCGATACGGCGCCTGTCGATCGCTGAGGTCCGACACCGACAGTGCCCCCAGCGTGTTGCCGTGCCACGACCTGCGACGAGCGATGAACCGGGTTCTGGTGGGTTCGCCGTTGGCCCACTGGAAGTGCAACGCGATCTTCAATGCCGACTCGACCGCCTCGGAACCGCCGCATGTGAACACCATCTGCTGCAGATCGGGCCCTGCGCGTCGACCCACGAGCTCGGTCAGTTCCTCCAACGGATCACTGCTGAAGTTGTACCGGTAGGCGTGGGCAACCAGGTCGAGCTGGCGGCGAATCGCCTCGTTGACCTCGGGGTGCGAGTGACCCAGACAGAACACTGCCGGCCCGCCGGAACCATCCAGGTACTCCTTGCCCGAAACATCGACCACCCGGCTACCACGCCCGCTGGCCAGCTTCGGCAAGCTCCCACCCACCACCTCGCCGGGCTTGACGGTCGACGTGACCCTCGATTCATCGCGGGCGAACAGGGGTCAGCGGAAGCTTGCAGCATCAGTCGAGTCTGGCATCATCGACGCCATGACCGTGATCAAGATCAACGCCCTGACCGTCCCCGCCGAGATGGGCGAAGAAGTCGCAACGAGGTTTGCTGCGAGGGCTGGAGCCGTCGACGGCCACGACGGCTTCGAGGGTTTTGAACTGCTGCGGCCCACCGACGAGCGCACCACCTGGCTGGTGGTCACCCGGTGGCGCGACCTCGAGTCGTTCGAGGCGTGGCGAACGTCGCCCTCGTTCGCGCACGGTCATCGCCCCGAGCCATCCGGCGCTGGCGGCGAAGCCCCGCCAGCCCAGCCGCCGATGCCCATCCAGGCCGAGCTGTGGTCGTATGAGGTCGCGATCACGTCAGTGCCCTGACGGGTCGGAGCGCGATCAGGTCGGGAGGGCTGGTTGTCCCGGCGCGAGCACGTCGGCTCGGCCGTAGTGACCGACGACGTCGAAGTAGCGTTTTGCATGCAGCGCCTCACGAAGGTCGCATTCTGCGACGACGATCCCCTCTGCGTCATAGAGCGGGCCGGCAATCACATCGCCGCCCGGCGACACGATGCACGCGCCTCCGCGCCCGAAGACTTCAACGCCTTGCGGCAACGCCACCGGGAAGTCATCCGGGAACGCGCTCGCCGGGATGAACTGCGGCACGCTCACCACGAACGCCCCTGCCTCGATGGCGATGTGTCGCATCGACGCGATCCAGCCGTCGCTGTCGTCCGCGGTCGGTGCCAGCCAGATCTGCGGGCCGCCCTGATAGACGCTCCATCGCGCTAAGGGCATTCGGTTCTCCCAACAGATGAGGCCGCCCACCCGGGCGCTTCCAGGAAGCTCGACCACACCGAGATCGTCGCCGGCGCCAACCCCGTGGAACACACGCTCGTGCATCGTGGGCATCAGCTTGCGATGTCGGTGCAACACCCCCTCGCCGCCGATCACCAGCAGCGTGTTGTACAGCGTGCCGGGCCGGTCGTCTTCGCGCTCGTTGATGCCGATGGCGAGATGAACGTTGCGCTCCGCGCATGCCATGGTCAGTCGATCGACAAGCGGCCCGCGGACGTCGATGCTCGACGCCCACATCCGCTCCCACAGCTCATCACAGCCTGCAGTCCAGGTCGCGGCCTGTGCCGCCCACGCCCCGCTCGGGTACACAGACACGAAGCACTCCGGGAAGACCACCACGGTCGCCCCACGATCCGCCGCCTCGCCGAGAAGGTCGATGGCCTTGTCGATGGTTGCTTCGGCATCGAGGATCACCGGAGTCGCTTGGATGGCCGCAACACTCACCGTCCCGAATCCAGTCATGCCTCCGATGGTAACCATCCACCGGCCTCCTTGCCCGCGGAGGCCAGATCCCGCCCTCGACGGCTATCGGTTCAGGAGAGCCGCCGTGACCTCGTCAAAGGTCAGCGCTGTTGCTGACATCACACTGGCTTCGTCCATGCCGAGGCGCCGCAGGACGCCATCGATCTCGTGCTGTCCCGCCGGGGGCATCAGCGGATGTGCTCTGATCATTGCGAGAAGCGCAAGTGACTCGTCCACGCGATCGAGCATGGCGACTGCCTCGGCACGGTAGAGCAGCGCGTACAGGGCATCGGGGATCGCTCCGAGTTCGAGTGCGATCTTCAGACTCTCGTCGGCGAGGTTCTCGGCGGCTGCAGCGTCGCCCAACCGGACGCTGACCTGCGCCATGTTGCAGAGCGCCGTTGCCCGCAACAGCCGGCGATCGAGCCGGAGTCGCGAGCGCGCCCGCGACGTCGTAGTTCGTTCGGGCCAGCCGATAGTCGTCCGCAGAACCGCTCTCGTCACCGCGCAGGTGATGGACCACGCCGAGGTTGTGCCGAAGGTCAGCCACCTTGGCCAAATCGCCGGCGTCGACGGCGACGGCCAGCCCCGCAGACATGTGCTGCAAGGCCCCGTCGAGGTCCCCGAGTTCGCTCGCGACCACGGCGGTGACTTCCAGGCTCTTCGAGAGAGCGGCCGGGTCATCGGTCGCCTCGGCTACCGCCAGCGCACGACGTGCTGTGACCGCGGCCTCGCTGAGATCGCCGAGGTCGATCATCGACCACACCATTGACGTCAACGTGTCGACGAGTAGCGGGCCGGACAGGCCTTCGGCGACGGACAGAACGTCGCGCGCAATTTCGAAGCTCTGGCGTGGGAACCCGCGCTTCAGCGCCACTGCAGCGGAGCAGCAGGCGGCGCCGACAAGCGTGGAGGTGTCACCCGTCTCGATCGCGAGCAATGCTGCTGCCTGCGCCGCCTCGTCGGCGCTGTCGAGGTCCCCGAGCTTGAGGCAGGAATCCGCTCGACGCAGCTGTGCGGCGGGCGGAGGCGCAGCACCGACCTCGGCCCACAGCGCTATTGCGTCGTCGATTGCGGCAAGGGCGGGGCGCAGCTGCCCGGAACGCAACGCTGCCGTGGCCAACTGATCGAGGCACGCGGCCGCGGCGGCCGAATCACCGCCCAGACGATGGTGACTCGCGATGACCGCGAGGTACTCACCACGGCGCGCACCTGCGACGCCTTCGAACCACGCCGCGGCTCGAGCATGCAACAGGGGTCGCTCCGCCAACAACACCGTTTCGTAGGCGACATCGCGCAACAAGGCATGCTTGAACGAGAGTTGCATCGGTGTCGATGAACGCGGCGGGGATCTGACGCAGCACGAGCTCTCGCCGAAGCGAAGCCTCCAGGGTTGGACGACCCGCACGTTCTCCGGCCAGCGACGCGACGGCCGTGTCCCAGAACACACGCCCGATGACGGCGCCGCGCTGCAATGCTCGTTGATCATCGATGGGCAACCCGTCGAGGCGTGCCTGGAGGACGCCGGTGAGGGTGGTCGGCACCCGGTCGGCCCGGAGCTGCAGCTCGTCGATCGTCCAGGTGTCGTCGCCCGAACCGAGCACGATCACCCCCTCGTCGATCAGCATCTTGATGAGCTCTTCGACGTAGAACGGGTTGCCCTCAGACCGGTCCACCACGAGGCTGCGTAGTGCTGGTGGCACGACCCGTACTCGCTTGAGGATCTCATCGACGAGCGCGCCAGTCGCAGCGGCGTCGAGGGGCTGCACGTCGAGTTGGCGGAAACCGCTCAGTGACGACCCCCAGTCAGGCCGTCGCTCAGCCAGATCGGGGCGAGCGGCAGCGATCACGAAGAACGGACTTTCGACGAGACCACCGACGAGCTGCAAAACCACGTCCAACGACTCGTCGTCGGCCCAGTGGACGTCCTCCAGCATCCACACCACCGGGCTCTGCTCGGCGAGGACCGCGATGTATCGCTGCAGGTAAGCCTTCGCCGACAGGCTGATGCCTTCGCCTGCGATCAACCCCCGGGCGGCAACGACGTTGGCCACGTCGAATCCCAGCCATGTGGCGAGCACCACGACCTCCTCGCGAGTCAGTACACCAGCGAGCTCGGTGATCAGCTTGTCGAGGACATCGTCCGGAGAGTCGGCGTCGACGACTCCAGCCCGGCCGGCCAACAGATCCATGACGAGTCCGAGCGGCTGTCCGCGGCGCTGCGGTGACGAGCGCCCATGGAAGTAGAAGACCTCGGCCTCGTGCAGGTCGAGCCAGTCAGTGAACTCGAAAAACAACCGCGTCTTGCCCGCGCCCGCTTCGCCGACGATGACCGCAAGGCGACTGCATTGGCCGGTCGCGGTCTCCTCGAACACGGAACGCAGGAGTGCGAGCTCGTCGTCGCGACCGATCGTGCTCGTCGCGATGCCTTCGACGCTCGACGTCGCCGCCCGAAACGGCCGGGGCTTGACTCGAGCCACCAGGTAGGCCTCCTGCGGAACGGACTTACCCTTCAGCGCGACCCGCCCGAGCCGCTGCACATCGAAGACACCGCGGATGTGCTGGTACGTGTCGTGGCTGATGCACACGGTGCCTGTAGGTGCGGCATGCTCCAGGCGGCTCGCCATGTTGACGGCATCCCCCATGGCCGTGTACTCATCAGTCGAGCCCACCGTCGCCAGCACCACCGGACCCGTGTTCACCCCGATGCGCATCGACACGCCATGTCCGGTCGATTCGGCGAACGAGGCCACAACTCGCTGTAACTCCAGGGCCGCGCTGACGGCGCGTTCGGGGTCGTTCTCCAATGTCGAGTCCGCACCCCACAGTGCCATCACTGCGTCACCCATGTGCTTGTCGATGTACCCACCGTGCTGGACGATGACGGCGTCGAGGCGATGCCACAGGGTGTCGACGAGGTTCGTGACCACCTCGGCATCCAGCGTCTCGGACAGAGCGGTGAAACCGACGATGTCCGCAAACAGGATCGTTGCTTGGCGCCGCTTCGGCTCACTCGACATCAACAGTCGCTCATGCAACGCCGCGATCGTCACGTCGATCACCTCATCGTCGACGATGCCACGCAATCGCTCTTGCGCTGCGACCGCCGCCTCCAGCATTGCGCGGTCCATCAGAGACAGTTCTACTCGATCAAGACCACACTGAGCTGTTGTAGAAATTCTCTTGACTCTGTGTCGCGCAAGTCGGCAGTTGGGATGCTTTGTATCTGTGATGGGAAGCGGGCGATCGGACTTCGAGCGGTTCGTGGCGGAGGTCGAGCCGCGTGTGCGCCGTGCCCTTGTGGCCGGGTTCGGGGCAGTGGTTGGGCGTCAGGCCGCGGCCGACGCGCTGGCGTGGGCGTGGCAGAACTGGGAGCGGGTGCGAGAGATCGAGAGCCCGGTTGGCTACCTGTACCGGGTGGGGCGGACGTTGGCGGTTCGCAGCGAGGCCCGCGACGTTCCTGTGGCCGAGCCGGCAGCGACCGTTTCGTCGCCGGAGTACTCGTTCGAGCCGGGTCTGGCGCCGGCGATCGCATGCTTGTCGGAAGCCCAGCGGTGTGCGGTCGTGTTGGTGGTCGGGTTCGGGTACACGCTGCGTGAGGCGGCCGAGGTGCTCGGCGTGACGGCGTCGACGGTGCACCGAGATTCCGAGCGGGCGCTCGCTCGCTTGCGGTCGGAGTTGGAGGTTGAGAATGCCCACTGACCTTGAACAGCAACTCCCTCGGTTCGCCGTGGTGCTCGAGCGGGAGGCGCCGGCGATCTCGGTCGAGGAGATCCTCAGCCGCGGAACCGTGGCGGTCGACGACGACAGTCTGGAGTGGCCAGCGTGGGACCAGGTCCCGCGCCTCTCTGTCGTGTCCTGGGGCGACGCGGTGCCCGGCCACAGCGAGAACGGCGAACACGACACGTCGATCGACGCTCGCCCCCCGACCGCCGGCTCGTCGCCGTGTCGCGCTGAAGGTCGCGCTCTGGTCGGCAGCGGCCGCCGTGTTGGTCGTCGCCCTCGCGGCGGTCGTGCGGAACGGCGACGAACCCGACCCTGCCGATGTGCCGCCGTCGACGGTCCCCGTCCCGGTCGACCCGTTCGTGGGTGTGTGGCTGTCGACCGACGCCGACGGTTCGTCCCAGACCATGCAGATCGCTCGCTCCGGCACCGACGACTACGAAGTCGTGATCCGCGACGAGGCCGCCAACGCCGCGTGCGCGGGCGGCGCGTCCACCCTGACCGGTACCGGACGGCTCGCGACCGACACGTCGCTGGTGATTGCCCAGCCCGAGCTGACCTGCGACGACGGGACCATTCCCTCGATCGGGCCCGCGCCCCAGGCGCAGCTCGCCAACTTCACACTCGACCTCGACACCGAGACCGGCGAGTTCGTCGACAACTTCGGGGTCGTGTGGCAGCGCGAGGGCGCCGAACATCGACCTGAACGGGCCGACGCGACGTCGGGTGGGATGTGGCCGCAGTCGACGCTCGAGGAGGTGCGTGCCGCCCAGGAGCTCGCCGACGCCGGCGATCCCGCCTACACGTGGCAGGTCGACCCGCAACTCTTCACGGACGACTCGTGGATCGGGGAACGTCACCAAGTCGAACTCGTCGACCGGTTCCTCCGTGAGGTGCTGGGCTGGGAGGCGTACATGTTGAACCCCTGGCAAGGCATGGCCCGCGACGGTGTTTACGACGTCTTCTACGACCAGCGTTACGTGCGGTGTGCGCCGGGTCGCACGAACCCGCTCTACCCGCCCGGTCCTGAGCCGGAATGGGGCGAGTTGTGCGCGCCGACGATCGACGACCTCAACTACGAGTCGGTGAGCCTCGACCTCGCCCAGCTCGACCGCCAAGACCGTGACGGGATCTGGGTGGTGAACCGGTGGAAGCTGACGTCGCCGTTCGCGCAAGCCGACCCGGTGGTTGTCGAGGCACAGGCCACGGAACGCCTGGACGAGTTCCTCGCCGCACGCATCGCCGGCAAAGGCGCCGAGGGGCACGTGCAGGTCGACCCCGACATCGACGTTCCGCTCCTCTACGCCACCACCTCCGGTGCCCCGTACGAGCGATACGAGATCGAACGCGTAGACGGGCCGCATTGGCCTGACGGCCGCATGACCTTCTCGGCCCGGCTGTTCGCGGACGGCGACGCAACCGTGGTCGAACAGGAGATCAGTTGGGACGCAGAGTGGCGGGTTGCGGCTGGATGCCAATGCGACGACCGAAAACGGCCAGCCGGTCGTTCTGTCCTACACGTCCTCCGACGGTGAGGTCACCGTGTCGGCGCCGAGCACATGGGAGGCGTGGTTGCCCGGGAAGTTCGCCGGGCACGAGCAAGCCCTGGACGTGTGGTTCGGGGGCCTGTGGCGTCCCGAGGAGTCCTTCGGCAGCGGGGAGCGAATCGAATTCGTCGACCCGGTGGCCTACGACGCGTGGTGCGCAGCGAACGGCGGGTCCCCGCTGCTCTCGGCGCCGGCCGATGCAGCGGCGATTGCGCAGCAGCTCATCGCCGATCCCAACTTCGAGACGACAGCGCCGGTGGCTGCGCGCATCGGTGGCATCGAGGCCCTGTCGATCGACGTCGCCCTTGCCCCCGGCGGCAAGGCTTGCGGGATAGGAATGATCGACATCAGCCGCTGGATCCACACGATCGGGTGGGACCCCGGGTGGCGCCTACGTCTCTACCTCGTCGACCTCCCCGAGGGCATGTCGGTTGAGACCCTGGCGATCACGGTCGTGGCGCCCGAGGAGCGCTTCGATGAAGTCATCGCCGAGACCGCACCGATCATCGACTCGATCGAGTTCCACCCCGGCTGACAGCCCGAAAGAATTCCCGTACGTTTTATCGAGGCCAGTCCTCTACCATTTAGCGATCCCCCGCCGGGTTAGCTCAGTCGGTAGAGCACTTCACTTGTAATGAAGATGTCGTGAGTTCGATTCTCACACCCGGCTCCCATCTGCCAGACGAAACACTTCGACCGGGGTGCCGGTGCGTAATGCGGTTGATAGCCGACGGGGGGCCGGTGGCACGTACTGCGGCTGTGGCACGTCGTACTGCGGCTGTGACGGGTGATTGATGTCTGCTTCCGGTACTTGTGTTGCCTGTGATTGTCTGAGCGTTATGGCTGAGAGATTGTTGAGATGACGGGGTCTGCGGACACGTCGCGCAGGCGACGGGCGATGCGTGCCGAAGAGGCACCGGCACGACGGGAGAAGTGGGCGACGATTTGCGCGTCGGTGTGCTCGGGCCAGTGGATCTCATCGACGTTGCAGACGAACGGGAACGGCCCGGTGGACAGGATCCACTCGATGTCGAGCGCGGCGCAGCCGGACGGTGGTGCTCATTGGCTGACCGCCGTATACATCCGCTCGATCGCCGGCGGACTGGCATCGGCGGGGTGTGGTAAAGCCAGATGAGAGCGGGCGAACCCACTCCCATCTGCTTGTGGTCCCCGCCACATCTTGTGGCTGACGGGTTGCGATCCGTCTGCCAGGCCTCTCATCGGCAAAGTTGACGTAGAACCCTTGTTGTCGACGAACACGGGCAATATCCCTACCGGGTGAAACCATGGTTTGCGGTGCACTTGGGTATAGATAGGTCTAAAGTCCTATCGCATGCGGATCGACGTCACCCCAGGACGTGGCCGGATCAGCGTCGGACCTACCGAAACGATCCCCGCCTCCGTGACCGGGGCGATTACCGACAGTCCACTGAGCAGCGCCGAAGACGCGCTGAAGCCGACCACAGACGTTGTTAAGTCGCAACGGTCTCACTGATACCGCTCGCACGAGGCGAGCGGCACAGTGAGGAGTCAGTCATGGTCATTGACGAAGAAGTGATGGAATCGAACGCCGCCGTGAGCGCTGCGAGTCGCCGGCCGCGCCGACGCCGTGCCGTCGTCATCGGCGCCGCGACTCTGGCGGTCGCTGGTGCGATGGTGGTCGCCGTCCTGATCGCCTCCGGTGCGTCCGATTCCCGGGATGCACCAAGGACGACGGTCAGCCCAACGGTGCCAGACGCTGTCAACGAACAGCCCATCGCCGAGCCCACCCAAGTGCAGGCGCCAAGCTCGAGGGACGAGGTCGTCCGCGACCTCGTCGAACGCGGCCTCATCCCCGCTGCCACCCTCGACGACGGAACCCAGATCGCCAGGCTCGTCCTTCACCCGAGACGAACCCTCGACGACGTGCTCCGCGACCTCGTCGAACGCGGCCTCATCCCCGCCGCCACCCTCGACGACGGAACCCAGATCACCCGACCATGAGTGGCCGGTCGACGGCGAGGTTAAGTCGGACCTAAGTTGATTGCTCCAGACTCAGCAGGACCCGGCGGCTGACGCGGCCGCCGGGCAGTTCGAGGAGGATGGGTGGAGTATCGAGTACTCGGCAATCTCGAGGTAGTGCGGGACGGCAATCCGGTCGATCTCGGGGCATTCAGGCAACGAGCGTTGCTGGCGCTGCTCCTGACCGAGCCGAACTCGGTCTTCTCCACCGACCGGATCCTCGACGAGCTGTGGGGTGCCGAGGGCGGCATCGACAAGCAGAACGCGCTCTGGGTCTACGTCTCCGGATTGCGCAAGGCGCTCGAACCCGAGCGGGCAAAGCGCAGCGAGGGCACGATCCTGCTCACCCGTCCCCCGGGCTACCTCATCGAGGTCGATCCAGATGAGGTCGACGCGCTCCGCTTCGAGCAGATGGTGTTCGAGGGACGGGCGCTGGCCGGCGTCGACCCGGCGGCGGCCTCGCTCGTGCTGGGCGAGGCGCTCGGCGCTCTGGCGGGGCCGCGCCTTCGAGGACTTCACGTACGAGGCCATTCGCCCAGGCCGAGATCGCCCGTCTCGAGGAATTGCGGCTCGAGGCGGTCGAGCTCCGAGTCGATGCCGACCTCGAGCGGGGTCTCGCTCGCGAGCTGATCTCGGAGTTGGAGTCGCTCGTCCGCCAGCATCCGCTCAACGAACGACTGTCGGGAAAGCTGATGCTCGCCCTCTACAGATCGTCGCGGCAGGCCGACGCGCTGCGGGCGTATCGGCTACTGAAGTCGCGCCTGGGCGAGGAGCTCGGGATCGAGCCGTCGTCGTGGATTCGCCAGCTCGAGTCGAAGATCGTCACCGGCGACGAATCGCTCGAGGTCCCGGCCCGGCAGTCCGTACCGGGGTTGGCTGCCAGTCCTGGCCCGGCGGTTCGCGGATACGAGCTGCGCGAGCGGCTCGGTGGAGGACGATGGCGGGAAGGTCTTTCGGGCCTACCAACCCGCTGTCGGTCGTGAGGTGGCGATCAAGGTCATTCGTGCCGATCTCGCCAACGACCCGGGTTTCATCCGTCGCTTCCAGACCGAGGCGCAGGTGGTCGCAACGCTCGAGCATCCGCACATCGTCCCGCTCTACGACTACTGGCGCGAGCCGGACGCGGCATACCTCGTGACGCGTCTGATGCGCGCAAGCCTGACCACCGTCTTGGAGCGCGGCCCGCTCACCCCCACGCAGACGATCACGATGATCGACCAACTCGGCGACGCGCTGCAGACCGCGCACCGGTCGGGGGTTGTCCACGGTGACATCAAGCCGGACAACGTGCTGCTCGACGGCGACGGCAACGCGTACCTGTCGGACTTCGGGATCGCGGTCGGTGATGCCGAGGTGTCGCCCAGCTCCGACGTGTACGGCCTGGGCGTGCTCATTGCGGAGGCGCTCACCGGCACGACCGAGCGACGAGCTTCGACGGTCCCTGCCGGATCAGGTTGCTCGCGTCATCGACCGGGCGACCGCCGTCGATGCCACCGGCCGGTACGGAAACGTCCACGAGTTGGTGACCGACCTGCGAGAGGCGCTGAGCGGCGACACACGGGGATCCCCAGCCATCCCGATCGTCGACGCCTGCAGTCGGCAATCCCTACAAGGGCCTGCGCGCCTTCGACGCCGTCGACGCCGTCGACTTCTTCGGTCGTGAGCGGCTCGTCGAACGGCTGATCGCGCGGCTCGGTGTCAACGGCATCCGCGGGCGCTTCATCGCCGTGGTCGGTCCCAGTGGCAGCGGGAAGTCGAGCGCTGTGCGGGGCGGACTGCTTCCCGCGGTCCGGCGCGGCGCGTTGCCCCTGTCGGGTTCGTGGTTCACGATCGAGATGACTCCAGCGCCACATCCGTTCGAGCAGCTCGAAGAAGCGCTGCTCGGCATCGCCCTCGACTCGCCACCCTCGTTGCTCGACCTGCTCGCCGGCGACCGAGGCATCGAGCGTGCGCTCGACGACGTGTTGCCGAACGACGGTTCGCAAGTGCTGCTGTTGATCGATCAGTTCGAGGAACTGTTCACCCAGGTCGACTCGGCGACAGCGAACCGCTTCATCGCCAGCATCGTGAGCGCCGTCAACGATGCCCGCAGTCGCCTCCGTGTCGTCGCCACGCTTCGAGCCGACTTCTACGACCGGCCGTTGCAGCATCGCGGTCTCGGTGAACTGCTCCGAGAGGGGACCGAGGTCATCACGCCGATGACCCCGAACGAGCTGGAGCGGGCGATCACACAGCCCGCTCAGCGACGGGGCGTGATGTTCGAGCCGGCATTGCTCGCGGCACTGCTCCGGGACGTGACGGACCGACCGGGCGCCTTGCCGCTGTTGCAATACACGCTGACCGAACTGTTCGAGAGCCGGCGCGGGGATCGCATCACCTTCGCGGCATACGAACAGCTCGGCGGGATCTCGAGCGCACTGGTCAAGCGCGCCGATGGCTTGCTGAGCAGCCTTGGCGAACGATGCCGACGAGGTCGCCCGGCAGGTGTTCCTCCGCCTGATCACCCTCACCGAGGGCGGCGAGGACACCCGTCGCCGAGTGCTCCGCAGCGAGCTCGAGGATCTCGACGTCGATCGACGGCTGCTGCGCTCGGTGCTCGACACGTTCGGTCGTCACCGCCTGTTGAGCTTCGATCGCGACCCGGTGACGCGGAGCCCGACGGTCGAGATCTCGCACGAGGCGTTGCTGACGGAATGGACACGGCTCCGCGACTGGATCGACGGGGCGCGCGACGACGTCCGTGCTCAACGGCGGCTCGCGGAGGCTCTCCGCGAGTGGGTCGCCGCGGACCGCGCCGACGCATACCTCCTCAGAGGCGGCCTGCTCGAGCAGTTGCAGGGCTGGTCCAGCACGACGTCACTGCAGCTGTCCGGTCCGGAACGCGCGTTCCTCGATGCCAGCGTCGCCGAACGCGATCGTGAGGCGGAGGAAATCCTGCTCCGCGAGAACCGGGCGGCCGTCGCCGAGCTCCGCCAGCGGCGTCGCGGTCGCCAGCTCGCCGGTGTCGGTCTGGTGGCCGTATTGGTCGCTGTGCTCGGCCTGTTCGGGGCGGTTCAGTGGCGTTCGTCGGTGGACGCCAAGCGCGACGTCGACGACCTGCTGATGGTCAATCGTCTCGTCACGGCCTCGACGGCGCAACTTGCCAAGGACCCGGAGCTCGCCCTCCTGCTCGCAATGCAGTCCTTGCGACAGACCGTCGACCTGGGTTACGCCACCGAGGAGGCAGTCGACGCTCTGCACTTCGCGCTCCAGGAGCTCGGGGTCCAGTACGACGTCGATGCCGGGAACACGGGTCGCGGCCAGACCGGGATCGCAGGGTCCCGTCGGCGTGTATGCCGTGCCGCCGAACGAGTTGATCGAGCTCGCCGAATCGACCGCCCCGCGAACGCTCACCGACGGCGAATGCCAGGAATTCCTCTCCGGCACCTGTCCGGCCGAGGTCGACGTTCCTGACGACCTGGAGCTGCGACGTGGGTTGGACGCCTACGCAGGTGCCGACCAGCGACTACCACTGGAGGGCACGACCGTCACGATCTGTCTGTGCAACAACTTGGACCTCGACACCGGCCTCGCCCGCGAGCTCGTCGCATTCACCGAGCGCACCGGGATCCGGGTCGAGCTGACGCCGCTCGACCCCGAGAACGCCCTGAGCTTCGACCCGGACGAACCCGACCGACGCTCCGGATGTCGTGGTGTTCAACCAGCGAGATCCCCGAATGGGCCCACAACCGGGCGATCGACATCGCCCAGTTCGTCGACCCCGCAGACCCTGCGATCCGACTTCGGCGACTACTTGCTCAGCTTCGGAACGTCGGACAGCGACGGTAGCGCGCCTGCCGGAAACCGGGCAGTTCGGGCCATTCCCGGTCGACGATCCACCCGAAGGGCCTCGTGTTCTACCCGAAAGCCGAGTTCCAGAAGGCCGGGTACCAGATACCGGACACATGGGACGAGCTCCTCGCGCTCTCCGATCGAATCGTGGCGGACGGGGGAACGCCATGGTGCTTCGGCTTCGAGTCGTTCGGCGATGCAAACGGCTGGCCCGGCACCGACTTTCTCGAGAGTTTGGTACTTCGAGTCGGAGGCGTCGAGACCTACGACGCATGGACACGTGGCGAGATCGGGTTCACCAGCCCAGCGGTGATGGAGGCCGGCAGGCTCGCCGACGACCTGGTCTTCGAGCCCGGATACGTGACGGGGCGGTGCGGCGAGCATCAGCGACGAGCCCTTTCACAACCAACTCCAACACATGCTCGATCGCGACAGTGTGACCGGCGAGACCGAACCCGAGTGCTGGATGTACCACCAGGCCGAGTTCCTGCTGTCGATGGTTCCCGCAGCCGATCAGATCGGCACGGATATCGACTTCTTCGTGCTCCCTCCGACGGATCCAAGTCGGCCGACTCCGGTCATCGGTACGGCGAACTTCATGTCGGCCCTCGACGACCGACCGGAGGTGCGGGAGTTCATGAGCTTCGTCGCCAGCCCGGAGTGGGGCAGCGAACACATGGGCCGCCGCACGAGGCGATGCGTTCTTCTCCCCCAACCAGCGCTTCGACCTCTCGAACTATGGCGACGTGAGCCAGATCCTGCCGCTGACGTGAGAACGAGCATCGCTGACGCCACTCTGTCGGCATTGCAGTCAGACGCATTCAGAATGGATGCGTCCGATCAGATGCCAGACGGAGATCGGGGCCCTGACGTTGGAGGGTGGGCCCGGCGCGTTCTGGCAAGGGATGGTCGACTGGGTCGACGGGACCCGCACCATCGAGCAGGTCTTCGACGGACATCGACGCCGCGTGGGACAGCGCTCCCCCCGTAATCATCGGCTGCCATGCTGGAACAGTGACGATCGACGGTGACGTGTCCATTGCGGTGATCGACCTCGCGGACCCGCAGGCGTCGGCCCTGATCGACGCGGCATGTCGGCACACAGGGTTTCTCGTGGTGACCAACCACGGCGTCGACCAATCGGTGATCGACACCGCATGGTCTGCGGCCACCAGGTTCTTCGACCTACCGATCGCCGACAAGATGGCGGTCGCGATGCCCTACCCGGGCTACCCCTACGGCTACGCGCCGGTGCAAGGTGAGCGACTCGCGGCATCGCTCGGCGACGACACGCCGCCGGATCTCAAAGAGACGTTCTCGATGGGCCCGATCGATCGACCTGTTCGTCGCGCGCGACCGACGCTGCCGAAGCCTTCGTCTACGAGCCGACCCCGTGGCCACCGGCACTGCCCGATCTCCAGCCCGCGTTGGAGGCGTACTACAACGCGATGGCCGATCTCGTTGCCCGCATCATGAGGCTGTTCGCCGACGCACTGCAGTTGCCGAGCGACTTCTTCGATGAACACATCGACCGCCACACCAGCGCCTTGCGGCTCCTGAACTACCCCGCGCTGCTCGAACCACCACAGCCCGGCCAACTTCGCGCCGGCGCACATTCCGACTACGGCACGGTGACGGTGTTGTGCGCCGACGCCGCGCCTGGAGGCTTGGAGGTGCTCGTGCCATCGCCGGCCGGAGAGCACTGGACTGCGGTCCCGATGCCCGCCGGGTCGTTGATCGTCAACCTCGGCGACGCGATGGCGCGCTGGACGAACGATCGTTGGCGCTCGACATTGCACCGCGTCGTGACGCCGCCTCCAGAAGTTGCATCGACCGCGCGCCGGCAGTCGATCGCCTTCTTTCACAACGCGAACTGGGATGCCGTGATTCAGTGCATTCCGACCTGTCTCGACCCCGGCGAATCGCCGCGCTACGCGCCGGTGACAGCCGGCGAGCATCTGATGTCGAAGTTTCGCTCGACGCAGTATTGAGCCAAGCTACTGCCATGACATCGCTCGCGATCCGCGGCGGAACGGTGGACGTCACCATCCTCGGATCGCACATCACCGCTGTAGGCCCGGCGGACGCTCACCGGGCGGAGCGGGTGGTCGACGCAACGGGGTGCTCGGTGTTGCCGGGGTTCGTCGACCTACAGGTCAACGGCGCGGTTGGCGTCGACCTCACCTCCCAACCTGAGCGCATCGGCGAGGTGGCCGCGTTCCTCGTGGAGTGTGGCGTCACCTCGTTCATGCCGACAGTGATCTCTTCATCCGCCGCCGACACCGCTCGGGCGATCGAGGTGATGGGCCGGTGGTCTCACGGGCCCGATGCCGCGCGATCGCTGGGGATTCACCTGGAGGGGCCGTTCCTGAATCCGCAGCGCGCTGGTGCGCATCCGAAGCACCAACTGCGCGAGCCATCCGTTGCCGAGGCGCAGCGTTGGACGAGGAACACTGGTGTCGGCATGGTGACCATCGCCCCGGAACTGCCTCACGCGCTGGAGGTGATCGAACTGCTGGTCGCCAATGGTGTGACGGTCTGCGCCGGGCACACCGCCGCCGATGCACCGACCATGAGCGCCGGCGTCGAATCCGGGGTTCGCGGAGTGACTCACCTGTTCAACGCCATGGGCCCGATCAGCGCCCGGGTGCCCGGCCCGGCGGGAACGACGTTGACCGATAGCGCTCTGATTGCCGGGCTGATCGTCGACGGGATCCACGTCGACCCCGCCATGGTGCGACTTGCGTGGCGCGCCCTCGGGCCGAGCCAGATCATGCTGGTGACGGATGCGATCTCGGCGCTCGGACTGCCGCACGGCACGTACACGGTCGGCGACACGGCAGTGGTCGTCGACGACAGGGGGGCCCGCACGGCCGGCGACGTGCTGGCCGGCAGTGTCTTGCGGTTCGACGAGGCGGTGCGCAACCTGATCGAGTTCACCGGATGCACGTTGGACGACGCGTCGATCGCTGCCTCGGCAACACCCGCTCGGCTCGCCGGTCGAGACGACATCGGTCGCATCGCGACGGGATGCGTCGCCGACATCGTGCTGCTCGACGAGACCAACCATGTCGTTGTCACTGTCGTCGACGGACATGTCGCGTTCGACCCCCAGCACCGATGCACCGAACTGTGAGAGGAGGTCGATCGTGGAAGTCGTGATCCAACGGGATGCCGACGCAGTCGCGATGTTCGTCGCGAACCTGATCGACCGTCTCGTCTCGACGAAACCCGACGCGGTGCTGGGTCTTGCGACGGGGAGTTCGCCTCTCGGTGTGTACGCGGAACTCGTCCGCCGGCACAACGCCGGCACACTCTCATTCGGTCGGGCGACTGCGTTCCTGCTCGACGAGTACATCGGCTTGCCGCCCGACCACCCCGAGTCGTACCGCGCCTTCATCACTCGCAATTTCACGGGGCAGATCGACATCGACCCCTCAAACGTCCACGTCCCCGATGGAACCGCTGCCGACGTCGCCGCCGCGTGCGCCGACTACGAGGCTCGGATCCACTCCGCAGGTGGTGTCGATCTCCAGCTGCTCGGCATCGGTGGTGACGGTCATCTCGGCTTCAACGAGCCGACGTCTTCTTTGGCGTCTCGAACGCGGGTGAAAACCCTTACCGAGCAGACGCGCAGCGACAACAACCGGTTCTTCGGTGGTCTCGAGGAAGTGCCACGTCACGTCGTGACTCAAGGAATCGGCACGATCCTCGACGCACGCCACTTGGTGTTGATCGCCATCGGTGCCCGCAAGGCAGAACCGATCGCCCGAGCGGTCGAGGGGCCCGTCGCTTCGATGTGCCCGGCCTCGGCCATCCAGCTGCATCCCCACGCCACCGTCGTCGTCGACGAAGCCGCGGCGGCCCAACTGACGCTGGCCGACTACTACCGAGTCACCTTCGCCAACAAACCGCCCTGGCAGTCCGTCTGAGCGGATCAGTTGAGGCCGAGAACCGTCGCGAGCGCGTCGTCGAGAGCCCAGATCTCCTGGACCGTGACATGCCCGACACGCTTGCCCAAGCGATGGACGTCGACCGCTCCAAGCTGCTCTACCAGGACCCTCGTGACACTGCCTCCAACTTCGATCTCGGGTCGGAACGAAGCCGGACGTGCGCTGCGTGACGTAGGAGCGACCAATACTACCGAGCGCGGCAGGAGTTCATCAGCCTGCACGACAACCGCGAACCGCTCACCGGCCTGCTCGTGTCCAACACCTTTCGGTGCGCGAAATCTGTACACCTCACCCCGCCGCACGCATTGACTCCATCAGCAATGCGACCGAAAGCATCTCCGCCCGGTCATGGTCGTCGGCTTCGAGTGCCGCCGCCTCTGCTGCCAGGACACGGCGTCGATTCAGGCGTTCCGCGGAGGCGAGCAATGAGGACCGAATCGCCTCAGACCGTGTCAAACCCGATGCCTCGAGCGCGCGAAGGGCCCGCTCCGCATCCTCGTCCAGTCGAACGGACACTGCTTTGGCCATTCACGCAGTATGACACTTCGTCATACAGCACACAACGTCGAGAGGTCCGCTGAGTTGAAAGCGGTCTCTGCTCGGCCAAGAGTGACAAGAGCGACCTGTCGCCGCGGACCGGCCCGGCAGGGTGCTCCGTAGACTTGAACGAATGGGTGTCGGGCGCGGCGATACGAGCATCAAGAGCTTGCGCGGACCCATCGGTCTCAGCATCCTCATCACCGCGCTCACGCTCGCCGGGGTGGGACTCACCTGGGAGTGGTTGTTCCAGCGCACGTCGGAGAGCTCTGCAATCGACGAGTTCGCCCGCACCGATACGGTCAGCGGCAGGGCGGCGCTCGAACCCTTCATCGTCGACGAGGTTCTGCAGGGCGACGAGCAGGCAATCGAGAGGCTCGCGTCAGCCGGGAGTTCGCTGATCCGCGATGGTGGCGCCGTTCACGTCACGGTCTGGGCCGAAGACGGAACGCTCTTGTGGTCCGACATCGCGGAGCTTGCCGGCCACGCGATCGACGTCGATTCCGAGGAACGCGCCCACGCGATCAACTTCGATGCCGAGGAACACGCACTGCTCAGCAATCAGGGCACGCAGGTCGAGCTCCACACCTTGATCGAAGATGAGACCAGCCTGGTTTCGGTCGACTTCGGCGCCAAGACACCCGCCGGCCAGCCGGTGGTGGTCGAGATCTTCTATCCGGCGAACCTGCTGCGCAACCTTGCTTCCGAGGAGCGCGACAGGTTTCGTCCACTCCTGCTCGTTGGACTCGGATTGCTGATCGTCGCCCAGGTTCCATTGACCCTCGCGCTGTCAAGCCGCCGCCGAGCGCTTGCCGCCCAACGCGAGGA
Organism: Ilumatobacteraceae bacterium; assembly: GCA_963779295.1. GTDB lineage: Bacteria > Actinomycetota > Acidimicrobiia > Acidimicrobiales > Ilumatobacteraceae > JAENVT01. The sequence goes on from CAVZXO010000008.1 coordinate 269,582, forward strand.
GCTCGTTCGACGGTCGGTCACGACCAGCGACAACGAGCGACGCCGGATCGCGGCAGAAGTTCACGACGGGCCTGTTCAAGACCTCATCGGCATCGCAATGGGTCTGTCGGCGGCCACTGAGATGGCGCCATCGCCACTCAACGACGATCTCCGCGATCTCGCGGGCGAAGCACGATCAACAGTGCGAAGCCTGCGCTCGCTGCTCAACAGCATCTACCCGGTCGACGTTCCCGAGGACGGATGGGTTCGCGGCCTGGACCCGATGATCGCTGCCCTTCGCGAGCGGGGCGTCGTGGTCGATCTCGACGTGCCGGACACTCCGCTCGCGCCGACCAGCGAACTGCTGATGCTTCGGGTCGGCAGGGAAGCGCTGCGGAATGTGTCCGCTCACTCCGACGCGTCGCGGGTCAGCATCAAACTCCATCGCACTGGGTCGACGGTCACGTTGGACATCGTCGACGACGGCGTCGGTTTCGACGACGAGGTCGCCAGCAACCAACGCCACGCCGGTCACCTCGGGCTGCAACTGCTGTACGACCTTGCCGAGGACACCGGTGCAACACTGTTGATCGACTCGGAACCGGGCAAGGGCACCAACGTTCATCTCGCACTGGAGGAAAGTCGATGATCCACATCGTGTTGGCCGACGACCATGCACTGATCCGCAACAGCCTGTCGCGAATGCTCGCCACACAATCCGACTTCGAGGTGGTCGGCATCGCCTCCGACGGCCTGGAGGCGTTGGCGTTGGTCGACGAGCACTTGCCTGAGGTCGTCCTGATGGATCTGCACATGCCGGTTGTCGACGGCGTCTCAGCGATCGCGGTCGTGACCCGGGATCACCCCGACGTTGCGGTCATCGCCCTCAGCGCGTTCGAGGAACCGACACAGGTGACCGCGGCGTTGGCCGCGGGCGCGCAGGGCTACCTCATCAAAGATGTCGAGCCCGAGGTGCTGTTCGCCGGCATTCGTGCCGCCGTCACCGGGGGTGTCCCGCTGAGCCCGCGAGTCGCTGCCCAACTGATCCGCAGCAAGATGTCCCCGAGCCTCACCGACACGTTGTCGGAACGCGAGCGACAGGTGCTGCGCATGATCGTCGAGGGTCGGACCAACGCCCAGATCGGCACAGCGCTCGGCGTCAGCAGAGCGACCGTCACATCGGTGTGTGGGCGCATCTTCAAGCGGCTCGAAGTATCGGATCGCACCCAGGCTGCGGTCTGGGCGATGCGGAACCTGCCGCCCGAGGCCTGAACGCGACGATGCCCTCCCCGAGCGGGAGGGCATCGCTCAACGTTGTCGTTATGGACCGACGAGGAAGTCGGTGCTGCTGACATTGCCGACGGTGACACCGGCGAGCCGGATGGTCCCGTGGCCGGCGATGGTGACCAGGGTGTTGCCGCCACCTGCATTCGAGATCGCGACATTCGTCACGAAGTTCGCCGCAGTGATGCCGAGCCCGCCGAGGTCGATGAGGTCTTGACCACCCGTGGGGCTGGCGTCGAAGTTGGCGATGGTGTCGCCACCGAACCCGCCGGCGACCGTGAGGTACCGGAAGGTGTCGTTGCCGTTGCCACCGTTCATGGTGTCGTTGCCGCCACCACCTTCGATGGTGTCGCTGCCGAGACCACCGTTGAGGGTGTCGGTTCCGGCCCTGCCGATGATCACGTCATCAGCTGCCGAACCGGTGAGGGCGTCGTTGCCGCCGCCGCCATCGATCGACAGGATTCCCGTCAGGGTGACGTTGGTGAAGTTCAACACGTCGTTGAGGGTGGAGCCGAGGATTCGTACCCCGGAGTGACCGTCGGCGGTGATGCCCTCCACCGTCGAAAGTGACCGCAGACCGATGCTGGTGTTGTCGGCCACTGCCACGATCGCGTCGACCCCGGCCCCGCCGGTGACCGAATCAAATCCCTCGTTGGTCCCGTTGAAGGTGATGGTGTCGTCGCCGGCTCCGGTGGTGATGGTGTCGTCACCGGCATCACCGGATACCAGGTCGTCGCCGGCACCGGTCGAGAGATTGTCGTTGCTTGTTCCACCGTGGTACACGTCCTGCCCGGCAGTCCCGGTGAGGGTGTTGACCCCTGCGTTGTTGTCGCCGACACCTGGAAAGAGATCACCGACAACTGTGGTGATCGCCGAGACCCTCGACTCGGCCGTGCCGGTGTTGTCGACGAAGCTGATCGTCACCGTCAGGCGGCGGTTGCTCTGGGCCTGCGTCGGGGTGAACGAGGCGTTGGTTGCACCGGCGATCACCGTGTTGACCGCACCTGCCGGTGATGTGCTCTGGCGCCACTGGTAGGCGACCGTCGCCGGGATCCCGTTGGCGTCGGCGAGGGTGCCGAACTCAGCGGTGATCGCCGTGCCCTCGGTCGGTGTGGGGTCCGAGATCGCCGGCGCTCCGGTTGCCGCAGCTGTTGTTCACGCCCGTCCCGGTGAGATCGACGACGACGGTTCCGGCGTTGGTGGCGATGCTCAACTGCGCGACCCGATCACCGATCGCAGTCGGATCGAATGTCACGTTGAACGTGCAGGTCGCGGTGCCGGTCAGCGTGGTGCAGTTGGTCGTCCTGGCGAACGAGGCTGCGGCTGCGCCGGTGATGGTCGAGCTGGTGATGTTCAACTGGCCGGAGCCGGTGTTGCTCAACGTCACGACCTGTGCGGCCGATGGGCCGGCAGGAACTGCGCGGGCAGCAAAGTTCAGCGACGTAGCCGACAGACCCGCACCGGGTAGGTCGGTCAGCGAGAGCGCCTCGCTGGCGAGGCACTTGCCGGTGTTGGCGTCGAGGTTGGTGCAGAACAGCGCCCGCTCCATGTTCCACAGCGTGTCGGTGCCGTCGACGTTGGCGCCTGCGGCGTCGCTGACGGTGACACTGCCGTCGGGGTTGTGGACGACCGAGTAACCGATCAATGGTGCCGAGAACAACGCTGTGTCCTCGGTACCCGTCAGCAGGTTGGCGGACGGCGTCAGGATCTCACGAACGATGACGATCGTGCCTGGGTCGACCAGACCGGCGAACACTGCTTGCTGCAGCGTCATCCCGGCAGTGCCAGGACCGAAGTTTCCGCTCGTGGCGACCTTCGTCATGAGGTCGGTCGTACCGATCTGGGTCGCCGGGTCGGTGACGTCGGTGCGCACGCTGAGGCGCACGCCGAGGTACTTGTCGCCGTCGATGATGTCGTCGGCGCCGCGACCCTCGATCAGGTCGCTGCCGCCACCGCCGAGGAGGATGTTGCCGTCGCCCCAGACGTTGCCTTCGAGCCCGCAGTAGCGGGTCGTGGTCGCCGCCTCGATCGGGGCCGGGTCGGTGAGCAACGGCGGCACGAGAGCGTCGAGACCGGCGATGCGGTCGAGACCGTCCTGGTCCAGCGCGTCGCAGCCGATGAATCCGCCGCCGCCGACAGTGGACGGCACGATGTCGTCGCCGTGCAGTTCGTCGTTCAGGTTCCAACCCGACAGCGCCTCGACCTCGTTGAACCGGTCGCGAGCCTCGATGGCCGGCTGGCCACCGTCCAGGTTGATGTTGAGGTCGAGGTCCTGGAACAGCGGCTGCGGGTCGCCCTGGCCGATCAGCCAGTCGTATCCCGCGGCGCCGGCGTTCTTCTCGATGCCGGGCCCGGCGACACCGATGTCGTCGCCACCCTCGTAGTCGTAGTCGTCGTCGCCACCTTGGCCGATGAACACGTCGTGACCCGGCAGGTCGTGGTCGTCGAAGAAGAACGTCGAGCTGTCGCCGATCAGCAGGTCGGGCATGTCGCCACCCTCCTGCCAGTCGTCGCCGGCACCGCCGATGACCTCGTCGACCCCCTGGCCGCCGAGGGCGAAGTCGTTGCCGGCGCCGGGGAAGGTGCGTGTTGTTGTTGGCGCCACCATTGGTGAAGTCGCCGCCGTCGCCGCCCATCAGGATGTCGTCGCCGATGCCACCGTCGAGCGCGTCGTTGTCGGGCCCGCCCTTCAACACGTCGAAGCCGCCGAGGTCGGTGATGATGTCGTTGCCGATGCCGCCGAGGGCGACGTCGTCGCCGGCGCCGCCGTCGATGATGTCGTTGCCCTCGTTGCCGAGGAAGGTGTCGTTGTCGTTGCCGCCGTAGACCTTGTCGGCTCCGGCGGTTCCGTTGAACACACTCTGGCCGTTGACGCCGGGCGGGATCGATGCTGTTGGTCGGGCGGTAGCGGATCTGGCCACCGGGCATCCGGATCAGCAGGGCGTTCTCGTTGCACTCGCTCGTCGGGTCGTCGACGATGCTCGTGCCGTTGATCGGTCCGGCGATGCCGGGGTTGCTACCGAGCTGGAACTTGCAGTCGGCAGTGGCGAACGAGTCGGCCTTCAACGAGTGCGCCGTGGTGTTGCGCATCATCAGCTCGGCGAACGAGTTGCCCTCGAGCTGGGTACGCAGGTTCATGCCAGGCGTGCGGGCGAGGTAGTAGAAGCGGTCGCCGTTCTGCAGGTTGGTGAGCTGGTTCTCGAAGACGTAGTTGAACGTCGTGCCGAGCAGGCCACCGAACGGGTTCGTGTTCTCGGCGAGGCCGCCGACCCACAGGTCGACGTCGTCGAGACCGGTGCTGCGACACGCTGCCGGCGTTGGCCCACGTCGCCCGTGCTGCCGATGAAGTCGAGCGCGTCGTCACGGCGGGATCTCGCCGGTCTCGCGGGTTGACGATGAGACGAGCAGCTTCACGCTTGCCGGCAACAGTCGTCTGAGCGACGATCGTCGGGTGCTGGCCGTAGGCGGCAACGAAGTTGACGAGCGACTCGGGGTGCTTCAACGCCAGGCCGAAGTCGATCCAGTTGGCATAGGGCGTCAGCTGACCGTCGTTGGTCGCTGCGAAGATCTCCTTGCGCACGTTGTTCAGCGAGGGGATGCCCTCGCTGCGGGCCCGAGTGATGTTGATCGCGGCCAGGTCCAACGGCAGGCCGAGCAGGTTGTTGCGCAGCGTTTCGGTGACGAACTCGTCGAGCTCGTTGCCGACCTGGTCCGACAATCCCATGATGATCGAACCTGCGGCCTGCTGCGAGTTCAGCGTGCCGACCGGTCCACCGTCGTAGTAGGAGGCCGGGTTGAGGAAACCGTCGAGCAGGCCGATGTCGTTGCGCGACCGTTCTCGTTGGTGCGCGGGATGTCTTCGTTGAGCATCGAGTGGCCGAAGCGGTAGACCGCATGGGCGAACTCGGCGGTGATCGCCGCGTTGATGTCGGTCTGGATCAGTGCGAACGGCTGGGAACGGGTTGATTGCCGGCTGCACCTTGCGGGCGAACTCTTCGAACACCAGGTGCTGGTATTCCATCTCGGTCACGAAGCGGGCGGCCTGGAACAGACGCTCGCCGTACTCGAAGGTGGTCGGCGAGGTCGCCTGGTATGCAGCGAGCAGATCGGGGTTGAGGTTCAACGTGTTCTGGATGTCGTCGATCACCCGATCGTGCTCGCTGTGGAACACCTGGTGGATCGCGCTCAGCGCGATGTTCTCGTTGCAGCGACCGTCGCCGCAGATGAAGTGGAGGTCGAGCAGTTCGTTGTCGTACTCACCCGGCGCGACCGGGTCCAGGCTGCCACCGGCGACATCGTCGCCATCGGGGGTGGTTGGTCGGGGTGCGGCGCTGTGGGCGATGTCGTTGAGGAACGCGGTGTCGATGTGCAACACGTCGGCGGGTGCGGGGACCGGGGTCGCCAGGTTGCCCTCGACCAGATCCACTGGCGGTGACGTACTGCGGCAGGCCGTTGGGGCCGGGGATGAAGTTGCCGTATGGGTCGGACGCGATCATCGGGATGTTGCTGACGTCGAAGTCGACCAACTGCATACCCAGCTGGGTCGCGGCCTGCTCCTTGATCATCGCCCAGTTGGCGAGACCGCCGTCGGCCGAGGAGAGGAACTTGCCGGTGGCCAGAGGCACCCCGGTGGTCGAGTCGTACTCGCGCAGGAAGATCTGGTGCGACGAGTGCGACGTGTAGGTCTGGCTCTGATCAACGTAGGGCGTGTCGGTGTTGGGCGAGTTTCGTTGCCGTTCTCGTCGATGACCGTCGTGCCGCGGGTCAGCACCATGAAGGCCTGACTCGCCGGCACCTCGTCGCCGTTGCCGGGGATGCCGTCGGGGCCGTCGACGCGCAGCGGGTCATCGGCCTGCAACGGAACGAACACGGTGCCGCTGCCGCCGTTGGTGATCTTGTCGAGACCATGGTCGAAGAACTGGCCGAAGATCGTGAACAGCGAGTTGTACGGCGGCGACAGACCGAAGTCGGTCGTCACGTTGGGGATGAACAACGTCTGGTTGCTCGGCACGCAATCGTTGGGCGTGCCGTTGGGGTCAGCCGGCGTCGGGTCGATGGTGCACGGCACGACGCCGATCTCGCCCTGGGTGCGCACCGGGAACCCGGCTGCAGCGATGGCTGCCGGGTTGGTCGAGGTCTGGTCGACGATCAGGTTGCTGATCACGCGCGGCTCGGAGTCGATGACCGATCCGGTGGTCTGCGCGTACGAGGTCGGCCCTGGAGGCCCGACGGGCAGCGCGGCCGTGATCGGCTCGGCGTTGCGGTACACCGGGGTCGTGAGGCGCGGGAACGTTTCGTCCGCCGCGCCCCACGTTTCCTGTCCCGGCAGCAGGTTGTTGCACGAACCGTCGACGGTGCGCAGACCGAACGACAGTGCGGGGTTGGGGATCTGGTTGGGGCCGTCACCTACGAGGGCTCCACATGGCCCGGTGTCGGAGTTCGTGTTGATGACGTGGGCCTCGGCGATGTTGATCTGCTCGAGGATGTACGAGAGGTCCGCAGCCGAAACGGTGAATCCCTGGGCGACCGGCGCGGCTTGCACGGCGCCACTGACGGAGGTCATCACCAGGCCACCGATCAGCGACACGACGGCGACTTTCGCCCCGAATCTGGTTCGGCGGCTGCCTGTGCCCTCCGTGGCGCGCGAAAGACCGCGCGCTGAATACAGCTTCTTGATCAGCATGTTTTCGTCCCTCTATCCCTGAGAACGCCCCGCGCCCGTGCGGGGGACGGGTGTAAGGATCACCTAAGGATCATCGATTCACAATGTGCCATTAGCCATGCGTCGGCTGCAGCGCTCGTGATCAAGTTCCTCATGTCAGGTCTTAAGCACATCTCAACTTTGTAGCGATGGGTGCTGCCGTGACCGCGGCAAGCATTCGATCGACGGCTAGGGCATTTATGCAGCTGCGTATAATACGTCGCTGCATAAATGGCGTCGTTGCTGATGTGGCTCGAACGACATCACGAGGCGAGCGATGGGGTCAGCAGTTCGCGGCGGAGCTCGATCAGCTTCGGTGATGGCTCTGCCGCCGCCCAGGTATCGGCGTTGACAGCACGCTCGTAGCTGTCCCACTCGACTCGGACGCCGGCCAGGTCGCCGCGATAGGCGTGGGCCCGCATTCGGAGTGCGATCAACTCCTCATGCCCGGCAAGAACCTTCAGTCCTCGCCCGGTCGCCCAGAACACACCCTCGATCTCACCGACAGCTAAATAATGAGCAGCAAGATCTGCCGCAGCCGAGGTCGCGAGCAGCACCAGGGCCGAGGTGACTCCTTCAGCATCGGGCCACAAGTATGAGGTACCGGCGAACGGCATGCCCTGGATCAGTTCAACACCTGGGCGGAGCACGGCGATGGCGGCGTGCGCCTCCAAACCGCGGGCCGCAGCAACTCGGTCCTCGAGCAGTTCGCTGTCGCTGACGACCAGATCGTGCAACGGGAGATCCTCGTTCATCGTTCTGCCGAGCCACTCCTGCCCAGGTGGAGGTGTGGCCATCTTCGCCATAGCGCGCCGCGCATCGCTGACGACGTTGGAGAACGTTGCGTCGCGCACGGCGACATCCCACAGGGCGTTTCTGGCCGATGCCCGCTTCGGACGATGGCGGTGCTGGCTCAACCACACCACCAACTCCTGTGCCTTGGAGCGACCGAACTCGACTGGTTGCCCATCGGCAGTCTGCACCGAGACGTTGCCCAGCACCTGAACGATCAGCGTCTGCATCCGGTCCTCGAACTCGACTGCTTGGACCCTCACGAGAGGAACGACGTGACCGACCGCCACCTGCAGCGGCTGCTCGGCCGCGTCGAGGAGATCGTCGACAGCCGTCACCTCGGCGGCCGACAACCCGACGGGCGTGACACGCCTTCCGAGTGGTTCGAACACGAAGTCGCCTCCGATGGCTCGCAGCACTGCACCACTGCCGACGACTGGTCGGTCGATCATCACCCCCACGCCTCGCCCACCGCCGCTTGCGATGGTCGCCAGACGCGCCAGATCCTGCGGATCGTCGGCACCGATGGCGAGCAGCAACGACGGCTCCCATGCTTCGCCGCCGTGGCCAGCGGCACGCAATGCGAAGGTCGTCGCGGACCCGCTTGTCGCCGTGGCGATGCTGCCAAGCGTGGAACGAACGGCCTCCATCGCGTCGTTCAAAGACTCTTGGGGTTCGACGCCGGCACTCCCCATGGCCGTCTCGATCTCGAGTCCGAAGGTGAACACGCGGCTCGACTCGGCGAATGGAGAGACTGCGAGTGACGCAGCCGCGCAACGCACGATCGACGCCGCCACGTCGGGTGGCGCATCGACACTCAGCAGTCCCACGGCTTCCAGATCGACGAAGAGGCGCCCGCCCGCAGACTCACCGATATGGATGAGCGCTGGACACGGTTGGTTCGACCGGCGAGCGCCGTCGGCAAGATCCGCCAGCGATACATGAGCAGGCAGCCGCCAGGCCCCCGCGTCGATGTCGAGCGACCAGTGGTCAGCCACCACCGACGCTGGGCGATCGGTGTACAGCCGAATCTCTCCATCGTCGGCGACCTCTATCGCCAGCGTTCGCGACTGTTGGCGGGCGAGGTCGGGCGCGGCGGACCGCAGGGCGAGATCGATTCGTGCCAACTGATCCGTCGGGCTCAATGAACGCAGCATCGTCTCGGTTTCGACGTCCCGCTCGCTCGGCGCATGCAGGCGGGCACCCACGCCGGCGCTGCGCAGCTGTTGACGCCGCCGAGCGTCCAGCACGACAAGCGCGCCACCCGACAACAGCGCCGCCGCCGCCAATCCGCGCTTGATCGGTGTGCCGTGTCCCGACCATTGATCCACGATCGGAGCAGCGATGCTGCCGATCGAAGGCGGGGCAGGGTTCGGAGAAGATGCCGGAACGGGCGGGAGCGTTACACCGACCGGCAGCGAGGCCGCCGTCGGTGCCGTCACTGCGATCGGGCTTTCATCAACGATGGGAGGAATCGGATCGGCGACGACCGTCAGCACTTCGACCGGTACCACGACAGCCGGCTCAGGTACATCGTCCGGGATGATTTCGGTTCCGAGTTGCACAACGTCGCCTGGGCGGATCAGCCGCGGGTCTGAATAGCCGAACAGTGGAGCGTTGATGCGCATCAGGTCCCTGGTGAAGGCAGCCACCGCGCTGGCATCCGCTGACGGATCGAGATGGTTGTCGGCGATCTTCCAGTAGGAGTCGCCTGCCACGACGACGTAGCTGTCGCCCGACGCGAGCAGATCGAATTGAGGTGCTGCGGTCGCCACAGGCGGAGCTTGGATCGCCGCAGCGGGCACGTTCAGCACCCATCCCGGCTCGATCAATGCCGGGGTGGAGAAGCGGTGTCCGTCCCCCATGACCGTGCCAAGATTCGCGGCGACGATCTGCTCGGCGACGTCACCGATGTCGCGTCCGTCTGCCACGCGCTCGGCAATGGCCCAGATCGAGTCGCCACGTTTCACTTCGACGAGCGACCACCCTCCGCCGGCAGCAGAGCCAGCCGTCGAGACTTCGACACCCGGCAGCGACGGCACTGTGCCCGCAACACCAGTATCTGGAGCGCGCTCGATGACGACCCCGACTGCGGCCCTCGCAACCGAGGGACCGGCAAGCGTAGGAGTCGCGCTGACTGCGAGCGGCAGGACCGCAACCAGCACGGTCGCAACTCTGCGCCCGAGCGAACCCAGCGCACCAAGACGACGGTGACGAGCAGACGGCATCCCGTGCCGCACTTGGAAGACGACCTCGCCGATCACCGTGTAGACGAGGAGAGCTGCGCAGGTCCAACCGATCACGATCGCTACACGAAAGAACAGATCGACCAATGCGCCCGACGAGTCGAGACCGTCGGTGAGGTGACGGCCCCAGGAGCGGAGATCATCGAAGGTCCATTGCCATGGAACTTTGACCCCATGCAACGGTGAAGCGTGATCGAAGCGTCGCACCGCTGCCATCAGCAACAGTGCGGGAGGCCCGGCGACAATCGCGACGACCGCCAGCGTCGCCACAGCGACGCGAGCGACCGAGCGAGATCCGAATCGGTGTGCGGTTGAACGGGACACGACGCTCCTCAAGGAAGCGGTGCGTCGACGCCGACGACCGCAGTAGCCGACGCAGTACCGGTCGCGGGACGACCGGTCGTCGTAATGGTCACCGACACCGTCACTCGATTGTTCTCGATGGACAGAGCCGAGAGTGTCCCCGTATCACCGTTGACCGCGAGCAACCGCGCGGTGGTGGAGGCCGCCGCCGACCTTGCTGCAACAGGGTCGACAATGGCGACACCCGTGCGGGCCAAGACGGGATCGATTGCCTGGGCTCCGGCTCGGGCAGCCTGAAACGCGATCGCTGCAGCATTCGTTCGATCGTCGAGCGACTGATCAACCGTTTGCGACAGCCACACGAGCGAGCCCGCGAGGAACGCGAAGCACAGTGTGATCATCAACACCGTGGCCGACCCCGAATCACGGCGATCATCGAAGGTAGCTCATGGCAACGCAGCCGCTCGATGGGGATCGATCAATGCGGTCGAGGATGCCGAGAACGTGGCCTTCTCGGGACCGAGGAGGGCGAGGTCCGAGCGCTGCGGCGAACACGCCACGACGACCGTGACTTCTCCACCCGCACGAAACTGAGAGGCGTCGATCGACACAACCGGACCACCCGAACATGCCTGCAAGTCGGTGAGCATCAGCGTCGCCGTCGACCGGGCCGCGGCAACAGCCGCGAGTGGGTCGCGTTGACGCGCTGCGGCTTGCGCGGCCGCCGAGCTCGCCGCCTGTACCTGTGCATCGGTGTCGACCTTTCGCCCGATCCACAAGATCAGGATGGCGAACGCGATTGCGACCGGAGCGATCAGCACGAGTCCGAGCGCATTGGCCTCGCCACGGTCTCGCCGGCCCGTCACAACGGCACCCAGCCTTCGAGGGAAACCGCGGCAGTGACGGACACGGCAGCGGAAGTTCCTCGCAGGACACCGAGAGCATTCCCGGTGATCGTGACGGTCACAACCGTTGCCGTGGTGGCGATCGATACATGGGCCCCGCTCAATACGCTGTCGCGGGCCAACGAGGCAGATGCCGCGGCAACAGCACGAGCCGCCGGCAACCGATCGCGCGCCACCAATACGGCAGTCTCACGAGCGATGACCCGCGCCTCCGTGCGAGTGTGATTCCACATCGCAGCCTGAAAGCCGGTGAACATCAGCACCAGCAAAATCGGCGACAGAAGGACGATCGTCAGCGATGCACTGCCTCGATCAGACTTGTGTTCGTCGCAGTTCACGACATGCGCTTCATGGCGCTGAGGGCGCCTGAATCGGCTTCTCGGCCTCTGCTTTGATCTTGCCCCAAAGGATCCCGGCGATGACCGCGACAGCGACACCGGCAGCAACGAACCACAGCACCTGCTCCAACGAGACGGCACCTCGATCGATGTGCTCGTTGCTCGAGGTGAGGCGGCGCAGTTGTCCGTAGATCACGTGGGTGAGGGCAGACAGCATCAGTTCGATGTTCATTCGTGCTCCTATCGAGAGAAGTTGAGGGCGGGGTAGACGACTGAGGCCATGATCAAGAGCGACATGCCGACGAGTGGAACGGTGATCTTTCCGGTGCGGACTCTGGCGTCGGTCTCCTGCTCGGCCGACAGTGCGCTGCGCAGGGTCGCGCACTTGGCCGCGAGGCTCCGGGCGACGGGTGCGCCGGCAGACGCCGCCAGCGATGCAGAGGCTGAGATCTGCTGCAACTCCACGAGGTCGAGATCGTCGCCGAGTTGCCCGAGTGCCGACACGAGCGAACGGTTCGACGTTTCCGCGATGAGAATTCGCCGGCGCAGTTCGACGAAGAGGCGACCGTCGCCAGCCTGCGCTGCCTGACGGAGGGCGCCCTCGTTGCCAACGTTGCCGGCAAGCAACATCGTGACAACGTCGAGGTAGGACGACAGTTGGTAGCGAAGGTCGTTGCGCTCGCGCGGTTGCCGTCGAACGCATCGATGAGTGCACCATCAACGGACCTGCGATGGCGCAGATCACGGAGATCGCCAATGGCAACACCATCCCGGTCGAGACCAATCCCAGTTCCACCCCGATCATCGACAACAAGGACGGACCGAACAGGCCTGCCACTGCGGCCGACACCAGATACGCGGCGTGCACCTCTTGAGTCCGTCGGATCAGCCGAAGGTCCGCGACGACATCGGAGCCCATCGGTACTCGGCGCACCAACGTGTGACCGATGCGCCCCCAGCCATCAACGGGGGTGGCGTTGACCGTCTGAGCCCGCCCGAGGTGCGCGGTCACCTTCACCAATGATGGTCGACGCTGCGCCAGCCCGCTGACCGTCAGCCACACCCCGCCGGCGCCGAGCAGCGTGGCAACGATCAACCGAGCCGCGGTGTTCATGAGTTCACCGGACGCAGGGTGAGAAACCGCGACGGACGCGAGAACGTTGCCAGTCGGCCAACCCACGCCAGGAGCGCCCCATACCCGACGAGGATCAGCGCGAGGAAGACCTGTCCCGAGGCGTCGTCGTACGCGTTGAGGTACGAACTTCTGGCAAACAGGAACACGCCACCGAGCAGCGAACACATCACCAGCGACACCATCAACACCTCGCGCCGCATCGGCGCTCGCTCGGCCTCGACGATTCGACGACGATCGGCTTGATGCCTCGCCTGAACCGCGAGAGCCGACAACACATCCTCTGTTTCGGCTCCCCGCGAGACCGCAATGAGAAGCCCGACCGCGACGAGGTCAGCGAGAGGTTCGTCCATGTCGTCGGCAAAGCGGCGGAAGGCCAGCTCAGCGGGCTGTCCCGCAGAGAGACGGGCGTACAGCAGGCGAACGTGGGGACGGATCGACGGCGGGCAGGATTCAGCAGTCGCGCCGATGGCGCCCACCGGCTGGTTGCCGGACTGCAACACGTCGCGGACGTTCTCGACCCAGGATGCCAATGCCTCGGTGCGTTCGACCCCGACGTCGACCGCGCCTCGGCGCCGACGAATCGAACTCGCCAACCAGCCGACGATTGCACCAACCACGACTGACGGGACAATCCATCCAGAGCTGGCGACGACAAGCCCGCCTGCGGCCAAACCAACCACGCTCGGCACCCGCAGCGCGGAAGGGTCGCGTGCCGGCCTCGCCTCGTAGTGCAGCCCGGACCACACGATGGCCGCGCCGAACACCAACAGCAGCGCCGCGAGAACCAACAGCAGTTCGTCGCGGTTCATCGAGCCACCAGACCGTCGTTCGGAACGAAGAGACCGTCGGCAATCCCGGCAAGGCGCAGTCTGCGGAGATGATGCTCCGACACAGGGTTGCGTTGGACGAACTGACCGGCGTCGTTCATCCCCCAGGTCTCCGTCGATCGCACACCGCCGCCTTCGCCGCGGCCTCCGTATTCCACGATCGACGTGACACACCGCTGCGATGATCCGGCATTGGTGTTGCGAACAAGGTCGATGTGGATCACGAAGTCGATGGTCTCCGCGATCAGGCTCCACACGGCATACTCGGGCAGCTTCGTGTTGCTCTTCGCTACGTAGAAGGCGAGGCGGCTCAACACAGCCTCCACGGTGTGCGCATGAATTGTCGCCATCGAACCGCGCTTGCACATCGACGCTACGTCGAGCATCTCCAACGCCTCGTCCTCGACGAGTTCACCGACGATCACACGGTCGGGGTTGAGGCGCCGGGTGAGTTCGACCAGTTCGCGGGCCGTCACTGCCCCGCGGCCTTCGGTGTTGGCTTGGCGTGTGTACAGCGCCGGGGCATCTGGGTGCCGTGGATCGTCCTCGAGACGCAGCTCGAGCAGACCCTTCTCCACCGTGACGATGCGCTCCAGTGGCGACACGGCTCCGAGCAGCTCCTTCAGCAGTGTGGTCTTGCCGGCGCCCGGGCCGCCCGAGATCAGAATGGTCATTCCAGCCTGCACCAGTGCCTCCAGCTGTGGCACCAGCCACTGGGGAAACAGTCCGCGCTTGGCCAAGCCATCGAGGCCGACCTGGTTGATCGTGAACCGTCGTATCGCGATGCGAGGCTCCGAGGAGACACCGCTTCGGCCCGGTCCACCGAGCACCATCACGATGCGCGAGCCATCCGGAGCCTGCAGGGTGACCATTGGTGATTGCTCGTCGAGCCGCGACTCGGCGACGCCCATCGACAGGGTCAACCGGCGCTGGAACGCATAGAGATCGTCAGCCGAATCCCACAGCTGACCCAAGGCTTCCTTGCGGCCGTCGGAGTACGACACCCAGGTGACGCGGTGCGAGTTGACATCGATCTCTTCCACCTCAGGATCGTGCATGTACGGCTCGAGCGGGCCCGCTCCGACCGTTTCGGCATAGGCGGCGGCGCGCAATGTTCGCTCGGTGTGCTCGTCGAGCAATCCGTCGCCACGTTGCAAGCGGGTCTGGTTGATCCGGGCGACCTCGTCGGCCATCCACCGACCCATCAACAGTTCGAGGCGGGCACGGTCTTCACGTAGACCCACGCGCCGGCGCCCGTCACCGGCGTCGAACCCGCTGATGGCGGAGGTGTCGCCCTCGATCGCCTCGACCAGCCGGGTCGAGAGCCGGTCCGTCAGGTCGCGGACCATCACCCTGTCGACAGTCACGATCGGTCGTTCACAGTTCGGTCGTCGAAGGATCGCAGCCAGTGGTCATTCGGACCGACATGACGCAGGCTTGCTCCAACGACACCGACCAACTCGTCGAGCGAGCGCATCAACGCCGATCGGCGCAGCCTGACGGCCGAGCCGGCGCGACCCGCCAACACCGCCGCTGCCCATGGATCGTGGGCGAGCGCCACGACGGCGTCGGCTGATACGAAGTCGCTGACCTCGCCAGCCGTGTAGGGCACGGATCCGATCAACGCCACGACCGTCGGGATGGAGCGCGCTGCCAGCTGAGACGTCAGCTCTGCGATCCGTTCGATACCCAGCGCTGCTGCCGCGGCCGAACCCGGGTGCTGTCGGTGGGCAACAACGACCACATTCGATTGGATGACCAGATTCGACAATCCGCCACGCAACCGGCCGCCATCGGCGAAGACCACGGGCTGTTCGAGCGCGGCGAGCACCGGCAGCACCAACGCGGAGGCGGCCTGCACGACGGCTGCCGCCTCGATTGCCCGGGTGGGGGCGACCAGCACCTCGACACCCGACGGGGCTCGCTGCACCATCGAGTGGATCGTCGCCCACGATCCAGGCGTCGATGACGCGGCAACGTCGGCGAGGCCGGGTGACCGCGGCACGTCGAGCCAAGCTGCCAGACAGCCGCCGGCGGGATCGAATTCGGCCACAAGGCGCGGGTCACCGAACGGCCATGCCGCCGCGATCCCGAGCGCAGTAGTGGTGCAACCGTCGCCGACCACGGCGACGAGGCTCACGGTGACGTTCCGGACAGGTCGACACCTGGGTCGAGTAGAACGACTCGGACTCGGGTCGCGCTCGGCAACTGCGACGGCGTCGGGTCTTGCGACCTCGAGAGAGACGGAGACTTGGCCGGTGACGGAGTCGGGTGCATCTGGCAGCCCGACGACCCGGCCGAGGACCGGAGGTAGCGCCTCGTCGTCACCGGTCACCGGAATGACGATCTGCACCTGCGATCGCTCGCGCAATCCCGCCGGTAGTTCACCCGACGGGATGGTGACGGCGACGACTGCCGAGCCTGGCGCGACGAGGGCGGCGGATTGGAGGAGTCCGGATGCAAGCAGCCCGCCAGTGACGATTCGCACCTTCGTGTACTGCCCGACGACGCTGGCGAGATCGGCCGTCTTCACCACGGCCAGCGACGGATCCGTCGACAACTCGATGGATCGCACATCACCGGCGCCGAGTTGGGCTCCTGCCGGAAGATCATGGGTCACCTGCAGAACGGCGACCCGTCTGTCGGCGGTCGAGAACACGAGCAGCACCACGCCGACTGCGACCATCGACAGCAATGTTCCGACCGCGATCCGCACTCGCGACCTCGATGAGGGACGAAAGCCGATCCGCGACGAAGCAGCCATTGGCCGAATCGCATCCGCATGCGTTGCACTCACAAAATCCGCCACTTTCACCCGTCCGCCGGGAGCATACGGGCGCCCCGGCGATCGGCACCGAGACGAACGTCCTGTTTCACACTCCACAGATGCGCGTCGATCACCGAAAAGCGGAATCTCACCGGCGAATTCGCAGTGGGGACGCTGCCGATCGCTGCGATAGCCTCAGCATTCGCTAGGAGAGGTGCCAGAGCCAGGTCGAATGGACCGCACTGCTAATGCGGGGACTGCCTTCAAGTAGTCCGTGGGTTCAAATCCCACCCTCTCCGCCACGACGGGCCGGTGGTTGATCCACCGGCCCGTAGCACTTTTCACGGCCGGGTACCACGCGCCCCCAATGTTGCAATTGTGTGACGACTGCAGTAGACAAGACACTTCTGGCCGACACCTTAAGGGTCCCTGGCGGCACCCCGGAGAGGTCAATCCCGCTCATGCAACACGACAACTCCGACGATCCATACGGGTTCTGGAACGACGAACCCACTCGGCAGTTGAAACGAACGCAGGCCGGAACCCGTTCCCACACCGACACCCGATCACTCCCGGTCACCCGGATGGTCCCCGTGGTGCAGACCGATCGAGCCCGCCGGATGCCCCCCGAACACCGCCCGCGGAACCCGGTCCTGGTCCGTACCAGCTTGATGGTTGGCGTGCTGGTGCTGCTCGTCGCCGGCGGTCTCAACCTGCGCAACGACAAGCCATTGGTGCGCGCCGCCGAAATCCAGGGCATCGACACGGTGATGGTCGGCGTGCTCCCGGCGCCGGCGCCGACCCAGGCAACGGTTGCGCCCAGCACCGCCGCACCGATCACCACGCTCCTCGCACTCGTGGTGGCACCCACCCCTGCGCCGACCGAGGCCGTCGCCGTCACCGCGGCACCCACCGACCCGCCCACCACGGTCGCAGCGAAGAAGAAGGCTGCGCCGAAGACACCCACGACCCAGGCGCCTCCTCCCACAGCAGCCCAAGCGGCCGACAAGGCCTGTGCCACCACGTACACGATCGTGTCGGGCGACTCGTGGTCGTCGATCGCCAGCCGGGCCAAGATCACGATGAAGTCGTTGCTGGCCATCAACAACGCGACGGTCAACACGATGCTGCTCCCTGGCAAGACCGTGTGCCTGCCGGCCGGCGCAGCAGCACCGGGGCCACCGTCGACCAAGCCGCCGACGACGACTCAGCCTCCCGCGACCACGCAACCGAAGCCGACGCCGACCACCAAGCCACCTCCGGCGACGACTCCACCGGTCACGCAGCCGCCCCCGCCGGCCAACACCTACAGCAAGGCGCAGGTCGCCCAGATCATCCGCGACATATGGCCCGACGATCTCGAGGACGAAGCCATTCGCATCGCCACACGCGAAAGCAACCTCATTCCTACGGTTCGCAACTCGTGCTGCTACGGCCTGTTCCAGATCTACTACACCGTTCACCGCACCTGGCTGGCCAGCATCGGCGTCACCAGCGCTGCGCAGTTGTACGACCCACACGTCAACGCATCAGCAGCGTTGGCCATGTACAACAGGTCCGGCTGGGGTCCCTGGGGCACGTCGACGCCCACCACCACCGCCTGATCCTGCCCCCATTGTCGGTCGAGGTCCCGGGTCGATGCTGCGTTTGGCGGCCAGCTGCCCCGGACGGGTGCGTTGGTAACCGGGCGCCCCGTAGCGGGGCCCGCGGCGCCAAACGCTGAGGGGCCAGGTGCGCCGGACGGGTGCGTTAGGAACCGGGCGCCCCGTAGCGGGGCCCGCGGCGCCAAACGCTGGGGCCCGGGTGTGGTGCCCAGATCGAGTATCGGGTGGGCTCATAACGTCACTGACGATTCGCAACGGACGGGAGCAGGCAGCCGGCGTCGCCCGCTTGTGCCGGACTGTTAAGTGTCCCTAACATATGTCGTGTGGCGGAACTGTTGGATCGCACCCCCGAGATGCTCGAGCGGGAGCCAGTCGACAGCGTCGTCGCGCCGCAACCCCAGCGCCGAGGCCTGATCCACGGCACGTCGGCGCGGGCCCTTGGCCTGGTCGCCGCAGCGATCGTGTTGGCAATGGTGATCGTCGCCTCGATCTCGCTCGGGACGAAACCCATTCCCCTCGGCACCGTCTTCGATGCGTTGTTCCACTACGACTCGGCGCTCGACGAGCACATCATCATCCGCTCGCTCCGTGTACCTCGAACGGTCGTCGGCGTCCTCGTCGGGGTCGCCCTCGGGCTTGCCGGAGCTGTCATGCAAGGGATCGCTCGAAACCCTCTCGCCGATCCGGGGATCCTCGGCGTCGAAGCGGGTGCGGCGTTGTTCGTGGTGATCGCAATCCACTCCTTCGGCGTGGCGACGCTGCTCGGCTACGTGTGGTTCGCCTTCGCCGGCGCGGCAATCAGTTCGGTCATCGTCTACTCGCTGGGATCCTTGGGGCGCGAAGGTGCGACACCGGTGAAACTCGCGCTCGCCGGGGCGGCGATGACCGCATTTCTCGGTTCGATCACGACAACGATCCTGTTGTTCGATGTGACGACCCTCGATCAGTTCAGGTTCTGGGCGGTCGGCTCGCTGGCCGGCCGCGACGACCGCATCGCGACCCAGATGGCCCCGTTCATCATCGTCGGCACGGTGATGGCGTTGGCATCCGGGCGGCTGCTGAATGCGCTTGCCCTCGGTGACGACGTCGCTCGTTCGCTCGGGCAGCGCGTCGGGATTGCCCGACTGTTCTCGGCCGTGGCGATGGTGCTGCTGGTCGGCGCGGCCACGGCCGCGGCGGGGCCCATCGCGTTCGTCGGGCTGACCGTGCCGCACGTCGCCCGGGCGATCACCGGGCCCGACTATCGCTGGGTGCTGCCGTACTCGATGGTGCTGGCACCAATGCTGCTGCTGACCGCCGACGTGATCGGCAGGATGATCGCCCGACCCGGCGAGGTGCAGGTCGGCATCATCACCGCCTTGATCGGCGCGCCGTTCTTCGTGGCCCTCGTTCGCCGCCGCAAGCTTGCGGAGCTCTGACGTCGAGTGACCCTCGCACTGCAGACACGCCACATCGATGCCGTGACCGTCGACGACCAGCGGCTGATCGTGCGACGCGCCCGTACCGCTGGCCGGACGCGGGCGATCTCAGTGTCGATCGTGCTCGCGGTCTCGACGTTCGCCGTGTTCTGCGTCTCCATCTCCGTCGGCGACTTCCCGATCCCGCTCGGCGATGTCGTGGCCGCAATCTTCGGCCAGGGCAACCAATCGTCCGACTTCATCATCCACCGACTGCGTCTGCCGCGATCTCTCACCGCGGTGCTCGTCGGTGCCTCATTCGGGTTCTCCGGAGCGATCTTCCAATCGCTGGCCCGGAACCCGCTCGCCAGTCCGGACTTCATCGGCATCACCTACGGGGCATCGACCGCAGCCGTCATCTTGATCGTGGTCGTCGGCGCCAGCGGATTCGTGGTTTCCATCGGGGCTCTCATCGGAGCCCTGGTCACGGCCACGGTGATCTACGGCCTCGCCTACAAGCGCGGCGTGTCGTCGTACCGATTGGTGTTGGTCGGTATCGGCATCGGATCAATCCTCACTGCCGTGACCTCCTATGTCTTGACCCGAGGCCAGATCTTCGACGTACAGCGGGCGACGGTGTGGCTGACCGGGTCGCTCAACGGTCGCGGCTGGGAGCACGTGCGACCCGTCGCCATCGCGATGGTGGTGTTGGTCCCCGCGGTGCTCGCACTGGCTCGACCCCTGCGAGCGTTGCAGCTCGGCGACGACACCGCGAAAGGCCTCGGAATCGCCGTCGAACGCAACAAGGCAGCGTTGATCCTCGTCGCCGTGGCATTGGTCGCGGTCGCAACGGCCGCCGCCGGCCCCATCGCATTCGTCGCGTTCGTTGCCGGACCGATCGCTCGCCGCTTGGTCAACACACCGGTCACGTTGGTGCCCGCAGCACTGGTGGGCGCACTGCTGTTGCTCGTGTCGGATCTCGCCGCCCGACGACTGTTCGCACCGACCGAACTGCCCGTCGGTGTCGTCACCGGAATCATCGGCGCTCCGTATCTCGTGTGGCTGCTCGCCCGCGCCAACAACGTCGGTCGCGGCGGTTGACCATGGACTCCGAACCCCGGCACCACACATTGAGCGCGCAGGGCCTGACGCTGGCGTACGACGAGGTGGAAGTGGCGCGGGACCTGTCGGTCGACATCCCGACCGGCAAGATCACGTGCATCGTCGGCGCGAACGCGTGCGGCAAGTCGACGTTGCTGCGCGCCCTCGCCCGGCTACTGAAGCCGAAGACGGGCGTCGTGCTGCTCGACGGCGAGAGCATTCATCACCTGTCGACGAAGGTGGTGGCCACCCGGCTCGGCATCCTTCCGCAATCGCCGATCGCGCCGGAGGGCATCACCGTCGCCGACCTCGTCGCCCGCGGTCGCTACCCGCACCAGAAGTGGTTCCGCCAATGGACGGGTGCCGACGAGACAGCGATCACCGACGCGATGCGGGCGACGGCGACCATCGGCATCGCTACGCGGCCGGTCGACGAGCTGTCGGGTGGGCAACGCCAACGAGTCTGGATCGCGATGGCGTTGGCGCAAGGCACCGACCTGATGCTGCTCGACGAACCGACCACGTTCCTCGACCTCGCCCACCAGGTCGAGATCCTCGATCTACTCGTCGACCTGAACCAGCGCGATCGACGTACCGTCGTGTTGGTGCTCCACGACCTCAACCACGCCGCGCGCTACAGCCATCACTTGATCGCGATGCGCGACGGCCGGCTGGTCGCGCAGGGCACACCCGAGGAGGTCATCACCGAGGACTTGGTGCGCGACGTGTTCGGTCTGCGCTGCCGGGTGATGATCGACCCAGTGTCGGGCACTCCGATGGTCGTGCCGATCGGACGGCACAACAATCTCATCGCCGAATCCAGGGAAGCGGCGGCGGGCAGGGGATGAAGAAACTGATGGCTGCTCCGAGCCCGTCGACATGGGTGGAGACGCATCTCGCCGCACACTTCGATGCGCGTGGTGGTCCGCTCGATCCCGCCGAAGGGTCGAACTCGCCACGTTGGCTCGGGCTCGACCAGCTACTGGCCGGCGACGGCGCGATCCTGCGCGACATTCACGAACGGTTGATGGCCGAGGAGAAGCTGCCGGCGCGCGCCGCGGCGACCTACCTCGCCGGGTGGATCGGTGGAGGACTCGCCGACGCGATCGGGTTTGCACTCGCGAGCGCGGGCGCGGGGTTCCTTTTGACCGCCCGGTCCGTGCGCTGGCACCAGCATCCGAGCGGATGGATGGACCGCGTCGACCTCGGCGACTCACGCGTCGTGGTGCCGGTCGGGCACGAATGGTCCGGTCAGGACGGCGTCGACACCGTCAGCGATCCGCAGCTCGTCCGGGAGCTGACCGTTCTGGCACTCGTCGCGGTGGTGACACCGATCATCGACTTCTGCCACTCGCTGGCGCGGGTCGGGCGGGCAGGCCTGTGGAACGAGGTCGGGGATTCGTTGGGCACCGCCGTGGTGTTGTCGCCGTCGATCCCTGTCGAGCCGGATGTTGTCGATTCACTCGGTGCCGCAGTGCGCACCCGGGGTGCGCCGTGGAAGAACTACCCGACTCTGCGCATTGCCGACAGCGTGCTCGGTTCGGTCTACGTCGCGCAGAAGGGTGGCTGCTGCCTCGCGTACACACGGCCGCCGGGACCTCCACCGGATCCGGACCAACTCGATCCCGCCTATCGGTCCTACCTCGAACGCTTTCCGCTGGAAGACGGCCCCCGCTACTGCACGACGTGTTCGCTCCGCGACATCGCCGACTGCGAAGCCCGTCAACTGTTCTGGCTCGAGTGCATAGAGCGGGCCGCCCATCCGGGACCTCATCGACAAGCTGATTTCTCGGTGCGGCAACGCAGCCCGCACCACTACACTCATCTCCCGACATAGGCGCTCGTAGCTCAATGGATAGAGCATTTGACTACGGATCAAAAGGTTGGATGTTCGAGTCATCCCGAGCGCGCTGAGCAGGACAAGGTCCAATAGCTGCAACCTGCAGAGGGACCCCCCGACGGCGGTCGGCCGGATGCTTGGCCCGTATCGACATGTGGGATCGGAGTGGGCTGGCCCACTCCGATCCCTGGTGGCTCCCGCCGCCATGTGTCGCTGGTCGTGCCGTCCCACACGCTCAGCACTCACCGACCCGAGTCGCTAGGCGACCCCGGTTGTCGATGGACACGGCAATACGTCTACCGGGGTGAACCATGGGTTACATTGCACTTGGGTATAGATAGGTCTAAAGTCCTATCGCATGCGAATCGACATCACCCCAGGCCGGGGCCGGATCACCGTCGGCCCGCCCGGCGGCCCCACCGAGACGATCCCCGCCTCGGTGACCGTCGACGATCACCGACACGGTCCCCTACGACGTCGAGGCCCGGCTCGAATGGTCTCCCACGGTCGGCAAACTCGCCGTCCGCAAAGTCTGCTGCACCGCCCTTCCCGCAGGAGACGACGTCTCGCCCCTCGGCATCGCCCGCATGTCGCTTCGCGACACCATCCAGGCCGCACTGGAGACCGAGTACCTGGGCGGCACCGGCTGGCCGGGATTGCTCGACAGGCACAGCGACCACGACCCGCTCGCCGTCGACGCCTTGATCTACCTGCTCGCCCTCGCCTTGCAAAGCCCGAAACCGACCGCCACCGTCGCCCTCGCCCGCGGCCTGTCCGCCGCCAGCGGACCCAAGCGAGTCCTCGCCGCCCGCAAAGCCGGACTGCTCCCCGAAACCGAACCCGGCAAACCCGCCGGAGCATGACCTGACGGGCATGAGCCCATCCGAGTGTTACGCGCCACCCCGGGTGGGCGGCGAGACACTCGTACAGGGCTACTCGGGGCAGCGGTTGACGTCGGGCGTGCCGGTGTTGGGTGGGCAGAGTTTGGGATTGAACGGTGCGAAGGCACCCTTGCGGTTCTCCCAACCTGGCACCACCCAGGCATGCAGCATCCAGAAATCGCCGCCGGCGATATAGATCCCGTCGCAGGCATCCGGCCCCGCTGCTTGCTCGCGCGTCACCCAGCCGTTGTCGACACACAGGCCCCTGTGCTGGTGCCAGTGGTCATTTGCTCCGGCAAATCCCTCCGGGAGCGTCGGCGACTGGAGGGCATACGAGTACCCGACGAGCACAGCGGGATCGCGACGCTCGTCGAACAACAGCATCGACGGCATTGCAGGATCGAACGGCTTGGCGATCTGCGGCCACAACACCCAGTGGGTGCCGATTCCACCCGACGGCGCTGTTGCACGGATGTAGCCGACCGCAGCGGCCTCGGCTTGGGTGTCGTATCCGGTGATGGCCCCCTGTGCCGCTGCCCACTCGCTGTCGAACAGCGGTGCGTCGACCGAATCCAACGTCACCGCGCCGACCGAGTCGCTGTGCGAGTGACCTTCGTCCGACACCGGAACCCCGGCTCCGGTGCTGCCGAGCGACACGATGGCCTCGGCGACTCCTGGTCGTAGCTGTGCAGGCTGGGCACGCGACGTGGGGAAGAATGTCTCCGGCGGACCGGTGGTCGTGGTGTCGACCTGTGTCGACGACGAGGTCCCAATTGGACTGAACGCCATCGACGCTGCCACGAGGCCGGCGACCAGTGCCGCGAACACCAGCCATCTGCGCATGGCCATTGATACTAAGGGCGGGCGACGCGGTCGAGTCGGCGGTCCCTCGTGTGTCGGGTCGTCAGTTGTGCGTCCGGTGCGGATCCCAGGCGTCGGCGCTCGAGGCGAGTTCGGCAATCGCCACAGGCAACTTGCCGGACGCCAGATCGGCGATCGTGACTTGCTCGAGCACCGAACGCAACGCGGTGCGCACGGCGATCCACAGCGAGGTGAACGGCTCGTGGCCTCCCTGCTCCGGGAGTTCGTGTGGCCGGACACCGCGCACCGACGCCAGCGGTCCGTCGAGGGCGCGGATCACATCGGCAACCGTGATCGACGAGGCCGGACGAGCGAGCGCCCAACCGCCGTCGCTGCCCCTGCGACTGCGCAGCAGTTGAGCGTTGCGCAGTTGACCGAGGATGTCGACGAGGAAGCCGGCTGGGAGGTCGTCGTGTTCGGCGAGTTGCTGGCGCGGAACGTAGACACCTGGCGCGTCGGCGTCGTGCGCCGCAATCGTCGTCATCACCCGCACGCCGTAGTCGACCTTGTAGGAGATCCGCACGGATCGAACGTACCAAGGACCTGAGAGCCGAACGGCACCAATCTCGACTAATCAGGTAATGTTGACTATATAAGTCATCTTTAGATAGATTGCCGTCTCACACGGCCGGCGGTACCCCGGCCGTGCTCACACCCCCCAACGGAACAGGACCAGCATGAACACCAGGACACGACTGTTTGCTCTCACGATGATCGCCGCTCTGGCGATGTCGGCGTGCGGCGAGCGACGGGAAGCGCCGGGGGTGCGGCAGGAAACAGGATCAGCATCGTCGGCTTCGCCGTCCCCGAGGCGGCCAACAAGGCGATCGCCGAAGCATGGGCCAGACCGCGGAAGGCAAGGATGTCGAGTTCAAGACGTCCTATGGCGCCTCGGGCGACCAGAGTCGTGCCGTGGTCGACGGTCTCGACGCCGACTACGTCCATTTCTCGGTGAGCAGTGACGTCACTCGACTGGTCGACAATGGCCTTGTCGCAGACACGTGGGATGACGGCCCGAACAAGGGCGTCGTCTCCAGCTCGATCGTGGTGTTCGCCGTGCGTTCGGGCAACCCGAAGGGAATCCAGACCTGGGACGACCTGATCGAACCCGGCGTCGAGATCGTCACACCCAACCCGGCGTCGTCCGGCGCGGCGCGTTGGAACGCGCTGGCGGCGTACGGCCAGGTGATCGAGTCAGGCGGAACAGAGGAGCAAGCCACGGAGTACCTCACCAATTTCTTCGGGAACGTCGTCGCCTTGCCCAACAGTGGTCGCGATGCAACCACGACCTTTCTGAGCGGAACCGGCGACGTGTTGATGGCCTACGAGAACGAGGCGATCCTCGCCCACCAGAGCGGTGAGGAGTTCGACTACATCATCCCCGAGACGACGATGCTGATCGAGAACCCGGGCGCAGTCCTGATCGACGCCAATCCGAAGGCAACACAATGGCTCGACTTCGTGTTGAGCGCCGACGGCCAGAAGCAGTTCGCACTGAAGGGTTTCCGACCGATCATCGAGGGCGTCGACTTCGGCGAGGTCGAGGGAGCCAACGACCCCGCCAACCCGTATCCGGCGGTCACCAACCTGTTGACCGTGACCGACGACTTCGGGAGCTGGAGCGAACTTTCGAAGAAGTTCTTCGATGAAGAAGACGGGATCGTCACCAAGATCATCCTCGACTCGGGCAAGGCAGAGTGACCGCACTCACGGCGACCACGACGGGGCGATTTCGGCGCCGCACGAGGAGCGAGCAGGCGGAGGGTACCTTCCGCCTGACTCGCACCTCGGGCACCGTGCTTGGTGTCGCGCTGCTGTGGTTCTCGATCCTCGTCCTGATCCCGTTGATCGCGGTGATCGTCACAGCATCGGAAGGCGGGTGGAGCGCGTTCTGGCAATCGATCACCAACGAGCAGACCGCGGCAGCGATACGCCTGACGGTGGGCAGTGCCCTGATCGTCACAGCCATCAATGTCGTGATGGGCACGGTGATCGCCTGGGTGCTCGTCCGCGACCAGTTCCCCGGCAAGCGGGCCCTCGAGGTGCTGATCGACATCCCCTTCGCGCTCCCCACGATCGTCGCCGGTCTCGTCCTGCTGTCGCTGTACGGTCCGACCAGCCCGATCGGCATCGACGTCGCCAACAAGCGGCCCGCTGTGATTCTGGCCTTCCTGTTCGTCACCCTGCCGTTCGTGGTTCGCACCGTGCAACCGGTTCTGGCAGAACTCGACCAAGAAGCGGAGGAAGCTGCGGCATCGCTCGGTGCCAGCAGGTTCACAGCCTTCCGGCGGATCGTGCTGCCCGCACTCACCCCGGCGATCGCCGCCGGCGCGGCATTGTCGTTTGCGCGCGCCGTCAGCGAGTACGGATCACTCGTGCTGCTGTCGGGAAACCTGCCGATGAAAACCGAGGTCACCTCGGTCCGCATCCTCAGCAGCATCGAAAACGACAACACCGCCGGTGCGGCGGCAGTCGCGACGATTCTGCTGGCGATATCGCTGGCCGTGATCGTGGCGATCGACCTCCTGCAACGAAAGATCGCTCGACGTGGCTGACCTCGCCGTTCTGGATCGCGTGGTGGAACCCCCCGTCCACCGCGCTCGCGCAGCACCGTCCGAAGGACCGTTCCCGAATCAGCCGCTACCTGCTGCGCTTGATCACCGTCGGATACCTGGTGTTCCTCGTGGCGTGGCCGGTCGTGCTCGTCGCCAAGAACGCCTTCGCGGACGGCTTCACCGACATCCGCGCCATCCTCGACGACCCCGACATCCGCCACGCGTTGATTCTCACCGTGCGGATCGCGATCATCTCGGTGGTCATCAACACCGTGTTCGGCGTGACGATGGCAATCCTCATCGTCCGCTACGACTTCCCCGGACGGCGTTTCCTGAACTCGTTGCTCGACCTGCCGTTGTCGGTATCGCCGGTCGTCGTCGGCCTGGCGATGATCCTCGTGTTCGGCGGGCGCAACGGCTGGTTCGGCCCATGGCTCGAGGACCACGGTTACACCGTGATCTTCGCAACACCGGGCATGGTGCTGGCGACCGTGTTCGTCTCACTCCCGCTCGTGATCCGCGAGCTCGTGCCGGTGTTGCAAGAGATCGGCATCGAGCAGGAGGTGGCTGCCCACAGCCTGGGTGCCAGCTCGTTCCAGACCTTCCGGAGAATCACGCTGCCGAGCATCAGGTGGGCCCTGATCTACGGCGTGGTGCTGACACTGGCACGCTCGCTCGGCGAGTTCGGTGCGGTCAAGATCGTGTCCGGCAACGTGCTCGGCGAAACACGAACAGCGACACTCGTCGTCGAGGAGAAGTACCTGAACTTCGACAAGGGCGGCGCCTACGCGACCGCCTTTCTGCTGGCGACCGTGTCGGTCGCCTGCATCGTGATCGTGACGATCATTCGCCCCAAGGAGAACCAACCGTGAGCATCGAAGTGAATGGCGTCGGCAAGCGGTTCGGCGACTTCGTCGCCCTGCAGGACATCTCCCTCAGCATCCCGAGCGGCGAGCTGATGGCGCTGCTGGGCCCGAGCGGCGGCGGCAAGTCCACCCTGCTGCGCATCATCGCCGGGCTCGAACACGCCGACACCGGCTCTGTGCACATCGAGGGAGCCGACGCCACTGACCTCTCGCCGCAGCGACGCAACGTCGGCTTCGTGTTCCAGCACTATGCAGCGTTCAAACATCTCAGCGTTCGCCGCAACATCGCGTTCGGGCTCGAGATCCGCAAGCTGCCCAAGTCCGAGGTGCGCCGCAAGGTCGACGAGTTGCTCGCACTCGTTCACCTCGAACAGTTCGCCGAACGCCTTCCCAGCCAGCTCTCCGGCGGCCAGCGACAGCGGATGGCGCTCGCCCGAGCGCTCGCCGTCGAGCCGTCGGTGCTGCTGCTCGACGAACCGTTCGGCGCCCTCGACGCCAAGGTTCGCAAGGAACTACGCGACTGGTTGCGGCGGCTGCACGACGAAGTGCATGTGACCACCGTCTTCGTCACGCACGACCAGGAGGAAGCGCTCGAGGTCGCCGACAACATCGTGGTCATCAACGAGGGCCGTATCGAGCAGATCGGCTCGCCGGACGACCTGTACGACCATCCGGCGAACGACTTCGTGATGAAGTTCCTCGGACCCGTCACCGAGCTCAACGGCGAACTGGTGCGCCCCCACGACATCGAGTTGTTTGCCGACGATCCAGGCAACGCCTCACTCGGTCAGGTCTCGCGACTCAGCCGGGTCGGCTTCGAGGTGCGGATCGAGATCGTCGCCGGAACACAGACGGTGCTCGTCACCCAGACTCGGCCGCAGTTCGCCGCACTCGGCGTCGGCGAGGGGTCGTTCGTGTGGCTTCGGCCAGCGCGGGCCCTCTCCCATGTTCGGTCGGAGCACCCGTCGAAGGTCGACCTGGCGACGATCTAGGCCCTCCGACGGGGACGCGTGTGAGAATGGGTTCAAGTCGCACACGGAGGACAGCATGGCCACACAGAGGACTGGCAGCGCTGCAGCGAAGAAGGCTGCACCCAAGAAGACCGCGCCGAAGAAAGCCGCGATGGGGAAGGGTCGGGCGGATTTCGGCAAACCGATCGAGCCGTACTTCGAGCAGTTGCCGCCCGAGAAGCGGGCCCCGCTCGAAAGGCTGCGCGCCCTCGTCGAAGAGACCGTGCCGAGCGCTCAGTCGTCCCTCAAGTGGGGCGCGCCCTTCTACACGCTCGACGGCAAGATGCTGTGCGCGCTCGGCGCGCTGAAGAACGAAGTGGCGCTCAGCTTCTTCGGTCCCCCCGAGGTCTTCAAAGATCCAAAGGGACAGCTCGAAGGCAAGAGCAACAGCTATCGCGTGCTCAAGGTGAAGGATGGATCCGAGATCGACACAGCGAGCGTGAAGCGCTGGCTGAAGGCGGCGGCCGCAGCGGCGAAGTGATCAGGCGGCGTTATCGGGCCCGCGGTCCGGGAGCCACTGGAGCCAGTTCCCGTGCGAATGCACACGGGCCAGAACGCGAGCTGTGACGAGCCCATCGTCGATCAGCATCGCACCGAGAACGTCGTCCGCCGCCTGGCCAGGATCCGGTGCGCCGAGCGCTTCGACGACCCCGGAACTCTCGGCCGAGACCCAGACGACGCGCCGGTTCTCCGACTCGGTACGAAGCAGGTCGACGAACGCTGTGCGCTCGTCGTTCGAGAAGTATGCGAGCGCCCATGTCGTCAGGACGACAGCCGTCGCGTCTGTGGGCAGTTCGCGCAGGACCGACAGCAGGACGTCGTTCGCGCGACCGGCGATCAGCATCGGTGGAGACTGTTGGGCCAGTTGGATCGACGCTTCGACGCGACCGGCGCGACCGGTGTCGGGCCACACACAGGCCAGCAACCAGCGCGCGTCGGAGGGATCGGAGACATCTACGGGCGACAGATCGATACCGACTCTCCGAACGAACTGAGGCAGACGGCCGGCGATGGGCGGATGGCCGCCGATGACGTCGCAGGAGATGCGTACGGGCGAGTCGGGCGGACCGGTCGTGCCGTGGTCGCCGTAGTCCATCCGATACCGATCGCACAGCAGGTTGAGCCCCGCGCTCGCTCCGACGTCGACGAGGCAGTACGGGCCGCGACGTTGCTGGGAAACCCACGTGAGAGCAGGCCCGATCAGTGCGCTGCGCCCGCAGTCGTTGGTCTGCACTCGTCGAGTCTTCAACAGTGCCAGCAACGGTGTGCGATGGCGTCGGCAGAGGTCGAGGAACAGCGGCCCGGGGTCCGCATCGGACGCGCCGCTGTACACCTGGCCGAGCGGATGATCGACGCCGTCGAGGAGCAGGTACCTCACCGCCGCGAGCGGCGCCAGCGGCAGGTGCGCAGCCGGTGGCGCCTCGCGCAACAGACCGAGCACACTCCGGTCATCGGCCACTGCCCGGGCGATGCGTTCGTAGAGCGGCGAGTACCCGTGGAACTGCTGCTCACCGAACCACCGCCACAAGTCGGCCAGATCGTCGGTGGCGTCACCCATCTCGGTCCACACTACGTCCGGTCCCTTGTACTGCTCGCTCGGGCCGACTACAACAGCAGCTCGCCAGCTGCATAGCTCACCGCCATCGTGAGGACCCCCACGATGAGGGTCCTCACAAGCATCCGGCGAGGCAACAGCTCACCGGCGCGCGCCGCCACCAGCGACGACAACACCAACGTGACCGTCACGGCGGTCAGAATCGCCCAGGGCTCGACGTCCACCGGTGCGAAATAGGTGATGAGCAGCGGGACGAGCGCACCGACCATGTACGCCACGCCGGCACCGACACCGAACCAGATCGGAAACGTCGCCGGCATCGGCTGGTCGAAGCTGTACTCCCACGCGAGCTGGGCGGCGAGGGCATCGTGCTCGCTCAGCTGACGGGCGACCTCCTTGGCTGTCTCAGGGGCGAGGCCGCGCTCCTCCCAATGACTCGCCAATTCCTCGAGTTCACCGTGCGGATCAGCCGCAAGGTCGTTGCTCTCTCGCTTCGCATAGAGCAGCTGTGCGTCCCGCTCGGCGGCCTCCTCAGCCCAGGACGCCCCGCCGACGCTGAGTCCGCCGGCAATCGTCGCGGCCGCGGCAGTGAACAGGAGCACACGATTCGACGCGCCCGCCCCGGCGAAGCCGAACAAGAGACCGGCCGTGGCGATGATGCCGTCGTTCGCCTCGATCGTCCACGAACGGTACGCAGACGCATCGCGGAACCGTTCGCGCAGGTCTGCCCACGGTCCCCCCACCGAGCTCCACGTCATCACCACCTCCGATCGCTCGCGTCGAGGGTAATCCCGTGCGCATCGCCCTCCGATGGACAGCGGAGTCGGGTCTAGAACGCTACGTGTCGAGCAGGATGAACGTCGAGCGACAGGCCGCGGAACGGTCGACGAGATCTGTGTCAGCGAGAGCACGATCAGCGCGCTGGCGAGCTGGGCGCTCCGTTGGCGAGCGGAGCTGCGCAGCGCCTAGTTGAGGGTGTCTTTGATGGTGCGGGTTCGGAGTTGGGCACGTGCGGCATGGAGCGTGTTGTATCCACGACTGGTTCGTTTCACAGTGGCTGCGTTGAGTTGGAGGGTCCCCGTGGCAACATGGTTTGTCGCCCTGGCGGATCGTGGCAATGGATCGGGTCAATTCGTGATCCGAACCGGAGGGATTGCTTTGAGACGCCTACTACGCGCAACTGCAAGCGGGATCCTGGTGATGCTCGCCATCGGACTCCCAGCGAACACATCCTCGGCCGCGGGATCTGCGACCATCGATGGCCAATACGCGGGTATCGGCAAGATCGCTGCCGGCGCCGAAATGACCATGGTCGTCGTCGGCCGCGGCGGCGTGCCGGCGACGGGTGTCGGCGCGGTCGCGTTGAACGTCACGGTGACCGAACCGTCCGCGGCGTCGTACCTCACCGTGTGGCCAACGGGTGCTCCACGACCGCTGGCGTCCAACCTCAACTTCAGCGCCGGCCAGACCGTGGCCAACGCCGTCATCACCAAGGTCGGTGCAAACGGCAGCATCTCCATCTTCGACAATTCGGGCGCCACCCATGTCGTTGTCGACGTGCTCGGTTGGTTCCCCGCCAACCAGTCGTACGTCGGCTTGACTCCGGCGCGACTCGCCGACACTCGCAACAGCCCGACCGTCGACGGACAAGCGACCAACACCGGCCCTCTCCCGGCGACCGGCGTCGTCAACGTCACCGTCGCCGGACGTGGTGGGGTGCCGGGCAGCGGGGCCGGCGCGGTCGCCTTGAACGTCACCGCCACCGATCCGACGAGTGCATCGTTCATCACCGTGTGGCCGACGGGTGCCGCGCGGCCGACAGCGTCGAACCTCAACGTCGTCGCCGGTCAGACCGTTCCCAACCTGGTGATCGCCAAGGTCGGCGCCAACGGCCAAGTATCGATCTACAACGACACCGGCAGCGTCAACGTGGTCGTCGACGTGCTCGGATGGTTCCCGGTCGGCAACGCCTACAACGCCATGGTCCCGGCGCGCGTTCTGGACTCTCGTCCGTCGTCACCGATCCCCGGTGGGGCGACGACCGACGTTGCCATCGCCGGGCAGCCAGGCGGACCACCGGCGGGGGCGACCGCAGTGGCGCTGAACGTGACCGTCACCCAGCCGGCGGGAGCATCGTTCCTCACCGTGTGGCCCAGCGGCGCCCCCCGCCCACTGTCGTCCAACCTCAACTTCGTCGCCGGCGAGACCGTGCCGAACATGGTGATCGTCAAACTCGGACCCGGCGGGAAGGTCTCACTGTTCACCGAAACGCCCGCCGCCCACGTCGTCATCGATGTATTGGGATGGTTCTCCGGCAACGGATCCTTCACTGGGCTGACACCGGCCAGGTTGATGGACACCCGCGGCGGCGGCACTGTCTCCGGTCTCACACCTGGCACATCGTGGCAATGGCAGATCGACGGCAACACCATCGATCAGACCGTCCTCGATGGAGTCGCCAATCCGAAGAAGATGTACGACATCGACCTGTTCACGACACCCGCGTCGACCATCCAACAGCTCCACGCCAAGGGGATCTATGTCGTGTGCTACGTGGAGACCGGGAGCTGGGAGAACTTCCGGCCCGATGCCGCCGCATATCCACCAAGCGTGCTCGGTAACCCGCTGGCCGGTTTCCCCAACGAACGGCTCGTCGACATCCGCCAGATTGCTGTGTTGCAGCCGATCATCGCTGCCCGGTTCGACCTCGCGAAGGCGAAAGGATGCGACGGGATCGAGCCCGATCTCGACGACACGTACAACGGGTACAACACCGGGTTCCCGCTGACGATGCAGGACCAGCTCGCGTTCAATCGCGCTGTCGCCGATCTCGCTCACGACCGTGGAATGTCGATCGGGTTGAAGAACGGCGCCTCGCCTGGCGGGGTGTTCGAAAGGGCGATGGAGCCGTTCACCGACTGGGCGCTCAACGAGCAGTGCAACCAGTACGGGGAGTGCGGTGGCTACGCGGTCTACATCGCCGCGAACAAGGCCGTGTTCCAGGTCGAGTACCTCAATTCGGGTGCCTCCATCAACGCCTTCTGCCCAGCCGACAACGCAGCAAACTTCGACGGGATCTTGAAGCAGTCCAGCGAGTCGCTGGGCGCGACACCTCGTGTCGCCTGCCGCAACGGCTGAGCCGCCGGTCGGGCCGGTAGCCTCGAGTGCCAGGCACCATCGATGACCCAGTCACCGTCCATGACCCTCCATCTCCGCCTCGCTAGCTGCAGCTCTCGTCGCGCTGAGCGTCGCCGTCGCCGGCTGCTCGACCGCGGGTGACTCAGCACCTGCCACGACTCCTGGAGCGACGATCGACACGTCGACCGTTCCGACGCTTGTCCCGCTGACGCCAGGAACGAGCTGGCAATGGCAACTCGGCGGCGAGCGAAGTCGACGAAACCGTCCTCGACACCGTCGACAACCCGAAGAAGATGTACGACATCGATCTCTTTGCGACGGATGCCGCGACGATCGACCGGCTGCACGCCAAGGGCATCACGGTGATCTGCTACATGGAGACGGGCGCGTGGGAGAACTACCGGCCCGACGCCGCCCAGTACCCCGAGTCCGTCCTCGGCAATGTCGTCGATGGCTTTCCCGACGAGCGGTTCGTCGACATCCGCCAGATCGATGTCGCTGTTGCCGATCATTTCGTCACGACTCGATCTTGCCGTGTCGAAGGGCTGCGACGGGATCGAACCCGACCTCGACGACACGTACAACGGCTACGACACCGGGTTCGATCTGACCCAGGCAGACCAACTGGCCTTCAACCGCGCCGTCGCCGACGAAGCCCATGCACGAGGCCTCTCCATCGGGCTCAAGAACGGCGCATCCGAAGATGGTGAGTTCGAGAAGGCGATGGCGCAGTTCACCGACTGGGCCCTCAACGAGGAGTGCAACACCTTCGACGAATGCTCCGGCTACGCGGTGTTCATCGCCCAGAACAAGGCCGTGTTCCAGGTCGAGTACATGCAGCCGAACGGCACTCGAGTCGAGGACTTCTGCCCTCAGGACAACGCAGCGAACTTCGACGGGCTGCTGAAGGATTCGAGCGATTCGCTTGGCGGCACTGCCGCGCGTGGCCTGCCGACTCGATTGATCAGTCGACGTCGCCGAGATCCGCTGAAGGCGGAGCCCACACCAACCGCCATGCCTGTGCGGGCTCGATCTTGAAGAGACCGTTCGAGCCGAGTTCGAAGGTGACCACCATCGAACGGTCGTAGCCCCGCTCTCTCGCCAAATGAGCGCGCAACACGGCACGACCCTTGACGGCGCCCGATTTCGCCGTCATGGCGCTCCTGTTCGAACACATCGAAGTGAAGTGGTGACCCGTCATCGGGACCGAGGTCGAACGTCAGCCGTGTGGAGGACGGGAAGGTGGCGTGTTCTGCAGCAACCACTCGCATCGCCGGCCGCTCCGGGTCGTCGTCGGCGAGAACTGCAAGTGCACGCTCAAGCGAACCGACGGACGGTGAGACTCCATCCTCGTCCCGCATCGACGCCGCACCCTTGGCGACCAACTGCCTGGCCCGCTTGACGAAGACCGGGCGGCGGGGCGCACCGACGTCGCGCTCGATCAACGCCCGGCGAACGAGGTTCGCTGCGCGTCGATCGTCGTCCATGACGAGCACGCCGGATATCGCTGGGGTGCCGGGCACGGTCGAAGCAGCGGCCAACAGATGGTCGACCAGCCATCTGCTGGAGATCCCATCGTCGATACGACCGGTCAGGTCACTCGGCGGTGAACCCCAGCAGGCGACCTCGGTGAGCCCGATGCGGCTCGACGTGAACCAGGCCGGCTGACCACCCACGCCGAAGATCGAGGCACAGCACAGCGTGCATCGACGACTCATCCACCTTTCCCAGGTGATGCCCGTACACGGCCGGCGAGCGTGGACGACACCAATGTCAACTGCCTCGCTGCGTCGGGATCGAGATACGTCGCAAGGTGATGACGATCGGCTACACCGAACCACGCCGGAACAATGACGCGTGACCGGACTCGTCAGCGTCGGATCGGCGCAGTTCCTCCCGCAATGCGGCCAGCGACGACGACCCGAGGAGGTCAAGACACACCGTCGGCAACGACACCGTCAGAGTGCGCGAGACGCGCGTGTGTTGCCAGACACGCGTGCGTCGCGAAACCTTGTCGAGCAACCGTGTGTCACGGTCCACGATTGTAGGGGCCGAAGACCGCCGGACCTGGGTGCCGATCAGTTCACGAGGTACCCGTCGACATCGACAACGACGTGGGTGGCCCCGGAGTTGAGGAGGCACACCTTTCCGTCGCTACTGACCTTGGCCATGACGGCGACTGCGGTCGGTCGCGTCGACGTTGTAGTTGAGGTTGGAGGCCAGCGGTGGGGTCGATGCCGCACGGGTAGACGGTGAGGTAGCCGGACTGCGTCGCCTCGGTCACCGTGACATTCAGCACGACGGTCGATGCGCCGGCCGGGACCCCGCCACGGTTGGCGACCGTCAGCTCGGTGACAGTTCCCGCCGGGCGAATGCCTTCGCCCACGAACTGGCCGTCGATCGTGGTGAACCCCGGCCGTGTGTCGAGTAGGCGAGCCGGATCGAGTGCCTGGTACGAGGTCACCGCCGGGAAGTAGCCGTCGACGTCGACGACGAGGTGCGTGGCCGAACTACTGAAGATGCAGACCGCGCCGTTCACGCCGATCTTCGACACGACCAGATTGGCGACGGTCGAGCCGGCGAGGTAGTTGATGTTGGATGCGGTCGGAACCGGCGTCCCGCACGGATACACGGTGACGAAGCCGGGCCGCTCGGCCTCGGTCACGGTCACATTGAGCACCACTGCGGTTGCGTCCGCCGGTACCGATACCCGGTTCTCGATCTGCAGCGGCGTGACCGATTGACGAGCGCTGATGCCGGCACCCTGCTGGAACCCGTCGATCGTCGCGTACCCGTCGCGGGTGTCGAGCAGCCGTGCAGGGTTGATCGACTGCAACGTGGAGGCTCGACCGGGAAGTACCCATTGACGTCGACGACGAGCTGGGTGTCGTTGGAAACGAACAGGCAGACCTTGCCGTCGACACCGACCTTGGCGATCACGGCGTTCGGAACCACCGACGCCTGCGACGAAGTTGACATTCGAGGCAGTTGGTTGCGCCTGCGCCACACGGGTACACGGTGACGAAACCGCCGCCCGTCGGGTCGGCAACGGTGACGTTGAGCGCAACCGCTGCAGCATCGGCTGCGACGCCGCCGCGGCCGGCGACAACCAGTTCCATTGTGGATCCACGCTCGCGTGTGCCGGTTCCGGCGAAGAGCCCATCGACCGTCGCTCCATCGGGACGCGTGTCGGCCAGGCGGGCCGGGGTCAGCGAGACGAGGTCCGTGCCGGGCGCCGGCGGAACCGGCGGCTCGGATCCGTTCGGACGGCGTCGATGTGGTCGGTGGCGCCGTCGTCGTCGGCGGTGCCGTTGTCGTCGGCGGTGCCGTAGTGGTCGGCGGTGCCGTTGTCGTCGGTGGCGCACGTAGTGGTCGGGGTGCCGGATCGGTGACCGTGATGCGTCAAAGCTTGGGTCGTCATTCCGGCAGCGCTGATCACCGTGACGACGAGAGGATACGAGCCGGCGGTACCAGCGGCCGGGTGTGCCGGCGACGGCGACGGCTCCCGATGACGGGGTCGATGTGACGCCGGCGGGGAGGTTCCGGTGACCAACACAGCTGGCGGTCGGGGTTGCGGCTGCCGAGACGTTGACGGTGCCCGGCTGGCCGATCAGGAAGTCGGGGCTGCCCGTGATCGTGACGGCGGCGGCGGGCACCGTGCCCGTGGTGGAGCCTGGTGCGAGCCAGCCGCTGACTTCGCCGCCGTAGGACTCGAGCGTCGCACCGTTGATGGTGGTGCCGGCGGGTGCGGTGATCGGGACCGAGACACCGGCGGTGTTGGTGACGGTGATCTGGCCGTTCTGCACGTATCCGGTGACCGCGTCGGCACCAGTGGTCGCCCACTGCTTCTGCTCGTTGAGAACCGTCGCGGCCTGCGTCAGTGTGAGGTTGACCAGCGGGGTGGCCGGTGTGAACGCCGCCCGATAGGTGCCGAGGATCGACTCGAGCAGTGGGTACAGCAGCCGATCATCGGTCATGTTGGAGGTGTGTGCGTAGAACGGGCGGGGGTCGTTGCTGAGGATGAAGCTCAGGTCGAACGCGGCGTCGGTCGGCACGATGTACGACGTGAACCCGGTCGCCGGATCGAGCGGAGCGATGCATGTCGCGGTGGCCGGGTTGTCCTCGCAGTAGCCGCTGCCACCGTTGGCACGCGAGGTGTACAACCAGTTGTACTCGTCGACGGCCTGCGGCCTGCGTCGAGGTGTTGTAGTACAGCGCCGTCGGGTGACGCGGGATCGTCGTCGCGCTGCCGACCTGTCGTGCCCCGGAGTCGCGTGACGCGTCGGAGCCGATGTGGAGCGATGCCGGCCTGGGCCAGCGCTGCACCGAAGTTCGGGTTGTCGACCGGCTGCTGCGGCAAGCAGGAACAGACCGGAGTGCTCGCCACTGAGATACTCGGTCGGAGTCGAACGGCAGACCCAGCGCGTGACCGGTGGCGATGTTGTTGTCGATCTCGTTGTAGATGTCGGCCTGCGACATCCACACCGTGTTGCCGTTGGCATCGACGGTGCACTGCCCACGGGACGACGGTGAAGTTCTGGACGCAGCCCTGATAGATGTGCTCGGAGCCGTGGTTCAACCAGCGGAACGCCGACTGCGTTGGCGACGAACGCCTGGGTCAAGCGGATCCGCGACCGGGTCGGCGTAGAAACCGTTGAACGCCAGCGTCAGCTGATAGTCGTTGGCCTGCTGCCATGCGACTGCGTAGGCGACGTCGGCAGCGGTCATTCGAGCCGAGGTCTCCGGGATCGTGCTGGTGCCATCCGGGTTCCGCGGGCAATCCTCGCCCGGGGTGCAGTTGGCATCGCTGTTCCAGATGCGCATCCGACGAGAACGCGTCATCGACATGGAACGTGAGGTTGTTGCGGTTGTAGCCGAAGTGCACACCACGCGTGACCCAGCTGACGATGCCGTGAGCCAGTATCTTGAACTGCGGCAACGCGAAGTTGAACGCAGCCGTGATCACCAGTTGCTCGACACCGGCATTCGAATACACACCCAGCGAGCGAACCAGTCCCACCCCCCGGCAACGGTGCACCAACCAAGGTGGTGAAACTCGCCCCCGCGAGGCTGTGCCGAAGGCGCCAGCGGCTCGGCGATGTAGCCGTAGCTACCGGCTGAGAACGGAACCGGGCCATTGAGGTAGCCGAAGCCGCCGGCCTTGTCCGGCGGCGGTGACGGTCGCCGTCGTTCCGTTGAGATCGCCGACGAGAGCCGGAGCGTTGAGGCCGACCGAGGCATTGGCATAGTTGAACCCGTCGACCTCGCGAACACCGAACTTCGCCTCGAAGGTCCGCAGCGCGGTGCGCTCCGAATCCGACAGCAATCCGAGTAGGTAGTCGGGCCCGACGACAGCCTGGAAGAACGCCTCATCACCCGACGACAGAAACGCATCGGTGATGACTGGACGAGATGCCGAGCCGAGCGGCACCGCGGTGAACGGCACTCCCTCGACCCGCATCTGCGACTCGATCGCGTCGACCCACGGCGAGTTGTCGTCGAGGAGCAGCACACGTAGATCGACGCGGTAGGGCACGGTCGCCGCGGACGTCGGCGCGACACTCCATGCAACAACACTGGCGAGCAACAGTGACGCCGCGAGAAGACAGCGCCTCATCGATGATGGACGGGGGGTTCGACCAAATGTGTGCACGGTCTGGGACCTGGCTTTCTGGGGAAGATCATCGGAAGACCAGCAGGAGGAACGTCCTCGTCGCGGTGCCGTACACGTTCGTTGCCTTGAACGTCAGGCTGTAAAAGCCGCTCGTGCCTGTAGCAGGCGTACCCGACAGGCGGGCTGTCCCGTTGTGGTTGTCGACGAATGTGACGCCCTGCGGGAGTGCTCCGGTCATCGTGATTGCGGCTACAGGACTCGCGTTGGTCTGAACGGTGAAGCTGAAGGCGCGTCCGATCCGAGCCAGAGCCATCGTGGCGCCCGGAGAACGAAGGAGCCCGGCCGACCGTCAGTGTGAATGCCTGTGTGGTGGTTCCGGCGGAATTGGTGGCAGTGAAGGTGATCGGGAACGTCCTGCCGGCCATCGCGGCCGTCGCCCTGCCCGACAACCTGGCGGTGCCGCCCGCAGCGGCCGCGAAGGTGATGCCGGTCGGCAACGTTCCCGTCATCGTGATCGTCGCAACCGGTGAGCCTGTCGTCGTGATGATGAACGTGAACGCGGACCCGGTCAGCGCCGTGGCCGTCGCCGCACTGGTGAAAGCTGGTGCTTGGGCCACAGTGATGGTTATCTGCTCGCTCTGGGTCGAGGATCCGCTGACCGACGTGACCGTCACCGGGTACGACCCGACGGTGCCCACAGCCGGCACGCCGGTGATCACTGCTGCGCCGGGCGTTGCGGTGAACGTAACGCCGGCCGGCAGCGTGCCGGTGAGCGAGAGGGTGGGTGTCGGGGTTCCGGTGGCCGAGATGTCGATCGTGCCGGTCTGACCGACGACGAACGCCGTACTACCGGTGACGGTGAGAACCGGCGCCGGCGGGGTGCTGGTCGTCGAGCCCGGTGCGAGCCAGCCGCTGACTTCGCCGCCGTAGGACTCGAGGGTCGCACCGGTGATGGTGGTGCCGGCGGGTGCGGTGATCGGGACCGAGACGCCGGCGGTGTTGGTCACGGTGATCTGGCCGTTCTGCACGTATCCGGTGACCGCGTCCGACACCAGTCGTCGCCCACTTCGTCTGGAGATCCAACGCGTTCGCGGCCTGCGTCAGTGTGAGGTTGACGAGCGGGGTGGCCGGTGTGAACGCAGCCCGATAGGTGTCCGAGGATCGACTCGAGCAGCAGGTACAGCAACCGATCATCGGTCATGTTGGAGACGTGTGCGTAGAACGGGCGGGGGTCGTTGCTGAGGATGAAGCTCAGGTCGAAGGCGGCGTCGGTCGGCACGATGTACGACGTGAACCCGGTTGCCGGATCGAGCGGTGTGATGCATGTCGCGGTGGCCGGGTTGTCCTCGCAGTAACCACCACCACCGTTGGCACGCGACGTGTACAACCAGTTGTACTCGTCGACCGCCTGGCGCCTGCGTCGAGGTGTTGTAGTACAGCGCCGTCGGGTGACGCGGGATCGTCGTTGCGCTGCCGACCTGACGCGTGCCCGGGTCTCGAGAGGCATCGGAGGCGATTGAAGCGATGCCGGCCTGGGTCAACGCTGCACCGAAGTTCGGGTTGTCGACCGGTTGCTGCGGCAACAGGAACAAACCGGAGTGCTCGCCACTGAGATACTCGGTCGGATCGAACGGCAGACCCAGCGCCTGGCCGGTGGCGATGTTGTTCTCGATCTCGTTGTAGATCGTTTCCTGCGGCACCCAGACGGTCTGACCGTTGACGTCGACGGTGCACTGCCAGGGGACGACGGTGAAGTTCTGGACACACCCTTGATAGATGTGCTCGGAACCGTGGTTCAACCACCGGAACGCTGACGGCGTTGGCGACGAACGCCTGGGTCAACGGATCCGCAACCGGGTCGGCATAGAAACCGTTGAACCCCAGTGTCAGCTGATAGTTGTTGGCGCTCTCCCATGCGGCTGCGTAGGCGACGTCGGCAGCGGTCATTCGAGCCGAGGTCTCCGGGATCGTGCTCGACCCATCCGGGTTCCGCGGGCAATCCTCGCCAGGCGTGCAGTTGGCATCGATGTTCCACAGCGCATCCGACGAGAACGCGTCATCGACATGGAACGTGAGGTTGTTGCGGTTGTAGCCGAAGTGCACACCACGCGTGGCCCAGCTGACGATGCCGTGAGCCAGTGTCTTGAACTGCGGCAACGAGAAGTTGAACGCAGCCGTGATCACCAGTTGCTCGACACCGGCATTCGAATACACGCCCAGCAAGCGAACCCGTCGCGCCGTTCGGCAACGTTTCTCCTACCAGCGTCGTGAAGCTCGCGCCCGCCGGGAGCGAAGCTGCGGCCAGTGGCTCGGCGATGTAGCTGTAGCTACCGATCGAGAACGGCACAGGGCCGTTGAGATAACCGAAGCCGCCGGCCTTTCCGGCGGCGGTGACGGTCGCCGTGGTTCCGTTGATGTCACCGACGACAGCCGGGGCGTTGAGCCCGACCGAAGCGTTGGGATAGTTGAACCCGTCGACCTCCCGGATGCCGAAATTCGCCTCGTACGACCGCAGCGCGGTGCGCTCCGCGTCGGTCAATGTGCCCAACACGTAGTCGGGCCCGACGACCGCCTGGAAGAACGCCTCGTCACCCGACGAGAGAAACGCATCGTTGATGACTTGACGAGATGCCGAGCCGAGCGGCACCGCCGTGTACGGCACTCCCTCGACCTGCATCTGGGACTCGATCGCGTCCACCCACGGCGAGTTGTCGTCGAGCAACAACACGCGCAGATCGACCCGCGAGGCGGTCGTCGCTGCCGACGTCGATCCGGCACTCAGTGTCATCACACCCCCGATGAGCAGGGTGATCACGAGCATGCAATGGCGCAACCGGACAGCGAAATGTGGTGAAGCGGACGGGCGATCTGAGCCACGCATGGTGGTGGACCCTCACTTTCGAGGCGTCGGTCGCGGAACGCGGCCAGCGATCCGATGGTAAGAGTGGAACCGAGATCCGATAACCCTGAATCTGCACGCCTGCCAATCATCAGGGGGGTGCCGTCCAGACGTCAGGGTATGAGGGTCCACGCGTCAGGGGGGTGCCCCGCAAAGACTCGGGATGCGCGAAACACCGACCGCACTTACCATCGACTCAGACGACAAGAGCACTCACCAACTCCGGTGAGGCCGCCCGATGGACGACGGAAGCGGTGAGATGAACACTGGACGCACGGTCACAGCGCCAGCCGAGCTTCGGCTCGACGACGCGACGCACCCAGCCGCATCGCGACTCGTGTTCCCGAAGGTGGAAACTCATCGCC
This sequence comes from Ilumatobacteraceae bacterium, assembly GCA_963779295.1. Taxonomy (GTDB): domain Bacteria; phylum Actinomycetota; class Acidimicrobiia; order Acidimicrobiales; family Ilumatobacteraceae; genus JAENVT01. The sequence continues at coordinate 311,545 of CAVZXO010000008.1, forward strand.
CATTTCACGTTCGAGCCACCGACCGCTCCCTGAACGTGTCGCTGATCACCGAGGGCACGTACCCGTTCCACGATGGCGGCGTCAGCGTCTGGTGCGACCAGATCGTGCGCGGTCTTGCCCCCGACCGCTTCCACATCGACGCCATCACTGCCGGGCTCGACGACACGGCGTGCTGGATGTTCCCCGAGAACGTCGTCGAGGTACGCCGCATCCCCCTGTGGGGTCCCAGCGGTCGGCGCCGCCCTGCGCTTCGCCTCGAAGCCTCGCTCCGCCAGGCGCTGCGGCCGTTCCTTCTGTCGATCGCCACCGACGACGCCGACGGCGCGTTCCGCCCCAGTCTCGAGCTACTGGCGGTCCACGCCCGTGACGGCCGGCTCGCCGACGCGTTGTGCAGCAACGAGGCAGTGGAGCTGACGCTGGAGGCGATGCGGTCAACCCCCGTCAACCGCCGCCTGCGCCGACGCCGCTTCCGCCCCGGCGCCAACGATCGCCGACGCGACCAACGCGCTCAGCCTGCTGGGACACCTGCTGCAGCCCCTCACCGTTGCTCCACCCGAGGTCGACCTGTGCCATGCGTCGTCGAACGGTCTCAGTGCGCTGGTCGCAATGTCGGCCAAGTGGGCCTACGGAACACCGTTCCTGCTTGACCGAGCACGGCGTGTACCTGCGTGAGCGGTACATGGAGTACGCACCCGGCACGATGCCACAGGCACGACGATCGTTCCTGCTCGGCTTCTACAAGCGCCTCACGCTGGCCGCCTACGAGATGGCCGACGCAATCGCTCCCGGCAGCGACTACAACCGCCGCTGGCAGCAGGCCAATGGTGCCGACGTCGACAAGATCGAGCCGATCCACAACGGGATCGACCTCAACGAGTTCGCCTCGACTCCGGCCGACGTCGAGCACCCGACCCTCGTCTGGGTCGGTCGCATCGATCCGTTGAAGGACGTCAAGACGCTGCTGCGTGCGTTCGCACGCGTTCGCATTGCGATTCCGAATGCGCTGCTGCGCATCTACGGAGGAACGCCGCTCGGCAACGAGGGATACCTCCGCGAGTGCCTCGATCTCCGCGGCGAGCTCGGCCTCGACGACAGTGCCGCGTTCGAGGGCCGCGTCCGTTCGATCTCCGACGCATACCTCAGCGGCGACGTCGTCGTCGCCACCAGCATCTCGGAGGGCTTCCCCTATGCCGTGCTCGAGGCCATGGCCTCGGGCCGGGCAATGATCGCCACCGACGTCGGCGGAGTGTCCGAGGCGATCGACGACACCGGGATCATGGTGCCGCCGCAGGACGAGATCAGTCTCGCCAACGCCTGCATCGAACTGCTGCGCAACGCTCGTCTGCGAACACAGCTCGCATCGCGCGGGCGCGAGCGGGTCCGGTCACGATTCATGGTCGAGCTCAGCCTCGAACGTCACGGCGAGCTGTACGACGACCTCGTCGATGCGGCACGTGAATCGATCGAGCGTGCAGTCATGAGTGCCCGCATGGCCGGCACGCTGCAGTCGCCGGACGATCGATTCCATCGACGTTCACGACTGGCTCGGGCGAGTCGAGGACGACATCGACTTCGCCACCCACGGCACGTCGCCGCTGGCCACGGTGTGCGCATCTGCTGTCGATCCGTTGGAGATCGCTGTCGCGCTGGAAGTTGCGGGCATCAGCCATGCCGTCGCGACCGGGCGTTACAACCGGGCCGACGTCTTCTCGCATCGCTCGGACCCTGTGGAGCCGCGATCCCGCTTCGGCCGACGCCGTCCAGGCCGCTGTCGTCCTGCCACGGTCGGGCAACCGGAGCGATCTGGCACGTGGTTTGCTGTACGTACTTGCCGGCGCTGATGCTGCTGGCGCTGACGTCCGCATTCGACCTCAGTCTGGCTCGTTGGGTCCTGCCGCTGGCCATCAGCTGGGGCTGGGGGCTCGGGCAGGTGACGGCGTTCATCGGCTATCGCATGCAGGTCGGTGCGAATGCCAAGCACGAGGCCACGGTCATGGCTCGGGTCGTCGTCGCGGCGACGGCCTCGACGCTCGTCGTCTCGTCCGATCGCCGCACTCGGCTTCGGGGGCGGCACCACCGCGGTGGCCGCGGCGACCGGTCTCGTCACCTACATGGTCGCCAGCGCGATCCTGCTGATGCGCGCCGAGGAGCAGGTGGCTGGCCCTGCTGCTTGCTGCCCGGCGCGGTCGCCTCGGTCGTCGTGCTTGCCATCTCGGACAGCTCACTCTTCACCCGCTTGCTCGCAACCATCGCGATCGGCGGATCATTCGTCGCCGTCGTGTTCAGAGCCGTGCGTCACGCACACCTTCGTGCCGGCGGCATCCGCCCGTTCACCCGACGCGACAGCGTCGTCGCGTCGGGTCACCTGCTGCACGGGATCCTTTGCGGCCTGGCCCTGTCGGTCGTCGTCATCCAGGTGGGCGACGCCTCACCCGACAACGACTTCGCCCGCATGCTCGTGCCCGTTCCGCTGCTGGCCACGCTCGGCGTCATGGAGTGGCAGCTGCGCACGTTCCGCTCGCGCATCGCCAAGCTGACGAACTCGCTGGGCAGCGCCCGAGAGTTCCCGAAGCTGGCACGCCGCGAGTTCCTGCGTTCGTGCGCCATCTGCGTCTCTGCCACGGCATCGACCGCGCTGGCGGTCGTGATCGCCGTGCAGATCCACGGCGGAGAACTCGCCATCGGCGCCATGAGTGTCGAATGCATCCTCGCCGCGGTGTTCTTCACCGACCTGATCCTGGTGCTGCTCGATCGACTCGATCTCGTGCTGCGCTCGTGGATCCTCGGCGTCGTCCTCGGCGGCACGGCGCTTGGTCGTGCTGCTCGTCTCCACCAACAGCCAGACCGATCTCATCGCGTTCTGGGCCGGCTGCGTGCTGGTCTCATCCGTGCTTGATCTCGCTCCTGTTCCACGCTCGATCGGTGGTCTCCATCGCCATGAACCACTGAGCCCTACCCCCGACCTCCCCACACCCCCAATTACGACGGAAAGCACCACATCGAAATGAACAGCAACACCATCGCCGTCACCGGCTCCGAGGGATTCATCGCCTCCCATCTCGTCGAGGCTCTCGTGCAGCGCGGTCACTCCGTGCGTGCGATGGTCCAATACAACTCGTTCTCCTCCGCAGGCTGGCTCGACAAGATGTCACCCGAGGTGCTCGAGCAGCGTCGAGATCGTCATGGGCGACGTCCGCGACCACAGGTCCGTCATGGACCTCACCGACGGCGTCGACGCCATCTGCCACCTGGCTGCCCTGATCGCCATCCCCTACTCGTACCAGGCACCCGAGTCGTACCTCGCCACCAATGCGGCCGGCACGCTGAACATCCTCGAGGCCGCTCGCACCCACGGCACGCCGCGGGTCATCCACACCTCGACCAGCGAGGTCTACGGCACCGCGCTCACCGTTCCGATCGCCGAGACGCACCCGCTGCAGGCGCAGTCGCCGTACTCGGCGTCGAAGATCGCCGCCGACAAGTTCGCCGAGAGCTACCACCTCAGCTTCGACGTCCCGGTCGTCACACTTCGCCCGTTCAACACCTACGGCCCACGTCAGTCGGCCCGCGCCGTCATCCCCACCACCATCTCGCAGATCGCCGCGGGCAAGCGCGAGATCCAGCTGGGCGCGCTCGACCCCACTCGCGACTTCAACTTCGTGCTCGACACCGTCAACGCCTTCCTCGCACTGCTCGACGCCGACGACTCGGTGCTCGGCAGAACGTACAACGCCGGCTCCGGTGGTGAGATCTCGATCGGCGATCTCGTCAAGCTCATCGCCGTCGTGATGGACACCGAAGTCGAGGTCACGCTCGATCCCAACCGCGTCCGCCCGCCGGGATCCGAAGTCATGCGCCTCGTGTGCGATTCGACGCTGCTGCAAGAGGCCACGTCCTGGAAGCCCCAGTACACGCTGGAAGAAGGCCTCGCCCAGACCGCCACTTGGTTCTGCAACCCCGTGAACCTCGCTGCGTACCACACCGACCGATACAACATCTAAGGAGGATCTGCCATGTACACAGATCTCAACGGAACTCATCCAGATCATCGGTCCTCCACGATCGAACGGTCACAACGGGTCGACCTCGGCGAACGGGCATCCTCACCCTCGAGCGTCCGATCGTCGACCGCAGGAGACCGCCGATCAAGGTCGCTCGTCAAGCCGTGATCATCGCCGGCGGCAAGGGCGTGCGCCTGCGGCCCGTACACCACCCTGATCCCCAAGCCGCTCGTGCCGATCGGCGACAAGTACTCGATCCTCGAGATCGTGATGCTGCAACTGGCCGAGCAGGGGTTCGAGAAGGTCACCCTGGCGATCGGCCACCTCGGCAACCTCATCCGCGCCTTCGTCGGAGACGGTTCGCAATGGGGCATCGAGGTCGCGTACCTCCAGGAGTCATCGCCGCTGGGAACCATCGGTCCGGCGCTGATGGTGCTCGACGAGTGCCCGGAGAACTTCCTCGTGATGAACGGCGACATCCTCACCGACATCGACTACGGCGATCTGCTGGAGACCCACATCGACGTCGAAGGCGCCGCTGACCATCGCCACCAACGAGCGCGAGACGCGGATCGAGTTCGGCGTCCTCGATCTGTGCAACAACGAGGTCACCAGCTTCCGCGAGAAGCCGACGATGACCTACGCCGTCAGCATGGGTGTGTACGCCGTCTCCCGTCGAGCGCTGCGCCGCTACCCGGCGGGTCTGCCCCTCGGGTTCGACGATCTCATCATCGATCTCCTCGACGAGGTGAGAGCCCGGCCAGCTACCCGTTCTCGGGCTACTGGCTCGACATCGGCCGACCCGACGACTACGACAGGGCGAACCTCGAGTTCGAATCGGTCAAGTCGAGCCTGCTTCGACACCTCTGATGCCTCGCCGACTACTCCTCCTCGGTGCCGGCGGGTTTCTCGGGCGTTCGATCGCCCACTTCGTCGCCGACGAACGGCGGAGCCGAGCTGGTTCTCAACGACCGGTTCGAGAGCCGCGGATCGGCACCCGACGACGTCTTCGAGTCATACGTACTCGACCTACTCACTTGCCGAACCGGTGCCATCGGCGAGATGGTCGACCGTGTGGCTCCTGACGTCGTCGTCAATTGCGCCGGCCTGACGGTCGGACAACCGGACGAACTGAGGGCCGCGAACGTCGGGCTCCCGATTCGCCTGATCGAGGAGCTCGAAGGGCGCTCCGACGTGCACCTCGTGCACATCGGATCGGCGGCCGAGTACGGAGTACAAGGCCGCGATGGCCCGGTACCGGAATACGCATTCGCGGCTCCGGGAAGCGCATACGGCGTGACAAAGCTGGAGGCGACCGAACGACTCACCGCCGCTGCAGCACACGAGTCGGATCTCAGTCACGGTGTTGCGCGTGTTCAACCCACTCGGGCGATTCTCGCCGCCGAGCACATTGCCCGGAAACGCTGCGCGCCAGATCGACGCCGCGCTGCGACTCCGGTGCCAGATCGATCAACCTCGGTGCACTCGATTCACGGCGCGACTACATCGATACGCAGAGACATCGCCCGAGCGGTGCTCGCCGCCGCATCGACAGTCCGTCAGCACGGGTTCGGTGCTGAACGTCGGCCGCGGCGAAGCAGTCGCCGGCCGGCATCTCGTCGAGTCACTCGCCGCCATTGCCGGCTACGACGGTGAGATCGCCGAGAACAGCGAGCAGTCGGTCCGATCCGCTCGGGTCACATCGATGTGCGCCGACATCAAGGCCATCAGTGAACGCCTCGACTGGTCCGCCGAATACAGCATCGAGGATTCACTCAGCGAGCTGTGGAACCAGACGACCCAGAGCAACGAGTTCTCAAATGCCTGAACCCCTCCGCCGGCGACACGCCGTGCCCGCCTATTTCCACCCATACGACAATGCCGCGGAATGGGCCCGCTTGGCGAAGGCCGATGTCGGGCTCGTCGTCGTCAACATCTCCGACGGGCCCGGCATCGTCCGCGAGGAACGATGGGCTACGGCGTTCAGCGGGGTGAGAGCGACCGGCGGCGATGTCGTCGGCTATGTCGACACCGGATACCTCGGTCTCACCGGGCTGCGCACGCAGCGAGGTTCGACGCTCCTCGACGACTGGCTCGAACAGGTCCTCCGCGACATCGGCACCTGGTACCGGCTGTACGGCGACCAGGTGACCGGGATCTTTCTCGATCAGGTCGCCGAGTCGGATGACGGCGCATCGCTCGCGCCCGTGTTCCGCCGACTTGCGCGACGACATCCGCCGGCTCGATGCCGAACGCTCTGGTAGTGCTGAATCCCGGCGTTGCCGTGCCCGCTGCGTTCGCCGACCTCGCCGATGTGATCGTCACCTTCGAAGGATCGTGCGACGACTACCTCGCATCGGAGGCGGATACGTGTCTTCGAACCGTTGTCGTGGGAGCCCAGCCCCGACCAGGCAATCTGGCACATGGTCCACCACACCCCGGACGCCGGCACATGCCGCTGCAGTCGTCGCACTCAGTCGCGAGCGAGGCGCCGATCTCGATCTACGTGACCGACGACGGTGGCGAGAACCCGTATTCCTCGCTTCCATCGAACGAGATCTGGACGTTGTTGAGCTCGACCGGCGGTGTGGGAGTCGTCCCTCGGCTCCACACTGCCGGCCGGCGGGCTGCGCCGAGGGTGCCGCGCCGGCCATCGTCGGGCTCGGCAGTGGCATCGCATTCCAGCCTCATGCCCGACACAGCGCTGATCACCAACCCGACGCTGACGCGCCGTCTCGACGTCGTCGAGGCGAGCGCCGAATTCTTGGTCGCCTCCTCCTCGCCGAGACTCTTTCTGGCCACCGGACGTCGCACGATGCCGCGCTGGTGGACCGGAAGCTCGCCGCAGATCGCAGCCGACTGGATGATCGAGAACAATCGGTTGTACGCCTATGCAGGAACCGGCACCGACTGGGTCTGGACACCATCCGGAGAGGTGACGTTCGAGGCACTCGGGCAGCAGGTGCGCTGGAGGTCGACGCAGACCGGATCGGCCTCGACGACGACATCGATGCACAGGCCGCCTTCCACGTGAGCGCACCGGGGCTGCGGGAGTACTCGTCAGTCGCCACCGGGTGCACGAGGCCGACTGAACACGCCGCCCGCTGACGTTTAGGGTGGGCTGGATCGAGGTAGCCCCTCGGATACAGCATCTTCGCCAACACCTTCAATTGAAGGCGGGCGCCGAATCGCCGACCCATGACGCTCCTTGCCGAAGCCGAACCCGAACAGGCCGAACGCCATGTCGTCTCGGCGCCGCGGCCCGTCGATCGATTTCCAGGACGGTTCGTCGCAGCCTCGGTTGCAGTGTCGATCGCACTGCGGATCAGGTTCATCACGACCCCGCTCAGTGCTGACGAAGGCGGGTACCTGGCGGTTGCTCGGGCGTGGGCATCGGGCAAGTCGCTCTACACGGACGCCTGGGTCGACCGCCCGCAGGGCCTGCTGTTGCTGTTCCGAGGTTGGGATGGCCTGACCGGTGGCTCACCCGAGGCGATTCGGGCGATGGCCATCGTGTTCGGATGCATCGCAGTTCTCTGCGTGGCGTACATCGCGTTCGCCCTCGCCGGCCGGCGAGCGGCAATGATCGCGTCGCTACTGGTCGCCGTCGCCTCGTCGAACGCACGCATCGAGGGCTTCATCGCCAATGGCGAGCTGCTGGCCGGCGCCATCGCCGCTGCCGGAGTCGCCGCGGCCTGTGCGTACCTGTTCGGCGCTCGCACTCCATGGTGGCTGTTCGCCAGCGGTGTTCTCGCCGGGTGCGCGATGTCGCTGAAGCAGTCGGGGTTCGACGGCTTCCTTGCAGTCATGGTCTGCGTGTTGATGGGAGGGTTCACGGGCGAACGAGCGTGGCGGCAGGTACTGCGTGAAGGCGCTCTGTGCATCGCCGGGCTCGCCGCGGTGGTGATCGCTCTCGTGCTCGACGGAATCCTGCTGGGCTTCAGCGCATGGTGGTACGCAATCGCTGGATACCGCATCGGCGGGCTGAACGCCACCGAAGCCGACTGGCACCGGTTCTGGATCACCTCGCACATCGCGGCCCCGACGATCCTGCCGCTCGCCATCACTGCGATCGCGGGCGCGTTCGTGTGGCTCGTTCGTGACCGCCGTCTTCGTCGCGCGACCGTCCTGCTCCCCGCGTGGGTCGTGTTCTCGACTGTCGCGTTTCTCACCGGTGGCCTGTTCCACCGGCACTACTGGATCACGTTGACGTTCCCGCTCGCCGTGCTGCGGCAGTGGCCATCGCCCCGCGCCGACGGCCGCGCCTCGACGGTGCGCTGCTGATCGCGGTGATCTGCGCGGTGACGGTTCCGTCGGTGATCAGCACGGTACGAGTCATCGGGCTCGACCGCGACGACGTCACGATCGTCGCGCACGACGACCCCCGACCGGTGGTCGACGAGCGGATCGGGCAGTGGTACATCGGCAACCGAACTGCGGACTCGACGTTGTTTGCGATGTGTGCGAGCGCTGGGTTGTACGCGGCGGCCGACGCGATCCCGCCGTACCCATACCTGTGGCTCGACGGAGTGCAGCATGGCAAAGACGCCCAGGTCAAGCTGATCGAACTGTTCTCCGGCGACGATGCGCCGACCTTCGTCGCCGTGTACCAGGACGCGTCGACGTGCGATCCGTCCGGCCAGGTGAACACGTTGCTGCAGCAGCGATACTCGACGATCACGGCCGTCGGCGGTGCGCGCATCCTCGCGCTGCGCGAGCCGCCTCGAGCGATGAGCGCCCGGGTCGACTGACGCTCGCAAACGCGACATAAAGTTCGCTTCACTCGTACTACGACCGGAGGCACCCATGGCACTGACGACTCAGACGATGACCGACGAGCAGCGCAAGTCGGTGGCGATCGAATACCTCAAGGCGTTCGACAACGGCGGGGTCACCTCGACGCGGCGACAGCATCCTCGTCGCTGTTCGCGGAAGACGCCCAGGTGTATTTCCCGAAGTGGGGCCTCGCCAACGGCAAGGACGAGATCGGCAAGTGCTTCGGCGATGTCGGCGCAACGCTGAAGGCAATCACCCACCACTTCTCGCACTTCAACTGGATCTTCTCGGGCAGCGACACGATCGTCGCCGAGGGCACCAGCCACGGCGAGCACCAGGACGGGCCGTGGCGTGCCGGCTCACCCGAGTCCGGCGCCGGCCGCTGGTGCGACGTCTTCGAGATCCGCGACTGGAAGATCCAGCGCGTTTCATCTACCTCGACCCCGACTACGCAGGCAAGGACACCGCCCGCTACCCCTGGCTCGCCTGACCAGCGGAACGATTGCTACCAGGGTAGGACGACGGGTAGCATACGGGTATGAAAGTGAGCGTCAGCTTGCCTGACGACGATGTCGAGTTCCTCGACTCGTATGCCGACCGTGCAGGCTTCGCCTCGCGCTCGGCCGTGGTCCACAAGGCGGTCCGACTGCTGCGCGCCTCGAACTCGGCGCCGCCTACGAGGATGCTTGGACGACATGGGAGGTGAGTGACGACGGCACCCTCTGGGACGCCACCGCCGGCGACGGCCAGTCCTGATGCGGCGCGGAGACATCCGTCTCGTCGATCTCGAGCCGGTGCGAGGCGCTGAGTCCAACAAGCGACGGCCCGCCATCATCGTCAGCAACGACGGCGCAAACAGCACCGCGCACGCCTCGGACGCGGCGTCGTGACGGTCGTCCCCGTCACATCGAACACCGAACGCGTCTACCCCTTTCAGGTGCTGCTTCTTGCGCATGAGACCGGTCTGGCCGCCGACTCGAAGGCACAAGCGGAGCAGGTCCGATCGATCGCCGTCGAACGCATCGGGCCCCAGGTCGGGACAATGACCGCTGAACTGCAGGCCGCCCTCGACGAAGCACTGAGACTCCATCTCGCGCTCTGACCGGACCGCACGTCGTCAGGTCGAGTGAACGATCAGGATGTCGCAGGGGGCGTGAATCGCTACGCCCTTGGCGACTGAACCGAGCGCACGGACCGCGCCACGCGAGTTGCCGATTGCGATCATCGACGCATTGAGCCGGACGGCTTCGGCACACAACGCCCGGGCCGGCCGATCGACGACAACGGCGTGCGTCACCGCAGTCGAGCACCTCGCCGCGCCGGCCAGCGCAACCAGGGTCTGCTCGGCCCTGCCGATGGAGTCGAGCTGCCAATGTTTCGAACCGCTGGCGTGGTTGCCAACCGACGATCGCGATGGGACAGCCATCACGAGGTGCAACGGCCTGCCAGACCGTGTGGCCGAGCGCGGCAGCCTTCGTGGCCGCTTCCTTGGCAGCGGCACTTTCGTCGATGCCGACAATGATCTCATCCATCCTGACTTCTCCTGATGTAGGAAGGCGGCCTCGGTGGGCGGCCTCGGTGGGAACATCATCGACAATCGATGTCACGAAAAGGTGACCGATCTCGGGGAGTATTGTGACAACACTTGACGTGCCGGTAGCAGGGTGTCCGCTGTGCCGCCGCTGGAGGAAATATGCGAGTGTGCATCCTCGGCACGGTCGAGGTCTGGGACCGGGGCCAGCGAGTCAGATCGCTAGCACCTCAGTCATGCCGTCTACTGGCGATGCTGGCGGCAACACCTGGGCAAACGGTGTCGACAGGGCGGATCGCCGAATACGTCGCCGATGGCAACCTGGACAACTCCACCGTTCGCACGGCGGTGTCGAGGTTGCGCAAAGTTCTCGGAAAGACCGTCGTCACCGCGCAAGGCGGGTACCGCTTGGACCTGGCAGGCGACGACGAGCTCGATGCCGCGAGATTCGAAGAACTGGTCGACGCTGCCTCCACGATGCGACCGAAGGATCGACGCGAGGCGCTGAGCAAAGCGCTCGGGTTGTGGCGAGGCGAGGCGCTGGCCGAGTTCGCCGACGAACCCTGGGCCCACGGCGTGGCGACTCGGTTCAACGAGATCCGCGCACTCGCAACCGAGGACCTCGCCGAGACCCTGATCGAGCTCGGCCTGTTCGCACAAGCTGCATCGCTTCTGGACATGGAACTCGCAGGGCGTTCGTACCGCGAGCGACCCGTTGCATTGACGATGCGGGCACTGGCGGCCGACGGACGAGTGACCGAAGCGTTGCGCGTCTTCCAGCGCTTTCGAACGCAGACCCGCGAGGACATCGGAATCGAGCCAACGTCTGAGCTTCACGAGTTGGAAGCCGAGCTGCTCGGAGGGCTGGATCCCGAGCGGGTGGTCGAGGCCGATACGTCGCTGGAGCTTCCGACGGGCACGGTGACGTTCCTGTTCACCGACATCGAGGGTTCGACTGAACGGTGGCAACACGACGAGGCGGCAATGTCGAATGCGCTGGCCGATCACGACGACCTCATTCGCTGCGGTCGGTGAACGATGCGTCACGGCGGCGACGTCTTCAAGCACACCGGCGATGGCGTGCTGTGCCGTGTTCACCTCGGCGCCCGAGCTGCGGTGTCGGCCGCCGTCGAGGCACAAGCAGCGTCTTCAGCTTGCCGGTGCGGATGGGGCTCCACACCGGCGAGGCCGAGGCGCGCGACGGCGACTACTTCGGGCCCACGCTCAACCGCGCCGCTGCGGGTGATGGACGCCGGCCACGGCGGCCAGGTCCTCATCTCGGCGTCGACGGCCGGCCTGGTACGCCGAGCATGGCGCTCGATCGACCTCGGCGAGCACGATGTGAAGGGACTCGACACGCCGGAGCGCATCTACCAGGTCGGCCACGGGTCGTTCCCGCCGTTGCGCACCGCTCGCGAACGTGTCGGGAAACCTGCCGGTCGAGCTGTCGACGTTCATCGGTCGGAGCAAAGAGATCTCCGCCCTCGCCGAGCAGACTGGCCGAGCCATCGACTCGTCACCCTCATCGGGGTCGGCGGAACCGGCAAGACGCGACTCGCCCTCGAGACGTGCGCCGCCGTCGCGGAGGCGTTTCCCCGACGGGTGCTGGATCATCGAGCTCGCCGCCGTCAACGTCGACGAGGCCGTGCCGTTCGGCGTTCGCCGACGGACTGCGGCCTGACCCCACCGCCGGATCGGCGACGTGACTCGAGCGACCTCGCGCCGAGGCTGCGGCACAAGCGACTGTTGCTGGTCGTCGACAACTGCGAGCACGTGTTGCCATGACCGCCGACGCCGTGGAGCGATCGCATCGATTGCGCGGCTGCCCGGCGATGGCACGGTGCTCGCCACCAGCCGCGAGCCGCTCGATGGTCACGTGGCGAGCGAGTCTGGTGCCCGTGCCGTCGCTGATCGCCGAGGAGGCCGAGCGGCTGTTCCTCGAACGGCCGACGTCCGAAGCACCCGACCTGGTGATCGATGCGGAGCAGGCTCGGCGCCGATCACCGAACTGTGCCGAGCGCCTCGACGGGTTGCCGCTCGCCCTGGAGCTCGCCGCCTCCGCGTGCGGGCCATGTCGCCGGTGGAGCTGGTCGCCAACCTCGAGGAGCGACTTCCGGCCTGCTCGTCGGCGGTCGGCGGATCACGCCTCGAGCGGCACACAGACGATGCGCGGCACCCTCGACTGGTCGTTCGACCTGTGCTCCGAGGTCGAGCGGGATGTGCTTCGACCGGCTGTCGGTGTTCCCGGCGGGATTCGATCTCGCACGCGGCCCGAGCCGTGGCTGGCGGCGCACGGCGTCGACGAGCTCGATGTGGTCGACTGCCGTCCCGCACCTCGTCGACCGATCGCTGGTGCAGCGCACCACCCGCCAGAGGGCGGCTCCCGCTACCACATGCTCGAGACGATGCGCGCCTACGGACGCGAGCACCTCCGCAGTGCCGGCATAGTCGACGCCGTTCGTCAACGCCACGCCGGCTACATCGCAAAGATCGTCGCCGCGCTGTCGCTCGCCACGATCGGTCCAAGCGAGATCAAGGCGAGACAGCAGATCACATTGCTGCAGCCGGACTGCCGCGCGGCGTGCATCTGGTTCATCGAGCAGCGCGAATGGAGCAACGCTTTGGATGCGTGCTGTTTCGGCATTTCGGACAATGAGCGGGACGAGGAGGAACTGGAAACGATGATCGCCGTGGCACTCGCCAGCGCCGGCGAGGTGTTCGGGTCGCTCGACGACGATTTCGCCTTCGGCATGGACACGGAGCAGAGTTCGATCGTCGAGCGCAATCGCCGAGGGTGGGAAATGATTGACGCCGGCTGGCTGGCCCGCACCCACCGATTCTCGTACCCGCCTCACGTTTTCATCGAGGGCAACGCCGAGTCCGGTATGCGCCCGGACGACCTCCTCGCCAGCTTGCGTCATCTACGAGATGCCCCGATCGCGACCCGATTCCACACGGAGTATGCGGTCATGCGCAACCTCTCGATCGTCCGTCCGGACCTGGCGGTGGACCACCTTCCGTCGTTCGAGGCGCTCACAAACGAGTGCGATAGTTGCACCGCGCAGGCCATGGTGTCGGAAGTCCGCGGACTGGTTGCCTGGAGTTCGCACGAATGGGCGCTAGCGGTGGACTGCTTCAACGAGGCTCTGGCCGCCAACCCAACGGGACCGAAGCAATGGTTCGAAGCAACCGTCTCGTTGTATCGGCTCGTGGCGATGGTCTTGTCAGGAGATGAGATCAGTGGCGCCGACCTGACCGCTCCTTGGCAATGGCACCGCGAGGCGGATCTCACCACCTTGCGATCGTGGGGTGCTGCGACCACATCTGTCGTTCTCGAGCACCTGGCGAACGCCGACTTGGCCCGCCGGTTCCGCCGGTTCATCGTGCAGACCGATGCCGGCGGGGTGGCGGAAATGATGGAGATGCGACTCGCCGGCGCAGGATTCCACCTCGAACGCGAGGCGTCAGCCCCCGTGGACCTCGAAGAGCTTGTCGACGAGCTCCTGGAGTTCGCAGCGACCTTGCCCGCGCCGAGTCAGGTTCGCAGCAGCGAGTTGTGAACCGCGAGTTCCGCTACTTCCACAGCGTCGGTGTCGGGATCGCAGAACCACTCGCCACCATCGGCGAGGTACTTGAATTGGAAGTCGTTCCCGGCGGGAACTTCCACTGTGACACTGCGGGTGCCATTGCTGCGCTTCTTCAGCGGATGAACCAACGGGTTCCAATCGTTGAAGCTCCCGAGCACCGAGACCGGGCCCTCCTTGTCGGATGCACTGAGCACGAATGTCACTTTGAGCGATCCATCCGGACCACAAGACTGGCGTTTGATCACAACGACCTCCTTGACCATCGACGAGATGTCGCTGTCAACGGTACGTGTGGTGCGCGCGGGCGTCGCGGACCAACGACTTGACGCACACACTGTTCATCTCCGTTGACAAAGTGATGAAAAGCACGAAAGCCGCCCCGGCGGAAGGGCGGCTTTCATGTGAACCAGTCGTCATCGGACCTTACGAGCTATCCGGACGGGAAAAAGCCGTTGACGTCGACAATGAGCTGGGTCGATTTGGAAGTGAACAAGCAGACTTTGCCGTCGGCGCCGACCTTGGCGATGACAGCGTTGGCAGCCGTGGTGCCGGCCTCGAAGTTGAGGTTCGATGCCAATGGTGTGGCGACGCCGCACGGGTAGACCGTGACGAATCCCGCCGCCGATGGTTCGGTCACCGTGACGTTGAGCACCACCGTGGCGGCCCCGGCGGGCACTCCGCCGCGATTGGTGACCGTCAGTTCGGTGACCTCACCAGTCTCGGCCGCTCCGGCACCGACGAACTGCCCGTCGATCGTCGACCCCGTCGCCCGTGTGTCCAACAGACGCGCTGGGACGAGCGAGGTGTACGCGATTCCGGCCGGGAAGAAGCCGGCGACATCGACGATCAGATCGGTTGGTTGGCTGGTGTAGACGCACACCGCACCGCCGTCGCCGATCTTCGATGCCATGAGATTGGCAACGGTGGCACCGGCGACGTAGTTGAGGTTCGACGCGTTCGGCACTGCGGCCCCACATGGGAAGACGGTGGCGAACCCAGGTGCCTGCGGATCGGTGACCGTGACGTTGAGCACGACTGCGCCTGCGTCGCTCGGCACCGAGGCCCGGCCTGTGATCTGGACGGGAGTGACCGTTCCGCCCACGATTCCGCCGATCCCCTGCTGTTGCCCGTCGAATGTCGGTTGCCCGGCGCGGGTATCCAACACACGTGCCGGATTGAGCGAACGCAGGCTGGTGCCCAGCGGGAAGTAGCCGCTGACGTCGACCACGAGATGCGTGGCGGCCGATGCGAACAGACACACCTTGCCTCCGGCACCGATCTTGGCAATCACCGCGTTCGGGACGACGGCGCCGGTCGTGAAGTTCAAGTTCGATGCGGTCGGCCGATCGGCCCCACACGGATACACCGTGACATGGCCGTCGACCGTGGCACCCACGGCCGTCACGTTGAGGGCGACGGCAGTCGCGTCCGCTGCTACCCCGCCGCGATCAGCAACGGTCAACTCCATGGTGGAGCCTGCATCGCGGATGCCCTGTCCGGCGAACAATGAATCGACCGTCGGTTGACCGGGGCGAGTATCCGCCAGGCGGGCGCCCGACAACGCCATGTAAGTCGCAGGAGTGACCGGTGGAGTGACTGGCGGGGGTACGACGACGGTCACCTTGACGGTGAAGGTGTCCGAATCCGTCAGACCGGAATCATCCGTGGCGGTGCAGGTCACGGCGGTGACACCAATCGGGAAGAGGCTGCCGGACGCCGGATCGCACACGACACTTTGGACGTGGTCGTTGTCGGTCGCAGTGGGCAGCGCGAACGTGACGGCTCGAGTCGTCACTCCGGGCGACACGCTGACACTGACGTTGTCGTGCTCGCCGAGAACTGGCGGCTCGACATCGTTGACCGTCACCGTGAAGGTGTCGGAGTCGGTCAGGCCGGCGCCGTCCGTCGCAGTGCATGTCACCGTGGTGACACCGATCGGGAACAGGCTGCCCGATGGTGGGCTGCAGACAACGCTCGGGACTCCACGGTTATCGGTGCCCGTCGGGGTCGCGTAGGTCACCAACTTGCTCGCTGTACCGGCGGCGGCAGTGACGGTGATGTTGGCTGGCACCGGGCCGAGCACCGGCGCGACGAGATCGTCGAGACGCAGCAGCAGCACACGATTCTGTGTCGTCGCGACGACGATCGTGTTGTCTTTGGTCAGCCGATCGCTCGCCGAGCGAACAAGGCCGAGAAGTGTGCCCGGGGTGCCGATGGCACTGTTCGACGAAGTGATCTGGCCCACGATCCCGCCCGCGGGACCGAACGTCGCCGCTCCTGCATCCAGCGCGGTTTCTGCGGTGCCGTTGTCCCAGAGATCGCTGACCACGACATACCCACCGAGAGCGCCGACCAACGCTTCCACGCCGGCTGAGCCGACGTTGTCATCGACGTGCGTACCCACGAGGCTGTTGAGGCCGGAGACAGCGCCCTGCGTCGCCTCGCTGCCGTCGGCCCATGTCACTGCGCCGGTACCGTCTTGGGCCCCGTTCCAGAACGGGCTGCTGACGACGTAGTTCCCGTCGCTCAACGCCGTGACGCCACCACTACCGACCCGGTCGGCGGTCCTGAGGCCGCCAGGATCTTCGGCGGTTGTACCAACGAGGCTGTTGGAAACGCTGACGGTACCGGGGCCGACCGAGCCGCCGGCCCTCCACGTAACTGCGCCGACGTCGATCGCCGTCGCGTTGTTCCAATCGGGGCTGCTGACCACATAGTTGCCGTTGGTCAACGCGGTGACCCCACCATTGCCGACCCAGTCGAAGTCATTAACACCGACGAGGCTGTCCGACTCGTCCAGCGACCCGACCGCGCCGGCGACCCCGTCGACCCATGTCGCCGCGCCGGCCTCGGTAGTCGAGACCGTGCTGAAGAACGGGCTACTGACCACGTAGTCGCCGTTGGTCAACGCGGTGACCCCACCGATTCCGACATTGTCGAAATCGAGGATGCCAACGAGGCTGTTCGCAACGGACACGGCGTCGGACGTGAGACCCGTGCCGTCCGCAAGTGTGACCGCGCCGACATCAACGATCGAGCCGTCGTCCCAGAACGGGCTGCTGACGACGTAGTCGCCGTTGGTCAACGCCGTCACACCACCACTCCCGACGTTGTCGAAGTCAGTCGCGCCGACGAGGCTGTTGCCAGTACCCACGGTGTCGGCGGTGAACGCCGCGCCGCTGGCCCACGTGACCGCGCCGACATCGACTGCCAAGCCGTCGTCCCAAGTCGGGCTGCTGACCACGTAGCTGCCGTTCGTCAACGCCGTGACGCCACCACTGCCGACGCCGTCGCCGTCGGTGACGCCAACAAGGCTGTTGTCAGCATCGACCGTGTCGGAGACTGCGCCGTTCGCCCAGGTCACCGCGCCCAGATCGACGCCGGCGCCGTCCCAGTTCGGGCTGCTGACCACGTACCTGTCGTCGCTCAATGGGGTGACGCCGCCACTACCGACGTTGTCGCCGGGTGCCGTGCCGACGAGGCTGTTGGTCGCTTCGACCCTCTGACCGCCGACTCCTGTGACGCTGTCCGCAAAGGTCACTGCGCCGACATCGGTGGTCACGCCATTGTCCCAAAACGGGCTGCTCACGACGAAGTCGCCGCTGCCCAACACCGTGACTTCGCTGCCGGCGAGGTCTCCGTCGAGGTTGCCGACGAGGCTGTTGCCCGTGTCGACCTCACCGTTGAGGCCGGTGTCGCCGTCGACCCACGTCACGGCACCGACCGAGTCGGACCCGTCGTGCCACGAGACGCTGAGAATCGCAAAGTCGCTGGTGCCGACCTCGGTCAGCCCATCGAGCCCGACGAGATCACCGGTGCTCGACCCGGTGACGGTGCTGATCAGTTGGTTGTTCGCGCCGTCGTACAGATACACGGCACCTGCGTCGACAGCTGATCCCTGGTCGAAGAAGGCGTCGACGACGACGTAGTTGCCGTTCGACAGCACCAACACCTCGCCGCCGAAATCCTCGCTACTTGCCAGGGTCGGACTGAGGAGATCGACCTTCGTCGTCGCCTCCGCCGCAACTGGGCCGAGACCCACCACGACGCAACCCGCCAAGGTTGTCGCTGCGGCCGTCAATGCTGCGCAGCGTCTGCGAACCAAGGGGACGTTCATGCCATGCTCAGTTCTTCGTGTGCCACGGGTGCGGCAGATGGGGGACCTTCAGAAGGACGCCGCCACAGCCGATCGCTGCGCAGCGCCAGAACCCAGAGCACCAGCACGAGGTTGGTGATCAGCATCACGACGCTCGAATAGAACACAGCCCGCACGTGCACGTTGAACGTCTCGCGAACGCTCGCGCACAGTCCGGTGCAGGCGGCCTCCGTGCCGGCCTGTGTGAACGAACTCGATGAAGCGGCCACCTGCGTATGACCCATCAGCTGATGCTCGAGCTCGAGGTGGCGAGTCTGGAAGTGGTAGTCGTACGCCGAACTGGCCGCCACCTCGACGACCGCCACGCCGGTCGTCAGCACGACGATCAGCAGACGCGGTAGTCCCGTACTTCACCAGCCCACGACGGCCCTCCCCGATCAGTCGCCGCGCCATCCGCATCGCTATCAGCACGGCGAGGATGTACAACGGGAGCATCAGCGTCGAGTCGCGCAGCCAGCGGTGGAACGGGTTCTCGCTGCGCTCGATTGCGCCGATTGCGCCTTGCAGCGACGTCACCCAGAAGCCGTCGGCGTACGCGATCACGACTGCGAAAGCGAAAATCGTGATCCACCACACCTGCATGCGGTTCCGCCAGGCGTCGAAGCGTTGAGGCAACGCGTGTGTAGACATCTTTCATCCGTCCCTTGGTATTGGTCTTCGGTGTCGAAGCGTTCTGGTCGAAACGTGTCCGCTAGGGGGTGATTTCCCAGCCGAACATCATGGCGTGGTCCTCGTGGGCCAGGTTGTGGCAGTGCCCCACGTACGGCCCGGTGAAGTCTCGGAACCCGCGGTACACGATGACCGACTCACCCGGGTCCAGCGCGGCGAGGTCTTCCCTGGACGCATCGTCGGGGTGAGCTGCGTCAGGTTGTAGATCAACCCGCTTGCCATCGCGCATCACCACGCGGTGCTCCTCCATGTGAAGGTGCATCGGATGCACCCAGCCACCGCCTCCGTTGCGCAGCTCCCACAGGTTGAAGCTGCCTTTCGGCTGCTGCGCCAGCGGCGTGTTGCCCGCCTTGTTCCGCAGGCTCCGTGCCACCGTGTGGGGCTCGAAGATCTCGCCGTTGATCAGCCATTCCATCTCACCGCCGGCACTGCCGCGTGTGAGCTCGAAGATCATGCGGTTGTCCATGAGGCTCTGCCAGTTCGAGGGCAGGTCGGGCAATGCACGCATCAGACCCGTCGGGACCTGGCTGTTGTCGGGAGTCGATGGATCGTCACCGATCACGATCTTCAACACCGGAATCTTGTACTTCGGGTCGGGCAACGAACGCGACGAGTTGGTCCACATGCGACCGTCGGGCATCTTCATCACGTTGGTCAGGTAGATCACGTCGCCCTTGGTGGTCGGTGTGCCGTCCTGGTACTTGCTGAAGTCGACGATGAACTCGCGGCGCTTCGCCGGCCACAGCTCGAACGAGTCACGCACGATCGGCAGCGGCAGGAGGCCACCGTCCGAGGCGATCTGCGTCCACTTCATGCACTGCTGTCCATCGGGGATCCGCCATTGGCCCTGCAACTCGTTGCCGATGTAGCCGAGCGACACTGCAGACTTCGGGCCCTGCGTCGATGTCATCAACTTGAACTCGTAGATGCGGGCCAGCGAGGCGTCGAGGAAGCGGAGGCGATACTTGCGCCGCTCGACTTGCAGCACCGGGTACGCCGTGCCGTTGACCGTGAAGATGTCGCCGACGAATCCGTGGTTCGGGAAGTGCTTGTAGAACGTCTTGCCCCACCACTCGCGGTGCTTGCGCGGGTTGTTGGCATCGGGGAACTCGCCCATGCCGTCGTGCATGTCCTGGTGCACGGTGACACCGTCGTCCAAACGGCAGTCGTAGAGCGCCAGCGGGATGTCGTACTTGACGTCGAACGAGCCATCGGAGTTGTCGGTTCGAACACCGGGGAGCCGCAGACCCTGCGTCTCGTCGCCCATGTCGAGGCCGTCCTTCGGGTCGTAGATCGGGTAGAGCCCGACCATGCCCTTGTAGACGTTGGACCCGGTGTGGTCCATGCGGTGATCGTGGAACCAGAAGAAGCTCTGCTTCTCGCGATCATCACCGTCGGCAGGCCAGTTGAGGTACAAGTTGTCGACCCATTGTCCCGGCATGTAGCCCTCGTGGGCGATGCCCGATTTGGTCATCGTGTAGTGCGGGTTCCCGTCGCACTCGGGGGCGGTGTGGCCGTTGTGGAGGTGGGTGAGGAACGACCAGTCGGGGGCGCCGAAGTCCATCCGGTCGAGGTTCTTCGGGTTCTCATGGAGTTGGTTCGAGAACCTGACCAGACACGGTTTGCCGTACTCGGCATTGATCATCGGCCCCGGGAACGTGCCGTTGAAGCCGTAGATGGTGCTCTTCGGCAGCGTGCGCACCGTGCCGGCGCGGTAGACCTTGCCGGTCGAGTCGAACGATTGGGCGGGCTTGCCGAACTTGTCGATCGGCAAGACCTGCGAGGTGGTGAAGGCATGGTCGTTGACCTGCAGCTTGATGTGGTACACGACCGGGTCGACGGGGTTTGCCCCCGGTGGCGTCCACAGTTGATGACGCTCGTTGCCGATCGAGTTCTGCTGGCCTTGTCCCGGTCCTGGCGGGCTGGCCCATTGGCTGTATTCCGACTGCGGCACCGGGGCAAGCGCCTTCGGGATCGGTAGCGAATCCTTGAACGGGGTGAGGATCAGCGGACTGGTCGACCACGCCTCCGTGTAGATCGCGTCGGCCCAGGCGATCGAGGCTGCGTCGAAGACGCCGTCCGGGGTCCACAGTCCTCTGCGCCGCAACTCCGGCACGATCAGATTGCTTGTCGTGCCGACCGCGAGCGCCGCTGCACCGAGCGCGCCCATCTTCAAGAACGCGCGGCGCGGGACCTGCTTTTGGTCGTCCGCGGGCAAGGCGTCGTCGATGCCGTCCATGTCGTCCCTCTTTCCGTCCTGAGCGGCCCCGTCCACTGACGCCGATCTCACAAGGATCGTGATGATTGCGACGGCCGAGGGCAAGGGACGTTTGTCCCGTTCGCTCGGGACCAGCGAATGAGGACCTCACCTCCGGCTCCGACAACTTAAGCCGATGGACCCATGCGGAGGTCCGAGTGCCCTAGACCACGGACCCGGGATGTCCTGGCCGACAGCACTGTTGCTCGCGCAAGCAACTCCGTACCGTGCCATGTAGCAGTCAACGGAGGTTCTCATGCGTACAGCGACCAACACCGAGGCAAACACCAAGCACCGGCGAACCGGATTCCACACGGCGATCGGGATCATCGTCGCCGTGGTGCTGTCTCTCGTCGGTGCAAGCGTCGTGGCCAATGCGGCCGCCGAGGTCAGCATCAGCATCACCACCTCGTTCAGCCCATCGAACGTGACCATCCAGACCGGCACGACGGTCACGTGGACGAACAACGACAGCCAGTCGCATGAGTTGCGTTCGATCTCAGGACCTGCAGAGTTCCGCAGCGACTCGCTCGACCCGGGACAGAGCGCATCGTTCACCTTCGACTCACCGGGCACCTACACCTATCTCGACCATCAGAACGACAAGTCGTCGGCCTATCGGGGAACCATCGTCGTGACCGACGGTGTGCCGGCCAACCCGCCACCTGCGACTGCTCCGGGGAACGGCGCCCCGCCGGCCCCGGCATCCGCTTCTGTTCGGTTGGCCGGTTCACGGTTCGCACCGACGACGGTCACCGTTGCCGTCGGTGGAACGGTGACGTGGACGAACGACGACGGATCGAAGCACACCGTCACGGCCGACAACGGTTCGTTCGACAGTGCAACGCTGAACGCAGGCGCAACGTTCGCGCACACCTTCACCGCACCGGGCACCTACGCCTATGGATGCGACTTCCACGGAAACATGCGGGGCACGGTCATCGTGACCGCTGCGCCCGGTGCGCCGGCGCCGAATCCGCCGAGCACACCGGCACCAGTTCAACCCGCCCCTGTTACCACGCCACCGGTGCCACCGGCGGCGCCGGCACCGGGCAGCACCGCGACGAACGAGTCGGTCAGCATCGCCAACAACGTCTTCACGCCGTCGGCGATCACGGTGAACGTCGGCAGCACCGTCTCCTGGGCAAACAGCGACACCGTGACACACACCGTGACCGCCGACGATCAGTCGTTCAACAGCGGGCTGATGAAGAAGACAACCAGTTGGTCACGCACGTTTGCCGCTCCCGGGACCTTCACCTACTTCTGCGAGATCCATCCCGAGATGACGGGCACCGTCATCGCCAAAGCAGCCGACGGAAGCGCTCCACCTGCGGCTGCCCCGGCGACGAACAACACTCCGGCAGCAGCTGCAGCGACCACGGGTACGCAACAAGCGACCGCGAGCGGCCTCACATCCGCAGCGTCGTCGGGCGCCGCGACGGGGTCCATCGCCATCAGCGACAGCGGCTTCACCCCGGCAACCTTCCGGGTGGCGCTGGGCGGCACGCTGACGTTCGGGAACAACGGCAAGGCTGCGCACACGGTCACGGCTGCCGACGGATCGTTCGACAGCGACATCATCAGGTCAGGTGGTTCATGGGTGCACACCTTCAACGCTGCGGGGTCCTTCGGGTACTACTGCATCTTGCACCCAAACATGAAAGGGACGGTTCAGGTCGGTAGCAGCGGCGGGGACGGTAACGCCGCTGCATCGATCGGATCCGCCGCCGCCTCGCCGGCGGTCGATGCAACCACGACCACGATCGCAGGCTCGACCACGTCGGCCATCCAGCCGGTCAACGTCGACGTAGCGGACAACCAGTTCAACCCGAACGTGGCAACCGTTGCGGAGGGCGGCACCGTGACCTGGACGCTGAGCGGCGAGGCAGCGCACACGATGACAGCAGACGATCAGTCGTTCAACTCTGGCATCATCAAGCCCGGCGAGACCTTCCAATACACCTTCACAAAACTCGGATCGTTCACGTATCTCTGCCTGCTCCACCCCGGGATGGCAGGCACGATCAATGTGGTTCCTCCCGATGAGGCGGCCGCACAACAGGCGACCACTCCGCCGCCTGCAGCCGGTTCACCGCCGGTGCAGCCCGCCGCGAACGAAGCCTCTGTGACCGCCGGTCCGGCACGCGACTCCGGACTCTGGGGCGACACGCTCCTCGGTATCGCCGCCGTGTTGGTCGCATGCTGTGCGCTGATCTTCGCACTCAGGTCCTTCCTGAAGATCTTGGGCCCGGGCAACAGCGATCCATCGGCGGCAGCGCCACCAACCGAGGGGTTGACAGCGAACCCGATCTGAGCGCTGACAGTGACGTACGGCCCTGTCCAGCGTTGCTCGTCGCGACGTACGGTACCTATCGGACAAGGAGATCCCATGAGAGCGATTGTTGTGTTCGAATCGATGTACGGCAACACCAGGCACATCGCCGAGGCCATAGCAGATGGCCTTCGCTGGTCGATGCCGACTGAAGTCGTGCTTGCCCGCGATGCGGCCGATCTTGACCTCGACAACGTGGAGCTGGTCGTGGTCGGTGGCCCGACGCACGCATGGGGGCTCAGCAGCAAGCGCACGCGTGTGGGCGCTGAGCAAGATGCGATGAAGCATCCGGACCATCTGCTCGACACCGCTCACGAGGGCGCCGGCATTCGCGAATGGCTGCAAGAAGTGCACTGCAACCACAGCTGTCGCGCTGTCGGTTTCGACACACGACTCGACAAGCCGGTGGCAATGACAGGCTCCGCAGCGCGATCGATCCAACGCCGGCTCCGCCACGTCGGGTTCGCGAGCTTCGTCAAGCCACACAGCTTCAAGGTCACCGGTATGGCGGGTCCACTTGCACCCGGCGAAATCGAGCGCGCCACGCAGTGGGGCGAGGCAATGGGCCGCACTATCGTTCCACTCACGGAGCGAAAGTTGACCCCCTCGCGATCTGCTCGATGACGGCAGTGCTCGAGCCTGGCTCGCGCGCTCCGTATCCACGACAATGGGAATGCGACGTCGTGCTGAGCGACGGCGGGACGGCACACCTTCGGCCCATCCGACCCGACGACGTCGAACAACTCCGCTCACTCCACGGCCGACTGTCACCGCAGTCGATCTATTTCAGGTTCTTCTCTCCGATACCGAGGATCCCCGAGCCACAACTCCATCGACTGGCAGAGGTCGACTATCGCGACCGCTTCGCGTTGGTCGCCGAACTGGACGCGCAGGTCGTGGCCGTCGTGCGATACGACCGAGACCCGGCTGAACCCATCGCCGCCGAAGTCGCGTTCGTGGTGGCCGACGACCAGCAGCGCCGAGGGTTGGCGACGGTGATGCTCGAGCACCTGGCAGCGGTGGCCCGCAGCAACGGCATCGAACGCTTCGATGCAGAAACGCTGCCCGACAACCGGGCGATGATGGACGTCTTCCGTCACGCTGGATTCAACGTCACCAGCCAGTTCGACAACGGGGTCATCGAAGTCAGCTTTCCGCTGGCACCGTCGCAGGAGCTCGACGAACACATCGAGGAGCGCGAGCGAGCTGCCGTCGTGGCATCGATCCGGCGCATCCTGAGCCCAGCCTCGATCGCGGTGATCGGCGCCAGCCGCACCCCGGGCACGATCGGCTACGAGCTCGTCCACAACCTCGTGCGCAGCGGGTTCACGGGCGCTGTGCTGCCGGTGAACCCACACGCCGGATCGATCGGCGGAATCCACGCGTACGCGAGCGTGGGCGACACGCCGTCGCCGCCGGATCTCGCGATCATCGCCGTTCCAGCAGACGCCGTCGCCGGTGTGATCGCCGAATGTGGTGCAGCACACGTCGGCGGCATCGTGATCATCAGCGCCGGATTCGCCGAGCTCGGCACCGACGGACGCGCTGCCGAACTGGAACTGGTGAAGACGGCGAGGAAGTTCGGCATGCGAGTGATCGGCCCCAATTGCATGGGGTTGGCCAACACCGACGGCCTTGTCCGGATGAACGCCACTTTTGCCCCGGTCGACCCGATGCCCGGCAACGTCGCGTTCATGACGCAGTCGGGCGCGCTGGGGATTTCCCTGATCGACGAGAGCGCCCGCCGCGGCATCGGCATCTCGAGTTTCGTATCGGTCGGCAACAAGGCCGACATCTCCGGCAACGACTTGTTGCGGTACTGGGAAAGCGACATCTCCACGTCGGTCATTGCGTTGTACCTGGAGTCGTTCGGCAACCCCAGGAAGTTCGTGCGGATCGCATCCCGCGTGGCGAGGACCAAACCCATCGTCGCGGTGAAGTCCGGTCGGAGCCCAGCAGGTGCCCGCGGGGCGAGATCACACTCGGCCGCGCTCGCCACCTCCGACGATGTCGCCGAACTGGTGCTGTCTCGCGCCGGCGTCACCCGCGTCGACACGTTGGAGGAGTTGTTCGACACCACCCAGGCATTCGCCAGCCAACCTGCGCCGCGAGGACGCCGCATCGCGATCGTCGGCAATGCAGGCGGACCCGCGATCCTCGCCGCCGACGCCGCGGCGGCTCATGGACTGCTCGTTCCCGAACTGGGCGCCGAGACCAGAGCCCGTCTGGCCGGCTTTCTCCCTGCGGCGGCCGCCACCGGCAACCCCGTCGACATCATTGCCTCGGGTTCGCCGACTGCCCTCGAGGATGCGTTGCGAGTGGTGCTCGACGATCCAGAGATCGACGCTGTGCTGGCCATCTACGTGCCTCCCCTTCCAGATCGCGACCGTTCGATGCTGGACGCCATCGCCAGGGCAGCAGCGGGCCGGCCCGACAAGACGATGCTCGCCACGGTGCTGGCCGGCGACGAGACGGTGCAACTGGATGGGCACACGGTGCCGACCTATCGCTTTCCCGAATCAGCCGTGCGCGCCCTCGCGCACATGGCCAGTCGATCGGAGTGGTTGCGCAACATCGACGCAACGATGCCGGGCGAGCTGGTCGACGGCCCACAGGTCCGCGCGGTCGTCGGCGACTTCTTGCGCGCGGTTCCAGGCGGGTGGATGGCTCGACATGCCTGCTGCGGTTGCGCTCGCCGCAGCCGCGGGCCTCCCATTGGCGGAAACGGTGACCGCCACCGGCCTCGACGACGCAGTTGCCGCGGCGACGAGACTCGGCTTCCCGGTTGCCCTCAAGGGTGCCGGGGCATCGATCCTGCACAAGACCGATCTCGGGGCGGTCGCGCTCTCGCTGGCCGATGAAGCAGCGGTGACCGCGGCCGGCACGGCGATGCGTGAACGCCTCGGTGAACAGCTGGAGGGGTTCGTCGTGCAGAAGATGGCGCCTGCCGGCATCGAGCTGCTCGCCGGAGTTGCCACCGACCCCGCGTTCGGCCCGCTGGTGATCTTCGGCGCTGGTGGAACTGCGGCCGAACTGTTGAAGGATCGTGTCGTGCGTCCGGCACCGCTGAACGCAACCGACGCCGGGCAGATGATCGGCGGACTACGAATCTCCCCACTTCTCAACGGCTACCGTGGTTCGCCAGTGATCGATCATGCGCCGCTGGAGGCATTGCTGGTACGGCTCGGCCAGGTCGCCGACGCGGTGCCCGAGATTGTCGAGATCGATCTCAACCCGATCATCGCCACACCTCAGGGCCTGCACGTGGTCGATCTCAGAATTCGTGCCGTACCGAATGTTTCGCATCCCGAGCTCTCCGTACGGCGGCTCCGATGAGCGCCGAACCGATCGTCGCCAAACCGATCGTTGCCAAACCGATCGTCGTCGGCGTCGATACATCGGCCGAGTCCATCGCCGCGTTGCGTTGGGCAGCCGAGCTGGCGGCCGTCACCAACACCCACGTTGTTGCGGTCCACGCCGAAGGTCTCCTCGAAGAAGGCTCGTTCGTCCCCCACGTCGACGTCGGTGATCTCATCGCTCACACACTGAGCAGCGCAGAGGGATCGACAGTCACGTCGCTGACCGAGCCCGGCTCACCGTGCGACACGCTGCTTCGCGTCGCCGATCGTCTTGGTGCGGGTCACATCGTGGTCGGCCATCGCGGCGTCGGCGCGACCGGATCCGACCTCGGGTCCACCGCACTCGGGGTCGTCAGCCGTTCGGCGATCCCCGTCACCGTGGTGCGGAGCAGCGATACGCCATCGTCCACCTTGTAGAGCTCACTCAACTAGGAGAGGATCTTGAGATGAATGACTCGAACGACACCCTCCGGCGTGCGGCCGAGAGGGCGCTCGCGTGCCTCGATCTGACGAGTCTGAACCTGGACGACACGCCCGAGCGAATCGACGCCCTCTGCGAGCGAGCGGTGCTGCCGGCCGCCGGAATCGACATCCATCCCGCCGCAGTCTGCATCTACCCGAAGTTTGTCGCCCAGGCCCGTAGCCGGGTTCATTCGCATGGAATCGCGGTCGCCGCGGTCGCCAACTTCCCCTTGGGGATGTCGACCGTCGACGAGGTCATCGCCGAGGTCGAGCAGGCGTTGGCCGATGGCGCAGACGAGATCGATGTCGTCTTTCCATTCCGTGCGTACCTTGCCGGCGACCATCTCTCGGCCGGCGAACTGGTGCAGAGAGTCAGTTCCACGTGTCACGCCGGCTCACACCCGGCGAAGCTGAAAGTCATCCTCGAAACCGGCGTGCTGCAAGATGTGTCCACGATCAAGGCCGCTGCCGCAGTGGCGGTTGCCAACGGCGCAGACTTCTTGAAGACGTCGACAGGCAAGCTCGAACCGGCAGCAACGCCGGAAGCAGCCGCAGCCCTGCTCGAGGTCATCGCCGCGGCGCAACGTGAAGACCAACCGATCGGGCTGAAGGTTGCCGGCGGGGTCAAGACAGTTGCCGAGGCCGCGATCTATCTCGAGATGGCTGATCGCACCCTGCAACCGCACGGCGCCGAGCCGACCAATTTCCGCTTCGGTGCCAGCGGTCTGCTGAACGACATCGTCGACGTCCTCGGCAGCGCCCACGCCGCCCACATGTCGACGGAGTACTGATGAGTTCGGAGCATCCGGTGTTCCTGCCGCAGGAGACCATCCGCGCCAAGCGCGACGGCTCGCGCTTGACCGATGGCGAGATCCAACGATTCGTCCAGGGCATCACCGATGGGAGCGTCGGCGACGGGCAAGCAGCGGCGCTTGCCATGGCGGTCTTCTTCCAAGGCATGGACATCGGCGAACGCGTCGCGCTGACCACGGCGATGTCGCGTTCGGGATCCACGATGCGATGGGACCGTGCCGATCTCCACGGACCGGTGGTCGACAAGCACTCGACCGGCGGCGTCGGCGACAAGGTCAGCCTGATGCTCGCGCCACTCGTCGCGTCGTGCGGCGCGCACGTGCCCATGATCTCCGGTCGCGGCCTTGGCCACACTGGAGGCACGTTCGACAAGCTCGAGAGCATCCCGGGCTACCAAGCCCAACCCGACAACGACCTGTTCCACAAGGTCGTAGCCGAAGTCGGGTGCGCCATCATCGGTCAGACTTCCGATCTGGCTCCAGCCGACGGCCGGTTGTACGCAATTCGAGACGTGACCGCGACAGTGGAATCGATCCCGCTGATCACCGCATCGATACTGTCGAAGAAGCTGGCAGCAGGTCTCGATGCGTTGGTGATGAACGTGACGTACGGCAACGGAGCATTCATGACCGACCTCACCCGCGCCGAGGAGCTCGCGCACAGCATCGTCGACGTCGCTGTCGGTGCCGGCCTGCCAACCAATGCGGTGCTGACCGACATGAACCAGGTGCTCGGACACACCGCCGGGAACGCGCTCGAAGTACGCGAGACGATCGACTGGCTCACGGGCGCCAGCGACGACCCCAGGCTCACCGAGGTGGTGCTCGCACTCGGGGCCGAGATGCTGGTTCTCGGCGGCCTCGCCGCCGACCTCGAGGCTGCAACGAGTCGGCTCGTCGCAGCGCGCGCCGACGGCTCCGCCGCGGAACGATTCCAACAGATGGTGGCAGCACTGGGCGGACCGAACGATCTCGTCGAGAACCCGACGGCACACCTTCGCTCGGCAGTGGTCACCCAGCGGATCTCCGCCGATCGCAGCGGCTACGTGCAGTCGATCGACACCAGGTCCGTCGGGTTGGCGGTCGTCGCACTCGGGGGAGGACGCATGCGCGTCGGCGATCCCATCGACCACACCGTGGGGCTCAGCGAAGTCGTTGGCCTCGGCGAGCGGGTGGACCAGGATCGACCTATCGCAGTCGTACATGCACGATCCGAATCTGAGGCGACCATCGCTGCGAACGCCGTCCGCGCGGCCTGCACCATCGGCGACGCCCAGCCGGGGACCGCTCCGGTCGTTGCCTCCCGCATCGCGGGATAGCGACGTCGGGTTGCCACTATCGCCGCTGGCCCAGTTGCGCGACGCTGGTACGGCGAGAGGAGACCGATGCATCGTCTTGTCTTTCCCGATCGCCGATCCGCCGGCGCGCTGTTGGGCATAGAGGTGGCCAAGCGGCAACTCGACCATCCGGTAGTGCTGGGGCTGCCTCGCGGCGGAGTCCCCGTGGCTGCCGAAGTCGCTGCTGCCATCGGCGCACCACTGGATGTGATCGTGGTACGAAAGCTCGGTGTTCCTCGCCAACGCGAGTTGGCGATGGGAGCCATCGGCGAGAACGGCGTCGTCATCGTGAACGACGAAGTCGTTCGATCGGCGCGGGTCAGCCAGGAGGACTTCGACGAGGTCGAACGGCGTGAACGGCTCGAGCTCGGACGCTCACTCGGTTGGATACGCGCGGCGCGGCCCCGCCACGACCTCGTGGGCACTTGCGCGATCATCGTCGACGATGGCGTTGCAACCGGCGCAACCGTTCGGGCAGCAATCGAGGTCGCCCGGTCGGCCGGAGCCCGCAGTGTCGCGGTGGCGACGCCGGTTGCGCCTCCGGACGTGGTGGAGACACTGGGATCGGAAGCCGATTGGGTGGTGGTCCTCGCCCAGCCGGATCCGTTCGGCTCCGTCGGACGCTGGTATCGCGACTTCGACGCCGTCAGCCAGAGCGATGTCGTCGAACTGCTGGCGGGTGCAGCCCGGGACATCCGCTGACGATTCGGGACATTCGGCCGTGTCTCACAGACCTTCGAACGCTGATACTTGCGACATGTACACGGAGACTCGTGACAGCCGTAGTGGTCGACGCGCCGCATTCGCCGACCACATCGCCGATGACCTGTGGCCGTTGGTGCTCGATCACATCACAGACGGCCTGCTGCTGGCGAACGGCGAAGGCGTGATCGTGTACGTCAACCAGCCCTTGGCTGACCTCTTCGGGTACGAGACCAGCGACCTGGTCGGTCAGACCATCGAGATGCTTCTCCCCGAGAACCAACGCGAGGAGCACCAGACGCACGTCGAACAGTTCATGGAGTCACCGCATCCCCGCCCAATGGGACGCGACGACCTCGACATCGAAGGCCGCCGTGCGGACGGTACGCACTTCTCCGTCGACATCCAGTTGGAAGTGTTGCCGGGGTCGTCGTCGCTGGTCGTCGCCACCGTGCGGGACATGACGGTCCAACGACAGGCAGCCGTCGACAATGCCATCGCCAGGATCGACCTCGCCAACGCGTCGACGAGGATCGAACACCTGGAGCAATCCCTCGATCTGGTCATCCAACGGCTGTTCGCGCTCGGGACATCCATCGAGGCCAAAGCGTCGAGCGAGCCGGTTCTGCGCGACCGTCTGGCCAGTACAACCACGGGCCTCGACGAGATCATTGCGATCGTCCAACAGAACCGACACGGTCCCGGTTCGTAGGTTCCGACCCGACAGGGACCTTGGACCGTGGTGAACGGGCCATTTGTGTGCTCCGATAGAGGGATGGATGAAGATCCGCAGAAGGTCACCGTGTTCCTCCTCGACGACCACGAGCTCGTTCGGGAGGGAGTCCGACAACTTCTCGAAGCGGACGGCACCATCGAAGTTGTCGGCGAGGCGGCCACCTGCGCCGATGCAATCACCAGAATTCGAGCGACCCGACCGCAAGTCGCAGTACTCGACGTGCAACTGCCCGATGGCAGCGGCGTGGAAGTCTGCCGTGAGGTTCGAAGCG
Organism: Ilumatobacteraceae bacterium; assembly: GCA_963779295.1. Lineage (GTDB taxonomy): Bacteria > Actinomycetota > Acidimicrobiia > Acidimicrobiales > Ilumatobacteraceae > JAENVT01. Next base: position 342,536 of record CAVZXO010000008.1, read on the forward strand.
TACGTCCCGATCTCGTGTGCCTGATGTTGACGTCGTTCTCCGACGAGGAGGCTCTCTTCCAATCGGTGATGGCAGGAGCAGCCGGATACGTCCTGAAGCAGATCCGCGGCAACGACCTGGTATCTGCAGTGCATCGGGTGGCGCGCGGCGAGTCCTTGATCGACCCAGCGGTGACCGGACAACTTCTCGAACGACTGCGGCATCCTTCGCAGGACCAGGACCCTCGACTGGCCGCCCTGACCGAACTCGAGCGAACCATTCTCGACCTGGTCGCCGAGGGTCTCACCAATCGTCAGATCGCTGTCCGGGTCAACCGCGCCGAAAAGACGGTGAAGAACTACATGTCGTCGATCTTGATGAAGCTCGGCATGACCCGACGGACCGAGGCCGCGGTGTTCGCAGTCAGGGCCAAGACCGAACACTGATCATCGCCGATCACTCCGAGGGGCGCGGCACGACCCAACGGACCAGCGTGCCCCTTGGCTCCATCTCGGAGAACTCGACTTCACCGCCGAGTCGCTTGGCTCTCTCGCGGATGTTGCGCAGGCCGAGACCACCAGTTTGCGGGACCACTTCCGCCATTCCGACGCCGTCGTCGATCACGACCAGGGTCACCGAATCGGCGGCGACGTCGAGCGACACCTCTGTCTTGGTCGCCTCGGCATGCTTGGCGACATTCATCAGTGCCTCGCGCAGCACAGCGAGCAGATGTGAACCCATTTCCTCGGAGATGTTGCCGAGGATGCCGCCCAGTCTCAACGTCGGCCGGTGACCCAAGAGACGAGCCGACTCGTTGATACTCGCCCGAAGTGCGGCTTCCAACCCACTGTCGAGCTGCGCAGGACGATGCAGCGTGAAGATCACGCCGCGTATCTCGCGGATGGCCTCGTCGATCTCATCGACAACATCCGACACACGGTCGCGGATGTCTGGGCGATTGGTCGATGCCTGCAGGTGCAGTCCGGCGGCAAACAGGCGTTGGATCACACTGTCGTGCAATTCCCGGGCGATGCGGTCGCGGTCGTCGAGGATCTCCAGGCGGGTCTTGGCCTCCACGAGTTGGGCGGCGGTCTCGAGGCGCTCGCTGACGTCTCGAACCGTGGCGACAGTCGCGGCCACCTCGCCCAACTCGCCGCGGAGCGGACTGAGCGCAATCTCCACGGGCACCTCGCGTCCCGATCGATCCAAGACGGACAGGAGCAAGCCACTCCCCATCGGGCGCGCTTGCGGGTTGTCGGTGTATCCCTTGCGGTGCGCAACGTGCTTGCGGTGGAGACGAGCAGGAATCAGCATCTCGATCGGCTGGCCCGACAACTCCTGCGACGTCCAGCCCACGATCTCGCGGCACTGATCATTCGCGTATCGGATGAGGCCGTCGGTATCGACCACGACGACCATCTCCGGAATACTCTCGAACAACACCCACGGATCTCCGTCCACATCCATCTCCGTAGTCTTACCTGTCGATCTGCATCTTCATCCATGGTGCGGAGTTGTGGAAGTTGGCGACCGCACTGCCCGGGGCACAGATGGTGTCGCAGACCGCCGCGATCTCCGGCGAAATCGTCATCTCCATCACCGGCAGCAGATGCTCCAACTGCTCGACGCTCTTGGGCCCGATGAGAGGAGCGACGACCGCGGGCTGATGCATCAACCAGGCGATCGCGAGCCGCGCTGCATCGATCCCCGCGTCGCGAGCCAAGCGCACGAACTGGTTGCCTGCCTCGACCGCCTGTTGGCTGACACGCTCGGCGTAGATGCCACCGCGAACACTGGCGCGCGATCCCTCTGGACGAATGTCGTCGTCGGCATATCGGCCGGCGAGCACGCCCATCGCCAACGGTGACCATGGCAACAGGCCGAGGCCATACTTCAACGCCATCGGCACCAACTCGTTCTCCACTCGCCGATCGAGGAGGTTGTACGGCGGCTGTTCGGTCACGAATGGCACCAGACCCTTCAGCTCGGCCAGGAGTACACCCTCCAGTACCTTCCACGCCGGCGCGGTCGAACTGCCGACGTAGCAGACCTTGCCCTGGTGCACGAGGTCCGTCAAGGCGCCCAGCGTCTCCTCCATGGGTACGTCGAAGTCGGGGCGATGCAGTTGGTAGAGATCGATGCGATCGGTCTGCAGCCGACGCAACGACTGCTCGCAGGCGCGCATGATGTGCAACCGCGAGTTGCCGCGGTCGTTGGGCCCGGGCCCGGTCGGATAGTGCACCTTGGTGGCGATCACCACCTCGTCGCGTCGCCCGCTCTCGGCAAGCACCCGCCCGATGACACGTTCCGCCTCGCCCGCGCCATAGCTGTTGGAGGTGTCGATCAGGTTGATACCACCGTCGAGCGCCCGGATGATCATCCGACTCGACTCGTCCTCCGGTGTCGGGTTCAAGATGTTGTCCGTGCCGAGCGCCAGCGGCGCGACGAGCGCCCCAGCGCGTCCCAGTCGTCGATGCTGCACGCTCACCTCGCCCCGTATCCCGCATCGACACTGACCATTGCGCCAGTCATGTAACTCGCCGCGTCGGAGGCGAGGAAGCAGACGACGCGGGCGATCTCGTCGGGGTCGGCGAGGCGCCCCATCGGCACGGTGGCCGCGATCTTGGCAAGCAACTGCTCGGTGACAGCCTCGGCACGCTCGGATTGCAGCATCGGTGTGTTCACTTCGCCCGGGCACACCGCGTTGACACGGATCCCATCGGTCGCATGGTCCATGGCCAAGGCCCGCGTCAGGTTGTGCACCGCACCCTTCGACGCGCAGTAGGCGGCGACACCGGCGGAGCCCAGGTCGCCCCAGATGGAACCGAAGTTGACGATCGCGCCGTGACCCTGCGATTTCATCACCGGGATTGCTGCTCGGCACATGAAGAACGTGCCACTGACGTTCACTCCCATGATCCGTGCCCACTGCTCGTCGGAGGTGTTCTCGCCGCTGGCCCGAACGATCACCCCGGCGGCATTCACGACGACGTCGAGACGTCCGTGACGGCCGACGGCCGTTGCGACGGCGGCGTTGCAGAAGCCGGAGTCGGCGATGTCGCCGACGACCGCGGTGCCCTCGATCTCCGAAGCAACGCTGGTAGCCAGGGCGCCGTTGCGGTCCACGATCAGCACGTGGGCACCACCCGCGGCCAGCCGGCGGGCGGTTGCGGCACCCATGCCAGATGCACCGCCCGTCACGATTGCGACACGTCCCTCGAAGTCCATAGACACAATCTTGACTCATGAGGTGCAGGGCCGCGCCGATACCTCATCCATGTGGCGGCGGATTGGCGGAGCTTTGCTGGCGTTGGCCTGCGCGGCGTCGATCGCGTTGATCGACTCGGGTCCGACGGCGCTGGCAGTGCGCGGGCCCAACGTCATCATCAACGAGTTGATGGTCGACCCCCACAAGGTCTACGACTCCCGCGGTGAATGGATCGAGCTGTACAACGCCGGCGACCTACCGACGAATCTGCTCGGCTGGAGCCTCAGCGACGATGTGCGCGACCGATTCGTCCTGCCATCGATCGACATCGTGCCTGGTCAGTACATCGTCTTGGCTCGACAATCCGGATCGTTCGCCAACGGCGGTGTCACGCCTCAGGTCGTCTACGGCAATGCCATCGTCCTCTACGAAAAGAACGACCGATTGATCCTGCGCGACGCAGCATCCACCGTGCGCGACCGGGTCGATTGGAGCGCCGGGTTCGCTGTTCCGCAGGGCGCCAGCATGGTGCTGTCCGACCCGGCCGCCGACAACAACAAGGGCGCCAACTGGTGCACGTCCGTCTCGGTCATGCAGCGCGGCGATCTCGGCAGCCCCGGCGCCGCGAATCGTTGCCAGCCATCCACGGAGCGGCTGGTGATCACCGAGATCATGCAGAACCCGCGACTGATCGGCGACAACCGGGGCGAGTACTTCGAGGTGTACAACCCCGGTGACCAGCCAGTCGACATGACCGGCTTCACCGTGAAGGACGACGACTACGACAGCTTCACGGTGACGACCGCTGTCATCGTCCCGGCGCAGGGATACGCCTTGTTCAGCAACAAACCGACGTCGAACGGAGGCCTGAAGCCCGACTACTCGTACGGCAGTGGCATGGTCATGCAGAACGACACTGATGAATTGGTCATTGCCGACCGCGATCTCGTACAGCTCGATCGCGTGCGTTGGGACAACGGAAAGACGTTCCCGGATCCCGACGGCGCATCGATGTCGCTGCGCGACCCCAACCTCGACAACAGCCTCGGTGCCAACTGGTGTGCATCGACGCTGCCATGGATCGCGGGAGATCGTGGCACGCCCGGGTCGCCATCGTGGTGCCTCAGCGCCGGCCAGCAGCCCATCGTGATCGACGAGGTGATGTTCGACCCCGAGATGCCGGCCAGCGAGCGCAACTCCGAGTGGTTCGAGGTCACCAACCTCGGCACTGCCCCGGTCGACATGGCGGGATGGACGATCGTCGGCGGCGACATGAAGACGCACACGATCACGTCCTTGATCGTTGCCCCCGGCGCCCGCAGCGTGCTGTCCGCGAGCGGCGATCGCGCTGCCAATGGCGATGTGAAGGCCGACTACGTCTACGGCACCGGCGTGCCTCTCTACAACGCGGCCGGACGTGTCATCCTCAAGTCCAAGGCCGGTGCCATCGTCGACCGTGTCGAGTGGAGCGCGCCGGCCGGATTCCCCATTCCCGCCGGTCGTTCCATCAGCCTCGGGCTTCCCGCATCCGACAATGCCCTCGGTGCCAACTGGTGCGAGTCGACCATGCCGTTCGGTGCCGGCGACTTCGGCTCGCCAGGAACCGAGAACTCCTGCGAGCTGCCGTTGCCGCCACCCGCTGTCGTGATCAGCGAAGTGATGCGCAACCCGGCCGCCGTCAGCGACAGTTCCGGCGAATGGTTCGAGGTGCACAACACCACACCAGCACCGGTCAACCTTGCCGGTTGGACGATCACCGATGACACCTCTGATCGTCACGTGATCAAGGGTTCGCTCGTCGTGCCGGCGGACGGATTTCTGGTGCTCGGCCGCGACACCGATGTCACTCGCAACGGTGGTGCGCCGGTCGCATATTCGTTCGGTGCCGCGTTCGTGCTGAGCAACGACACCGACTCCATCGTTCTCGCCGACCAGTACGGCCAGCCGGTCGACCAGGTCCGTTGGCAGGCCAATGTCGAACCACGACCCAACGGCGCGTCGATCTCACTCCTCGGCGGCGCGTGGTGCGAGAGTGGGCCGCAGTTCGGTCGCGGCGATCGCGGCACGCCGGGCGCGGCGAACGACTGCACACCGCGACCACATGTCGGCGTCGTGATCAACGAGGTGCACATCGATGCGGCGGCTCTCAGTGACACCGTTGCCGAATGGTTCGAGTTGTACAACGCCGGTCGTGAGCCCGTCGACCTCAATGGCTGGGTGCTGCGCGACGACGACTACGACGCATTCACGATCACGGCCAATCACCCACTGCTGCTCGCCCCCGGAGCGACGTTCGTCCTTGGTCGCGACAACGCGACCCTGAACGGAGGGGCAGCCGTCGATTACGTGTACGGATCGGCCTTCCCGCTCGTGGAAAGTGCAGACGAGATCAACCTGTACGACGCTTCGTTGGTACCCGTCGATCGGGTCACCTGGGCACCCGATCGCCAGCTTCCATACGCGGTCGGTGCGGCCGCGGCCCTGCGCTCGCCTGAACTCGACAACTCCATGTCGGCGAACTGGTGCACCTCGGTGACCACGTACGGCTCGCTCGGTGAGAAGGGCACGCCGGGCGTCACCAACGTCTGCGAGATCATCGAGCCGACGACGACAACCGAGGCCCCGGCCACGACTGCCGAGACGACGACCACAGAAGCGCCCACGACGACCGAGGGACCCGCAACGGGCGAGGAGCCCGCAACCACCGAAGCACCAGCGACCACCGAGGCACCGGCAACCACCGAAGCACCAGCGACCACCGAGGCACCCAGCGACCACCGAGGCACCGGCGACCACCGAGGCACCAGCGACAACGGCAGCGACGACCACGACCTCGACCACCACGACGACCACCACGCTCCCGGCGACGACGACATCGACGACCAACATCGACCGACATCGACCACATCGACCACGTCGACGACGACCACCACCACCACGATCCCGGCGCAGCCCCCGACGCTTCCGGCACCGCCGTCAGGATCGACGGTGCTGTCGCTCTTCGGCCCGTCGTGCGGGAGCGGTGCCCAGTTCTCGGGCAGCAAGGTGTCCATCACCGGCGAATTGCGCAGCAACGGCAACGTGATGCTGTCGGGCAGCTCGGTCACCGTGTCCGGCAAGATCTCGTACGGGGGCTCCGCCAACATCGGCCATGGCACGACGAGTGCCGGAGTCGTCTACAGCGCCGCACCTGTGGCGTCGGGGCTGCCCTGGAAGATCAGTGACTTCGCCCCAGGCGGTACCTACTCGAAGGTCGCCGGCTACGTCGCCCATGCCGACAGCATCAACATCAGCAAGGGCAACCTGTCTCCCGGTGTTCACTACGTCGCCGGCGACGTCAACATCTCCGGATCGCACCCGGTGTTGACCGGAGTCACGATCGTCGCTACCGGACGGATCACCATCAGCGGCAGCACCTCGTTGTCGCCGGCGTCCGCCGGGCTGCCCACACTGCTGGCCGGCGGCGGCTCGTGCTGGCTGACAGCCATCCAGCTGTCCGGAAGCAGTGTGTCGTGGACCGGGACCATCGCCGCGCCGGGCGGCGGGATCCAGATCAGCAGCTCGCTGGTCAAGGGCGGCCGCGTGGTCGGCGGCAACGTGCAACTCTCGGGCTCCAACATCACCCTCGGCTGAGCTCATCACGAGCCATCCGCTGCGTTTGGAGCCGCAGGCCCCGCTACGGGGCGCCCGACTCCCAGCGCTTGGCGGGTGGGCGGCAAACACTCCGACGAGCAGTAGACACTCGGCGGAATCGACAGCGAACCGGTAGTCGTGGAGGGACCAAGGTCCCGCCAGACGCGGCCTATTGCTCTTTCCCGGGTGTCGAGGCATCTCTCACTATGAGGGCAGTGGGTGGAACGTTGCCCACTTCCCCAGCACCGGCTGCTCTCTCGGTCTCTGTCGGGGACGACAGAGGGACGGGACGCGACGATGGTCTGTGCATTTTTCACGCATGGCGTGAATCGCCTACGGATGCTGGCTGGTGGCGCTTCGGTACTCGCCATGCTCGGTGCTGGCCTGATCGCCAGCCCCGTAGCGACTCACGCGGCGCCTGCCCCGGTGGGTCAGGGCTTCACGATCACGCCATCTGATCTGGCATTCATCCTGAAGCAGATCGTGATCGCCGAACGGCACGCACTTGCGTTCGAAGGCGGCCCCGAGTCGATCGATCCACCGAATCCGGACCCGGTGGGCGACCCGGATTACTGCCGTGCGCTGGTCGGGCCCGACCCGGACCAGGTGCCCGACTACCTGACGTCGTACGGCCTACGGACAGTCGACGGCGCGTGCAACAACCTGATTCCCGGTAGAGAGGCGTTTGCCAAGGCAGACGAGCCATTCCCTCGTCTGACCTCACCGTCCTTCCAGGACGCCGATCCGATCACCGCCGGCTTTCCCGTGGGCCCGCCGGGACCGACGAGCTACACACGCAAGAGTGGCGCCGTTGTCGACGCGCAACCTCGCATGATCAGCAATCTGATCGTCGATCAGACATCGACCAATCCTGCGGCGGTCGCGGCAGCCGGATTCCCAGTGAGATCCCAGGATGACCCGGGGGTGTTCCCGTGCACGACCGAGCCGACGACCCCCGGTGGCACCAACGGGCTGCCGGCAGGATGCGTACCTGCGCACCAGACGCTGTTCATCCCGAACGTGACCACGGACGTGGGTCTGTCGCCGCCCTACAACAGTCTGTTCACGTTCTTCGGCCAGTTCTTCGATCACGGTGTCGATCAGACGCTGAAGGGCGGCGGCACGGTGTTCATTCCGTTGCGCCCGGACGATCCACTGATCGCCGGACCCGACCACGTCGCCGGTAACTCCGACGACCTGCCGGCCAACCTTCGATTCATGGTGCTGACCCGTGCGCTGAACCAGCCCGGCGTCGATGGCGCGCTCGGCACCGCCGACGACATCCAGGACACGAACAACAGCGACTCCCCCTGGATCGATCAGAGCCAGACGTACACATCGCACTCGTCCCACCAGGTGTTCCTGCGCGAGTACGCCAACAACCTCAACGACAGGCCGGTCTCCACCGGCAAGCTGCTGGGCGGGCCGCCAGGGCCGCAGTCCGGCGGCTTGTCCACCTGGGCATCGACCAAGCAGCAGGCAGCAGACCTCCTCGGTCTCGAGCTGACGGACAAGGACGTGACGAGCGTCCCGATGATTGCTGCCGACCCCTACGGCAAGTTCATCCCAGGACCTGATCGACATCTGCCGCAGTACGTGACGACGACGGGGCTCGTCGAGGGTTGCCGCGTCGCAGACGCGGAGCTACCACTCGACGACGGAGGCTGCGCGGGCGGCCCGGTGCCCGTGCCGGAGAACGTCATCCACTTCGACACGCCGTTCCTCACCGACATCGCCCACAACGCCGACCCCAGCCCGCGCGACACCGACAACAACCCGGCGACACCACCGATCGCCCCGCTGCCCGATGCCGACCTCGTCGCTTCAGCGGACTTCGCCGGCCAGCCGCTCGGCACCTACGACGACGAGTTGCTCGACGCCCATTTCACCTGTGGTGACGGGCGCTGCAACGAGAACATCGCCCTGTCGGCAATCCACCAGGTCTTCCATTCCGAGCACGACCGCCTGGTCGACGAGATCAAGAGTGTCCTGTCGAACGACACGACTCCGACCGGTGTTCTGGCACTGGACGAATGGCAGACACACGAGGGCTGGGACGGTGAGCGCCTGTTCCAAGCGGCCCGCTTCATCAACGAGATGGAGTATCAGCACATGGTCTTCGAGGAGTTCGCGCGCAAGATCCAGCCGGCAATCAGGCTCTTCGAGGGCTACTCGAGCGACATCAACCCTGCCATTCCTGCCGAGTTCGCCAGCGCCGTGTACCGCTTCGGTCACTCGATGCTCGATGAGGAGGTCGCTCGCACCAACCCGGACGGGTCGGACAACTCCACAGCCCTGCTCCACGCATTCTTGAACCCGCCGGAGCTGTTCAACGCCCACGGAACGTGCAACACGCCACCGTGCAGTCCTTCCGGTCTGCTGTCGCCCGCGCAAGCCGCCGGTGCCGTCATCATGGGCTCCTCGGACCAGATCGGCAACGAGCTCGACGAGTTCGTGACGAACACGCTGCGCAACAACCTGCTCGGCTTGCCACTCGACCTGGCGACTCTCAACCTCACGCGCGGGCGTGACGTCGGTCTGCCGCCCCTGAACGACGTCCGCCGACAACTCTTCGCCCAGACCAACGACGGCCAACTCACCCCGTACACGAGCTGGTCCGACTTCGGCCAGCACCTGAAGCACCCAGAATCACTCATCAACTTCGTCGCCGCCTACGGCACCCATCCGTCGATCACCAACGCGACGACGCTCGCCGCAAAGAGGGCCGCGGCGCGTGCGATCGTCCAGCCGATCGGGACCGACGTTGCTCCGGTCGATGCCGCCGCATTCATGTTCGGCACGGGCGACTGGGCGAGCGCCAACGGTGTGACCGTGACCGGACTCGACGAGGTGGATCTGTGGGTCGGCGGGCTTGCGGAATCCACCAACGTCAACGGCGGTCTGTTGGGTAGCACGTTCAACTACGTGTTCCAGACCTCGCTCGAGAACCTCCAGGATGGCGATCGCTTCTACTACCTCGCCAGGACGGCAGGCATGAACCTGCTGGGCCAGCTCGAGGGCAATTCCTTCGCCGAGCTCATCCAACGAAACACCGACGGCACCGACTCACTGAAGGCCGACGCGTTCGCCACCGCCGACTGCAAGTTCCAGCTCGCCAACCTGGCGGGGACCGCAGCAGGGTTCACCACCTTCGGCGCGACGGTCACCGATGACCCGACGACGACCGATTGCGACGAGTCCAAACTGCTCCAGCGCAAGCCCGACGGCACGATCAGGTACCGCGCTGTGAACAGCGTCGACCCGGTCGGGATCAACGGTCAATCCGTGTACAACGGGACGCCGGGCGTCGACCGGGTCCTCGGCGGCAACGACAACGACACGTTCTGGGGTGGACTCGGCAACGACATCGTCGACGGCAACGGCGGCGACGACGTCGCGCTCGGAGGCGAGGGCAACGACATCATCACGGACGCGAGCGGTGCCGACACGTTGAAAGGCGGCCCCGGCAATGACGCCATCGATGGAGGGCCCGACATCGACGAGCTGCTCGGCGGCGACGCACAGGACTTCCTCAACGGCGGCAGCGGCGACAACGTGGAGTTCGGCGGCCCGGGCGACGACTTCGTCATCGCCGGGACAGGCGGGGACGTGACGTTCGGCGGCAGTGGCGATGACTGGATCCAGGGTTCGTCGGGGGAGGACCTGCTGCACGGTGACCACGGTGCGCCGTTCTTCGACGACCCCGGTCAGGTCACCCCTGGCAACGATGTCTTCATCGGCCAGGTCGGCGGCAACGACTACGACGCCGAAGGTGGCGACGACCTGATGGCTCAGAATGCAGCGATCGACCGCAACGCAGGCGGAGCCGGATTCGACTGGGCGTTCCACCAGTACGACACGGTGCCGGCCAACGACGACATGAACATCAACAACAACCTCGCCGGGCCCGGTCAACCGATCATCGTCAACCGCAACATCTGGCAGGAGACCGAAGCCGTGTCCGGTCACGACCTCAACGATGTGATCAGAGGCACCAACCTGATCCACAGCCAGATCGGCGGGGCCGGAACGAGTGGCTGCGACGTGCTCGATCAGGCCGGTGTCGACCGGATCCCGGGCTTGGCCGCCATCGTGCCGCAACCCCTGCTCGACGATCCCACTCCGGTGGTCGCGGCTGCAGCGTCGGGCTTCTGTCCGATCAGCGGGAACATCTGGGGTCGCGGCGACATCCTCATCGGCGGCTCGAGAAGCGACACGATCGAGGGCCGGGGCGGCGACGACATCATCGACGGCGATCGCTTCGTCCAAGTTCGGATCAGCGTCCGCGACCCGTTCGACCCTGCCGTCGAAATCGGCTCGACCGACCTCATGGAGCACAAGGCGATCACCGGTGATTTTGGTCCCGGCACGACAAACATGACACTGCAACAGGCGGTGTTCGCCGGGCTCGTCAACCCGGGTCACCTGGTCGCTCTCCGCGAGATCATCACTCCGACGGTGCCATCACCCGATTGTGGCGTGACGAACCTCAACTGCGACACGGCCGTGTATTCCGGCCCGCAGGTGGACTACCAGGTGAGCACCAGCGGTGACGCAACCATCGTGGTCGGCACCGGTGTCGCCGCCGGCGATGGCACGGACACGCTTCGCAACATCGAGCAGCTCAGCTTCTGTGATGGCACGATCGACAACACGGGGAACTGCAGCGTGGCCCGGACGACGGTGCCGGTGACCGAGCCTGCCGCGGTGAGTCCATCGGCATGGACGCTGAGCTTCCCCACGCTCGATCCTGGCGATCCCGCCCCCCAGTCGGTCATCCGAACGATCACGTTGACGAACCGTGGAGGTTCGGACGCGACAGTTTCAGGCGTGTCGATCCTCGGCGACACAACGGGCTCCTTCGGCTCGACCGCCGACTGCTCGGCACCACTGACCGCCGGGGATTCCTGCTCGATCGACGTGTCGTACTTCCCGACAGTTCGCGGGACCGTGGATGCACGGCTCTCCATCGACACCACCGCCGGGGCACCCATCGTTGTAGCTCTCCGGGGTTCGGGCCTGCGGACCCCGACGATCAGCGGCGTCGAGCCTTTGGTCGCGGCGCAGGGTGCCACGATCACGATTCACGGCATCGACCTGGCATCGACGGCATCGACGACGTCCGTGACGATCGGAGGCGTCGTCGCCCAGTTCACGCGTGTCGACACCACGTCGCTGACGGCGACCGTGCCCGATGCTGTCCCACCCGCGGCGTCCGTTCCCGTTGTCGTCACCACGACGGCGGGCTCGGCAACCGGTCAGCTCGCAGTCATTGCTCGTCCTGTGACGCCTCCCGTCGTGCCCCCACCGGTCGTTCCGCCGGTGGTTCCACCGGTCGTTCCGCCCGTGACACCGCCCGTGACACCGCCCACCGTCGTTCAGGCGTTCACTGCCCTGAATCCGTTCCGAGCGGCCGACACCCGGCCGGGCGAGCCGGGCTTGGTCGACGTCCCCAAGATCAAGGTCGGCCCGGGCTCGGTGCTCGACGTCCCTCTGACCGGGATTGCAGGCATCCCGAGTACCGGAGTTGGCGCCGTATCGATGAACGTGACGGTCGTCAACAGCGAGGCCGCAGGCTTCGTCACCGCGTTCCCGTGCGCAACGATGCCGGCGACCTCGAGCGTCAACTTCGCTGCCGGCCAGGTTGTCGCAAACGCCGTGATCACACCGGTGTCCGATGCTGGTCATGCTTGCTTCTTCTCGAACGTACCGACCGACGTCGTCGTCGACGTCAACGGTTGGTACCCGGCAGGTGCAGGCCTCACCGCCGTCACGCCGGCGAGGGCATTCGACACCAGATCCGGACATGACGGCGTCCTCGATGTGGCCAAGACCAAGTTGGGTGGCGGCACCATTCTCGACGTTCAACTCGCCAACGTTTTCGGCCCGGTCACGGGCACCGTCGCGGCTGTATCGATGAACGTCACCGTTGACGGGCCGAGCGCCGCAGGCTTTCTGACCGTCTACCCCTGTGGAGCGATGCCCGACTCCTCCAGCGTCAACTTCGTTGCCGGTCAGACGGTCGCCAATGCGGTGATCACCCCGTTGTCGAGCTCCGGGCATGCGTGCTTCTACTCCTCGGCGGACACGGACGTGATCGTCGATGTGAACGCTTGGTTCGCTCCAGGCGCTGGTTTCACACCTGTCGCTCCCGCCCGCGCGTTCGACACGCGCCCGGGTCAGGCAGGCGCGATGGATGTCGCCAAGCGCCAGGTCCCCGGCGCCTACGTCCTCGATGTCGAGTTCGGGAGCTTCTTCGGTCCGTCGGCCACAGGTCGCGTTGCTGCCGTCTCGTTGAACGTCACGGTGGACGGCGCGGAGGGTGCCGGTTACGTGGCGGTGTTTCCCTGCGGGTCCATTCCGGGCGTCTCGAGCGTCAACTTCGTCGCTGACGAGACGGTGGCCAACGCCGTGACCGCACCCCTGTCGGCCGGCGGCCACGTGTGCTTCTACTCGTCGGTGGCCACCGACCTGGTGGTCGACGTGAACGGTTGGTTCGCCCGCACCATCAACTGACCAGTGAGCCCAATTCCCACAGCTGACTCAACGGCTCCGTCAGATTCTTGCGTTTGATCACGGAGGACCCCATACGGGTCCGCAATCGCCAAACGCTGATCGAGGTGGGGCATCCTTCGAGTCAAAGTTGCCATCGCCGCCATGGATCCTTTCGTGCACCGACGGGCAGTACCGCGCTACTGCGGAATGGCGGCGTGGATGTGTGCGAGCAGTGTCTGGGCCTCTGACCGAGTTGCGCCGACCCGACTGGCGAACTCACCATCATGATCGAGATCGACGCCGTGGCACACCTCGTTCAATGCGTTGTTGATAATCATCAGTTCGTCCCGGGTCAAGGTCACGGTTACAGCGACGGGACTCGACTCGATCACCTTCACGTGCTCAGACGGCACCATCCATACCTCGGCGTCGTCCCGCCCTGTCTTGGCGCGGTGCGCCGCGACGCGGGCTCGAGTTCGGGCTCGCTTGCCTTCGATACGGCATTCGTCGGAGCAGTACCGGCATCTTGTGTCCCAAGTGACGAAGTCCGTATGGCAATGCGAGCACTCGATACGCCACCAGGCCGTCGGCTCCCCGCCCGTGATGTCCATGTGGTCAAGCCGACCCTCGGCGTGCAACTTCTGAACACGGCTACCTTCGAGCCACCGGATGTGCATACCAGTGACTGTAACACCGATGTCAAGATAGGCGTTACATCGATCGCCGTTACTGAGGAAGGACAGACCGATCGTGGCGATCCGACCACCCGCGATGTGTGGTTGCCGTTTACGGAGTGTCAGTTCGTCAGATAGCCGTTGACGTCGACGACGAGGTGAGTCGGGTTCGAGTTGAAGAGGCAGACGGTGCCATTGGCCGCGACCCGGGCCATCACGGCATTCGCCACAGTTGCACCGATGCCGTAGTTGACGTTGGACGCCAGCGGCCGGTCGATGCCACAGGGGTAGACCGTGACAAACCCTGCTGCCGTTGGTTCGGTCGCCGTCACGTTCATCACGATGGTCGCGATACTCGCCGGCACGCCTCCGCGGTTCACGACGGTCAGTTCGGTGACCGTCCCTGCGGGCCGCAGACCGGCACCGACGAACTGTCCGTCGATCGTCGCAGCTCCATTCCGTGTGTCCAGCAGGCGTTCAGGTTCGAGCGGCTTGTACGACGTGGTCGCCGGGAAATACCCGCTGACGTCGGCAATCAGTTGCGCCGACGACTGGGTGAAGATGCAAACAGCGCCGCCCGCGCCGATCTTGGCGATCACCAGATTGGCCACGGTCGCGCCGGCGGTGTAGTTGATGCTCGACGCCGTCGGAACGTCGGTGCCGCAGGGGAAGACGGTCGCAAACCCCGCAGCTTGCGCTTCGGTAACCGTGACATTGACGACGACCGCGGACGCATCTGAAGGAATGGACTCTCGACCGGTGATCTGAACCACGGTGGTGGATCCGGCCGCGGGCGCTGCTGCCCCCCGCGCGTGTCGAACATCCGTGCCGGGTTCATCGCCCGAAGAGACGTGGTGGACGGGAAGTACCCGCCGACATCGACGACGAGGTGGGTGGCTGCCGAGGCGAAAAGACACACCGCTCCACCCGACCCGATTCCGGCGATCACTGCGTTGGGAACGGTGGCGCCGGGGACGATGTTCAGATTGGAAGCAGTCGGCTGGGGCGAACCGCAGGGGTAGATCGTCACGAAACCGGCCTGGGTGGAGTCCACGGAAGTGACGTTGAGAGCGACTGCAGTCGCGTCCAAGGTGACGCCTCCGCGTCCCGCAACGGTCAGTTCGAGGGTCGAGCCGCGTTCGCGGATCCCGCCCCCGGCGAACAACGAGTCGACGGTGGTTTGTCCGGGCCGGGTATCGGCGAGCCTGGCAGGCGAGAGGGACACCTGATCCGACGATCCTGGTCCCGATGGCGGGATCGAAGGGGTGGCGTTGACCGTGACACTGAACGACGTTGTTGCAGTGAATCGGGCACTGTCGGTCGCCGTACAGGTGACGGTCGAGACGCCGATCGGGAACAGTGCTCCCGACGCAGGTACGCAAGCAACGCTCGGTGTTCCGCTCTTCCCAGTTGCCACAGGTGTCGAGAAGTTGACGACCGCGTTCGCTGCCCCCGGCGCGGTGCTGGCAGTGACGTTGCCCGGTGTCGTCGGGAACACCGGCGACTGCGCACCGACCCGCAGCAAGAGCAGGCGATTCTGGCCGGTGCTCACCACCAACGCATCGTCGGGCGTGAATCGGTCGGCGATCGACTCCACCGAGCCGGGAGAGGTTCCCAGCGCGCTGTTCGTCGCCGTGATCGGTCCTGAGATTCCGCCGGTGGGGCCGAACGTGGCGGCACCGGCATCGACGATGGCACCGTTGTTCCAGCTTGCGCTGACCACCGAGTAACTGCCACCAGGCAGCGCATTGACCCCATTGCTCGCAAACGTGTCGGTCCCGACGAGATCATTCGCGGTCGTGCCGACCAGGCTGTTGACGGACGTCACTGCTCCGACGCGTCCCGTCGCACCACTCCCCCATGTCACCGCACCAGCGTCGACCACCGATCCGTTGTCCCAGGCTGCGCTGGTCACGACGTAGTCACCGTTGGTCAGTGGAGCCACGCCATCTCTGCCGATGGCGTCGAGGGCGGTGGTGCCGACCAGGCTGTTGGCGACCGAGACGGCACCGGTTCGACCGAGCGCACCGTTGCCCCAGGTGACCGCGCCAGCGTCGACCACTGCTCCGTTGTTCCATGAATCGCTGTCGACGACATAGTTGCCGTTCGCCAACGACGTGACCCCGGCGTTCCCCACGTTGTCCAGCGCGATGCTGCCGACGAGGCTGTTGGCGGAACTGACGGCGCCACTGACGCCTGCGGACCGTCGCCCCAGGTCGCGGCACCCGCGTCGACGACGCCGGCATTGTTCCAGAGCGGGCTGGCCACGACGTAGTTGCCGTTGGTGAGAGCCGTCACACCGCCGTTTCCGACCGCGTCGGTGCTGACGTGCTCCGACGAGGCTGTTGGCGGCCGAGACCACACCGATGGTGCCGGTCGCGCCGTTGCCCCAGGTCACGGCGCCGGCATCGTGACTGCCCGTTGTCCCACGCCGTGCTGCTGACGACGTAGTTGCCGTTCGTCAACGCAATGACACCGTCTCCCCCGATGTTGTCGTCGGTCGTGGTGCCGACGAGGCTGTTCGCCGCCGAGACCACGCCCACAGTGCCGCCCGCGCCGAGGCCACGCGTGACCGCACCTACGTCGACCGCGGCACCGTTGTCCCACAGAGGACTGGAGACCACGTAGTTCCCGCTGGTCGGCAACGGTGTGACACCGCCGCTTCCGATCTGATCGCCATCCGTCGTACCGACGAGTGCTGTTCAACTCTGTGACCTCACCGACTGTTCCACCGGTGCCACTTCCTCGCGTCACGGCGCCCACATCGGCGGCCGTACTGCCGCCGCCATCACCCCACAGTGTGGAGGTCACGACGTAGTTGCCACCCGGCAACGCCGTGACGGCGTTGATCCCATCTGTGGTGGTCCCGACGTGGTCGTCGGCTCGTCCGCCGACGAGGCTGTTGGCGGCGGAGACCAGCTCCGACAGTTGCACCGTTGCCGTTGCCCCACGTCACGGCGCCGGCATCGGGGCTTCCGCCGTCGTCCCAAGCAGCGCTGGTGACGACGTAGTTGCCGTTCGTCAGCGGGGTGACGGCCCCGATCCCGACGAAGT
This sequence comes from Ilumatobacteraceae bacterium, assembly GCA_963779295.1. Taxonomy (GTDB): domain Bacteria; phylum Actinomycetota; class Acidimicrobiia; order Acidimicrobiales; family Ilumatobacteraceae; genus JAENVT01. The sequence goes on from CAVZXO010000008.1 coordinate 359,579, forward strand.
CCGTACCCACGCGGTCACCGACACTGTCGCCGACAAGACTGTTGGTTGCGGTCACCGCGCCACTGACGCCGGTGATGCCGCTTCCCCATGTCGCTGCGCCGGCATTGACCAACGCTGCGATGGAGTCGTCCCAAGCCGCGGCTGACCACCACGTAGTCACCGTCGACCAACGCCGTGACGCCATTGAGACCCAGGTCGTCCGTACCGACGGCGTCGGATGCCGTCGTGCCCACGAGGCTGTTGCTCGAGCTGACCGCGCCACTGACGCCTGTGGCACCGTTGCCCCACGTCACAGCGCCGGCATCGCACCACCGCGCCGTTGTCCCACGAAGGGCTACCGACGACATAGTTGCCGTTGATGGGCAGTGCAGTCACACCACCCACCCCGACAGCGTCGAGGGCCGTGGTACCGACCAGGCTGTTCGCCGCTGTGACCGGGCCCTTCACCCCGGCCGTTCCATTGCCCCACGTCACCGCACCCGCGTCGTCGACAGCTCCGTTGTCCCAGGCCGTGCTGCGCACCGACGTAGTTGCCGTTGCTCAAAGCGGTGACACCTCCGTCGCCGACGGTGTCGGCCGCAGTTGTGCCGACAAGGCTGTTCGCCGAGCTGACCTGACCGTTGAGGCCGGCGGTACCGTCGACCCAGGTCACCGCGCCGGCATCCACCACCGCGACGTTGTCCCACGACGTGGTGCGAACGACGAAGTCGCTACTGCCGACCTCTGTCAGCCCGCCGTCACCCAAGGAGTCGCCGGCCGTCGAACCGGTGACCCGGCTGATCAACGCATTCGTGGCACCGTTGTAGAGGTACACAGCGCCGACGTCGGGTTGGGTCGCGCTGTCGAACACCGAGTCGACCACCACGAAGTTGCCGTTCGACAAGACCGTCACATCGGTCCCGAAGGCGCCGCTCCCGGCCTGCCCGACGATGTTGAGTGTTGCAGTTGCAGACGCCGCAGGGTGGTTCACCGCGACCACGACGCTTCCAATCAAGAGTGCTGTCGCACTCATTGCGGCGCCGCGCGCCTTCAGCCCTGGCCTGCTCATCTTGCCGTCCTCAATTCGAGCACCGTCCCTCGGCACTTGGGACCATGGTGCCGAACCAACGCCCGCCCGTCAGGAGCCATTGGTCCTGACGGGACGTTCCGCGTGGGTGGAGTCCGACATCGGATGGAGACCAAGGTCTGGCGAATTCGGGACCAAAGGCTCATCAGTTGGCGACGCCGAAGCGCGACGATCCCACGATCGGGTAGCAGCTCCAATTCTTGTTGGAGGGCTTCTCGGGCCTCAATCTCGGGGCTTGAAACAAGGAGAGGGACGAATGAAGCTGTTCTCACGCAAGGGTGCGCGCACGCGCGCCCGGCTATCCGACTCCGGCGGGCGGGCGCCGAACCGATCGAAGGGCCGCGGACCGGTTGCCATCGGCATCGCCAGCGCTTTGCTCCTTGGCCTACCGGCGGTCATGGTCGGTGTGTCATCCAGTGCCACTTCGGCGATCACACCAAATCTCCCGGTGGCACCGAACAACATCGGGTTGTTCCCGAATCGTGACTTCGTCAACTTCGAAGGCTACGAGGAGCACGATGGTCAGCAGGCGTTGGTCGAGGTCACACGCAGTGGCCTCGTGACGGGGTCGGCAATCGGCATCGTCGATGTCAACCCCAGCGGCGTCATCTTCGAGATCAACCACCCAGGTGGGATCTGTTGGGGCGCCGGTACAGGTCTGCTTGTCACCCCCGACATCCAGGCCGGCGACATCGTGTCGATCAAGATCCCCGCGAACCCGGCCAACGGCGCGCCAGCGGTGAACGACGCCACCACTGTGCCCGACATCTACGCCAACGACGCTGTCCAAAACGGGACCACCGTCGTCGTGACCGGCCACATCGGCCCGCTCGTCGACCGCGCAAACATGGAGCAGCGGATCGTCGAGCCCGCGCTCGTCGACACCATCATCGGCAAGCGCGACATCCGCGCTGTGCCACCTGTTCCGCCGGAACTGCCAGGTCAGATGATCCCGGCAGCGAAGGGCGGCTACTCGTCGATGCTCGAGTTCGACCTCGACGGAGCAAACACCTTCCGCGCGACGTACGACTTCGCGTTTCCCGGCGTCGATCCTGCAGATGCATTGGCCAATGCGACCATCGCCGCCAACGCCGGTCTCGGCGAGCGAGCAATGGCATGGGAACTGACCGACGCAAACGCCAATCGGCAAGGCATGTCGATCTCCGAGAACGGTGAGCTCGGCGGACCGGGTATGGGTGGATGCCCCAACGGCCCACTGCAGTCAGGTCCACCAGGACCGACGAGCGTGGTTGCCGCACCCGTGCCGGCAGACCCGACCGCGATCAATGTGAACTGGGTCCCCGCCGTCACGATTCCCGGTACCCCGGCGATCCTCGGCTACGAGGTGATGGCCGTCGCCCAAACGGTCAGCCCGACAAGTGAGCAGGTGCAGATCGGCAATCGCATTTCCGACGCCAACGCCAACCACACGACGATCAACGGACTGTTGGCAGGCGAGACGTACGACATCGAAGTGGTGTCGTACAGCAGTGTCGGCAAGACGTTCCCGCCCATCCACGCAATCGTCGCCAGCGATGTCACGCCGCCGACAGTGTCGGCTTCGCCGAACGGCGGCAGCTTCCCGGTTGCCCAGCAGGTGACACTGACATCGAACGAGCCTGCCGCAGACATCTTCTATACAACGGACGGCACGGACCCGGTCACAGGCCCTCAGGCGAGCATCAACCTCTACACCGCGCCGATCACGATCAGCACCAACACCACGTTGAACTTCGTGGCGTTCGATCCGTCGAACAACGTGTCACCGGTGGTCACCGAGACCTACGTCATCAGCAACGATCCGGTGCCGGCGGCAACGACGTTCACCACGACTTCAGTCGCTCTGAACTCGGTGACGCTCAACTGGAACGCGGCCGATCCCGTGGCCGGCACGATCGTGGACTACCGGATCAACGTGTATGACAGCGCAGTTGCGCCGACACCGCTGCAGAGCCCGGCGTTCGGCACGGCCCTCACGGCGACCATCAATGGCCTCACCGGAGACACGCCGTACTGGTTCACGGTCAGCGCGAAGAACAGCGTCAATTCAGCGTTCGGGCCGGAGTCGGCTCGTCTGACATTGACTCCGCAAGGTGCGCTGGTCGCAATCGCAGGTCCAGATCAGACTGGCGTCGTCCGCAACACCCAAGTGACGTTGACCGGCGCAGGCTCGACCCTTACCGGGGCGACATACCTGTGGACGCAATTGGTCACCGGTACCACGACACCGATGCCGGCCGGCATCGACAGTGTCACCCTGGCGTCGCCAACGTCGCTGAACACAACATTCACGCTGCCGTTCTACAGGTTCCCGATGGCGAACAAGCCGCTGACGTTCCAACTCGCGGTGTCCGACGGAGTGACCACCATGACCGACGTCGTGGTGATCACGCCACGCTCTGACGTCGTGTCGATTTCATCCGCAAGGTGGAAGATCGGCGACTTCCGCATCGGAGGGACGAGCACGACGGTCGGCGCGGTCGTGACGGTGCGCACTGCCACCGGAGTGATCTACGGCACGGCGACGGTGGCCGCCGGCGGCGTGTACAACGTCCGCAACCGAACGGGCGTGCCCGCAGCGAGGCCGACCACGATCTTCGTGGACTCCAACATGGGAGGCACGGCAGGACCGTTCACCGTCACATAGCACCTACGTGGTGCATCAGTTCTCTATCCCAGAGACGCTCGTTGGCCGGCCCCGGCAAGAGGCCGGCCAACAGCGCGTCTGGGGCCCGACAAGTAGGGTGACCGTGTGAGCCGCCGTCCACTGATCGGACTCTCGGGGCGGCGTTGGCCGGTTGAACGCGTTCCTCATCTACCACAGGGCGCGCTGCACGGCGAAGAGGTCGACCTGCACCTCAGCGAGTACCCGAAGGGGATCGCCGCCGTCGGTGGCCTTCCGGTTCAGCTGACTCGAGAAGCCGACCCCGTCGACATGATCGCTCGCCTCGACGGATTGGTGATGACAGGCGGAGCCGACCCCGATCCGTCGCTCTACGGGGAGGAACCGCATCCCGACCTCGGTGAGATCGAGCCCGGTCGCGATGAATGGGAGCTCGGCCTGATTCGTGCGGCCCTCGAGCGACGACTGCCCATGCTGTGCGTGTGCCGCGGCGCCCAAATGCTGAACATCGCGCTCGGCGGGACTCTGGTGCAGCACCTCGACGAGTCCGACACTCATGCACTGTGGGCCACATCGCGGACGGACCGGTGCCACACCGTGAAGGTCAGTTCCGGCAGCAAGCTGGAGTCGTTGTACGGCACCGACATCGCCACCAACAGCCTTCACCATCAAGCTGTCGGGCGACCGGGCAGCGGGGTGATCGTGACGGGCACAGCGGAGGACGGCGTCGTCGAGGGATTCGAGCTCGATGGGCGACCCGAGGTGCTGGCCGTGCAATGGCATCCGGAGATGTTGGCCGAGCAACCGGACCCGGCATTCGCCTGGCTCGTCGTCGAGGCCACCCGCTTCGCCAACAAATCCTGACCGAGTGTTTCGCGCCCACCCAGGCCCGACCGAGTGTTTCGCGCGCACCCGGGTGTGCTGCAAACCCTCGTCTGGAGCGAACCGGGCCGGAAACACTCGGAACCGGTTAGAGGTCGATCGCCTCGATCGTTCGCAGGATGGTTCGCAGCGAGCGGGCCAAATCGTCGCGCTCGGTCTCGGTGAGCGCCTGAGTGACCAACGCTTCGTGACGGTTGAACGCCGGCATCACGTTGCCGACCACACTTCGGCCCCGTGGCGTCAGCGAGACCAGGATCCGGCGGCCATCGGCGCGATCACTCTTACGTCGCAACAGGCCGCGGCCCTCCAACGTCTTCATCACGCCGGTCAGCGTCGCGGCAGTCACTCCAGCTTCGGCAGCGAGCGAGCGGGCGTCCATGTCGCCCCACACGCGCAGCACGAACAGTGTCGTGAACGCACTCCACGACAGGTCCTGCTCGGCGAGCACACCGTTCTCCATGTGGTTGCGCACTGCCGTGGCGGCGCGGAAGATGTTCGAAACCGCGGCCAGTGATCGCAGATCGAGATCGAGGTCCTCGAAGGCCGCCCCGACATCGCGTTCGGCGCGAACCAGGTCGCGGTCGTCGTCGCTGGCGAACAGCAGCGGCATCAGCCGGCCTTCATCAACGCCAGTTCATCGGCGATCATCGTGTGCACACGATCGCGTAGCACCGACACATCCTCCATCGTCAGGCCCGCGGTCTCGACCGGCTCGAGCACCCGAACCTCGGCGTCGGCCACCCCGAAGCGCCAGTCGCCCTTCTGCAGAGCCGGATGGGTTCCATCGAGCACCAACGGGATGATGGGCGTCCCGGTCTCGATCGCCAGCCGGAATGCGCCGTCCTTGAACTTCTGCAGCTCGCCATCACTGCTGCGTGTGCCCTCCGGAAAGATCATCACGCTGACACGCTTCGACAGGCGGTCCTTGCACGAGTCCATTGCCGCGACGATCGAATCGCGCTTGCCGCGAATCAGCTTGATGTCGCCGGCCATGCGCATCAGCCATCCAACCAGCGGATACTTGAAGAAGTCGGCCTTCGAAAGCCACTTCATCTCCCACGGAAGCTGCGAGATCAGCAAGATGTCGACAAAGCTCTGGTGGTTTGCGACGACGATGTACGGGCGACGCGGGTCCGTGATCTTGACGCCGGATGTTCGAAACCTCCACAGCGGATTGAGCCACTGATGCACAACGGTGAGCTTGCGGAACAGGTAGCCGGCGGCGTATCGACCCTTGTCGAACGGGGCGGTGACCAGACGCACGATGGCGACCATCGGAACCCAGAGGATGACGACCACACCGAGCACCAGCCATGCCCACAGCGACAGGACAGTTCGAACGATCGAATTGCTGAGCAGACGATGGCGAAAATTGCGGGCGGCCATGGTGACATCGTGCCACGTATCCGCGCCGGCGCACACATAGCCTCTCGCCGTGCGATACCCTTGGCTGATCGGTCTGGCCCTGATCGCCGCATGCAGCGACCCGTCGATTACCCTCCCGCCCGCCGTGCAATCCGTGGTCGACGCCGGCACACGATCGAGGTGGATGACCGAGGGCGACGATCCGTGGGAGGTCTTCATCTGCCACGTGCCTGCCGACACCCGATCGACCGTGTATGCCGGTCTGCCGCTGCGCCTGCAATTGGCTCCTGAGCAGGTGGCAATGGTGCTCGATCAGAACGTCGGCGCATACTTCGATGTCTTGTCGCACGGCAGGTACCGGCCTCGCTTCAGCCCAGGCGGAGAGGTGACGATCGCGGCGAGCGAGGAGCCCCAGGCGTGCGTCGACAACTCGCTCGCAGTCTCGAGCCCACAAGCCCACGGCGTGATCGTGGTGGCCGACGCCGAGCACAACGCCGACGAGCCAGGCGGCTTCGCCAATCCGGGCGGTGAGTGCGCAGAGCCTCCGTGCAGCGCGTCCGTCACGAGGCGATCGGTGTACGTCGGCGCTGCGGACTTCAGTCCCGAGTGGGGCGATCGACCACCGATGGATCTGATCGAGCACGAGATCGGCCACGCTCTCGGTTGGCCGCACAGCGGCTACGACGAGTCGGCGGCCAACCCGAACGAGAGCGCCCTCGATGTCATGAGCGACAGTGCGGCCCCGCGAGCAGTCCATCCCGATCGGCGTGACGGCCCCGCGACCTTGGCGGTCAACCTGTTGGAGGCCGGATGGCTGTCGACATCCGCCGTCGTGGTCATCCCCGCAGACGGCGCGACGGTCGCGTTGGCACCATCCACTGGACCGGACGATCCTCGCGTTGCCGTGGTGGCGATCGACGATCACAGCTTCCTGACCATCGAACTGTTGCCTGCTGAGGGGTTCGACGACCACCTGCCGGCAACGGGTGTAGCGGTGCACTTGATCGAGGTCGAAGGCGCGACCCGTACGCAGACACCGCTCGTCGGTCTCCCGCCGTAGACCGATCTGCTCACCGTCGGAGAAACGTTCACCGGTAGCGGATGGCGCGTCGCGGTGGGACCTGAGTGGACTGCGACCGTACAACCCGTCGGAGATGTGCCTACTGTGAACGGCTGATGACACCAGATGTGGATGAGTTGTTCCAAGCGGCCAAAGCGGTACAGGCAAATGCTCATGCCCCGTACTCGCGATTTCGTGTCGGTGCCGCGGTTCGCACCTCCAGCGGACGAGTCTTCTCGGGCTGCAACGTCGAGAATGCCGCGTACCCGCAGGGTTCCTGCGCCGAGGCCGGCGCAATCTCGGCGATGGTCGCAGCGGGCGAACATCAGATCGTGGCCGTCCTCACCGTCTGCGACGGCGACGCCATCGGCACGTGCTGCGGCGGTTGCAGGCAGCGTTTACGAGAGTTCGCCAGCGGGAACACTCCCATCTATGCAGCAGGACCTGATGGAGTGCGGGCCACGTTCACTCTCGACGGGCTGCTGCCCCATTCGTTCGGCCCGGAACATCTGAGCGAGTTTCAACAATGAGATTGGAGACAACATGCCTCAGAGAAAGATACGACTCGCACTCGCAAGTGCATGCTTGATGGCATTCACCGCCACCGCCTGCAGCAGCGACGACAGCACCAGCAGCGACACCGCCGCCCCAGCAGTGTCCTCGGCGACGGATGCCGCCGGTCTCACGATTTCCGGTAACACGTTCTCGGCAGCGTCGGTCATCGCCGGCACCGAGTTCACGATCACGAACAACGATGGTGTGGCGCACACGGTGACCGCTGACGATGACTCGTTCAGCGTCGACGTACCCGCTGGTGGCACTGCGCCGCTGACGATCGATGCTGCAGGGAGCTATCCGATCCACTGCAACATCCACAGCTCGATGCAGGGCACCATCACCGTCACGTAGGCACGATGGCCGAGGGAGCGCCTACGCTCACAGGCGTGTCGTCAGCGCGCCTTCCATACCTCACCGCCAAGCTGCAGGGCTTCGGCACCACGATCTTCGCCGAGATGAGTTCGCTTGCCATGTCGACGGGAAGCGTCAATCTCGGCCAAGGATTTCCCGATACCGAGGGACCACGCGAAGTGCTCGATGCGGCAATCGCCGCGATCAACAGCGGAGTCAACCAGTATCCGCCGGGCCCTGGCATGGCGGTGCTACGCGAGGCGATCGCCGCCCATCAGCAGCGGTTCTACGGCCTTCAATACGACCCCGACTCCGAGGTGTTCGTCACCACCGGTGCGACCGAGGCGTTGGCCGGCTCATTGATGGGATTGCTCGACACCGGTGACGAGGTCGTGCTGTTCGAGCCGATGTACGACAGCTATCAAGCCTGCATCGCGTTGGCCGGCGCCGTGGCCAAGCCGGTGACCCTCCGACCGCCGAGCTACGAGTTCGACCACGAAGAGTTCCGCGCCGCGATCACCCCGAAGACCAAGTTGTTGTTGATCAACAGTCCGCACAACCCTACGGGCCATGTGATGAGCACCGACGAGTTGCAGTTCATCGCCGACATCGCGATCGAGCATGACCTGATCGTCATCACCGACGAGGTCTACGAGCACCTCGTGTTCGACGGCTCCGTGCACACGCCGCTGGCGACCTTTCCGGGCATGCGCGAACGCACGCTGGTGATCTCGAGCGGCGGCAAGACGTTCAACACCACCGGTTGGAAGATCGGCTGGATCTGTGCCCCGCCTGCGCTGATTGCCGCGGCTCGTACTGCGAAGCAGTTCCTCACCTATGTCAGCGGCGCGCCGTTCCAGCCGGCAATCGCGGTCGGTCTCGGCCTGCCCGATTCGTTCTTCTCGGAGTTCGCCGCCGACATGCAGTCCAAGCGCGACCGGTTGCTGCCCGGTCTTGAGGCCGCCGGGTTGACGGTGTACCCGACGCACGGCACGTACTTCGTGACTGTCGACATCCGGCCAATTCAGCCCGACGGAGACGGCATGGCCTTCTGCCGCGCGCTGCCAGGGCGTTGCGGCGTCGTGGCGATACCGAACGAGGTGTTCTACGCCAACCGTCACGAGGGACGGCACCTCGTGCGCTTCGCCTTCTGCAAGCGCCCCGAGGTGCTCGACGAAGCGGCCGAGCGGCTCGCCAAACTTGCCACCGGCCAAATCCTCGGGGGATAGTCTGCGACGATGCGTGTCGCCGCGATCCAACACGACATCGCCTGGTGCGATCGGGATGCCAACTTCGCTCACCTCGCACCGTTGATCGCCGGCGCGGCCGGTGCCGGTGCACGCCTGATCCTCCTCAGCGAGACGTTCTCCACGGGTTTCGCAACCGACCGCGACGATCTCGGCGAACCCGAGGGTGGACCGTCGTCGCAGTTCCTGGTCGAACAGGCCCGATTGCACGGGGTGTGGATCGCCGGGTCGTGCCCCGAGATCCCCGGCGATGCTCCTTCCGACGACCAACGGCCGTACAACACGCTCGTGCTCGCTTCACCCGACGGCAGCCAGCACCGGTACCGCAAGATCCACCCATTCACCTATGGCGGTGAGACGAAGCACTTCCGCGCCGGTGATCAGTTCGTCACGGTCGACGTCGAGGGCCTGCGCGTCAGCCTGTTCGTCTGCTACGACCTTCGCTTCGCTGACGAGTTCTGGCAACTCGCCAACGACACCGACGTGTACCTCGTGCCGGCGAATTGGCCGGAGGCACGGCGGCTGCCGTGGATGGCCCTGTTGCAGGCGCGTGCGATCGAGAACATGGCGTACGTCATCGGCTGCAACCGCGTCGGAAGCGGCAACGGATTGGCGTACAGCGGTGATTCACGGATCATCGATCCATTGGGCGAGATCTTGGCCACCGCAGCGCAGACCGAGAGCATCCTGTTGGCCGACATCAGCGCCGAGCGCGTCGCCGAGGCGCGCGACCGCTTCCGCTTCCTGCAAGACCGCCGATAGCGCTCGTGGTCGCCCCGACCGTTCCCGACCTGATGCTCGGGTGTTGGAAGCGTGCCTGGATCGAGTTCGCCGATGGGACTCGCGACGACACGACCACGGTGGTCTGGTTGCAAACGGAGTCGTTGATGGCCGACGTTCGCATCGGCGCCGGCCACGACGGGCTTCGGCATCGCGCAGGATTGCACGACTGCAGCGTCGACCAGTTGCGTGTCCTGGCAAGTGCCGACGCGAGCAGCGGCTTCACCGAGTGTGGGTCGGTCGACGTCGACGCCGATGGCGTGCGGACAGCGACGGCGTCGTGGCACACCCGCGGGCACGGAATCAACTTCCAACCCGTGTCGGCATTCCCCGAGCCTGGGCTGATGTCGTGGAACGACGACGCGACGGTGATGATCGAGCGCGCCCCCAGCGGCGCCTACGTGGAGGAATGGCGACTCGTTCCCGGTTCGCCGCGAGCACCTTTCGGTGACGCAGGCCGACGATGAGACCGTGTATCGAGCAGGTCCCATCGCCGTGTTCGTCCGGGATCGCCGTGTCGCAATTCCGCGGCTCGCCCGACTGCCCGAGTTGCTCGACGACTACGAGGGTGACCGTCCGATGATGGAGGCGTTGCTCGACTGCGAGTTCAGTGTCGCCGAACAGCTCGGCGACACATGGATCATCACCGCGTCGACGTTGCCGTGGCGAGAAGGCGAGGTGTTGGATGTCGACCGCTGAGGAACCGATCTTCGCCGAACTTGCCGATCATGCCCACCTGCCGTTCGAATCGGGCCGGATGCTGCCTCCGGCGGCGTACACCTCTGCCGAAGTGCTCGCGGAGGAGCATCGCCGCATCTTCGCCTCGGAGTGGTCGTGCGTGGGCCGCACGGCGGACCTGCCGAATCGTGGTGACTACCTGACAGCAGAGATCCCATCGGCCGACTCGACGCATCCCGACGGGCACCGGTCGATCATCGTGTTGCGCGACGACAACGGGCAGCTGTCGGCGCTCGACAATGTGTGTGTGCATCGCGGTTCACCGCTCTTGCACGACTGCGGCAACGCGACGCGGATCACCTGCCCGTACCACGCCTGGGTGTATCGGCTCGACGGCCAGTTGATCGGCGCGCCCTACATGAACCGAACGATCGACGTCGACGGAAAACCTTTCGATCCGGCGGACCATCACCTCACGGCGCTGCGACTCGAGGAGTGGGAGGGTTTCGTGTTCGTATCGCAGAATCCCGACGCCGCGGACCTTTCGCCACGGTTGACCGGGCTGACCGACGTCGTCGCTCGCTTTCAGATGGCCGGATACGTGCCGGTGCATCGACAGGTCGACGTCTGGGACACCAACTGGAAGCTGCTGTACGAAAACTTCATGGACGCCTACCACGTGTTCAAAGTGCACAAGGACAGCTTCGCCAAGAATGGCGACAACACACTGCAGACGACCATGTATGCGGGGACCGACCACTTCGCCTACCACCTCGTCGGTCACGATGCCGACGCCAAGTCGGGCGTCGCCCATCCATCCAACACCTCGCTCGAGGATCACTGGCGGCACACCATCGTGCTCGGTGCAGCATTCCCCACCCACGTGATGCAGTTGCAGCCGGATTGGCTGTGGTACTTGCAATTGAGCCCACTCGGCACCGGGCGGGTGCGGATCCGCTGGGATGTGTCGGTCGCTCCCGAGGTGTTGGCAGACCAGACGGACCCCGATGCCTACGTCGCAGACCTGCTGGGCCTGCTCAACCTGGTGAACTCCGAGGACCGGCCGATCGTCGAGGGTGTGTTCCGCGGTGTGCAACGAGCACGGCTGCCCCGAGGTCCGCTGTCGTACTTCGAGCGCAACGTGTACGACTTCGACCGCTACATCGCCCGATCGTTGACCGGCAGCGCGACACACCGCGACGCGTAGCCTCGACCGATGTCGGACGCGCGGGCGATCAGGGTCTTTGTGTCGTCGACGTTCCGCGACATGCAGGAGGAACGCGAGGAACTGGTCAAGCGGATCTTCCCGTCGATTCGTCGACTGTGCGAGCAGCGCGGGGTCGGCGTTCTCCGAGGTCGATCTGCGCTGGGGAGTGACCGACGAGCAGAAGGCCGAAGGCGCGGTGCTGCCGATCTGCCTGGCAGAGATCGACCGCAGCCGTCCGTACTTCATCGGGCTCATCGGGCAGCGTTACGGCTGGGTGCCCGAGTCGCTGCCGGACGATCTCACCGCTCAACTGCCGTGGCTGGGTGGACTCGCCGACACGTCCGTCACCGAGATCGAGATCCTTCATGGCGTGCTCAACGATCCGACCGCGATCGACTCGGCGTACTTCTATCTTCGTGATCCGGCATGGACGGCCAGCCGCGTCGTCCGAGCAACTCGCCCTACTGGGTGAACATCCGAGCGCCGACGACATCGCCGCGCTCGGCACCGAGGAAGCCGAGCGAGTGGCCGCCGGCCGTAGAGCGCGACTCGACGAGCTACGACTGCGGATCCACGCCAGCGGAGCACCGGCCTACGACTACGGCGACGTTCGTGGGCTGGGCGAGCGAGTACATGCCGATCTCGTGGCCCTCGTCGATCGCTTGTACCCGTTGTCCGACGTTCCGGACGCACTGGCCCGCGAGGCGGCTGCGCACGAGGCGTACTCCGCCGCGCAGGTGCGTGGCGCGGTGCGTCGGCCGGCGCTGGAGGCACGGCTCGACGAGTGGGCCGGCGGTGCTCCGGCACCGCTGATGCTGTCCGGCGTTGCAGGTTCGGGAACCACCGAGATCGCCGTGGCGTGGCTCGATGGATGGCGCGACGAACATCCCGACGACATCGTGATTCGCCACCATGTCCGCGCCACCGACGACGCCGCTCAGTGGCTGCAGATGGCAAACAGGTTGACTGCGGAGCTGTACCGTACCCACGACTTCGGCGACCCACCGCCTGCGGCCGCCGATGCAGCGGCGAGCGCGGGGAGCCCTGTTTGCTGCGCTCGGACGTGCCACCGCAAGCGGTCGACGCAGTGTGGTGCTGGTCGACGGGGCCGACCTCCTCGTCGACATCGACGGTGCACCGGACCTGACCTGGCTTCCGACGGTCGTCCCACCGGGCGTGTGCGTGCTGCTGACCACCACAGGCTCCCGGCCGGTCGATGCGGCGCTCCACCGAGGTTGGCCGGTACTGGAGATTCCACCGCTCGACGACACCGAACGCCGGGCCCTGATCAGCCGCGTTCCTCGGCCGGTACGCAAAGGGGCTCGACGAGATCCACATCGACGGCACTGCTCGCGTCGCCGTCCACCGCCAACTCGTTGTACCTGCGCACCGTGCTCGACGAGCTTCGCCAGCACGGCGATCACTTCACCATCGGCGAAGTGATCGCTCACTACCTGTCGGCGCCACTGCTGGCCGATCTCCTCGCGCTCGTGCTGGAGCGTTACGAGCACGACTACGAACGTGATCGACCGGGTTTGGTGCGCGACTCGATGCGCAGCATCTGGGCGGCACGGCGTGGATTGACTGAACCGGAGCTGCTCGATGCACTTGGGTGGTGTCGACCCAAGCGACCTGGTCGCCTCTGTTGCTCGCAGCCGAGGTGGGGCTGGTGACGAGGTCGGGTCTGCTGGGGTTTGCCACCGAGCCGCATCGCGACGCGGTGGAGCGGCGCTACCTGACTGCCGATGAGGACCGCCGCGCCGCGCACCATCTGCTGGCCGAGACCTTCGCCACGTACCCGCTCGGCTCGCCGGGTGGTCGAAGAGCTCCCATGGCAACAGCTGGCCGCCGGCGACATCGACGCGATGGTGAGGACGATCAGCGATCTCTCGTTCACCGAGCTCGCGTACCGCACCGCAGACCGCGATCTGCATCCGACTGTGGGCACGCGCCGAAGAGTCGGGTACGGCGGGTCGTCGACGGGTACCGAACGGTCGTCGACGACCCTTCATCGAACCCCGAAGCCGTGTGGGAGGTCGCTCGCCTCGTCACCGATGCCGGATACCCAGCAGAGGCGTTGCGCCTGCACCGGTTCCTCGTCGACCAGTACCGCAAGCCCGGCGAGCTCGGCGAACGACGCCTGGCGACCGCTGCTCGTGAACTTCGGGCGGGCGCTGATGCTGCAAGGCGATCTCATCGGCAGTGAGGCGCCGCTCCGCGAGGCCGTCACGCTGGCCGAGGCGCGCGGGGAGCCGCTCGTGTTGCGGGCGGCGCTGGGCAACCTCGCGCTCGGACTGCGTGATCGCGGTGAGACCGATGAAGCGCTCGCGTTGTTCGATCGCGAGGAGGCGCTGTGCCGCGAGGCAGGCGACACCAATGGCCTGCAGATCAGCCTCGGCAACCGGGCTCAGATCCTGCGGCAAGTGTGGCGATGCCGCAGGAGCACTCGCGGTGATGGGTGAGCAGGAGGAGCTGTGCCGATCCATCGGCGATGCGGCGGGCGTGGCACGTGCGTTGGCAGCTCAGGGCGCGATTCTCGGCGACCGGGGTCAACTCGACCTGGCGCAGCAGCGCTTCGCCGAGCACCGCCGTGTGTCTGGCGACCTCGGTGATCTACGCGGCGTGGCAGAGAGCTCGATCAGCGAGGCCAACACACTGCGCGAGCTGGGCAGGCGGGAGGAAGCAGCGAATCTGGCGGAGGAAGCCGAGGCATTGCTTGCGCCGTCTCGATGACGAGCCGCTGCTGTTTCGAGCGCTCGATCTTCGCGGTCGCATGGCGCTGGAGGAGGGACGTTGGGCCGACGCCGAGCGCCTGGCCAACGAGTCGTTGCTGACGGCCAGATCGGCCGGCGTTCGAGCCGGGCTGACGCTGCCGTTGGCGACACTCGGCATGGCTCGCCGCGAGCTCGGCAACATGGATGGTGCACGTGCCGCGCACACCGAGGAGGAGCAGGTCGCCGAGGAGCTGCGCGATCCGTTGGCGCAGGCAACGCGCGGGTGAACCTTGCCGCTGTCGACATCGCGAGCGGCGACCTGGACAGCGCGTTGCGTCGCTACGCGCTTGCTGAGCCGGTGTTGCGTGCTGGCGGGGGTTCACGGCGTTCTGGTGCCGCTTCTCAACAACCGGTGGCAAGTGCACATGCACCTCGGCGATACCCCATCGGCAATCGCCGATCTGATCGCCGGTGCCGCCTCGGCAGGTGTCGTCGGTGCCGTTCAGCAGCAGCACGAGATGCTGACCAAGGCCGTCGAGTTGCTCTACAGCTCCGGGCGAAGCACCGAGGCAGAACCTGTTTGGACCGAGCTCGAGGCAGCCTGCCGGAAACTCGGCGATCAGGCCGGCTTGCAACGCGCGCGATCGGCGAACGTGCGTTGTTGATGATCGGACGCGGTGCACTGGACTCCGCAGCGCCACTGCTCGACGAGCAGGAGCAGATCTGCCGAGCGATCAGCGATCAGGTCGGACTGGCGGCGTGCGTCGGCAATCGGGCGATCCTGCTACGCCAGCGTGGCGACCTGGCCGGCTCGTTGGCCTGCATCGACGAGCAGCTGGCGCTGGCCCACGACTCCGGCAACGGACAGGGGGTCTTGTTCGCGACGGCAAATCGCGGCGAGGTGCTCGGCGCGCTCGGCCGCATCCCCGAAGGAATGGCAGCGCTGCAGGAAGCACGAACGATGGCAGCAGGTTGGGGACTGGCGCCGATCGTCGCCCAGCTGGATCAGATGATCGCTGCGTTGCGCACCGGTTCGTAGCCGGCGCGCGCGCAAGCATTGCGGGCAATGCCCGTGCCGCATCGACGTTCATGCGTCGTGCCTCGTCGGACAAATCGCTCCATGCGACCAGCAGCGGGTTGTGCTTGGCGACGTTGTCTCGTGTGGCGGCCCACGTCCACCCCGCCGCCTCGCGCTCCGCACGCCAGCGTCCGGTGTTCGCGCTCGGCGAGTCGCGTCAGCTCATCGTCGGTCAGCTCCACAACCGGCGCGCCCCATCGACGCAGTGGTGCAAGCGAGTAGCCCAGCGCATCCAGGTCGCCGACGACACCGTCGACGCGCCGCCTGCTCGGGTCGCGTTGGTCGTCGGCGAGCTCGTCCCACGGCCGTCGCAGATCGGAGTCACCACCCGTCGCTGTGGCTGTCTGCCAGGTACTGCTCGTGGACGGCACGCGCCAATTGCTCGCGTATGCCCGCATCGACGACCGCGACGGTGCAGGTCCGTTCGAGGAACAGGAAAGATCCCAGGTTGCTCCGGCCGGCAGACGTGTGCCCGTGGATCAGCGCGCCGAGACCGGACTCGGTGCGCGTGCGGACGACGATCGGCGCCGACGTCGATGCCCAGTCCGCGCTGCGCAAGGAGCGCCGTCGAGAGCGCCAAGCGACTCGTCCTCGAACGCCATGCAGACCCACGTCGGTTGCCGTTCGGCGACAGCGGCCCGCAACCGGTCGACCTCATCGGCACGCGGGGCACCCGAGATCGAAATCGAACACCGTGGGGGCGAGGACGTCGCGCAAGGCGGGGTGCTGCATGCACATCGCCTCCCACCGTCCCGAGGCGACGCGGTCGACCAGGGTGATTGCGAAGCCGTTCGTCGCCGGGGCGATCGGCCCATCCCTGCGCCAAAGCGACGACCAGGTTGCGTCCGAGCTGACCGAGCCCCATCACGACAACGTGATTCGTCGTGCCGTCGTCGATGAAGGGCGGGTTCTCTCCAACCAGTGTGCGGGCGGCTCGCTCGTGAACGTTGAAGAACGTGACTCGGATCTGCTTCGACGCATCGAGGTCGACGCTGCGCAGGAACCCAGCCAGATCTGCGTCCAGCGAGGTGGACCGCACAGCGAAGTGCGTTGGTGCCGGCGCGAGGAAGATCCGCCGCCGCGATCGAGATCTGCAAGTTGCCGGCGTCGTCACCACAGACACAGATCAATCGAGCAGCGCGTCCGATCCGCGCCGTCTGAAGCGTGGCCGGGTCGGTTGCGTCGCCGACGACAACCGTGATGTTGGCCGCGCGCGCCGCGGCGACTCCTTCGGCCACCGGGTCGGACTCGACGGCCACCACCTGTGCGCCCGTCGCGGCGAAGGCCTGGGCGATGCGCGTGCCGATGTCACCGAGACCGCAGACGATGGTGTGGTCCGACACGAAGCGCAGCCGGAACTGACGGAACTGCTCGACGAACACCAGCGACGCGGTCAGCAACACGGTGCTCGCGGCCATCACAGGCGCAGCGAAACGGGCGACCTGCAGCCGCCAGTTCAACGCATCGTCGCCTCCGCCGTAGTCGAGCGCGGCGAGCTGCAACGTGAGGTACAGATTGTCCAGGAACGTCCGGTGCAGATCACCATCGCTCGATTGCTGCAGGAATCCGCCGATCCCCAGCACCAGCAGCACGACCCAGAGCGCGGCCAGCAGCAGCCACCGATTGCGGGCGCTCGAAAGAAGCGTCATCAGGCAGGCACGCTCGCCTGTTTCGGCTCATGCACCGCAGCTTATGAGTCCGGCCCGGTCTGGTGAAAGGATTCGCCCATGCCGACCGTTGATCCGAAATTTCTGAGTCAGATCCGATATCGATGCATCGGGCCGACGCGTGGTGGACGGGTCGTAGCAGTCGCCGCCGACCCCAAGCGACAGTCTGTCTTCTACTTCGGCGCCGTCGCAGGAGGCGTGTGGAAGAGCGACGACGCCGGTCAGTACTGGGAGAACGTGACGGACGGGTTCCTCACCAGCGGCTCGATCGGAGCATTGGCAGTGGCACCGTCCGACGGGAACGTCATCTACGCGGGCACGGGCGAATCGACGATCCGCATCGACGTCACCCACGGCGACGGCGTCTACAAGTCGACCGATGCCGGCGTGACGTGGCGACACATCGGCCTCACCGAGTCGCGGCACATCGGCGAGATCCGCGTCCATCCCGAAGATCCGGACCTCGTGTACGTCGCCGCGCTCGGCCACGCATCGAAGGACAACCCGGAACGGGGCGTCTACCGCTCGAAGGATGGCGGCGAGAGTTGGGAGCTGGTGCTGCACGTCAGCGAGCGCGCCGGGTGCTGTCGACATCTCGTTGGACCCCAACAACCCGCGCATCATCTTCGCCACCATCTGGCAGACCCGCCGCACGTTCTGGTCGATCGACAGTGGTGGTCCTGACAGCGGCCTGTGGCGTTCACGCGACGGTGGTGACACGTGGGAGAACATCAGCCACAACACCGGATTGCCGGATGGAACGCTCGGCAAGATCGGTGTTGCCGTGTCGCCTGCACGCTCGGGCCGGGTGTTCGCCATGGTCGAAGCGGAGGGCCGCAAGCGCGGCCTCTACCGCTCCGACGACATCGGCGAGACGTGGGAGAAGGTGTCGTCGAAGCCCGACCTCGGCTGGAGACCCTGGTACTACCAGCACGTCATCGCCCATCCAACGGATGCCGACGAGGTGTTCGTCATGAACTTGAAAGCCTGGCGATCGGTCGACGGTGGCGAGACCTTCGTGGAGTTCCACACACCGCACGGCGACAACCACGCGCTGTGGATCGATCCGACCAATCCCGACCGCATGATCGGTTGCGACGACGGCGGGGCGTGGGTGTCGTTCAACGCCGGCGAATCGTGGTCGACGATCTACAACCAGCTGACCGCGCAGTTCTACCATGTGGCCACCGACGACCAGTTTCCGTACATGGTGTACGGATCGCAACAGGACAACTCGAGCATCGCGGTGCCTAGCCACAACGGTCTCGGGGCCATCAACTGGGCCGACTGCTACGCGCCCGGCACCGCCGAGAGCGGCTACGTCGCGCCGAAACCGGGTGACCCGAACATCGTGTACGTGGGTGCGATCGGTAGCTCGCCGGGAGGCGGCGAGTCGCTGCAGCGCTACGACCACACCACCAAGCAGGTCCAGCTCATCAACGTCTGGCCCGAGGCCTACCACGACGGCAACACTGCCGAGGTCCGCTTCCAATGGACGTACCCGATCGTGTTCTCACCGCACGACAGCAATGTGCTCTACACGGCTGGCAACAAGGTGTTCCGTACGACGAACGAGGGTCACAGTTGGGACACCATCAGCCCCGACCTGACCTACGCCGACCCGGACACCATGGGTGTATCCGGTCCGCTGACGATGGACACCGCCGGCGCCGAGATGTACGCGACGATCTTTTCGTTGATGGTGTCGGCTCACCAACAAGGCGTGCTGATGGCCGGGTCCGACGACGGGCTGGTGCACGTGTCGACGAATGACGGCGGCGACTGGACCGACGTGACCCCGACCGACCTGCCGAAGTTCTCTCAGGTCACGATGCTCGCCGAGTCACCACACACGCCGGGCACGGTGTACATGACCGCGGCCCGCCACAAGATGGGCGACTATCGGCCGTACGTCTACAAGACCGTGGATCACGGAACGACATGGACCCGGATCGACGCAGGGCTGCCGGAAGGCGAGTTCTGCCGAGTCATCCGCGAAGACCCGAACCGCCAAGGTCTCCTCTATGTGGGTACCGAGCTCGGCATCCATGTGTCGTTCGACGACGGCGTCACTTGGCAGTCGTTGCAGTGCAACCTCCCGGTGACACCGATCTACGACTTCGTCGTCAAAGACACCGATCTCGTCGTGGCGACGCATGGGCGTTCGTTCTGGATCCTCGACGACCTGACGCCGCTGCACCAGATGCACGACGACCTGTTCACTGCTCGCCGGCACTTGCTGAAGCCTCGGAATGTCGTCCGCACTCCTCCGCACATCGCCGCCGCGTGGGGAGGCACACCGGGAGGCAAGAACTATCACGTCACCACTGGTCAGAACGCCACGTTCTACCTGGATGAGCTGGAGACAGGTCACGTCCGCAAGCGGGTGATCGATGCCGGCGAGGACCTCGAACGAGGTGTGCGAATCATGTACTTCCTCGACGAGGCGGCGGTCGGCGAGGCAAGCCTCACGATCTCCGATGCCGACGGCACACGAGGTCGAGACGTTCTCCAGCACCATCCCCGCCGAGAAGAAGGACCGCCACGGGTTGTACATCACTGCCGTCGCCGGCATGAACACCTTCCAATGGCCGATGACCTACCCGAGCGGCGTCAAGATGATCGACACCGAGTTCCACACGCGACCGAACGGTCCACTCGCCAAGCCCGGCGTGTATCGGGCGACCCTGAAGGTCGGCGACTGGTCGATGACCCAATCGTTCGAGCTGCTCAAGGATCCTCGGATCGCCACGAGCGACAGCGACCTCGCCGAGCAGTTCGACTTCCAGATCCAGATCCGCGACAAGTTGTCCGAGATCGCCACGGGCGTCAACACGATTCGTGCCCTGAAGCGACAGCTCGACGACTGGACGGAGCGGCTCGCAGGGAATGACTCGGCGGCTGACGCGATCGCCGCAGCCCGGGCTTCGAAGGAGCAACTGGAGAGCATCGAGGCCGAGCTCGTGCAGGCCGAGTTCACATCCGACGGCGACACGCTGAACTACCGCGAGAAACTGTTCGAGAAGCTCAGCGGCTTGCCGCCCGTGGTCGGCAGCGCGGATGCGCGTCCGACCACCCAGACCTACGAGGTCTATCGCAAGCTTGCCGGCCAAGCCGACGAACAGCTCGCGGCACTGACAGCGGTGATCGACGGAGACCTGGCCGGCGTGAACGCCCAGCTCGATCGAACTCGGGGTCAGCATCATCGGTACGACTCAGCCCTGATTCCACCCGCGCGCGTATGTAACCGGACGCCCCGCTACGGGGCCTCAGACTCCTAACGCTGTAGCGACCCACGTGCGCTAGTAACCGGACGCCCCGTTACGGGGCGCCAGACTCCCAACGCCGCAAGATCGCGCCGCTAGCTTTCTAGGGAGCAACGCGAAAGGAGTCGCCGTGACTGTCACCGGGTTCGACCACCTCTATGTCGAGACGCACAACTGGGGGAAGGCCGTGGAGTTCTGGCAGCGCCTCGGGTTCACGTTGGACTTCGACACGGGTCACGGATCGGGCATGCTCAGTCATCCCGCGGGAGGTCCCACGGTGTTCCTGGCCGAACAATCGATCGAGGATCCGCTCGCAACCGAGGTCTATCTCGGTGCTGCCGCTGACTACACGGTTCCCGATGGTGTCGAGGTGGTCAGCCCGTTCGTCGAGACACATTGGGGTACCAAGGTGATGGTGATCCAGGACCCCGACGGCCACCGATTCCGCATCCAGGCCCCGATTGCCGATAGCTAGTCTTCGCGACATGTCAACGATTCGTACGGTCGCCGAACTGGAAGCGTTGTACGACGTACCAGTGCCGACCTCCGTCACCAAGGAGATCGATCACCTCACTGAGCTGCATTGCGCCTACATCGAGGCCTCGCCGTTCGTCATCGTCGCAACGTCGGGGCCCGATGGCCTCGACTGTTCGCCGCGAGGTGACCCGCCCGGCTTCGTGCGCGTGCGCGACGAGCGAACACTGTTGATGCCCGATCGGCGCGGCAACAACCGGCTCGACACTCTTCGCAACCTGGTCGTCGACCCACGGATCGGATTGCTGTTCCTCGTGCCGGGCATCGGCGTGACCTTGCGGGTCAATGGCACAGTGGAGCTCTCCACCGATCCCGATCTGCGCGAGTCGTTCGAGATGGAGGGCAAGCTCCCGACGACCGTCATCATCGTGACGACGACCGCGGTGTACACGCAGTGCCCGAAGGCTCTCATCCGGTCGCATCTGTGGGATGCCAGCCGTCATCGTCAGGCATCCGAGCTCCCATCGGTCGGCGACATCATGGAACTGATCACGGCGGGCGCATTCGATGGCAAAGCGCACGATGCCGCGTACCCCGAACGCGTACGCCAGACCATCTATTGATCCGGTGATCCGGGCAGGCCACCGGCGAACTTCGACTGATTTCGCGGTCCACGCGCACGGTTAGGGTAGGTCGACATCAAGGGGGGGTCTCGTGGGGCGAATCGTGTTTGTAGGTGGCGGAATCGTTGGAACGTGCGCAGCGATGATGCTGGCCAACGACGGTCACGACGTGACGGTGCTCGAGCGAGACCCCAGCACGCCTCCTTCGCCCGACATCGCGTGGGAG
This sequence comes from Ilumatobacteraceae bacterium, assembly GCA_963779295.1. Taxonomy (GTDB): domain Bacteria; phylum Actinomycetota; class Acidimicrobiia; order Acidimicrobiales; family Ilumatobacteraceae; genus JAENVT01. The sequence continues at coordinate 381,444 of CAVZXO010000008.1, forward strand.
CAGTGGGATCGCAAGGGTGTCAACCAGTTCAAGATGCTGCACTTCTTCCTCGCCAGGTTCCGCGAGGTGGCCGATGTCGAACTGCCCGGCCTCACCGATGCCATGGTCGCCGCCGGTGCTTTGCGGATGAACCCACTGGATGGCATTCCCGACGAAGTGAGCGGCGGCCGGCAAGAGGGCGACGAGCGCTACGACACGGTGACAGCACGACGTCCGGTCGGTGAATCGGTCGTCGCATCCATGGCTGCGGCGACCTCGGGTCTCACCGTCCGCCGCGGCGTCGGAGTCGCGGGTGTGTTGACGACCACAGGGCCCGACGGGATCGTGCACGTCACCGGCGTGCGAACAGAGGCCGGCGAGGACATTGCCGCCGATCTGGTGATCGACTCCGGCGGGCGGCGTTCGTCGATGGCCGGCTGGCTACGCGACGCCGGATCCCCCGGGCCCAAGGAGATGATCGAGGACTCCGGGTTCGTCTACTACGGACGGCACTATCGCTCCGCCGACGGTTCGATCCCGCCTGCGTTCGGAGGGTTGCTGCAGCACTATGGATCCATCTCGGTGCTCACGTTGCCTGCCGACAACGGCACATGGGGAGTAGGCGTCGTCGCCAGTTCGAAAGACGCGGCGATGCGCTCCATGATGGAGGCCGAATGCTGGGAGAACGTGGTGCGCGCGTTCCCGATGGTCGCCCATTGGATCGATGCCGAACCGATCACCGACATCACGCTGATGGCCAAGATCGAAGACCGGCAGCGCACGTACGTCGTCGATGGCGTGCCGATTGCCACTGGCGTCGTGCCGTTGGCCGACGCGTGGGCATGCACCAACCCGTCCGTCGGACGCGGCATCTCGATCGGGATGGTGCACGCCGCCGCGTTGCGGTCGATGTTGCGCGAGGGACCCCTCGACGATCCGAAGGCAGTTGCCTTGCGATGGCACGATCTGACAACCGAGCATGTCGAGCCGTTGTTCGCCGACACGCTCACGTTCGACCGTCACCGCCTCGCCGAGGTCGAAGCGGTGATCGAGGGTCGGACCGTACGAAACCGACGATCCGGGCTGGGCGCTGGGCCAGGCGCTGGCCGCCTCGATCATGCAGGGTCCTGACCTGCTCCGTGGCTACCTCGAAGTCGCGTTGTTGCTCGACACGGGTGCCGGTGTGCTTTCACGCCCCGGACTGGCCGAACGGGCACTTTCACTGGCCGACCCGACACCGTTGCCCGGCCCCGACCGTACCCAACTCCTCGCGCTCCTCGGCGCCTGAGCAAGGACCACCCGATGAAGAACATCACGCTCGGCGATTTGACATTTGCAGTCCAGGACGAAGGTGAGGGACCGGCCGTTCTGCTGCTGCACGGGTTCCCGGACTCGCACGCGCTCTGGCGAAACCAGGTGCCGGCCTTGGTGAATGCGGGGTACCGCGTGATCGCCCCCGACTTGCGTGGGTTCGGCGATTCGTCGAAACCTGTCGGAGTCGAGAAGTACGGGATCCTCGACATCGCCGGTGACGTCGTCGGCATCCTCGATTCACTCGGCGTGGATCGCGCCCACGTCGTCGGACACGACTGGGGCGCGGCGCTCGCATGGGCGATGGCCGCATTCCTGCCGGCTCGCGTTGATCACCTCGTGGCGCTGTCGGTCGGACATCCGTCCGCATTCGGCGCTGTCGGTTTCGACCAGCGCCAGAAGTCGTGGTACATGCTGTTGTTCCAATTCGAGGACATCGCCGAGCAGTGGCTGTCGGCCAACGATTTCGCCAACATGCGAGCTTGGTCCCACCACCCCGACATGGATCAGATTGTCGTCGACCTGGCGCGGCCCGGGTGCACTCACCGCTGCCCTCAACTGGTACCGCGCCAACGTGCACCCGCGCACCTGGATCGAGCCTCCGATGGTCTTCCCACAGGTGCAGGCACCGACAATGGGGGTGTGGAGCAGCGGCGATTTCGCGCTCGACGAGAGGGGCATGATCGGCTCGCAGCAGTACGTCGACGGCTCGTGGCGGTACGAGCGAGTCGATGGCCCCGGGCACTGGATGCAGCTCGAAGCAGCGGACCAAGGTGTCGGCGTTGTTGCTCGACTTCCTGCCGAAGCCGTAGCGGCCCGACTACAGGGTTGGGGCCGACAGCCGGGCGAAGAGCGCCTTCGTCATCGGCCACGCACCATCGATGTCGTTGGCGATCACGGTGTGCGTGAGATGGATGGACGGATGGTGCCAGCTCCGGAACGACACCCCGTGTCGCAGCCCTCCAACCGCACCGCCTCGCCGGAACCGGCGAGCCAGAATCCGAGTCCGTACCGCTCCTCGTCGGAGATGACACTGCGCGGTCGAACCATCTCTGCGACCCATTCCGTGGGAACGATGCGACCCTCGAAGAACGCCAACCAGAGCCGGCGGACATCGGCGACGGTCGTGTAGATCCCGCCGTCACCGTTGCCTCGCACAGGGATGTGGAAGACGTTGCTGCGCCACACTCCGTCGACCTCGAGGTAGCCCATCGCGGCCCGACCGGGGAGCTCGTCGCTGCGAAGAAATGCCGTGTCGGCCATGCCGGCCGGCGTCGCAGACGCGTTGTTGTACGAGTTCGTGAAATCCGATGCCGCTTGCCCGTTCGGCGATCAGCGCGAGGACCATGAATCCGCCGTTGCAGTACGAGAACTGCTCGCCGGCGGGAAACTTCGTGGGAAAGCCATCGAGTACTGCGAGGAACTGCTCGGTGGTCGCCAACTCGTGCACACCTATGGGCATCAGGTAGGCGTCGTAGTCCTGCTCGATGTCTTCGTCGAGGTAGTCCCCGATGCCCGAGCGATGGGCCAGCAGATGCTCGACGGTCACGGCATCCTCGATCAGCGGCAGGTCCTTCCCAAGGACCGCTCGTGCGGGTGTCGACAGCTCGAGCGTGCCATCGACGATCAAGCTGACGACTGCGAGTGCTGTCATTCCCTTCACCGCACTGGCGACTGCAAATTGCGTGTCGGGTGTGTTGGCGATCCCGAGCCCGCGATACGCCAGACCGTATGCCTTGGCGAGTTCGACGTCGTCGCCGCGATCAACGCGCACCACACCCGAGAACGCGGTCTCCGCGGCAATCCGATCGACTTCTTCCTCCAGCGATTCCATGCTTCGAACAGTAGCCACAGTCCTTCGTCATCCTTCGGGGAGTTAACAGCACGCACCACGACCACCGTCGTGCGCCACTGGCATCGATGAGGTCGTTGCTGATCGAATGGTGCCTGGAGGTGTCGTGAAAGGTCAGAAGGTGTTCGTCACGGGGGCGACCGGCGTGCTCGGCCGGCGGCTGGTACCGCGCCTTGTCGAGGCGGGACACGATGTGACTGCGGTCGTGCGATCGGAGGAGAAGGCTGTTGCTGTGCGGGCCGCAGGAGCGACACCGATCGAGGTCGACCTGTTCGATCGGTCGGCGCTTCGGGCCGTGCTGCAAGGTTTCGACAGCGTTGCCCAGTTGGCGACCAACATCCCAACAGGTCGTGCTGCCGCAGAGCCGTCGGCGTGGCAGGTCAACGACTCCTTGCGCGGTCAGGCCGCTCCCACGATCGCCGGCGCCGCCATCGACGCCGGTGTGGAGAGGTACATCCAAGAGTCGATCACCTTCCCGTACGTCGACGGGGCCGACGAATGGATCGACGAGACGTACCAACGGGACTACAACCCGGCGACCGAATCGGTGGCCACCGCGGAGGCCGCTGCCGGCAGCGTCACCGACGCCGGTGGAATCGGAATCGTCTTGCGATTTGCGATGTTCATGGCCCCCGACAGTGCACACACAACGGGCTTCTACTCCGCCGCGCAACGCGGGCTGTTCACGTTGATCGGCGACCTCGACGGCTTCGTCTCGTTCATTCACATGGACGACGCCGCCGCCTCCGTGGTCGCAGCACTCGAGGCACCCGCCGGGACGTACAACGTCGCGGAACCAGATCCGGTCCGTCGGTCCGCGCATTACGAGGCGTTGGCCGATGCGGTGGGCCGTTGTCAGCTCGACCCGATTCCGACGCCTGCCGGGACCGGCGCGGCAAGTCTCGCTCGATCGCAACGAATCTCGACTCGGCACTTGCGCAACGTGTCGTCGTGGACGCCGACCGTTCACTGTGTCGATCAATGGAAGGAGCTCGGATGACGTACCGCCTGTGGACACGCATTGCCCTCGGATACCTCGCGCTGGTCTCGCTCGAGATCGGCCTCTGGGCACAGTTCGCGCCTCGCTCGTTCTACGACGACTTCCCCGGCCTCGGACGAGCCTGGGTCGCGGTGGACGGTCCGTACAACGAGCACTTGATCCGCGATGTCGGTGGCCTCAACCTGGCGCTTGCAGCGGTCCTCATCGCAGCCTTCATCACGCTGTCGCGACCGCTCATCATCGCCGCTTCGATCGCCTCGCTGCTCTACGGCGTCCCGCACCTCGTGTATCACATTGCCCACGCCGACAGCCTGGACACGAGCGATGCTGTCATCAGTCTCGGCGGGCTCGCACTGTTCGCTGTGATACCGATCGCGCTGATCGTGCTTTCTCGTGAGGTGTCGACCGAGAGCCACAAGTAGGTTCTCGGCGATGGCGACGATGAATGAGGGCGAGGTCGGTGCCGGACTCGCCCAGACCTCCAACTATCGATATGCAGATCGCGTCGGCGGGCGCCTGTTCGTGGCAGGTCAAGTTCCTCGCGACGGTGCCGCGAATCTCGTTGCGCCGGGTGACCCGGTCGCCCAGACGCGGCAGTGTTTCGACAACCTGTTCACCTTGATCGATCACCACGGTTTCTCGCGTGACGACATCCACCAACTCACGATCTACGTCGTCGGGCCGCACAAGAATCTCCTCGACGCGTGGGGTGAAGTGAAAGCGTGCTTCGATTCCAACGTGCCGCCCGCGACCCTGCTCGGTGTGACGTTCCTCGGATATGTCGACCAAGTCGTCGAAGTCGACGCCGTCATCGAGCGAGCGGTCTAGCACGATGGCCCTTTTCCACCGCGCAACCATCTCGCCGACCAAGGAGGAGCTCATCGCCGAATGGGCCCCGAGCCAACCGTGGGGTCCGCCAGCCGATGTCCCCATCTCGGTGATCGGTGCGTACCGCTTCGACGATCCCGATGGTCGCGTTGGTATGGAGATCCACCTCGCCTCATACGAGAACACGCTGCTGCAGATCCCGCTCACGTACCGCGACGAACCCCTCGATGGCGCCGACGACGCCCTCATCGTCGAGATGCAGCACTCGGCGCTCGGCACCCGCTGGGTGTACGACGGACTGCGCGACCCTCGAATGGTGGTCATGCTCGCCGCTGTTGCCATGACAGGGCAGGGCGAAGCCCTCGGCATGGCGTTGTACGACGGCCGCTGGTACATCGCGCCGACCAACGTCCGCATCCAAGGTGGGGGCTGGACGCTGAAACGAGTGCCTGTCGACGGATTCGAACTCGTACACGACGACGCGACGAGCGCGGTGCTTCACAACGACCGCTTCGAGCTGACCGTGTTCCGACGCCCCGTGCCCGGGCCTCGCCCGGCGATCGGCCTCACCGCGACGTGGAACGGCCAGCCGGACCCCGTCGTGCTCGCCGAGGTCCGCGAGCGCTCCTGAGACCTGGTACTGAGTCGAGCCTGTCGAACTCGTCGGGCCCAGAGTGTTTCGCGACAATTGCCGATAAGTACGGAATTCAGCTACTTCGGCGAGTTTCTTGACAATTCCTTGACACTTCTCAGCAATACGAACTAGTGTTCGATTTATGGACTCCGACCAGTACTCTGAGCTGGTCAAAGATCTATCCACGAGCTAGATATTACTGTGTCTCAATTCGGCACAATGTTCCGATCTGCTGACTCGTCTCAACAGCCTTCGGTCGTGGGTCGAGTCGCAGGCGATCGCCGTGAGCTCGGCGGCTCGACCAGCTCGCTACAGAAACGCCAGGGATCTTCCCCGAACAGATCGTCGCCGACGCCACGCGCGTCAGCCTGACGAAGGCTCTGCAGCCATTCCAGCGGGCAAAGGCCCTCGATCTGCTGCCTGAGTTCGGCGACGCACTGTCATCGGGTGCCGTCAATGTCGACCACCTCGATGTGCTCGCTCGAAGTGTCGCCGGGCTGGACACAGCGACCCAGGTTCGACTGGCCGATCGTGGCGGGTTCCTTGCCGAAGTCGCCTCCAGGACAACGTCGGGAGAGTTCCGTCGAACGCTGCGCGATGAGATCCGCCGGGCTCAGCAGGACGACGGCATCGCCAAACTCGACCGGCAACGTCGCGCCACCCGCCTGCGCACCTGGATCGATCTCGAGACCGGAATGTGGTGCTTGCGTGGCGAGTTCGATCCGGAGACCGGCGCCATTCTCGACAAGCGACTGAAGGACGCAGTCGAGGCCTTGTTCCACGACGCCACGCCCGACACGTGCCCGACCGACCTCCTCGAGAAGCAGCACCATCTCCGGGCGTTGGCTCTCTCGGCGCTAACAGCAGGGAAGAGCTCGAGGCGCGCCGGATCCATCGACATGTCGGTGCTCGTCGACGCCAAGACGCTGATCGACGGCCGTCTCCACGACCACTCCGTGATCGACCTCGGGCCGGGGTTCGAGCTGCCGGTGGAGACACTGCGACGCATGGCCTGCTGCGCCGACATCACCCCGATCATCGTCGGTGCGGATGGCGTGCACATGGAACTAGGTCGCACGACGCGACTCGCCAATCGGGCCCAACGCCGAGCATTGAAGGCGATGTACAAGGGATGCGCGGTGCCCGGCTGTTGCGTCCCGTGGGACTACGTCGTCATTCACCACCTCCAGTACTTCCGCAACGGCGGCTTGACGGACATCGCAAATCTTCTTCCGCTGTGCAGCAAACATCACCATCTGGCACACGAGGGTGGATGGACGTTCAGTCTCGATGCTGATCGCAATCTCACGATCGTCCGGCCCGACAGCACCCGCATGACCACCGGACCACCACAGGTGTTGGCGGCATGACGCGGTTCGGCGAGTTCACGCCGGCGAGATCGTCGTCGTCAGGTCAACGGCAGCGCCAACAGGCTGACCGTCTTGTTGCCGCCGTCGGTGTCTTGTTGACCGACCTCACGAAAGCCGATCGAGTGATGGAACAGCAGCGATGCTTCGTTGCGCGGTCGCACGTTGACCTCGCAGAACAACTGAGGGTACGTCCCGGTGAACCGTTCGATCACGCGGTCGTAGAAGGCCTTGCCGATGCCCAGACGGCGATAGGTCGGATCGACGGCAATTCGGTCGAGATACACGAAGTCGTCGTAGTTCCGACTGAACCAGCCGTAGTTCAAACTGGCGTAGGCGACACCGGGTGGGAAGGTGATGCAGAACCCGGCGAATTCGCCATCGACCTCAGCGGTCAGGGCAAGTGCAGCCATTCCGACGAGCCGGTCGATCTCGGCTGCGTCGATCTCGTTGAGCGCCGGAATGCTGCGGTTGTTCAACGCCAGGGCAACGGCCAGATCGTCAGCAATCATTTCTCGAATGTTCACCATCCGAACGGTATTCGACGGCGGCCTACGTCACAGGGTCGTCGTCGAGCACCTGGCTCAATGCGGCCGGTAGCTCGTCCAGAGAGCGAATCAGCACCGTCAGCGAGCACTCGATCATCAAGTTGATGACCTCGTGGTCGAACCGGCGTCGCCAGTCGGTATGCAATCCGATGATCGGCTTACCGAGTGCGAATGCGTACCCGAGTTCCCACGCGGTTCCGTCGTCGGTGATGACGCCGTTCAGGCTGGCGACAACGACGTCGCACTCGTTGATGCCGCGGCGGTCGTTGGCGAAGATCGCAGCGACGTTGTGCTCGTCCTTCGGCGGATTGTCACGATGCGGCAGGAACGTGTCGAACCCGGCGCCGGCGACGGTCTGTTCGACGCGCTCGATCCACCAACGCTCGCCTTCGTCGAACAGCGGTCCGGCGATGTACGCGCGCTTTGCAGTGGTCGTACTCATTCGGGCGACGTCTTCCTCTCGCTAGTCCAACCTGTCGCCCGAATCTCATCGCCATCGGCGTCGAGCGCGCGGCCCTGCCAGCGCAGCGCGCCAGGCGTGGCCGAGAGTCGGGCAATCAGACCTTGCATCGGCGTGCCTTCGACCTCGGCGATGGCTTCGCGGGCTGCGTAGTGGGGATCAACGGAGATGTCTGCCATCGTCATCACCGGGCCGATCGCCGCCTCGGCGGCGGTGAAGGCATCCATCACCTCGGCCTGCGTGCGCTGCGGCACACCAGGCTGTCATCACTGCCTCGAGCGCTGTTCGATTCTCCATGCGAGCCGCGAACGAACTGAACCGCGGATCGTCACCGACTCCGAGCAGATTCAGGACCCGGGCGGCGACGGTATCGCTCGACGTCGACACGCCGATCCAATGACCATCGCTGCACTGGTATGTGCCACGCGGTACCGAATACGGCAACCCGGACCCGAGTCGCTCCTGCATCTGACCGGTCAGTTCGTAGAGCGAGATCAGCGGACCCATGAGCTGAAAGAGGCTCTCGAGCAGGCTGACATCGACAACCTGGCCGACACCACTGCGCAGCGCGACCATCGTCGCGAACGCAGCGACGACACCGGTCACCTCGTCGGTGAGGGCGATCGCCGGCAGCAGCGGCTGCCCGCCCGGTTCACCCGAGATCGCCGCGAGACCCGACATCGATTCGGCGATGGTGGCGAAGCCCGGCCGATTGCGGTACGGACCGGTCTGGCCGAAGCCGGTGACGCGCGTGATGATCAACGACGGATTGAGTCCAAGCAAGACGTCGGGCCCCAGACCGAGACGCTCGAGGGTGCCCGGGCGGAAGTTCTCGATCAGCACATCGGCATCGGCAACGAGCCCACGCAGGACTCGAGATCGTCGGCAGCTTGAGGTCGAGTGCGATCGTGCGCTTGTTCCTGTTCACCACCTTCCACCACAGTCCCTCGCCGTCGCGTGGATCACGCCACGCGAGCCGGCGCAAGCTGTCGCCGCCATCGGGTCGTTCGACCTTGATGACGTCGGCGCCGAAGTCGGCGAGGTAGCGGGCACAGTTGGGCCCGGCGAGGACGCTGGACAGGTCGATGACACGCAGGTCGTGCAACGGCAGAGGCGGGGACAGAGGCGGGCGGGGTGGGTTCATTGGTTCGGGCAGTGGAGGCGGCGTTGGCAGCTGCATCAGGCGAGCACGTTGAAGTCGTCGGGGAGATGTCCGCGACCGGTCAGCGCAGACAGAAGCGTGATCGGTTCGGCCAACTCTGCCATCAGACCGACGACCATCGACAGATGTCGCCGGCTGCAGCTCCAGCGGCTGGCCCGTCGCACGCTGCAGATCGAGCGTGTGCAACGCCACCTCCGCGGCCCGCGTGGCGAGGTACTCGATGAACATCATCTGCCCGACGAAGGTCTCGACGACATCGTCGTCGGCTGACGACGCCACCAACGCCAGCACCCGCTGCGCCGTGGCTTCAGCTTCCCCGACGGGATCGGTCAGTTGGGCGCCCGCCGAACGTCCTCGCTCGGCGACCCCCACATGCACCTTGGGATCCGCCAGAACAGTGCGGTAGTAGTCCGCAGCGTCGACGATCAACCGATCGACGGACGGCTGTGCAGCGAGATAGCGCTCGATGGTGGTGAAGCCACGCAGCGTATGAGCGGCCAGTTCGCGCACCGTCCAGATGCCGAGCCCGGGCAGCTCCCACTGATGGGCGGCGACCCGTTCGATCGTCGTCAGCAGCGTGGCCGACGCATCCTCGAACGCGGCCCTCACCGAAGCGGGATGTTGAAGCACCGGTCCTCCAAGCTGCCCATCGCGTAGTTCTCGTAGTCGACCCCGAAGTCCGCCATCAGATGACGGCACCGCTCGCTCCAGCTCAATGCCTGCGGCGACGACATGCGGTGCACGACCTGGGTGATGCCACCTTCGTACACCCGATACTCGGCCCACGTACCCGGAAAATCCTTGACGCAGCCGACCTCGATCGTCGGCACGCCGCATGCCATCCGCCGAACACGATGGCGATGCGTGTGCCCAGCCGTGTACGCAACGATCCGCGGCCGCCTGGCCGCAACCTCGTTGAGGCCGTCGCTGCTGTCGGGATCGAGCCCGAAGTAGCCGCTGTGTCGCTTGCCGGAAATCCACTGTTGATGATGACCAAGGACCATCACCGGGCGATCGGCAACTGCGACATGGTCGTCGAGCCATTGCAGCTGCGATTCGCCGATCGACCCGGGCGTACGCAATGGCAGCACGGTGTCGAGCAGCGCGATGGAGACACCGGGGAGGTCGATCCACTGATCGCCCGTGTACAGGTGCTGACCCTGGTAGGCGTCGTGATTGCCGCGCACGACGTGCAGGCGATCACCGAACGCTGTGCGGTAGCACGCTTCGAAGGCAGCGAACTCCTCGTCGGCGCCATCGCGGGTGAGATCACCTTTCACCACCACAGCATCGAGGTCGACGGCGGCCATCTCGGCGACGGCGGCGCGGTTCATGGTTTCCGGATAGGGCGGCTCACCGGGCTCGACCCGCTGGATCGGCCCGCGTGGATCGTCGTCGATCTTGCCGCATTCGAATTCGCCGAAGTGGACGTCGTTGACCGTGGCGAACCGGCACAGGAGTTGCCCGTCGGGTCGCGTCAGTGTCTGCACCTCGAAGTTGCCGACGTGATGGACCGAGCCAGGCTGCAGATCGGTGAGACGGACGACGCCGTCGACTTCACCCGGCCGATGAGCGACAATCAGATCGTCGGCGACGGTGGTGATGTCCACGGCGTGGACAGTAGCGGCTCAGACCTTGACGACGACCGTCCCGGCAATCTTGTCGTGCCACGTCTGCTTGCGCTTGTCCCACAACATCCACAGGTATCCGAGGTAGCAGAAGAACTGCGACAGCACGTGGGCGATGTACCAGCCGAACGCTCGGCCGGCGCTGATCGGCTGGCCGCGCTCGGCGTCGACGACGTGATGCCGGTGGCCTTCATGCCCCAGGACTGGCTGCGGCTGATCTTCTTGCAGAAGATGACAAGGAACGCGATGCCCCCGATGACGGCCAGGAGCACTCCCAAGGCAACGGTCGAGCCTGTCGGGAAGTTGCAGGTTCCCCGCTCCCCGTTCACGGTGCATGCTCGCCGCTCGCGCGGTCCCGCCGAGAAGACGATGATGGCCGGAAGTTCGAAGAGAAGGCTGACCAGGCCATCGATGATGAACGCTCCCAAGCGGGCCCCGAAGCTGGCGTACCGCTGCTGTTGGTCGTACTGCTGACCCGCGTAGGCGGGATAGATCGGCGAGGGCTGGTAACCGGGCGGAGGCGCAGCGCCCATCGGCGGCATCGAAGGACCGCCGCCGGGCGGTGGGGGTGGCGGTGGTGGCGGTGGCGGCATCCCGCCTGGAGGTGGCGGAGGAATGTCGCTCATCGCGACGACTGTAGTTGCTAGCCGACGCCCGGCCCGGAGGACTAGCGGCGTGGACGCAGTCGGCGTGTCGGCAACGGCGTGATCCACCAACGGTTGCTGAAACGCCACTTCGGCACGCGGAGTCACAGCTGCGGGCTCGGCAAGCACGGCCTTCGGCCACAACGCATCGAGGGCAATCATGATCACCGCGACCTCCTCGTCCGAGGCCGCCGGCGAGATGCTGACGCTGTTCACAACGGCACGTTGCCGTGCTTGCGACGTGGAAGCTCCTCGCGCTTGGTACGCAACATGCGCAGTCCGGCGACGATCTTCTGGCGGGTCTCGGCAGGATCGATCACATCGTCGACGTAACCGCGCTCGGCGGCGTTGTACGGGTTCGCGTACTTCTCGGTGTACTCGGCCACCAGTTCGGCGCGGCGCGACGCAGGATCAGCGGCTTGCTGGAGCTCGCGCCGGTAGACGATCTCTACGGCACCTTGCGGACCCATCACGGCCAGCTCGGCGGTCGGCCATGCGTAGGCCAGGTCGGCGCCGATGGACTTCGAGTTCATCACGACATACGCGCCGCCGTACGCCTTGCGGGTGATGATCTGGATGCGTGGCACGGTGGCCTCGCAATAGGCGTACAGCAGCTTGGCGCCATGACGGATGATGCCGCCGTACTCCTGATCGACACCCGGCAGGAAGCCGGGCACGTCGACGAACGTGAGCAACGGAATGTTGAACGCATCGCATGTGCGCACGAAGCGAGCGGCCTTCTCGGAGCTCTCGATGTCGAGCACGCCGGCGAGCATCAGCGGCTGGTTGCCGACGATGCCGACCGGGTGACCATCGACGCGGCTGAAGCCACAGACGATGCTCTTCGCCCAGTGCGGGAAGTACTCGAAGAACTCACCGTTGTCGACGACTTCGCGTATGACGGCCTTCATGTCGTAGGGCTGGTTGGCGCTGGCGGGAAGCAGATCGTTGAGCGCAGGGCACAAGCGATCCGGGTCGTCGCCGGTGTCGACGTGTGGAGGTTCTTCGAGGTTGTTCGACGGGAGGAAGCTCAACAAGAAGCGCACGTCCTCGAGGCACGACTTCTCGTCGGGTGCCACGAACGTAGCGACGCCGCTCTTGGTGGCATGGCTCATCGCCCCACCGAGCTCCTCCAGCGTCACCTCCTCGCCGGTGACGGTCTTGACCACATCGGGTCCGGTGATGAACATGTGGCTCGACTCGCGGACCATGAAGATGAAGTCGGTCATCGCCGGGCTGTACACCGCGCCGCCCGCGCACGGGCCGAGGATCACCGAGATCTGCGGCACCACACCGCTGGCCAACACGTTGCGGTAGAAGATCCCGCCATAGCTCGCCAGCGAGACGACACCTTCTTGGATGCGCGCGCCGGCGCCATCGTTGAGCCCGATCACCGGGGCACCGACCTTCAGCGCAAGATCCATCATCTTGTGGATCTTCTCGGCGAACACCTCACCCAACGCACCACCGAACACGGTGAAGTCCTGGCTGAAGACGAACACCTTGCGGCCCTCGACGGTGCCCCAGCCGGTGACGACACCGTCGGTGTACGGACGCTCTTCGAGCCCGGAGGCGAGTGCCCGGTGACGGGCCAGCAGGTCGAGCTCGTGGAAGCTGCCAGGGTCGAGAAAGACGTCGAGCCGCTCGCGGGCCAGCATCTTGCCCTTCTCGTGCTGGCGTTCGACCGAGCGAGGCGAGCCGGCATGGTAGGCCTGCTCACGACGTTGTCGAAGATCTTCGAGCTTGGCGTCCATCGGATTGCTCGGATTGCTCGTGATTGCTCTGATTGCTCATTGGAGGCCCACGCTACTTCGACGGTCGCGTCACGCTCACACCGTCTAGGACAGCTCGAACACCACGGTGACCGATGCGCTGAGATCTTGTGAACCGCTTTCGATCGGCGTGGACATCGCACGGGGACCGTCCATCGTGGCGCGAGCGAACAACGGCTGCGGTCCGCCCATCGACAATTCGCTGATCTGAATCACCGCGCCGACCGTCACGCCGGCGGCAGCCCGCGTACTCCTCGGCGCGCTTGCGGGCATTGTTGATCGCCTCGGCACGCGCCACGCCCATCACAGCTTCGACGTCATCGAGATAGAACGACACTCCACCGACCGTGATGTGATCACCCGCCGAGTCCTGCGGCGACGTCGATCAACTGGCCGGTCTTGGAGATGTCTCGAACGGTGACCGTCACGTTGTTGGATGCGTGATAGCCGGAGACCGCGACACCCGACTGGTTGAACTGCGGATAGATCGACAACCCGGATGTTGCGATGTCGTCGTCGCCGACCCCGCCCGCCTTCAATGCTGCGATCAACGCCGCGGCACTGGTGTTGGTGTCTGTCAACGCTTCGGTCGCGGTCCTGGCAGTCGATTGGACACCGAGGTTCAACGTCGCCGTATCGGGCTTGACCGTGATCCGTCCGTCGCCCTTCACTGTGATGGATCTCGGCATCGATGGATCCTGTGTACTCATGGAGCCGGACGTTAGCGGCGGGATATCCCTGGCAGACTTCGGGTGATGTCACTCCCCCTCCAGCCCCCGTTGTCGCCGATGCTGTCGAAGGCTGCGCCAGAGATCCCGACGGGGCGAAGGTTGGCACTACGAACCGAAGTGGGACGGCTTCCGCTGCATCGTGTTTCGCGACGGGGATCACATCGAGTTGGCAAGCCGCAACGAGCGTCCATTCACGCGGTACTTCCCCGAGTTGCTGGAGCCCCTTCTTGCGTCACTTCCGCCACGATGCGTCGTCGACGGAGAGATCGTCGTACCGGCCGGCGACGATCGCGGGCTCGACTTCGACGCGCTGCTCCAACGAATCCACCCGGCCGAGTCACGGGTGCGTCGCCTGGCGGCCGAGACGCCGGCATCGTTCGTCGCCTTCGACCTGTTGGCCCTCGAGGACGATTCGCTGCTCGATCGTCCGCTCGGTGAGCGACATCGACTGCTGACGCAACAACTGGCCGCGGCTGCGCCGCCTGTGTATCTCTGCCCGTCCACGACCGACGCGGCAATCGCCCAACGGTGGTTCACCGAGTTCGAGGGTGCCGGGCTCGACGGGGTGATCGCCAAGCGGATCGGCGACCCGTATACCCCCGACAAGCGCACGCTGATCAAGGTCAAGCACCAACGAACCGCCGACTGCGTCATCGCCGGCTACCGCATTCACAAAGATGGCAACGGGGTCGGTTCGTTGCTCTTGGGTCTGTACGACGACGAGGGCGATCTTCACCACGTCGGCGTCGTCGCCTCGTTCACCGTCAAGCGGCGCGCCGAGTTGCTGGCAGAGCTCGAGCCGTTGACCCACGACGCTCTCGACAACCATCCGTGGCGCGATTGGGCGGAATGGATGGCGCGGGCGGAGGGTGGAACTCGAATGCCGGGCGGCGGCAGTCGCTGGAACGCCGGCAAGGATCTCAGTTGGGTGCCGCTGCGGATCGAACGAGTCGCCGAGGTCACGTTCGGCCAACTGCAGGAGGGCCGGTTCCGGCATGGCTCGCAGTTCGTGCGCTGGCGACCGGACCGTGAACCGGAGTCGTGCCGTTACGACCAGCTCGACGTTGCCAGCCCGGTGAAGTTCGCTGCCGTGGTCGGCCGGGAGTAACTGCAGTTCTAGGGCGCGGTCGTGACGATCGGCGCCGTCGTGACGATCGGCGCCGTGGTGTCGCCGGTCGGCACCGTGGTGCCGTCGGTGATCAGCACCGTCTTGGAGCCGATCGGAGTTGAGCCGAACCGAACAGTCACGGTCCACACACCTGGTGAGCCGATCGGGATGCCCTGTTCGATCGGCAGCACCGCGACCCCGGACGTCGTCAGCGGCACGCTGAGGATGACTCCGGGTGCCACCGCGCCGACCGGCGGACTGAAGTCGATCGCCAGACCGGCGACACCTGTCTCGGGTTTGTCGACTTCGACGCGCACGGCATTCGGACCGACGACCGCGGTGAACTTCACGGTGACGTCGGCCGAGTCGTCGGTGATCTGCAGCGATGCGGCGAGACCCTCGGTGTTGTCGTCGGTCGCCGCGACCTTGGGTGGCGACAGCGACAGCATCCATGCAGTCAGCGCCAACACGACCACGCCACAGAGCGCCTCGATCCCGACGGCACGTCGCAGCCGGATCGCCAACTGCCCGGTCATCGCATCGACACGGGCGACACGCTCTTTGATGAACTGACGCGCGGCTACGCCGAGGAACACCATGGCCCCGACGGCGATCGACTTCAGGAAGAGCACACGGCCGTGACTGCTGGTGAAGATCTCGCCCCAGTCGAGGCGATACATCTGGATGAACCCGGTGAGGATCGTGATGGTCAACGCCGGTGTCGAAATCCTGGCGAACCCACGAACCGCGTGAACCAGATCCTCCTCGCCGGGGCCTGCCAGCACCACTCGTGCCAGAAGGATGAGGCCGCCCAACCACACCGCCATCGCCAGGGCGTGGGCAATGCCGGCGGCGTATCCGAGCAGCGCGAGTTGGCCGCCAGCACGGCTGAACCCGAGCGTTGCGACCGCGAGCCCAGGGAGTGCAAGCGCAGGAAGCTGTGTGGCCGGATCGATGACACGCTCGGGACGCATCACGACCCAGCCGGTGAGAAGCACGAAGATCACGCGCGCCAGCGCGGCGATACCGGGCGTCGTTTCGGTGAGATCGCCCCACGCCGTCGGCGACAGTGAACTGCCGATGCCCTTGCCCGAGATCTGTGCCGCCACGCATGCCGCGTTGAAGATGGCGAACGCCAGTGTCAGCAGCCAGGCAGAGCGAAGGAACCGCACGGTGAGGATGTACTCGACACCTTCCGGCCACGCCGTCGCGATCAGTACCAGCGAGCCGAACAGCACGGCAACGCCGAGCGAGATGAGCAGCCGCGAGAGACCGAGCGGGCCGCCCGATCCGGATTCCGGCGGCGTCGTGTCTGTGGTCTCCGTAGGCGTGACGGGCGGCGCTGTCGAGCCCGGGGCCGGGCGTGGAACCCACGGTTGGGGTCGTCACCACCGGAGCCAACGTGGGTACCGGGTCGTTGGCAATGGTGAAGAGGAACGTCGAGCTGCCGCCACTCTGTCCGTCGGGCTGCGTGACCAGCCACGAGACGGCGCACTCGCCCTTCGGCAGCGGGTTCGGGACGGAAACGGTGAGCGAGACGCCGTCGAGCCCGACCTGCGGTGTGCCGACTGCGATGGGGGCGCCGTTGCACACGACCTCGACGGTGTTGGTCGCGCCGAGCGCCGAAGCGAAGGTCAGCAACAGCGATGGCGGCGACGATTCCACCGTGGTGCCGGCCGTCGGCGACGAGGAGACCAGGGTGTTGTCAGCCGCATCGGCATGCGGGACAGCGAATGCTCCGACGACGGCGATGCCCACGATGACAGCGGGGCCGAAGACGGCAATGGCGCGACAGACGGCGCGGACGGGCGAGGGGAGTGTCTTCATGCAGGTAACTCAACGCTAGAGGATGGGCGCGAGCAGGCCACGCCACCACGCCCGAAGCCTGGCGAGATTGCTCACCGGTTGATCGAGGTGCGACCAGGAGCGAGCGAACTCAATGTCGCACCCCCTGAGTAGGCTCGACGACGATGGCTACTCAGTCGCTCTACCGCCGGTATCGCCCGCGACGTTTCAGCGAGTTGCGCGGGCAAGAGCATGTGGTTCGGGCGCTGCGCAACGCGGTCATCAATCAGCGCGAAGGCCAGGCGTATCTGTTCTCCGGTCCACGCGGAACCGGCAAGACCTCATCGGCGCGCATCCTCGCCAAAGTGCTCAATTGCGAACGTCCCGTCGATGGCGAACCGTGCTGCGAGTGCGACTCGTGCATCGCGGTCGAGCGCGGCACCAGCTACGACGTGCACGAGCTCGACGCGGCGAGCAACAACGGCGTCGACGCGATGCGCGACCTGATCGAGAAGGCGTCGCTCGGCACACCGGGCCGGCACAAGGTCTACATCCTCGACGAGGTGCACATGCTCTCGAAGGCTGCCGAGGCCACTCTGTTGAAGACCCTGGAGGAGCCGCCGCCGCACGTCGTCTTCGTTCTCGCGACAACCGATCCGCAGAAGGTCAGCGACACGATCCGCAGCCGCACCCAGCACCTGCAGTTCCACCTGTTGCCGATGGACGTCCTCGAAGAGCACATCAGATGGCTCGCGGGCGATGCAGGCATCGAAGTCACCGACGCCGCCGTTCAAGCAGTGCTACGCCAAGGCGGCGGTTCTGCACGCGACACCATCTCGGCCCTCGAGGTTGTCGCGGCCAGCGGCGGTGAGGCACCTGAGGCCACGCCGCTCGATGAGTTCGTCGAAGCGTTCATCGAGCACGACCCGGGTCGAGCGCTCGCGGTGGTCGCGCACGCCGTGCTGCAGGGTCGCGATCCACGCACACTCACCGAAGAGATCATCCGCCATCTGCGCGACTGCTTCCTTGCGCTGATGGCGCCGGAGTTGGTGCAGCTTCCGGCGGAACGAGAAGCAGAGGTGTCGTCGCTGGCTTCCCGTCTCGGCGCGGCGTCGATCGTGCGCGGCAATGGAGCGGCTCGGTGAGATGCTCGTCGAGATGCGCCATGCACCCGATCCGCGGTTGTTGCTGGAAGTCGCGTTGGTCCAATTGACCCACGATGCTTCGGGAGCCGATCTGCACAGCCTGATGTCTCGACTCGAACGCCTCGAGCAAACGGTCGCTGCCGGCGCTGCAGCGACACCGGCGCCACGGGCCGTTCCCACAGACCCCAACACCGGGCGGGCAACGATCGGCGGCCGCGCCCGGCGCGACGCCGCATCCGGTTCGTCCGCAGGTTCTGGTGCCCCTGGGCACAGTGACGCACTCGGGCATCCCTCGCAGTCCGCGCCGGCCGCGCCGTCGCCGGCTTCGACCATCGGCTCCGGCTGCCTCCGCAGGCAACGCGCCAGCGACCGCCGGTCAGGCCGTCGACGACAGCCAGATCCCGACGCTGTTCGAGTCACAGGTGCGCCCGGCGTTGCGCGGCATGGCCAAGGCCATCTACATGGGCGCCCAGGTCGGCACCATGGCGGGCGGCGCATTGGTCATCAGTTTCGCCGGCGAGCCACATCGGCTGCGCGCCGAGGAGTACCGGCTCGACGTCGAGAAGGCCCTTGCCGCCGCAGTTGGCCGCAAGGTTGCGCTCTCACTGGTGGTCGATCAAGGCACCGACGCACGACGACAACGTCGTCCAACTGAAGCGCGCCGAACCGGTCCAGGCCGACGAGGACATCGACACAGGCGATCTCGTCGACG
Source organism: Ilumatobacteraceae bacterium (assembly GCA_963779295.1). GTDB lineage: Bacteria > Actinomycetota > Acidimicrobiia > Acidimicrobiales > Ilumatobacteraceae > JAENVT01. Next base: position 400,110 of record CAVZXO010000008.1, read on the forward strand.
TCCCGCCCGATGCAATCGTGTCGCCGATCGACCGTTTGACGCAGGCCTTCCCCGGCTCCGAGATCATCGAGGAGCGCACCTAGTGGCGGTGTACACGCAACCTGTTCAGGCACTCATCGACGAACTCGGTCGCCTGCCCGGCATCGGCCCGAAGTCCGCGCAGCGCATCGCCTTCCACCTCCTCAAGTTGCCGGCCGACGATGTCACTCGGTTGGCGATGTCGATCACCGACGCCAAGGCACGCGTCCGGTTCTGCGCGCGTTGCTGGAACTTCGCCGACGGCGAGTTCTGTCCGATCTGTCTCGATGATCGCCGCGACACGACGACGTTGTGCGTCGTGGAGGAATCCCGCGACATCGTGTCGATCGAGAAGACAGGCGAGTTCCGCGGTCGCTATCACGTTCTGCTCGGCGCGATGAGCCCGCTCGATGGGATAGGTCCGGAGCAGTTGAAGATGAAAGAGCTCTTCGCCCGGCTCGAGCCGGAAGGCGTGCAAGAGGTGATCGTCTGCACCAATCCCAACACCGAGGGCGAAGTCACCGCGCTCTATCTGGGGCGGATGCTGAAGCCGTTCGGCATCCGGGTCACACGGATCGCCAGTGGCCTGCCGGTCGGCGGCGACCTGGAGTACGCCGACGAGTTGACGCTCGGTCGAGCGCTCGAAGGCCGACGAGAACTCGCCGGCTGAGCGCCGAGCACCTCGACTGCCCCGAAGTCACTCGTCGACGTGACTTGTCCGGAAAAATCGGCTGGGGTACCACTCCTGGACCTGGTAGCGGGCGGACGGGCCAGCTCCAGAGGCGGTACCCCAGAACTCACATCAGCAACGGGACGGTGTCACTGACGGCTATGTGACGGTTACATTACGACCGCCGCCAGCAAATGTCAAGCAATATCTACCAAGAGTGTTCGGACAACTACTGCGAGCCTAACTTTGGGCTCAAAGGCTACGAACGAGTAACGCGTCGCCTTGTCCCCCGCCACCGCACAATGCGGCCGCACCGAGGCCACCCCCGCGACGGCGCAGCTCGTGCAGCAAGGTCAGCGCCAGCCGGTTTCCGCTCATGCCGATCGGGTGGCCGAGGGCGATGGCACCACCGTTGACGTTGACGATCTCGTCGCTGATCCCGAGGTCGTGCATCGAGGCGATGCCGACTGCGGCAAACGCCTCGTTGATCTCGAACAGATCGACATCGCCGACCGTCTTGCCGGCACGGGCGAGGGCGGCCTTGATGGCCCGGCTCGGCTGATGCAGCAGCGACGCGTTGTCGGGCCCGGCCACCATGCCGTACGCCGACGACCTGACCGAGCGGAGCGACGCCGCGGGCGTTGACGGCGCGCTCGCTCATCATCACCAGCGCGCATCCGCCGTCACTGATCTGCGATGCGTTGGCCGCGGTGATGGTGCCTTCCTTGTCGAACGCGGGACGCAACGTTGCGAGCGATTCCATCGTCGTGCCCGGTCGCACACCTTCGTCGGTCTCGACGAGGAGTCGGCTCGGCGCGCTTCTGGGCAATGCTGACGGGGGTGATCTCCTCGGCGAATCGGCCGTCCTTGATTGCGTTCGCGGCGCGTTCGTTGGACTTCATCGCGACATCGTCTTGCTGCTCGCGGGTGATCCCGCCGGCCGAGTAGCGCTCGGTGCCGAGACCCATCAGGCACGCGTCGAACGCACACCACAGACCATCGCTGATGATCGCGTCGGCGAGCTCGGTGTTGCCGTAGCGAAAGCCAGCTGCGGGCACCCGCCGCGAGGTACGGGGCGTTGGTCATGCTCTCCATGCCGCCGGCGATCACGATGTCGGCATCGCCGGCCGCAATCATCTGGTCGGCGAGGTAGATGGTGTTGAGACCCGACAGGCAGACCTTGTTGATGTTGACGCTGGGCACGCTCATCGGAATGCCGGCCTTGACTGCAGCCTGGCGGGACGGCACCTGGCCCTGGCCGGCCATCAGCACCTGGCCCATCAGTACGTGCTCGACCTCTTCGGGCGCGACACCGGCTCGTTCGAGGGCGGCCTTGATGGCCAGTCCGCCGAGCTCGGCTGCGCTGAGCGACGCAAGCGCTCCGCTCATCTTGCCGATCGGTGTCCGTGCTCCGGCGACGATGTACGACCCTGCCATCGCTGCTGCTCCTCTCCTTGGCACCCATCTCGGGCGCTCGATCCAGTACTCGTTGTCGACGTACAACTTACGGCGTTGTTGCGGCGAGCGCTTGATAGACCTCGGGCGTCTCGTAGCCCAGCGCCCACAGCACGACCCCACCCCAACCGGCGTTGATCGCGGCCTGGGCGTGCATCCCGATGGTGATGGCATCGGGGAAGTAGACGAAGTGGCGAACGGTGCACGACAATTGGACCGTCGGCGGGGTCAACCGCAGTGCCGGCTGCAACGCGGCCGTCGCCGCCGGATCGACAACTCTTGGATTCCCGGCGGGCGCAGGCCTGTACGGCGGCGCCGGAATCGGCGTCGTGCTGTACCCGGTCTCGACGACGTCGTAGGTGAAGAACACGTCGCCGGAGTTGTGGCGCACGAGCGTCGGCGAGCCGTGCGCATCGATGACACCTTGCATGTTCTCGAGTTCGATGCTGCGCGGTCGCGAGCGCGCCGTCGGGACAGATCTCGCCGGCGAACGACCTGGCGACCCCAGTTGCGGCCGTATGCCGGGATGCCGAGCTGCAACTTGTGGTTCGCGCACGATGGGATCGTTGTAGGCGATCACGAGGTTGACCCACGACATCGGCGAGATCGGGCCCGGCGAGCCGACGCTCCAGTCGTAGACCATCAGCTTGACGCGGTCGGCGACAGCACCGATCTCAGCCGGCGCGTAGACGGGGTAGCCGCGAACGACACCGGCCTCCATCCATGTCGGCGGGATGGTGACCGAGAGCAGCTTGCCGTTGGCGTGAAGCGCGGCGGCAAGTTCAGTGACGAACGCGACCCACACCGGGTTCGGTGGTCGCCACGACGCCACGCCGTCGGTGAAAGCAAAACCCTCGTAGTCGAGATCGATGCCGTCGAAGCCGTTGGACATGACGAGGTTGACGATGTTCTGCACGTGCTGAGTGCGGCTGGTGGTGTTGGCCAGGATCACCGTCGCCATCATCCACTTGCCGCTGCCGTCGGTGATCGACGGCAGCACGGTGAGACCCTGAGCATGCGCCGCGTCGACCGTCGTGTTGAGTTGTGTCTGGCGAACCGACGAGTGCGATCGTGCCGTCGGGTTGGGCGCTGAAGAAGAACGGCGAGATGTCGTTGAACATGCGACCCGTGGTTCGTGAACCCGGCGCGGCCCTGGGTTGCGTTCCAGTACGGCACCCAGCCGTTGAGGTACCGGCTCGGCATGCAAGCGCTGAGCACGATCATTGCTGCCGCAACGAGCGTGGCGCGCCAATAGCCGCTTCTGCGATTCATGGGCACCACACAAGGGTACTGGTCAACCGCGGAGCGTGCGTCGCGGCGCTGGTCCTGCCGGCCGGCCACCTGCTTGACTGAAGCGATGATCCTGACCGAAATCGACCACATCGCCATCGCCGTCCGCGACCTCGACGCGGCGATCGACTACTACCGTCGGGCGTTCGGCGCAGAGGTGGACTCATCGCGAGATCGTCGAGAGCGACGGTGTCGAGGAGGCGCTGATCAAGGTGGCCGACAGCTACATCCAGCTCACCGCGGCGACCCGGCCGGACTCGCCGATCGCCCGCTCGATCGAGAAGCGTGGCGAGGGCTTGCACCACGTCGGCTACCGCGTCGACGATTGTGCCGCCGCACTGGCAGCGATGGTTGCGGCGGGCGCCACGGCCATCGACTCAGTGCCTCGGCCGGGCAGCCGTGGCACCACGGTTGCCTTCATCCATCCGAAGGGCAGCCTCGGCACGCTGATCGAACTCGTTCAGGAATAGTCCGGCGCACCGCCAGGACCGGGACCGTCAGCGAAGGTAGAGCGCCTCGGCCGAGCCGCTGCTGACAAGCCAACCCTGCTCTTGCATCTTCTGCTCGACGAGGCCGGCGATCTGCGTGCGCAGTTCCTGATTCTCCTCGAGCAGTTGCTGCACTGCAGCGAGCGCCTGAGCCAGATCGTTCTCGACCTTCGACAGTCGAGACACACCGTCGGCGTTCATGTCGCCATTGGAGGAACGACGCTCGAGACCGTCGAGCCGAATGTTCACTTCGCCACGCAACTTCTCGATCAACCCGATCACGGTCGACTGCGACCGATCGAGGTCTGCACGAGCCTCGACCTTCACTGCCTCGGAATCGGTCTTGGCGATCGTCGCGTATGCGGCCATCGCGGTGTACTGCGACATCACCTGCTGCTCGAGCTTGACGAGCCGATTGCGAAATTCGACGGCCACGGCGGTTCCGGTCTGCTCGTGTTCCGCCGGAAGAAACGGCTCCAACAACTCGTCGAGTTCCATCCAGCTCTTGTCGTTACGTCGCATCGCGATGCCCTTCTTCCAAGTACCGCTCCCACACGGGCGTACATAAGACGTATCGGTGTGAGGGCCTTGACTCTTGAACGTAAAAGGCTTGAGGAACGCTTGCGAATTTTCCGCTCAAGGAATGGAGCGGACAATCCGATCATTTATTTGCGCTTGCGGGGACATCCAAAAGCGTTCACCAAAACGTGGATTGAAACCCTAAAAGCGGGAGGAACGCTCATCATGGAAAACCACATCGAAGTTGCAAGAGAAGAAGCAGGACAAGGGATTCACCCTCGTTGAACTGCTGATCGTCATCGTCATCCTCGGCATCTTGGCCACCGTCACGGTGTTCGCGGTGCAGGGCATCACGACCCGAGGCAAAGAGACAGCCTGCCGGGCTGACCACAAGACGCTGCAGACCGCCATCGAGGCCAACATGGCCGACCGCGGCGTCGTACCCGGCTGACCTGGCCGAGCTCGAGACCAACGGCCTCCTCGCCGACGGATCGTATCAGCGGCAACTTCACCTACACCCCATCGCCGGCAGCGGCTCGGCCGTCGCCATCGAGCTACACCTCGTCGCTGCGACGCGGCCAGGATTGTGACGGCGTAGCCTTCTGATCCTCTTCGGAGACTAGAACTGAAGAAGCCGGGCCTTCGGGCCCGGCTTCTGCCGTTTTCCGGTTGTTCTCGATGAGGCTCAGCGGCGGAAGCGGTGCAGCTTGTCGCCGAGCCGGTCGCGCATCTCGGGATCGGTGACACCGAGGCCCTCCACCGGTGCCAGGCAGAGCACGCCGATCTTGCCCTCGTGCATGTTGTGGTGCACCTGGTACGCAGCCTCGCCAGTCTGCTCGAGGGCGAACACCTGCGACAGCACGGGATGGATCATTCCCTTCGACACCAGGCGGTTGGCTTCCCACGCCTCTTTGTAGTTGGCGAAGTGGCTGCCGATCAGCCGCTTCAGGCGCATCCAGAAATGACGGTTGTCGAACTCGAGCATGAAGCCGCTGGTGGCCGCGCACGAGACGACCGTGCCGCCTCGCTTGGCGACGTACATCGACGCCGCGAACGTCGACCGGCCGGGATGCTCGAAGACGATGTCGGGATCCTCGCCGACGAGGTCGCGGATGTCCTTTCCGAACCGTCGCCACTCGGCCTCGTCGTGGGTGTGTTCGTCCTTCCAGAACCGGTAGTCGGCCGCACGCCGATCGATGACCGCCTCGACACCCATCGAGTGCAGGATTGCAGCCTTGTCGGGCGACGACACGACGCACACCGGGATACCGCCACCGTTGAGCACGTACTGGGCGGCATACGCACCGATACCGCCGGTTGCCCCCCAGATCAGCACGACGTCGCCCTGCTTCATCGCCGCCCCGTTGCGGGAAACCAGCATGCGGTAACTGGTCGAGTTGCACAGGGCGTTGACGGCGGCTTCCTCCCACGTCAGGTGTGCCGGCTTTGGAAGTAGCTGGTTGGCCTTCACAACGGCGAGATCGGCGAGCCCGCCGAAGTTGGTCTCGTAGCCCCAGATCCGCTGGTTGCTGGCCATCATCGAGTCGTCGTGAGCTGTCTGGTCCTGGTCGTCGACGTGGTTGCAGTGCACCGTGACACGGTCGCCCGGCTTCCAGTTGCGCACTGCCGCACCGACCCGCAGCACGACGCCGGCGGCGTCGCTGCCGACCACCTGGTACGGCTGGTCGTGGCGCTGAGCCCATTCACTCTCGCGGGCCAGACGGGCGAGCGATCCGAACGTGCTGATCGGTTCGAAGATGCTGCTCCACACGGTGTTGAAGTTGATGCTGCTGGCCATCACGGCGACATAGGCCTCGTCCGGGGCCAGCGCAGGCGTCGGCACGTCGCCGACGTGCAGGCTCTGGCGCGGGTCCTTGTCGGCCGACGCAACGCCGGCCCACATCCCTTGCTCGGCCTTCAGCACATGGGCGGCTCGATACGACTCGGGGACAGCGAGCGCGGCGATCTCGTCGCCAGTCGCACCGTGCTCGATGGCTTCCGCCACGTCCTGCATGCACCGACGTTACCGAGCGGTAGGTCCGCTCGGCCAATGTCTCAGCGAACGAGCTCCATGCGCATGCCGGCCTCATCCCAGTTGGGGTCCATCGGCAGGCGGCTCATCGCCCGGCCGGCTGCGCGCCGGGCGGTCCACACCAGGGCGCACGCCTGCATCAGGTGCAGCTGGGCAGCACCTGCAGGCGGTGCCCCCATGATCACGTCCTCTGCGCCGGGCAGCTTGTCGCGGATCAGTTGCATCCGCTCGAGCACACCATCGGGGTGATGCGGCGACGTCGTCAACGGAACGTCGCCGTTGAGGTTGGTGAAGCTGAGATCGGGATGGGCGGCGAAGAACATGCGTTGATGGAACGGTTGGAACTCGCGCTCGGCCTCACGCCACCACTTGAATCGGCGGAAGTCGTCGTTGGTCAGCCACGGCTCGAGCGCCCTCGCCTCGTCGCGGGTCTTGGCACGCAGCGCGGCTCGCGACGGCATCGGCTTGATCGCCGACCACGCGGGGCCAGCCGACCATGTCGCGGGCTTCGGCATCGCACGGGCGGTATGGACCGTACGGTTCCTCGAAGAACCCGATCGGGGCGTAGATCGCCGCAGCGTCGAACTTCGGCTTGTACTCGAGCACGTCCATCAGATTGCGGACGACCTCTGGTTCCTCGGCGTTGACCGTGACACCGGCCAAGCGAGCAGGCAGGATCAGCCAACCGCCCGGGCACGGCACGATGCCGCCCAGCGTCTTGTACGGAAGCTTCGACGGCAACCATGACAATGGACGCGTCAGACGCCGACGAGTTGACCGGAACCGGTCGTTGCGGCCTGGCCGGCGGCAACCGTCGCCTGGGCCTGCATCTGCGACCGCTGCGGTCGCGGCCTGCGCCATGATCTCCTTGGGGAAGGCACTGGCACTGGCGGCGGTCTCGAAGCTGATGATGCCGCTGGCCACCAGGCGGGCGAGGTCCATCTCGATGGTCTGCATGCCCTCTTGCTGGCCGGAGATCATCGTGTTGCGCAGCTGACGCGACTTGCCCTCACGCACGAGGTTGCGGACAGCGTCGTTGGCCATCAGGACTTCGTAGGCGGCGACTCGGCCGCCACCCTCTGCCGGCAGCAGGCGCTGGCTGATGACACCCTGCAGCGAACCGGCGAGCATGATCTGGATCTGGTCACGGCGCTCGGGCGGGAACACGTCGACGATACGGTCGAGAGCCTGCGAGGCATCGTTGGTGTGCAATGTGCCGAACACGAGGTGACCGGTCTCCGCCAGCGTCAACGTGATCGCGATCGAGTCGAGGTCGCGCATTTCGCCGAGGAGAATGACATCGGGGTCTTCACGCAAGGCGCTGCGCAAACCGTCGGTGAAGCTCTGCACATCGGTGCCGACCTCGCGCTGGTTGACCATCGCCATCTTGTGGGAGTGGAGATACTCGACCGGGTCTTCGATGGTGAGGATGTGCACGGGGCGGGTCTCGTTGATCCGGTCGATCATCGCCGCCAACGTCGTGCTCTTACCGGAACCGGTCGGACCCACGACGAGCACCAGCCCGTACGGCTTGTTCAAGATGTCGGTACACGCTGCCGGGGCACCGAGCTCCTCCAGCGAACGCACACGGTAGGGCACGACGCGGAGGGCGAGCGCATATGTGTTGCGCTGCTTGAAGGCGTTGGCACGGAAACGGCCGAGACCCTCGAGGCCGAACGAGAAGTCGACCTGCAGAACCTCGTCGAGCTCCTTGCGTTGGAAGTCGGCCAACAACGAGAACACGATGCGCTCGGTCTCCTGCGGAGTCAGGGTGCTGACGCCCTCGAACGGCACGAGCGTGCCGTCTCGGCGTGCCGTCGGTGGACGACCCACCGACAGGTGCAAGTCACTGGCTCCCGCCGCAACAGTTGCCTGCAGCAATGTGACCAACGTGGGGTCTGGATTGAACATCGGACTAGCCTCCCGTGTGCCCGCCGCCCCGAGGAGTGGCTCTTCTTACTTATGACGATTGCTATTGCTGCCGCGTACGGCCTGTTGTTCGGTTCATTCCTCACCGTGGTTGTCGACCGTGTGCCTCGTGGCGCATCGATCGTCTCCCCTGGCTCGGCATGCGGAAACTGCGGCCTCAACCTTGGTTTCCGAGATCTGATTCCGGTGTTCAGTTGGCTCGCACTGCGAGGCAAATGTCGCCGCTGTCGTATAGATATCGGTAAGGAACCGTTGATTCTTGAGCTTGTTACGAGCCTGCTGTTCGGTTTGTTCGCGTGGAAGTTCGGACTCGACTGGGCACTGCCCGCGTACTGCGTGCTGGCCGTCGGATTGGTCGGTCTCAGTTGGATCGACCTGAAGACCAAGCGCCTCCCACGACAGATCATCTACGTCACCGCGCTCATCGGGATACCGCTGTTGTGTCTCGCTGCGATCGTCAACGACGAGCCCGAACGAATCTGGATGATGCTGCTCGGCGCAGGAATTGCCTTTGCGTTCATGGGCATCGTCTACATCGCCAGCCGCGGCGGCATGGGCGACGGAGACGTGCGGCTGTCGCCATTGCTGGGCGCATACCTGGGTTGGCTCAACCCAGGGCTCGTCGCCGTCGGATTGTTCATCGGCTTCTTCACCGGCGCGGTCGTTGGCGTGGCGATGATGGCCACCGGCCGCGCCGGTCGAAAGACGTCGGTGCCGTTCGGACCATTTCTGGCATTCGGCACGATCGTGGCGATCTTCATCGGTCAGTGGTGCATCGACCGATTCATGCGCCGCTGATCAGACAGCGTTCTTGGTCTCGCCGAGCACGCCATACATGGCCTGCACCAGGGCGACTGCGACGAAGCCGACGATCAATCCGACGAAGATGATCATGATCGGCTCGAACATCGTCGTGAACTTCTTGATCCGGCTCTCGAGCTCGCGGTCGAAGTACATGCCGGCAACTTCCAGCTGCTTGTCGAGCGTTCCGGTCTCTTCACCCACCTTGAACATCTGCTTGGCCGCGCCAGGGAACAGCTCGGTCGCGGCGAGGGGCTTGGCGAAACCGCCACCCTCGACCATCTCGATCTGTGCCATCTCCAGGCGCTCGCGGAACACGACGTTGGACGTCGACTCGGTCGTCGTCTTCATGCCTTCGGGCAACGGAACGCCTGCCTTGACCATCGCCGCCAGGATGCGGCAGAACCGCTCGAGAATCGCGTATTCGACGATGCCCTTGATCACCGGGATCCTGCAGGACCAGCTTGTCCTTGACCGGTCGTCCACTGTCGGTCCTGAACAGCCAGTACAGAGTGCCGCCGAACGCGCAGAACACGCTGAAGGGGATGTACCACAACGTGCTGAACAGCGTGGCGACGAACAGCAACGCCCGAGTAGTGAACGGTAGATCGGCATCGAGCTCTTCGAACAATGGCTTGAACTGCGGAAGCACGTAGCCGGCCAAGACCACCACGGTGAACATGGCCATGACCATCACGACACCCGGGTACGACAACGCCTGCACGACCTTCGATCGGGTCTCGAGCTCACGCTCGAGGTAGCCGGCCAGACTCTCCAACGTCTCGTCGAGGTTGCCGGTCAGCTCTGCCGACTGCATGATCCCGATGTAGTAGTTGGGGAAGCACTCGGGATGCTTGCCGGCAACCTCCGACAGCGTGCCGCCGTTGCGCAGGTCGTCGACCATCATCGTGATCGTGCGTTGCAACGCAACATCTTCCGTCTCGTCACCGATGATCTGCATTGCTTCGGTGATGGGGATACCGGCCCTGACGAAGACCGCGAGCTGACGCGTGAAGTGCATCAACTCCTTCTTCTTGACCTTCTCCTTCGTCAATTCGAAGTCGAGCGCGCCGCGCTTTTCTTGGATCTTCACCGGATAGAGGTTCTGATCCAGCAAGGCAGCGCGCGCATCACCGAGGGTGTCGGCTTTGGTCACGCCTTCGACGGACGCACCTGTGGCGTCGATGGCGGCATATGCGAACCTGGGCATTTCGTGGCTCCTAGCTGGCGTAAAGGGTCTTGATGACTTCGGGGACTGTGGTGACGTCGTTCTCGACCAGCGCCATGCCTTCGCGCAGCATCGTGCGCATGCCTTGGGCGACGGCGAGCCGACGGAGTTCTTCGGTGGTTGCCCAGCCGACGATCAGACGACGGAGCTCGGGGGTGATGCGCAACAGCTCGTACACGCCGATGCGGTCGCGGTAGCCGGTGCCGGCACAGAAGTTGCAGCCGGCTCCGTGGAAGAACTGCGACTTGTCGCTGCCGCCACTGTGCTGGCGGAACGCAGCGAGCTCGTCGGCGCCCGGCGTGTACGGCTCCTTGCACGCGTCGCAGATGCGGCGCAGCAGACGCTGGCCGATCACGCCGACCACGGCCGAGGCGATCAAGAAGGCCTCGATGCCCATGTCGAGGAAGCGGTGGAGCGCGGCAACGCTGTCGGTGCCGTGAAGCGACGACAAGACGAAGTGACCGGTGAGAGCAGACTGGACGGCGATACGTGCTGTATCGGCATCTCTGATCTCGCCCACAAGGATCACGTCGGGGTCTTGACGAAGAATTGCCTTGAGGCCTGTGGCGAACGTCAGGCCGGCTTGCTCGTTGGTCTGGATCTGGTTGATGCCGGGGAACACGTACTCGACCGGATCCTCGACCGTGGTGACGTTGGTACCGCTGGAGTTGACCTCGAGCAGCGAGGCGTACAACGTGGTGGTCTTGCCGGCACCGGTGGGGCCGGCGCAGATGACCATGCCGAACGGCGAGTGGATCATCTTCGAGTAGTGCAGGTACGTCTCGCGTGGAAACCCGAGCTCACCGAGACCGATCATCGACCGGCTCTTGTCGAGAATACGCATGACGATCTTCTCGCCGAACACGGTCGCCACGCTGGCGACGCGAACGTCGACTTCCTTGCCGTCGATCACCGTCGAGAACTGACCGTCTTGCGGCTTGCGCTTCTCGACGATGTTCATGCCGCTCATGATCTTCAAGCGGCTGCTGAGAGCCGGGTGCACACTGATCGGCAAGCTGAAGGCCTCGACCAGGTGACCGTCGATGCGGAACCGGATGCGCAACTTGTCGTCGAGCGGCTCGACGTGAATGTCGGACGTGCGGTCGCGCATCGCCTGACTGACGATGCGGCTGACCAACTGGATGATCGGGGCCTGATCGTCGAGGCTCACTTCGGCAGCGGCCGCCGCCACCTTGCTCTGGTCGTCGCCGACCTCGAAAACCCTGACCAGCTTCTCGATCTCGTCGTTGGCGCGGTACGTGCGGTCGATGAACGTTCGGATGGTGGCCGGGTCGGCGACCGTCCAGCGCACGGGTCGACCCGCAGCTGCCTCGACGGCTCGGCGTCGCGGCCCGCTCGGGTCGGCAGCGATGACAACGAGCGTTCCGTCCTCGTCGGCGATACCGATCACGCAATGGGCGCGGACGATCTTCTCGTCGAGGAAGTCCTTGGCGTTGTCGGGCAGTTCGATCGATTTCGAATCGAGCAAGGCGACCTCGGTGACCTCGGCAACTGCCTTGGCAACCTCGGTGCGATCGGCGCCCAACTTCAGGACGGTGTCGGCGAAGTGCAACAGGTCGCCGTTGGCGCCGGACAGTGCGCTCGCCAGGTGCTCGGCGGTGATCTGCTCGCCATCGACCAACAGTTGGCCGACACGCATGCACTCCGCCGCAGCCTCACCGACGACAACCGGTGGGGCCTCGAGTCGAGGCGCCGGCAGCGACGATGCGTCAGGTGAATCTTTTGTCTTCTGGAACAGTGCCATAGTGCCCGTCTCCCGCCAGTGGGGGCGTATACCAGCTCATCGTCAGAACGACGAGTAGCTGGGCTCCGATGATGTATTCGTGCTGCCCGCCGGCAGCGATGGATTGGTGTGCGGTGATGGGAATCCGCCACCGTTGTTCGCTTCGACCTTGCGGACGAACTGATTGGGATCGAGCTCCAGCAATGCCCGCTCGATCTCCTCGAGGCGTTCGAGTTGCACGGCCTCGCTGACGTCCATCGTGTCGGCCAATTGGGCCTCGATCTCCGACATGCGCAGTGCCGTCGCGTCGAACTTCTCCGCCTGCGTGGCGATGAAGCGATCCACTTCGATTCGAACGAGCATCGCCTCACCGACAGCGCTGGACAGTTGCTCTTTGACCGCGTTGATCGCTTCTTCGTCCACCTTGGCCACGTCCGCGGCCAGACCGTCCATACGGTCGCCGGCCTCCAGCAGGCTGGCTTCGAGATCGACGATCCGCTTCGAGAGCGCACCCATCGCATCGTCGAATCCCGCCCCGACGCGACCGATCGTCGCTTCGAGATTCGCGATCTTGACGCCGTTGTGATCGTTGATCCGCTCTTCCATCGCCATTGCACGATCCACCATCTTCATGTCGATGGCATCGACGCGTTGCGAGAGGATCTGCCCGTGCTCGGCGAGTTGGCGGGCGACATCGGCCCCGGCTTGGTCGACCAGTCCGCGCACGTCACCGAGGCGCTGATCGACATTGCGGGTGACCGCCAGATCGCCGTCATCCATTCTCCGCGACAACGCGGCGACGGTCTCGTTGATGTGTGCGACGATCGAGGCGGCCTGCTCGTCGAAACGGCGGCTGGACTTGTGGAGTTCGTCGATCTGCGTTTCGACCGCTGCAGTCTTGTGCTCCAGGTACTCGCGCAGTGCTTGGCTCAGCGGCGCGAACTGGGCAGGCAGCTCGGCCTGCACCAGCGCCGGCAGGCCGGCGAGCTTGGCGTTGATCGTCGTCAACGTCTGGTGCTGATGGTTGGCGAACTCGGCGAGTCGCTCTTCCAGCGCCGCCTGCAGGGCCGCCTGATAGCGATCATTGGCCTGATGGTTGGCATCGACTCGGGCGGTCAGCGCCTCGAGCTGTTGGGCGAATTCGGCGCGCATCTCGAGGCGTGCAGCCTCGGCAGATTCGACGCGTTGCCTCGACCTGTTGCGACATCGTCGAGATGTACTGCGTGAGTTGCCGTTCGACAGCGCCTGCAATGGTCGCCGCGAGCATCTCGGTGGACGAAGGAGCCGCGGCAGCCTGCACGGGCGGGGGATGCTCGCTCGGTGCTGCCGGCACCCATGCCGGTGTATTCGGTAGTTCGTTCGCCACGGAGATTTCATCGGTCGAACTTGCCCCAATCTTGAGAGATCTTTGCCGACTACGGTGGCCCCGTGCGCGTTCATTTGATCGATGGAACCTACGAATTGTTCCGACAACATTTCGGCCAAGTGGCGCGCCACGCCGAAGCTGTTCCGTACGCCGCGACCATCGGAGTGGTGGCGTCGACGCTGCAGCTCGTCAGCGATGGCGCCACCCACTTGGGGGTCGCCAGCGATCATGTCATCGAGAGCTTTCGCAACGACATGTGGCCGGGTTACAAGACCAGCGCCGGCATGGATCCGGAACTGCTCGAACAGATCCCCCTGATGGAGCAGGCCTTGGTCAGCGCCGGGTTCACGACGTGGGCAATGGTCGAGTACGAGGCCGACGATGCCCTCGGAGCTGCGGCAGCAGTCGCCGACGCCGACCCGCGCGTCACCCAGGCGTTGATCGTGACACCCGACAAGGACCTCGGCCAATGTGTGCGCGGCACCCGTGTGGTGCAGTACGACCGGCGCAAGGGAGAGATCCTCGACGAGGCCGCGGTGACCGCCAAGTTCGGTGTCGGTCCCGCCTCGATCGCAGACTATTTGGCGCTCGTCGGCGATTCGGCCGATGGCTACCCCGGCTTGTCCGGGTGGGGGGCGAAGAGCGCCGCAACCGTGCTCGCCAAGTTCGGGTCGATCACCGACATTCCGGCATCGTCGGCCGATTGGGGGCTTCCCGCACTGCGCGGCGCCGAGAAGTTGGCGGTCACGCTCCGCGACCAACTTGAGCTCGCCCTGCTGTTTCGACGCATCGCGACCATCGAGGTCGACGTGCCCGTCGGAGCGGTCGACGACTGGCGTTGGGAGGGCCCAACCGACAGCTTCGCGGCCGTTTGCGACGAGCTCGGCGCGCCGCACCTGGTGGACCGGGCCGAACGTCTCGCGAAACGAACTGCACCCGCCGACTGAAGTGACGGCCAGGCTACCTGCGGCACACGAGCGCTACCGTTGAAGGCTGCTACCTCCCGGTCCTGACCTGATTCCCGGACGCCCGTCGCACAGGGCCCGACCGTCACCTCACTCGGCGGGTGCCAAAGTTCGCCACCTTCAAAGCTCGGTGGTGCAATCCTAGCGTGACCGCTACCCTTGCGCTTCCCCGGGAGGGGTGCGAGAGCGGCCGAATCGGCACGCTTGGAAAGCGTGTGAGGGGCAACCCTCCGTGGGTTCGAATCCCACCCCCTCCGCTGTGACGGCACCGCTGACCGACGACGACGCGATGCAATTCGCGCTTGACCAGGCACGGGCAGCCACTGCTCACGACGACGTGCCGATCGGCGCCGTGGTGGTGCTCGACGGCAAGGTGATCGCCGCGAGGCACAACGAACGCGAGCTGACAGGCGACCCCACGGCCCACGCCGAGGTGCTGGCCATCCGCGATGCCGCGCAGGTTGTCGGGCATTGGCGGCTGCACGACTGCACGCTGTACGTCACGCTGGAACCGTGCGTGATGTGCGCCGGCGCGTTGGTCAACGCGCGCATCGGCCGCGTCGTGTTCGGCGCGACAGACCCGAAAGCCGGCGCAGTCGTCAGCTTGTATCAGGTGTGCAGCGATCTACGTCTCAACCACAGGCCCCCGGTGACCGAAGGTGTGCGTGAGGGCGAAGCGGGTGCGCTACTGCGCTCGTTCTTCGCCAGCCGTCGCGGCTAGACCGCCGGCTTCTAGTTCTGCGCTTTCGTGAGCCCAGGGTGAGACGGTACGCCGAAGGCGTACTGGCTCACGAGCCTGTACCGGCGAATGCGCGCTTGATGGCCTCGGCGACCTCGTCGGCGATCGCACGTGGCATCGACGTCGGCCGAGGTTGCCCGTGGGGGCGTCACCGGGATCTGGGCAGTCGGCGCCGGCATCGTCTTTGGCACCTGAGCCGTGGGGGGCGGCGTCACGGGGACGGCCTGGGTGATCGGAGGCGGCGGCGGTACGGCCGATTTCGCGGGCGTCACTGGCACAGCCTGGGTGATCGGCGGAGCATTGAGATTGTTCTTCGGCTTCGGCTTCGCCGCCGCTGGCTTTGGTGCGGGGGCGGGTGCTGCTTCGGCGACACTGGCTGCCGGCGTGCTCGCAGGTTGCGGCTCCGCTTGGCGGCCGGTGACCGGCACGCTGTGGGGATACCAGCGGTCGATGCCGCTGGGATGGCGCCGATACAGGGCCAGCTCATACCCCTTGACCGTCGTGTTGGCCACTGAGACCATCACGTCGTCGGTGAACAACTCGGTGCACAGTTCGACCGAAGCCCGATCGATCGTCGGATCCGCCTCGAACATTCGTCCGACATGCTCGACGCCGTTGACGATCACCGTGCCGCGCTGCATCTGCTCGCGGGTGATCACACCTTCCATCATCAGCCGGATCGGCAACGCACCATCGGAGGCTCGTTCGGCGAAGTACACCAAGCCGTCGCGCATGTAGATGCGCGTCGCCGGGGTCGTCGCCAGCGTGAGCTCGCCAGTGAGGTATTGACGACGAGCAGCCTCGATGACCTGCCAAGCAGGTCGAGGGTTGAAGCCTGCCTCGTCTGGAAAGAGATTCGCGTCCGCCACGAATGTTCCATCGGCACCCAGGGCGAGCGTCTTGAGGAAACATTGCCAGATAGGGACGTCAGCCGAAGCCCGCTAGCCTGCCACCCGGAAGGATGCCAGAGTGGACGAATGGGACGGTCTCGAACACCGTTGAGGTCTTATGGGTCTCCGTGGGTTCGAATCCCACTCCTTCCGCCACACTTCGCCCGGCCTGTTGGCTGGCTAGCACCTACTCGCAGACCAGGCCGTCTGGCGGTAGATGGCCGACGGGATCGACCAGGTACTGGTCGACCACCTCCGTCGAACAGTCGTTGAGGCCGTAGCCGGTGTGCCTGTTACCGACGACCGTGACGAGTCGTCCGTCCTCCAGGGTCTCAGCCATCTTGCGGGTGCCGTCGAGCGGCGTAGCCGGGTCGCCGGTGGTACCCATCACCAGGATCGGTCCAGCTCCCTTCCCGGTGATCTCGATCCGCGGATCCGCCGGCAGCGGAAAGAAGGTGCAGGCGTAGTCGCCAACGGTCCGCACAGAGAACTGCGGCGCAGCGGCGTGAAGCTTCGCGGCATTGGCGTCGTCCTCCTCCACCGTTGGACGCTCCACCGAATCCATGCAGCTGATGACCTGGAACGCCTCCAACGCATTTGCGTATGTTCCGTCGGGCTCGCGCACGTAGTACTCGTCGTACAACGCGAGCAGACCGGCGCCATCACCAGTGCGGGCATCGTCCAATGCCTGCGCCAACTGCGGCCACTTCGCCTGGCTGTACAGCGCGTCGGCGACCGCAGTGTTGGCCATGCCCAACGTGATGGGGGGTCTGCCGGTTTCGCTGGGAACCGGTGAAGCGTCGATGGCCTTCATCAGTTCGTCGTATGCGCGCTCGGCGTCTCCCTCGCTGTTGAACGGGCATTCCGAGTCGTCAGTGCAAGCGGCCAAGAAGGTGTCCAACGACGTCTCGAATCCTTCCGTCTGCTGCAGATCACTCTCGAAATCGTCCGCCGTCGGATCTGGCGCACCATCGAGCACGGCCGCACGAACGGTCGAGGGGAACAGCGTCGCCCACGTCGCACCCAACGTACTGCCGTAGCTGAAGCCGAGGTAGCTGATCGTCGCTTCGCCGAGCGCCTCTCGAATCGCGTCCATGTCGCGCGCCGAGTTGTTCGTACCGACGAATTGATAGACGGCCGCGTTCTTGTCGATGCAATCGGTGGTGAACTCCTTGGCGAGGTCGACGACCTGTTGTCGCTCCGTCGGATCGTCGGGGGTCACATCGGGCGTCGCGAAGAAGTGGTCGTAGTCGTCGGTGCAATCGATCGGCGGCTCGCTCTCGGCGGTTCCTCGCGGGTCCCAGGCGACGATGTCGAAATGGTCGAGCAGCGGCTGACCGAAGTTCGACTCGGCGAAAACTGCGAAGTCCGTTCCGCCGAAGCCGGGGCCACCGGGGTTCACCAGCAGACTGCCGATTCGCTCGTCCGGCTTCATCGCGAGATGCCTGGCGATGTCGAGATCGAACGTCCCCTTCGACGCATCCGAGTAGTCGACCGGTGCGGTGAACGTTCCGATCTCGACGCGACCGCCGTCGCCGAACTTCGTCCATCCGAACGGATCGTCGTTCGGATCGAAGGTCGCATCGGAGTGCACGGCGTCGGTGGCCGCGACCCCGGTATCGATACCGCAGCCGGCCACCAGCGCGCCGCAACAGATCAAAGAAAGCACGCGCCGCATCGGGCGCACAGGCTATGTCGGGGCGGGTCTCGACAGTCGGCGGTACCCGTATCCTCCAAAGAATGCGAATGAGTCCGCACTGGTTGCTCCCGGGCGACGACGAAGCCGTGAAGAATTCACACCTGCAACGCAGCGCGGTGCGCCGGGCGTGGCAATTCGCACGGCCATACCGGGCGATCATCTTCTTGTTCCTGCTGACGATCTTCGTCAGCGCCCTCCTCGAACTCGTTGCGCCATTTGCCTTCCGGGCAATCCTCGACGACGCCATCCCCAACAAGGACCGAGCGCTCATCAACGTGCTGGCGGCAGTCGTCGTTGCGGCTGCAATCGCCGACGCCGCGCTCGCGATCGTGCAGCGCTGGTGTTCGGCTCGAATCGGCGAAGGGCTGATCTACGACCTGCGCGTCGCGTTGTTCGCCAAGGTCCAGCGGATGCCGATCGCGTTCTTCACTCGTACGCAAACCGGGGCGTTGACCAGTCGCCTCAACAACGACGTCGTCGGTGCCCAGAACGCCGTCACCAGCACTCTCGGCAGTGTGGTCAGCAACATCGTGGTTCTGGTGACGACCCTGGTGGCAATGCTCGCCCTCGAGTGGCGCTTGACCTTGCTGGCGCTCATCGTGCTGCCACTGTTCATCATCCCCGCCAAGCGAGTCGGCAAGCGGTTCCAGGCGCTGGCCCGTCAGCACATGAACACCAACGCCGAGATGAACTCGCAGATGGCGGAGCGGTTCAACGTTGCCGGGGCCCAACTGGTGAAGCTGTTCGGTCGATCCAACGACGAGACGATCCTCTTCTCCTCGCGGGCCGCGCAGGGTCCGCGACATCGGGATCAAGTCGGCGATGTACGGCCGAGTGTTCTTCGTCGCCCTCGGCCTCGTCGGTGCCCTCGGCGCCGCAGCGATCTACGGAATCGGGGCGCATCTGGTGGTGGACGGGAACATCTCCAGTGGCACCCTGGTGGCGCTCGCCGCGCTCGTGACCCGGGTGTACTCACCGTTGACCGGGCTCACCAACGCACGCGTCGACCTCATGACGGCGATGGTCAGCTTCGAGCGTGTGTTCGAGGTCCTCGATGCACCCGAGGGAATCACCGATCGCCCTGGTGCGGTCGATCTGGTCGAGCCGAAGGGCCGGATCGAGTTCGACGACGTGACCTTCCGGTACCCGACCGCTACGGAGGTCACGGTGGCATCGCTCGAGGCGCCCAACGCCCTGCTCGGCCACGACCCCGACCGCGACGTGCTGACCGGGCTCAGCCTGACGCTTCAGCCCGGTGAGACGGTGGCGGTGGTCGGCGCCTCGGGCGCGGGAAAGACCACGTTGGCGGGGCTGATCCCCAGGCTCTACGACGTCACCGGTGGCACGGTGCGCGTCGATGGCCACGACGTCCGGGATCTCACCCAGGACACCCTGCGCGCCGCCATCGGTGTGGTCACGCAGGACCCGCACCTGTTCCACGAGTCGATCGGCGACAACCTGCGGTATGCCAAACCCGATGCAACGGTTGCCGAGCTCGATGCTGCGTGCCGCGGGGCACGGATCTACGACACCGTTGCCAGCCTGCCCGACGGATACGACACGATGGTCGGCGAGCGCGGCTACCGCCTCAGCGGCGGCGAGAAGCAGCGACTGGCGATCGCCCGACTGCTGTTGAAGGACCCGGCCGTGATCATCCTCGACGAGGCGACCAGCCATCTCGACAACGAGAACGAGGCCCATGTACAGGCGGCGTTCGACGAAGCGCTGCGTGGACGCACGGCCCTGGTCATCGCCCATCGCCTGTCGACCATCCGCGATGCCGACCGCATCGTGGTGCTCGACGGCGGCCGGATCGCCGAGGAGGGCACTCACGACAGCCTCATGGCCATCGACGGGATCTACGCCGCCCAGGTCAGAGCCGGGGACTCGACGCTGCTGCCAGGCTGATCCGCACGCCGCCTGGCCGTCACGGAGCCGCTGACCAGGTGTTTCGGGTCCGGACCGGACCCATCCGCGAACCCTGTCACACCCCCTGGTCATGATGGTGACCATGGAGATCGCACTCGTCATCTGCCTCGTGGCCGCCGTGGCCGCATTGACCTGGCTGGTCGCGCGGCGTCACCCGACGGTCGTGGTGCGAGAAGTAGAGGCGTCTGCGCCGGCCATCTCGGCCGATGTCATCAGCCAGGCCGCAATGCTGGCCGTCGAGCAGGCCATCACCATGAGCCGCGAGCAGTTGGGTGCACACACCCAGGCCAGCGATGCCTCCCTCGCCGGTCGCCAGCAGTTGATCGACCAGCGCCTCGCCGACGTGCAGACGGGTGTGCGCACCGACATCGACCGCCTGTCGCAGCTCGTCCAACAGCTCGGGCAAGCCACCTCCGAACGCTTCGGCCAGGTGGATCGGTCGCTACAAGTCCACTCCGAGATCACCCAGATGTTGTCGAGCACCACCAACAGCCTGCGCGAGGCCTTGGCCAGCTCCAACGCGCGCGGTCAGTGGGGCGAGCGGATGGCCGAAGACGTCCTCCGCCTTGCCGGCTTCCACGAAGGGGTCAACTATCGCAAGCGCACGGCCGTGGAGGGCGAGGGCCGGGGCATCCCCGACTTCACGTTCCTGCTGCCGAAGGGTCACGTGCTGTTCATGGACGTCAAGTTCCCGATGGCCTCGTACATCAAGTTTCTCGATGCGACCACAGAGGCCGAGCGTTCGGCACACAGGGCGACGTTCGTGCGCGACGTTCGCGCCAGGGTCCGCGAGTTGGCCAAGCGCGAGTACGCCAGCACCGACGACCGCTCCAGCGTCGACAACGTCTTGCTGTTCGTTCCCAACGAGACGATCAGCGCGTTCATCCACGAGAGCGACAACGGGCTCATCGAAGAAGCGATGTCGTCGAAGGTCGTCATCTGCTCGCCGCTCACGCTGTTCGCCTTCCTGGGGGTCATTCGCCAGGCCTTCGACAACTTCGTCATCGAGGAGACGAGCCAGGAGATCCTGCAGCTCCTCGGCAAGTTCGGCCAGCAGTGGGGCAAGTACACCGAGTCGGTCGACAAGGTGAAGCGGCAGTTCGACACCCTCAATCGATCGTTCGACGAGCTGGCGACCACACGCCGGCGGGCGCTCGAACGACCCCTCAACGCGATCGAAGATCTGCGGCGCAAGCAGCAGTTGCCGATCGACGGGCAACTGTTCGAGGTCGACGGCCCCGCCGAGTTCGAGCACGGGTTCGAGCACGAGCTCGACAACGTGCGCGAACTCGGTGCCTGACGGGCCAGACTTTCTCTCGTGAGTCAGGTGGCGTTCGACTTCGATCTCGACGACGGCGGGATCCCGACGTACTCCGTCGGCGAGTTGGCCGAGGCGATCAACTCGGCGATCCGTCGACGGTTCACCGACGGTGTGTGGGTACGCGGCGAGATCCAGGGTTGGAGCGAGCGCGGACCGCACGCCTACTTCCGGCTGGTCGAGGACACCGACGACGGCAAGGCCGCCATCAACATCCAGTTCTTTGCGAATGCGCGCATGCGCTTGCGACCCATCCTCAGTAAGCACCGTCTACGGCTCGGCGACGGGCTGAAGGTGCGGATCTTCGGCCATCTCGACTACTTCGCGCCGTCCGGCCAGTTGGGTTTGAAGATGAGCGGCCTCGACCCGAGGTTCACGCTCGGCGAGATGGCGCTCGAGCGCGACGACGTCGGTGCGCCGGCTGGTTGCCAGCGGGTTGTTCGACGCCAATCGGCGCGTTCGGGTGCCGGCCGCGCCGCTGCGCGTCGGCGTCGTCACCAGTACGGCAAGCGCAGCATGGGGTGACTTCACCCACGAGCTCGACCGCAGCGGCCTGGCGTTCAGTCTGCGCGTCATCGACGTTCGTGTGCAGGGCGAATGGGCGGTCGACATGGTCTCGGGTGCACTTCGCACGCTGACCCGCCACGACGATCTCGATGTCGTCGTGCTGATCCGCGGCGGCGGCTCGAAGACCGAGCTGGCGACGTTCGATCACGAGGCAATCGCCACCGCGATCGCCAAGTCGCCGCTCCCGGTGTTCACCGGCCTCGGGCACGAGGTCGATCGCAGCGTCGCCGACGAGGTCGCCCACAGCTCGTTGAAAACCCCGACGGCCTGTGCCGCTGCCTTGGTCGAGCATGTGTACGCCTTTCGAACACAGGTCGAACAGGTCTGGTCAGCCATCGATCGCCATGCCGACCGAGCGCTGCAGGACGCCAGCACGTCGCTCAACACCATTGCCCACGGCGTCCGACGCGCCACCGTGTCCAGCGTCGAACGCAGCGACGACCGCCTCGGTCACCGCCGCCAACGCCTCGGCACTGCCGCGGACCGGGCCCTCGAACGAGCAACCGACCGGCTGGTCGCGGCCGGCACATCGCTCGGTCGGGTTCCGGCGCGCCTCGAACCCGAGCTGCGCCACATCGACGCCGTTGCGGCCAGGCGTCCGCCTGCTCGATCCGGTGCACACCATGGCCCGCGGATGGAGCATCACCCGCGACGCCGACGGCGCGATCGTGCGCAGCGCCGATTCGCTCGCCGCCGGAGCCACGCTCGTCACCACATTCGCCAAGGGAAGCGCCCGAAGTCGGGTCGAGGAGACCAGCACATGACCGAACCAGTGGCTAGCGGATATGCGGCGGCGCTCGCCGAGTTGGAGACGATCCTCGGCGAGCTCGAACGAGCCGATGTCGACGTCGACGTGTTGGCCGCCCAGGTCAAGCGCGCCGCCGAGCTCATCGGGTTCTGCCGCGACCGGATCGGCAACGCCCGCCTGCACATCGAGCAGGTCGTCGCCGACCTCAACCAGGAGCAAGCTTGACGCGTCCTGGTACTTTTGAACCATGTCGGCAACATCATCGATCTCCTCCGACGTCGCACTCGTGGCCAAGCGTGAACTCGCTGCCGCGTTTCGCGCCGCCGCGTACTACGGCTTCAACGAGGGCATCGACAACCACTTTTCATACGCCCTCCCGGGTCACGACGACCTGTTCCTGCTGAATCGCTACGGCCCGCATTGGTCGGAGATCACCGAGCACGACATCTTGACGATCGACCTCGAGGGCAACGTCGTCGACGGCGAGGGCGAGTGGGAAACCTCGGCGTTCATGATCCATCGCGGTTGTCACCAGGCCCGGCCGTCGGCCCGTGCCGTGTTCCACACGCACATGCCGTACGCCACTGCGCTGTCGCTGACTGTCGGTGGCTTCGACAGCAAGCTCAGCCAGAACGCGATGCTGTTCCACAACCGTGTCGCCAACCTCGCCTATGGCGGTCTCGTCGACGCTGCCGAGGAAGGGTGCCGCTTCGGTGAGGTCATCGGCGATGAGATCACCGTCGTGATGCTCGCCAACCATGGCGTCATGGTGATCGGCACCGATGTTGCCGATGCCTGGCAGAAGTTGTACTTCTTCGAGCGCGCCTGCCAGGTGCAGGTGCTGGCGCAGTCGACCGGGCAACCGCTGGTGCGGGTCAGCGACGCCATCGCCGAACACACCGCCGCACAATGGCTGAAAGAAGCTCCGAAGGCCCCGGTCCAGTTCGCCGCCGTGCAACGAGTCGTCGACGGCGACGGGCAGCCACTTCGCGCCTAGCCCGGCCCGGTTCACGCCTGGCCTGCCGACTTCACGCGTAGCCTGCACGGGTGCCCGTCGCCGCCCCACCACCTTCGCTTGCTGCAATCGCCGGCGCTGTCGAGGCCCGGCTACGCACTGTTCTGGACGTCGAGATTGCCCGCTGGTCGGCCTTCGACGAAGACCTGCAGGCGCCGGTGGAGCACATCGCCCGGCTGGTGCTCGCCGGTGGCAAACGGCTGCGGCCATCGTTCTGCCATTGGGGTTTCGTCGGTGCCGGCGGGCAGGCCGACGATCAGCGGATCGTCGACGCCGGCGCGGCCCTGGAGCTGATGCATGCCTTCGCCTTGTTCCACGACGATGTCATGGACGACGCTGCCAGCCGACGCGGCACCCCGACAACTCACACGGTTTTCGCCGAAACGCACGCTGCGGCCGGATGGGCCGGCGAGTCACGGCGGTTCGGCGAGGGCGTCGCCATCCTGGTCGGCGACCTGGCCTTCGTGATGGCGGACCAGCTGCTGCTCGATGCACCCCGCGATGCCTGGGTGATCTGGAACGAGTTGCGCACCGAGTTGAACATCGGGCAGCTCCTCGACATCATCGGAAGTGTGCGCGGCGATCGACGGCTCGACAAGGCGGAGCGAATCTGTCGCTACAAGAGCGGCAAGTACACCGTCGAACGACCCTTGCATCTCGGGGCGGTGCTGGCCGCGCCTGAACGCGCCGGCGAGTTGCTGCCGGCTCTCAGCGCCTACGGCCTGCCGCTGGGCGACGCGTTCCAGATGCGCGACGACGTCATGGGCGCATTCGGCGACGAGGCGATCACCGGCAAGCCCGTCGGTGGCGACCTCCGCGAGGGCAAGCCGACTCCATTGCTGGCTCGGGCGGTTGCTGCGGCAACACCCACGCAACGGGCGGTGCTCGACGAAGTCGGCTCACCGCATCTCGACGACAACGACATCGCCAGGATGCAGCAGGTGATCACCGACTCCGGCGCGCTGGCCGCGCTGGAGGCGCAGATCGCGATGCTGACCGAGGAAGCGATTGCTGCGATCGAAGTTGCGCCGATCACGCCGGAAAGCCGAGGCGAACTGGTCGCACTCGCCAACTACGTCAGCTGGCGCACGGTCTAGGCAGGCACGGGGAGCGTCGATCGCGGCCAACAACTCCGCCGCACCGACGACATCGACTTCGATTTCGACTGCGGCAGCGCCGTCCGGCTGGGCAACCGACAACCAGGCCTCGCTGACACGCATCCCCGTCGCCTGCTGCAAGGCGGCAACGTATGCCGACATCTGCGGCTGATAGCGCTTGGCGAGTTCGGCCGGCGAGGTGATGAGCGTGTCGGTCTTGAAGTCGACCAGTGTCAGAGTCGCGTCGGGATTGACGAAGACGGCATCGACGTAGCCCCACACGGTGACCTCGCCGAACTGGGCGCCGACGTACATCTCGCGCCGACAGTTGCTCGATCGCTGCATGCGCCCGAAGATGGCGCCCTTCAACAGGGATTGGACCATCATCTCGATGTCGCGGCGCCGGTCGAGCACGCCTTCCGCCTCGGATGCGACGTCGACGAGGGTCGACAGACCGCGGGCCGGGTCGTCGAGGGCAACCTGCTGCATCACCGCATGGACTGCGCTGCCCTTGGCGGTGCCGAAGCGTCCACCACGCCTGCTGGGGCGGTCGTTCGGCCCCGGCTCCTTGCGGTTGCCGGGATCGGTGGCTTCGCGGTCGTCGCTGTCGGGTTGGCGGCGAGCAACGGCAGCTCCGAATCGTTCGCCGGGAGCTACGGAATCGTCGGCGAGCTCGTCGTCGTCGGCTGCGAACAGCGAACCCTGCACCAAGTCGACATCGGAGGTCGGTCCGGCGGCGTCGCCGAGTGCCTTGGCAAGTCCGCTGGGCGTCCAGATCCGTCGCACCTGACCGATGGTGCGATCGACCTCTTGCGGTTCGTCGACCGGCAGCTCGGATCCGGCAGTGGACGGCCGCTCGTGTGTCGGCGGGTGTGCGATCGGCAGCTGCCAGTCGATGCACAGCGAGCGTGCCGTGGCGTCGGTGGCGGTGACTGCCTCGACGAGTCGGCCGGCTGCGCAGTTGGCGGTCTTGTGATGCATCGACACCACGAGATGGTCCTTTGCCCTCGTGAATGCCACGTACAGCAGCCGGGCTTCTTCGGCACGGCTGCGCTGCTTGCCGACCGCAGTCGTGTCGCCGAGTGCGGCGCTGGTCATTCGCCCAAGACGTATCAATGCCTTGCCGTTCTGCCAATGGAGCCCGGTCGAGGAATCCGTCGCGTCGGCACCGCCGAGACCGGCGACGATCGTGATGGGGAACTCGAGGCCCTTGGCCGCGTGGATGGTCATGATGCGCAGGGAGTCCTCACCCTCGTCCGTGCTGAGTTCGACCCGATCGACGTCGTCGACACGCCGATCCACCCACGCGAGGTACTCGGCAAGCGTGCCGCCGGTGGCGTCGCTCCAGGCCCGCGCCTCGTCGATCACGTATCGCACTCGTCGCCACGTTTCGCTGGCGACCTGGCTTCCTTCGCTGAGTGCGGCGGCGACACCACGCCAGCCGTCGTACAACTCGGCGAGCAGCTCGGCCGGCGTTCGCTCGTGCTTTCGCCGGCCGAACTGCTGGAGCGTCCGAAGGGCGTCGCCGATCGCGCCGGGTTCCTTGCTGAACACCTTGAACTCTCGCGGATAGCGACGCGGTTCGGCGTCGCTGCCGAGCCGGAAGTACATCAGTTGACGATCATCGATTCCGAAGATCGAGGTGCGCAGCGCCGTGACCACCTTCAGTTGATTGGTCGGATCGTCGACCGCTCGTAGAACGCGGAGGAGCTCGTACACCTCGCGCGATCCGTAGATCAACGTGCCGCCCTCGACCCGGTACGGGACTCCGGCTTGGCGAAGCGTGTGCTCGAGCACGCCGAGGCGGGTTCGGCTGCGAACCAGAATCGTGACGTCGCGATAGCTGGCAGCCCTGGCGGCAGAACCTTCGGTGACGCTCCATCCGTCGGCAACGGCGCGTTGGACGAGCGCGGCGATGTCGGCTGCCTCGACCCGCGCCGTGCTGTCGGCAGAGTCGTGGTCCATCTTCGACCATTCAGGCATGCCGAGCACGACGACACCGGGACCGTCGTCTCGAGTGTTGCCGTCGCGCTCAGGTTCCAGCGGCGTGTACTCGACCTGGTGTCCGGCCGCGGCGGGATCGTCGACTTGGTCGAACCGGCGACCAAGCACCGCGTTGATCCAAGCACAGACGTCGGCGCGGGTGCGTCGATTGACGGTGAGCTGGCGGCTGGACCCGTCCGCGGTCAGCAGGCTGGAGAACAACTCGACGTCGGCGTGCCGGAAGCCGTAGATCGATTGCTTCGGATCTCCGACCGCGAACAGCGACGACGGCGGGCTGGAGGTATCGCTGGTGATATCGCCGGCGGTGAGCTCGGTGATGACGTCGAACTGCACTTGATCGGTGTCTTGGAACTCGTCGACGAACAGGTGACGATGACGGGCTCGAATGTCGCGTCGCACCTCGGGCTTCGTCTGCAACAGTCGCCGGGTCAACACGAGCAGATCGTCGAACGACAGCTCGCCGCGGCTGATGCGGTCGCGTGCCGACTGGATGACGATCGGGGTCATTGCCGACATCAGCTGGCTGAGTGCCGGCTCGAAGCTGGCGAATCGCATCGCCGCCCGAAACGGCGCCCAAGCGCTGCTGGTCTTCGACTTGTGGCGCTCGCCATGAGCCGCGGCTGCCGACGCGAGCGCAGGTATGGACTCCACGAACTCCAGCGACGCACGTGCCTCGCCGACCGCCTCGTCGAGCTTGCCTCGCATGCTCGCTGTCGCGGTCAGGTATCGCTCGTCGAGGCTGACCTGGTCGAGCATGCGCTTCACCGTGGAGTGGGCAACGGTGAACGACATTGGCGGATCGGGCGGCGAGTCTTCGAACTGCAGCCAGTCGTTGTCGATCGCCTTGACGAGATCAGGAAGGAACTGCATGGCTCCGAACGAGGCGATCACCATCAACGCCTCCTCGATCGCCGGCTTCTTCAACGCCATGTTGTACAGGCTCTGCACGGCCTGCTCGGCACGTTCGTCGGCCATGGCGCCCGCGGTCAACTCGTCGGCCGTCGTGAACTTCGGAGGCAGTCCGGCCTCGATCGGATGGCGCCGCAGCAGTGACTGGCAGAAGCCGTGGATGGTTCCGATGTAGGCCTCGTCGAGGGTCACGGAGCTACCCAGCGCCTCGCGCAACCGATGCGAAACCTCGCGGGCAGCCTTCTCGGTGAATGTGATCACGACAAGTTGGCTCGGCTGTACGCCTGGCGTTGCGACCAGAGCGGCCACCCGGGCGACGAGGCTGGTGGTCTTGCCACTGCCGGCGCCGGCCGATACTGCCATCGACGATTCGGGAGCGGCCTCGACCCACGGCGGCAGAACGATGCGACCAGCGACCGCGCTCACCAGTCGACCTCCGCATCGTCGGTTTGATCGTCCGCAGCGAACAGTCGAGCGCGTTCGGCGAGCTCTTCGACGCCGAGCGAATCGACACAACACATCAGGCAACGCCCGTTGGATGGATGTGGTCGGGGCACGAAGTGTCCATCGGCGATTTCATCGAGCCACCGCTTGACATAGGCCTCGAACTCGGCGATCAACGCCGGGTCGAGCGGCACTGGCTTCGGGGTTGCCTTGGCGTCGCGAACCTGTAGGTAGCGAGCGGTCGCCGCGGGCGCGCCGGCCGGCGCAGATGTGGTCAGCAAGGCACGATCCTGGTCGGCGGCCCGGGCATACAGCGGGAGTTGGAGGGAGCGGCCGTCCGCCAGAACGTTGCGAACCGACCCGACCACACCGGTCTTGAAGTCGGTGACCCGCAGGCCACCGTCGGGCATCAGGTCGATGCGGTCGATCTTGCCTCTGAACGGGGCACCGACGACGACGACATCGGTGAACGAGTACTCGGACGCGACCGGCTGGGTTCCCTCCTGTGCCTCGGCCTCGAGTGTGGCGGCGATCGATCGGAGAATGTGGACGCGCTCGGCACCCCAGGCGCTGACATGCCCGAGGCGGTGTTGGATGCCGATCGAGGCGGCCAGCTCGTCGAGGACATCGATCGCCCGCTGGTGCATCGCTTGCAGGTGTTCGCCGACAAGCCACGGCCGGACGGCGGTCGGGTTCGATGAGCCAGCCACTCGGCGGCGACCTGCTCGAACACGGCATGCACCAGGACCCCGCGCTCCGCGGGCTCGATCGACAGGATCGTCGCGGCATCCGTCTCGTCGCTGACACCCAGTACGTATTGACCGAAGTACGCGAGGCCACACGCTGCCTGGCGCTCGACCGCGGTGATCGCCCACTGTTTGCCGGGCGGAGCCAGGACAGGGTGGGGCCCGACGATCCCGTCGAACTCTGTCGGCTGCGGGTCGAGCCGAGCGCGCAGCGCATTGGCTCGGCGACCGAGACGCGGCGACGCGAGATGCGAGTCGGCCGTTCGGGCGAGTCGTTCGGATGTCGTCAGTACGGCGCCCCCGAGCAATCCGTCGGCGTGCGACTGGTGGTGCTCGACCGGCATGCCGAGCAGTAACGGCGATGGGTAGACCTCGCCACCTCGCCGCAGGTCGGTGCGCGCGAAGGTGGCGGTGACCATCGCCTCGCTGCGCAGCAACGCACTCCACGCCCGTTCCGCTCGCGACGCACGAGCGCGGGGACCTTCGATCACCGTCGCAGCAACGTCGGGAAGATCGCGTCCCAACAACAGGTCGTCTGTGGTCGAAGCGGGGAGCACGCCTTCGTTGACGCCGACGACGAACACCCGGCCGGCATCGATGCACACCGCGCCACCGATGTCGACGATCGTGACCGCCCCCGCAGCGTCGCCGCGGCGCCGAACCGGTGTGTCGAGCAGGGTGCCGACGACTTGACGCATGGTCGACGGGTTGAATGGCACGGCGATTCCGTGGTGGTCGAGTTCGGCGAGCCCGGCGACAACTCGCTCGACATGGTCCGCAGCGTTGCGCTGCCATGCCGGACCATCCGCCCACGCGCGTTCGCGCCAGGTGGGTACCCCGATGTGGTCGGCGAGGATGCCGTTGAGCTGCCTGGCAGCCTCTTCCCACGTTGTCGCGCGCTTGACCTTTCTCGATTGGTTGCGAAGCCGCTCGACCAACTTCTGCAATCGGTCCAGTGCCTCGCGATCGGCGGTCTCGCGAGCGGTCGGTGCGGCGTTGGGCTGGTCCGACGGCCAACGCTGCCGCCGCGCCACATTGGCTGCCTCCAGCGCCTCGTCGCGCGGGCCCAGTCGGACTCGGTCACCAGGCCGAGCTTGCGACAGAGCGTGGTCCACTGACCAACGCGCCGCGGCCCACCGAGTTCGCCGACTGGATACAGCGGAGCCACAGACAGCAGACGGAAGACATTGGGCCGGTCCCACTGGCCGACGATCCCGTCGACGATGTGGCGCAACGCCTGACCGGCGACGGAGCCGCTGAGGCGTTCGACTGCGCCACCCGACCAGGCAATCCCTGCGCGTTGGAGCTCGTCGCGTACCGGACGACGATACGCGGGTGCGGCGCAGACGATCGCGATGTCGTCGGCCGGCACACCGTCGTCGATCAGTTCGGCGCATTGACGAATCGTGTGGCGAACCTCCTCGTCGGGGTCCGGGCATGAGATCAACCGGGGCACGGCCGTGACGCCGGCGATGTCGCCCGATGCCGGGACGTCGCTGCAGCCGAACTGGGCGAGTTGGTCGACGAGTCCCGCATCTGCGGGATCCGGCACGACGGAGACGATCCGAGTCCGTGGTTGACTCGCCAAACGACCAAGGAACGGAACCTGCGCAGGGTGGAACGTATCGGTGACCACCAGCACCACCCGCAGGCCGGCCAGCACCGCATCCTCCACGTCGGCCAGTGCTGCCAACGTCGCGCTCTCGTCGCGGATCCCGAGGCCGGCCAGGCACTGCCGGGCCCGGACGATGACGTCGACCAATGCGGCGCGTACGGATGTCGGGTCGCCGACGAGCGACTGCAGTGCACCCGGCACGACATGCGCGGCGCGCAACGCCATCGCCATGTCGACCAAGGCATCGATCGTTGCCGGGTGATCGCGTACGTCATGCAACACCTGCGGGCAGTCGTCGCTGCTCAACGCCGAGGTGATTGCCGCGAGCTGCAACTGGGTGGTGACGGCGCGCATCGTGCTGACGGACGAATCGACCAACTCGACCGCCAGGTCGATGGGCGTCAGGAAACGGATGCCGGCGACGCCCCCCGAAACCCGCGGCAGCAGTCGTCGCAGCGTGCCCGCGGTCGCACCCGGTGGAACGACGACGATGACTTCTCCGAGCCGGTCGTCACCCTGCAGTTCGACGATCGCCTCGGCGACTCCCACGGCGACGCCTCTGCCCGGACGCACCCAGATGTTGCCCATCAGGTTGCATTGTTCCAGATGGGTGTCACACGAGTTGTCTGGGCGTAGGTGGCCAGGGCGTCGGTCACCGAGCAGGTCGTCACCCCGATCTCGTCGACGACCGCGGCCAGCCATGGCGGGCGCACGATTGCGGCTACGGAAATCGGTTCGTCGAGGCCCGATGATTCGACTGCCATGCGTACGAACAGCGTGGCGTAGTCGGGTGGACGCAGGTCACGCGACAGCTCGAACAGCGCGTACGGGTCCGGAGGATGTGGACTGGGGGCAAGCGTCACGAAGCTCTGCGACGTCGGGCCGATCGCGCCACCGGCCAGGCCGGGACCGTCGCACAGCACCGCGCCACGGATCTGTTGCGGACGGGCACCCGCCAGCATCAGGGCCACGTACGCACCGAGCCCGCGGCCCACGAGCGTCGCCGTGCCCAACTCCGCCAGGGCGATGTCGGCGTCGGCCAGCACGATCTCAGCGGTGTAGCCCCCACCGGGAGGCACGGTCGACTGGCCGTGTCCGGTGAAATCGAGGGCAACAACGGGACCGCGCCAGTCGTCGGCCCATGGGGGGGCCTGCGTGGGCGACGCCTCGCCGAGGCCGTGGAGCAACAGCAGCGGCCTGCCCTCGCCGGGACCACCAGACCCGGCCCGCAAGGTGTGCAGTGCCAGGTCGACCTTGTTGTGCCGCAGCATCGTGACGGTCATGTCGACCCGAGGAAGTCGAGGATCATCGCCGAGACCAGGTCGGGTTGTTCGATGTGCACGAAGTGGCCGACCCCTTGCAGGAGCTCGAGCCGGCCTCCGTCGGGGATGAACTGCTCGATGTGGTTCGGCAGGGTGCCCCAGCCCATTTCCTCGAGCTCCGATCCGAGCACCCCGAGGAATGGCATGCCGAGACCCGGCAGTCGTGTGACCGTCCACTCCGGTCGCCACGGCCCGAATCCGCCGAATCGCATCGAGGCGTCGATCTTCCATCGCCATCCGTCGGTGTCGTGTCGGGCGCCGACGGTGACAAGGTGACACAGCCACTCGAACGACAGTCGCGGGTTCATGCGCCCGCGTCGGCGGGCAAGTTCTTCGATGGTGCCCGGGTGCCGGGCCAGGTCCGCAGTACGTCGCCGATGATCGAGCCAACCGGAGATCTCGCCGGCGACCATTCGGGTGCGCTCGTGCTCGGCGACGTCGGGGACCCTGCGCTTCGACGGCAGGCCGTCGAGGTTCACCAGATGGCTGAATCGGTACGGCTGGGCATCGGCCAGTTGGATCATCAGCGAGCCTCCCTTGGAGTGCCCGATCACCGGCGCCGGACGCTGGGTGACGGCATCCATCACGGCCATCGCGTCGCGGATGTCGGCGTCCCACCCGTACAACGGAGCGTGGTCACTGTCGCCGTGGCCGCGCTGATCCCAAGCAATCACCCGCCAGCCGGCAGCCGCCAACTTGGGGGCGAAGACCTCGTACGTCCTGCTGAAATCGAACCCACCGTGCACCAGAAATAGAGGCTGACCTGCTGCGTTACCCCATTCGTGGATGGCCAGGCCAAGGTTGCCGACGTCGATCTTGTACTGCCGCTCGGGCGCAACGGCACCTGGGTACTCGCCCGACGACATATCGCCCAGCGTACGGCGCCGTGGAAGTTGGGCGCGAACCGGCATAACATCACCCACCGTGAGCGGGGCGCGGTTCGGGGTGGTGGTCGCAGTGGCGACGCTGTTGCCAATTGCTGCTGCTTCCTGCGGCGACGACGGCGAGTCCGCAGCGACGTTGCCACCGATCGTGACGACCACCACGACCACCACGATCCTCATCACGACGACGACCGTGCAGAGGTACTACATCGTCAAGAGCGGGGACACGCTGTTCCAGATCGCCAGGGCGTTCCAGGTTCGCCTCGCCGACCTCCAAACACTGAACGGGATCACCAATCCCGACGACATCCAAGCCGGCCAGGAACTGCAGATCCCCACCGGCGCAGTGGTGTACAACACACTGCCTACACCCGATACGACGCCGGTGACCACCTAGGATTTGGGTATGAGCTTCTGGCCCACCCAAGAACACTGGAGCGTGCAGATCCCGTTGCACACGCCGCACCGGCGGATGCAGTCCCTCGCCGAGACCGGGTTTGTCGCCCTCACCGATTTCGACGGCGAGGTCTCCGCCGACGAGTGGTTGTCGCTCGAGTACATGGACTGGAAGAGCGGCGGCGACACCAACTTCGCCCCCTTGGCATCTGCCGACGGCGAACTCGATTGCCGTGGCTTCTGGGACAAGGGAAAGACCGACAAGGGCGCGTTGTGGACATCGAACGCGGCGATCTCGCCCACGTTGCGGGCCTACGTCGACGGTGTCGGCGCAAACTTCGGTCGGGTGCGGATCATCAAACTCGAGCCACAGACCCGTGAGCAGGCCATTCGCTCGATTCATCGCGACGACAACAACCGTTTCAACCCCGACGACGAGGGCTGGGTGGTCCGTTCGTGGGTGGAACTGACCGACAATCCCGACAGCTACATGCTGCTGATGGACAACGGCCCCGACGGTTTGCCCGACCCGGCGACCGAGGTGCGCGTGCCGTTGCATCGCGGGGCACGTTTCGTCGTCGACACGCAACGGCTGTGGCACGTCGTGGTCCACCTCGGTGATGCACCCCGCTATGCGCTGATCACCAGCTTCGAGACCAGCCCCACCCTCGAGCAGTGGGTCGACGCCAACCTCCCCGTCCCGGCGATCCCCTGACTGCGGGTCACCGCGTCATGTTGACCGAGGGTTTACGGCTCGTCGGAGTGCCTAGCGCCCACCCGGGGTGCACGGAAACACTCCACTGGGAGACCTGAGATGGATCTTCGTCTTATCCGCAACGCCACCCTGCGCCTGCGTTACGGGGGTGTCGACTTCCTGATCGATCCGATGCTCGGCGTGCGACACGCGATCCGCCCGATGGGTGACTCGCCTGGCCGAAACCCAACTGTCGACCTGCCGTGCTCGATCGACGAGGTGCTCGGCGGTGTCGACGCGGTGATCGTCTCCCACCTGCATCCGGACCACTTCGACGAGGCCGCATTCGGGCTGGTCCCACGCCACCTGCCGGTCCTCTGTCAGGCGGGCGACGGCGACAAGCTGAAGGGCGCTGGTTTCGACGCCACCGAGCTCGCCGCGACCACGCACTACCGCGACGTCGAGATCACACCCATCGAGGCGACGCACGGAAGCGGCGCGATCCTCGACCGCATGGGTTCGGTCACAGGCCTACTGTTCCGAGCCGACGGCGAGCCGGTCCTGTACTGGTCCGGTGACACCATCCTCATCGATGCCGTCCGCGACGCCGTCGCCGACGCCCAGCCCGACGTCATCGTCACGCACTCGGGCGGCGCATCTGCCGGTGGCACGACCATCATCATGGACATCGACGACACGCTCGAGATCACGCGCCTCGCGCCATCGGCAACTGTCATCGCAGTCCACCTCGAAGCCGTCGCTCATTCGCCGATCACGCGGACTGCGCTGCGCGCAGCTGCCGACGCGGCGGGCATCGACCCCACCCGCCTGCGGATCCCCGCAGACGGCGAAACCATCGAACTCGCTGCCGTCTCGCGCCGCTGATCGGGTCTCGTCACACCCGGTGGGCGGCGGCGAGGTCGGCGATGTCGGACATGATCTTGGCCAGTTGGAAGTTCTTCGGGGTGTAGATCCGGGCAACCCCCGCAGCCGTCAGCTTGGCTCGGTCCTGATCGGGGATGATCCCGCCGACGATCACCGGTGCATCGACGCCGGCCTCGCGCAGCGAGGCGACGATCGCGGGCACCAGTTCGAGATGTGAGCCGCTGAGGATCGACAAGCCGATCACATCGGGATCCTCGTCGCGGGCCGAGGCGACGATCTGCGCGGGCGTGAGGCGGATGCCGGAGTAGACGACCTCCATGCCGGCGTCGCGGGCCGCGACCGCTATCTGCTCGGCGCCGTTGGAGTGGCCGTCGAGACCGGGTTTGGCAACCAGAAGACGCGGCGGCCCACCGGGCATCAACTTCACACGCGCCGCGACCTCGGCCAGCCCGCCGCCTGGGCGTCCGGCAGCGGCGGACACACCGGTGGGTGCCCGGTACTCGCCGAACACGCCCCGCAACGCTGTGGACCACTCGCCCGTCG
Source organism: Ilumatobacteraceae bacterium (assembly GCA_963779295.1). Classification (GTDB taxonomy): domain Bacteria; phylum Actinomycetota; class Acidimicrobiia; order Acidimicrobiales; family Ilumatobacteraceae; genus JAENVT01. The sequence goes on from CAVZXO010000008.1 coordinate 435,059, forward strand.
TGCCACCCGCCTTGGCCAGATCGATCGACGGCCCCATGATGTTCGTCCCGTCCGCCGCCGCGGAGGTCAATGCCGCAAGCGCCGCCTCCACGGCCCCGCCGTTGCGACCTGCCCGCCACGCGCGCACGTCGGCAATCGTCTCTGCTTCCAAGGCCGGATCGACGGTCAAGATGTTGCCGGGCGCGTCCAACGGTGACTCGGCGGTCTCGGTGAACACGTTGACACCGACGACCTGTTGTTGACCGGACTCGATCCGCCGCGTGCGCTCGACCATCGAGCTCACCAACCGGCCCTTCAGTTCGTCGATCGCATCGAACGCACCACCGAGGTCCAACACATCGGTGAGTTCTGCCCACGCTGCGTCGCGCAACTCCGTGGTCCTGGTTTCGATGACCACCGAGCCGTCGAAGATGTCGTCGTACTCCAACAGGTCGCTCTCGAACGCCAAGACCTGTTGCATTCGCAATGACCATTGCTGATCCCACGGGCGAGGCAACCCGAGCGCTTCGTTCCACGCCGGCAACTGGATGGATCGCGCTCGTGCCCGCTTCGACAGCGTGACGGCAAGCATCTCCAAGACGATGCGTTGCACGTTGTTCTCGGGCTGTGCTTCGGTGAGACCGAGCGAGTTGACCTGCACCCCGTACCGGAATCGCCTGGCCCGCTCGTCGGTCACGCCGTAACGCTCGAGGCCGATGCGATCCCACAGTTCGGTGAGCGCCCGTAGCTTGCAGACCTCCTCGACGAACCGAATGCCGGCGTTGACGAAGAACGAGATCGAGCCGTACACCTGGGCAAATTGCGCGGGCTCGACCTGGCCGGAGTCGCGCACCGCATCGAGCACGCCGATCGCAGTCGCAAGGGAGTAGGCGATCTCCTGCACCGGCGTAGCACCGGCCTCCTGCAGGTGGTAGCTGCAGACGTTGATCGGGTTCCACTTCGGGGCGTGGTGGGCACACCAGGCGACCATGTCGACGATCAGTCGCCGTGACGCCGCCGGCGGAAAGATGTACGTGCCGCGCGACAGGTACTCCTTGACGATGTCGTTCTGGGTCGTGCCTCGCAAGTCCGCAGCGCCAACGCCCTGCGACTCGGCATTGGCGACATACAGCGCCAGCATCCACGCCGCAGTGGCGTTGATCGTCATCGACGTGTTCATCTCGGCGGGCGGGATGCCGTCGAGCAGCGTCTTCATGTGCCCGAGGTGGGCGACGGGTACGCCGACCTTGCCGACCTCACCGTGCGCCAGTGGGTCGTCGGGGTCGTACCCGGTCTGGGTCGGGAGGTCGAAAGCGATCGAGAGCCCGGTCTGGCCTTTCGCCAGATTCGCCCGGTACAGATCGTTGGATGCCCTGGCGGTCGAGTGTCCGGAGTACGTGCGCATCAGCCACGGCTGATCACGCTTTGCTTGCTTCCGGCATCGTCAAAGTGTTGCACGCCGAATTTTTCTCAAGAAAAGCTCAAGTCGACCACGCTGCGTTCCGATACCTCTTCCGCACGGTGCGAAAGGTACGGCGGAACTTTCTAGCGGGCGGAGTCAATCGGTGGTGTGTGGGATGGCGGCAACCTTCGACACAGCGATTGGGCGCCGGTGCCGGTGGGGAGACCCACCGGCACCGCTGCACCGACTGCGTCAGCGGCGGATCGCATCGGCGAGCAGCCGGAGGTACGTTTCGCGCGGCACGTCGACGGCTCCGATCGAGACGAGGTGCGGCGTCGTCCATTGCACATCGAGCAATGTCGCGCCCGATTCCACGAGCCTGTCGACCAGGCTCACGAGCGCTACCTTCGACGCGTCGGTGGCGTCGCTGAACATCGACTCGCCGGCGAACAAGCCCGCGATCCGCACCCCGTACAGGCCGCCGACAAGGCGGCCGTCCACATAGGCCTCGACACTGTGGGCCCATCCGAGCCGGTGGAGTTCCTCGTACGCATCGACGAACTGCGGCGTGATCCATCCGTGCGGCCGGTTGGGATCAGCGCATCGTTCCATCACTTCGCGAAAGCGGGTGTTGAATCGCACCTCGTAGCGACGGCAGCTGCGACGCAACGAGCGCGACACGATCAGACCGTCGAGCGGGATCACACCGCGCGGATCCGGCGACCACCAACCCAAGGTCTTCTTGCGAACAGGCATCGGGAAGATGCCACCGCGGTACGCGGCGAGCAACGTTCCCGGCGCCAGATCCGCACCGATCCCACACAGGCCGTTGTCGTCCGCCATCTCCGGTGCTGGAAGTCGCCAACGGTTGGCGGCCGGTTCGATCGGAGGTCGACCTACGTCCATGGCGACACAGTTTGGCGTCAGTAGCTGTAGAACCCCTGCTTCGCCTTGCGACCGAGGTGACCGGAGTCGACCATGTCGCGCAGCGTCTGCGCCGGGGCGTCGCCCGGATTGCCGAACGCGGCATGGACAGTCTCGAGAATGGCGACCGATGTGTCGATCCCGACGAGATCGAGCAGTGCGAACGGACCCATCGGAAAGTTGCAGCCGCCCTTCATCGCCGTGTCGATCGACTCCATGGATGCCGTGCCGCGCTCGAGCATGCGCACCGCGTTGTTGAGGTACGGGAACAGCAGCGCGTTGACGATGAACCCGGCATGGTCCCGCACCTCGACCGCATCCTTGCCGCACGATGCAACGAACGCCATCGCCGCCTCGATGGTCTCGGCGGATGCCGTGAGGGGACGCACCACCTCGACGAGTTTCATGACAGGCGCCGGATTGAAGAAGTGGATTCCGCAGACCCGGTCGGGCCGCGATGTCGCCAGGGCCAGGTCGATCACCGGCAACGTCGACGTGTTGGTGGCCAGAATCGCCGATGGCTTCGTCGCTCGGTCGAGCTCGGTGAACAGCGACAACTTCACGCCGATCTCCTCGATGACGGACTCGATCACCAGATCGCACTCCCCGAACGACCCGAAGCCTTCTGTGGCAGTGATCCGGCTGACCACGTCCCGGCGCTCGTCGGCGGTGGCCTTGCCCCGTTCGACCGCCTTCGACAATCCGGCGTCGATGGTCTGCAGCACTCCGTCGGCCGACGACTGCGAGCGCGAGGCGATGATGACTGTGTACCCGGCGCGGGCGGCGACCTCGGCCAGTCCGGCGCCCATGATCCCCGAGCCGACGATTCCCACCGTTGTCGGGCCGACTGTGCTCGGGTCGATTGGTCGTTCCTCGCTCGTCACCTCCGGAACCTTAGCTACCCGCGGGTAACTTAGACAATCCGACTACGGTCGGGATGTGGAATCCGAAGCGCCCGCATCGCTACCCGACGACCCGGGCGACATCACGGCAGCGCTCGCCTTCTTCATGGAAGCCGACCTGCTGAAAGGTGTCGAGCGCCAGAATCGGTTGGCCGACGGCAGTCGTCGCGAGAACACGGCCGAACACTCCTGGCATCTCGGCATCGCCGCGCTGGTGCTGGCACCGTTCGCCAACGAGCCGGTCGACCTCGGCACCGCAGTGGCCATGGCGCTGGTGCACGACATCGTCGAGATCGATGCCGGCGACACGTTCGCCTACGACGACGCAGAGGGAGCCGCGACGAAAGTGGCGCGCGAGGAGGCCGCGGCCGACCGGCTGTTCGCCCTCCTGCCCGCCGCTACCGGACGGCGATTTCGCGAGTTGTGGGACGAGTACGAACGCGGCGACACCCCCGAAGCCAGGTTCGTGATGGCCGTCGACCGACTCGCCCCCATGATGTTGAACCTGGCCGAGGGGGCATCCACCTGGCGCGAGCACGGCATCACACGGTCGCGTGTCATCGCCCGCAACGGCCAATACATCGAGCAGTCGCTGCCGGGCGCCTGGAGCTTCGTGCTGGCCCAACTCGACGCGGCCGTCGCCGACGGCGTCGTCGACCCCACGTGACCGAGTTCATCGACAGTTAACTCCCTCGATCGACGGGCCTTCCACCGCCTCGGTACCCTGGAAACGTGACTGCAGAGCTACTCCCCGACCTTGCATCCGATCCGGCTCGCCTGGTCGCTCTCGAGGCGGTCCACAACTTTCGCGACCTCGGCGGGTACAAGACGAGCGACGGCCGCACGACGAAGTGGCGCACACTGTTCCGCGCCGACGGGCTCTATCGCCTGACACCCGGCGACGTCGCCGTGCTCGCGCCGCTCGGTCTGCGGACAGTCATCGATCTGCGTAGCGCTACCGAACTGGACGAGCGTGGCCGCTTTCCGGTCGAGGCTCACCCAGTGGTGTTCCACCATCTGCCGATCGTCGATGCCACGTGGGCGGGGCTCGAGCGGCCGGAGTACGAGCGAGACGAAGACTTCCTCATCTGGGCGTACCAGGAGATGTTGACCGTCGGTGCGCCACGTTTCGCCAAGGCCTTCGACGCCCTGGCCGAACCCGACGCATTGCCCGCGGTGTTCCACTGCGCAGCCGGCAAGGATCGCACCGGGCTTCTCGCGGCGCTGCTGCTGGGGTCACTCGGCGTCTCTCACGACGACATCGTCGCCGACTACATCCTGACCGTCGAAGGAATGGCCCGCTTCCGCGTGTGGGCAGACCGCGAATGGCCCGAGTGGGCACAGCGGATGGCGTCGATGCCCAAGGCGTTCAGCGCGGCGTTGCCCGAGGCGATGCGCCACATCGTCGACGAACTGTGTGCCGAGCACGGATCGATTCGCAACTACGTGCGATCGATCGGCGTCAGCGACGCCACGCTCGCCACGTTGGAATCCGTCCTGCTCACCTGAGCAACCTACGCTCGCCGTGATGAACGGCATCCTCGCATTGCAAGGTGGCGGCCCCTTCGCCGCCAACGACGATCTCGACCGTCGGCTGCTGACCTCGGCGGGCGCGACCCGCGTCGTCATGCTGCCGACCGCGGATGCCTACGAACACCCCGAGCGACTCGTCGCCGCGGCGTTGCACTGGGGAGAACGACTCGGCGTCGAAGTCGAGGCGTTGATGGTGATGCGGCGAGGCGAGGCGATGGATGACGGTGCCGTCGCGGTCGTGCGAGGAGCTCGGGCCGTGTACCTGGTGGGTGACCAGCCGCTGCATCTGCGGTCGGTGTTGAAGGGAACGCCGCTGTGGGAGGCGATCACACAGGTCTTGGCAGACGGAGGCGTGGTCGCCGCGACCGGTGGTAGCGCCGCAGCGATGTGCGACCCGATGGTCGATCCGCGCGGCGGAGCCTTCACCCTCGGCCTCGGACTGATCGACGGGTTGGCGCTGGTGACCGAGGCGGAGACATGGTCGACCGACCGACTGCACCGCACGCTGAAGTTGGCCAACACGCCAGTCGTCGAACTGCCGAGTGGGGCCGCATTGGTGCGCACCGCCGATGGTTGGGAGCGCGTGGGGGAGGTCACCGTCCACGGCGACCTGCCCTGACTGAGAATCACCCTTCGGTGCCTAAACCTCGGTGATGGTGACCGACTGCACGATGATCTGTTCGAGCGGCGGTACGCCGTTCGCGGCTTGATCCGGGTTGCCGAGGGCGTCGAGCGCCACGACCGTGGTATCGAGGCCGTCGGTGACCTGGCCGAACAAGCTGTAGTCAGGCGTCAGCGCCACACCGTTGGCGCCGGTGATGATGAAGAACTGGCTGCCGTTGGTGTTCGGCCCTGAGTTGGCCATCGCGATGGAGCCGACCTTGTACGACCCGGTCGCGGGCAGCTCGTCGGCGAACTCGTAGCCCGGTCCACCCGAGCCTGTGCCGGTCGGGTCGCCGCACTGCACAGCGAACTGAGGGATCGCCCGGTGACAGATCGTGTTGTCGAAGTAGTGATAGCGGGCCAGGACGACGAAGTTGTTGACGGTCAGCGGCGCAGCACCGGCGTCGAGCTCGATCGTGTAGGCGCCCTTGTTGGTCGTCACCTCGGCCGTGTAGGTCTTGGCCGCATCGATGCAGTTCGGCGGCGGCTGGGCGAAGGTGATCGTTCGAGGCGAGCTTCCATCGGCGGCCGGACAGGGCGTCTCGCCAGTGATGGTGGCTCCGGCGATCGTGCTGGGAAGCGGCGTCAGCGTGGTGGTCGGCAGGTTCGGGTCGATGCTCGTTGTCGAGCTGGCAAACGCATCGATCGTGGTGGTCGCTGCCGTTGACGCGTTGTCGTCGTCGCCTATCAAGTTGACGAGCCCGATGAGAACGAGCGCCGCCACAGGGATCAGTAGCAGGAACAGCCCCTTGCGCTTGCGCTTCTCGGTGCGAGCTTGACGGGCGAGCTCCTCCAAGCGTTGTTGGCGGTTGGCTTTCTGACGTTCACGCTTAGGGGTTCCCACGAACACGTGAGGCTAGCGGCGACCCGGCCCACAACACCGGCATGAAATCGTGACCTCCGCGGGCCGGCGGACCCCAGACTCAAGTCGCCAGCCCAGCGTGCCGATCCCATAGACGACAAGGCGTACAACGAGATCGAGTAGGCGAGAACACCAATGAACCGACGGGCGCACAGAATCGGACGCGGGGTCACGTGCCTCGGTCTGGCGTCGACCGCCGCGTACCTCGGATGGCGCCTGGCCACCTTGGCGACCCAACCGCCGATCTGGTTGGTTGTCCTCGCGATCGTCGTCGAGATCACCGGATTCATCGGCTCGGGCATTCTGACCTGGGCAATGTGGCACGGAGCGCGGCCCACGGCCGAGGACTACACACCGGCAACGGGCACCCACCGGGACATCGACCCGGCTCGGATGGACGTCGTCGTGCGAGTCGACAAGCAGCCGATCCATCACATCCGGGCGACGCTCCTGTCGCTTCGTTCGATGCCTACCGGCCGCCAAGTCGTCGTCGATCTCGGGGCTCGGCCGGAGGTCGCGGCGATTGCCGCCGAGTTCGGCGCCGTCTACGCGGCAACCGACATCGAGGACCACAACGGGTTGAAGACGTGCAATGCAGCGTCGACGACTCCGATCTTCTTCCTACTCGACGCCGGCGACATCCCCAGCCCGCGGGCCATCCACGTGTTGCTGCCCTTGATGGACGACGACAACGTCGCCGTCGCGACCGGTCAGTCCTTGATGGCCGACGACGACTCCGCCGAGCATGGGCCCAACGGACTCCACGAACTGACCTTCGAGCGCGAGATGCTGAATCCCGCGCTCGGAGCACGGGGCGCGGCGATCTTCAACGACTCGGGCGCCCTGATCCGTCGCGCCGCAGTCGACAGTGTCGAGGTCGGCGACGAAGAACCGATCGAAGCGCAGGCGCAATGGTCGGTCGCGCTGATGACCCAAGGCTGGAAGGTGGTCGCCGCGTCCGGTCAGCCAGTGCTGGTCCGCCAGGTCATCCATTCCCAGGACGAGGTGTACGAACTTCGAGTGCTGCAGGCCCGCGCCTCGCGCATGACGATCTTCGGCGAAGGAGGAATCCTGCGGCTGAGCTCACTCCGTCTCGGCCAGCGCATGGCCGTCCTCGCCTCGTCGGTTCGACCGCTGTCCGGCCTGCGACGCGCCGGATTCATTGCGGTCATCGTTGCGTCGCTACTGACCGGCACGCTGCCCTTCCAACCGAACATCGTCGTCCTGGCCGCGTTCTGGGCACCCGGTTGGGTTCTCACGGCGATCGGCCTCGGCCTGATGAGCCAATGGACGTTGCGCCCCGGCGACCGCACTCGTTGGTCGCTGCGGAACCTCGGCGCGTCGTGGCAAGGACTACGTCATCCGATCTCGTTCGATCAGCGCCGGGCGCCGATCATGACACCGCATGCGCTGCAACACGGCGGCGCGCTCGTGGCATCGGTCGTGGTTCTGAGCTCGGTGATGATGATGCGGGGGCTGAGCGAGCAGGTGACGCACGCCCTCGGCGCAATGCCGCACACCTCGCTCGTCGGGCTCGTGGTCGTTTCGCTGTGGCTGCTGGCAATGTCACTCGATGTGCTGCGGATGTTCGGCAAGCGCAACCAGCTTCGGCGCGCCGCGCGCGTCGTCGCTTCGATCCCTGCTGAAGTCAACGACAACCCGGTCGCGGTGTTCGATGTCACCGCACTCGGCGCCGGCTTCGAGACCAACCAGGAACTGGAGCCGAAGCAACAACTGATGCTCGATGCGATCATCACGACGTCGCGCGGGTGCGAGAACGTGACGCTGCCGATCGTCGTGCGCAACGTACGCAGCACGTCACCGGCCCCCAACTCCGAGGCGATGCCGCGCTGGCGCGTCGGGGTCGAGTTCGCCGACCCGCCCCCACAAGCCATCAATCCGCTCGTCGAGTACTGCATGATCGAACCGGCCAGACAGCGGCTCGGCCATCCCGCCCACGCGCCGCACGCCGAAGAGGCCGTGACGGTCGAAGCTGTGGCTCGCCCGGTGATGGATGGTCGCCGGGTGGCCTTGCGGCTGATCTCGCTGATGGCGGTCGGCGGCGCGATCGCAAGCGCCCAACCGGGTGGTGGCACTGTTGTCACGACCGTGGTGTCCGTGATCTCCGTCTTGATCGCGGCCGGTGTGTTGGCAGGCTCGGCCCGGCCACGACGTGCCTCGTGGACCGCCGATCAATCGACGTCGTCGCCGTCGCCAGATTTGGCGATCAGGTAGCCAATTGCTCGCTCCGCTTTGGGATATCGGTACACGAGCCGCCAGAAGTCGTCGTTGTGACCACCGACGTCGAGATGTGCGAGCTCGTGGACGATCACGTAGTCGATGACCCAATCCGGAAAGACGGCCAATCGAGTCGAGATACGGATCGTGCCCTGGGACGGGGTGCACGATCCCCATCTCGACCGCATGTCGTCGGCCCACCGAATGCTCGTCGGTCGCCGCAGGTCGTGTCGGCGCGCCAACGTCGAAGCGCGCTCGTCGAGGCGCAGGCGGTCGGCCGACATCTTGCGCTGGAAGCGTCCACTCATCTCGCGAACCCAGTGCGCTTCTTCGGCTTTGCTCATCCACGACGGCAACGCGATGCGCAGCACACCGCCGACCAGCTGGGCGCCGACAGTCTTGCGCCGCTTCTTCGAGCGCGTCACTTCGACGACGAACGGCTGCACCTCGGGTACGACCAGCGGCTCGTCGTCGGGACCCAACCCTGGGAGGTGCACGGCGTCGCTCACGGCCAGCGACGGTATCGCCCGGTACGCTGGCGGCAATGGCGACACTGCGAATGTTCGCGTCGGCACGCGAGGCCGCCGGCACAGGCCGGGCAGAATTTGCCGGCGCGACCGTGGGTGATGTTCTGGCAGCTGCGACTGCGTCGTTCGGCGAAGGTTTTGCCCGGGTGCTGCCATCGTGCAGAGTATGGGTGAACGGCGAAGCAGCGGATCCCGCCGACCCCGTCGGTGCTGGAGATGAAGTGGCGGTTCTGCCGCCCGTTAGTGGAGGAATCTGATGGCTGAAACCGTGGACCCCAAGCAGCTTTCGCTGGTCGAACTGCGCGCCCTGCGCTCCAAGCTGCAGAACGACGACGATGCCGTCTCGTATGTGCGGCGGCTGGCTCAGGCCCGTCTGGATCTCGTGCAGGCCGAGAAGCGTCACCGAGCCGACGGCGGCACGGAAAGCCTGTCGGATGAACTGCCGTCGATCCTGTCGACGCACCTCACAGGTGGCGCGCCGCGCCCACCTCGACCGGCCAACGATTTCAGCAGCCACCCGCTGGCCGAGGAGTTCGATGCCCTCCTGGACCGCACCGGCGACAACGATCTGTCGTCCCTGACGCCCGAGGAGCTCACCAGCTACGGCGAGGCGCTCTACGAGTTCGAGCAGGCCAGGTCACAGGAGCGACGCGAGCTGTTCACCCGCATCGACGAGCTCAGTGCCGAGTTGGTGCGCCGCTACCGCGACGGCGAAGCCAACGTCGACGGCCTGCTCGCCGCCGACGACTGAGCAGGGCTCGTCTCGTGTCATCGATGCGCGATGACCTCGACAAGCGTCTGGCCGACGTCGGCGACCTGATCAAAACGCAGCGCGAGGTCGCCAAGATGAGCGTGCGTCGCCTGGCCGACCTGGCCGGTGTCAGCAACCCGTACCTGTCGCAGATCGAGCGCGGCTTACGAAAGCCTTCGGCTGAGATCCTCCAGCAGATCGCCAAGGCGCTACAGATCAGCGCCGAATCACTGTACGAACGGGCCGGCTTCCTGCCGCCCACCGACAAGCCCCGGGTCGGGGTGCGCGAAGCCATTGCTGCCGACCAGCAGCTCTCCACCGAGCAACGACAGGCCCTGCTCAACGTCTACGAAAGCTTCGTCTCTCGACCGTCTTGAAATGTTTACCAGTTGGGTAGCGTTTCAGTCTCCGTGCAACGCGTCGCTGTTCTCTCACTTCACACGTCGCCCCTTGCCCAGCCGGGCTCGGGCGACAGTGGCGGTATGAACGTGTACGTCCGCGAGCTGGTGTCGGCGTTGTCACAGGCCGGTGTCGAGTGCACGACCTACACGCGAGCAACGCGGCCAGGGCTTGCCGAGGTCGTACAGGTGGAGCCTGGTCATCGCGTCGTGCACATCCCCGCCGGGCCGTACGACATGAGCAAGGAGCAGCTCCCTTCGGTGATCGCCGACTTCGGCGACGCTGTAGTCGACCACATCAAGAACGACTCGCCTGCCGATGTGTTGCACGCCAACTACTGGCTCAGCGGCCTCGTCGGCCACCGCATCAAGCACGAGCTCGATCTCCCGTTCGTCAGCACGTTCCACACGCTTGCCAAGGTGAAAGCCGAGGGTGGCGACTTCGAGCCGGAGTGGCGCGAGCGCGCCGAGGCCGAGATCATCGGTTGTGCGGACGCGATCTGCGTCAGTTGCACCGAGGAAGAGCGCCAGTTCCTGCGTTTGTACGGGCAGCCGGCCGGAAAGATCGAGATCATCGCTCCTGGTGTCGAACATGCCTTCTTCGCCCCTGGTGACCGCGCCGGCGCGCGCAACGCCCTTGATCTCCCACACGATTGCCCCGTGCTGCTCTTCGTCGGTCGCATCCAGCCGCTGAAAGGTCCCGATGTCGCCGTGCGAGCACTGGCCGCGCTGAATCGGCCCGACGCACTCCTGTTGATCGTCGGTGGCGCCAGCGGGTTGGAGGGTGGCGAGGAGATGCAGCTCATCGAGGACCTCATCACCGAGTTGGGAGTGGAGGGTCAGGTCCGTTTCGTCGAACCGCAGCCTCACCACATCCTCAGCACGTACTACCGCGCCGCCGATGTCGTGCTGGTGCCGAGCCGCAGCGAAAGCTTCGGCCTCGTGGCGCTGGAGGCCTCCGCCTGCGGGATTCCCGTTGTGGCCAGCGGCGTCGGAGGACTGTTGACGCTGGTCGACCACGGCGACACCGGGTTCCTTGTTCCCGAGCGCGACCCGGCCCTCTACGCCCGGTACATCGGCGAGATACTGGCCAACCCCGATCGAGCAGCACGGATGGGCGAGCGCGGCGCGGCGCGGGCACGCCAGTACACGTGGGGCTTCGCTGCTGCGCGGTTGCGACGGATGTACACCGACCTGACGGTTCGCGAGTTGGTGGCCTGCGCGTGAGCGATGTGCACGACGACACAGCGGTGTCGGCACTCGCTGCGCAGATGGACGGATGGCTCGCCGACATGGCCGCCGCGAACGCTGCCATCGAGGCCGTGGACCGCGCCGAGGGCGACGAGCGCCGTTGGTACGTGCGGCTGCGCGGCGAGGAGAAGGAGCACATCACGGTGTGGCTCACGCTCGGCCAGCGGACGCTGCGCTACGAGGCGTACGTGATGCCGGCTCCGCAGGAGAACGTCGCCCAGGTGTACGAACTCGCGCTACGCCGCAACGAGAAGTTGGTCGGCGCGCACTTCGCGATCGGCGTCGAGGACGCGCTCTTCCTGCGGGGCGAGCTTCCGATCGTCGCCGTTTGTGCCGACGAGGTCGACCGCGTGGTCGGATCCATCTACGCGTATGCGGAGCAGAGCTTTCCGGCGATGATCCGGCTCGGGTTCGCCAGCCACTTTGCTCGCTGAATCCCTTCCGCTTCGCGACGTCCGACGTGCATCTCTGTGGGTGCCGGGACGGACGACGCTCTTCGGGGAATGTCGTAGCGCCGTCCGTTCCGGCGCCACTGATTAGCCTGCCATCGTGACGAACATCCGGACCAACTACCGATTGGCCGTGATCGGCGGGGGCAACATGGGCGCGGCGTTGGTCGGCGGGTTGATCGCCGGCGGCTGGGCCGTAGGTGACCTCGCGGTGGTGGAAGTGAACGACCCACGACGCGACACGTTGACGACCATGTTCCCGGGCGTCGCGGTCAGCGCCTCCGTGCCACCGTGCGATGCCGCATTGGTCGCCGTCAAGCCGTACGACGCTGCAGATGCGGCGACGGCAGCAGCCGCGGCCGGCGCCCGGCGGGTGTTGTCGATTGCCGCAGGCGTCTCGATCGACACGTTGCAACAGGCTTGTGGCGACGGTGTCGTTGTCGTCCGCTCGATTCCCAACACACCGGCACTGCTCGGCAAAGGTGCGGCGGCACTGTGTGCAGGTCCCTTCGCCACCGACGAGGACCTCGAGTGGGCCGAGGGCATCCTCGGCACGGTCGGCACTGTGGCGCGTGTTCCCGAACCGTTGCTCGACGCCGTCACCGGTCTGGTCGGAAGCGGACCCGCCTACCTGTTCTTGGTGGCCGAGGCGTTGATCGATGCCGGAGTTCTCGCCGGTCTCACACGACCCACCGCCGACGCGCTGGTTCGACAACTGTTCGTCGGGTCGGCAGCGATGCTCGCCGAGTACGGCGACCCTGTGGCGTTGCGGGCGATGGTGACGTCACCCGGGGGCACGACCGCCGCGGGTCTGCGAGTGTTGGAGGAGCACGGCACCCGCTCCGCGCTGCTCGAAGCCGTGTTCGCGGCGACGACGAGAAGTCAAGAACTGGGCAAACCCCACTGACCGCCCGGGCGGTCCGCTGGGATCGGCGATTCGGTGGGTGCATCGGTGGCCGGGTTCCGCCCGGCCGGTTTCGGCGGGCCTGGCGGCACCGGGAGAGCCTCCGGGTTCGCGGCCCTTCTGAATCGTCAGTGACGTAATGCGCGTCCCGAGATTTGGATCTGGTTGCCACGCTTCTCACCGACCAGCGAGATCGTCTGGAGACTGGCGTCCAGATCCCCGATCGGTCGCCGGCTCGTTTCGTCACTGACGATTCACCGGGGCCTTGTCGTGACACGAACCAGTCGATCCGTCACTCCGCGCCGGGAGCGTGCCGACAGCGAAGTGCGTACGTTCGACGCGACCTGTGTGCATCGAACCTACGCAGTTCTCGAGGAACACAGCGAGGGCCGTCGCAGGGCGATCTCACGAAGAGCGCTTGACACACCACGCAAGTTCAAAATTTCTTGGTGTGACTCTTTTCTCAATGGCATGTCTGTGTCTAACCTTCACCCAGGTCAAAACGACCGCCGCGTGATCAACACACGGAGTCGCATCCGCAAGGATGCGCCGACAGGGCTGGTGCCATCGGGGGGTTGGCATCGGCCCTTGTCGATTTTTGGCACTCGGTCGAAGTCGAAGCTCGACGACCGTCGCTAGGTTGTCGCCATGGGCCGCCGTTACGACACCGTCTCGCTACTGACCGACTACGGCCTGATCGACGAGTTCGTCGGAGTCGTGAAGGCAGTGATCCGCGACATCGCCCCGCACGCCCAGACCATCGACCTGACCCACAACATCAAACCGTTCGATGTGCGCGCCGGAAGCCTGGCGTTGGCCCGATGCGTTTCGTACCTGCCGAGTGGGGTCATCCTCGGTGTCGTCGACCCCGGCGTCGGTGGGAGTCGCAAGTCGATCGCAATCGAAGTCGCAGATGGTGAGGGCGTGTTCGTCGGGCCCGACAACGGTCTGCTGGCGCCGGCAGTAGCGATGGCCGGCGGCGCAGGCCGCTGCGTCGTTCTGACCAACGAGGAGTATCAACTGCAATCGCCCGGCGCCACGTTCGCCGGCCGCGACATCTTCGCCCCGGTCGTCGGGCACCTGTGCAACGGAGTCGACCTCGCCGAGCTCGGTGACCTGATCGACGCAGAGGCGCTGCTGCCCGGCATGGTGCCCCTGTCGCGAATCGAGCCGGAAGGTTTGGTCGGCGAGGTGTTGTGGGTCGATCATTTCGGCAACTGCCAACTCAACATCGGCCCCGACGAGATCGACGGCTGGGGATCAAAGGTGCAGGTCAGCTGTGGTGAGTTGCAGCGCGTCGCCACGCGTCAGCACACGTTCGCCGACGTGTCGACCGGTGCCGTCGGTCTGGTCATCGACAGCTGCGGCATGCTGGCCCTGGTGCTGGACCAGCATTCGGCGGCGGCCGAACTGGGGCTCGGGGCCGGCGATCAGGTCACGTTGGTACAACTGGCCGACGGCGGATCCGGCACGACGGGCAGCGTGACCAGCCCGGTGACGATGCGTGCCCGCTAGGTTGACGGCATGCGCCCAGCGACCACGCTCACGTTGGCACTTCTACTGGTGCTGATCCTGACTGCCGGCGTCATCTCGTTGCTGCGTCTCTAGCCGTCGAAGGGGGCACGGTGAACCTCGCACACATCATCGACGGGCACGCGCCCGACCATGTCGCGATCATCAGTCGCGGTGTCGAGACCACCTACGGCCAACTTGTCGATCGCGTCGCGCGCGTACGCGGTGGACTCGCCGGGCTCGGTGTAGGTCACGGTGATCGCGTCGCACTGCTCTGTGGCAACGGCGTCTGCTTCGTCGAGACATACTTCGCGGTGCTCGGCCTCGGCGCTGTCGTCGTGCCGCTGAACCCGCAGAGCCCGGCCCCGGAGATCGCCCACGAGATCGCGACCGTCGGCGCCAAGGTCGTTGTGGTCGAGCCGGTGGCAGCCGGTGCCTGGAACGGCGTCGACAGGTCAACAGTTCCGTCGGTGCAACATGTGATCGCGGCCGACACCAACACGGTCGAAACGAGCACGGTCGAGGCCGACGCAATCTTCGACGATCTCGCGGCCGCCGATCCGCTCGACACCGTCGATGTCGACCCCGACACGTTGGCATTGCTGATCTTCACGAGTGGCACCGCCGGGTCGCCTCGGGCCGCGATGCTCAGCCACGGCAACCTGCTGGCCAACATCGACCAAGGGCGTTCCGCTTCAGGACGAATCCAATCCGACGACATCGTCTATGGCGTGTTGCCGATGTTCCACATCTTCGGCCTCAACGTCATGTTGGCACTCAGCCTGGCCAACGGCGCGACGCTCGTCCTGGTCCAGCGCTTCGATCCGTCGACCGCGCTCGACACCATCCGCGAGCGAGGCATCACGGTGATCCCGGGCGCGCCACCGCTGTGGTTGGCGTTCAGCCATTTCGACGATGCGCCGGCCGACAGCTTCGCCTCGGTCCGCCTTGCCCTGACCGGCGCGGCGAAGATGCCGGAGGAAGCAATCCGCAAATTGAGGGACCGGTTCGGTGTGCACCTGTCAGAGGGCTACGGCCTCACCGAGGCGTCGCCTGTCGTCACCAGTTCTGCCGGGATGCCGATCAAGGTCGGGTCGGTCGGCAGAGTGCTGGATGGCATTGCCGTCAGGCTCGTCGACGAAAGCGGTGACGATGTGCTCGAGGGCGACGCCGGCGAGATCTGGGTCAAGGGGCCCAACGTGTTCCAGGGGTACCTCGACGATCCCGAACAATCCGCTCGAGTGTTGACCGCCGACGGCTGGCTACGCACCGGTGACATCGCGATGACCGACCAGGAGGGCTACCTCTACCTCGTCGACAGAGCCAAGGACCTCATCATCGTCAGTGGCTTCAACGTGTACCCCGCCGAGGTCGAAGAGGCGATCGCCGAGCATCCGGCAGTCGCCGAGGTCGGCGTCGCGGGTGTGCCGCATCCGCACACCGGCGAGGCGGTGAAGGCCTGGGTCGTGACCAAAGACGCGATGACGGTCGACGAGGACACGCTGATCGCGTGGTGCAGTGAACGGTTGGCTCGCTACAAGAGCCCGTCCAAGATCTTGTTCGTCGACGAACTGCCGCGCAACTTCAGCGGCAAGTTGCTACGCCGCTCGTTGATGTAGTGACAACACCGGCCGGCGAGACGGTGTCGACGCGACCAGGAAGCCGGCGAACAACACCGAGATCCCGATCAACAGCGTCAACGAGAACGCGGTGTCCTTGCCGAGTCGCCCGGCCAGGGTGCCGCTGGCGGACAACACGATCGTGCCGGCAGCAATCAACAGGTTGCCCACGACCAGTCGTGCCGACGACGGCGCGCTTCGGCGAACACCGGGCAACGCTGGTTCACGCCGGCGCGCCAAGCGGTACACGCTCCACAGCGCGCCGACGACGATCACCAGTGCGGCAACACCGGACCCGACAGCAGCAAGTACCCGCGGGGCGACACCGAACACGTCCTTACCCGTCGGCAGGTCGGTGCCCGATACCGACGCGCGGGTGGGTGCGAACAACACGACGCCGGCGCTGAACCCACTGAGCAGCACGAGCCACCATCGCACCCGATCGCCGATCGTCCGGCCGGCAAGGAGGTAGACGGTTCCGAGCGCGAGCCAGGGGACGTTCAGGACGGCCCCGGCGAGGTAGAAGATTCGGAACGTGGCGAGGCTCCAACCGACGACTTCGGCCCACCACAGCGCGCCGGCACCGAGAGCGAACAACGCCAGCGACACCGCCCAGGCCAGGTCATGCGGCCGACGCCGGCGCAGCCACCGGTCCAGGGTGCTGAAGGCAAAACCCACGGCGACCAGCGTCGCAGAGGCGGCGAGGGCAGCGTCCATCGCTCCACGACGGTAGTGCGCCTCGTGCCCGTCGTGCGGTGCGGTCGAAAAATGTCCGTAAAAGTCTGGTGAGACGACCCTGCTGCTTTGTGAACGTGTGCACGAATGCCTAACGTTTGTTCCAGGTATGGCTCCCGAACGCACCCGCCGACGCATCCCCGATGCCACCGTTGCCCGACTTCCCGTGTACCTACGGATCCTCACCGAGCAGGGCGACGAAGGTGTCGACAGCATCTCGTCCGAGCGGCTCGCCGAGTTGGGTGGCGTCAACGCAGCCAAGGTTCGCAAGGATCTCAGCTACCTCGGCAGCTACGGCACGCGTGGTGTGGGCTACGAGGTTGCGTACCTCGTGTACCAGATTCGGCGCGAGCTCGGACTGACCCACGACTGGCCCGTCGTCATCGTCGGTGCCGGCAACCTCGGTCAGGCACTCGCCGGCTACGGCGGTTTCGGCGAGCGCGGCTTCCCGGTTGCAGGCATTGTCGACATCGACGAGGCGAAGGTCGGTTCGGTGCTCAGCGGCGTTCGGGTTCGACACATCGACGAGTTGCCGCAGATCGTTCAAACCAAGCGCGTCAGCATCGGCGTTGTCGCGACCCCGGCGGTCGCGGCGCAGGACGCTGCTGATCGCCTCGTGCGTGCCGGCGTCACCAGCATCCTCAACTTCGCTCCAGTGGTCCTCGCCGTGCCCCGGGCAATCGAGGTGCGCAAGGTCGACCTCGCTGTCGAACTGCAAATTCTCAGCTATCACGAACAACGCCGCGCCGGCGGTGCGATCCATGCCGTCGGCACGACCCGACCGGCGAGCGCGTAGGCGGCCGTCATGTCGATCGTTGTCATCGGAGTCAACCACCGCACCGGCCCACTGGCCCTGCTCGAACGGCTTGCCATACGCCCCGACGCGCAGGGCAAGGCGATCGCCGGGTTGGTCGGGCGCCACAGCATCCGCGAGGCAGTGGTGCTCAGCACGTGCAACCGCACGGAGATCTACGCCGTCGCCGAGCGGTTCCATGGTGCGTACGCCGACATCCGCGACTTCTTCTGCGACCTCGCCGACCTCGGGCCCGACGAACTGCACCCGCATCTCTACAGTCAGCACGACGATGCCGCTGTGTCGCACCTCTTCGAGGTTGCCGCAGGGCTCGACTCGGCTGTGCTCGGCGAGAGCGAGATCCTCGGCCAGGTCCGTTCGGCCTGGCAACTTGCGCAGGAGGAGGGCGGCGCAAAGGCGACGCTGAACCTGCTGTTCCGGCACGCCATCGAAACCGGCAAGCGGGCTCGCACCGAAACATCCATCGGTCGCGGTACCGCGTCGGTCAGCCACGCTGCGGTGGAGATGGCGACGGAGCGACTCGGCACGCTCGTGGGCCGGCGCGTGCTCGTCATCGGGGCCGGAGAGATGGGCGAGGGCATTGCCAGCGCGCTCGTGCACGCCGGAGCCAACGACGTCGTCGTTGCCAATCGCACGATCGAACGCGCCGACCTGCTCGCATCGCGCATCGGCGGGCGGATCATCCCCTTCTCCGAACTGCCGACGGCGTTGGCCCAAGCCGACGTCTTGCTGACCTGCACCGGCGCTGGCGGCACGCTCATCGACTTCGATCTGCTGCAATCGGCGCGCGCCGCTTCGACGTCGCCACTGTTGATCGTCGACATCGCCGTACCTCGCGACGTGGCGCCCGAGGTCACCGACCTCGACGGTGTCACGCTGCTCAACCTCGACGACCTGCGCGACTGGGCCGGCCGGGCGCTGTTGCTGCGCGCCGAGGAAGCTCATCTGGTCAACGCGATCGTCTCCGAAGAAGTCGAACGGTTCGGGATCGAGGCCACGGCGCGTCAAGCTGCACCCCTCGTTTCCCAGTTGCGTCAGCGCGCAGAGGCAATCCGCCGCGCCGAAATCGAGCGTTTCACGGCGCGGCTGTCGACACTCGACGAGACGCAGCGAGCCGCGCTGGAAGCGGTGACGAAGGGGATCGTCGCAAAGCTGCTGCACACGCCTTCGGTGAAACTCAAGGACGAAGCCGGCACCCCGCAGGGCGAGCGCAATGCCGCGACCGTCCGCGACCTGTTCGATCTCGGCTGACGTCGATGCACGGCGGCCGGCCGCTGCGATTGGCCACCCGCGGCAGTGCCCAGGCCAGAACCCAGGCACAGGCGGCCGCCGACGCGTTGATGGCAGCCCAGCCCGGTCGAGTCGTGGAGCTGGTCTTCGTCGAGACGCTCGGCGATCGAACACAGCATGCAGACATCCCGCTCCACACGATCGGCGGCCAAGGGGTCTTCGTGAAGGAGATCCAAGGTGCCGTGCTGCGCGGTGACGCCGACTTCGCCGCCCACTCGGCCAAGGACCTGCCATCGACGACCGCCGATGGCTTGCTTCTCGGCGCATTCTGCGAGCGACGCGACGCACGCGACGTGTTGGTGGGGGCCGCGCTCGATGAACTCCCATCCGGTGCCCACGTCGCCACCGGCTCGGTGCGTCGACGTGCGCAACTGTCGGTGGCACGGCCCGACCTCCGCTTCCTCGAGCTGCGCGGCAACATCCACACCCGTCTCGGCAAGGTTCCCGACGGTGGCGCCATCGTGATGGCGGCAGCGGCACTCGAAATCCTCGGCTTGATGGACAAGATCTCGGATTACCTCCCGCCGTCCACATTCGTACCAAGCCCCGGGCAGGGCTGTGTCGCGATCGAGTGCCGAACAGAGGACGCCGAGATGGCCGGCATTCTCGCGGCGATCGACCATCAGCCCAGTCGTCGAGCCGTCGAAGTCGAGCGAGCATTCCTGGCCGAGCTCGGCAGCGGATGTTCGCTGCCCGTCGGAGCACACGCGACCAACGGAACATTGACCGCGTTCCTGGCCGCTTCTGAAGGCACACAGCACGTGATCGAGACGGTCACGCTTCCCGACCGGCACAGCGACGCACTCGCTCGAGGCGCGGCGCTGGCGCGTTCCATGCGCAACCAACTGCAGTGAATCCCCTCGCCGGCCGGACAATCGTCATCACCCGCTCCGCCGACCAGGCGGCGGCAATGTCAGAACTGGTCGCCTCGTTCGAGGCCATCCCGGTGATCGTTCCGTTGATCGCCGTCGTCGATGAGCCGAACGGCGTCGCCCAACTGTCGACGCTCGACCTCAGCGATGTCGATTGGGTCGTGGTCTCGTCGCCAAACGGCGCCGAGCGCGTCGGGCCGTTCATCGTCGCTGACGCGGCGACACCGCGGGTCGCTGCCATCGGGTCGACGACCGCCGCAGCGCTTCCCCGCTGCGAGCTCGTCGCCGCCAATCAGAGCGCTCTCGGACTGCTCGAGGTCTTCCCATCGGGGCCCGGTCGCGTGGTCGTTGTGCAAGCCGTCGACGCCGAGCCGACGATGGTGCGCGGACTGCGCGAGAAGGCATGGGATGTCGTCGCGATCAGCCCCTACCGAACGGTTTCGACCACCCCATCTGCTGATCAACGACGGGCCGCGCTCGCTGCCGACGCGGTGTTGTTCGCCAGTGGCTCGGCGGTCCGTGCCTGGGTCGAGGTGTTCGGCGTGCAATCACCGCCCGTGGTCGTCGCGATCGGGGAACAAACTGCCGCTGCCGCCGAGCGTTCGGGACTCAAGATCTCGGCAATTTCTGCCGATCATTCGGTGTATGGGATGTTGGTTACCCTGAGCAGGTATTTCGCTGGGTCGAACTAGCATCTACAGAAGGCTTGCGCCGACGGGAGTAGTACGGAACACGATGATGGCTAGACGGGTGATGGGACGCTGGCTGCTTGCAGCCACGGCTAGCGCTGCAGTTGCCGCGCTCGGGATGACCCAGGCCTTCGCCCAGGGTGCTCTTCCCACCAGTTTGGCACAGGCGCCGACGGTAGCGGTGGAATCCCAGGCCGGCGCCAATCCGTCAGTGTCGGGCGACGGTCAATTCGTCGTGTACGCCGGCCCGCCGACCACCGAGGGCGACGAGCGCACCAGCACCGTCTGGTTCCGAGACCGCTCGAACGGCGGCGAGATCGAACTGACCCAGCCGCTGCCGGGTGCCCGCATCGGCGCCAGCACCTTCCCCGTGATCAGCGGCGATGGTTGCTACGCGGCGGTGCTCACCGAGATGCCATTCGACCTGTTCCGCGACGACGACACCGGCGATCGGTGGGACGTGTATCGCATCAAGCTGCCGAGCTGCGGCGGGACCCCCAACAGCTGGGAGCTGATTTCCACCAACGCGTTCCGCGGCGACGACTCGGCGGCCTCCGACGACATCGACCCGAGGTTCCCACCGGCCATCTCCGGTGCCGGTTCGGTGATCGCCTACACCCACAAGTTCGACGCGGCACAAGAAGAGTTGGCGGGCATCATCGTCGTCGACCTCACGGTTCCCAACGGCCAGCCCGGCCACTCCGCGTCGGTCGCCGGCACACCCACCACTGCACCCAACAGCAACTACAAGTACGCAGGACTACGCGAGCCCTCCGTGTCCGACGACGGCCAGTACGTCGCATTCACCTCCGATGCCAACTCGTCGAAGTTGGTTCCCGATTGGAGCTCCGGCCAGATCCCCGGCGACTTCGCCAGCTCGCAGGTTTACGTGTGGGACCGGCTGAACCCGGATCCCAACACTGCAGTCAAGCGAGCATCCCTCGGGCCCGACAGCACAGCCAACGGCGATGCCGGGTCGCCGGCGATCTCCGCCGATGGCACGTACGTCGCCTTCGCCTCGACCGCGGTCAACCTGGTGATCGGCGCATCGCTGCCACCGTGCATCGACAGTTGCCCGCCGCAGATCTACCGCTACAACCGCATCGACGGCACCATCGTGCTCGTCAGTCGGGTACCCGCCAACCTCAGCACCCAGATCATCGGGAGCGACCTCGGCGCCACGCAACCCGCGATCAGCAGCGACGGCAGTCAAGTTGCGTTCGTCACCAGATCCACCAACCTGTTGACCACACGACCGGCTGTCGGTGGTGCTGCCGCCGACGGCGACATCATGGTCGCCGACGTCGATGTCGCCGAGATCTACCGAGCCTCGGTGCTGCCCGACGGCGTGACACCCGCGCCCGCCGCCAACGCCCACCCCAAACTGTCGTCCACCGGACGCGTGGTCGTGTTCGACACACTGGCCGGCGCAGCATTCAGTCCGCTCGCCGCGCCGGTGCCCAACTCGGTTCGTCAGGTCGTGGGAATCACCCAACAGCCGCAACTGTCCATCGCCGACATCGACGTCGGTACCGGGATCGTCGGGCTTCCGGGCTCGGAGTGGTTCGTGCGCCTGTACAACGCCGGCCCGGGTTCGTTCGTGCCCCACAAGGTCTCGTCGACCAACCGCGACTTCGGTATCACGTTCGGCGAGTGCATCGACGGCTACGCAGTTCCGCCCGGCGGATCGTGTGCGTTGGCCGTGATCCTGACCCCCAGCGTCGAGGGACGGCTCAACGGCGCAATCAAGATCTCCGAGACAGGGTTCGGCGCTCTCAACGTGCAGTCCAAGATCACCGGCGCAGGTGGACTACCGGCGTTGACGGCAGACCAGGGCAGCTATCACCACTTCGAGACCTTGCGGGTCGGCGAGGTCAGCGAGGCCAACACGTTCACCATCTCCAACGTCAGCCTCGTACCCGCATTCGTCACCAACATCTCCTTGCAGGGCGCCAACCCGAAGGACTTCAAGGTCGTCAGGACGAAGTGCCGCAACGTGGACCTCGACATCAGCGCAGGTTGCACCGTCGACGTCGCCTTCACTCCGAAGGGCGCCGGCCACCGCTCGGCGACGCTCGTCGTCGGCACGGAGACCGGCCAGTACACCAGTGTGCTGGTCGACGGCGATGCCCACTACACACCGACGATCCAGGCAGGCGCGAACGATGTGATCGCCGGTAGCGAGATCGGCATCGGTGGGGCGGGATTCGCGCCGCAGGCAACGATCACGCTGCTGTGGGCCGACGGTGCTGGGGCACGCACCACTGTCGAGTCCGACAAGGAAGGCAACTTCTTGATCGCGATGCCCGTCGCCGGCAACGAACGCCCCGGCGATCGCTTGCTGGTCGCCCAGACGCCCGGTACCGGCACTGAGCCGGCGTCCGTCGTGCTGCGAGTGATTGCCCGCCAGGTGGAAGAGCTCGACCCCTCCTCCCCCGACTGGCCCGGCGGCTGACCCCTCCCCGCTCCAATTCCGGTTGTGGGCCCTGATTTGGGCCGTCGGCGCCCATCCTGGCGCCCACAGACTCACGCTGACATCGCCAGCGCTTCGCGCAGCTGACTGATGACCCACGCGGGGCGGTCACGGACATCCTCGTACGTGAACGTCACTACCCGTAAACCGCGCAGGGTCAATTCGGTTCGGCGCTGAGCGTCGATCTGAATCTGACGACGTGACGAGTGGGTGCCGTGCCCAGAGACTTCTACAACGAGGCCGCCCGGGAAATACGCATCGACACGGGCGATGGTTCGGGTGCCGTCACGGAATGTCTTCTGCAGGATCGGTCGTTGGATCCCTGCTTCACGGACCAACGTCAGGAACCAGCGCTCGAGCCGGCTCTCGCCGCCGGTATCGACGAGCGCATCGAGCACGAGGCGACTGCCGTTGACCCGAGGACGATGGTCGCGGAGAGCACGAGTTCGCAACCTCTGCTCGGAGACGAGTCGAAGCCGAATCGACGAGTCGATGGCGTTCTCGGTTTCGGCCTTGGAGAAGTCGAACTGCGCAGATTCGAGGATCATGCGTTCAGCGGTCAGACACCGGAATCCCTGAACGAAGACGGCGTCGGCCTTGGTCAGCGCCGCCCGCGTCGAGCACACCAGTCCGCCAGTCGCGTAGTGACGATGCGACCGTGGCACGAGGAACTCCGAGAGAGCCATCGACGAATCCGTCGAGTCCGTTCAACCTGCCATTCGTTCGACCGGCGACAAAGCCGAAACCTGCGAGATCGGCGAGACCAGCAGCGATCGACCGCTCGAACGTCTCCGGCGAACCGGCAAGCCCGAACGACCGAGGGCCGAGTCGAGTGATGAGTCCACGGCGCTCCCACTTGCTCCGCATCGACGGGTCAACGCCGTGTGCTTGCAGCTGTGCCGTAGACACCACGGTGTGTTGGGTGGCAGCCAGCGCTGCGATGGTGCGAAATCGATCGTCCATCTGCGCAGTGTGCGCTGCGGGTGTCACACGGAGCCGTGAACGACTCCGAGCAGACTGTGGGTGCCGATACGGGCGCATACCGCCCGAATCCCAGCCCACAGCCAAAGTGGGCGGCGGGCGGGCGGGCGGGCGGGCGGGCGCGAGCAGGTGCCGGGGTTAGCCGGCGGGGTTGAGGGGTGGGGTGGTGACCATGCGGCCGGAGACCAGCATGTTGGTGGTGCAGGCGCCCGAGCCGCCGCCGGGTCCGGTGCAGGTGACCTGGAACACCAGCGAGGTACCGCCGGCCACCTCGGGCGGCGACACCCACGAGACTCGCTTGTCGCCGAGTTGCACGTCGTTGAGCGAGACCCGGTAGATCTCGTTGGCGCCGTTCAGCAGCACGGCGATCCCGAGATCTTTGTCGGGATTCTGGAGGGCAAAATCGGTGAGCTGGAACGTGGAGCCGGCGGGTACGTCGACGGTGGCGGCCTGGGTCAGGCCGGCCGGTGCCGCGGGCACCAGGAGCTTGCTGAACAAGGTCCCCTCGTCGACCTCGGCCTGCGGAGGTGCCAGCACCGTGGTGACCGGCACCGAGTTGTCCGAGAACACTGGCGTGCTGGCCACCGAAGTCGACGCGATTGCCGCTGGCAACTGTTCGGCGACTGCGTCGTCGGCTGCATCGCGCACCGCAGGCTTGACGATTCCGAACCACACGACGGTCAGCGCGGCGATGGTCCCGGCCACCGCCAGCAGCCGGGGGAACAACCGCTCGGGAATCATCGACGCTTGCACGAAGGTGACAGGAGCGCTGGCCGTCGGCGCGCCGGGTTGATCGGCGTCGATGGTGAACTGCACGGTGCGCGAGCGCCGCTCCCACTGCAACCGGGTGGCATGCACCTTCAGCCGGATCAGCGAACTGGCCCCTGGCTCGACACCGGCAGCAGGCGGATCGAAGTCGCCGTCGACCCGGCCTGTGGGGTCCAGTAGGTGCAACCGGCACGAGGCCTGCGTGTTGCCCTGATTCTCCAGCATCATCTCGTACACCGCACTGCGCCGGGCCCGGAGAGCGGGCTGCAACATGTGCAGTCGACGGGTGTAGGTCGGGCCGACCTGCAATGTGGTCTCCGATGAGCCGACATCGTCGGGATCGCTCTGGGGCACGATGCGGACTGTCAGAGCCGTCGGCCCGGCCGTGGTGGACGGCAACAGGGGCGGATGAACCTCGACATCGACGACTTCCTGCGAGCCGCCGAACAAGGTGATGGATCCGGGGCGGATCGTGGTCCATCCTGCAGCCAGGCCGATCGGCGCCAACGAGAACGACTCGGTCGTGTCGCCGAGGTTGACGATCGTCAGTTGGAAGACTGCCGAGGTACCCGGCACGACCTCGATGTCACTTCGCGAAAACCATGCCTGGGCAGCCATCGCCGCAACGCTACTGGCGGCCGCGCCGCCGTGGGCGTCAATCCCGACGCATTCTGTGACACACCCGCCGTAGCGATTCAGCGGAAGCTGATGCGATCCCTGCCGGCCAGCTTTGCCTCACGGAGCGCGTCGTTGGCCGTCGCCAACAGCTTGTTCGAGTTCATCGCACCGCTTCCGACTGTGACGCCGACGGAGGCGCTGAGATGCACATCGGACGGCAACGACGTCCACGACCGGGCAGCGATGAGCTGGCGAACGCGCTCGAAGACGATCCTGGCGTCACCGGGCGAAGCGTCACGCAGCACCATCACGAACTCGTCTCCGTTGGTGCGCACCACAGAGTCGCCACGTCGACACACCCGCTCCAGCACCTCGGCGACTTCCTGCAGCACCCCGTCGCCCGCTTCGAACCCGAATCGCTCGTTCACGACGTGGAAATCGTCGATGTTCAAGGCACCGATGCAGACGGGAGAGTCGTCGGCCAGCACCTCTGGCAACCAGCGCCCGAGGAACTGACGGTTGGGCAGGCCGGTCAGCACATCGGCCTCGCCGGCTGAGGCCTGACGAAGCCGGTTGACGCCGGCCCGGACGTTCTCCCAGCGGTCGGCTGTCTGGCTGTGCAGTTTGTCCTGCAGACGTTCGACGTTGCGCTGCAGCACTGCGCGGGCTTCGTCGTAACGCCCCAAGCTCCACAACACATCGACTTCTACGGCGGTCAGCGGGCGCAGACACGCGCCGGCATCGAGATCTTCGGCCAACTGCTTGACCTCGGCGATCAACGTCAACACGGTCGTGTCGAGCGCTGAGTGCCATCGGGCAATGACCTCACCAACCATGGCCACCACCAGCTCATGGCGCAGGCCGTGCTCGACCGCCAACACCCGGGCGCGATGCGCGTCGGCGAGCGCCGAGTCGTGGTGGCCGAGTTCGGCGAACAGAACGGATCGGTGGGCCAGCGCGATGCAGGTCGCGTGGATCTGGTGACCGCCTTCGGGATCGAGCGCCGCGGTCGCCGTGTAGAGCCCGTCTCGCAAGTGGCGGCCGCGCTTGTCGGAATCAGATTCTGCTGCGGCAGCGGCCCAATAGGCCGCAGTGAGATTGGCGTACGCCGTCTGGCGATCGTCGTCGGATATCGCAATCCGCAGGCACCTGTCGTACAGCACCAGCGAGGATTCGAAGAACCCGCATTGATCGCAGGCCACTGCCAGGTCGTAGATCGCCGGATACGCCGACGGCTCGGGTGGGAGCTGCTCGACGGCGTAGATCACCTCGGCGAGAAGCTGCGCACCACTTCCCACCGGTTGGGGCATTGCATTGTCTTCGATCACTCGACAATTCCTCCTGCGAACGGCCTACGATGCCCGATCGTGGCCGGCAACTTTCCTGTTTCACGCCCCCGACGTCTGCGAACGTCGGCACCGATGCGGCACCTCGTCGCCGAGACCCGGCTCGACGTTGCGAACCTCGTTGCTCCCCTTTTCGTGCGCGAGGGCATCGACGAACCGCAACCGATCGTGTCGCTTCCGGGCGTCGTGCAGCACACGCGCGAGTCACTGCGACATGAGGTCAAAGAGCTCGCCGACCTCGGCATCGGTGCCGTGATCCTGTTCGGGGTACCTTCCACTAAGGATTCCATCGGCTCGAAGGCCTTCGACCCTGAGGGAATTGTGCAATTGTGCCTGGGCGATCTGGCCGCAGAAGTCGGCGACAGAATGGTCGTGATGGCCGATTTGTGCGTCGACGAGTACACCGATCACGGCCATTGCGGCATTCTCGACGGCCCGGCCGACGATCCCAACACATCCGTCGACAACGACGCCACGCTGGAGATCTACGGGCGAATCGCCGTCGCCCAAGCCACTGCCGGCGCGCACGTCGTGGCACCCAGCGGGATGATGGACGGCCAGGTCGGTGCGATTCGCAGCGCGCTCGACACCGCCGGATTCTCCTCGACCTCGATCCTTGCCTACTCGGCCAAGTACGCCAGCGGACTGTACGGCCCGTTCCGCGACGCAGTCGACGTGCAGATTGCCAGCGGAGGCAACCGCAAGGGGTACCAGCAGGACTTCCGCAACGCCCGCGAAGCCTTGGTCGAAGTCGACGAAGACCTCGCCCAGGGCGCCGACATGGTGATGGTCAAGCCGGCGTTGTCGTACCTCGATGTGATCGCCGCGGTGCGGGCTCACGTCAACGTGCCGGTGGCCGCTTACCACGTCAGTGGCGAGTACGCGATGCTGAAGGCAGCCGCTGCCAACGGCTGGATCGATCACGACACCGTGGCCGTCGAACATCTCACCGCGATCAAGCGCGCCGGGGCCGATGTGATCCTGACGTATCTGGCCCGGTGGTTCGCCGAAGCACAACAATGAGCACCAACGCCGAGTACTTCGAGCGCAGCTGCCGGGTGATCCCCGGTGGCGTCAACTCCAGCATCCGAGCCTTCAAGGCCGTTGGCGGAACCCCCTACATCGTCGATCGTGCCGAGGGGGCGTACATCTGGGACGTCGAGGGTCGGCGCTACATCGATCTGGTGCAGAGCTATGGCGCCATCATCCTCGGGCATGCCCACCCGGCGATCACTGCAGCGGTGACCGCCGCAGCAGCCAACGGAACGTCGTACGGGGCGCCCACACCGGGCGAGATGTTGTTGGCCGAAGCGATGACGGAGCGTGTCGCCAGCTGCGACATGGTGCGGTTGATGAACTCGGGCACCGAAGCCACCAGTACCGCTGTCCGGCTGGCCCGCGGGTTCACGGGACGCGATCGACTGGTGATCTTCCACGGCAACTTTCACGGCGCAACGGACGCGCTGTTGGCGGCCGGAGGAAGTGGTGTCGCCACCCTCGGCCTTCCGGGAACCGCAGGCGTGCCGGCAAGCGCCGTGGCCAACACGATGGTCGTGCCGTACAACGTCGTGCCGCAACTCGACGACCAGGTGGCCGCAGTCATCGTCGAGCCGGTTGCCGCCAACATGGGAGTGGTCGCGCCGACTCCGGGATTCCTGCAGGGACTCCGCGAGGAATGCGACCGTGTCGGCGCTCTCTTGGTGTTCGACGAAGTCATCACGGGCTTCCGTCTCGGTCACGGTGGGGCCCAGGCCCAATACGGCGTATCGCCGGACATCACCACGTTCGGCAAGGTCATCGGCGGAGGATTGCCGATCGGCTCCGTCGGGGGACGACGCGAAATCATGGAGACGTTGTCGCCACTGGGGCCCGTGTTCCATGCCGGGACGCTGGCAGGCAATCCCGCTGGCGACCGCGGCAGGCCGCGCCGCGTTGAACGAATTGTCCGACGACCTGTACACGGAATTGGGAGCCAGGGCCCAGCGGCTGTCGGCGATGCTCGGCGATGCGTGTGCCGCCGCCGGGATCGCCGCCACGTTTCCCGTGGTCGGCACGCTGGTGGGCATGTACTTCGGCAGCGGCCCGGCGCCGACGAACTTCGGCGAGGCCAAGACCACCGACGAACAGGTCTACCGAACGTTCTTCCATGCCATGCTGGCCGAGGGGATCGCCTTGGCCCCCGGTGCCTACGAGGCCCTCTTCGTCGGGCTCGCGCACACCGACGACGTGCTCGATGCAATCGGCGACGCGGCCGGCCGTGCCGCGGCCGCCACCGCTGGCCGGCTCGGCTGACCTAACCTCGCCGCAATGCGGCAGTTCGTTTCGCCACGCTTCTGGCTGGCCATTGCCGCGCTGGTCGGGTTGACCTACGGGTTGTGGTACGTACTGGTCCGCAAGGACGACAGCGTGGCCGTGGTCGGACAACCGGTGGCGGAAGCGCTGACCGAGCATCGCGTCAATCTGGTGTTGCCGGTGTACGGCATCCAGGCGGATCCAGGCTTCGCGATGGTCGACGGTGCAACCACCGTCGACATGCAACTGGCGCTCGACGCAACCCGGACAATGGTGGTCAAGGCGGGCACACCCGGATTGATCACGTGCAGCAAGCTCGCCGAGATCAACCAATGCATCGTCGCCGCGGATCTGCTCGGCGACGCAGTGGTGTGGTTCTCGCTGATCCCCAATCCGCAACGCGCCACGCTGTTGCTGCCCGGCATCACCGAGGTCCGCAGCAACAACTGGGTGCTCTTGGAGAACGG
The DNA here is from genome assembly GCA_963779295.1 of Ilumatobacteraceae bacterium. Classification (GTDB taxonomy): domain Bacteria; phylum Actinomycetota; class Acidimicrobiia; order Acidimicrobiales; family Ilumatobacteraceae; genus JAENVT01. The sequence goes on from CAVZXO010000008.1 coordinate 464,318, forward strand.
GTGGGAGGTGGCCCGAAACGAGGACGTCGAACGCAACTGCGACGCTACGGGCCTCGAAGACTTCGTCCGTCAGTTCGGCGGCAGCCTCAGCACGTCGACGTTCAGTTTCGAACAGCAAGAGATCACCAAGGTCACGTGTTTCGAACAGCCCGAGAGCGCGACGACCACGTCGACGTCGACGACCTTGGCAGTTCCCGTGGTGATCCCGATCGACACCTCGGTGATCGGGGAGGGCGAGATTTCCCCCGACGAGGTGCCGGTCGATGAAGTCCCGGTCGACCCTGTACCGCCCGCCGCGCCGATCGACACCGTCGCTCCAACTCCTTGAGGACCGAAGCTACGACGTGCGGCGCTGACGAGCGATCTCGTAGGTCGCCAGTGCAGCAGCGGCACTGACGTTCAATGAGCTGAGGCGGCCGAGCATCGGAATGCTGACAATGAGGTCGCAGCGCTCGCGGGTGAGACGCGACAGTCCGGCGCCCTCGGCGCCGAGCACGAGGCAGACACCTTCGACGGCCAGATCTCCGATGTCGAAAAGATCGCGGTCGGCTCCATCGTCGAGGCCGATCACCCAGATCCCGGCGTCCTTGATGCGGGCGAGCGCAGCGGGCAGCCCGCCGACGAGCGCCATCGGCACATGCTCGACAGCACCGGCCGCGGCCTTGGCGACGGTCGGGGTGATGTGCACGGCACGATGGCGTGGCAACACCACACCGTCGACGCCGGCGCCGTCGCAACAGCGCAGCATCGCGCCGAGGTTGCCGGGGTCGGTGACGCCATCGACCGCAACCAGGAACGGTGCCCGGCCGGGACGGCGCTTGATGAGCTCGGCAAGCTCGGTTTCGATCAGCGGGGCAGCGAACGCGATGACACCTTGCGGGGCTTCGCTGCGAGCCTTCGCTTCGAGCCGCTTGCGGTTGACCTCTTGCACCGGAGCGCGGACGCTGCGGGCAATCTCGACGATGTCGGTGACGATGTCGCTTGCCGATTCGCCGTCGAGCAGGTCGGTTGCCACCCATACTTCCTGCACCTTGCGCTTGCCGGCGATCAGCAGTTCGCGCACGGCTTGACGGCCCTCGACCTGTTCGCCGCCCAGAGTCTTTTCCGGCTTGCGACGCTCCTCGCCGGTGGGCGTGATGCGACCGGTGCGACCGGCACCGCGCGAGGCGAACTGGCGAGACGAGGTTCGCTCAGGTGCGCCGCGTCCCTTCGAGGTGGACGATGCTCGACTGCGCGGCGCGGGAGCGGCACTGCGACCCTTGCCGGCTGGCGCCGCGCGACCTTTGCCGGCCGGTGCTGCGCGACCCTTGGATGCTGGGGCACCGCGACCCTTCGGTGCGGCCGAGCGCGGTGCGGCAGTGCGTCGCCCACCGGCACCGCTTGCCTGTCGTCCTGCCATTTTTGCCCTACTCCTTTGAGATCACGGCCACCGCCCAGCAGGCAATGCCTTCCTGGCGCCCGAGAGCTCCAAGCCCTTCGGCGCGACGTCCCTTGACGGTGACGGGCGCTCCACATGCCTGGCTCAGATTCGCCTGCATCGCGACTCGGTGCGGCGCCAACTTCGGCGACTCGCAAACCACCGAGCAGTCGACGTTGCCGATGATCCAGCCATCGGCACGCACCAGTGTGCCTGCGTGGGCGAGCAACACCAACGAGTCGGCGCCCTTCCACTGCGGATCGGTGTCGGGGAAGTGCTCACCGATGTCGCCGAGACCGGCAGCGCCGAGGAGTGCATCGGCGACGGCGTGGGCGATGACATCGGCGTCGCTGTGGCCGTGCAACCCCCGTCCTTCGAAGACCACACCACCCAGCACCAACACTCGTGCGGGATCGTCGCTGAAGCGGTGGATGTCGAAACCCTGGCCGACACGGACCTCGCTCATCGGCCCTCCTTCTCCGCCAACTCGCGGGCCCAGGCGAGGTCTTCGAGATGCGTGATCTTGCGATTGGTCTGCTCCCCGGCGACCACGACGACTCGCCCGCCGCACAGCTCGACGAGGGCAGCATCGTCGGTCGCATCACGACCGCTGGCATGCGCGGCACGGAGCACCGCCGCCCGAAATGCCTGCGGTGTTTGCACGGCCACCAGTGCTGATCGTGGAGGCGTTTCGACGACGACGTTGTCGGGATCGATGCGCTTGATCGTGTCGGTCACCGCGACGCCGGGAACGGCCGCGTCGGCGCCGTTGCGCACCGCATCGATCACTGCCGCGAAGAGCTGCAACGAGGCGAACGGGCGAGCAGCATCGTGGACACAGATGATGGTCGCCGATTCCGGAACTTCGCCAAGCCCGGCTCGCACCGAATCGCTACGCGTCACACCTCCGGCGACACCGTTCTCGGCCGATGCGTCGGCGGGAGGAACCACCAGAACAACTCCGTCGCTCACCGCGCGAGCGGTGTCGGCGGCGTGATCGACGACGCGTCGGGAGCCGACCTGTTCGTACTGCTTGGCACGACCGATCCGCGAGCCGGTGCCGCCCGCGACCACGATGGTCCAGACAATCTCAGCTGCGGGGAGAGACACGACCGGCGAGGGTAGTACCGTTCGACAGACATGGCTCACGAAGACCTCCTTGCCCAGACTGAATTCTTCGCCGATGCGCCGTACGAGGTGCTGGCACCCATTGCCGCTGCTGGTCGCGAGCAACACCTGATCCGCGGCGACGTGTTGTTCCACGAAGGCGACATCGCCGACTCGTTGCACCTCGTGTTGCGCGGCCGTCTCGCCATTGCGATCGCCAACCCGATCGATCACCGCGAGACCGTCGTGGCGTTGATGGAGCCGGGCGATCTGCTCGGCGAGATGGCAATGCTCGACGGCGGCCCACGCTCGGCAATGGCCCGGGCTCTGGAGCCCTCGGCAGTGCTGACGATTCCATTCGAGCCGGTGATGGAAGCGTTCCGCGGTGACCCTCGTCTGTTGTGGGGCGTCACCCGCCTGCTCGCTCAACGCCTACGAGTCGCCGACGAGGCATTGGCCGACAGCGTGTTCCTCGATGTCACCGGCCGAACCGCCAAACGACTGCTGGAGTTGTCGGAAGGTGTCGACGATTTCATCCTTCCTGTAACGCAGGAGGAGTTGGCCGGCATGGTCGGTGCGTCACGTGAACGTGTCAACAAGGCGATCGCCAGCTTCATCCGCCTCGGCTGGATCGATCAGCACGAACGCAAGTACACGATCCTGAAGCGAGACAGCCTCGACATCCGCGCCCGCTGACGCGTCTCGAGGATCAGGTACCGACGTTGCCGGTGAACTCGAGGGCGACGACTTCGGGCGAGGCACCGGCGGCCAGTCGTGCCATGAGGGCCCGAAGCGAGTCCGGGGTCAGGCGTGCGCTCATCGCATCGAGCACCGACAACGCGTCGTCCGATGCTGCGTCGCCACCGACCAACGGCATGATCACATCATTGGGCACGAGCGCCTTGTCGTCCTGCAACACCGTAAACGAGGTTGTACCCAAGCCGGGATCGGCTGCGCGGCCCACGCCACAGTCGGCGGTGCCGGCATTGACGGTCTCCAGGGTCTTGTCGACGGGTGTCGGCACGATCGCCTTGAACTCGATGCCGTAGAGGTCCTTCAGTCCGGCCGCGCCGAGCGGAGTCGCAGTCTCGAAACCATCGGGCGCAGCCAACGTCGCGATGCCGGGCTTGGCACCGAGATCGGTGAGCGTCGTCAACGTGTTGGCCTCGGTGAAGGTCTTGGCGCAGAACACGACGTCCTTGTCTTCCGCGGTACCGGGTACGCCCATCCTCAGATCGGCTGGGAGCAGCTTCTCAATGGCCACGGCCTGTGCTGCCGTGGTGTTCGGCATCGGCACATCCGTGCTGGACGGGTCCTGCACAGCGGTGAACAAGGTCTGAGAACTGATCCCGGTCATCTGCACCTCGCCCTTGGCCATCGCCGCGAGCAACTCGGCGGTCGTGGCAAACGGCTGCTTACGAGCGACCCTGAATTGGGCCTTCTCCAATGCTTGGCCGTAGATCTCGGCGATCATCTGGCTGGTCGGATCCGTCGTCGAACTCATCGTGATCTTCGGCTTCAGGGCAACGGAGTCGGTACTGGCAGCCGAGTCACCGCAAGCGGCGAGGAAGACGACAGAGACGAGGGAAAGCTTGAGGGTCGACGAGGCACGCACGACGCAAGATCGTAGGCGGCAAGTCCTGATTTCGGACGGCAGGTCTCATCGTGGTCGCAGCCGCAGACCGGCCATTCCGCCGTCGACGGCGAGCGATGTGCCGGTCGTCGCTCCGGCGGTGGGACCAGCGAGGTACAGCACCGCGGCAGCGACCTCCTCGGCAGTCACCAGCCGGCCGGAGGGTTGACGCGCGGCCAACGCGGCGCGCTCTGCCGCAGGGTCGTCGGCGCGGTCGAGAAGCCTGGCAATCCATGGAGTGTCCGCGGTACCGGGGTTCACGCAGTTGACGCGGATCCCTTCGTGAAGGTGATCGGCGGCCATGGCCAACGTCAGCGACAACACTGCGCCTTTGCTCGCGCTGTACACGGCACGATCGGGTAGTCCTGCGGTTGCGGCGATCGAGCACATGTTGACGACGGCAGCCTGATGCGAGCGACGCAGGTGCGGAAGCGCAGCACGCATGACCCGGACCATGCCGAACACATTGACCTCGAACACACGCCGCCACTCGTCGAGCGAGTTGCTCTCGACCGTGCCTTGGGCGCCGATTCCGGCGTTGTTGATGACGACGTCGATGCCACCCATCGCCTCCGCCGCGTATGCCACCGCATCGGCAACCGAGGCGTCCTCGGCGATGTCGGCTCGATGGCAGACCGCGCCGACCGGCGCGTTCGAAGGATCAAGGTCGATGACCGTCACCGTCGCTCCGCGATCGAGCGCACCAGTCGCGACCGCGTGGCCGATACCGGAGGCTCCGCCGGTGACCAGAAACCGAAAGCCATCGAACTCGAGCGTCATGATGCCTCCTGAAGCAAAGTGTCGAGGGAGTACGTCGCAACCGCGTTCGCTCCGAAGATCGCGGCTTGATCGCCGTTGGAGAGCCCGCCGACGAGCTGCTCGGTCAGGGCGACGATTCTGGTCGTACGAGGCCGCGAGCGTGCACACCGGCCAGTCGCTGCCGAACACGAGCCGATCGGGACCGAACTCGGAGATCGCGTGATCGACGTACGGACGAAGATCTGCGGGTGTCCACCGCGACCAGACGGCCTCGGTGACGAGACCCGGACATCTTGGCGACGACGTTGGCACACTGCGCAACCGCAGCGATGTCGGCTGCCCACGGATCCCACGACGCTGTCGCAATCGACGGCTTCGCCAGATGATCGACTACGAATCGGCCGTCGTCGACCTTGCGCGCCGCGCCGAGCACCGCGGGAAGTTGGTGAGGCAGCACCAACAGCTCGTTGACGAGTCCGCGCCGTGCAACCTCGCGCAATCCGGCGACGACCGACCGACGTGACAAGCCAGGCCGGGTCAGGCTCGTACTGCACGAGGCTGCGGATCCCGACGAGCCACTGCCCGGACGGCCTCGCCTGCAAGCCGGTCGAGTTGCTCACCGACGTCGGCCGCGGCGAGGTCGACCCAACCGACCACGCCGGCCAGGTGCGCGGTGGCGGCCGCGAGGTCGAGCAGTTCCTCGGTCTCGGCGACTTCCGTCACCGTCTGCACGACGACGCTCGCCGCGATGCCGTTGGCCTCGGACTGGGCCGTGAACTCCTCGATGCCGAAGGTTCGGGCGATCGGCGCCATCGCCTCGACCCGTCATCCACGGCTGATCGCGCACGGCGAGATCCCAGACGTGATGGTGGGCGTCGAGGCGTTTGGTCACGGGGTGGCTGCGGTCCAGGCCGGGCCATCGGGGTAGCGGTACTCGGCGATCGACGCGTCGAGCATTCGAGCCCCCGCTCCGGGCCCGTCGGGAGCGCGGTACCGACCACCGCTGATCACCACCGGTTCACAGAAGTGCTCGTGCAGATGGTCGACGTATTCGATCCACCGATTCTCGGACGTGCCGCTGACTGCGACGAAGTCGAACATCGCCAGGTGCTGCACCATCTCGCACAGGCCGACGCCACCGGCGTGCGGGCACACCGGCACGCCGAACTTGGCGGCGAGCAGGATGATGGCGAGGTTCTCGTTGACCCCGCCGACTCGGCAGGCATCGATCTGCACGACGTCGATCGCCTCGGCCTGCAACATCTGCTTGAAGATCACCCGGTTCTGCACGTGCTCGCCCGTCGCCACGCGTGATCGGGCTGCACCGCTTGGCGGATCGCCCGATGGCCGAGCACGTCGTCGGGTGATGTCGGCTCCTCGATCCAGTACGGGTCGAACTGGGCCAGCTTGCCATCCACTCGATTGCCTCGCCGACACCCCAGCGCTGGTTGGCGTCGACGGCGATGCTGCGCTGTCTCGCCGGCGGCGAGACGGGCGACTCGCATGCGACGGATGTCGGACTCCACGTCGGCGCCGACCTTCAACTTCAGCATCGTGAAGCCCGTCGGCGATCGCCTCGCGAACGAGGCGATCGACCTTGTCGTCGTCGTAGCCGAGCCAGCCCGCCGACGTCGTGTACGCCGGCAGGCCGTCGGCTTCGAGGAGCGGCGACACGCTCGGCACGACCCGGCGCCGCTGCTTCGAGGATTGCGAGCGCTTCGGCCGGAGTGATGGCGTCGTCGATGTAGGTGAAGTCGATCTGGTCGGACGATCTCCTCTGGGGTCAGCGACGCCAGCACCCGCCACAGCGGCTGGCCGTCGAGGCGGCAGCGCAGGTCCCACGCTGCGTTCACGACCGCGCCGATGGCCATGTGCATGACCCCTTTCTCCGGACCCAGCCAGCGCAACTGCCCGTCCCATGTCAGCTCGCGGGCGAGCACGCCGACGTCGGCGGTCAGATCGCCGACGTCGCGCCCGACGACGTACGGCGCCAGTGCTCGCACCGCGGCGCAGGCAACGTCGTTGCCGCGCCCGGTCGTGAAGAGCAGCGAGTAGCCGACGATGTCGGGGTCGCTCGTGCTCAGCACGACGTAGGCCGCGGAGTAGTCGGGTTCGGGGTTCATCGCGTCCGATCCATCCAGACCTTGCGAGGTGGGGAAGCGGACGTCGACGACATCGAGTGCAGTGATGCGGGTCATGTCTCTGTCCCGTTGGCTGGGCGGCGGTCCCGGGAGCGACTGGCCTCGATCGCCGCCGAAGTCGGCGGCGTTCTCCTTGGTGACCATCTCCGTGCCGGTGTCGATGTTCGCTTCGACAGGCTTGCCGTTGATGGCGTCGAGAGCCGCCTGAGCGCCCATCGACCCATCTTTGCGGGGAACTGGGCGACCGACGCCAGTTGAGTTCCGGCGACGATGGACTTGACCTCGTCAGGACCGGCGTCGAAGCCGACGAGCAGCGCCTTGCTACCAGCACTTGCGACCGCTTCGGTGGCGCCGAGGATCGGCGGGCCGCAGGCGCCGTAGATCGCCGTCACATCGGGATTGGCCGTGAGGATGTCCTGGGCGGCGTCGAGACCCTTGGTCTGGTCGCAGTCGGTCGGCAGCGACGCCACGATCGTGAATCCGTCGCCGAGGCCGGTCTGGAAGCCGTCGACGCGCTCGCTGCAGCGATGGCGCCCCGGCCACGCCCTCGAGGACCGCTACCGTGTCGCCCTGCCTTGAGCACTCCCTTGAGGTACTCGCCGGCGAGAACGCCGCCGGCAAGGTTGTCGGTGGCGACGAGCGAGGTCTTGCCCTCCCACCCGGGAATGTCGTTGTCGACGAGGATCACCTTGATGCCGCCGTCGACAGCCTTCTGCAGCGCGTCTTGCACATTGGGGCTCGTCGGCGTGATGGCGATGGCCTGGACGCCTTGGGTGATCATCGATTCGATCGCCGCGATCACGCCCTCGTCGTCGGTGCCGCTGGTGCCTTGGGCGAAGATCAGTTCGGCCTCGGGATGATCCTTGTTCCATTCCTTTGCCGCATCGACCATCGTGTCGTAGAAGTCGACGGGGAACTTCGTGATGAAGCCGATCTTGCTCGTTGCTCCGGCAGCCGCGGTGTCGGGAGCCGCGGCTTCGGTCGCGGCGGGTGCGGCTTCGGTCGCGGCACTGCTCGACGAATCGTCGCTACCGCAGGCCGCGGCGACTACCGCAATCGTGGCGCACAGCAACAGCGGTGCGAGTCGTGTCCTTCGCTTCATGTTCTGTTCTCCTTGTGATGTGCGGCGGGTGCCGCGTGGGCGCGTCAGACCAAGGGTCTGGCAACGTGCTGGGTTTTCGGGGCCGGCGGTTGCCGGACTGGTGGTTATGGGGGACTTACGGCAGCCTCTCCCGAGGTGCCGACGATCAGCGCGACGATCCTCTGCTGGCTGTCGGGACTGGGTATCTCCTCGCCGACCTTGCGCCCGCGGCGCATGACGACGGCTCGATCGGCGACCTCGGTGACGTGGTCGAGGGCGTGAGAGATGACGATGACGGCATGGCCTTCTGCTGCGTAGCCGCAGGATGAGATCGAGGACACGCCGCGACTCACGAAGGCCGAGCGCCGCGGTCGGCTCGTCGAGGATGACCACTTTGGACGCGAACGCCGCGGCGCGGGCAACAGCAATGACCTGGCGCTGTCCACCCGACATCAACCCAACCGCTGCGGAACTGTCCGGCAGCGAGACCTGCAGACGCTCGAGCACATCGACGGTCGAGTCGAGCCATCGCTCGGCGCCGGAGGACACGAAGCCGGTTTCGGCAGCCAACGGGGACCCGCATCCTCGCGGCCGGCGAAGAAGTTGGCCGACGGTCCGAGATTGTCGAACAGGGCGAGGTCCTGGTACACCGTCTCGATCCCGTGAGCGCGTGCCGCCGCGGGAGAGGTGATCGTCGCGGTCTCCCCATCGATCACGGATCTCGCCGACGTCGAGACGATGCACACCGCTGATGCACTTGATCAGCGTCGACTTGCCGGCGCCGTTGTCGCCGAGGATTGCCACGACCTCGCCATGGTGGACGTCGAGGTCGAGGGAGTCGAGTGCGAGCACCGCGCCGAATCGCTTCGTCGCGCCGCGCACGGAAAGTGCCGGGTGCGCCCTGGGTCGAGCACGACCGCATCGGATTCCACGGCGTCGCTCACGACAGGGCCGCCTGCATCACCCGGAAGCGCTCCTCGAGACGTGCCGCGTACCACGTCGCTCTCGACGGCCAGCACGATGACGACGCCGATGACGATCGGCTGAAGGAACGCGCCGACGTTCAACAGGTTCATCCCGTTGCGGATCACACCGATCATGAGCGCGCCGATCAAGGCGTTGGCGACAGTGCCGCGGCCGCCGAGGAAGCTGGCGCCGCCGATGATCACGGCCGCGATCGAGTCGAGCTCGGCCAGGTTGCCTGCGGTCGGCGAACCGGCGTTGAGCCTGCCGGACGTGATGATCGCGGCGACTCCGGCCAGCAGCCCGCACAACACGTACACCGAGATCAGGACGGAGCCCACCGGGATTCCGGTTCGGCGGGCAGCTTCTGGATTCCCACCCGTCGCGTAGATCCAGCGGCCCCAGACCACTCGGGCCAGAACACCGGCGAAGAGCAATCGCGATTCCGGCCACGAGCAACGCGGAGTAGGGCACCCACCGAAACGACGAGCTGCCGATGCGTCCTGACCACGGGCGGAACGCCGCGTTTTGGCTGGCCGCCGGAGAGCTGCAACGCGAGGCCGCGGGCAATGCTGAGCGTCGCGAGCGTGATGATGAACGGGTGAGGCAGCCGGCCCCACACGTACACGCCGCCGTTGACGAAGCCGACGGCGGCTCCGGTGGCGAGCATGACGACGATGACCACGAAGCCAGAGTTGCCATGGGAGTAGACGATGGCTCCGACCACCGACGCGAGCGCGAGTGTCGAGCCGACCGACAGGTCGATGCCTCGGGTCAGGATGACGAGCAGCTGGCCGATGGCGAGCACGGCGATCGCTGCCGTCTGGGCCAAGCACGTTGCTGGCGTTGCCGGTGGTGAGGAACACCGGCGACAGGAATGTCATGGCGACGACGAGCCCGAGCAGGATCAGGACCGGGCCGAGGCGGATCACGGCGAGCGCGGCACGCAAGCAGTCGGAAGTGGCGCTGCTGCCGCTCGTCGGCAGAGCCTGGTGATTCGTCCTGCATGGCGGTCGGTGTGCCACGTTGCCTCGGGATGGACAGGCGAGGGATTGGAGTCACCGCGGGCTGCCTTGCCGCCGACACTCGCCAAGTTGGTCATCGTGTCGTCCCCCCCGGTACGGTTCCCCATGCGTCGCCCGATGGCGACGTCGAGATGTACAGTAAGCGAACAAACATCGGATGTCTAGTACCAGATGTCTGATTTCTGCGAGGAGCTGAACCGACGTGGCCGCACCGTTGACCGAAGCCGCCATCGAGCAGGTTCGCATGCTCATCACCAGCGGAAGCCTGGTGCCCGGCCAGCGACTCCCGCCCGAGGCCGAGCTCGCCGAGTCGCTCGGCACCAGTCGCAGCACCGTCCGCGAAGCCGTCCGAGCCCTGGTCACAGCCCGCGTACTGGATGTCCGTCGCGGCGACGGCACCTTCGTCACCAGCCTTCGACCCGAGCTTCTCCTGGCAGGAATCGGCGCCGCGGCCGACCTGCTGCAGCACGGATTCACGCTCGAACTGGTGCAGGTCCGGCGAATCCTGGAGCCGGCAGCCACGGCCATGGCCGCGACTCGCATCACCGAAGCGACACTCGACCAGCTCGCGGCCTGCTTACATCAGATGTCTATTGCTCCATCTCACGAGGAGCTCGTGCAGTTCGACGAGGAGTTCCACCACCTCGTGGCAACCGCGAGCGGCAACGCAACACTGGCCTCGATGCTGAACGGCGTGTCCAGCCGCACGACCCGCGGTCGCGCTTGGCGCGGCGTGATCGAGGCCGGCGCGACCGAGCGGACCATCTCCGAGCACGCCGGGATTCTCGCCGCGCTGCGTGCCCGCGACCCCGGGCTGGCGGAGGCAGCGGCGCTGCTGCACGTATCGACCACCGAGACCTGGTTCCGTACCGTCCTCAACACCCAAGACCCGCAGGCGTGAGTCGAAGCTTGGTCAGTCGTCGGCGGCGAACTTCGGTCGCATCGGCAGCGAGGTGCGCCACTGGCCGTCGTAATCGCGCAGTGCGGCAGCGACAGCGGGCGCTGTCGGGACGAGCCCGATCTCGCCGACACCCTTGATCCCGTACGGCGACTTCGGTTGCGGTACTTCGACCAAGTGGACCTCGATCGGCGGTACGTCCTTGGCTCGCAGGATCCCGAGCGATCGAAGCGTCATGTTGGTCGGGAAGCCGGTGGCCGGGTCCGACGGGAAGTCCTCGGTCAGCGCATAGCCGAGGCCCATGTGCACGCTGCCCTCGATCTGCCCCTCGCACAGCACAGGGTTGACCGCCTTGCCGACGTCGTGGATCGCCACGACACGCTCGACATTGCCGGACTCCCGATCGATCACCACCAGTTGCGTTGCGTAACCGAACGCGGCGTGGATGGTGGGATTGGGGTGGTCGGGATCACCGAGGTGCTGTGTCCAGTCGACGAGGTGTTCACCCTCGTAGTCGACATCGGGCTGGCATCCGCCGGCCAGCGCGGCGACGCATGCGTTGCGGACGGAACCGGCGGCCATCAACGTGCCACGTGAGCCGGTCGTTTGTCCGAACCCGAGGTCGCGTGTCGTGTCGACGATGACCTCGATGCGATTCGGATCGATGCCCAATTCCTGTGCGGCGACCTGCAGCGCGACGGTGTGCACGCCCTGACCCATCTCGGTCCATCCGTGGCGAACCTCGACCACGCCATCGCCGCGGAATCGCACGACCGCCCGGCAGAGCTCGCGGAACCCGTTGCCGAGCCCGGAGTTCTTCAACCCGAGGCCGAGCCCGATGGCCTTGCCTGCGGCGCGAGCAGAGTCGTAGTGCGGCTTGATCGCGTCGAGGCAGACCTCGGCCCCGCCGCAACCGTCGTCCATGATCTGGCCGGGGCCCCACACCTCGCCGGGGTGGATCACGTTGCGCTTGCGCATCTCCCAACCATCGATGCCCACCATCTCTGCAAGGCGATCGATCACACCTTCCATCGCGAACTGTGCCTGGTTGGCGCCGAACCCGCGGAACGCTCCACAGATGGGGTTGTTGGTTCGCACGGCAACGGCGTGAACATCGACCGCCGGCACGTGATACGGCCCGCTGGAGTGGCCGGCGGCTCGCTCGAGCACCTTCATCCCGACGCTGGCATAGGCACCACTGTCGCCGATGCCGCGCACTCGCAACGCCGTGAGGCGACCAGTTGCATCGCAGCCGGCCCAATACTCGAGGCGGATCGGGTGGCGCTTGGCATGGATCAGCAAACTCTCTTCGCGCGACAGCGTGCACTTCACCGGCCGATCGAGCAGCCACGCGGCGAGCGATGCGTGCGCCTGGTTGCTCATGTCTTCCTTGCCACCGAAGGCACCACCGTTGGACACCAGTGTCACGGTGACCTGCTCGTTGGGAATCGACAGCATCCGGGCGATGTCGTTGCGATCGTCCCACACACCTTGGCCACCCGAGTACACCTGAAGATGACGAACGCCGTCGACCATCGACGGCACCGCCAGCGAGCTCTCCGGCTCGAGGAACGCTTGCTCGACGCGCTGTGTGTGGAAGATCTCGTGCACGGTGTGGACGGCTTCGGCGAGGCCGCCGTCGACGTCGCCGCGCACGTACTCGCTGACGCTCAACACATTGGTGGTCGTGCCCCACACGGCAATCGGCGCGTCGTCCTCGAGTGCTGCCGCGGCGTCGGTCACCGGTGTCATCACGTCGTAGCGGACCTCGACCAGTGCGGCTGCATCCCTGGCCTGCTGGCGTGTCTCGGCCACCACGATCGCCAACGGATCGCCGCCGTAGCTGGTGCACCCGCCGACGGGGATCATGATCGGCCAGTCCTTGTGGATGATGCCGACACGCAGCTCGCCGACGATGTCGGCCGCGGTGAACACTGCGACGACGCCCGGCGCTGCTGCTGCCGCAGCGGTGTCTATCGACTGGATCCCGGCGCGGGCGTGGGCGGTGAGATGCAATGCGGCGTGCAACATCCCGGGGACGCGCATGTCGTCGATGTAGTCGCGATCACCAAGCGTCAGTTCGCCGGCCTCGTACCTGGCACCGGCACCTCCGACGGTTGCCGCCAGGGCAGGCTCGAACTGCTTGCCTTTCGCCACCGCATCGATCGCCTCGAGGATCTTGACGTAGCCCGTGCAGCGACAGAGATGGGCACCGAGGTGTCGAGCCATGTCGCTGGGCGCGAGGTCGGCGCCCTTCTTGTCGATCTGGGCCTTGGCGCGCATCACGATCCCGGGAATGCAGAAACCGCATTGCAGACCGCCGCAGGCCGCGAACGCATCGGCGAACGCGGTGCGCTCCTCCGCAGCCACGCCTTCCAACGTGGTCACCGTCTTGCCGGCGGTCTTCGCCAGCGATTGCTGACAGCTGACGATCGCCTTGCCATCGACGTGCACCGTGCAGCAGCCGCATTGCCCGGAGGGTGAGCAACCGTCCTTCGGCGACGTGACATCGAGCTCCTCACGCAACGCTGCCAGCAGGTGTGGATGATCGTCGCGGACGGTCACCGCCTTGCCGTTGAGTTGGAAGTCGACACCCACGATTTACATTTTGTCAAAGACCGGCCGGATTTGAAAGCAGCCCGGTGAACGCACCGTGTCAATCCGGTGCGAGATCAGCGATGGATCGGCGACGCTAGAAGAAGACGGCTCCGATGATGGAGCCGACGAGCGTTGTGGTCCCGGTGAGGATCAGCATCGGGACGAAGTAGCTGTGGTCGAACAGTTTCGTTCCGAGTTTGGTCGTGCCGGACAGGTCGAAGTTGGCGCCGGCGATCTGTGGACCACCGCTCGGCAGGCTGTAGACGCCACCCACGGCGCCACCCCACATCCCGGTGAGCAATCCGGGGGCCAGGCCGGCAGCGAGTCCGATCGGGACCATGGTTCGGGTCGCGGTCGACTGGCTTGTCGTCAGCGCTGCGACAACGAACACCGAGATTGCGAACACGAACTTGTGGGCGTCGATCCATCCGCCGACCGTGTCGACGATGAGTGCCTCGTTGGCTTCGATGAAGGTGGAGGTCATCCAGGCGATACCAAACAGGGCGATGGCTGCGATCATCCCGGCCTTGAAGACCGACTGTTCGGGCAACAGCTTGACCTGCGGACGGCCGACGAAGATGATGATCGTTCCTACGACGAACATGACGATGACGATGGTGCTGGTCATGTCGAGCCTGACGTCCTCCGCGCCGGGGACTGCGAACGTCGGCCGCATGTCGGGGAAAAGTCCGAAGAGGACGATCATGACGACGCCGCCGAGGAATGTCAGCGCCGCGTTGCGACCCTCTTTCGTCGCCGTCATGCGTCGCCGCCACGCTGGTCGGTGCCGCGTCACCGTCCGCCGCGCCCTCGGCCGCGGTCTGGGCACCGATGGGTGGTAGCAGGCCGGCGCGGATCTTCTCCTGGACCTCCGGATCGTCGGCGAGTTCGGGTCCCATCCGGCCGACGACCAACGAGGTGACGACGATGCCGACGATGCAAGCGGGCAGCGTGATGGCGAGGATCTGGGTCAGACCGAGGTTGAACGGAGCGACGTCGGTGAGGGTCAGCATCGCCGCCATCGCCGCCGAAACGGGCGAGGCCGCCAACGCAACGCCGGACTGCACGACGCTCACAGTCATCGGTCGAGACGGCCGGATCCCGTTGCGGTACGAGACGTCGTGGATCACCGGCATCAGCGGATAGAGGATGTTGCTGGTGCCCGCGCCGATGGAGAAGAGAAACGCCGTGAGGGGGGCCACGAGGGTGATCCGCTTCGGTTGACTCTCGATGATCCCGGCTGCGACTTTCACCATCCAATCGATCCCGCCGGCGGCTTGCATCAGGGACGCCGCCGTCACGACGGCGAGGATGATCGCGACCGCGGATGCCGGTGGAGCACCGGGCTGCTCACGGAAGACGAAGACCAGGACGCCGACGCCGACGCCGCCCCACAGCCCGACGCCCGCGCCGCCGGCGCGCGTGCCCATGAGGATGCACACCAGGACCACGGCGAGCTCGAGCCAGAACCGCAGATCAGACACGTTGCTCCTTCGTCTCTCGAATTGTTCCGGCCTTCACCTAGTGCAGGGCTCCGCCGACGGTCTTCAGGTCGGGCTTGTCCGCGTACTCGACGATCGCGGCGAGTCCTGCCGTCAACGCGGTGACGAGTTCGTCGAGGCCGAGCGATGGTTCGTTCGGCTTGTCGAGCACCTGGACCGGCAGATAAGGCACGTGCACGAATCCGCCCCGCTTGCCGGGAAACTCGTGGTCGATCATGTAGAGCGTGTTGTACATGATGTGGTTGCAGACGTAGGTGCCGGCAGTGTTCGACACCAGCGCAGGGATGCCTGCCTCCTTCATCGCTGTGGCCATCGCTTTGATCGGCAGTGAGCTGAAGTACGCGGGTGGTCCGTCGGCCTTGATCGGCACGTCGATCGGCTGGTAGCCCTCGTTGTCTTCGATGCGGCCATCATCGATGTTGATCGCGACTCGCTCCGGCATGACCGCGTAGCGCCCGCCCGCTTGTCCCACGTTCACGATCACATCAGGGTCGTGCTCGACGATCGCAGTCATGCGTTACCTCGGCACATTTGCCGAACACGGTCGGGATCATCACCTTGATGATCTCGGCGCCGTCGACGGTGTCGGGCAGGCGACGAACTGTCTCCCAGGCGGGGTTGGTGGCTTCGCCACCGAACGGGTCGAACCCAGTCACGAGAATCTTCATCTTGTTGCTCCTTCTCTCCAGAACGCCCAGAAATACATCAACAACACGTGGGCCACGAACATGACGGCCGAGATCGGCGCCTGGGCTTTGATGACACCGTTGCCGTCTTTCATCTCGAGCAGCGCAACCGGCAACGCGTTGAAGTTCGCCGCCATCGGAGTCACGAGAGTGCCGCAGAACCCCGCAGTCATCGCCAGCGCGCCGGCAATGACCGGATCTCCACCGAGCGCGATCACGAACGGCACGCCGATGCCGGCCGTGATCACTGTGAACGCAGCGAAGGCATTGCCGACGACCGCGGTGAACAACGCCATGCCGATGCAGTACGCGAGCACTCCGGCGAACTTGTTCCCGTCGGGCACGATGCCGGCGATCGCGTCGGCCACCACCTCGCCCACGCCGGCGGAGGTGAACACCACGCCGAGCATTGCCAGGAACTGCGGCAGCATGCCCACTGGCCCGACCTGTTGGATCAAACGGTCGGTCTGCCCGACGACGACGCCGGCGGGAGCCTTGGTCAGGAACCAGGCGAGAAGCAGCGAGAGGACCGAAGCAACTCCGATGCTGAGCGTGCCGGACTCCTCGCCGAACGGTGCCCACGTTGCCACGATCACAGCGATCGCAGCGAGCGAGAGGGCGGGCACGAACAACCAGTTCCCGAGGCGGTTGGCGCCGGCTACCTTCTCCTCGTCAGTTCCTTCCTGGAGCTGACCCTGCTTCACGCCGCGAGTCAACGTCAGTCCGCCGATGATCAGGATCAGGACGCCACTCAGCTTGGTGGAGACGACCTCTCCGAAAGCGAAGAGGAAGGCAAGGAGCAGCCAGAACGCCCCTGTTGTCCATCGCTTCGGATTCGTCGCGTCGAGGAGCGCGCGTGCTCCCGTGGCCGCCAGCAGGATCCCGACGAGGATGAACATGCCATCGAGGAGCGCCGGTCCCATGTCACTCATCGGAGGCTCCTGTCGGCGCTGTCGCGGTTCCGTCGGTGCTCTTGCTCAATCGGCGTCCGATGACCTTGAAGTTGATCGTGGCAACGACCGCCGCGATTCCGACCATCGGCAACGACGCTGCCGGCGACCTTCTCCGGCGAGACGGTGTAGCCGAGTCCTTCCAAGGTGCCCACGACCAGCAGCACGCCCGACGCGGCCACAAATCCCATCTGTCCGAAGAAGCTTCCGATGTTCTCGGCGACGGCACTCTGCGCCTTGATCAGCTCCTCGCCTTCGTCCGACATCACGCCTTGTTCGTTCGCCGCGGCAGAGGTCATCGGTTGGACGATCGGGCGGACGAACTGCACCATGCCACTGATGCGGATCCCAAAGATGCCGCACAGCTGACGGATGAACGTGTACAAGGTCAAGAAGCGGGGCGCGGTCACCTTGTTCAGGCGCTTGATCAGAACGACAGCTTGCTCCTTGAGACCGTAACGCTCCGACAGAGCGATCATTGGAAGCGTCAGGACGAACAGGGACACGCTTCGGTTGTTGACGAACGCCGCGCCGATCTGATCGAGGAAGTCCATGAACGAGACCTCGGCGATGAACGACGTCGTCATCGCGGCGATGATCACCACGGCGATCGCGTCCAGCTTCAGCAGGAATCCGACGACGATGACCGCGACCCCGATCAGCACAAACCAGTCTGGCCCCATCAGGTCCCCTCGCTCGTTAGGGACGCGTTCATGTCCGGTTCATGTGACGTTCATGTCGCGTCGTCGTCGTGCGAGACGGTCGCGTAGGAATCAATCCGGACACATCACCCACTGAGGGTGATCAGCCCGTTTGCTCGCTCAGGGCATACTGACCACGTGGTCCGAGGCGCTCGCGGAGCACTCACCGCAGCCGCTTTCGTTCTGATCGTGGGCTGCTCGCAATGGGAGTCCGGCGCGCACGGCATCACCTATACATTCACGAACCACTGCGGCGAGGACCTTGTAGTCGAGGCACTCGGCAGCGGCGCCACGCTGACACTGCCAGAAGGCGAGATCGGTACCGTGCGCACCTTCGCCCAAGAGCCCGACGAGGCCTTCGTCGTCAGGCGCCCCGACGGCACCGACGACGTTCAAGTGGCTCCCGGCATGTCGACCTACGCCCTCGAAGGCGACGATTGTCCGTCGGACCGCTAGCGGCATCGGAGCACTTGCGGTGCATCGACGGCGACCTGGGCGAGGACGGCCTCGCCATCGGCCACCAGCCAGACCAGGCCCGGTCGGGCCGGGATCGGTAGCCGCCTCGGCAACATCGCGCCGAGCAGGTCACCGTCGAGGTCGCTCGAGGTGGAGGTGACCAGCCCGAGCCGACTACGCCGGACAACCGCCGTCCAGTGTCCGTAGCTGTGGCGCAACGAGTCGGGTTTGCCGGTGGCGACGATCATCAGCCCGTGTCGCCGCGAGGCTGCGAGATCAGCCAGCGCACTACCGACGTCGTCGACCATCTCGGCGTCGTCGATCGCGATCAGCACCCGGCCCGTCGAAGGGATGTCGTCGAGGATGTCGCTCAGCAACCTGTGGCGGCACTCGTCGCCGAGCACCGTGCGCCGTGGGGCGACGACTCTCCACCAGCCGTCCGGGTAGGCGTCGGTCCACGCCCTCACCATCCGTTGCAATGCCGTGCTGCGGCCGGATCGTGGCGGGCCGACGATCAACACGTGCTCACCGTCCGGAACGTCGACAACGCAGACGTGACCGTCGGCGAAACGCAGCCCGAGCGGTAGCAGCGTTCCGTCACCCGACTGAGGCTGCGTGCGGCAGGTCGGTCGCGGCGACATCCGCGCGCAAGCACTCGACCGCCAGGGGGACTGCTCCGTCGACACACGACGGCAGCGGCAACGACCCCACCATCAACTGTGCCTCGAGCTGCGTCGAGGCGACGATGATTCGGCCCGGCTGCGCCGCCGGAACGTCT
The DNA here is from genome assembly GCA_963779295.1 of Ilumatobacteraceae bacterium. Classification (GTDB taxonomy): domain Bacteria; phylum Actinomycetota; class Acidimicrobiia; order Acidimicrobiales; family Ilumatobacteraceae; genus JAENVT01. The sequence goes on from CAVZXO010000008.1 coordinate 483,013, forward strand.
GCCGGCGCAACACCCAGCACGGACGCGTCGAGTGGATCGGTGAGATGGAACACCCAGCGTTGCGCGCATCTCGCGAGCACCGTCGACGGGATCGAGGCCGCACGGTCGAACGTGCAGACCACCACCACGTCGTGGGCCGGGCCGAGGGTGAGGATGGTGTCGAGCATGTCGAACTCGGCGGCTGTGCCGGCATCGTCGAGGCCGCTACGAACAGCGTCGAGACCGTCGACGAGCACGACGACGCCGAACCTGCGCCGACGTCGGGTCGGCAACACGACGACCGACCTCATCGGCCAACCTGTTGATCAACCGGATCAATCGCTCTCGTTCGTGGAGCCGCACCACGCCGCCGCACCATGGTGAGGACTCGAGCGCCGACAATGCATTGTCGCCGCGACCGTCGATGACGTAGATGTGGCTGCCGCTCCCATCGGTCAGCAGCAACCGTGCCCAGCAACACGAGTGTCGACGTCAGGCCGCTACCGGTCGACCCGACCAGCAACAGGTTGCCGGCGTCGCGGTTCCATCGCAGCGGCAGCACGCGCTGCCCGTCCGGATCGTCGACGACCCCGACGACTCCTTGGGCGATGCCGCGCTGATCCATCGGGAGTTGTGCAGGTAGCGGAGCCAGCCACGGTGATGCAGCGGGCTGGGATCCGACCAAGACGGCGGCATCGCGCACCGCATCCACCAAGACATCGAGTTCGCTGGCACCACCGGGCAACGCAGTGGTGCACCGCGCCGTCTGGAATGTCAGCACCTCCTCAGGACCCAGTCGCATCACGGCACGACCGGCGAGTCCGCGCGGTATCGCGGCTCGGAGCGCGATCGCCGACGACGTCGAGGGCATCGGTGGTGTCGTGCAATCGAAGCGCCAGCCGCAAGTTCGTGTTCGCCCGAATGTCATCGCTGATCACTCCGCTGGGGCGCTGCGTCGCCAGGATCAGATGCACTCCCAGGCTGCGACCGCGCTGGGCGATCCCCACGAGCGCGTGGAGGAAGTCGGGGTGTTCCGAGACCAGCGCGGCGAACTCGTCGACGACCACGACGAGCCGAGGCAGCACCCCACCGCGGACCGATCGGCGATATGCAGCCATGTCGGCGGCGCCGGCTTCGCGCAGCAGTTGTTCACGGCGGCGGAGCTCGGCATGCAGACACCGCAACGCACGATCGGCGAGATGGTCGTCGAGGTCGGTCACCACGCCGACCACATGTGGCAGCCGGGCACACGCATCGAATGTCGCGCCGCCCTTGTAGTCGATCAGCACGAAGGTGATGTGGTCGGGACTCGAAGCAACCGCCAGACCGACGACGAGCGTGCGCAGCAGTTCGCTCTTGCCGGCGCCAGTGGTGCCCGCCATCAGCGCGTGGGGACCATCGCGGTCGAGATCGATGTCGACCACCCCGTCGGCGGCCACCCCGACGACCGCTCGCGGCGCCGGGTCGGGGCCGCCGGCCAACCACGACGCGGCGATGGCGGGTGAATCGTGAGACTGCAGGAGCGACATCAACGTGACGTCACGTGGGATGCCGCCTGCTCCACCGAGCGGATCCTCCGGATCGACCAATCCTGCGAGACAGCTCACGAGCCGCAGAGCGCTTCGTTCGCTGACCCCGAAGTAGCGGGCTTGGACTGGCAAAGAGGCGAGCGCGGCGTCGGCATGCCAGCGGGCATTGAGCGGACCGCAGAGGTCGAGCAGTGACGTGCACACATGTGGGATTCCGTCGTCCGGCGGAACCAGCACGATCAGCGCAACTGATCGGCCGGCGACCAGCACTCGACGCATCGGACTCGTACGAGCAGTCAACAGGTCGGCAACGTCGGTGACGATCAGCAGATGGGGATGCGGCGCCAGGTCATACTCGGCGACGAGATCCGACAGTTCCGACTCGGCCACCACTGCGACTCCTCCCGCCGCTGTCGTGGCGTGGGGCAGCCGTTCGAGCCACCGCCACCGCGCCGATTCGTGGGTGACGACCACAACGCGCATGTCGGCCGGGCCACAGTTGGCCGCGAGCTGCACCAGCATCGAGCGGACAGCGGCCTGCGTCCGGTCCCCCGTGCCGCGCACGGCGAGTCGACACGAATCACCGAGGTCTGCAATCAGCGGCATGTCGGGTAGCAACGCAACGTCGCCGAGGTCGCCGGTGCCACGGCGGGCCGTGGAACTCCCGTCCAGCACGGGTTCCCAGGCGATGCTGCCCACCCCGACCGATATCGCGAAGCCATCGGCATGCGAACCGCGTCGAACCCACAGATCGGTCGTCCGGGCCTCGATGGCCTGCCTGCGCCGAGACCGGTGTCGAGTCATTGGAGTGATGGTGGGCGACGAATCCGGCGCGCTGCGCCTCGACGGCATCGTCGAACTGCGCCAATTGTTCACGGCGAGTTCGGACCTCGCGTCGACGTCGATGGAGCATCGAGAACCGCTGACCGCCCCACGTGCCGAAGGCGACGATCGCACCGATGGCGCCGAACATCAGGAACATCGGCTGATGCAGCAGCACTGCCACCACACCGGACCCGGCGAGCGCCAACAACGCGGGAAGGACGCCGCCACTGGTGGCACCGCCATCGTCGAGTTGCCTCGGCGGCGTCAAGGCGTCCGGCGCCCAGAGGGTCGCCGTCCGCGGACCACGGACCACGACGCTTCCCGCATTCGTCACCACGATGTTCGCCGGAAACGGTCCGTGAGCTGGTCCTGTGAGATCTCTCCGGCGCACGGTGAGGACGCTGTGGCCGATCTCCACCCGTGCGGCGGCCGCGATCGTCACCGACTCCGCAATGGCGACGCCGTCGACACGTACGGGCAGACGTCCGGTCAGTTGACGCAGTACGAGACCGCCGGGGGTGACGTCGGCGAGCATGTGGTGAGGCTCGAGCGCCGCATCGTCGCAGTGCACCGCAACACCGGGTGCACGGCCGACGATGTGAGTTCCGGGCGCGAGCACCGTGGTGCCACCGGCGTCGGGCCCGGCATCCCATGAGAAGTTCCAGAGTTCGTTCATCACCCATACAGGCACGCCGGACGGCCCGAGTCGGAAGCTCGCAGGGCGACAATCCGAAGAAATCCGGCGAATCAGGTTCCGCTGTGAGGTGAGCGGTGAGACCTGCTGTGAGAGGTGGAGCGCATGGTCCGCCCATGACATCCCTCCCCAATCACAGATATCTCCTCACTCGGCTGCAACGCGAGTGGAACCTGCTGAGCAGTCGGCGTTCGGCCGTCACCCGAGCGAGCGCCTGGAAGCTGACGTCGCGGGCGATCACCTCGCTCGACGAGCTGCTGGTTCTCACCGGGCTCGGGCCAGGTCCCATCGATCCGGCCTGCGACGAGACGCTGCGGCGATTGGTGGTCCTTGCCCGGCACGACGATCTGGCCGCGCGGGTGGTGCTACAGCGCATGCTCCCGGGCCTCAGCAACTGCGCCAAGCGGAACTCGGCCGGCTTCGACAACCAACTCGACGCGCTCGACGAGCTGCTGTCCGAGGCCTGGACGGTGATCCGTTCCTTCCCGATCGAGCGCCGCGATCGCTACGTGATCAAGAACTTGCTGCGGGACTGCGAGTACCGGACGTTCTTGAAGACGCGGCGACGAATGCTGGTGCAGGAGGTCACTGATCCGGTGCATCTCGACCGAGTGGTGGAGGCCGACGATGGCCCGGGCGAGTCATTGATCACGATCGTCGAGTTGCTCGGCCGGGCGCGAACTGCGGGCATGAGCACCGACGATCTCGATGTGGTGGTGGCGTTGCTCAACACCTCGACGGTGAAACAAGCTGCGACCGCTTTGGGTGTGACCGATCGGACTGTGCGCAACCGTCGCCAAACGATCGTCCATCAGTTGCGGGAGCTGGCCGATGTCGCCTGACCCGGGGCCGACTCGACTCGGGCTCGCGCCGTCAGCCGCTCTCGCTGATCAACCCCTCCAGATGTTCGATCAGCGGCGGTATCGAGCGTTCGATCACGTCGAACATCTCGGCGTAGGCAGTGGGAGGTCGTCCCCACGGGTCGGCGAGGTCTTCGTCTCCCGGCATCGCGAACGGGTCCCATCGACGCAGCAACTGGATCTGCACAGGTTCGACCGAGGGATAGAAGCCGCGACGCGACTCCTCTCCACCGCGCAGCCGTTCGAGATCGGCGACGTTGTCGCGATCCATGGCGATGATCAGGTCGCTGCGTTCGAAGTCGTCGGGATGAATCTGGCGGCCGACGTGACCGACGTGATAGCCACGCAAGCCACCCTCGTGCGATGCCAGCGGGTGAGGAAGGTCGCCGATGTGGTCGCGGCCCGTCGATGCCGAGTCGAATGTGAGGTGTTCTGCTCCACGTTGCCGGGCGACATGAACCGCAACCGCATGAGCCGATGGTGATCGACAGTGGTTCCCGAGACACACGAAGAGGACGCGGAGCGGCTGGGGCATGTGCCTGCGATTCAACTCGTCGGAGTGAAGCGGCGCAACCGCAGGCTGTTGCTGACGACGAACACGCTCGACGACGCCATCGCCGCGCTGGCGACGATCGGCGACAGCAACCACGCCATTGCCAGGGGAATGGCCGCCACGTTGTATGCGAACGCCCACACCAGATTGCCCTTGATGACCGCGAGTGTTCGGCGGCTCAGTCGGATCGCATCGGCCGCGGCACCGAGGTCGGGCCGCATCAGGGTGAGATCGCTGGCCTCGATGGCGACATCTGTTCCCGTGCCCATGGCGATCCCGAGATCGGCCTGGGCGAGCGCTGCCGCGTCGTTGACACCATCGCCCACCATCGCGACGACACGGCCCTCCGATTGCAGCCGGACGATCGCGGCAACCTTGTCGGCGGGCAGCACGTCGGAGATCACATCGGCCTCGTCGATCCCGACTTGGGCCGCCACGGCCAACGCCGCTGCTCGATTGTCACCGGTCAGCAGGACTGGGTGCAGACCGAGAGAACGCAGCGCGGCCAGACCGGCAGCGCTGCTCGGCTTCACCGAGTCGGCCAGCGCGATCAACCCGATGCAACGATCGTCGCGGCTGACTGTGACGACGGTGCGCCCCTCGGCCTCCTGTTCGGCCTTGACCGCAGCCATCACCCCGGCGTCGCCGCGGCCGACGCGTACCGACTGGCCGGCCACCGTTCCGCTGGCGCCGACACCGGCCTGGCTCGACAGCGATCCGGCAGCCTCGACGACGCCAAGCATCTCGGTGGCGTGACGGTTGATGGCCGCGGCGATCGGGTGCTCGCTGCCGGCTTCGACCGCGGCAGCCATCCGCAGGACGTCGTCGACCGCCGATCCCTCTGCGGCGAGCACTTCGACGACGCTCATCTGCCCGGTCGTCACCGTGCCGGTCTTGTCGAGCACGATCGTGTCGACCGCACGGGTGTTCTCCAGCACCTCGGGACCTTTGATCAGCAGCCCGAGCTGCGCGCCACGGCCGGTGCCGACGAGCAATGCCGTCGGCGTGGCCAGACCCAACGCGCACGGGCAGGCGATGATCAGCACCGACACGGCTGGGGCGAAGGCCTCGGACCACGAGTTCGTCCGCGCCAACCAGAACCCGAGGGTCGCTGCCGCGAGGATGATGACGATCGGCACGAACACCGCGGCAACCCGATCCGCGAGCCGTTGCACGGGGGCCTTGCCGGTCTGTGCCTCTTCGACCAGTCGCGCCATCTGCGCCAACGACGTCTCCGAACCGACGCGGGTGGCACGCACGATCAGCCGGCCGGACATGTTGATCGTCGCACCGGTCACGGTGCTGCCGGCGACGACGTCGACGGGAACGCTCTCGCCCGTGAGCAGCGATGCATCGACTGCAGATGCGCCTTCGGTGACGACGCCGTCGGTGGCGATTCGTTCTCCGGGTAGCACCACGAAGCAATCACCGACCCGAAGTTCGTCGATCGGCCGCTCGACGTGCTCGCCCGACGCAGTCACGACGGTGGCGGTGGTGGCCCCGAGCCCGAGGAGCGCCCGAAGGGCGCCACCGGCACGACGCTTGGCCCGAGCCTCGAAGTATCTGCCGACGAGGATCAGGGCAACCGTTGCCGACGCAACCTCGAAGTACAGGTGGTGCGTGTCGCCGCGGGTCGGTATCAACGACATCGACATCTTCATCCCGGGGTCGCCGGCGGCGGTGAAGAACAGTGCATACGTGCTCCAGCCGTACGCCGCCAGCACTCCGACCGACACCAGCGTGTCCATCGATGCTTCGGCCATGCGAGCGTTCTTCCAGGCAGTCGCGGTGGAAGGGGAACGCAGCCCATGTCGCCACCGGCGTGGCCAGCACGAACGCGACCCACTGCCAGTTCCGGAACTGGGCAGCGGGAATCATCGACATCACCAACACCGGCACACCCAGCACGACCGAGACGATCAGTCGGCGCAGCAACGCTCGTCTGCGGCGCTCGTCCTCGTCGTCTCCCGTCGTGCCGGCAGTGGGGAGCACGGCGCCGTAGCCGATCGGACTCGACGGCCACGAGCAGGTCGTCGGTCGACACAACCCCGGGGTCGAAGGCGACGGAGGCCTTCTCCGTCGCAAAGTTGACCGTCGCATTGACACCCTCGAGCTTGTTGAGCGTCTTCTCGATCCGCGAGGCGCAGGCCGGCGCATGTCATGCCGGTCAGTGCGAGGTCCACCCGCTCTTCGGTCGTCGGCGTGCTCATGGTTGCACCACCGTGAACGCAGTGGTCACGACGTCACCCTGATGACCGAACTCGAGGAACAGCCGATAGGTGCCTGTGGGCAGGTCGCCCATGAACGAGAACGTGGCGTCGGCCGAGTCGGCGGGATGCAGGTGGGTGTACGCAAGGTCGCCCTGGCGTACCGCGAACAGGTGTGCCGGCTGGCCGAGGTACGGCTCCAGCCCCTCGGCCGGTGATCCGTCCTTCGATGTCACCGTGAAATCGAGACCGTCGCGCGTCACGACGAGGTCGTCGAACTGCACCGTGTCGTCGGGCTGAGGAAGCACGACCTCGCCGATCGGCACTTCGTCGTCGATGGTGGTGCTCAAGCACGATCGGCGCGGTCAAGTCGGCGGGCTGCGCGTCGACGATGATGTGCCACTTGCCGGGCTCGCCGAGCGGGAACCACGAACGAACCGTCGGCGGTTGATCTCGGGAACGAGATGCTCGAAGCCGCTGAGGTCGAATCGGATCAGTACGACGTGCAGCGGGGCACCCTGTGCTTCGGTGAAGTCGGTGACCCGCTGGCCGTCGGGGCCTTTGATGTAGAACGTCGGCGACGAGTCGGACGGTTGGCTCTGATCGTTGACGAGCACGTAGCCGTCGACTTCGAAACCGGGGGGTACCGGACTCGGCATGGCGGGGCCGTGGGTGTGCGGCTCGCTCTCCGGGTTGCCCGGGAGCTTGCTACCGACGCCATACGCGGTGCCGAACGTCCCTGCGACGACGAGCAGGAACGACGAGAGCCTGACGAGTACGGCGCGGGGCATCGACGATCCCTACGACCGAAGGAGGCGTTCGACAGCCTTCGATGCCTCGTGAACGAGCTGCTCGGTGCGATCGTCGTCGCCGCCGGCGGCGGCTCCGGCGACACAGTGGTGCAGGTGCTCGTCGAGCAGCTTCACCCCAACGCCCTGCAATGCCTTGCTGACGGCTGCGACCTGAGTGAGCACATCGATGCAGTAGGTGTCGTCCTCGATCATCCGGCCGAGTCCACGGACCTGGCCCTCGATGCGGCGCAGCCGAGCAAGCAACTGTTGCTTGTCGGCGGAGTATCCCGGAAGAGTTTCCACGTGGACCACGATACCCCCTAGGGGTATCGGTTCCACCATGTTGACCAGTCGTGGTTACGGGCGGTCGCTGAAGGTCGGCGCGGCGCTTTTCGAGGAACGCGGCGATGCCTTCCTGGGCGTCGTGAGTGGTAGCCGACCGCGACATCACGTCGACCGCGTACGCGTACGCGTCGGTCTGGCCGAGCTCGGTCTGGGCATAGAAGCCGCGCTTGCCCGCCGCCTTCGACGCCACGCTTCCACGGGTTGCCCGGCTCAGCAGGTCGTGCACGGCCTTGTCGAGCTGGTCGTCGGGAACGGCGTAGTTGATGAGCCCCCACGAGGCAGCGGTTGTCGCATCGACGGCATCGCCGGTGAGGGCCATCTCCATCGCCCGCTTGCGGCCGACGTTGCGGGCAACCGCCACCAGCGGCGTGTGACAGAACAGCCCGCCTTTCCCACCGGGGATCGCGAACGACGCACTCTCGGCGGCGATCGCCAAGTCGCACGAAGCCACGAGCTGGCAACCGGCGGCGGTCGCCAACGCATGCACTCGGGCCACGACCGGCTGCGGGATCGACTGGATCGTGTTCATCATCTCGGTGCACACATCGAACAGATGGGTGATGTGCTCGAGGTCGGCACCCGCCATGTCGGCAAAGTTGTGGCCGGCAGAGAACACCGGACCGTTGGCGGCCAGGATCGCGCCGGATGAGTTGCTCGACCCGACGGCCTTGAACGCCTCGGTGACCTCGAGCATGACATCCAGCGCCAACGCATTGCGCTTGTCGGGCCGGTTGAGGGTGACGGTGGCAAACGGTCCGTCACAATCGACGATCACATGTTGGTAGCTCACACTGTCAATGCTCACACAGTCGGCGCTGCAGGCCAATGTCGGGACTATCGGGTAGCCAAGAGTTAGGCGGGATAGCAGCGCAGTTCGATGGTGTTGCCGTCGGGATCCTTGACGTACACGCTCGACGCCCATCCCTGAGCGCCGTAGACGTGGTCGGCCCGATCCGATCCGGGAAAGGCTGCCTCCAGCGCCTCCAGATCCACTGGTTCGATCACCAAGCACACGTGATCCATGTTCTTGCCCTCGGGCGGCGAGCCGAAGAGATCGATGATCGTTGTCGGGTCGACTCGGACCGAAGGAAATGGAGCATCACCACTGCGCCATTCGTCGACACGCTCCGGTTCGAGTCCCAGCGATTCGGTGTAGAACGCGAGCGACCGCTCGACGTCGGAACAGCACACCACGACATGATCAAGGCCGGTGACACGGATCTGAACTGGCATGACCGCAGATTAGTTGGAGGGCATCCATCGCTCGACGACGCCCTGTCTGATTTCCGCTAGCCCATCACCGGCCGGGTCGCCACACTGCTTCCATGAGCAACACCACATTTGCAATCTCGGGCATCGACCCAGCCATCGCCGATGAGCTTCGAGCACTCGGCGGCATCACCTACGTCGCCGATTCGAAGCCTGGCTATCCGTGCCGCCAATGCCTGCGCGACGCCGAGATCGGCGAGGAGGTTCTCCTCGTCTCGCACGATCCCTTCACTGCGTCATCTCCCTACCGATGTGCGAGCCCGATCTTCATCCACGCCACCTCGTGCAACCCGTATGCGGAGGTCGACGTCCCCGAACAGTTGGCGCGGGGCGACCGATCAGTCCGCGCGTTCGACGAGTCGGCGATGATGCTCGACGCCGCCTTGATCCAAGGTGAAGATCTGGAGCAGACAATCGCGCGATTGTTCGCAAAATCCCGAGATCGACCACCTGCACATCCACAACGAGCCACGTGGGTGCTGGGCGGCTCGCGTCGCTCGTGGATGAAGGCAGCGTTCGGTGGGTTACGTTGTTCATGGCGAGTCCTAGCGACGCGCCCTACGGTGTCGCTCAACGCGCCACCGCCGACAACAAGATGGAGAAAATGACCATGGCCGATGAAGACACCCCAGTCCTCGACACGCTCGCCGGGATCACTGCCGTATCGATCGCGAACTGCAACCTTGATCCCCGCGATCTGATGCTGGCCCGGATCGCCGCGCTGGTGGCCGTCGACGCCCCAGCCGCTTCTTACCTTCTGAACGCCGGTACTGCGAGCGACGCCGGGGTCACCCTGGAAGATGTCCAGGGCATCCTCATCGCTGTCGCACCCATCGTCGGCACCCCGCGGGTGATGGCGGCAGCCGGCAACATCACCCGTGCACTGGGTTTCGCCATCGCCGTGCTCGAGGCAGAACTCGAGGCCGAACTGGACGCAATGGAGGACTGAGCCAAGCACCTTCGCGACCATCACGCGGATATAGGGACCGAAAAACCGTGCCCCCCCGGGGTCTCGAACCCCGAACCAACGGATTAAAAGTCCGCTGCTCTACCGTTGAGCTAGAGGGGCGGGCGCGAGGGAAACCTCGCCCGACGACCCGCCAGACTACGGCCACCTGGGCCTCCCTACGAGCCTCCTTGGGCGCGATTTCGGAATTGGTGGTTCCAGGCTCGATCCCAAGCAGGCCCAATGGGATCGATTTCGGAAGCCACGCTTCCACTTTTCGCGCCCAAGACCTCGGCGCGCCCGGAGCGGACGCAGAACCGTCTCAGACGGGCGCGGCGCGGGTGAGCGGGAAGTCGTAGACCGCCTCGCCCTTCGAGCTGGTGAGGTGGACGTTGAACGTCGAGCCGACGGGGGCGGACGGGAACTCGATGCGAGCCGACCATTTGCCTTCGGCGTTCGACTCGACCTGCTTGCTGCCGTAGTCCGACGTGATCGAGATGACCGCACCCGCGGTGGAGGTTCCCCAGTACTCGTTGAACGGCGTCGCCGCATCGGTGGTCGTCAACGCCGCGTTGGCAGTGAAGTCGACCGCCACCGGGGGCGGCGAACCCGGACGCTTGAGCATGAACTCTCGAACCTTGTCGGTGGTGCTCGATGTGATCCGAACTGCGACCTTTGTACCGGGGGGAACCTCTGGCATCACCAACGTGGCTTCCCACTGGCCGGCAGGTCCGGCCGTGGTCTCTGCAACACCCCATTCGGAGCCGACCCGGATCGCCGAGCCAGGTAGGGCGGTTCCGTAGAAGCCCTGTGTCATCGGCGAGTTCGCTTGACCGTCGGCACCGAGGTTCGCGGTGAACTCGATTGCCGCCGGCGGAGGTGGGGGTGTGGGACGCTCGAGTGCGAACTCGCGGACTCGCTCACTCGTGCTCGAGGTGATCCACACAGCCACGACGGCGCCATCGGGAACCTCGCCCATCACCAGCGTCGTCTTCCACTTGCCTTCGTCGTTGGCGGTGGTTTCCGCGACGCCATAATCCGACGCCACACGGATGGCCGATCCGGGTTGGGCGGTGCCGTAGAAGCCCTGCTTCATCGGAGTCTTTGCCCGTCCATCGGTGCCCAACTTGGCGGTGAACTCGATCACCACGGGTGGCAGCGTCGGCTCAGTCGGCGGAACAGTGGGCTCGGTGGGCGGGACAGTGGGCTCGGTCGGTGGAACTGCCCGATCCGGGACCATGACAGGCTTGATCACCGAGCGTTTCGCCACCGTCGTCTCGACGACCTGCTCGATCGATGTCGCCGTCGGCACCGTGGTCGTCGAATCCTTGGGTTCGGTCGAGGGCGTCGCGGCCGGCACCACCCGCGACGGAGGATCGTTGGTGATTCGCTCCATCGCGAATGCCGAGCCGCCGACCAGCACGATGCTCGCCGCGGCAACAGCGATCCAGTGTGGCCGATACGAGTGGACGTCGTTCGGCACGGTCGCGATCGTCGGTGTGAACAACGCGTCGACATCGGTGTTCGGGTGCACCGATGAGGCGACGTCGTCGAGCAGGGCAGTGAGGTGGTGTTCGAAGTCGTTCATCGCAGATCTCCCAACTTGCGTTGCAGGGTCTCGAGACCCCGCTTGTTGTGTGTGCGAACCGAACCGATCGACAGGTCGAGCGTCGCTGCGATCTCACCTTCGGTCATCCGCAACCAGTGACGCATCACCACGCATGCCCGCTGACGGGTGGGCAGCGCCGAGACGGCGGCGAGCACCGCTCCACGACCGACCCGGCCCATCGCGTCGTCCTCAGCAGATTGCACGGCCACCAGGTGCGGTGGCTGCTTGCGCTCGGCGACCAGGCGTCGGCGGTGCCGACCACGGCTGAGATTGACAATCGTGGCGCGCAGGTAGGCGACGGCGCGATCGTGATCGTCGAGCCGATCCCAGGCGTCGTAGATCCGGGTGAACGCTTCTTGGGTCACATCTTCGGCGGCGTGTACGTCTCCGAAGATGAAGGTGGCAAAGCGGACGAGGTCGGCGTGATGTGTCTCGTACAGCGCTCGTACCGCCGCCTCCCGATCGTTCGGAGGTGCAGGCAGGAGCCTGAGTACCGCGCCGTCCTGTCCCTCCGGCGGATCGCTCAATGCTCTCATGGTCACGCTCCTATACACGCGCAGAGGCGTCGTATCTAGGACAGAAATCGGCGCTTTCTGCGTGCACTTGACCACGGAAGGTGAATTACCTGGTCGAGAGCATTGTTGCTACCCCTGTGTGACCTCGAATGTCGTGGACAGCTGAGCCGTCGAGTCGCCGCCGACCCAAACGTCGAACGTCGATGAATCGGTCACCCAATCACGGGCGGCCGCGTTCCAGTACCGCCGTTCGGCCGGGCCCACCGGGAACTGGAGGGCGCGTGACTCGCCCGCGGCGAGCGTGACCCGCTGGAAGCCCTTGAGCTCGCGAACCGGTCGCGAGGCGGAACCATGCCGCTGGTGGATGTAGAGCTGCACGACTTCGTCGGCTTCGCGATCCCCCGCGTTGGTGACGTCCACCGACACCGAGACGGTCTCACTTGCAGCGACGCCAGATCGATCGACAGCGAGGTTGGCGTACTCGAACCGGCCATAGCTCAAGCCGTGGCCGAACGGGAACAACGGTGTGCTCTCCTCGTCCCAATATCGCATTCCCTGGTTCTCGGGTTGATGCGAGACGGTGTGCGAATACACCATCGGCACCTGCCCGACGGTGCGCGGCCAGGTGAAGGGCAGCTTGCCGCCTGGCGAGACCTCACCGAACAGCAGGTTTGCCACGGCCGCACCGCCCTGCGTGCCCGGGTACCAGATGTCGAGGATCGCCGGCACGTTCGCTGCCGGCCACCGCAGGTCGAGGGGGCGACCGTTCATCACCAGCAGGACCACCGGCGTGCCGGTCGCCACCACGGCTTGCAGCAGCTCGAGTTGGCGGCCCGGCAGATCCAGCGACGAGCGCGATGCGGCCTCGCCGATCATGTTCTGCCACTCGCCGGCGACGACGACAGCAACATCGGCTCCGCTGGCGAGGTCGACAGCGCGCGTCGGAACTCCGCGCCCTCGTCGAACCCATCGGGATCCTCCGGACGGTTCCCGCCGAACATGTCGAACATCGACGCAAAGACCCGCTGCTCGACGCGGATGCCGCGAGCGTGATCGACCCGTACACCTTCGCCGGCCTTGGCCCGGATGCCTTCCAACACGGTGACCGTCTCGTCGAGGTCGAAGTCGAACACCCACGGGCCGAGCGTGTCGCGCTTCGAGTCGGCCATCGGGCCGATGACCGCGATCGAGCTCAGGCCGCCGGCGGCAAGCGGAAGCAGGTCCCCTTCATTGCGCAGGAGCACTGCGGTTCGCTCGGCGGCGATGCGAGCCACTTCGCGGTGCGTTGGGTCGGCCAGCACTTCTCGAGCGTTGTCTTCGTCCACGAACGGCGCATCGAACAGACCCATCCGAAACTTCGCCTCCAACACGCGACGGACGCTCGCGTCCACCGCCTGCAGATTCGCCGCCCCCGATTCCATCGCCTCGGGTAGGTGACGGTAGGCGGGATCCGCAATCGCCATCTCCATGTCGACCCCAGCGTTGACCGCGCGGGCGCCGGCATCGGTGAGATCGACCGCGAAGCCGTGGGTGACCTGGTTCAGAACAGCGTTGGCGTCGCTGACAACGAAGCCCTCGAATCCCCACGTGTCTCGCAACACCTCGGTGAACAGCCACCGATTGCCGGCCGCCGGGACTCCGTTCAAGTCCATGTAGGCGGTCATCACGTTCCCGGCACCAGCCGCGACTGCGGCTTCGAACGGCGGGAAGTAGACGTTCCACAGCTCCGAGTCGGACAGGTTGACCTCGTCGTAGTCGCGCCCACCGAGCGCGGCGCCGTAGCCGGCGAAGTGCTTCGGACCGGCGATGACGTGCTCGGGCAAACCCACCTCGCCACCCTGGAAGCCGCGCACCTGGGCGACCGCCACGGCTGCACCGAGGTACGGATCCTCGCCTGCGCCTTCGATGATCCGACCCCATCGGGGATCGCGAGCGATGTCGACCATCGGCGCGAACGTCCAGTGGATGCCGACGGCGCGCGCCTCGCGGGCGGCAACAGCCTGGCCGCGTTCGATCGTCGCTGGGTCCCATGAGGCCGCGAGTGCAATCGGCACCGGAAGAATGGTGCGCAGACCGTGGATGACGTCGAAGCCGAACAGCACCGGGATGCCGAGGCGGCTGCCCTCGAGCGCGAGCCGCTGCAGGCGGTTGTTCTCCGCAGGGCTGGTGACGAACAGCAGCGAGCCGACTCCACCATCACGAAGTGCCGCCTCGACCATCATCGGTTGCGCGTTGGCGTCGAACTCGAGAGGCGGGGAGGCATCTGCCGGCAGCCGGAAGTAGAAGTACTGGGTGAGCTGCGCGGCCTTCTCGGCGGGTGTCATCTGGGCAATGAGCTCATCTACCTTCGATTGGATCGTGGGCACCACCATCTCCTTCCGTTCGGACACGCCATCAGAGCACAGCTGTCATGCCCCCGTCGACGAACAGGATCTGACCGTTGACGTAGCTCGATGCGTCGCTGGCGAGGAAGACGATCGCGCCACCGAGCTCCTCGACCTGGCCCCATCTGCCGGCCGGTGTGCGGCGAGCGACCCATGCAGAGAACTCCTCGTCCGCCACCAACGCCGACGTCAGCTCGGTGGCGAAGTATCCAGGGCCGAGGCCGTTGACCTGGATGCCCAGCGGGCCGAGCTCGGCGCACATCCCCTGCGTCAACATCTTCAACGCTCCCTTCGTCGAGGTGTACGCCGTCACCGTCGGCCGGGCGACCTTCGACATCACCGAACAGATGTTGATGATCTTGCCGCGACCGCGCGGCACCATGCGGCCGGCCACCGCCTTGCCAACCGTGAAAGCAGCAACAAGGTTGACCTCGACGAGGTGGCGGAAGTCATCGACGTCGTAATCCAACATCGCACCACGGATCTGCAGGCCGGCGTTGTTGACCAAGATGTCGACGGGCCCGATCTCGTTTTCGATCGAGTCGATGGCAGCCGAAACGGCGACCAGGTCGCAGACGTCGAAGGGTCGACAATGCACGGTCAAGCCCTCGCCACGAAGTGTGGCCGCGGCCGCCTCGAGAGCGGACTCGTCGCGGGCATTCATGACGATCACCGCGCCGGCTTCGCCGAGCGCCCGCGCCAACCCGAATCCGATGCCCCGACTGGACCCTGTCACCAACGCGATGCGTCCAGACAAGTCGAACGGCGAAGTGCTCATCGTGGAGTGTCGGTCACTGTGAGGTCGTTACGGTGGATTCGGCCGTCCTTCATCACGAGGTTGATCCTGTCGCGATCCTGTAGCACTGCGATGTCGTCGAGCGGATCACCGTCGACGACGATCAGATCGGCCAGCCAACCTGGCCGGAGCTGTCCCAGTTCGTGACCCCTGCCCATCATCGCCCCGCCGTGATTGGTCGCGGCGACGAGCGACTCTGCGGTCGAGAACCCGAACAGGTTGACGAACAGTTCGAGGTCCCGAGCATTGCGGCCCATCGGCGTGCACGCCAACCCGTAGTCGCCGCCGGGAACGATGCGAACCCCGCGGCGGTGAAGCTCGCGCATGTTTCGGGCCGTGATCTCGAGTTCTTCCTCCAGACCACGCCTGGCCTGCGGTGTCAGGTGGAGGCCGTACTTCTCGCCTTCGTGCAGATACGCGTACGGGAAGCCGACGGCCGGCGCGACGAACACACTGTCCTTCACCGACTCGACCATGTCGAGTGCCTCGGAGTCCGCGAGAGCAGCGTGGTAGATGATGTCGACGCCGTGCCTGACGCACATCTTCACCGAGCCGGCGCTCGTGGCATGGGCGGCAACCCGGCGACCGCGGCCATGGGCGACCTTGACGAGTGCTTCGAGCTCGTCGTCGTCGATCAGGGTGGTGCTCGCATCGGCACCCATGTGTCCCCAATCCCGGTCGCCGGACACATTGACCTTGAGGATGTCGACGCCTTCGCGTGCGAAGCGCCGGGCGGCCAGACGGAACGCGTCGGGCCCGTCACAGATGTACGCGAATCGGGCCGACTCCGGGATCGGGAAATGCGCCTGATCGAGATCGCCGAGGTTGCCGGTCGGAGTGATCTCCTGGCTGGCCGCCAACATCCGTGGCCCCACGATCTGACCGGCTTCGATGGCGTTGCGTACCGCAACGTCGAGACGCGGCTTCGACGCCGCAGCACTGACAAGGCTGGTGAAGCCATGATCGAGAAGGAGGGCTGCGTTGCAGATCGCAGCAATCAGGTTCTCCTCGACGGGCATCAGCACCAGATCCATCAGGTCGCCGACGTTGGTGAACGAGATGTGGGCGTGTCCATCGACCATGCCCGGCATCACGGTTCGCCCATCGAGTTCGATCCGAACCGCATCCGGTGGCGGGCTCCACTGGGCGTTGGCCGCAACGACAGCTTCGATTCGGTTGCCGACGACCAGAACGTCGCCCGCGAACAAGGGCTCACCGCTGCCGTCGAAGATCAGCCCCCCGGTCAGCAGTATCTGACGCTCGTCGTTGCTCGTCATGCCGCCGACGGTAGTGCCCGTCGGAGTGGGGCCATCAGCTGGGTGTCGCAGGACTCAACCCCTCGTTTACACGCCGTTCACAATATGAGCACAACAGGGAAACGTTTTCTTCCTACCGTGGGCGCGATGCCGGACGACGCCACCGCTGAACTCCGACCCCCGGCGCACTGACCGTGCTGATCGCAGCCGAGGGCGGCGGTATCGACCTCGCTCGGATCCTGCTCGACCTCATCATCGTGCTCGGCGTCGCCAAGTGTGCCGCTGAACTGGCCGAACGGCTGCGAGTCCCGGCCGTGCTCGGCGAGATCGTCGCGGGCGTTCTGATCGGGCCGTCGGTGCTGGGCCTGATACAGCTCGACGGCGCCCGCGGCGTGTCGATCGCCGTCCTCGCCGAGATCGGCGTGCTCCTCCTCCTCGTGCAAGTCGGAATGGAGATGGACCTCGTCGAGCTCAGCAAGGTCGGCCGGGCATCGTTTCTCGTGGCGGTCATCGGTGTTGTCCTCCCCTTCGTCGGTGGCGCGATGGCCGCCGGGGTCATGGGCGAAGGCGCCAAGACCGCCGTTGTTCGTCGGAGCAGCACTGACAGCGACCAGTGTCGGCATCACCGCTCGAGTCTTCGGTGACCTTCGCGCACTGGCGACAACCGAGGCGAGGATCGTGATCGGCGCGGCCGTCGCCGACGACGTCCTGGGACTCGTGATACTCACCGTCGTCGTCAAGATCGCGACTGGCGGCAGCGTCGGCTTCGGCACGGTGGCTGGCACCCTGGGCTTGGCCATCGTGTTCCTCCTTGCGACCGGTGCGGTCGGCCTGCTGTTCGTCCCGAAGCTGCTCGACCGTGTGCATCGCAGCGCAAGCTCCGGCTCGACGGTCGTCGTCGCGGCGGTTGTCGTGATCTTCGCGTTCGCCGAGCTCGCCGACGCCGCCAAGCTCGCCTTCATCATCGGCGCCTTCGTCGCAGGCCTCTCAATTGCCCGGTCGGATCACCACGAGCGCATCGGCAGTGACCTCGGCGCCATCGGCAACATCTTCATTCCGATCTTCTTCGTGCAGATCGGCATCAATGCCGACCTCTCGGCGATGACCAAACCGAGCGTGCTCGGCTTGGCTGCGGTGCTGACCGTCATCGGTGTACTTGGAAAGCTCGCCTCGGCGCTCGGCGCGACCGGGACACGGGTGGACCGATTGTTGATCGGCCTCGGGATGATCCCGCGCGGCGAGGTCGGCCTGATCTTTGCCAGCATCGGACTGGCCAACGGTGTACTCGACACCGACCTCTACGGTGCGCTGCTGATGGTGGTGCTGGTCACCACGATCATCACACCACCGCTGCTGAGAATCAGGATCGGCTCGAGCGGACGGCGCAGATGCGGCGACCGAGGTCGGTGTCGATCTCGAGCCGGAAGGCGGCTGGCTCGATGTCGTCGATGACGAAGTGCACCTCCGCGCAGTCCCCACCGACGTGCACACCATCAACGTTGCGCTGCAAACTGCGGCGTTGCTCGACGAGGCTCAGCCATCCGACGACCTCCTCGCTTGGTTCGGTAGGCACCGCAACGCCGGACTGACGTGGGATCCCGACGACACTCCGGCCTTCGTCAACCTGCTGCGCCGGGCCGACACGAGGGCGTGGCGATTCCTGGAAGTGACCGGGGTGCTGGAGCGCGCCCTCCCCGAAGTTGCCGAGGCGATGACGCGCCGCCGGGCTGACATGCGCGATCTCGACCCCATGGGGGCGTTGAGGTTCCGAGTCGTCGACGCACTCAACGATCAGCCGGCCGACGGATTCGTCCACGACGACGATCTGATTCTGGCTGCCCTCGCGATCGACCTCGCAGGCGATGACCGGGACCCTGCACAGGTTGCCGTCGATCTGGCAAGTCGGCTCGGCCGTGTGCTGGACGCAGATCGGGTGGCCGACCTCGTGGCCGATTCACGGTTGCTGCGTGCCGGGGCGACGCACGCCGCGAACTTCGACGAGCCCGAGTTGCTACAACTCGCCGCCCATCTCGCCAGCCCCGCTCACGCCCGGTTGGCCTACACGCTGACCCGCGCCCAGGGTGGCCTTTCGCGACGCGAGCGCGACGGTCTCGATCAGCTCTTCGAACTCGTCATCGAAGCCCTCGATCACCCCGAGATCAGCGGGCTCGGCGCAGGCAATCTGGCGGGGTCTCGAATGCACGCTGCGCAACGGCTGGCGGCAAGCCCGGCGGTGGTCGAACGGCTGCGCCACGCCTCGACCGCATACCTGCTGTCGCACGATCCGGAGGAGCTGGCCCGCCAAGCTCGGCTCGTCGAGCCACTTCCGCGTGCCGGCACGATTCGTGTCGCCGTGACACCGGACCCCGAGCCCGACATGTGGAAGATCGACATTGCCTGTCGCGATACGTGGGGCTTGCTGGCTCGATTGACCGGGGTGCTCTCCGATGCAGGGCTCGACGTGACATACGCGTCGCTGACCACGTGGCCCGACGGTGCCGTGCTCGACTCGTTCATGGCCCGTTCGTCACAACGCCCGAAGGCGCGCGATCTCGCACTCGAAATGGAAGCTGCGCTGCGCAAGCAGCTTCCGAAGCTTCCCCCACCCGACGGCCTCGAGCTGACGTTCGATGGCGAATCGATGCCGTGGCACACCTTGTGCATCGTCCGTGGACCCGATCAGCCCGGCGCCCTCGAAGCCATCGCCACGGCCTTCGCCGAGGCGAACGTGATGGTGCACACCGCGCGCATCGAGTCACGCGAAGGTCAGATCTACGACAGCTTCACCGTGTCGGATCAGATCGGCCGCAAGCTCGACACCGCCGCCGAAGAACGGGTGCGCCGGGCGATCAACGGCGAACGGCGTCGCCGAGGACTGCTGCGACGCGCACTTCGCTGACATCCTCGGAGGAATCGTCTGCGATCGACATCGGTGGAACGGTGAGCCGATAGCCAGACCCTGACACCGACTCGATCGACGGGCGCTGCGGGCCACTGCCGAGCACGCCACGCAGCACACTGATCGCGATGCGCAAACGGCGCGGATCCACGGATCCCGGCAGGACTCCCCAGAGCTCTCGGAACAGCGTGTCTCGCGATACCAACGAACCTGCTCGCCGGGCGAGAGTGACGAGCAGCTGGAACTGCAACGGCGGACACTTCACGACCTCGCCACCGATGACCAGGATGTGCGCCTCGGCGTCGATCACCACATCACCCACCGCCACACGTCGAGCCGGCCGCTCGCGCTTGGGGCGAGCCCGCATCGCGACACGAAGTCGGGCCGCCATCACCGGAGGCGACGTGTCGCTGGACAAGAAGTCGTCGGCGCCGGCGTCGAGCACCTCGATCACGAACGCATCGTCGGCGTCGGCCATGGTCCCGCCGGACAACGGATCGCCCGAGGCGACAACGACGATGCGACTGTCGATCGCATCACGCAAGTCGTGACAGAGTCGAATGAGGTCGAACGATCCGAGCACATACCTGACGATCACGACATCAGGATCGTCGTCCAGAATGTCGTTGACCAACGACCGACTCATCGGCAATCGAATGGCGTCGTACGACTCGTCCCGCAGCCGACTGACGAGCTCGTCGCCATGCGCATCGGCCCCTTGGGGATGGAGCACGAGAATGCGACCCGCCGACCCGACAGAGAGACGAGTCGAAGGCTGCACAGGACGACCAGCTGCTGCTCCTCGGGCCATTGCGTGGCGATGGTAGAGCGACGACGTCACCGCGTTGTCGCCGTGACATTTCCAGCAGATTACGAGTCGGTGCGAATCGCACACAATCGCCATCTGCACGAAACGTCGTGGCGACAACAGGGAAATGTGACTTTCGTATCGTACGCGCGGCTGACGCCAGCGCCGTCGACAGCTGACCACAACTACGCCACTACATCTCGGGAGGAATCAGTTGCGAAAAGCACTGAAATACACCGCCGGCGGCCTCATCGGCGCCGCCGCAACCACGCTGCTACTGGGAGGTCAGGCGTTCGCCGCCGAAGATGACCCGGTCGCGGTGTTGGGTCAGCAAACAAATCTCTTGTGGGTGGTGCTCGGCGGCGTCCTGGTCGTCTTCATGCAGGCCGGATTCGCACTCGTCGAGACCGGTTTCACCCAGAAGAAGAACGCCAACCACGTGATGAGCACCAACTTCGCCATCTTCGGCCTCGGCTTCATCGGCTTCTTGTTCATCGGTTTCCCACTCGCCTTCAGCGGGTTCAGCTACTCCGCGTTCGGGCTCAGTACACCGATGAACGGTGACGGACTACCGGCGATCGGCGGCGCCAGCACCGGCATCCTGTACTGGGTCGTACAACCACCTCGGCGACGCGGCCGCACCGGCACTGCTCGGCTTCTTCTTCTACATGGTCGCCTTCATGGACACGGTCGCCACGATCCCAACCGGGGCAATGGCAGAGCGTTGGAAGTGGAAGGCCTTCGCTCAGTGGGGCCTGTTCTGCGGAGCGATCTACTACCCGCTGTTCGCCGCCTGGACGTGGGGTGGCGGCTGGCTCGCCAAGAGCTGGGACACGATGAGCCTCGGTGCCGGTTACGTCGACTTCGCCGGCTCCGGCGTCGTACACGCTGTCGGAGGAGTCGCAGCGCTCGCGGGAGCAATCATCCTCGGGCCACGTATCGGCAAGTACGGGCCGGATGGCAAGCCAAATGCGATACCCGGACACAACATCCCGATGGCTCAGCTCGGCTGCTTCATCCTGTCTGTTCGGCTGGTTCGGATTCAACGCCGCATCGACCTTCGCCGTGACCGACGTGCAGTTTGCGACAGTCGCGGCCAACACCGCCATCGCCGGAGCCATCGGAGCAACGGTTGCGATGTACTACATGATCGCCTTCAAGGGCGGTAAGCCCGACGCCGGCATGATGGTCAACGGCATGCTCGCCGGATTGGTCGCCATCACTGCACCCTGCGCCTTCGTGGCGCCCTGGGCGGCAGCGGTGATCGGTGCCGTCGCCTCGATCATCGTGATCGAGGCCGTGTACTTCATCGAGCGCAAAGGCATCGACGATCCGGTCGGCGCCATCGCCGTTCACGGCGTCGGCGGCACGTTCGGTGTGCTGTGCGTCGGCATCTTCGCCAACGGCAAGTACGGCGCCGGATGGAACGGCTCGTCGGTCACCGGTGTCGAGGGTGTCATCAAGGGCAGCTTCAGCCAGCTCGGTGCTCAGGCATTGGGTGCAGTCACGATCTGGACGGTCATCTTTGCGGTTGCGTTCGGCTTCTTCAAGGTGCAGAACAGGCTCATGAAGGGCGGCATCCGCCCCGAAGAGGCGATCGAGCTCGAGGGCATGGACATGCCCGAGATGGGCGCATACGCCTACGTCGACTGACGTTCTGCTCAGATCATCATTCAAGTCGTCAATCGCCCCCGCACTCGTCGAGTGCGGGGGCGGTTCGCGATTGCGGGTACGGTCGGTCCGTACAGCAAGGTGTGCCGGGAAGTCTGGTCGGCGAGGTCAAGGAGACTTGCATGAATCACGCCTTTCGTCGTACCCGTTCGCCCCTCGTCCGCATGTTGTCGCCGATGCGCGACTTCCTCGCCACCGAAGCCTCCGGGGCGATCCTGTTGGCGGGCGCTGCGGTCGTTGCGCTCGTCTGGGCTAATTCGCCGTGGTCGCAGTCGTACGAAGACCTGTGGACCACCAAGGCAGGGATCTCCGTCGGCACTCACTCATTGGTGCTCGATCTTCGCCACTGGGTCAACGATGGGCTGATGACCATCTTCTTCTTGGTGGTCGGCCTGGAGATCAAACGCGAACTGACCGACGGCCATCTGTCATCGCGCCGCGCCGCGCTCCTGCCCGGTGTTGCTGCACTTGGCGGAATGCTCGTTCCGGCATTGGTGTATCTGGCGATTGCCGGCACGTCGGCTCCACGTGGATGGGCTATCCCGATGGCGACGGACATCGCCTTGGCTGTCGGTGTTCTCGCAGTAGCGGGTAGCCGGATCCCCGCATCGCTGCGCGCTTTCCTGCTTGGTCTGGCAATTGTCGATGACATCGGTGCGATCGTGATCATCGCCGCGGTGTATTCGACCGGTGTCATGTTCGGCTGGCTCGCCGCCGCCGCGCTCGGCATCGTTCTCACCGTCGCGGTGAACCGGCTCGGCGTGTACACGACATGGGTCTACGTCGTGATCGGCGCGTTTGTCTGGTTCAGTCTCCACGAGGCTGGGATTCACCCCACGATTGCCGGCGTCGCGATGGGACTGCTCGCACCGTCAACGCCCCGCTTGCAACGCGAGCTGATCGACAGCGATGAGCTGACCGATCTCTCCGGCGTCGATGCCGCGCACAGCACGAGCGAGCTCGCCAGGAGTTCGGTGTCCGTGGTCGAATGGTTGCAGCACGTGCTCCATCCGTGGACGAGCTACGCGATCGTGCCGATCTTCGCGCTGGCGAACAGCGGGATCATGATCTCCAAGGACGGACTGGAAGACGCGGTTCGCTCACCCATCACATGGGGGGTGTTGCTCGGGTTGCTTGTCGGCAAACCACTCGGCGTCGTGCTGGCCACCAGACTCACCGTACGTTCCGGTCACGCCGACTACCCAGAAGGGGCGACGCCACGCCAAGTCGTCGGCATCGGTACCGCAGCAGGCATCGGTTTCACGGTTGCGATCTTCATCACCGAACTGGCATTCACCGACCCGCTCGATCAGTCGAACGCGAAACTGGCCATCCTCCTCGCGTCAGTCCTGGCGGCTGCCGGGTCCGGGGCGATACTCGCGCTGGGACCACGGGGCGATCGGCGGTCGCCGAGCAACGTCAGCCTTTCGGGTGATTAGTGCCGACGCTTTGAAGTCGGGTGCCGAGGGCCGACCATAATGGTCGGAATGGGCATCGGGCAGGGTACGGCGGACGTTGTCGGCCGCCGTACGGAACTCGACCTGCTCGGCGGCGTGCTCAGCAATCTCTCCCGAGGCTCGGGTGTCACCATCAGGCTGCGCGGCGATGCCGGCATCGGCAAGACCACTCTGCTCGACTGGCTGGCAGCGCAGACGACCGCGGGGGTGATCCGCCTCACTGGGTCGGAGTCCGATGCCCAGCTGGCCTACTCCGGCCTTGCAACCCTGATGAAGTCGATGCGAGCGTTGCGCGTCGAGATACCCGCCCCGCACGACAAGGTGCTGGCCGACGCGGTCGGCACAGGATCGATGCACGGCAAGCTGACCGTTGCGGGCGCGACGCTCGCTGCGCTCGCCGCCGCAAGCGAAATCACTCCGCTGCTGTTGCTGATCGACGATGCCCAGTGGGTCGACGACGCTTCGTGTTCCGCCCTTGCATTCGCACTCAGGCGATTGCCGGACGAACCTGTCGTTGCGATCGTGGCCGAGCGGTCGGGCGAGGGATCGATCGCATTCGACAACGCCGGATTCGAGACGATCGAACTCAAGGGCCTCAACGTCGACGACGCCATGGCAATGTTGGGGCCCGACACGGATCGAGCAGTCGCACAGCGGTGTGTCGAGGCGGCCGAGGGCAGCCCGCTGGCCCTCAGCGAGATCGCCCGCCTCCTCGACCAGGACCAGCGGGCCGGGCGCACTGCACTGCCGGTCGACCTACCGGTCGGCAACCAACTGATCCACTCGTTCGTCGCTCGCGTCAGTGCCCTCGGCGACACCGACAAGCAAGCGATGGCTGTCGTCGCGGCCGCGCTCGACTCGACCGCAGGCGACATCCACGACGCTGTCAGTCGGTTCTCGGATGGCAGCGCCGGACTCGCCGCAGGCGAGGTTGCCGGCGTCGTACGCTCGACGCCCGAGGCGGTTGAACTGACGCATCCGCTGATGCGCACGGCGATTCGCGATGCCGTCGGCCCAGGCGCGATGCGCGCCGCGAACGCCGCATTGGCACAGGTGGTCGCCGACGCCGATAAGCGGGCTTGGCACCTCGCTTCAGCGACGATCGGGCCCGACGAGGCAGTCGCTGCCGAGCTCGAACAGGTGGCCGGCGTGGCCGACGGTCGCGGCGCGTGGGCCGCCGCGGCAGCAACGTGGGAGCGCGCTGCCGAATTGTCGATCGACGTAGCCCAACGACATCGCCGCCTTCTGGCCGCCGGTACATCGCGTTGGAACGCTGCCGATCCGTACGGGGCCATGGCTGTGCTGGACGAAGTGGTGGCGATGTGCGACGACCCGCTGGTTCGGTGCGATGCCATCGCGATCCGGTCCGAGGGTGTCGCCTGGATGATCGATGAGAGCCGCGGCGTCGACGAGCTCGCCGTCGAAGCACAGCGAATCTCGAGCATCGATCCCTCTCGCGCCATCGGGTTGTACGTGCGCGCATCACTGCACAGTGGTCTGGCCGGTCGGGCGCTCGATTGTCAACGGCATGCGCAGTCCGCGGTCGAGGTCGCCCAGCCGCTTGGGATGCCGATGCTTCTCATCGCCCAAGCCATCCGGGCGATGAGCGCGCAGCGGCTCGGCGACCGCGACGGTGCGGAAACTGAGTTCGACTCGGTCAGCATCCTCGGGTCGTTGCCCATCGAGATGCTCGATGCCGCACTCCTTCCCATTCTTCAAGCCGTTGCACTGACGAAGATGTGTCAAGAACGCTGGCACGAGGCCAACGAGATCCTCGACGTGTCGATGGTCGCGGCCCGCCATCACGGGTTGGCGTCGGTGCTCGGATTCAGTGGGGCGTTGCAGGGCGAGATGTTCTTGCGCTGCGGACGGTTGACCGATGCCGTGCTGTCGTCGGTCCTCGATGTCGACCTCAACAACACGCCGGACCTACCGACGGCATCGTTCGGCCAGGCCGTGTTGGCAAGAGTCGAGGCGATTCTCGGCCGTACCTATTCGGCTCGCTCGCACGCAGAATCCGCCATCGCACGTGCCCGTCGGGTCGGGATGAAGGTCCTCGAAACGTTTGGGTTGTCGGCACTCGGTCACGTCGCTTTGACCACTGGCAACTACATCGAGGCTGCCGAACACCTACGGCGTGTTCATCGCCTGCACACCGAGGTGCTCGATGCCGGCGACCTCTGGTACCAGGGCGACCTGATGGAGGCACTACTCGCCATCGGTGCCGTCGACGAGACGGCCGATGTCGTCGCCGAGGTCACCGCCAAGGCCGACCTCAGCAGGTCGAAATGGGGCGCGGCCGTCGCCCGCCGAGGCCAGGGCATGCTGCACGGCCGTCCCGAGGATCTGCGCGAATCCGCCGAGGAGCTCGCCGCGCTCGGTGCACCGTTCGAACAGGCCCGCAGCCTGCTGCTGCTCGGCGAGCGTCACGGCGATCACGAGGCGTCTCGCGCTGCGCTGCGCATCTTCGAACGCCTGGGCGCCGAGCCGTGGGCGGCACAGGCCCGGAGAATCGCCGGGCCCGTTGCGCCGACAAGTTCGTCACTGGCATCGCGGTTGACCAACGACGAGTTGCGCGTCGCGGTGGCGATAGCCCGCGGTCGCTCCAACCGCCAGGTCGCCGACGAGCTGTACCTCAGCCCGAAGACGATCGATGCTCACTTCGACGCGATCCTCACCAAGCTCGGCGTGCGCGACCGTCAAGAACTCACGTTGTTCGTGACCCGCGACATGGAACAGACTCCGATCTGATGGATACACGTTCGCTCTCACCGAAGCATGCCGATGCGCCGATGGTGCCGATCATCGGGATGGGCACGTCGAAGACGTTGGACACCGACGATCTGGCGCTGGCCGGCGATGTGGTGACGGCAGCTCTCGACGCGGGCACGACCGTGTTCGACTCGTCACCGATGTACGGCAAGGCGGAGCACATGCTGGGGGTGGCGCTGGAGACGCGTCGTTCGGAGGCGGTTGTCGCCACCAAGGTGTGGACCGACGACGATGCAGTGGCGGAGGACCAGATCGCCGCGTCGCTGTCGTTCTACGGCGGCCACATCGAGCTGTTGCAGATCCACAACATGGTGCGCTGGCCCGAACGGTTGCGGCGCATCGAGGAGCTCCGCGACTCGGGTCAGGTGTCGCTGGTCGGCGCGACGCATTGGCAGGCGTCGAGCTTCGACGAGCTCGAGGCGGCGATGGTCACGGGCCGCCTCGATGCCATCCAGATTCCGTACAACCCACGGGAACGGGAGGTGGAAGCCCGGCTGTTGCCGCTCGCCGCCGAGCTCGGACTTGGTGTGCTGATCATGCGCCCGTTCGCCGCCGCCGATCTGATGCGCGCCGCCCCTTCCGCCGCCGAGCTTGCACCGCTCGAGCCCTTCGGCATCCACACGTGGGGACAGGCGTTGCTGCAGTGGGGACTGAGCCACCCGGCGACCACCGTGTCGATACCCGCGACGTCGAAGCCGAGCCGGGCGACGGAGAACGCCGCAGCAGGCGACGCCACACCACTCGACGAAGAGCACCGCCAACTGATCGCCAGACTGGCCGGTGCCTGACTCACGTTCGATCGGAGTGTTTCCGTGCACCCCGGGCGCGCCGCAAACACTCCGACGCTGCCGAACTCAGCTGGGGCGAGATCGGCGAGGCGGGTGAGGCCGTCGAACACGTCTGCGAATCGGGTCGTCAACGGCGAGCAGCCGATGCCGGACGATGTCGGGGTCGCGGTAGTCGGTGATCACGCCGTGCCCGACCAGTTCGGTCACGAGGCCTCGGGCGTCGGGGTGGTGCACCGCGACATGCCCTCCGCGACATGCCGGGTCTCGCGGTGTCGACGACTCGAAACCGAACTGATCGCACAACTCCAACGCGAAACCGGTGAGCGCCCGAGCCTTCGCGGCTACTGCGTCGATCCCCGCTTCGACTGTCAGTGCGATCCCCTCCTCCGCAGCAGCGAGGGCGAGGATCGACGGCGTGCCCAGCAACACACGACGGATGTCGGGCTGTGGCACGAACGTCGGTCCCATGTCGAACTGATCAGCTTGCGCGAACCAGCCCCAGATCGGTTGCCGCAACGTCGCCTGAACGGACCGCGGCACGTAGCTGAACGCCGGTGATCCCGGCCCTCCATTGAGGTACTTGTAGGTGCACCCGACCGCGAGTTGCACTCCCGCGGCGCCGAGATCGATCGGCAGCACTCCGGCCGCATGCGAAAGATCCCAGAGAGCAATCGCCCCTGCAGCGTCGGCCCGGGCTGTCTCGCCGTGCATGTCCGCCACCGCAGCGGTGCGGTAGTCGACGACGGATCGAACCATCACCGCGACGTCGTCGAGTTCGTCGAAGTCATCGCGCACGCGCATGCCGCGGGCGCTGGCAATTCCCTCGGCGACGTAGCGATCGGTAGGGAACTCGGCAGAGCTGATCGCAATCTCACCACGGTCGGGCCGCATCGCACAGGCCGCGTCGATGAGCTGATAGAGGTTGACCGTCGTCGAGTCATGAACGGCGACCTCCCCCGGTCCCGCTCCGATCAACGGCGCCAATCGGTCGCCGACACGTTGGGGTAGGTCGAGCCAGTGGTCCCACGACCCGATCAGCCCGGCACCCCATTCGTCGTGCATGACGCGCCCCAAACGCTCGACGGTGCGACGCGGCATCATCCCGAGCGAGTTGCCGTCGAGATACACCAGCGAGTCGTCGGGAACGACGAACTCGTCGCGCCAGCGCGACAGCGGGTCGGCGACATCGAGCCGCAGCGCATCGTCTCGAGTCGTCACGGCGCTACTCGATCAGACCCGTGAAACTGGAGTGCCGCACGTAGCCCTCGTTCGTGAACTCGGCGATCTCGACGGTGGCCCGCAGCTCGGGTCGAACCCATTTCGCATCGCGCGAGTACTCACGCGGCGGCAGCGTGATGAACGGGCACTTGTCTGTGCGCAACGCCGACAAGCGAGCGGTCAATTCGGTGAGGACTCGTTGGTTGAAGCCGGTTCCGACTCCTCCGGCGAACCGCAGGCCATTGCTTTCGGCTACCCCCACCAACAGAGCGCCGAATGACGAGGTCCGGTTCCCGGTGCCAGGCGTGTAGCCGCCGATGACGACCTCGACGGTGCGGCGATTCTTCACCTTCCGCCAATTCGGCGACCGCTTGCCCGGCACATACACGCTGCCGAGGCGTTTGGCCATCACACCCTCCAGGCCGCGCTCGACAGTGGCCGCAACCAGCGCCGCACCATCGGCGACACGGTGTGCCGGCACCATCCAATTCGATCCCGCTTCGACCAATCCGCCGACCAACTCCCGGCGTTGCTCGTACGGCAGCCCGACGGTGTCGTGACCGTCGATCGACAACACGTCGAAGACGTAGAACGCAACCTGTGTGGCGTGCTGTTGCATCAGCTCGAAGCTCGGTCGGCCGTCGGCGTCGAGGACCACCAGTTCGCCGTCGATGATCGCCGACGACGCGTTGACCGACCCGGCGAACTCGCTCAACTCCGGATACTTGGGCGTGACGTCGATGAGGTTGCTGCTCTGAAGGCGCGTGCGACCGTCGTCGACGAATGCGACCGTTCGATAGCCATCCCACTTGATCTCGTATGCCCAGTTCTCGTCATCCGCCGGAAGGTTGCCGATCGCTGCCTTCATCGGCGACACGGGGTAGCGCAACGTCATCGGCGCGGCAACCGGGAGGACATCACGCCTTCGGATTCGAGGCGATCGAGCTCGGCCTCGTCGAGCCCGAGTAGCTCGCCGAGCACACTGCGATTGTCTTCGCCTCGATATCGAGGCTCGCCGCGCAGCCCGACATCGCCGCTCGCAAAGCGCCACGGCGTATTGGGTAGGCGCAACGTTCCACTTCCGCGATCGCTGACCTCGACGACGACGCCGCGCTCGTTGGCCCAATCTGTCTCGCACACCTCGCGGAGCGACCGCAGCGTGCCCGTCGCCAGCTCGAACTTGCCCATCACCGACTCGATCTCCTGCGGAGTCGCAATCGTCGCTGCCCATTGGGCGATGGGCTCCAGGAGTTCGGCGAAGTGAGCCTGTCTCGATGGCACGTCGGCGAAGCGCGGGTCGTCGATGAGATCCGTTCTGCCGATTGCCGTCATGTACCGCTCGAACGTGCCACGTTCGGCGGGGTGACCGCTGATGATCACCGTCTCTCCGTTGGCCGCTGTCAACACCGGATACGCGGCCGGCTCGAAGCTACGGACCCATTGCGGCGGAACGTCGCCGTCCCACAGCTGATCGTGGGCATGCTCGTTGACGTAGAGCATCGTCTCGGCCATCGACACCTCGATGCGATCACCACGCCCGGTACGCGAGCGGTTGAACAAACCGGCGAGGATCGCCGACGCGGCTTCGAGCGCGGTGTACACATCGGCGTGACTGAACTGATCGTTGGCGTACTGGCCGCCACGCTTGTCGCCCTGCTCCATGGTGATCCCCGTCTCGGCACCGACCACGGGTGCGTAGGCCCGTCGCCCCACCCATGGTCCACTGGAGCCGTAACCGCTGATCGAGGCGTACACGATGCCGGGATTGCGCACCGCAACCGCTGCGTAGCCGAGTCCAATCCGATCGAGCACGCCCGGCCGGAAGTTCTCGATCAGCACATCGCACTGATCGGCGAGGCGAAGCAGCAGCTCGACCGCCTCCGGCTTGGCGGTGTCGAGACTGATGGTTCGCTTGCCGGCATTCTGTTGGACGAAGTAGGTGGCCAACCCATTGACACGCGGGTTGGTCGTACGTGTGATATCGCCGTCGGGCGGCTCGACCTTGATCACATCAGCACCGAGATCGCAGAGCATCCGCGTCGCGTGCGGGCCGCTGAGCACTCTGGTGAAGTCGAGCACACGTACACCGTCGAGCGGCCTCGTCGTCATGCGGTCAGGGTAATTGCCACGGTCACTAGCCTCGCATCGTGCACAACGATCTGAAGCTCGTCGAGGCCCGAGTTCGCCGCGAGTTCAACGAACGAGTGCTTCCAGCGCTGTACCACGACTCCATTCCGCTGACCGTTGCAGCGTGGGATGCGCCTGGCGAGCCGGTCTCGCACGACGAGGCAATGGCCGGCGACTACCGATCGTTCACCGTCGGTGAACATTGGAGCCGACCCTGGGGCACCACATGGTTCCGCTTCTCGGTCGACGTGCCGGAGGCGATGGCCGGACCGCAACTCGAAGCGGTGATCGACCTCGGCTTCCACCCCGATTCTGCCGGGTTCCAATCCGAGGGCTTGGTGTGGATCGACGGTCGGCCGGTGCAGGGCATCCACCCCCGGCGCACCGGTCTGCCGTTGCCAGACGTCGGTCCGGGGCCCTTCACCTTCTTCGTCGAAGCTGCCTCGAACCCGGCCTTCCCGGGCTACCGACCATCGCCGCTCGGCTCGCTCGCGACGGCCGGCGAGAAGCCGCTGTACCGATTGCGACACGCCTCCCTCGGCGAGCGCGACGACGACGTGTTCGGACTGTTGCTCGACGTCGACGTGCTGCTGGGACTGGCCCGTTCGATGCCGCCGGACGAGGCCAGACGCATTCGTCTGATGCGTCAGCTGGAGGCCTCGTTCAACGTGCTCGACCTCGACCACGTCGCCGCGACTGCGCCAGCCGCTCGTCGCGTGCTGCAGCCGGCACTCGATCTCGGCGCCCGATCGGGTGCCCATCGAGTCGTCGCCGTCGGTCATGCCCACATCGACTCGGCGTGGCTGTGGCCGATACGCGAGACACAACGAAAGTGCGCACGCACATTCGCCTCGGCGCTCCGCTTGATGGACGACTACCCCGACTACCACTTCACCTGCTCGCAGGCGGCGCAGTACGAGTGGATCGAGCACGCTCAGCCAACCTTGTTCGAACGCATCCAGGCCAAGGTTGCTGCCGGTCAGTGGCACCCGGTCGGCGGCATGTGGGTCGAGCCCGACATGAACCTGCCGAGCGGTGAGAGCATCGTGCGGCAGTTGGTGTTCGGGCAGCGGTACTTCGAGTCGAAGTTCGGTGCTCGCAGTTCGGTGGTCTGGATCCCCGATGTGTTCGGGTACCCGGCGACTCTTCCGCAGGTATTTCGAGCGGGCGGGTGCACCCGGTTCATCACGCAGAAGCTCAGTTGGAACAAGCAGAACGTGTTCCCACATTCGACGTTCTGGTGGGAGGGTCTCGACGGCTCGCGAGTGCTGACCCACTTTCCTCCGGTCGACACCTACAACGCGGAGATCACACCGGCAGAGGTCCGGTACGCCGAGACAAATTTCAAGGAGCACGGTTGGAGCAACTGGTCGCTGATGCCGTTCGGTCACGGCAACGGTGGTGGCGGTCCGACGCGGGAGATGATGGAACGTGCCAGGCGGATGGCCGACCTCGACGGCGTGTCGCCCATCTCGGTCGGCACGCCCGATCAGTTCTTCGAACACGTCGAGGCCGAGGCAGCGATTGGGGCACCCGTACCCGTGTGGGCCGGCGAGCTGTACTTCGA
Organism: Ilumatobacteraceae bacterium; assembly: GCA_963779295.1. GTDB lineage: Bacteria > Actinomycetota > Acidimicrobiia > Acidimicrobiales > Ilumatobacteraceae > JAENVT01. The sequence goes on from CAVZXO010000008.1 coordinate 514,878, forward strand.
GATGCACCGCGGCACGTTGACATCCCAGTCGGCCACCAAGGTCGGGAACCGTCGCTGCGAACGTCTGCTTCGCGAGGCGGAACTCTGGTGGGTGGCGGCCGGCGGCGCACCGACCGAGGTCACAGCGGAACTCGAAGGTCTGTGGAAGGAGGTGCTGCTGCAGCAGTTCCACGACATCATTCCCGGGTCGTCGATCGCCTGGGTGGCCGACGACGCCGAAGCAGCACACAGGCGGGTCGCAGAACGACTCGAGGCGGTCATCACGAATGCCCTCGCAGCGATTGCCCCCACGGGCACTTCGGTCGCCAACGCTGCGACGCACGCTCGCCGCGAGGTGATCGTCGTCGATGGTGAACCGACCATGGTCGAGGTGCCGGGCTCGGGCCTCGCCACCGTGACGGCGGCCGAGGTGAACGACCATCCCGTGGTCGTCACTGAACGCTCGATGAACAACGGGGTGATCTCGGTGGCGTGGAACCTCGATGGCGAGGTGATCTCCATCATCGACGTCGCCCACGGCAGGCAACTGCTACCTGCCGGATCGCGGATCTCGCTGGAACTCGCCCCTGATCACCCTGTCGAGTACGACGCCTGGGACGTCGAATCGTGGACACGGTCGCTCGGTGAGAGCATCACATCGGCCCCATCGATCGAGTTCACGACTCGACATCCGCTGCTGGCCGAACTGGTCGTGCGACGCGAGTTCGGCAGATCATCGCTCGTCGCAGACCTACACGATGCGCGCCGGGTCCGCGCGGCTCGACATCCACTTCGACATCGACTGGCACGAGGACGAGAAATTGTTGTCGTTGATGGTGCCGCTCGACGTGCGCACCCAGGAGGCGAGTTGCGACATCCAGTTCGGCCACGTCAAGCGGCCGACACACGCCAGCAGCTCATGGGACGCGGCGAAGTTCGAGGTGTGCGCGCACCGCTACGTCGATTTCAGCGAGCCGTCGTTCGGGGTCGCCGTGCTCAACGATGGACGGTACGGACACGGTGTACAAGATGGCGGTGTGCGTGTTTCGTTGCTACGAGCGGCGAAGTATCCGGACCCCGATGCCGACCACGGACGGCATGCGGTCACGATCAGCGTGCTGCCGCACGGATCTGGCCTGCACGACGTCTTGCACGAAGCCGACGCGCTCAACCTGCCACTACGCCTCGTGGCGGACGGCAGTGCCGGCAACAACCCGACGCCCGTCGTCACGCTCGATCATCGCGGCGTGCAGATCAGCAGCGTGAAGCACGCCGACGATGGTTCGGGACACATGATCGTGCGCCTCCACGAGGCGTGCGGCGATCGTGCCACCGTGACGCTCCGCACCGCACGACCGATCCGCGGCGCGGTGCGGTGCAATCTGCTGGAAGAACCGACCGATGGGATCGAATGCAGCGACGGCATCGTCTCGCTGACACTGCAGCCGTTCGAGTTGGCCACCGTTCGACTGCTCCACCCGCAGTGAGGCGGTTCAGCCGCCGAGGTGATTGAGCGCCAGCGCGGCGTACATCGCCGTGCCGGTGACCATTGCTTCCTCGTCGAACACGACCCGGTTCGAGTGGTTCGGCGCGGCCGTGGCCAGATTGCGATCGGCATGCGTTCCGCCGAGGAACACCATCGCCCCGGGAATCTCCTGCAGGACGTAGCTGAAGTCCTCCGCCCCCATGATGGGGTTGGGTAACCGCAGTGTCTTGTTGGCACCCACCAGGTCGCCGGCAAGACCGAGCGCGACATCGGATTGATTCTTGTCGTTGACGGTCACCGGATAGCCGTCGACCAGTTCGACCGTGACCTCCGCGTCGTGAGCCGCCGCAATGCCCTCGGCGACGCGGCGAATTCCATCGTGCACCAACCGCCGCGTCCGCTCGCTGACGGCGCGAATGGTGCCCTCGATCTCCGCCGTCTCGGGGATGATGTTGTTGACCGTGCCGGCGGTGATCTTGCCCACCGTGACAACGGCAGGGTCGAACACGTCGATGCGCCGGGTGATCATCGTCTGCAGCGACTGCACGATCTCACAGGCGATCGGAATGGGGTCGAGTGCCCGGTACGGCTCGCTGGCATGACCGCCGCGGCCCTTGACCGTGATGAACAACGTGTCGGCCGAGGCCATGATCGAACCGCCGCGACAACTGAGCCAGCCCGTCGGCAGCGACGAGGTGATGTGCAGCGCAAACGCGCCTGTCACCGGCGAATCGGAGCCGTCGGCGCGCTTCGGGAGGTCGAGCAACCCTTCGTCCAGCATGAACTTGGCGCCATGGTCCCCCTCCTCACCCGGCTGGAACATGAACAGCACCCGTCCGGCAATGTCAGCGCGCTGCGCGCTCAGCAACTTGGCAGCGCCGACCAGCATCGAGGTGTGGGTGTCGTGGCCGCAGGCATGCATGGTTCCCTCGCTGCGTGACGTGAAATCGACGCCCGTGTCCTCCGTCAGCGGCAAGGCATCCATGTCGCCGCGCAACAACACGGTCGGCCCTGGCTTGCCACCGTCCAACAGCGCGGCGATGCCGCTGGTGGTCTCGTGGAGGGTCACGTCCAGCGGCAGCCCGTCGAGAGCTTCCAGCACGTTCTCGCGGGTGATCGGCAGGTCGTTGCCGATCTCCGGCCACTGGTGCAGCGTGCGGCGCAAGGCGACCATGTCGCTCAGCAGATCGTGGGCCCCGTCGCGCAGGGTGTCGAGTTCCATGCGCGAATGGTAGACCTGCCCGGATGAGCGAGGAACTCGTGGACATCGTCGACGACGACGACACGGTGATCGCAACCGTGACCCGGTCGGAGATGCGCGCCGGGCGGCTGCAACATCGCTCGGTCGGCATTGCTGTGATGTCCACCGACGGGCGGCTGCTCATCCATCGGCGCAGCGAGGCCAAAGACATCTGGCCCGGGTTGTGGGACATCGCCGCAGGTGGTGTGGTCGCGTCCGGCGAGTCGTACGAGGACGCTGCCCACCGCGAGCTCGCCGAGGAGCTCGGCATCGACGCCGCCACGATCGAGTACCTCGGCCGCGCCCACTATGTCGACGACGATTTGGCGGCGATGTGTCGCGGGTACCGAATCGTTCACGACGGACCCTTCACGTTCGCCGACGGCGAGGTGGCCGAGACTCGCTGGGTCACGTTCGACGAGCTCGACGAGATGCGTGGGGCACATCGCTTCCTTCCCGACAGCATCACGCTGCTGCTGCCCCTCATCCGCCCCTGAGTTCGGCAGCGAGATGAGATTGCGTTTGGAGCCTGGGGCCCCGTAGCGGGGCCTTCGGTGCCAAACGCTGCAGGGAACTCCCACAACGTTTCCGCTTTCGGCGACTCGACGTGCCTCTCTGTCGTGAGCAACCCCGCTCGCAGGAGGAACTGAGATGAGCATGTACGGAGCCAATCCCGAGCAGTTGAGCGGTCTCGGTCGGTCGATGAAGCAGCAGAAGTCGGCGATCGACGGAGTGATCAGCGCGGTCAGTTCGTCGCTGGCCGGAACGGTGTGGGAGGGCCCGGCCCGCCAACAGTTCGAAAGCGAGTGGAACACCACGTTTCGCAATGCGCTGAACAGGCTCAACGAAGCGTTCGAGGTTGCGGGTACCGACTGCATCAACCGCAGCGCAGATCTACAGCGGGTCATGGGCGCCCGCTGACATTCACAGCGCGTCGGCCCGGCCTCCCCACCTGTCCCCGGGCCGACGCCGCTGCATCGTTCGCTACAGTTCATTCGCGTGCTGCTGCTCGAGTTCACCATAGAACCGTTCGTCGAAGGTCAACCGGGCCCTCACGTCATTTCGGCCATCCAAGCAGCACAGTCCTTGGGGTACGAGATCGACTTCGGACCGTTCGGGTCCAGCTGCAACGTGCCGGCCGACCAGGCGGGCCTTGTCGCCCAAGCGGTGCTCGACGCCGCATTTGCGAACGGCGCGACCCACGTGAGCCTGCACACCGAACGACTGACGGAGACTTCGTGAGTGGCCTTCCACGCCATCCGTTCGTGTTGGCGGTCAAACCGGTGGTCGAAGCCTTGGGTGCGACCCTGGTGCCCGCCGACGAACGCGAACCCGGCGACATGCCGTTGCGTTGGGAAGGCTCGATCATCGCCGCGGTCCGGATGGCTCCACTGCACGGGGCGCTCGATCGACTGATCGACACGGTCGAGCGGGAGTTCGGAGCACCGTTGCCGTCGCTCGCACGGGAAGACAAGCAGCGGGCAATCCGCCTCCTCGACGAGCGCGGTGCATTCACCCTGCGACGCGCAGTGGAAGACGTAGCGGACGCGATGGGCGTCAGCCGCATCACCGTCTACAACTACCTCAACGCCCTGCACCGATGACCGGCTCGATCGTCGTGGTCGACTACGACCCACAGTGGCCGCAGGCCTTTGCGACCGTACGAGACGCGTTGCAGGCGGCGCTCGTCGACGTACCCGTGATCGCAATCGAACATGTCGGCTCCACCTCGGTGCCGGGCCTGGCGGCCAAGCCCATCATCGACATCGACGTGATCGTCGATCGGGCGCTGGTCGATCCCGCTGCCGTGGCGCTGGAGGCGGCGGACTACACGCCTCTCGGTGACCTTGGGATAGCCGACCGATATGCATTCACTGCGCCGGAGGGCAGCATCCGGCAGAACACCTACGTCACCGTCGACGGTTGCCTTTCGGTGCGAAATCACCTCGCCCTTCGCGACGTGCTTCGCGGCGACGCCGCCCTGCGCGACCAGTACGGAGCCGTGAAGCGGCGGCTCGCGGACGAGACCGACGACATCGAGGTGTATCTCGACGGCAAGACCGAGATCATCCGCCGCATACTTCTGCGAGGCGGGCTCACTGTGGACGAGCTCGACGACATCGAGAACGCGAATCGGCTATGAGCGCATTCGATGTGATCGGCTTCGACGCCGACGACACCCTGTGGCACAGCGAGGACGGCTTCCGAGCCAACGAGGAGCGATTCGTCGAACTGATCGCCCCGTATGCCCCGGAAGGTGTCGAGGTGAAGGCCGCGCTGACCGCCACCGAACGCAAGAACCTCGCCACATTCGGGTACGGGGTGAAATCGTTCGGCTTGTCGATGGTGGAGGCCGCGGTCACGATCAGCGGCGGGCGGGTTCCTTCGGCCGTCGTCGCCGAGATGATCGAGATGGTTCGCGGGCAGTTGGAGGAACCGGTGCGATTGCTCGACCATGTACCCGAAGTGTTGGCAGAGGTCGGCGCGACGCGACGTCTGATCCTCATCACCAAAGGCGACCTCATCCACCAGACCCACAAGGTGACGACGAGCGGATTGGAGCACCACTTCGAACACATCGAGATCGTGTTGGAGAAGGACCCGGAGACCTACGCCCGGGTGTTGGCGGAACTCCACATCGATCCCACACGGTTCTGCATGGTGGGCAACAGCGTGCGTAGCGACATCCTCCCCGTGCTGGCACTCGGTGGGCACGGCGTGCACGTCCCGTATCCACTGCTGTGGGACCTCGAGCAGGTCGACCACGACCAGCACATCGTCGAACTCACCTCGCTCGCCGACCTCCCCGCCTGGCTCGCCGACCGCTAGTCGTGCGATGAGAGATGAGCCGCCCCGGGCCGCACATCTCTCATCTCACTCAGCGGCACCAACCGCGCGATGAGAAGTTTGCGGCGTCCGGCGGCTCATCTCTCATCGCGAAGGCTAGAGACGTCGTAGCGAGACCTCGGTGACGCGATGGTCGGGGCCTTTGCGAAGCATCAGCGCGGCACGCGACTTGGTGGGGGCGATGTTCTCGCGCAGGTTCTTGCCGTTGATGTCGCGCCAGATCGACCGGGCGACGTCGACGGCCTCGTCGGGTGCGAGATCGGCAAAGTGACGGAAGAAGCTGTCGGGGTTCTGGAACACCGTGTCGCGCAGTTTCATGAAGCGCTGCACGTACCACTCCTCGATGTACGACTCCTCGGCATCGATGTAGATGCTGAAGTCGAAGTAGTCGCTGACGAACTCGGTAGCGGCATCGCTCGGACCACCGACTTGCAGCACGTTGAGTCCCTCGATGATCGCGATGTCGGGCTGGCCGACCTCGACCGTTTCGCCTTCGATGATGTCGTAGAAGATGTGGCTGTAGACGGGCGCGTGGGCGGTCGCCGCGCCACTCTTCAACTCCCGCAGAAACTGCAGCAGTCGCCGGGTGTCGTAGCTCTCCGGAAAGCCCTTGCGATTCATGATGCCGCGCTCTTCGAGCACCTTGTTGGGGTACAAGAAGCCGTCGGTCGTCACCAGATCGACCTTCGGGTGGTCGGGCCATCGTGCCAGCAGTGCTTGGAGGATGCGGGCGAACGTGCTCTTGCCGACGGCCACACTTCCGGCGATGCCGATGATGTACGGCACCTTCGGGGTCGACGTGCCAAGGAACTCGCCCGACACCTTGTGCAGCTTCTGCGTCGCCGACACGTACAGGTTCAACAATCGAGTCAGCGGCAGGTAGATCGCCGCGACCTCGTCGAGCTGGATGCTCTCGTTGATGCCGCGAAGCGAGTCGAGATCGTCGGCGCTCAACGTCAACGGGGTCGAGGCGCGCAGGTCTGCCCACTCGTCACGCCCGAAGGTGAGGTAGCGGCCTGCCGCGTCGGTCACGGATTGGGACCCTACGCTCGGGCAATGCCGGTGTCCCAACGAAAGCTGCTCGGCGCGTGGTACACACCTCTCGACCTGGTCGACGCGGTCGTGGCCGAGGTGCAGCGCGGCTTCACGCCGCGAACCGTTCTGGACCCGGCATGCGGCGATGGGCGCTTCCTCTCACCATTCGCCGACTCGGCGACAGTCACCGGGATCGACCTCGATCCAACGACATCGTGGAAGCACGGCGATTCGTTGGCGATCGACTGGGGCGACCAACGGTTCGATGCCGTCGTCGGCAACCCTCCCTTCCTCAATCAACTGGCCAGATCGACATCGCGCGGTGGGCGATCGAGGTTCGGTGGCGGCCCGTACGCCGACAGCGCCGCCGAGTTCCTGTCGCTGGCGATTCGACTCACGAGGACGGGCGGCCGCGTCGGGCTGGTGCTACCGCTGTCGATGCTGTCGACCCGCGACGTCAAGCCGATTCGCGACGACGTCACGCGCCGCGCCGCGCTGCGATGGATGTGGTGGTCGCCGACGTTGATGTTCGAAGCCAACGTGAGGGTCTGGGCCGGAGTGTGGGAGGTGGGTGGAGACCGAGCGCGAGGTGCGCCGCGCGCACGGCCCGGAGTTCGCCCCGCGTCCGACCATTGCGATGCCGCCGCAATGGTCGGGATTGATCGCTGACACCGTCGAACGACCGCACGACGGACCCGTGCTCGGCGACATCGCCGCCTTCACCGCCGACTTTCGAGATCAGTACTACGGACTGGTCGGCGCCGTCAGCGACTCGGCTGCCGGCCCACCGCTGGTGACCAGCGGACTGATCGAGCCGAACGAGTGTTGGTGGGGACGGCGGCAGGTTCGGTTCGCCAAGCAGAAGTTCTCTGCACCACGGGTTGATGTTTCGCTGCTGTCACCGGCTTTGCAACGCTGGGCCGGCCAGCGGCTGGTTCCGAAGATCCTGATCGCCAACCAGACCCGTCGCATCGAGGCCGTGATCGACCGTGACGGAGCATGGCTGCCGAGCGTCCCGGTGATCACGTGCACCACCGAACGTCTCGACGACGTCGCCGCCGTCCTGCACTCCGACGCGGCCACCGAGTGGGTGCGCTACCACGCAGCAGGCAGTGGACTGAGCGCCACATCGGTGCGACTCACTGCGCGACTGCTGGCGTCGATCCCCTTGCCCGCAACCATGGCCGCGACTCCCAGCGCCGCCAGTTGACGATCGCGCGCATCGTCATCCACGACAACTGCGCACCCCACAACCCGACAAGGCCGAGCTGTGGGTAGAACAATGTGGCCAATGCCAGTGGCGCGAACCCGAGCAGGTTGACGACCGCTTGGCGTGCCAACCACCGCTCGTCGTGGGCGCCGATCAGAGCCCCGTCGTAGGCGAATGCGATCGCGCCGGGGAACTGCATGATCGCCAGGATCAAGAAGCCCGCGGTCAGTCGCGAGTGCACTGCCGCGTCGGAGCTGAACACATAGGGCAGGAACGGGCTGAGCCCAGCCAGTCCGATCGCCAACAGCAACGCGCACCACAACGAGAGTCGCCTGCTGGTTCGCCCGACGAGCAACGCCTCGTTGGTGTCGCTCTTGCCGAGTGCCCCGGCGACCAGCGACTGCGCGGGGATCGCCAGTGCGTCCAGCATCAGGGCCATGAAGATGAACAGCTGGATCAGCACCTGGTTCGCGGCGAGAGTCGGAGTATCGACGCGCGCCGCGATCGCAGTCGAGGTGTTCCACACCGCGAACATCGCGATCGAGCGCACGGCAAAGTGCACTCCACTGCGCAGCAACCTCCTCATCCGCTCGCTCGACGGCTTGCCGCCTGCGCGATGCGGCCGAAGCACACGAAAGAACACCAGCGCAACGCACATCTGCACGAGCACCGTGCTCCACGCCGATCCCGCTACCCCGAGGTCGAGCCAGTACACGGCGACGATCTCGAGGATGAGGTTGGCGACGTTGGCGATCAACACGATCTTCAACGGCTTTCGCAGATCGTTGACACCGCGCATGACGCCGTGGCCGACGTAGGCGATGAGCACGAACGGCAGCCCCACGCAACTGATCTGCAGGTATGTGACCGCGTACTCCAGCACATCGCCGCGACCTCCGAGCAGCCAGGCGAGTGGACGCGCGGCGACAGCCACGATTGCGCCCATCGGCACGCCGATCATCACCGCGAGCCGGAGCGCGCCCGTGGCGACATCGCGAGCCTCGGCCGACCGGCCGGCGCCGTGAGCGAACGCGACATCCGGTGTCACGCCGTACTCCAACGAGGCCGTCAGTGAAATGACGGTCAAGAGGATCGTCATCGCAATCGCGACGCCGCCGAGTTGCGGTGTACCGAGGCGGCCGACGATTGCAGTGTCGACCAGCACATACAGCGGCTCGATCGCCAGCGTTCCCAGCGCTGGAATGGCCAGCGAAATGATCCGCCGATCGAGCTCCCGACGGGTGGTGAGCGCCGGCGGGTCCATCTCACCGAGACTAGGCGTGAGCAGGTCGCGGCAACAGGTGGAACTGTCGTTAGGCGAGGTCCGTTCGGTCGCCGCGCTCAGGTCGGCAGACGCGACACGATCAATCGTCCCGTCATCGCGGCAGCGGGTTCGGGCCGGTTGCCGTCACGAGCCGTTGGGGCACCCAGTCGTCGACGTGATGGAACCCGTTGTCGAACGGGCCAGCATCGAGCTCGACGGATGCCCTCAGTGACAGCCGATAGAACTTCACGTGGGTGAAGTCCTCGAACAAGATGTAGACGGGGTCGGGTGTGCTGGTCGGGCCCTGGAATTGCTGTCCCGTCAGGACGGGCTTGTGGGCTCCGACGAACGCGTCGAAAGTGTCACCGACCACGACGCCGAGATGCTCCAACCCCATCTTGTACACGCGCTGGTGCACTGGCGGGATGAGCTCGATGAGCGGGACGACCTTGCCGTCGAGGACTTCGAGCGGCTCGGCGGGAACGATCAAGGAGATCGGGCGGCCGTTCCAGACGTTCTCGCGATTGGCGACCGCGTGGCGTTCGATGAGCCCGCGCACATGCACGTACTGGTCCCACTCGGGAACCCGGTAGGCGAGGTGGCTGAGTCCGTATGGGGTGATGTCGATGCCGCGTGTGGCCAGCCGGTCTCGCTGCAGCGCGGCGAATGCCCGGTAGTCCCCGATGATGTCCTCGATCGGATCTGCCATCAGCTTCAACCGGTCAACGATGCCAGGGTGCCGACGGCGACACGGCCCCAGGGGCGGTCAATACGTCGTAGCCATCGTCGGTCACGAGGATGGTGTGCTCGTACTGCGCGGTGCGCTTGCCATCTGACGTGATCGCGGTCCAGTTGTCGTCGAACACCATCTTGTGCTGCCACGAACCCATCGTGATCATCGGCTCGATGGTGAACGTCATACCCGGACGCATGACGATGTTGGCCCGCTCGTCGTAGTAGTGCAGCACCTGGATGTCGGTGTGGAACTGCTCGCCGATGCCGTGGCCGATGAACGCCCGAACGACGCCGTACTTGTACTTCTTGGCGTGCGTCTCGATGGCCTTGCCGATGTCGCTGATGGGCCGACCGGGGCGCACGGCTTCGATGCCGTGCCACATGCATTCCTCGGTGACGCGCACGAGTTGCCGGCTGGCCGGATCAACGTTGCCGACGAAGAAGGTGGCGTTGGTGTCGCCGTGAACTCCGCCGATGTAGGTGGTGACGTCGATGTTGACGATGTCGCCGTCCTGCAGCGCCCGGGAGTCGGGGATGCCGTGGCAGATGACCTCGTTGACGCTGGTGCACACGCTCTTCGGGAAGTGGTTGTAGTTGAGCGGGCTCGGGTACGAGTTGCGTTCGATGCACAGGTCGTGCACATACACGTCGATCTCGTCGGTCGTGACACCAACGGCCACCTTCTCGCCGGCCAACCGCAACACCTCGGCGGCGACGATGCCGGCATGGCGCATCCGCTCGATGATCTCAGGTGTCTTGACCCGAGACTCGGACCATCTCAACGGCACGCCGCTTTCGGCATACGGGGGCCGAGCAATGTGACCCGGGACGGCACGCCGTGGACTGATGACTCCTTGCAGCACTCGACCCTCGAGCGGCTTGTGACAACGCTTGTACTTGCGACCACTGCCGCACCAGCACGCATCGTTGGCCTGCGGCAAGGTGGTCGGCGGTTGAGCTTTCTGCAACATTGCCTCACAGTCTAACTGGTCGACAATCAGGCGTGGCCTTGGCATAGCGTGGGCGACCACTATGGGATCGATCCAGGTCAGCCACGTCGGATGGCGACGTCCGGGTGGCGCCGAGCTGCTGCGCGACGTCAACTTCAGCGTCGGCAACGGGGACCGGGTCGCGCTCGTGGGTGCCAACGGCGTGGGCAAGAGCACGCTGCTGCGATTGATCGCCGGCGAGGCCACCGCCACCTCCGGCACGATCACCATCGACGGTCGGGTCGGCGTGATGCGCCAGCTGGTCGGCGACAACGACCAGACGGTCCGCGACCTCATGGTGTCGCTCGCGCCGCAACGGTTGCAGGACGCCGCGGCGCGTCTGGCTCGTGCCGAGGAAACAGCCACCGACGCGCCGATGCGGTACGCCACGGCGCTCGCAGAATGGGGCGACTCCGGCGGCTACGACGCCGAGGTCTTCTGGGATGCCTGCTGCACCAAAGCCATCGGCGAACCATTCTCCGATCTGGAGCGTCGCCCGCTGCGCACCTTCAGCGGCGGTGAGCAGAAGCGATTGGCGCTCGAGGCCTTGCTCCGCAGCGACTACGACGTGCTCCTGCTCGACGAGCCCGACAACTTCCTCGACGTGCCGGGGAAGCGTTGGCTCGAGGAGGAGCTGCGTTCGAGTCGCAAGACGATGCTGTTCGTCAGCCACGACCGCGAGTTGCTGGCCGCCAGCGCGACGAAGATCGTCACGGTAGAAGCCAGCGGCGCCTGGACGCACGGCGCCGGGTTCGCCGGCTACCACGAGGCACGCCAAGCCCGGCTGGAGAATCGCGAGCATGCGTTGGCGCTCTACGAAGACGAGCGCAAGAAGTTGGAGGAGCTCGTCATCGTCATGCGGCAACGGGCGAAGATCAGCGACAAGTTCGCGCCGCGCCTGAAGGCTGCCGAGAGCAGGCTGAGACAGTTCCTGGAGAAGAGCGATGCGCCAGAGTTGGTCCGCGAGCAGCGCATCGACATGCGCCTCGGTGGAGCGCGCACCGGCAAGCGCGCCTTGGCCGTTCGACAACTCGAACTGCATGGGCTGACCGATCCATTCGATCTCGAGCTGTGGTACGGCGAGCGCGTTGCAGTGCTCGGTGGAAACGGCGCGGGCAAGAGCCATTTCCTGCGAGTGCTCGGTGGCGACACCACCGTGTCGTACAGCGGCGACGTGCGCCTGGGTGCCGGCGTCGTGCCCGGCTTGTTCAACCAGACTCACGAGCATCCGGAGTGGAACGGGCGAACGCTGCTGGAGATCCTCCACGACAACGACGTCGTCCGTGGCCCGGCCATGGGCATGCTGCGCCGCTACGAGATGCAGGGTTGCGCAGACCAGGTGTTCAACACCCTCAGCGGTGGCCAGCAGGCACGCTTCCAGATCCTGCTGCTGGAGTTGAGCGGTGCCACGTTGCTGCTGCTCGACGAGCCCACCGACAACCTCGACCTGGTCTCAGCGGAAGCACTGGAGGCCGGGCTCACCGAGTTCCAGGGCACCGTGATCGCGGTGACCCACGACCGGTGGTTCCTTCGCGGTTTCGACCGCTTCGTCGTGTTCAACGAGGACTGTGCCGTCACCGACCACCTCGAACGCCCCGCCGAGTGGCGCTGACCGGTCTGGAGAAGTCAGGCGTCGCCGAAGCCGAGGTCGCCGGCCCACGGCGGCGCGCACGCGTACGGCGGCGTCCACGGGCCACGGCCGCAGTAGACCCACAGGTCGCTGGCCGCATCGGCGCAGTTCTGCATCGACTCCTTGACGTTGACGACGCTCCAGCCACGCCGACCCAACTCCCCGTGCGGCTCGAACATCCCTGCGAGCGCGTTGAGCTGGAACGTGCAGTGCGAATCGTCGCGGGTCGCAGGGTTGTCGTTGACCGTTCGCTCGTTGCAGCCACCTTCGCGTGACGCGATGTACGTCGCCCATTGCTGTGTCGCGTCGTCGGCGCCGTCCTTGGCGAACTCGTTGGCAATGATGTCGGCTTTCTCCTTGGTGCAAGGAGTGTGGTTGCCGTAGTACGGAATGCCGGCCTGGGTCAGGTTCCAATTGGGGAACGGCTCTCGGCCGGCGGGGAACGGCCCACCGGGCGCGCGAGGGACGACCGGGCCGGCTTGTTCGGTGGTCTTGCCACTCCAGATCCCCAAGGCGGCCAATGTCGACGGCCCAGCTACCCCGTCGGGAACGAGCGGCGGCGTGGCGAGCTGAAACGCGCGCAGGCCGTCACCTGTTGCCTTGTCGAACGTGCCGCTGGACTTCGATTCAGAGAGCATGTAGCCGGTTTCGATCAACTTGTCCTGCAGACACTTGACCGATGCGCCTTTCGACCCGCTGCCGAGTCGTGCATCGGCCAGGCACAGCGGCGGGGGTTCGGCATCGACGCCCGAATAGATCCCCATCTCGGTGAGCACCAGCGGTGTCGCCAACCCATCGACGCGCAGCGGCGGATTGTTGGACTGGTAGATGGCCATCGCTTCAGCGGTCGGCTTGTCGTACTTCTGCGTCAGCGTGGCGTGGTACAGCCCCATTGCAGCAAGCGTGAACTGCAGGCATGCAACGCTGCCGCCGCTGGAACCGATTGCCATGCCGGCGTCGCTCGTGCACCACGACAACTCAGGTACGTCGGCGAGCACGACCGGTGACTCCGGCGAGGTCGCCGTCGCCACACCGAACACCAACGTCGTCGCAGCCATCGCCAAGGCCGCTCGCCGAAACTTCACCCACGTATTCTGCCGTAGATGGGTCCCGACCACGCCTCACCGCCCAACATCTTGTTCATCACACTCGATCAGTTCCGGGCCGACTGCCTCTCGTGCGCAGGTCATCCCGTGGTGCAGACCCCGGCGCTCGACGACCTGGCCGGCCAGGGTGTTCGGCTCGCCCGGCATTTCTCGCAGGCCGCGCCGTGCTCGCCCGGGCGGGCCGCCCTCTACACGGGCACATATCAGATGAACAACCGGGTCGTCGCCAACGGCACTCCGCTGGACACCCGATTCGACAACATCGCCCACGCTGCCCGCCGGCGCCGGATACGAGCCGGCCCTGTTCGGCTACACCGACCAGGGAGTCGATCCGCGACTGGTCGACGACCCCGACGATCCGCGACTGTCGACATACGAGGGAGTGCTGCCAGGGCTCGACCCTGTTCTCGACATGAGTGGTTGGCAGCTGCCGTGGCTGCATTGGTTGAACCATCACGGATATAACTTCGACGACCCGATCGCTGCACTTGAGTTCGAGCACGAGCGGCCGGCCGAGCTGTCGACGTCGACGTTTCTCACCGATGGATTCCTGGGCTGGCTGGGCGACCGGACCGAGCCCTGGTTTGCACACCTCTCGTACCTACGTCCGCATCCGCCGTACAGCGCTGCGGGCCACTTCTCGACGATGTACGACCCTGCATCGTGCCCGGCGCCGATGCCCATCCCGGCAAATCGTCATCGCCTGTTCGAGATGCTGTTGGCGAACACCATCGTGGGAGCACCCGAGGATCCGTCGGCCGTCGCGCGACATCCAGTCGCAGTACTTCGGCATGATCAGCGAGGTCGATGCCCAGCTGGCCCGGGTCTGGGCGGCGCTGCGAGGCACGGGGAGAATGGGACAACACCGTCATCGTCGTCACCGCCGATCACGGCGAGCAGCTCGGGGATCAGGGCCTGATCCAGAAGTGCGGCTTCTACGAACCGAGCTACGCCGTGCTGGGCATCATCCGCGACCCCCGGTTCGACCATGTCGGCGTCGTCGACGAGTTCACCGAGAACATCGACATCATGCCGACGCTGTGCGACGCGATGGGCATCCCGGTGCCGACACAATGCGACGGGTTCCCGCTGACTCCATTCCTGCGCGGGGAGCGGCCCGACTCGTGGCGCGACGCGGCGTACTACGAATGGGATTGGCGCGACCTCTTCATCCCGCACGGCGAGCACGAGTGGCCATGGGATCGCCGGTTGGAACGTCAGAACCTTGCGGTGCGCCGCAGCCGCGACCGGGCGTTCGTCCACTTCGGCGACGGATCGTGGCGATGCTTCGACCTCGCGACCGACCCCACCTGGCAGACAGAGGTCGGCGATCCGGAGATCGTGTTGGCCGAATCGGCAGCAATGCTGAGCTGGCGTTCGCGCAACCTCGACCGGACCATGACCGGAATGTTGCTGCAGGACGGTGGAATCGGTCGCTTCCCCCCTCGATGATCACCCGTTCACGTCACAGGGACGTGACGTATGCAGCAAATCGGTCGAGGCTGCTGTTGAACCCGGCTTGTGCCTCCGGGCTGCGGTACATCTCGGGCACGTTGGTCTGATGGATGGTCACTTCGGTGCGACCGTCGCCGAGGTCGACGAACGAGACTGATGTGGTCATCCCACCCTCGACACCCGGTTCGCTCCACACGAGCTTGCTGGGCTCGTCGATCTCGACGTAGATCCCGTGACTGGTGAACTCGGCGCCGTCGGAGTCGTTGACCATCGTCGTGTCGAACACACCGCCCGGTTGGAGATCGACCTTGATCCTGTCGAGGGGAGTACTGACCCCGACCGGGCCCCAGAAGTGAGTCAGGTGTTCGGGCGTCACCATGCATTCGAAGACCAGGTCGCGTGGCGCGTCGTAGGTGCGGGTGATGATGAGTTCGCCGGTGTTTGCAGTGGTGTCGGTCACGGTTTCTGCTCTTTCTGTGATTGTTGGATGTTGCGAAGGTGTTCTTCGAGTTGGTCGAACCGTTGCTGCCAGATGTTGCGGTGCTGCTCGATCCAGCCGATGGCCGAGTCGAGAGGCGCTGACTCGAGGTGGCACGGCCGGTACTGGGCGTCGCGACCACGACTGATCAACCCGGCGCGCTCGAGCACCTTGAGGTGCTTCGACACCGCTTGCAGCGTGATCTCGAACGGCTCGGCCAGCTCGTTGACCGTCGCTTCGCCGGTCGCCAGTCGGGCAAGAATTGCTCGACGGGTGGGGTCGGCGAGAGCGGCGAACGTGGTGCTGAGCGGGTCGGTTTCCATCTCGTGTTTCGGCTCGTATTCAACAAGTTAGTTGTTTAACTACTTGGTTGATTATGTCGATCGCGCTCGGACTTGTCAAGAGGCGTATTCGACGGAGCCGTCGGGGAGAATGTCTTTGATCAGCGGCACGTGCACATCGCGGCTGGAGGCAGGCTGGCCCTCGAGGAACGCGGCAATGTCTTCGGGAAACTCGCGCAGGATGCTCGACACGACGACCTGCTCCTCGGAGCCGAGGTAGCAGCGATTGGCATCGGTCACCGACCGGAGGCGGGTGGCAAGTTCGCCGAGGATCTGATCGCCCGCCTCCCGGTTGCAGATCGTCGCGAGCATCGCGGTGATGGCGAGCGAACCCTGCTTGCACGGCGGGCATTGACCGCACGATTCCACGGCCAGGAAACGTGACAGTTCGAGCGCGACGACCGTCATGTTGACGGAGTCGTCGTACACCACGAAGCCCGCGGCACCGAGCCCCGATCCGCGCGCCGCGAAGTCCTCGTAGGTCAGCGGCGTGTCGAACACGTCGGCGCGCAGCACGGCGTTCGACACTCCCGAGAATGCTGCCCTGAACCGCCGGCCCGGCAATGGACCGCCGCACATCTCGAGCAACGAGGAGAACGGCGTCCCCATCTCCACCTCGTGGACACCTGGCCGCACCACGTCGCCGACGACGGTGGCGATCACGGTTCCGGGCGAGCCGGGCGTGCCCATCGAGCGGAACCAGTCGGCACCCGTGGCCATGATGTGCGCGGCGGACGCGAGCGTCTCGACGTTGTTGACCACCGTCGGATTTGCCTCGGCGCGTGCCGACACCGGACGATTGCCGGACTCCCACCCGATCGCCAGGTCGGTGGCGAAGAGACCGAGTTCGTACGGCGGCAGCAGACGCGGCAGCGGGTCACGGCCCTCGATCACCTCGAGCAACGCCTTTTCCTCGCCGTAGAGGTAGTCATCGGGGCCTTCGACGATGTTGACGCTGAGCTCTTGCAACAAGCCGGAGGCGGTGAGCTCGACCGCGGCGCGCTTCAGCGCCTCGACCTCGCGACCGTACGATCGCTTCGTCGCCAGGTACACGGTGCCTGCGCCAACCGCGAGCGCGGCGATGGCCGCCCCTTCGACGATGCGGTACGGATCCGAGCGCATGAGCATCCGATCCTTGAACGTTGCCGGCTCGCCCTCAGCACCGTTGGCGACGACAAAGCGCGTGCCGGCGGGGCCGTCGCGCACAGACGCCCACTTTCGACCGGTCGAGAACCCTGCCCCACCCCGGCCACGAAGTCCCGCTGCGGTGATCTCGTCGATCGTTGCGGTGTCACCGATCTGCAGGGCGCGTTCGAGCCCACTTCCACCGCCTGCTGCCAGGTAGTCGTCGAGCCGTTCGATCGGCGATGGTGGCAGCAGGTATCGCTGCGGCACGTGTCGGCCGACCCGCTAGCCCAGAGGCGGGCGCTTCTCTTTCTTTTCGCGCTTGGCTTCGCGCTTTTCCTTGAGGGTCTTGCCGGCCTTCTTTGCCGATGGCTTCTGTGGCGACTTGCTGGGCATGGCGCCCTCCTCAGTGCTGATTCAGAAGGGGACCCTATCAGCGAGTCAGGCGACACCCGGCGTGACCAGACCGGCCTCGTACGCCTTCATGACCAGCTGCGCCCGGTCACGTGATTCGAGCTTCATCAGCAGCCGCGACACATGTGTCTTGCTGGTCGCCGGGCTCATGAACAGCATCTCCGCGATCTCGGCGTTGGAATGGCCGCGGGCGACGAGCACGAGCACCTCGCGCTCGCGTTCGGTGAGAGTCTCGAGAGAAGCCGCCGGCACGCTGGGTGCCGGGCGGGTCGTGAACTCTTCGATCAGGCGCCGGGTGATCTGTGGTGCCAGCAGTGCTTCGCCGGCGGCGACCACGCGGACTGCATCGAGGAGCACGTCGGGACGTGTGTCTTTCAACAAGAACCCACTGGCCCCGGCGCGAAGACCGTCGTAGACGTACTCGTCGAGATCGAACGTGGTGACGATGAGGACCCGTGTTGCCGACGTTCGTTCGTCGGCGATGATCCGCCGCGTTGCCTCGATGCCGTCGATCACCGGCATGCGGATGTCCATGAGCACGACATCGGGCCGCTCGCGCAGCACCACTTCCACCGCCTCAGCACCGTCACCGGCCTCGCCGACGACGTCGATGTCGGGCGCGGACCGCAACAGCACGCTGAAGCCACCGCGGACAAGAGCCTGGTCGTCGGCGACGACAACGTTGATCGTCATTGGTGATCCACCATTGGTTGTGCCTTTCGCTCCCCAGCGTCACTCCAACACAGCCGGGCGAAGACCCGGAATCCACCACCAATTCGTGCGCCGGTCTCGAGGGTTCCACCGAACAGTGCGACCCGCTCGCGCATACCGACGAGGCCGTGGCCTGGCGGCGAACCTGGCGTCTTGGCCGGCACCGCGAGACCGCGACCGTTGTCGACGACCTCGATGGTGGTCTCACCGACGTGCTCGACGATCGTCACGACGACCGACGCCGTTCCGGCGTGCTTCAGCACGTTGGTCAACGCCTCCTGGAGAATGCGATAGCGGTTCAGCAGCACGCTGTCGGGTGGCATCACATCGGCGGTCATGCCATCCCAGTGCAACTCCACTGGCACGCCCGCGGCACGAACGGTTTCGATCAGTGTGTGGACCTCGTCGGCACGCGGCGCCGGTGCCAGCGCGCCACCACTGTCGCCTTCTTCGCGCAACACGCCGAGCATTCGGCGCAGCTCGTCGAGTGCGCTGCGGCTGGTGATCTCGATTGCCTGCAACGCCTTCTTGGCCTCGTCGGGCTGCGTATCGATGACGTGCGCGCCCATGCCCGACTGCACAGCGATCACGCTCATTGCATGGGCGACGACATCGTGCAGCTCCTGAGCGATTCGCAGCCGTTCGCTGCTGACCGCCTGACGCGCATCCTCGACACGTTCGCGCTCGAGGCGCTCGGCGCGTTCGATTGCGTCGGCCAGGCGCTCGCGCCGTGAACGAACGCTCTCGCCGATGATCCACACCAGCGAGAAGGCGAGCCCATTGGCGAGGAAGTCGGCCTCGTTGAAATCGCTCGTCGGATCGTGAAGTACAGGATCAGGAACGCCACGCCCGAGCAGCAGGAACGCGATCAGTCGAATGCGTCGGCGGGCGTGCGCGGCAACCGAGTAGAAGGCGATCATCGCGGCAAGCGGGAGACCCGCTTCGCCGTATCCGAGGCTGCTCATCGCGACCGCGGCACCGGCGGCGACGATCAGAGCTGCCGAGCGGGTTGGTGCGACGCCACGTCAGCGCACCCATTCCGACGACGGCGATGGCATACGCCCAGAAGTCGGTCTTCGGATCGCCCGGGTTGTGATCGACGAGGCTGGCGATCGACAGTGCCATCAGGACCAAGGCGACCGCGCCGTCCTGCACGCGGTAGCGGCAGAGCGCGCACGCGTGCCATGACGACCCTTGATCATCGGCGTCCCCGGCGCGTGGCCACACGATGACCGTAGACCCATCGGCACCCGCCGCGCATCAGCCTCGGCGCCATCTCACGCGTACATCCCCAGGCGTACACGGGTCACCAAAGTGCCTGTTCAGATCACCCGCTCGGCATTCGAGGAAGCAACCCCCGGGCGATGTGGCGCAGGTCCTGCCAGGCGCACTGTGGCGGCATGACATCAACCACAACACTTCCGGCACCGACCCCGTTGGTGCACACCACTCCCACAGCGACCACCCCAGCAGCGATGGCCTTCCAAGCGACCAAGGTCTACGGCCGTGGCGACAGCGAAGTGCGGGCGCTCGACAGCGTCGACGTCGACTTCGCCACCTCGCAGTTCACCGCCATCATGGGCCCATCGGGCTCCGGCAAGTCGACGCTGATGCACTGTGTCGCCGGTCTCGACACCTTGACCAGCGGCCAGGTGTACATCGGTGACACCGACCTCAGCACGCTCAACGACCGCCAACTCACGGTGTTGCGACGCGAGCGCGTCGGCTTCATCTTCCAGGCTTTCAACCTCGTCCCAACGCTGACCGCCATCGAGAACATCACGCTCCCCCTGACGCTCGCCGGCCGCAAACCGGACCGCGAATGGCTGCAGTCGGTGATCGACACGGTCGGCCTCGGATCCCGCGTCAGCCACCGCCCGTCGGAGCTCTCCGGTGGTCAGCAGCAGCGCGTCGCGGTCGCTCGAGCACTCGCCAGCCGGCCCGAAATCATCTTCGCCGACGAGCCCACCGGCAACCTCGACTCGCAGACCGGCGCCGAGATCCTCTCGTTCATGCGCCGCGCCGTCCGTGAGATGGGTCAGACCATCGTGATGGTCACCCACGATCCGGTCGCTGCTTCGTATGCCGATCGGGCGCTGTTCCTGGCCGACGGCCGGATCGTCGACGACATGACCAACCCCACCTCCGACATGGTCCTCGACCGGATCAAGCAGTTCGGCCAAAGCCATCAAGCACCCAACAACCAGAACGTCAGGAACTAATCATCATGTTGCACCTCACCCTTCGAGAGCTCGCGGCCAAGAAGCTGCGACTGCTGACGACCGCCATCGCAGTGATGCTGGGCGTCGCGTTCATGGCCGGCACCATGGTGCTGACAGCCACTATTTCAAAGACCTTCGACGGTCTCCTCACGGACAGCTACGCGGGAACCGACGCGTACGTCCGGAGCACTTCCGAGATCAGCCCCGAGTTCGGTAGGCAGCGCCCCCGTCTCGATGCATCGATCGTCGACACGATCAGCCACGTCGATGGAGTCGCCGCGGCCGAAGCCAAGGTCTCCGGATACGCACAGCTCGTCGATGCCAACGGCAAGCCGGTCGGCGACCCGGGGCAAGGCGCCCCGACGTTCGGTGAGAGCTGGACGACCGCTGCCGAGCTCAACCCGTATCGCATCGCCGAGGGTCACGCCCCTACCGGACCGGATGAAATCGTCATCGACCGCCACTCGGCGAAGGTCGGAGGCATCGACGTCGGCGACACGACGACGGTGCTGACCAAGCAGGGAGCCCAGCAGTTCGTTGTTGCCGGTATCGCCACGTTCGGCGATGCCGACTCGATGGGCGGCGCATCCGCAGTGTTGTTCGACGCGACGACCGCGCAAGAGCTCGTTGCCGAGCCTGGTCAGGTCGACGCCGTTGCTGTCGTCGCCGCCGATGGCGTGTCCGAGCAGCAGGTCAGCGACAACATCGCCAAGGTTCTCCCCGCTGGTTCCGAAGTGCTGACCGGCCAGCAGATCACCGCCGAGACGCAAAGTGACGTGAAGGACGGCATGTCGTTCTTCAACACGTTCCTGATGGTCTTCGCCGTGATCGCACTGTTCGTCGGTGCGTTCATCATCTTCAACACCTTCTCGATCATCGTCGCCCAACGCCAGAAGGAGATGGCACTGCTGCGAGCACTCGGTGCGAGCAACCGTCAGATCACACGGTCGGTGCTCGTCGAGGCGACCGTCGTCGGGTTGATCTCGTCGGCGGCCGGCGTCGCTGCCGGCGTGGGTGTGGCCAGGTTGCTGAAGGCACTGCTCGACGCATTCGGTCTCGACATCCCTGGCGGACCCGTCGTCGTGCAGACGAGCGCGATCGTGATCTGCTTGGCCATCGGAACGATCGTGACCGTCGCATCGGCGATGATCCCCGCTCGCCGGGCAGGTCGCATTCCACCGATTGCGGCCATGCGCTCGGTCGCCATCGACCGCGCCGCGAGCTCTCGCAAGCGGATGGTCGTCGGCAGCACGATCCTGGCTGCCGGCATCGGTTCGCTGGTCGCCGGACTCAGCGGGGGCACGATCACCCTGGTCGGCCTCGGTGCCGCAGTGATGTTCATTGCCGTCGCCGTCCTGGCACCGGTGCTGGCTCGTCCAGCCGCTCGCCTGATCGGCTTGCCGATGGCGAAGCTCGGTGGCGTCAGTGGAACCTTGGGACGCGAGAACGCGATGCGCACACCGAAGCGCACCGCGAGCACCGCAGCTGCGCTGATGATCGGCGTTGCGTTGGTCGGGTTCATCATGACCTTCGCGGCCTCGGCCAAGGCGTCGATCAACGGTTCCGTCGACCGCGACTTCCACGGCGACTACGTGCTCGACACCGGTACGTTCGGGATCGGTGGCGTCAGCCACAACCTGGCCACCGATCTGGCCGCTCGTCCGGAGTTCAGCGCCGTCAGCTCGGCTCGCTTCACGGCAGCCGCCGTCGACGGCAGTGTGACCGAGCTGAACAGCTTCGACGGCGCGACCCTGACGTCGATCTTCGACATCGAACCTCAACAGGGTGACGTCAAGACGTTGGGCGCCGACGGAATCGCAGTGGAAGACGGCTTCGCCGAGACGCACGGGTGGACGCTCGGTTCGAGCGTGCCGGTGACCTTCGCCGAAGGTTCCACGAACCTCACCGTCGAGGCCATCTACGGCGATGGAACGTGGACCGGTTCCACATTCGTCGATCATGCGGTGCTCGACTCGTTCGGCATCGATCCGCTCGACGCCAAGATCTACGTGCGTCAAGCGGAGTCGACCGACGCCGCGACTGCTCGGTCGGTGCTCGACCAGGCAGCGACGACGTACCCGAGCGTCGAGGTGATGGATCAGGCCGAGTTCAAGGCATCGAAGGCCAGCGACATCGACACCTTGCTGAACCTGATCTACGCCCTGCTGGGCCTGGCGATCGTGATCGCCCTGATCGGGATCACCAACACGTTGGCGTTGTCGATCTTCGAGCGCACTCGGGAGCTCGGGTTGCTCCGGGCGATCGGCATGACCCGCAGCCAGCTGCGAGCCACCGTTCGATGGGAGTCGATGATCATCGCCCTGTTCGGTACCGCACTGGGCCTGTCGATCGGTTTGTTCTTCGGCTGGAGCATGGTCCATGCGCTGGCCGACCAGGGGTTCGACTCGTTCGTCGTGCCGACCGGTTCGCTTGCTGGTCGTCGCGGTGATCGCGGCGATCGCCGGGGTCGTTGCAGCGTTGCTGCCGGCCCGCCGTGCCGCTCGGCTGGACGTGCTGGGAGCAATCGCCACCCAGTAACCGTCGCTCCTCCCCCAACGTACGATGCCCCCGCCCTCGAGCGGGGGCATCGTCGCGTCAGGTGGCAAATCCCTCCGGCATCGAGGTGTCGTGGTCATCGGGAATGCCGAGCCTGCGGATGTCGGCCGTCCGAGCGGGGTAGTCCCGCAGGAGGTCGTCGATCCGTCCGCCTTCGAAGCAGGTGCCGGTGAAGCCGGGCGCCATCGTGCAGCCGAACAGCGCCCAGCTTCCTCCGGCGACGAGTTCGCCCGCCTGCCAGACGCCGGCAGGGATCACGAACTGCACGAGGTGACCGGAGAGCACGTCGGGGCCCATGATCACATCGCTGCTCGAGCCGTCGGGATGCAGCAGCACGAGCCGCATCGGATCACCTCCGTAGAAGTGCCACACCTCGTCGAACTCCAGTCGATGGAACAACGAGCGGCTCGGAGGATCGTTGCTGTACAAGCCGATCATCGCCGTGCCGACCGGGCCTCCCGTCTCGGTGTTGGCATCGCTGCGATATGTGCTGACGAAGTACGTCGCCTCGACCGGAAGCTGCGTCATGCCGAGGTGTTCGACCAATTGCCGGGCCGTCGCATCCATGCCGCGGAACCTAGCGATCCGTGGCCGTCTCGTACGAGCGAGCGATGCGGAGAAGGTCGACATCGCCACGCGGGCGACCGATCAGTTGCATGCCCATCGGAAGCCCACGATCGTCGAAGCCCACCGGCACGCTGATCGCGGGAAGCCCGGCGAACGTCGCGTACGAGACCACTTCCATCCACCGGTGGTACGTGTCCATCTCGCGGTCACCAATGCGTTGCGGCCATCGTTCGGTCGCCTTGAACGGCCACACCTGAGCCGTAGGGAGTGCGAGCACGTCGAAACGATCGAACAGGGTCGTGATGCTGTTGTAGAAGATCGTGCGCTCGACCGACGCCTTGGCCAGCTGCGGGCCCGTGACCTCGAGCCCGTGATCCACTTCCCACAACGCCTCGGGCTTCATCAGCTCGCGACGCGACGGCTCGGTGATCAGCGGCAGCAGGTTCGAGGACACCAGGAAGTACCGCCACACCAGCCACGCATCCCACACGCGTTCGGGAGCCATGCTGAATGCCGCTGGTTCGACCGTGCAACCCACTGACTCCAGCCGGCGCAGACCGTCCTCGCAGCGTTCGATGATGCCGGGCTCCATCGCCAGATGGCCGCCGAGATCACCGAGCCATCCCACGCGGGTGCCGGTGGCGTCGATCTCCAGTGTGTGGCGAGCCTCGGCGACGGTGGCGAACTCGTCGAGCCGGCCAGACAGCGACAACGGCGATCCTGCGTCGTAGCCCGCCTGCGTGCCGAGCAACAGAGCGACGTCGAGCACCGTGCGACCCATCGGACCCTCGGTCCCCAGCTGGGCGAGGTAGCTGTCGCGCTCCGGACCGCTGGGAACCCGTCCTTGGCTCGGGCGGAATCCGAACACGTTGTTCCAGGCGGCAGGGTTGCGCAGCGAACCCATGTAGTCACTGCCGTCGGCGACTGGGAGCATGTGCGTGGCCAGGGCGACAGCCGCGCCGCCACTGCTGCCGCCGGCGCTGCGGGTGTGGTCGTACGCGTTGAGCGTGGTTCCGAACACGTCGTTGAAGGTGTGCGAGCCGAGACCGAACTCGGGCACATTCGTCTTGCCGATCACGATGCATCCGGCCGCCTTCATCCGCTCGACCATCAACGAGTCGACCTTCGGCACGAAGCGCTCCAGCAACCGCGAACCCTGGGTGGTGCGCACCCCCTTGGTCAACATCAGGTCTTTGATGGCCTGCGGCATTCCGTGCATCCACCCGCGGGACTGGCCGTGCGCGAGCTCGTCGTCGCATGTCGCCGCCTCGGCGAGCAGTTCGTCGCGGTCGCGGCGGCTGACGATGGCGTTGACCGCAGGGTTTCGCTCGTCGATCCCGTCGAGGTACGAGGTCATCACCTCCCGACACGACACGTCGCGACGGTGGATGGATTCAGACAGGTCGGCAGCAGAGAGGTCCGTGATGTCCACGTGCGAAGCCTTTCACGTCACCGGTGGAAGACCCGCGTGCCGTTCATCCACGTCTCGTCGACGGTCGCGCCGGCGACTTCGGTGCCGGCGATCGCGGTGATGTCATTGTCCAGCACTACGACGTCCGCGCGGCAGCCGACCTGCAACGACCCGGCGTCATCGTCGAAGGCCTGGTACGCGCTGCCTGCGGTGTACGCCTCGATCGCCTGGAGGATCGAAATGCGTTCCTCCGGAACCCATCCGTCGACCGGCTCACCTTTGGCATTGAGTCGCGTGACTGCGACCGCCAGACCGTCGAGCGGACGATGCGACGAGACGGGCCAGTCGGATCCGAAGCTCACGGTCGCGCCGAGCCGGGCAAGGGTGGCAATCGGATACTGCAGCGTGCTCCGCTCGGGGCCCAATCGTGGGATCGTCAGCTCCAGTTGCGACGGATCGAGGCAGGCCCACAGCGGCTCGAAGTTGGCGATCACACCCAACGCGCCGAAGCGCGGCCGGTCCTGCGGATGAACGAGTTGGGTGTGGGCGATCACCGGCCGTCGATCGCGTGGTCCGTTGAGCATTGCGGCGTGTTCGATGGCGTCGAGCGCCATGCGCACACCACCGTCGCCGATGGCGTGGATGTGGATCTGGAACCCGTCGGCGTCGAAGATGCGAACCGCCTCCTTGAGGCCCTCCGGCGACCAGTTCGGCAGCCCACAGCTATGAGGGGCGTCTTCGTATGGTTCGAGCAGGTACCCGGTTCCGGCCTCGATCACCCCATCGGCGAAGAACTTCACCGTTCGAGCGCTCAGCCACGGCGAGGCGGCAGCGTCCGCTTCGAGAGTCCGGCGAGCGTCGAGGAATCCCGATCGTTGCTGCGTCCACAACAACGGGTCCGCCTTCAACGCGGCGTTGATGCGGCAACTCAGCAGGCCGCGACGCGCGCCGTCGGTGTACACATCGAGTTCGTCGAAGTCGACGACGGCATCCTGTGCCCACACGATGCCCTCGGCGCTCAACGCACTCATCGCCTCGGCCAACCCTCGCTCGCGCGTGGCCTTGCTGGTCGGCGGCATGTGCCGTTCGACGAGGTCCATGGCCCCGTGCTCGAGCAACATCCCGACCGGTCGACCGTCGCCGTGGCGCACGATCGTGCCGAGCTCGGGATCGGGCGTCGACGAGGTCACGTCGGCAATCGCAAGCGCTGCGCTGTTCGCCCACAGGGCGTGATAGTCGGTCGGCAGCAACACCACCGGTCGATCACTGCAAGCAGCGTCGAGCCACTCGGCCTGCCCGACTCCGCGCGGCAGCACCGTCGGGTCGTAGCAGTGCCCGACGATCCATGGGTCGTCGGGATGGGCGTCTGCCCATTGGCGGACCCGTTCGATGACCGCGTCGAACGGTCGAACCCCGGTGAGGTCGAGCGAGTTGCGATTCAGCCCAGCGTGCAGCGGATGGGCATGGCCATCGCGGAACGCTGGTACGAGCGCTCGACCGTCGAGATGCACGATCTCGTCGAACGTCGACGTCCACGAATCGGCGGAGTCACCGATCGCCACGATGCGCTCACCATCGATGGCGAGGGAGGTCGCCGACGACCCATCGAACGTGACGATCGGACCACCGGTGAACAACACGCGAGCCATCACGCGATTAGAGCAGCTGGCAGGCCTTCCGGTTCTCGGCTAGTCAACGAGTCGATCAGGTCGCCGGCCGGATGAGGAACTTCTGGCCGGTGGCCTGACGGGAATACACCCTGATGGCATCGAGGCTCAACGCACCGGCGAGCGAGACCTCGTCGGTGTAGTGACTAGCGAACGTGGTGGTCATCTCGGCCACCACCCTTTCGCGCAACCGAATGGTTCCCTCCATACCGAGCTTGCCGAGGAACGGTGTCAGCAGCCACCCGCCGATACCCCACGCCATGCCGAAGTTGCGCACGAGCTCGGTCGGGCCACGATCCAGGGCGCCGTAGATGTAGACCTGCTTGTGGGTCGTCGATCCGTAGCGGCTGTACTCGGTGGCACTCGCGTTGGCTGCCGCCTCCATGCACGCCAGGATCTGGCCCACCTGCTTGCCGCCGCCGATCGCATCGAACGCGAGGGTCGCACCGGTGTCGATCAACGCCTTGGTGAGATCGTCCATGAACGTCGGCGATGTCATGTTGCACACGTGTGTGGCGCCGATGCCGCGCAGCAGATCCTCCTGCTCGGGCTTGCGCACGATGTTGACGAGCGGTACGCCGTCGGCCAGGCAGATGCGTTGCAACATCTGACCGAGGTTCGACGCTGCGGCCGTGTGCACCAGGGCTTTGTGCCCCTCCATCTTCATCGTCTCGACCATGCCCAGCGCTGTCAACGGGTTGACGAACAAAGAGGCTCCGTCGGCAGGATCGGTTCCATCCGGCAGTGCCAGGCACAGCATCGCCGGCACGCATCGATACTCCCCGTACGTGGCACCGCCGATGATGCCGACCGTCCGACCGACCAACGCCTGGGCCTCGTCCGATGTGCCGGCATCGACGACAACGCCCGCGCCTTCGTTGCCGACCGGCAGCGATTGGCCGCTTCGGGCGGCGAGGCCGCGCATCGTCTGCGGAGGGATTGTTGCGGTGACCACAGGATTGTCGGCCGGCCCGGTCGACGCGAGGGTGTCGAGATCGGCGGTCGAGATCAGGAGTCCGAGATCCGACGGGTTGATGGGTGCAGCCTCGATGCGAACCAGCACCTCGTGGGGTTCCGGGTGCGGCATCTCGATCGTGGCGATCGAGAGCTCGAGTTGGCCGTCGGGTGTCACCAACGATCGGATCTGGCGCATCGTGGTGGGCAGTTCGTTCGGCATGGTTCAGCTCCGGTCGTGATCGGCGATGTCTCGGTACCCTATGCATCGCTGGAGTTCTTCCAGAGATTGATGTCGGCCTCGACCGCGTACCGGTCGATCTCGGCAAGTTCGCCATCGGTCAGCGACATGTTGGCTAGCGCAGCCACGTTGTCGTCGAGCTGCCTCACGCTGCTGGCGCCGATCACCAGCGAGGTCATCCGCGGGTCGCGCAGCGCCCAGACCAGTGCCAGTTGGGCCAGCGACTGGCCTCGACGCGCGGCGATGTCGGCGAGGGCTCGCACCTTGGTCAGACGCTCCTCGGTGATCGAGTCGGCACGAAGCGCTCCCCCGGTTGCAGCGCGCGAATCCGCGGGCACGCCGTCGAGGTAGCGGTCGGTCAACAGGCCCTGCGCCAGGGGCGAGAAGGCAATGCATCCGGCGCCGACCTCCTCCAATGTGGGAAGCAGGTCGTCGCGCTCCGTCCACCGATTGAACATCGAGTACGACGGCTGGTGGATCAGCAGTGGAACGTGTTGCTCGGCGAGCAATCGCGCGGCTTCGCGAGTGCGCTCCGACGAGTACGACGAGATGCCGACGTACAGTGCCTTGCCCTGATGCACCGCCGACACCAGCGCACCGACGGTCTCCTCCAGTGGTGTGTCGGGATCGACGCGGTGGGAGTAGAAGATGTCGACGTAGTCGAGACCCATGCGACGCAGCGACTGGTCGAGCGATGCGAGCAAGTACTTGCGGGACCCACGGTCGCCGTACGGTCCCGGCCACATGTCGTATCCGGCCTTCGTCGAGATCAGCAGCTGGTCGCGATACCCCGCGAAATCCGCGGCGAGGATGCGTCCGAAGTTGGCCTCCGCGGCACCGTACGGCGGCCCGTAGTTGTTCGCCAGATCGAAGTGCGTGATGCCGAGGTCGAACGCCCGCCTGCAGATCTCGCGCTGTGTCTCCCATGGCCGATCGTCGCCGAAGTTGTGCCACAACCCCAGCGAGATCGCCGGCAGCAGGACCCCACTGCGGCCACATCGGCGGTACGTCATGGATTCGTAGCGGGCGGGCTCGGCGACATACGTCATCCCAGCGACACTAGGGCGGCCGATCGACTGGCAACTCTCCGGACTGCGCGTAACACCCCTTGAGCAAGATGGCGCGATGCACCTCGTCAACTCCAACGACAACCCATCGGCATCAAGCCCGCCCATCTTCGGTGTACTCCCGTCCTCGACCACTCCCACCAAGACGACTCTCCGCAACCTCGTACAGAGCGACCATTGGACTGGCCGGATGGTTGGGGATCTCTGTGACCTGGTCGGAGGAATCCACAATCTCGAGAATCTCGACGTCACACCGCTCAGAGACACGCCCTTCGATTGGGCCGTGGTGAGCGAGACAGACCAAGTCATGGTCCGTGAGCTGTTGAGGGAGATCGACGAGCGCGTGGCCAGCTGGTTCGGAGATGAATACCAAGTAATCGCGCATCGCCTTGTCGAGCGCATCGCATCGCACAGTCCGAAGTCGCTGTCTCGAGGACCCGCCACCAGAACGGCGGCGGCGATCACGTGGTTGGCGTTGCGAGGCAACGGTGCGTTGGCACGATCGCGATGGCCGCGCGCAAACACAATCTGGTCGGTGTTCCGGGTGTCGAACTGCACCGATCGTGCCCGAGGTCTCTTCAAGGAGATCGGCCTAGCGCCACGGCCTCTCGATAGCCACAAGTACGTGGATCAGGCCGAAATCTGGCTCTCCGACCCCAGCCTCCTCCACTCCGAAACTCGTCGGGACCTGGTCCAACGTCTCGCGGTCGCAATGTGCGCGATCGAACAGGATGCTGCCAGACGGATCGCGTCACATCCGCTCAAGAGGCTCGAGAACGGAAGCCTCAGTATCAGCGCTCGATCTGTCACGCCACGTTGGGCGATTCGGGCGCCGACGGCCTCCGGGCGCACCCTTGTGCTGATCACGTTCGGCGAGACCGAGGATGATCCGGAGGTCTTGTCGCTTTCGGTACCCGACGCCCGTCATCTCGTCACCCTCTTGGAACGGGCGCTCGACTCCGCACATCCCTGGCCCATTGGCTAGCTGCGCACAGACAAGTCACGAAACGTCCGGGTCAAGCGGACATTTCGTGACTTGTTCGACGCGGGCGGGATTCACCGAGCGGAACGGGAGGGATTTGAACCCCCGGCCCTTGCGGGCTTCCGCTTTCAAGGCGGATGCATTTGGCCGCTCTGCCACCGTTCCGGGTCCGAGGCTAACCAGTGGAGTGTTTGCGTCCCACCCGGGTGGGCGCGAAACACTCCGTCAGAGTCTGTGGGCTTTAGCGGATTTGACCGCGCAGGGATTCGACCCAGTCGTCGGCCTCGCGCCACCTGGCGTCGGCGTGCTCGCGGGCGGTGTGGGCGTGCTCGCCCGATGCCGGGTACGAGCCGAGGAACTTCACCTTGCCCTGCTTGGCGCGCAGTGAACGCACCGCATCGGCGAGCAGTTCGTCGGCGATGTGACCGTCGGCGTAGACGATGAAGCAGTAGTCGCCGAGGCCTCCGTCCTTGGTCGGGCGCGACAGCAGGTTCGACAGGTTGATGCGTCGGGCCGCGAACTCCTGGAGGATCGAGATCAGGCTGCCGGGCTCGTCGGCACGCTGGTAGATCACGAGACCGGTGAGGTCGTGGCCGGTACGCGCCGGCACGCCCTCGCGGGCGACCAGCACGAAGCGGGTCTGGTTGCCCGGATGATCGGCGATGTCTTCCGCCAACACCGTCAGGCCGTACACCTCGCCGGCGATGCGCGGCGCGATGGCGGCCGAACTGGTCCCGGCTTCCTCGCTGACGATGCGAGCGGCCTCGGCCGTGGAGTTGGCGGCACGCAGTTCGGCCAGCGGCAACTCGGTGCGCACATAGGCGTGGCACTGCGCGGTTGCGACCGGTATCGACAGCACCGCCTTCACATCGGCCAGCGTTGTACCGGGCTTGGCCAGAAGGCAGTGTTCGATGTCGAGCACCACCTCCCGCTGGATCAACAGGTCGTGGCTGAATGCCAACTCGTCCTGCGTCAAGTTGACCGTTCCCTCGATCGAGTTCTCGATGGCCACGAACCCGAGATCGACATCACCGGACTCCACGGCGTCGAGCACATCGGGCATCGTGCGGTACAAAACGTGCTCGGCCCCGGCCAGATCGGGTTGCGACTTCAACGCCTGCTCGGTGAACGTGCCGAGCGGCCCGAGGAAACCGATGCGGGTAGTTGGGCCAATCACGTATCACAGGCTATTGGTCCGCGCTCTTCAGTCCGAGGAATATGACAACCAATGCCGAGAGTCCCACATACGCCACAGTGACGGGCAGCGCGATGCTGGCCCGCACCTGGTACGGCCAGGTCCGGTCGGCATTCGGGAAGCCGCATATCGAGCTGATGTCGGACGAGCGGGATCCGGCGACCATCAGCCACCCCTCGCAACCGGTCAGCTCACTGCTCGGCACGATTCCGTCGCTGCGCTTTGCGACGCCGACCCGGCTGCGAGAGCTCGCCGACGTGACCCATCGTGAACGTGTCGACGTCGGCGAGACCATCGTGAGGCAGGGTGAGACCGACTTCGACGTGTTCTTCATCGTCGACGGCGACTACGAAGTGCTGATCAGTCACTTCGGTCTGGAGCCCGACTACATCCGCACCCTGCACGCAGGCGACTCGTTCGGCGAGCTCGGCGTGCTGTACGACGTGCCACGGACCGCCACTGTTCGTTGCACCGCTGCCGGCCACGTTCTGCGGATACCCGGCCAGACATTTCTCGACGCACTCGATACCGGGGCCTGATCGCCGCCACAATGGGCGGGTGGACGAACCAGCGCTGCGCCAACTGATCGACGACGTCCGCACCGGCGCACTCGAGCCCGACGTCGCGGTCGAACGCTTGCGTCGTCTGCCGTTCGCCGAGGTCGGCGACGCGTTGGTCGACCACCACCGCTCGCTGCGCCAGGGCATGCCCGAGGCGATCTACGGACGCGGCAAGACCGTCGAGCAATGTGTCGCCATCGTCGGCGAGCTGCTGGCCAACGGTTCGGGCCCGGTGCTGCTGACCCGTGCCGACGCCGCCCAGATCGACGCCGTCACCGCCACGCCACGGGGCCGGGGAGCAGGCGACGGGGGCCGTTCTGTTTCGGCGGCCGGATGCACACCGCACTGCGCGGGTGCTGGTTGCCAGCGCCGGCACGAGCGACGGCCCGATCGTCGACGAGTGCGTGCTCACCCTGCGTGCGTACGGTTTCGAGCCCGATCGCCTCGCCGACATCGGCGTGTCCGGGCTCCACCGGCTACTTGCCCACATCGACCGCATCACGTCGGCGGACGCGGTCGTAGTCGTAGCGGGGATGGAGGGGGCGCTGGCCAGCGTGATCGGTGGATTGACGAGCGGACCGGTCGTCGCCGTGCCGACCAGTGTCGGCTACGGAGCCGGTCTCGACGGCGTGACGGCGCTACTGGCAATGCACGCTTCGTGCGCCAGTGGAGTCACAGTGGTGGGAATCGACAACGGGTTTGGAGCAGCGTGCGCGATCGCCAGAATGATGCAGTGACTCGAACCGCGTGGTTCCACTGCTTCGCCGGTACGGCCGGCGACATGACCATGGCGGCATTGGTCGATGCCGGAGCCGATCCGCTGGCGATCGCCGACATCGTCGGTCGCCTCGATCTCGATGGGTACGCGCTGACCTTCGAGGACGTGATGCGATGCGGCGTCGCTGCCACACAGGCGCACGTCGTCGAGTTCACCCACGACGAGCTCCAGGATCACGAAGGTCACGACTCGGCGGCACACGAGCATCATCACCATCGCGGGTACCGGGCGATCCGAGACCTGATCGAGTCCGCCGACCTGCCGGAGCGAATTCGCGACCGAGCCCAGCGGACGTTCGCGATGCTGGCCGATGTCGAGGGCAAGATGCACCGGACGCCGACCGAGGACGTCGAGTTCCACGAGGTCGGCTCGGTCGATGCGATCGTCGACATCGTCGGCACCTGTGCCGCGCTGGAGTCGCTCGATGTCGAGCGAATCGTCTGCAGTTCGATCACCGTCGGCGAGGGCACGGTGCTGGCCGCCCACGGCCAGTTGCCCAACCCGGCGCCCGCGGTCACCGAACTGCTGGCCCGGCGCAACGCGCCGAGCCGGGGCATCGACGACCGCAAGGAGTTGGCCACCCCCACCGGCGTGGCGTTGATGTGTGCGCTGGCCGACGAGTTCGGCCCGATGCCGGCGTTCAACGTGGTCTCGGTCGGATACGGCGCCGGAAGCGCCGACATCGCCGGGCGGCCCAACGTGGTCCAGGTGGTCATCGGCGACGCCGCTGCACCGAACCTGGTTCCCGAGCCCGGACAACTCGTTCGGCTCCTGGAGACCAACATCGACGACGCCACGGGCGAGGTGATCGCCCACACCATCGCCGAACTGATCGCCGCAGGCGCACACGACGCGTGGGCGACACCGATCGTGATGAAGAAGGGTCGGCCCGCACACACGGTCCATGTGTTGTGCGATCCGTCCGCCGCTCCACTGATCGGCGCGCTGCTCCTCCGCGAGACCGGGTCGCTCGGTCTGCGCGGCATGGAACTGCGACGCTGGCCACAACAGCGCAGCCGTCGCACGGTGATCATCGACGGTCACACGATCAACACCAAGGTTGCGCTCGGCCGGGTGAAGGTCGAGTACGACGATGCTGCGGCAGCCGCAGCCGCACTCGGTCGCCCGCTGCGCGACGTGCTGGCCGAAGCAGCAGCGCTGGCAGAACGAGACGTTCAATGATCCCACCGTTCGTCGACGCAGAGTTCGTTGCTGACCACCCCGACGCCGTGCTGGCAGACGTGCGCTGGTACCTCGACGGCCGCGACGGCAGGGCGGCGTTCGAGGACGGCCACATCGCCGGTGCCATCTGGGTCGATCTCGACCACCAACTCGCCGGACACGACCAGCCGGTCATCGAAGGGCGCCATCCATTTCCCACGCCGGCACAGTTCGCTGCCTCGATGGGGTCACTCGGCATCGCCAACGACACGCTCGTGGTCGCATACGACGACACCGGTGGCCTGACCGCCGGACGACTGGCGGTGATGTTGAGGATGATCGGTTGCGACGCCGCCGTTCTCGTCGGTGGGCTCGGCGCGTGGACCGGCCCGGTCGAGACCGGCGAAGGGCGAGCGCCATCGCCGGTGGAGTTCACCGCCGTCGACTGGCCCGAGGACCGCCTGGCGTCCGCCGACGACGTCGTCAAGATCCTGGCCGAGGGTGGGTCGGCAATCGATGCAAGGTCGTACGAGCGGTTCCTCGGCGAGGTCGTCCAGATCGACAAGCAACCCGGACACATTCCCGGCGCCCGCAGCGCGCCGTGGTCGGCGGTGCTCGACACCGACACGACGCCGAAGTCGGTCGACGACCTCCGCGACCACTACCGGCAGCTCGGCATCGACGGCGAGCACGAAGTCGTCGCCTACTGCGGATCGGGCGTCAGCGCGTGCATGAACATCCTCGCGATGGAGCACGCCGGCCTCGCCGCGCCGCGGCTCTACGTGGCCAGTTGGTCGGGTTGGTCCGCCGACCCGACCCGTGAGGCCGCGACCGGTGAGTGAGACCGCGCTCGACGTCCTGCACGACCTGCGCCGCCGCCGCAAACGCCACCGCCTCGGCGACATCGAGTGGTTCGACGCCGCGTACCGGGTGTACCTCGTGGCGTTGTTCGGTGGCGGCACCGTGCTGTGGATCAGCAGTTCGATCAGCGACGGCGACGCCTCGGCACAAGCCATCGCCGACGTCTCCAAGAATGGACCGGCACTGATCGGGATGATCACCGCGTTGGCGTTCCTTGCGGCGTTGCGAAGTGGTGCACAGGGCGGCCCGCTGGCACTTGAAGCACCAGACGTCGCGTACGTGATGTTGTCGCCGGTCGACCGAATGCGCGCCCTGCTACGACCGGTCACCCAACGGGCCCGCAGCGCGGCCTCGCTCTCCGCCACGTTCGGAGCGATCGTCGGTCAG
Source organism: Ilumatobacteraceae bacterium (assembly GCA_963779295.1). Lineage (GTDB taxonomy): Bacteria > Actinomycetota > Acidimicrobiia > Acidimicrobiales > Ilumatobacteraceae > JAENVT01. Next base: position 549,532 of record CAVZXO010000008.1, read on the forward strand.
CTCGCCGGCAGGCGACTCCCCGGCACGCCATTGGCCTGGGCCGCGAGTGGTGCAGCATTCGGCATCTTCACGGCCGTCCTGTGGGCGGGGACAGCGTTGGTTGCCCACGCGATTCGCCTCCCGCTGTGGATCGCCACGTCACTGGGTTTCACCATCGTGGTGTGGCAAGGCGCAGCGCTCGCCTGGCACATTCCGGGCCCGGCCAACACTGCCGGCAGCCTCGCCATGTGGGGCTGGCGCCAACACCCCATCGACCTTGCGTTTCCCCTCGTTGCCGTCACGGTGCTGATCGTCGGCATCTCGATGCTGCAACAGACATCACTCGATGCGCTCGCCCGGCGCAGCAGCCTCGTTGCCCAGCTTCGCTTCGCGGTCACCATGCAGGACCTGCGCACCGTCATCCTCCTTCGTCGGCAGTTGAACCAGGAGCAGACGCGCGGTCATCCGTGGGTTCGTGTTCCGCACTGGATCACCCATCCGATTCCGCGGCGCGGCATCGCCAGCGTGGCCCGATTCCCACTGACGCGATTGGTGCGAATGACTGCGGTTGCCGCGATGGCCGGGGTCTTCCAGGCAATGGTCGTGCGCGGCACGACTCCGGCGCTGATCGGCACGGCGTTGATGCTCTTCGTTCTCGGCCTCGAAGTGATGGAGCCGCTGTCGCAGGAGATCGATCAGCCCGATCGCACCGACAGCCTCCCGATCGAACGGGGCGAGCTACTCGTACGGCACCTCATCGCCCCGGCCGTCGCGCTGGTGCCGTTCGCCGTCATCGCCGCAGCAAGCGCCGTCGCTGTGCTCGGAACCTCGCGTGCGATTGCTCCGGCGGCCATCCTGGCGCTGCCGACCGTGCTCGGCGGTGCCGCTGGTGGGGTGGTCAGCATCGTCCGCGATGCGCCGGACCCCGCCAGCGGCACACAGGCGTTCCTTCCACCGGAGATGGCCGGAATGTCCAGCGCCATGCGCGTCGGGATACCCGTCATGGTCAGCACGCTCGCCGCAGCCACCGTGCTGATCGTGCGCCGCGCCGATCAGATGGGCACCTCGCTCGACGGCGCCGCGCTACGCGGGGCACTCGGCGCCCTGCTGCTGACCATCCTGGTCGGCTACTGGGTTCGGCGGCGTGACCACTGGCGGAGGAAGTTCCGCCAGTTCATGTCGGAGGGCAAGGCCTATAACCCCCAGCGGAGCACACCGGCATGACCGAATTGACGATCCGTCAACTGTCCAAGACGTATGGAGAGCGGCCCGCGCTCGAGCCGCTGACACTTGATGTCGAGTCAGGGGCCAAGGTCGCGCTCGTCGGGCACAACGGCAGTGGCAAGACGACGATGATGAAGATGGCCGCCGGTTTGCTGGATCCGACCGCCGGCACGGTCACAATCGGTCGCTTTCCCGCGGGCAGCCAGGAGGCCCGTCGCCTGCTCTCGTGGCTCAGCGACACCCCGACGTTCTACGACGATCTCTCGCTGTGGGAGCACCTCGAGTTCGTCTCGCGGCTGCATGGCAACGACGATTGGCAAGGCGACGCGGAAGAACTGCTCGAGCAGATCGGGCTCACCTCGCGTCGCGACGACATTCCGACCACGTTCAGCCGTGGTCTGCGGCAGAAGGCGGCGATCACGCTCGCCTTCATCCGACCGTTCCAGATCATGCTGGTCGACGAGCCGTTCGTGGGCCTCGACGAGCCAGGCAAACAGGCCCTGCTGCGCATGTTCGACGCAGCGTCGCAGCGCGGTGCAACGCTGGTGATAGCGACACACGAGCTGACGTTCGTGAAGCAGGTCGGTCGTCTGCTGGCACTGCGTGACGGCGAGCTGGTGTACGACGGCGCCCCCGCCGACACCGACGTGCACACTCTGGTTCTGCCCAGCTGAGCGACACGTTCGAGAAGTCGTCACAAACCTCTCACCAAGGGTGATCGCAACAGGCGTCGGGGACACTACGCTCTCCCACCATGCAGGAATTCGAATCGATCAGCGCCTCGTCCTACGATCCGTCGGCTCTCGCCACCAAGCTCACCACCAAGGCCGCAGAAGGCTGGTCGGTTGTCGCCATCGTGCCGACTGGTGGCGATGTGACTGCCTTCCTCACCCGCGACAAGGAAGGGTCCGCCGAGTCGACGAAGCCGGCCGAAACTCCTGGCGCGAAGGATGAGAACGACGAGGCGGAGACCCCGGCCCTCGTCCTTCCGGCCAAGACCGAGCCTGCAGCCGAGACGGCGACGGAGCCGAACGCCGAAGACAAGGCCGAGGAGAAGACAGAGCCCGTCAGCGAGCCATCGGGCTGGGCAATCGCGCCCGAGTCGACGACGACAACCCCGGAGCCGACCGGCGTGCAGCCGACACTGGCGGCCACCGGTGCCGCCGCGGCTCAACCAGCCGCCGAGGCCGCCGGCGCGACAACGCCCGCTGCTGCGGCCGCGGCAACAGCGGCGGCGGCGCCGGCAGCAGCAGCCACCCCTACACCGGACCCTGCACCGGCACCTGCGGTTCCGGCCGGCTGGTATGCCGACCCGGCTGGTCGGTTCGAGCTTCGCTACTGGGATGGCAGCACCTGGACCGAGCACGTGTCACGCGCCGGCCAGCAGTTCACCGATCCGCCCGTCGCCTGACACCAGCCACACAGGTGACTGGCAACCGGGCCGTCTGAGCCCGATCGACGACGCCGTTCACTAGCCTCGATTCGAATGCGCGCGACATCCGTCGGCCACGCCGGCATCTTGATCGACACCGTCGATGGGTCGATTCTCTGCGACCCCTGGTTCCTGCCGGCGTTCTTCGGATCGTGGTTCGTCTTTCCCCGCAACGACCAGTTGCCGGCGGAGTTGATGGAGCGAATCGAGCACCCGACCTACCTCTACATCTCGCATCTGCACGCGGACCATCTGGACGAGGCATGGCTCGCTGATCACGTCGACCGGTCCACCACGGTGTTGGTTCCCGGCTACCCGACCCGCGAGCTCGAGTACAAGATCCGCTCGTTCGGGTTCGACAACATCGTGCGTACGACCGATGGTCAGGAGCTCGCGCTCGGCACAGATCTGCGAGTAGCGATCCACGTCGAGACCAGCATCACCGATGGGCCGGGAGGGGACTCTGCCCTCGTCGTCAGCGACGGGACCGGTCGGCTGGTCAATCAGAACGATTGTCGCACGGACGACCTCGACGCGCTTCGCGCCCACGGCCCGGTCGACCTGCATTGGCTGCAATACAGCGGCGCGATCTGGTACCCGATGGTGTACGAGGAGCCACCGCAACGCATGCGTGAACTCGTCGATGCCAAGGTCACCAGCCAGTTCGCCCGCGCGATGCGTTACGTCGAGTCGATCGGAGCGCGTGCCGTGGTGCCGAGCGCGGGGCCACCGGCATTCCTCGATCCCGAGTTGTTCCGGCTCAACGTGATCACCGGCGACGAGCCCAGCATCTTTCCCGATCAGCGAAGCTTCATGAGTCGCCTCGCCAACGCCGGTCATCGAGGCGTGCTGGCCATCCCTGGGACTGCTATCGACTTCACCCATCAGGAGATGTCGGTCACCCACCCGATCGCGGACGAGGCCGTCGAAGCAATCTTCGAGCACAAAGGCGAGTACCTGCGTCAGTACCAAGCCGACTGGATGCCGTGGCTCACCGAGATGCATCGCAGTTGGCGTCCACCGAGCACCGATCTGCTGGCGACGTTGAAAGAGTGGTGGGAACCATTGCTGGCGATGGCACCGGCACTGCGAAGCGGCATCGGCGACCGCTGTCTGCTGCGCGCCGGTGACCTCGGCATCATCGTCGACTTTCCCAACGGCGACCTGCGCGAGTTCGCCGGCGAGGACTACGCCTTCCGTTTCGACATCCAACGCGAACTGGTCGAGACCGTCGTGGCCCAACGGTCGATCGATTGGAGCAACGCGCTGTTCTTGTCGTGCCGATTCCGGGCGTGGCGTGAGGGCGCGTTCAACGAGTACCTCTACAACTTCTTCAAGTCGTTGTCGCCCGAGCGCATGCGCCGCGCCGAGGCCGAGGCCCGCCAGCGCCTGGACCCGCTCCGCAGCGAACTCGCGGGCGAGGAAATCCGCATCGGCGACTACATCTGCGAGCGGCTGTGCCCCCATCGCCAGGCCGATCTCAGCGTGTTCGGCGAGATCGACGACGGCGAAATGGTCTGCACGCTGCACGGTTGGCGATTCGACCTCGAGACGGGTCGCTGCTTCACCGCGAACGACCGCAGCCTGCGCATCCGCCGGGCGTCGGCTGAAGACCTGGTCTGAATCTGGCTCAAGCTGGGCGACAACCCTGCCGATAAAGGTTCATGGGACGGTCTCGTGGGAACCAAACCCGCATCGGCAACAAGCGACAGACGACGCTCGATGCGTGGCTCGCGGTGATGCAGTTCGATGCCGGTCAGCAACTCGATCTCAACATCGTCGATGCTGCTGCGGAAGTCGTCGAGACCTTGCACACGCGCCGCCGGGGCCTGCGTGGCTCGCTGCGCCGCATGGGCAACGCCATGGGTGATCTCGGCTGGCCCCTCGAGCAATTGAACACCTGGATCGCCGAACTGTCGATCTTGTCTTCTCGCTCGCACCGTGCCGAGCTGCGATCCTTCGAAGCTGCCTCCGCGCTCGCCGAAGGTTGGGCCGAACGGTATGTCCGCGGCGCCCACGCCGGGGCCTGCCTCGACGCTGTCACGGGCCTCGGAACACCGACCGTTCTGCGCATGCGCCTGAAGGAGATCTTCCAGCACTGCCGCACGTTCGGCATCTCGCCCACCGAGGCCTACTGCTTCGTCGTCATCGAAGCGAACACCGACGACCTCGCACCGTTCGAGCGCGACGCCGTCATGATCACCACCGCCGGTGTGGTCGCCGAGGTCTTCCAGCACGGAGAGACCGTGATCCGTCACCGAGGCCGCGTGATCGTGCTGGCCAGCAAGTCGGAATCGACCCGGCAATGGACCGAGATGCTGACCGAGGCGCTGCACGACGCTCCGATCACCCGCTCCGCCGACCTTGCGGTATGGACCGACGAGCTGCCGGAATCGACGATCGATCTCGATCGCCACCTGCGCACGCTTGTTGGCTGACGTCGTCAGGCGCCGCTGTGCACCCACACGACGGTGCGCAACGGAATCAGGTTCGAATCCCAGATGAAGTCCATCGCCTGAGTGCTGAGTCGCACGCAGCCGTGTGACACCGGATGGTTGGGAACACTGGTCATGCCGTGAACCGCGATCCCACCGACGAAGTACTTCGGGCGGTAGATCTTGCCGAGGTCACCCTCCCACCAACCCTCCGGACGCTCGCGAGTTGTCTTGAACAATCCGTCGGGCGTCACGGCATCGCCCTTTTCGATCTTGGTCGGGTCCTTCTTGTTGGTCGCTTCGTAGGGGATCTCGCTGCCGGTCGACGTGTTGAACGTCCACAGCGTCTTGCCGTCTTGGACGATGAACAACAACTGCTTGGCCTTGTCGACTTCGACGAGGGTCCCGGTGTCGGCGGCAGCATGACCGCGCTCGCCGAAGTTGGTGAGGAAGTCGGCCGTCGTCTGATCGACGAGACCGTCGGCCGGCAGACCGATGTACTTCTGGAATGCCATCACGGCCTGCTTCGTGGAGAAGCCGTACTCGCCATCGGCACCGGCGTTCCAGAAACCGAGCTGCAGCAACCTGGCCTGCACGATTGCCGTGCCCTCGCCGCTATGGCCGCCGACGGCCGGCATCGGTTGATCGGCAGGACCGACGACCTCGACGTTGGACGGAAGTGGGATCGTCGTCGTCGTGGTCGGGGCCTCGGTGGTGGTCGGCGGCAACGTCGTGGTCGGCGCCTCGGTCGTGGTCGGCGGCAGGGTCGTGGTGGTCGCGGCCTCGGTCGTCGTCGCGAGGGTGGTGACAACCTCTGCGTCGGTGGGGGCCGGGAGACCCGAGAGGGTGATCGGCGGCGGCGGGGTTGCGGCCGAGGCGGATGAACCGTTCTGCGAACACGACGACAGGAGCAGTGCCAACGCAGAGATCACCAGCGGCGCGGATTGGGACACAGCTCGCCGATTCATCTCGGAGCGATTTTAGTCGATAGACGCCTCAGAACGACGGCAACTCGAACCACACCGTCAACGCGTATTTCACACCGCTGTCGAGCTGCGTCGTCTCGTGCGGATGTGTGACCAACGAGGGCCACACCAGCATCTCGCCGACCCGGACCGCCGAGTTGTCGTATGTCTGGCGCGGGAAGACCAGGGCTGCCCCGGAGTAGGCGTCGTTGAGCTTGATCGAGCCGGAGACCTGAGCGACATCGTGGTGAATTCGCAACGACTCCTGCTCGCCTGGCGCGTAGCGAATCACGAAGGCGTCGCGCAGCCCGTAGTAGTCGACGTACGGCCACACGGTCTGCAGCTGCGGCCAGATGCGCGATCCGAAGTCATCCTGCACCCGCTCGAACAGTCGGGGGCTGATGATCGCCAGCGATACCTCGTGACCAGGCACGGGATCATCGGGTTGGGGTTCGAACGCGCCGATCGCCTCGGCTGCACGGATCACCGTTGCGCAGAACTCGGGGGTCCAACACGGCAACACCAGCAGGTCGGCGCCGACCTGCGAGACGCCCGTTCGTTGGTCGATCGCGCCTCGGTAGCCCAACACTTGCTGCAGATCATCGAACATGCCCACGATCGTGTCAGAGTTCGTCGGTGGTCAGCTGCCACGGCGTTCGTGGCAGCCGCTCCGGGTCGAATCGATCGAGGAGATCGCCTGCCAGCACGGCACGCCCGGAGGTGTCGATGCCGATGCTCGCCGCCAAGCGCGCACAGACCTCGCCGGGTGACGTGCCCTGCGCTGCGAGATCGGCGAGCGTCACCGCACCGTGGCGCTTGGCGAGTCGCGACCCGTCGGGAGCCAGCACGAGCGGTACGTGCGCGTATCTCGGGAACTGGCAGGTCGAGCAGGCGATGCAACACGATCTGGCTGGGTGTCGATGCCAGCAGGTCGTCTCCGCGGACCACCTCGGTCACCCCTTGGGCGGCGTCGTCGACGACTACTGCCAGGTTGTACGCGGGCACGCCGTCGTTGCGCTGCAGCACGACGTCGTCGACCCTGCCGCTGTGGGTTCCGCAGAATCGGTCGACGAACGACTCGTCGCCACCGTCACTGAGCAGGCGCAACGCCGGTTTGCGGCCTGCCTCTCGGAGCGCTTGGCGATCGCGATCGGCTGAGGATCGCGACAGGTGCCTGGGTAACGTCCGTCCGGATCCGGTCCATGGGGTGCCTGCGCCGCCAGACGAATCTCACGCCTGGTGCAGTAGCACTCGTAGACGAGACCTGCGCCGCGCAGTCGATCGATGGCATCCAGGTACAGAGGGAATCGCTCCGACTGGCGAACCACCTCACCGTCCCAATCCAGCCCGATGCTGGCGAGCGCGCCCAGTTGCTCGGCCTCGTGCAGTGGGGACGATGTCACCCGATCGAGGTCTTCCATCCGCACCAGGAACTCTCCATCACCCTTTCGCGCGATCAACCACGCGACCAGCGCTGTTCTGAGGTTTCCGAGGTGCAACTCACCCGTCGGCGAGGGGGCGAATCGGCCGCGCGACGAGTTGACTTCTCACGGACGATGTGACGTTGGCCCGTGCGACATGACAGGGTCAAAGTAATCGAGATAGACCTCACGACACGGCCGCATCCGGCCGATAACAACAACAGCGCATTGGCGCGGACTATGGCCAAGGAGAACACGGTGGCGGAGGCGGAATCGCCGACGAGGGACGATCAGGAAAAGATCCTGCGTGAGCGCGCCTTGGGCCCTGTCGTCGCCAACACTGCGATCGGGCCCTTCTGGCTGATTCCGTTCACCGTCTCGTCGGAGTCCTCACGCAAGGACGAGATCGATCATGTCCGCCTGCAACTGTGGATCGGTGCCGCCGCCGTCTCGACGATCTTGATCGGTCGCCGGCGTGGTCGCGTTCCGACGTCAATCACCGCGACACGACGGCCGGCCCGAGGGCTCGAGCACACGACCTCCACACTGGATCGTGTGGCTGCTCCGCGTCGGCCTGGCATCGATGGGCGTGGTGTTCGGTATGTCGACGTGGGTGGCCAGTTCCGCCTCGATCGAAATGGTCATGCTCTTCGCGGTGTTCCCGACCACCGCCGGCGCGCTCGCGGCGATGCTGACGGCCGGGCGCCGCGACATGTTCGTCAGCGTGCTGGCACCGATGGCGGCGACGTCGGCATTCACGCTGATGGCGTCGAGCCGACATCCGACTTCGCGGGTTGGCCGCGCTGTGGCTGTTCTACGCAGTCGCTCTCACCGTGATCCACTCGACCCTCAACAAGACGGCGCGAACCGGCGATCCTCCTGCAGAAGACCAGCGAGGATCTGCTCGCCGAGATCGAACGAGATCAGGTCCAACTCACCGAGACGAACGCGGCAGCTGGCGATCTCGATCGAGCAGCTCACCCATCAAGCCACCCACGACGCCCTGACCGGCCTGCTCAACCGCCGCGGGATGTTCGAGACGCTGGAGTCGATGATCGGCGAGAACTCGACGCTCCCCGTCGGCGTGCTGTTCTTGGACCTCGATCGGTTCAAGGCGGTCAACGACACGCTCGGGTCATCGCGGTGGAGACCACTTCCTGCGAATCGTCGCCGATCGAATCGAGCGTTGTGTGAACACGAACGGGGTCGCCGGACGCATCGGCGGCGACGAGTTCATCGTCGCCTTGCCGGGCGCCGACGAGCAGTCGACGGTTGCGGTGGCTCACCAGTTGCAAGGTGTGCTCAGCCAAGCGATCCACGCCGCGGGCCGGGAGTTGCCGTCGTCGGTCAGCATCGGGATCGCCCACGCGCCCGACACACGGCGCCAACGTCAGCGAGGTCTTGGCCAACGCGAACGTCGCCCTCTACCAGGCAAAGACCTCGGGCCGCAGCCGCGTCACCCACTTCGACGCCGACCTGGCGCGCGACAACCGCCAGAGGATCGATCTCGAACTGCGTCTACGACGGGCCATCGACGACGGCGACATCGTCCCGTTCTTCCAGCCCGAGCTCGACGCGAGCACGGGCATGATCGTCGGCGCCGAACTCCTCGCCCGTTGGGTGCAGCCGAACGGCACCGTGATCCCTGCGCACGACTTCATGGAGCTCGCCGTCCGCGCCGGGTTGCTCGACCGAGTCACGGAGCGGGTGTTCGGCGGGGCACGCCGACAGATCCGTCGACTGGCGGTGCTGGGCCTACCGGACGGGTTCCGGTTCCGCGTCAATCTGGCACCGCACTCGACGGAGCGACCATGGCGCGACAACCCGATCGACATGTTGGTCGACGGCATCGATCCACAACTGTTGACGGTCGACGTTCGGGAATCCTTCGTCACCGTCGACCTGCCCTCGGCAGCCTCCAACCTCGCTGAGTTCCGTGCTCGCGGAGGTCGTGTTTGCCTCGACGACTTCGCACAGGGTGTGTCGTCGCTCAGCATGCTTCGCCGCCTGCCCCTCGACGAGGTGCGCATCGACCGCATCTCGATCGACACCATCACGACGCATCCGCACGACCGCGCGATCGTGCGATCGATCATCGCACTGACCCGCGAGATCGGCCTCGAGGTCACGGCCGACGGAGTCGAGACCGGCGCCCAAGCCGATGCTCTGATCGCCCTCGGCTGCGTGAGACAGCAGGGCCATCTGTACGCGCCGGCGCTGCCGGAGGTGGGCTTCGAGAACTACCTGCTACGTCGCCTCGCCGAGCAGTACGTGCAGGCCGCCGATACGCGGCCGACCTGGAACACGCACGAACTGACCTAGATCGCCGGGCAAGTCACGGTTCGCCGCGTTGCGGGCCTGCAGGTCCGTCGTGCTTGACTAGGTCGATGTCATCCGACGAGCCACCGCGTCCAGTCCTGCTCACCGACGAATTGCGTTCGCAGCTCAACTCGGTGTCGACCGCGACGATCACCAGCCAGTTGCAGCGCAAGGGCATTCGGTCCACCTTTCTCAGCGGTCTGAAACCGATCAAGCCCGGTCAGCGCGTTCTCGGTTATGCGCACACGCTGCGCTACGTGCCGATGCGCGAAGACCTCAACCCGCAACTGGCCGGCGGCCAGAACGCACAACGCCGGGCGGTCGAGAGCCTCGCGCCCGGAAGAGGTCCTGATCATGGAGGCGCGCGGCGAGCCCGACGCCGGAACGTTCGGCGACGTGTTCGCGTTGCGTGCCCTGCGCCGTGGAGCGGTCGGGATGATCACCGATGGCGCAGTGCGCGATACGCCGGCCGTTGCCGAGCTCGACATCGCGGTCTATCACGGGTCGTCGCACGCCGCGACGTTCAGTCGTCTGCACATGCCACTGGAGCATCAGATCCCGATCGCGTGCGCCGGTGTCACGGTGATGCCCGGCGACATCGTGGTCGGCGATGGCGAAGGCGTGGTCATCATCCCGCCATCACTCGTCGTCGAGCTCGCCGCAGCATCGGTGCAGCAAGAGGCCGAAGAGACGTGGGCGTTGGAACGTGTAGACGCCGGCGAGAGCACCGTCGGCGTGTTCCCGGTGTCGAAGGATCGTCGAGCGGAGTTCGAGGCGTGGTTCGCGGCTCGGCAAACGGATCAAGGGGGCCAGTGACCATGGGCAGGAAGTCGATCGACATCGAGAGCTTCAAGCACGTCAATCCGATTCCCGCTGCGTCGCGGGTCGGACCGTTGCTGGTCTCGAGCGTCATCGCGCCGCGCGATCCCGGCGAACAGACCGTGCCGGAATCTCCGGAGGCGCAGTACGCCAACCTGTTCCACCACATCGGCGAGATGCTCCAGGCGAGCCGGCGCCGAGTGGCGGCACATCGCCCGCATCACGTTCTTCGTACCGGATGCCACGTTCCGCGACTCGTGCAATCCGATCTGGATCGAGCACTTCCCGGACGCCGACGCGCGTCCGGCGCGGCACAGTCAGGTCACTGCGGGTACGAAGATCGTGACCTGCGAGTTCATCGCCTACATCGACGACTGAAGGTCAGCGAGCGCGCGGAACGTCACCTCGCCGAGGCCGTTGAACAGCGCCTCGACGTTGTCGCCGACCTGGAACGGGATGGCCTTGATGAACGATCCCGACAGGATCACATGGCCGGCCTCGGGACTGACACCGAACTCGAACAGCTTGTTGACGAGCCAGGCGACAGCATTGATCGGGTTACCCATCACCGCCCGGGCCAAGCCACTTTCCTCGATGTCGCCGTTGATCGACAACGTCGCACCGACGTTGCGCACGTCGATGTCGTCGAGCTTCGTCGGGTTCGCCCCGAGAATCACCAGACCGCACGCGGCCGCGTCGGAGATGCTGTCGATCAACGTGTTGGGGCCGCGTCCGTTCTGGCGGGTGTCGACGATCTCGATGGCCGGCAGCACGAAGTCGGTCGCCCGGATGACGTCGGCGACGTTGACCGCCGGGCCGGACAGCGGCTCCTTCAACACGAACGCAAGCTCGACTTCGACGAGCGGGCGGTTCATCGTGCTGCGCGGCACGATGCCGCCCTCGAGCACGAACCAGTTGTCGAACATCGTGCCGTAGTCGGGCTCGGTGGCGTTGGTGAGCGCCCGCATCGCCTTGGAGGTGAGACCGATCTTGTGGCCTTTGATCACCCGACCCGCAGCAACCTTCAAGTCGGTCACGGCTTGCGAGATCGCATACGCGTCGGAGATGTCGGCTGTCGGGTACTGCTCGGAGATCGGCGTGATCGGGATGTTGTCGAGCTCGGCTTGAAACAGCGCCTGAGCTGCGGTGGCAATGTCGGATTCGGAGAGGTTCGGCACAGGGCGAACCTACACGCGACTAGCCCGCGCGACCGAGAGCAGCCAGCAGGGTTGCCTGCGCATCGCCGTTGGCGTCGCTGGATCCTTCGACACCGAACATGCCGCTTGCTTGCAGCATCGACAACTGAGGTCGCACGACCTCCCAACAGGCATCGACGAGTTGGGGATCGAGGTGGGTGGGTTGGCCGGTTGCCGCTGCCAGATCCCAGCCGTGGATCAGGACATCGAGGAAGCGATGCCCGGCGTAGATCGAGCCGGGGACCGGCCCGTAGGAGACAGCGCACGGAGCATCGAGCGCACCCGGTGCCTCGAACGTGGAAGCTGCCGCCTCGGCCGACGCGTCGTATGCCTCCAGCGCGCTGGCGCCGACCACGTCACCATCGAGTGTGGATCCGACTTCGGCGATGGTGCGCCCTCGGGCCAACTCGGCGGCCCACAGGTTTCCGGCGACGATGTGATTGAGGAGGTCGTGGACCGTCCAGCCTTCGCACGGCGTCGGTTGCGTCCACTGATCGCCGTCGATTCCGGCCACGAAGGCGCGCGTTGATTCGAGGGCGCGCCGATGCATCGCGGCAATGTCGGTTGTAGGGATGCCCATGACGAGTCTACTTACTAGGCCGCGCTCCACTACTAGAGAGTGACCGGCCCGATCGGGATCTGCGTCCAGAGCTGCCCGGTTCGATACGGTCCAGGATCGGGTGGCGTCGGCGGAATGAGGCTGCGCGAGGCCATCGCAATGGCCGTCGCGCGACGGTGGTAGCCCTTGCCGCTGCAATGGATCTGATCGTTGGCCAACCAGTTCGGGTTCTCGGCGGCCAACGTCGCCCAGTCGAGGACGAACATCGAGTCGGGGTAGTCCTTGGCCACCGTGGTGAGCGTCGTGTTCCAACTCTGTTGCCTCGGTGGCGTCGCCGGGAGGTAGACGTTGACCCACATCACGTAATGACCTTTGCCGATCCGATCCATCATCGAAGCGACGACCTCTGCCTGCTTGTCTCGCTTGTAGAAGCCGGCATCGTTGGTACCGAGTGCAACGATCCACAGGTCGGAGTCACCCGACTTGGCCCGGATCGCGTCGACCGATGTCAAGCCGGTGTTCTGATCCCGCTTCGCCTTCGTCCGTATTCCTCGGCTGTTGAACGCATCGATCGTCGACGACTCCCAACCGACACTCACGAACGCGTCGGCCTGGTACGGCACCGTGCCGACCGTCAGCGAATCGCCGACCACCGACACTCGTTTGGCCGAACCCCGCAGCGGTGCCGCGCCGGCCCGCTGGCCGCTGAGCAACTCGACCGCCGCCATCGAACCGAGGGCCGCGAACAGACCAGCGGTGAGCACCTGTCGGCGAGACGACAGCAGAGGGGGCGACGTTGGCAGCATTCGTGGGGCGAACCTGCGAATCGCCATGCGAGACGACAACTCGCAAAATCCGGAGAGATTTCGGTGTGGGGTCTTTGAATTCTACGTCATCGACCGGCCCCGGCGCCGCGACGATTCGATGACTTTTCCGCCGCTGTGAGAGTGGGCGAGGGGGGACTTGAACCCCCACAACCTTTCGATTACTAGCACCTGAAGCTAGCGCGTCTGCCATTTCGCCACTCGCCCGAGTAGAGGCTCACACGCTAGCAATCGCCACCTTCACCCCCAACACCGATTCCGGGCGTGAACCCCTTGCATCGCCGACAGTCTCGCGCGTGAACCCACTTCCGACGCCAGTCGACCGACCAGTGGGACCGACCGCAAAGTGCTGGTGAACGCCACTACCCTGTCGCCAAGTTATGGGATTGCAATCGTTCGAGCGGTCGCTAGAGCGTATGGTCGAGGGCGTGTTCTCACGTGGTTCTCATTCCAGCATTCGTCCGGTCGAGCTCGGCCGGCGACTCTTGCGCGAGATGGACGACAATCGCAGCGTCGACGTCAAGGGCAGGCGCATCGTCCCCAACGACTTCAACTTCCAGCTCAGCGGCAAGGATCACGCCGCGTTCGCCGACATCGACGAGGCGTTGAACAACGAGTTGTGCGAGACCGCCCGCGAATATGCCCGCGCCGAAGGGCTTCCATTTCATGGGCCCGGTTCGGGTGACGATGGCGGTCGACAACACCCTGAAGCCGGGCCGGTTCACCATCTCGTCGCGGATGCGCGAGGCCGGCAGTGGCGGCGGTGCAGCCACGTTGGTGCTGCCGTCGGGCGAGCGAGTCTCATTGAGCGATCGGCTCGTCACCATCGGGCGGCTTCCCGATTGCACGATTGCGTTGCCCGATGCCAACGTCAGTCGCCGGCACACCGAAGTGCACCATCGCGGCAACGCGTTCGTCATCGTCGACCTCGGCTCCACCAACGGCACCAAGATCAACGGCACCCGCATCGACGGTGAACGAACATTGACCGACGGCGACATCGTGAGCGTGGGGAGCACGCATCTGCGCTTCGAGGCAACGTGATCGCAGCCGCCACCGAGCCGCTACTCGGCATTCTCAAGTACGTACTGCTGGCGCTGCTCTACGTGTTCTTCGCCAGAGTGCTGTGGGCTGTCTGGAGCGAGGTTCGTGCTCCGCAGGGCGGGATCAACGTGCAGGCTCGCGCCGTCGCGCCGACCGATCCAACGGTCGCCGCGCCGGCACCGGTCACGTCGCCGCCACCCGGCAAGCGTGCCGTTCGGGCATCGAAGGGCAGGCGCGGCAACATCGGGCGATTCGTCGTGATCGAGCCGAAGCTGACCAAGGGCACGGTGTACGCGATCGGTGACGAGACCACCATCGGCCGCGCCGCCACGGCTATCGATCGGCATGGGTGACGATTCGTTCGTGTCGCAACTTCATGCGCGCGTGTATCGCGACGCCGGTTCGACGATGATCGAGGACCTTCGTTCGACCAACGGCACCTACCTCAACGGCAAGAGGCTGACCGCACCCGAGCGTCTCACCACCGGCGACCGCGTGCAGATCGGCAGCACCGTGTTCGAGGCCGAATAGTGAGCGACCATGTTGCGTTCACCGACCAACCAGCCGTGCGATGGGGGGCCGCCACCGACGTAGGCCTCGTGCGTACCGGCAACGAAGACGCGTTCGTCTCCGAGCCGATGGTCTTCGGTGTCGCCGACGGAATGGGCGGGCATCAGGCGGGCGAAGTCGCCAGCGAGATCGCGGCGCGCATCATCCGCGATCGGCTCGGCACCGGCGCGAGCAACGTCGGCGTCGTCGTCGCGTCCGTCGTCGAGGCCAACGCCTCGATCTATCAGGCTGCCCACGCCAGTGCCGACCATCAGGGAATGGGCACCACGCTGACAGCGCTCGTGGTGATGCGCGCCGACGAATCCAACGTCGCCCGGTTCGCACTCGTCAACGTCGGTGATTCACGCACCTACCTGCTGCGCAACGGCGACTTGCACCGGGCGACTGTCGACCACAGCTACGTACAGGAACTGGTCAACACCGGCCACATCAGCGAGGACGAGGCGCGCACCCATCCTCGGCGAAACATCGTCACCCGAGCCCTCGGCATCGAGCCGACAGTTCGTGTCGACACGTGGCTCGTGCCGATGGTTCACGGCGACCGATTCATCCTCTGCAGCGACGGACTGGTCGACGAAGTCCACGACGACGACATTGCCGCGATCGCTCTCACCACCGCGGACCCTCAACTGTGCGCTGATCTGTTGATCGCCAAGGCCAACGCCAGCGGCGGCCGCGACAACATCACCGTCGTGGTGGTCGACGTGTTGCAGGGCGTCGAGCCGACGGCTGCCGATGCCGAGCTCGAATCCGAGCCCGGCTGGGATGGGTCGGAGTCGACCAACACGATGATCGATGCCGACGCCAACAGCGTGCCCGGCGTTGCCGGTGTCATCGTCGTCCCAGGCGCTCCCGTGCCACCGGTCGTCGTTGTCGGCGGGACCGACAAGCCGCCAGCGGCATCGAGCAAGTGGGGCACCCGCCGCTTCTTGAAGTGGCTCGGCGCCGCGGCCGCGCTCGTCGTCGTCGCCGCCCTGGTCGCCGCGCTCATCTACAACAACGCCCAGGACGACGAGGCGCCGACGACGACGGTTGCCGTCACCGAGCCTGCGACCACGCCGGAGACAACGCCGGCCACGAGTTCGACCAGCAGCACCATCGCGACCTCGAGCCCGACCACGACGATCGTGGGCACGAGCACATCAGGCCCATGAGCGCGACACCGATCGCCGCAGCTCGGCGTCGTACGGAGCTCGGACTGGTCGTGATGGCCGCGACCATCACCGGCGTGGCGTACACGCTGGCGTCGCTCGGGCAGAACGCGGTGATCCCACCGATCCTCGTACCGTTCACGATCGCAGTCCTCGGACTGCTCGTGGTCGCTCACCTCGCGAACCGAGTGCTGGCCAAGGGTGCCGACGGCACGATCTTGCCGCTCGCTGCGCTGTTGCACGGCGTCGGGTACGTCATGATCGCCAGGCTCAGTGAACGCGCCGCGGGGTTGCAGACGACGTGGACGTTCGTGGCAATCGTCGCCTACGTGGTCACGTTGATGGTCGTCCAACGAGCGGGCGACCTGGCCCGCTACCAGTGGAGCTTCTTGGCGATCGGCGCGGCGTTGTTGTTGCTGCCGCTCGTGCCGGGCATCGGCAACACCAAAGGCGGGGCGCGGATCTGGGTCAGCCTCGGTCCGATCAACTTCCAGCCCGGCGAATTCGCCAAGATCGCGCTGGCGCTGTTCTTCGCCGGATACCTCGCCGATCACCGCGAGCTGATCGCCGCCGGAGGATGGCGAGTCGGGCCCTTCCACCTCCCCGAACTGCGCCACCTGCTTCCGATCGCGCTCGCCTGGGGATTCGCGGTGGTCGTGATGGTTGCTCGAACAGGACCTCGGTTCGTCACTGCTGTTCTTCACCCTGTTCATCGTGATGATGTGGGTGGCGACCGAGCGAGCCAGCTATCTGGTGATCGGACTGATGCTGTTCTCCGGTGCGGCCTTCACTGCCTGGCGACTGTTCGATCACGTCAAGACTCGTGTTGCGATCTGGCGCAACCCGTGGCCGCAGTACGAGGGCCGTGGTTACCAGATCGTGCAGGCGATGTTCGCGTTCGCCAACGGGGGCACCGGCGGCACCGGGCTCGGGTTGGGGAGCCCCAACAAGATCCCCGTGGCCAAGACGGACTTCATCTTCGCCGCAATCGGTGAGGAGATGGGCTTGCTCGGGACGACTGCGATCCTGAGCGGCTTTCTGCTGATGATCGGCAGCGGGTTGCGCATCGCCATCCGCGCCGACCGACCATTCGAGAAGTTGCTGGCGACCGGTCTCACGACGATCGTCGGTATGCAGGCGTTCATCATCATCGGCGGTGTCACTCGCGTGGTGCCCCTCACCGGCATCGCCCTGCCGTTCGTCAGCTACGGCGGGTCGAGCCTGTTGGCCAACTACGTGCTGTTGGCACTGTTGGTCAGGGTCAGTGACTCGACCGCTCGACGCCTCGGCGAGACACCGAACGAGCTGACCACGTCGGAACGGTTCGACGCCTACCGGCAGCGGCGGCGCGTCGCGAAGGCCGGCGCATGAACAAGCAGATCCGCCGCCTCGCTGCCGGACTGTTGGTGTGCTACCTGGTGCTGTTCGTGCAGCTGAACGTGCTGGCCGTCGGGCGCCAGCAACAGCTCAACTCCGACCCGCGCAACAACCGTCAGACCGAGCGCGACTTCAACCGGCCACGAGGTCCGATCCTCGCCGCCGACGGCACCGTGCTGGCTCGCAGCGTGCCGACGCCGCAGGGCGAGCAGTTCCGCTACCAGCGTGAGTACCCGACCGGCGATCTGTTCGGCAACATCACCGGCTACTACACCTACAGCTTCGGCTCGACGGGTATCGAGCGGACGCAGAACGACGTGTTGATGGGCGACACCACCGAGCAGAAGCTGCGAGCGATCGGCGGATTGTTCAGCGGCGATGACAACACCGGGACCGTCTTGCTGACGGTGCGACCCGACGTGCAGCAGGTCGCGGCCGACGCGCTGGGCACACGCGAGGGCTCGGTGGTCGTGATGGACCCCCACACCGGAGCGGTGATCTCGATGATCAGCTATCCGCGTTTCGATCCCGCGGTCGTCGCGGTGCACAACTCGGTGGAGGCCGAGAAGGCGCTGACATTCCTCAACGCCTCGCCCGGCAAGCCGCTACTCGCCAACGCCTACCAAGAGCGATACATGCCGGGCTCGAGCTTCAAGGTGATCACGACCTCGATCGCGTTCGAGAACGGGGTGACGTCGCTCGACCGCGAGTTTCCGAGCACCACGGAGTACATCCCGCCGCAGACCACCGACCCGATCCAGAACTTCGGCGGCACCGCTTGTGGCGGCTCGATGGTCGTCATCTTCTATCGCAGCTGCAACATTCCGTTCGCCGAGTTGGCCATCGAACTCGGCCCGGACAGGATGGTCGAAGGCACCAAGAAGTGGGGAATCGGCGAGACGTTGCCGTTCGATCTTCCTGCGCCGGCGGCGAGCAGCTTCGGCGAGGTCTCCGACTTCACGGACCAACTGCCGTTGCTGGCGATCGGCGGCTTCGGTCAGGGCAGCACCACGATGGTGCCGTTGCACATGGCCATGGTTGCGAGCACACTCGCCAACGGCGGCGTGATGATGAAACCGTACGTCGTCGACGCCACGCTCGATCACAGCGGCGGTGTGCTGACCCAGACCACACCGTCGGTGTGGAAGACCCCGATCTCGTCGACGACGGCCGACACGCTGACCACGTTGATGATCGGCGTCGTCAACCAGGGAACCGGCAAACCGATGCAACTCGAGAACGGAATCCAGGCAGCGGCCAAGACGGGTACCGCTCAACTGAACACGACCGGGCCCGAGAGGTCGAACGCGTGGATCATCGGGTTCGCACCGGCAGAGGCTCCACAGTACGCAGTCGCCGTGGTCCTGAAAGGTGGCCCCGACGACGAGATCAGCGCCGGCACCGGCGGAAGGTTGGCCGGCCCGATTGCCAAACAGGTGCTCGACTATCTGTTCGCTCATCCGACCGGACCAGCAGGGTGAGGACCGCGTGACGTCAGATCAGCGACCTTGCATGGGTATCCTCGTGGCGCGTTCGACGCGCAGGAAAGCAGCGTAGGCAGCACGTGACAGACAATGGCGAGCGGACGGTTCTCAACGACCGCTACGAAATCCAGCAGCGCATCGGACGGGGTGGCATGGCCGACGTCTTCTTGGCGCGCGACCTGTTGCTCGACCGTCTCGTGGCCATCAAAGTGCTGTTTCCGGAGTTCGCGACCGATCCGAACTTCGTCGAACGGTTTCGTCGCGAGGCCCAGTCCGCCGCCAACTTGACCCACCCCAACATCGTCGCCGTGTACGACTGGGGCAAGTACGCCAACACCTACTTCATGGCGATGGAGTACGTGCAGGGACGCACCTTGGCCGACATCCTGCGCGCAAATGGGCACGTCAACTCGGTGCAGGCCGCGGAGATCGCCAACGAGGTCGCTGCCGCGCTCGGCAACGCGCATGCAAGCGGCGTGGTCCACCGCGACATCAAGCCGGCCAACATCCTGATCGGCGCGAATGGCCAAGTGAAGGTCGCCGACTTCGGCATCGCCCGAGCGATGAATGCGCCGAGTGAGAACAACCTCACCCAGGTCGGATCGGTGATGGGCACGGCGACGTACTTCTCACCCGAGCAGGCCCAGGGGGCGCAGCCCGACCCGCGCAGCGACCTCTACTCGCTGGGCATCGTGCTGTACGAGATGGTGGCGGGCAAGCCGCCCTTCTCCGGTGAGAACCCGGTCAGCATCGCCTACAAGCAGGTGCATGATCTTCCGCAGCCGTTGAACCAACTGGTGGCCGACGTGCCGCGACCGTTCGAGGCCATCGTTGCCAAGCTGTTGGCCAAGGATCCCAACATGCGCTACGCCAATGCGGAGGCGTTGCGCGACGATCTGCGCCGGTATCGCAGTGGAGAGCCGGTGCTGGCGTTGGCCGCTGTGGCCGGCGCGGTCGCCGCGCCGCTGCGAACAGGCGATACCGGTTCCGCCGCCAACGTCACGCGGGCGATGCCTCGCACGGCCGCGAATCCAGCGCAGGCAACCACGGTGATGGCGCGCAGTGCGATGATGCCTCAGCAGATGCAACGCGAGGCACGCAACAACTGGTACGGCGTCGTCGCGTTCATCGCCCTGCTGGCGTTGGTGGCGGGCGGCATCGTGCTGTTCAACGTGTTGAAGAATGACGAGAAGCCGTCCACGTTCCCGCTCGAGGACGTCGTCGGTCTTCAACTCGACGAAGCCACTACCAAGCTCGAAGACGCCGGGCTCGCTTTCAACAAGATCGAAGAGCCCACACCTGATGCGGTCGAAGGCGCCGTCGTGCGAACCGATCCCATCGCCGGCACGATCGTCAACACCGGTCAAGCGATCGATGTGTACTACAACCCGATCAAGGCGCCGGTGCCGATCCCCGACGTCAGCGGGATGACGGTCGAGGAAGCCACGAGCGCCCTCACCGGGGCCGGTTTCACGGTCGGGCCCGAATCGAACTTCGTGATCGACTCCACACTCGAGCCGGGCAGGGTGTTGAGCACCACCCCCCCGTTCGGTGAATCCGCAGTGCAGGGAACCGTCGTTGTGCTGACAGTGTCGAAGGCTCCGGATCAGGTCAGCGTGCCCGATCTCACCAATCAGCCCGCCGATGCCGCCAGAGCCGCCCTCGAAGCCGAGCCGAACACCTTTGTCGTCACCGTGGTGCAAGAAGCGAGCGCCACAGTCGCCGCCAACAACGTGATCCGCACCGACCCTCCAGCCAACACTCCGCTGGCGAAGGGGTCGAAGGTCACGCTGGTCGTGTCGAGCGGACCAGCCAACGTCAAGGTTCCTCCCGTCGAAGGGCTCACCGAGGCCGCCGCACGGAACCAGTTGACGCAACGAGGCCTCGTTGCCGAAGTTCAGTTCGTGACGGTTGCGATCGGTTCGCCTGACGATGGCCACGTCATCTCCCAGAGCATCCCGCCGACCGAATCGGTGCCGCCCGGAACCACGATCCGACTGAAGGTCGGCAAGGCTGCGGCGGCCCCGACCACCACCACCTCCACGACACTTCCCCCGACGACCACGGCCCCGCCCACCGCCGACCTGTCGATCACGAAGACCAGCAGCCTTTCCGGATCGACGGTGACCTACACCATCACCGCTCGAAATGCCGGCCCGTCGGCGGTCACCGGAGCCAGGGTCAACGACCAGTTCCCGAGCGGGCTGCTCAATCCGCGTTGGACGTGCGATGCAACGAACTGTCCGGCGAGTGCCAGCGGCGACATCACGGCCTTCACGATCGATCTCCCTGTCAACGGTGTTGTCATCTTCACTGTGACGGGAACCATCACTGGCACACCGCCGATCAGCCTGTCGAACACCGCAACCATCTCACCTCCGAGCGGCGTGACTGATCCGTCGACGGGCAACAACTCGGCGACCGACGCCAGGAGCTTCACTCCCACTCCGTAGGCAGCGATTGCTCTAGGCCGCGTCGAGGAAGTTGCGCAAGAGGTCGTGACCGACGGCGGTGAGGATGCTCTCCGGGTGGAACTGCACACCCTCGATCGGAAGGGTGCGATGCCGGACGCCCATGACGACGTCACCCGATGTTGCCGTGACCTCGAGGCAGTCGGGCATCGTCGCCGGATCGATCACGAGACTGTGGTAGCGAGTGGCGGTGAGGGGGGAGGGCAGGTCGTGGAACACCCCGACGCCGTGGTGCTCGATCGGTGAGGTCTTGCCGTGCATCAATGAAGGCGCACGAACGATCGAACCTCCGTACACGTAACCGATCGCCTGCAGCCCGAGGCACACGCCGAGCACGCGGACACCACGCTCCGCGAAGGCCGGCACGACTGGGCAGATGATGCCTGCGTCCTCGGGTCGCCCCGGGCCCGGGGAGAGCAGTACTGCGTCCGGATCGATGGCGAGCGCCTCGTCGACGGTCAGTTGATCGTTGCGGACGACGATGGGATCGGCGCCGAGTTCGCCGAGGTACTGAACGAGGTTGTAGACGAAGCTGTCGTAGCTGTCGAGGACCAGAACCCGGGGTGATGTCACGGCACAAGACTGTCGCGGAGCTACCGGTCGTGTCGAATGTGTTCTGTGGCGTATGCTGTCTCGCCGTGGCTCCACCGAAACGCAAGACATCCGGTCGGGTGACCCCGAAGGGCACCAGACCAGGGCAGGCGACGACGACGACGGAGCCGATCGGCACCTCGTCGGCCAGCGTCTCGGCATCGTCGCGTTACACGCCACCTACGCCGAAGGACTTTTACGAGAGTCCGCGGTGGGTGCCGATCCTGATGATCTCGCTCTTGGCCATCGGGGTCCTGGCGATTCTGTCGCGCTATCTCATCTGGGACAACACCAACACACCGGTGCTGGTCGGGCTCGGCTTCCTGCTGGCAGGCCTGTGGGTCGCGACCAAATGGCGATGACGCAACTCACACTCTTGTAGTTTCCGCACATACTTATCCACAGGC
Source organism: Ilumatobacteraceae bacterium (assembly GCA_963779295.1). Lineage (GTDB taxonomy): Bacteria > Actinomycetota > Acidimicrobiia > Acidimicrobiales > Ilumatobacteraceae > JAENVT01. The sequence goes on from CAVZXO010000008.1 coordinate 571,800, forward strand.
TGTGGAGATCACTCGAAGACGGGCGCGACGACGTCCATGTCTTCGAGACAGTGTCGTGGCGGCGGCGGATCCTCATCCGGAGCCAGCGTGAGCTTGATTTCCAGGCCGCACACGCTGCATCGGTACCTGACGTTGACCTTGCGAAGTTCACCTGAAGGTGGAGGTGGTGCCATCGGCGTGGTAAGGCTTCTCAGCAGGCCAATGCCGCTTTTCCACAGGACGATGGCGATAACCAGGCCGCCGAGAACCCAAAGGATCGTCGAGAGGGCCGGCATCACTCTCAGGCTACCCGTGAGGTTCCGGTGACCGTGATCGTCAAGCCGCGACCGGATCGTTGGCTTTGATCCACCGCAACGCGTCCGCCGGGTCGATGCGCTGTTCTTTCATTTCGTCGAGCATGGCTCGCATGCGGGCGAGCTCGTTCGAGGCAGCGATGCCGAATCGCAGGGGGTTCGCAGCTGCGACCGAGACGCACGTCTTGCATGCGGATTCGTGCAGCGCGTTGAAGTGCTGTCCGACGAGAGGCGGGACCAGGAGGCCGCACAGGGTTTCACGTCGGCGTCCCTCCGGACGTACCGACGTTCGGAGCGCATGCACCTTGCTGAGCGAACCAACGAGCCCCGACTGACTGCGTTCGTAACCGGTGCCGCTCCACGTCTCGCCGCGGGCTTGCGCCGGGAGAGGCCGAACGGTTCGTTCGTGCTCGAAGCCGTGGCGATGCTCGTATGCACGCTGGCGGCAGGCGTGATTGCAATACAGGCGGGGGCGGCCTGGGCGCCGGACCACGGCGAACTCTGTGGCGCACCATGAACAGGCCCGATGGGTGGGGCGGGGTTGGGAGATGATTGGCATGGTTCCGTTGTACGCCGGGGGTGTGACGCAGCTGGGGCGCGGGCCTCACCCGACACCTGAGCGCTGCTGGTGTCGAGGTGATCGAGGTCGATCGTCCCGATCGCAAGGCACGACGCAGCGACGGCAAGACCGACACCATTGACGCTGTCGCGGCAGCGTGTGCAGTGATCTCGCGACGGGCGACCGGCACACCGAAGTCGCGTGACGGCAGCGTCGAGGCGATCCGCCAACTCGAGATCGTCTACCACGCCGCCATCATGGACCGGACCCGGGCGATCAACCAGTTCAAAGCGATCATCGTCGCAGCTCGCTGCACTACGACATCGGCTTCGTGACGACTTGTCGCTCAAGAACCAGCTCGCCAGAGCCGCCGATTCACGGAAACCACCCGGATCTGGTCGAGCAACAGACACGATTCGCTGCCGCGAACTCGCTCGCGGATCGAGTTCTCGACGCCACAACACCCGCCTCGAGACACGCATCAGCGAACTCGTCATCGCACTGCCCGGCTCTGATCGGCGCAGGAGTGTTCGATGTCGTTCGGCGGGCTCCTCCCGCCCCCGGTCACCCCTGCGGGTTACATCCCTTCGTGAATCGTCCGTGACGAAACCGACCGGACCGACCTCTCGCACAGAGTCGTTGTGAATCGTCCGTGACGAAACACCGGTAGCCGGCCGGGCGGGTTGCGTCACTGACGATTCACGAGGGAGCGCCGGCGAGGGCGGACCGGAGCGGGTTGCGTCACTGACGATTCACAAGGGACTGGGATGGGGTGAGGGCCCGGGCGAGCATGGAGCCGCCGGAGCCGCGGGGGACCGGCCGGAGCCGCGGGGGACCGGCCGGCCGGGGACCGGGCCGCGGGGACCGGCCCGAGCCGCGGAGCCTACTCAGCCGAGGCGTTCGATGATGGTGGCGTTGGCCATGCCGCCGCCTTCGCACATCGTCTGCAGCCCGTATCGACCACCGGTGCGCTCCAACTCGTTGAGCAACGTCGTCATCAGCCGAGCACCCGAGGCGCCCAGCGGATGCCCCAGTGCGATCGCACCGCCATTGACGTTGACCCTGCTCATGTCGGGATGGAGCTCCTTCTCCCACGCAAGCACGACCGAGGCGAAAGCCTCGTTGATCTCGACCAGATCCATGTCGTCGATCGTCAGACCGGACCGAGCGAACACCTTCTCGGTCGCGGGAATCGGTGCTGTCAACATCATTCGCGGATCTGCCCCGGCCAACGAGAAGTTGACGAACCGTGCCCGCGGCGTCAGACCGAGTTCGGCGGCCTTCTCCTCACTCATGATCAGCATCGCCGCAGCGCCGTCGGTGATCTGCGACGAGTTGCCGGCGGTCACCCGGCCGCCTTCCTCCTCCGTGCGGAACACCGGCTTCAGCTTGGCCAGCGACTCCATCGTCGTCTCGCGCAAGCCCTCGTCGATCGACATCATCTCCCCATCTGTGCCGAGCACCGGCAGAATCTCCGCCTGGAACCGGCCCTCGGCGGTCGCTTGCGCAGCCAACTGCTGCGAACGTGCGCCGAACGCGTCGAGGTCGTCTCGCGACAAGCCCCACTTGTCGGCGATCAGCTCCGCAGAGATGCCCTGCGGAACGAGGCCACCGCTTGGCGCATACCGAGCTCCGACCTTCGGTCCGAACGGGAAGCCGAACTTGCCATCGACCATCGAGGCGCCCATCGGCACCCGAGTCATCACTTCGACCCCCGACGCGACGACAACGTCGTACGCACCTGCGATCACCCCTTGGGCAGCGAAGTGCGCGGCCTGCTGGCTGGATCCGCATTGACGATCGATGGTCGTGCCAGGCACGGTCTCCGGCCAGCCCGCAGCGAGCACGGCATTGCGGGCAACGTTCGCGGCCTGCTCGCCGACCTGCATCACGCAACCCATCACCACGTCGTCGACGATCGCCGGATCGATACCCGTGCGATCGATCAAGGCCTTCAACGTCTCGGCAGCAAGATCAACGGGGTGCCAGTCCTTGAGCCTGCCGTTGCGGCGACCAAGTGGTGTACGGATGGCATCGACGATGACTGCTGTGGGCATGGCTGCAGTCTGCAGTGTTCCGGCACCGAGACTCAAGCCGGACGAGACGTGAAAGACTGACGACATGCCTCAAGTCTCGATCGAAGAGATCCACAGTTCCGTCGCCAACACCAACACGCCACAGCTGTTCTTGAAACTGGCGAGCGAGCACCCCGATCTACCCGCCCTCCATTCCCGCAAGAGCGACGCTCCCGACTCGTGGAACACATGGACCATCGGCCAGTACGCCGAGACGACGGCACGAGCGGTCGCCGGGCTACAACACGCTGGTCTCGGACCCGAGCAGCGGATCTTGTTGATGATGCGCAATCGTCCCGAATTTCACTGGTTCGACCTCGCCGCCCAGTTCCTTCGGGCGACGCCTGTCAGCATCTACAACTCGTCGTCACCCGAGGAGATCCAATACCTCGCCGCCCACGCCGGGGCCGAGATCGCGATCGTCGAAGACGCCGGTTTCGTCGAACGACTGCTGAAGGTCCGCGACGAGCTACCCAACCTGAGACAGATCTACGTCGTCGATCCCCCGCCGTCGGGCTGCCCCGACGGGGTGCTGCCCGCATCTGTGTTGATGGACCACGGCCAAGCCGACCTCCACGCGTTGGCCGACCAGGTCCAGCCCGACGACATCGCCACCCTCATCTACACCAGCGGCACGACCGGTCCGCCCAAGGGCGTGATGATCAGCCAGTACAACGTCGTCTACACCGTCGAGTCGTTGAAGCTCTGCTTCGGGCTCGACACCTTCCTCGGCAGGCGCGTCGTCAGCTACCTCCCGATGGCGCACATCGCCGAGCGGATGATGAGCCACTACCAATCCCTGATCCTCGGCTACAGCGTGTACTGCTGCCCCGACCCCAACCAGTTGTCGTCGTACCTCAAAGAGGTCCACCCCGAGATCGTCTTCGGTGTACCGCGGGTGTGGGAGAAGATCTACAACGGCGTCAATGCGGCGCTCGGCCGCGAACCCGGAGAACAAGGCCAAGTTCGACGAAGGCGTCGCCGCGGCGGTCGCGATCAAGGCCGCCGAGCGGGACGGGACCGCGACGCAGGAGCAGCTCGACACGTGGGCGTTCCTCGACGCCGTTGCCTTCGCGAACATCCGCGCGCTCGTCGGTCTCGACGCCGTCGTCGCCGCAGTCACCGGTGCAGCGGCGATCCCTCGCCCGATCCTCGAGTGGTACAACGCGATCGGCGTACCGCTGAGCGAGATCTACGGCATGAGCGAGTCGAGCGGCCCGATGACCTGGAGCCCCAACGCCAACCATCCCGGCTACGTCGGCCAGGCGATCCCCGGTTGCGAAGTCGTGCTCGCCGACGACGGCGAGGTGCTGTGCCGCGGCGGCAACGTCTTCCAGGGCTACTTCAAACAGCCCGACAAGACCGCCGAGACGATCATCGACGGATGGCTGCACTCGGGCGACATCGGCGAGCTCGACAGCGACGGCTACCTGAGGATCGTCGATCGCAAGAAGGAGCTGATCATCACCTCCGGCGGCAAGAACATCAGCCCGGCCAACCTCGAGGCCGCGCTCAAGACGATCCCGTTGATCGGCCAGGCCGCGGCGATCGGCGACAACCGCAAGTTCTGCTCGGCGATCCTCGTGCTCGATCCCGAGGCGGCACGGGTGTGGGCGACGGCCCACGGCAAGCCAGACGCGATCATTCGACCGAGCTCGCCACCGACCCGGCCGTGCTCGCCGAGGTGCAGCGCGGCGTCGACGAGATCAACAAGCAGTTCGCCCAGGTCGAGCAGATCAAGAAGTTCACGCTCGTCGGCGAGGAGTGGCTGCCCGACAGCGACATGTTGACTCCGACCTCGAAGCTCAAGCGGCGCGGCGTGAACGCCCGCTACGCAGCCGAGATCGAGGCGATGTACGCCGGCCTCGACTAGCGCCGTCGCGAGCTTGCCGAAGATTCGCTGCAGCGCGGCGACATCGGTGTCGGACAGGACATTGGCGAAGTGTTGCTGGACCATGCGGCGATAGGTGATGTTGGCGTCGCGCCATTCGGCTCGGCCTTCTCTGGTCAACGACACCGTCACCGCGCGCCTGTCATCCGGCATCGGGGTCGCAGTCCTGCTGACAAATCCCTCGTCCTCGAGCCGATCGAGTCGACGAGACAGGCTCGACGGCAGCTCGTGCAGCACCTCGCACAACTCCCCCACACGCATCGCCCCACCCGCGCCTGGAGCGCCGCGAGTAGCTCGAACCACGACAGCGGCAGGTCGTAGTCGTCGATCAACCCCGCTTCGACCTTGCGCTGCATCTCGGTAGCGACGACGCCGAACGCACGCCATGTGGCCACGCGGCCGGCGTCGAGACGCGGCATGAATCAGGCAGTGGCTTTGAGTGCGGCAGCGAACGCTGCAAGACCGAGGTCGATCTCTCGTTCGTTGACCACGAGCGGTGGCATCCACCGCAGGCACTTGCCGTAGGTGCCGGCATTCATCACGATCATGTGACCCTCTTCGAGGCAGTGCTTCTGGATCGCCGCGACTCGCGCCGCGTCGTGGAACTCGGTGCCGACCATCAGGCCCATCCCACGCACCTGAGCGATCACGTCGTGCTCTTGCGCCAGCTCGCGAATGCCGGCCTGCAACTGCTCGCCACGCGCGACGACGTTCTCCATGAAGCCCGGCTCGCTCATGACCTCGATCGTCGCCAACGCCGCCGCGCAGCCCATCGCGTTGCCGCCGTACGTGCCACCGTGACTTCCGGTCGGCCACTTGTCGTCGAGCTCGCGGCGGGTGCCGAGCGCCGCGAACGGGAACCCGCTGGCGATGCCCTTGGCCATGCAGATGATGTCGGGCTCGATGCCATAGTGCTCGACGGCGAACATCTTGCCGGTGCGACCGAAGCCGCTCTGCACCTCGTCGGCGATGAACATGATCCCGTGCTGGCGGCACCGATCGACGAGGCCGGTCATGAACGCCTGCGGCGCGGGGATGTAACCGCCTTCGCCGAGCACCGGCTCGAGGATGACGGCTGCCGTCTCGTCTGGCGCGGTCATCGACTTCAGCAGATGATCGAAGCCCTTGAGTGCCTCGGCCACCGCGACATCCTGATCTGGTGCCAGCGGATCGGGGTACGGCGCGACGAACACGCCGGACGGCAACGCGAAGTGACCGGCGCGATACCCGGTCTTCGACGTCGTCATCGCCATCGCCATGTGCGTGCGGCCGTGGAAGCTGCCGCTGAACACGATGGTGTTGGGACGCTTGGTGACCTGCTTGGCCAACTTGATCGCGGCCTCGGTGATCTCCGCGCCGGAGTTGGCATAGAAGAACGTGTCGATCGAACCGGGCGACAGCTCGCTGAGCTTGGCCGCCAATGGCTCGAGCAGATCGTGCTTGTACACGTTGACCTGCGCGTGGATGAACCGCTGCGCCTGCTCGCCGATCGCCTTGGCGACATGCGGGTGGGCGTGACCGGTGGAGTTGACGGCGATGCCCGCGGCGAAGTCGAGGTACTCCTCGCCGTCGGTCGTGGTCACCCAGCAGCCCTTGCCGCTGGCTACCTGCAGCGGGGTGACCGAGAACCACACGTTGGACAGATGTGACGTCATGCGCGCAATGTTATGCGAACGCAGCAGCCAGCACATCCGCGTAGGTGTCGGCGAGGTGGAACGTCATCGCGTCGCGGACCTTCTCGGGGACATCCTCGAGATCGGGTCCGTTGCGCTTCGGCAGGATCACCTCGGTGAGACCGGCGCGGTGCGCCGCCAACACCTTCTGCTTCAGTCCACCGATCGGCAGCACCTTGCCCTGCAAGGTGATCTCACCTGTCATGCCGACCGTCGGCTTGACGGGACGATCGGTCAGCAGCGAAACCAACGCAGTGGTCATGGTGATGCCGGCCGACGGGCCGTCCTTGGGCACCGCACCCGCTGGCACGTGGACGTGCACCCGCTTGTTCATCGTCGCCACATCGACGCCGAGCTCCTCGGCATGCGACCGCACGAAGCTGAGCGCGATCTGCGCGCTCTCCTTCATCACGTCGCCGAGTTGCCCGGTGAGCGTCAGCGACGGCTCGCCGTCGACCGCCAACGGGAACGCTGTCGTCTCGATGAACAACACGTCGCCGCCCATTCCGGTGACAGCCAAGCCCGTGGCGATACCGGGAACGTTGGAGCGCTCGGCGATCTCGTCGTCGACCTTGACGCGGCCGAGCCAGGTGCGGACATCGTCGACGTCGACCTCGACGGGTGACGAGCCGGTACCCACCGCGACCTTCGCGGCGATCTTGCGAGTCAACTTGCCGAGCTCACGTTCGAGCGACCGGACACCCGCCTCGCGCGTGTAGCCGGTGATCGTGGCGCGCAGCGCAGCTTCCGTCAGCGAGACCTCGTCGACCCGCAGGCCGGCGAGCTCGATCTGGCGCGGCAGCAGGTACCGCTCGGCGATGAACACCTTCTCGTCCTCGGTGTAACCATCGAGCCGAATGAACTCCATGCGGTCGAGCAGCGGCGCCGGGATGGTGTCGGCAACGTTGGCCGTGGCGATGAACACGACGTTGCTGAGATCGAGATCGACCTCGAGGTAGTGATCGCGGAACGTGTGGTTCTGCGCAGGGTCGAGCACTTCGAGCAGCGCTGCCGTCGGGTCGCCGCTCCATCCGCCGGCGCTGAGCTTGTCGACCTCGTCGAGCAGCACCACAGGGTTCATGGTGCCGGCTTCGATGATCGCTCGGGCGATGCGTCCGGGTTGGCTGCCGACGTACGTGCGGCGATGACCACGAATCTCGGCTTCGTCGCGCACACCACCGAGCGAGACACGAACGAACTTGCGGCCCATCGCCCGAGCCACGGACTCACCCAAGCTGGTCTTGCCGACGCCGGGGGGCCCGACGAGCGTCAGGACGGCGCCGGATTGCCGGACGACAACATCGGTGGGTTGAATGTCGCGGGCGACACGCAGCTTGCGGACGGCCAGGAACTCGACGATGCGATCCTTGACCTCGTCGAGGCCGTAGTGATCAGCATCGAGGACAGCACGCGCCAGGTCGAGGTCCAATTGATCGTCGGTGCGAGTGTTCCACGGCAGTTCGAAGATGCGGTCGAGCCAGGTACGGATCCACGAATGCTCGGGTGACTGCTGACCCATGTGCTCGAGGCGGTCGATCTCCTTGTTGACCGCGTTGGCGGCCTTCTCCGGCAGATCGAGCTCGGCAAGCTTGGCCCGGTACTGGCCGACGACATCGTCGTCGCCCTCGCCCAGTTCCTTGCGAATCGCTGCCAACTGCTGGCGCAGGAGGTACTCGCGCTGCTGCTTGTCGACCCCTTCGGTGACGTCGGCCCGGATCTGCGCGGTGACCTGCAACTCGGCGAGATGATTCTTGGCCCACTCGGTGACCAGATCGACACGCTCGCCGATGTCGAGCGCAGCGAGCACAGCGACCTGGTGATCGAGATCGGCCTCGCTCCACGTCGTGACCGCATCGGCCAGTGGGCCGGGCTCGGCGACACTGCGAAGGATCTCGGGCAGCCGCCGGCTGTTGCGCAGCTTGGCGATCTCTTCGAGGACGACACGCATCTCACGCGCCGCTGCATCGACACGCGGGCTGGGGCGGGCATCGACCAGGAGCTCGATCTCGGCGTGCTCGCTGCCCCGTTCACTCCGATGACGGGCCACGATTCGAGCACGAGCCTCGGCCTGCACGATCGCGGCCATCTCGCCGTTGGGCATGGCGCCGGCGCTCGGAACCCGGGCCACGACACCGATGTCGCCGGCAGCCTCGTTGTGCAGCACCACACGGCCATCACCGGCCTCGGCAGCCTGCACTGCGGCTCGAGCAGCATCGGAGGACAGGGCGAAGGTGAAGACCGTGCCGGGAAGCAGCACCGTGGGTACTGCGAGAAGCGGCAGAGTGAGCTGGCGGGTGTCGAGATCGGTCATGGCTCAGGAGGGTAACAACATGAAAGTTGAGTTACTACCGCTCAGGTTTATTGCGCGATGACTGCGGCGTAGGTCACAGCGGCCTCCCACGACGCCCGGTCGAAGATCAGCTTTCTCATACGCATCACGGGTTTGGGCATCCCGACGCCCAAGACGCCCCGCAGGCGGCCGCCATGCCCGTACATGGCCACGAACTTGTCGTCGACATCGCCCAAGATGACCTGCACTTCGTCGTCGCCATGGGCCCGGCCGACGAACTGGATGCGGCTGTCGAACTGGTCGCTCCAGAAGAAGGGCACCGGCGCATACGGCGTCGAGGGTTCGCCGGCCAGCTCGGCCAGCAGGTTCCGCGCCGCCGCCGACCCCTGCTCGGCGGCATTGGTCCAATGCTCGACGCGCATCTCCTCGCCGGCCTCGCCGAACAGATTGTTGACCCACCGGGCGCAGTCGCCCGCTGCGTAGATGCCGGGCGCGGCGCACAGCGAGTCGGCGCAGACGATGCCGTCTCGAACCTCGAGACCGCTGCCATCGAGCCACTCCGTCGCCGGCGACACGCCGATCCCGACCACGACCACATCGGCAGGGACGAACTCGCCATCGCCCAAGCGCACACCTGTTACCCGGCCCGCATCACCCTCGATCTGGCCGACCTGCACGCCGCAGCGCACGTCCACTCCGTTGCGCGCGTGCACACGGGCAACGACCTCGCCCATCTCTGCTCCGAGACCGCGCATCAACGGTGCGGGCGCGCCCTCCAACACGGTCACCGTGCAGCCGCTCTGGGCCGCGGACGCGGCAACCTCGAGACCGATGAACCCCGCGCCGATCACCACGACGCGTGGGCGACCTTCCAAGCGACGACGCAACGCCAACGAATCGTCGAGGGTTCGCAGCATCATCACTCCGTCGAGATCGGGCTGGCCGGGCAGCGGTCGTGGAGCACTTCCGGTCGCGATGATGACTCCATCGGCCGCGATCGCCTCGCCGGATCCCAACGTCACGGTGCGACTCTCGGCATCGAGGGCGACGGCCGTGCTGCCGAGCCGAAGATCGAGTCCCAACTTGTCGAGCTCGTCGGGTTTGCGGAGCAGAATTCGCTCGGGCTCCATCTCACCTTTCAGCACTGCCTTGCTGAGCGGCGGCCTGTCGTACGGGCGATGTGGCTCGGCACCGATCAGCGTGATGTTCCCCGAGTAGTCCCCTCCGCGCAACGATTCGCACGCCCACAACCCCGCAAGCGATGCGCCCACGACCACGATGCGATCCATGGAAGCCAGCTTCGCGCATCGCCCTACGATCACCACGATGAGCGAAACGATCACCCTCGAAGGTTGGCGCGGTCCCTGGCCCGACGACGACAAGGACGCGAACCTGAAGGCCGACATCTCTCTCTACGCGCATGTCGACCCGCTACGAACCGTGCGCGGCCTGTCGGACTCCATCGACGTACCCGTCGGTGCGATCGTTCACTACGTGCTGGCCCGGTGGGCGAGCGAGGGCGCGTCGGGGTCTGCTCGAACTGGGCCCGACGATGTCGCGTCGCCTCAATGCAGTGTGCACCGACGCCGAGGAAGACGGATCCGACACTGCGCGGCTCGCCGCCTACGAACAACTCCGCCAGATGATCTCATGGCTCAACTATCCCCTCGATCACCCGGATGTGTACGACACCTGAGCGCTACTTGCACTCCTCGCAGTGCACGTCGGGCTGCGGCTCGCGGCGGACGAGATCGGTGACCCAATCGACCAGCCGCACCCCTTCGACCGTCTGGGTGTAGAACTCGGGCCTGCTCAAGATCGTGTGCGAATCGCCCGGCGCGATGTAGCTGCGCAGGTCGACGCCGCCTTGCTCGATCTGCGTCTCGTTGGCGTCGATCAGCGTCACGAGGTCGTCGGTCGGAATGCCGACCGCGCCAAGGAACGACTGTTGAACTCCGTCGAATGCGTAGTCGTGGCGAGCGAAGATGATCTCCGGATGGTGCTTGTACGCCTGCACGAACAGACCGGGGATGCTCCATTGTGCGGCAGTGAGGCCGGCGTTCACGGGCCACGGCGGAATCGCAGCCTCGGTTCCCCACAAGGCGCCGATGGCGGTGTTGAGCGCGGTGATGTCGGGATAGGCGCCGGACCCGTCGGCGAGGACACTGATCTCTGCGTTCGGCAGGAGGTCGTGCGCCAGGCCGGCATACAGCGGCGACGGAATGGAGCCGGCACTCTCGCCGGTGACAACGAGTTGCGCCGTGTCGGGGAACTGCGTTGCCAACGCCGACAACGCAGTAGATGCATTGACCGAGCCCTTGTGCTGCACGGTGAGCTCCGGCCCGTAGACGTGGGTCGAGGTGCCGAGGTGGACGTCGCCGGTGCAGTACGGCGCGAACACGAACGAGTAGTCGGCCAGTGGATTGCGCTCGTCGGTGAAATCGAAGATGCCCGACAGGTTCGTCGGATCATCACTGACGCCAGTGGTGGTCTTGTAGGTCCCACTGTCGAATGCACAGCTGTTCACGTCAAAGCACGCCCCACCTCCTTGCAGGAAGAAGACGACCTTGGTGGGATCGGCACGATGGATCCAGTAGCTGTACGGACTGCCGTCGGCGCACAGGCACTCGGCAGGAGCGGTCACCTGCTCCCACCCGGCTACCGGTGCGACCTCGGTCGTCGGAGCAGGGGTCGTCGGTGTAGGTGTGGTGTCCGCAACCGTCGCCGGCGGCGGCGTGGTCGGGGCTACTGACGACGAGGACGACGAGCTGTCGCTGCACCCCGCGAACGACGCCGAGCATCACGATCGCGATAGCGGCGACGCGCCTCACTGTGCCATGACGGTGTCGAGCGACGCCTTCAGCGTCATGACCACGTGATCGAGTTCGTCGTCGGTGATGACGTACGGCGGGGCGATCATCACCGCGCTCGGGGACCGGACCAGATCCGGCCGGATAGATCCAGACATCGCGCGACAACGCCTCGGCGACGACCTTGGTCTGGGGGATGTTGAGCTCGATCCCGTAGAACATCCCACGGCCGCGAACTTCGACGACAGCCGGATGCTCGTCGAGTTCGGCATGCAGGCGATCGCCCAGGACCGCGCCCATCTTGGCGGCCCGCTCGACCAGCCCTTCGCGCTCCATGATGTCGAGCACCGCGACGCTGGCCGCACACGCCGAGTCGTTACCTGTGAACGTGAAGTACATGAAGCCGGCGTTGGCCAGCGCCGCGGCGACCTCGGTACGCGCCGCGACCGCGCCCATCGGCACATAGCCGCCACCCAAGCCCTTGCCGCCGACGATCACATCGGGCTGGAACGGGAAGTGCTGGAAGCCGAAGTTCAGGCCCGTCCGGCCATACCCGCACATCACCTCGTCGCTGATCATCAAGATGTCGTGGCGATGGCAGATGTCGGTGACGGTTCGCCAATAGTCGTCACTGGCAGTCAGGCACGCCCCGGCAGCACCCGTGATCGGCTCGGCGATGAAGGCGGCAATCGTGTCGGGTCCCTCGCGCTCGATGACCTCGACCAACGCATCGGCGTCGTCCCACGGGACATGCGGGAAGTCGAGGAACAGCGGCTCGAATCCGGCCTTGCGAGCGTTGTGACTGCCGACGGCGAGCGTCGCGAGCGTCAGCCCGTGGTAACTGGGATGGCGTCCGATGACTTTCCACCGGTCGGCGCGGCCCTTTCCGAGTTGGTAGGCACGTGCCAGTCGCAACGCGGAGTCCGCGCTCTCGCTGCCGCCGCTGGTGAAGAAGACCTGTGTGAATCCTTCCGGAAGCCATCGCTCGACAAGACGGTCGCGCAACAACAGACGCTGTTCACTGGGCCATATCGGCACCGAGTAGGCGCCCTTCGACATCGCCGCGTGCACGGCATCGGCGACTTCGGCACGACCCCAACCGATGTTGCCGACAATTGCCCCGCCGGCACCGTCGAGAATTCTGCGACCATCGGCGCAGATCAGCCAGCAGCCTTCGCCTCCGACCACAGTTGGTTGCTCAGCCGCGTTGGGGACGAACTGGTATCGGGAGTCGCTCACGGCCTCAGTCTCGCACCTCGGCAGTGGTCAGGTTGTGGCGGAACATGATCGAAAGGCGTGGTCCGGCGACCGCAACCTTGGGCACGCAATGCTCCCAATCGTGCTGGCACGATCCACCCATCACGAACAGATCCCCGTGGCCGAGTTGCCACGACAGCGACGCACCGCCACCTCGCGGACGAACGTGGAAGGAGCGCGGCTGACCTGTGCTGACGATGGCGACGGTGGGGTCCTCGAGCTCGTATCGCTCGCGATCGCTGTGCCAGGCCACCGAGTCGTGCCCGTCGCGGTAGAGGTTGAACCCGATCGAATCGAATGGTCTGGCGTAGCGGTCGCTGAGCGCAGCACGCGCCCCGGTGAGGATCGGTAATCCCTCGATCTCCGCCGACGCAGTGTCCCACCACGCAGTCAGTCGCGGCTCGGGAAGTCGTCGGTCGTACATCGTCACCTCGCGTTGCTGCCAAGGCAGCACGGCGATGAGCTCGCCGAAGATTCGATCGGCGCCGTGCAGCCATTGCGGGGCGTAGTCGATCCACGAGTCGTCGTCGAGCCACGTCCGCACGACCGTCGAGAAGGTGGTGTCGATCGACGGCTCTTCGAAGGCGAAGAGGCATTGCTGCCAGATCAGTTCGGCGTCGGCAAGTTCGTGCATCTCTGCATCATCGCGAATCGAACGCACGTTCGCAAGCGCGCAACGTGTTTACAGTGCGGAGGTGGTGATCGAGGTCGACGACATCGCCGACGCCCGGCTCTCGGAATTCCGCGGGCTGCGCGAGCGTGGCAAGGAGAGCGACGACTACTTCATCGTCGAGGGGCTCACGGCGATCGAGCGTCTGCTGACATCGAGGTATCCCGTTCGGTCCGTGTTGCTGACACCGGCAACCCATGCGCGACTCGCCGACCGGCTCGGGCAGGAGACGGCCTACGTCATCTCCGCCGAGGCGATGTCGGGGGTCGCCGGCGTCAACCTGCACCGCGGCGCGGTGGCATCGGCGACGCGATTGCCCGGCCCGTCGCTCGCCGCTGCTCTGGCCGAGGCTCACCGAATCGTGTTGCTCGAGGGCATCAACGATCACGAGAACCTCGGTGCAATCGCTCGCACTGCCCGGGGTCTGGGCGCCGATGCGATGCTGCTCGACCGAACGTGCGCCGACCCGTTCTACCGCCGAAGCGTGCGCGTCTCGATGGGCGAGCTGCTGCACCTGCCGATCGTGCGTTGCGACGACTGGGCGACGACGTTCGAAGAAGTGGCTGCTGCCGGCTTCGAGATCTGGGCCCTCACGCCGTCACCGACGGCGACCGACATCTTCACGTTGGCGCCACCTGATCGATGGGCGTTGGTCGTCGGCGCCGAGGGCCCCGGATTGTCGACCGAGACGCTGGCGCGCTGCACCAATGTGCGGATCCCGATGCGCAACGGCGTCGACTCCTTGAACGTCGGTCACGCGGTCGCCGCGGCACTGGCTCGCTGACGGGAGATTCGGCCGATGGCGTGGGCCACCAAACGGAACGTCGTCAGTGCACCGATCCCGTTGACGTCGCGTTCGGGTACGAACTCGACGACGTCGAAACCGACGATCCGGGCGCGGTCCGCGACGCCATCGATGATGTCGATCGCTTGGAAGTAGGTGAGGCCGCCGGGCTCGGGGCCGATCACACCGGGGACCAGCGAAGGGTCGAGCCCATCGACGTCGACGGTGATGAACACGTCGCCGCCGGCAGGCACTCGATCGAGGACTGCTTGGACGCCGCTCCGGTGCACCTCGTGGGCGCCGAAGAAGTGCACGCCACGATCTTCGGCGGCGGCGAGGTCGGCGGGGCGTGCCGAACCGACACCGCGGCGGCCGACCTGAATCATCTCGCCGACATGAGCCATCTCCGAGGCGCGCCGCATGGTCGACGACAGGCCCCAGCGCTCGCCCTGGACCTCGTCGCGCCAATCGATGTGCGCGTCGATCTGCACGACCGTGACCGGCCCGCGGCCGACGTAAGCCTCAAGTACAGGAATAGGGATCGAGTCGTCGCCACCGAGCACCACCGGTACCGCACCTGCGGCCAACACCACCTCGCACGTGTGGCGGATCGCGGCGCGATTCGCTTCGAACGCGGTGTCGTCCCACGGCACGTCACCGAGATCGACCGCGTTGGTTCCGTCGATCAACATCGGGCCACCGAGATCGAAGTTGTGATGATGTCGGATGCCGGAGTACGCGGCGGACGCGACACGGATCGCAGCGGGTGCATCCTTGCAGTACGGACCGACCGACGAGTACGGCGTGGCGCATGGCGCGCCGATCACGACGACGTCTGCACCGCCGAGATCGTCGACCGTTGCCGACGCAAGACCGAGGAACGTTCCCGACTCACCAGCACCGAACATCGAGCCAAGGCTTGCCATCGTCACAGCTTGGCCGATGACCGCGGTACGTGAGAACCGGGCTGATTTCTTGATTAATTCACTGACGGAGGTCGAGCGATTTCGACCGGTGGTGAGCAGGGACGATATCCACGCGACGCATAAAGATTCCCATTGACTCTCTGTGATTTCGTGAGAAAGTTCGCTATGAATTCTGGGGACGGGTGGGGAAGGGTCACGCGCGCGTTGCGCCGTGGCTCGCAGGCGAGGCGAGTCGATGCACCGTTGTGGGTGTGGGGGCTGGCGATACTGGCGTTGGCCAGTTTGGTTCCGGTGATCGCCATCACGTTCCCCGATCTGTCGACAGTTGCGGCCGCCGCGCCACCGGTCGCTCGCGACGATGTGGCGCGCACGAACATCGACGCCAGTGTCAATCGGTTCGTGATCGGCAACGACTTCGATCCCGACGGCGACTCGTTCAGCATCGTTGCCATTGCGACCCCACCGAACGGCACCGTCACCAACTTCGGATCCTCGATCGTCTACAACCCCAACCCCGGCTTCACCGGCGTCGAACAGATCACCTACACGATTCAAGACAGCACAGGATTGACGGATGAGGCCGTGTTGACGGTGTGGGTCGATACGGGTGTCACTCGGCCCGGAGACACCGGTGGCCAACACCGACTACTTGTACGTCTACCAAGGCGCCTCGGTGGCCATCACCACCACCGATCTGTTGTCCAACGACAGCGACCCGCAAGGCCAAACCATGACCGTCGTCGCGGTCTCCGAACCCGGCACCGACGGCACCCTCACCGGCGACCTCGCCAACGGCTTCACCTACACACCCGGCAACGACCCGGCCCTGGTCGGCACCGACCACACTCTCAACTACCTCGTCACCGACACCGCCGGCCACGTCGACCAAGCCGACATCATCGTCCGCATCCTCGCCGCCGGCGACACCAACCAACCACCAGTCGCTCGCGACGACGTGGCGCGCACGAACATCGACGCCAGTGTCAATCGGTTCGTGATCGGCAACGACTTCGATCCCGACGGCGACTCGTTCAGCATCGTCAGAATCCTCACCCCGCCACACGGCACCGTCACCAACTTCGGATCCGCGATCATCTACACACCCAACCCCGGCTTCACCGGCGTCGAACAGATCACCTACACACTGCGCGACAGCCACGGCCTGACCGCCAACGGAACCCTCACGGTGTGGGTCGATACGGGTGTCCTCGGGCCGGAGACACCGGTGGCCAACACCGACTACTTGTACGTCTACCAAGGCGCCTCGGTGGCCATCACCACCGCCGATCTGTTGTCCAACGACAGCGACCCGCAAGGCCAAACCATGACCGTCGTCGCGGTCTCCGAACCCGGCACCGCCGGCACCCTCACCGGCGACCTCGCCAACGGCTTCACCTACACACCCGGCAACGACCCGGCCCTGGTCGGCACCGACCACACCCTCAACTACCTCGTCACCGACACCGCCGGCCACGTCGACCAAGCCGACATCATCGTCCGCATCCTCGCCGCCGGCGACACCAACCAACCACCAGTCGCTCGCGACGACGTGGCGCGCACGAACATCGACGCCAGTGTCAATCGGTTCGTGATCGGCAACGACTTCGATCCCGACGGCGACTCGTTCAGCATCGTCAGAATCCTCACCCCACCACACGGCACCGTCACCAACTTCGGATCCTCGATCATCTACATCCCCAACCCCGGCTTCACCGGCGTCGAACAGATCACCTACACACTGCGCGACAGCCACGGCCTCACCGCCAACGGAACCCTCACGGTGTGGGTCGATACGGGTGTCACTCGGCCCGGAGACACCGGTGGCCAACACCGACTACTTGTACGTCTACCAAGGCGCCTCGGTGGCCATCACCACCGCCGATCTGTTGTCCAACGACAGCGACCCGCAAGGCCAAACCCTGACCGTCGTCGCGGTCTCCGAACCCGGCACCGACGGCACCCTCACCGGCGACCTCGCCAACGGCTTCACCTACACACCCGGCAACGACCCGGCCCTGGTCGGCACCGACCACACCCTCAACTACCTCGTCACCGACACCGCCGGCCACGTCGACCAAGCCGACATCATCGTCCGCATCCTCGCCGCCGGCGACACCAACCAACCACCCGTCGCTCGCGACGATGTGGCGCGCACGAACATCGGCGCCAGTGTCAATCGGTTCGTGATCGGCAACGACTTCGATCCCGACGGCGACTCGTTCAGCATCGTCCGAATCCTCAACCCCGCCACACGGCACCGTGGCCAACTTCGGATCCTCGATCCTCTACATCCCCAACCCCGGCTTCGCCGGCGTCGAACAGATCACCTACACCACTGCGCGACAGCCACGGCCTCACCGCCAACGGAACCCTCACCGTGTGGGTCGATACGGGTGTCCTCGGCCCGGAGACACCGGTGGCCAACACCGACTACTTGTACGTCTACCAAGGCGCCTCGGTGGCCATCACCACCGCCGATCTGTTGTCCAACGACAGCGACCCGCAAGGCCAAACCCTGACCGTCGTCGCGGTCTCCGAACCCGGCACCGCCGGCACCCTGACCGGCAACCTCGCCAACGGCTTCACCTACACACCCGGCAACGACCCCGCCCTGGTCGGCACCGACCACACCCTCAACTACCTCGTCACCGACACCGCCGGCCACGTCGACCAAGCCGACATCATCGTCCGCATCCTCGCCGCCGGCGACCCCAACCAACCACCAGTCGCGGTGCCCGACACCGCCACCTCCACGGCGACTCGTCAATACCTTCGTGGTCGGCAACGACTTCGATCCCGACGGTGACTCGTTCAGCATCGTCGCCATTGCGACCCCGCCACACGGCACCGTCGGCCAACTTCGGATCGTCGATCATCTACAACCCAACCCCGGCTTCACCGGCGTCGAACAGATCACCTACACACTGCGCGACAGCCACGGCCTCACCGCCAACGGATTGTTGGCCGTCAGTGTCAACACCACCGAGCAATCCAGCCCCGATCGCCAACTCGGCGAACTACACGGTGCAGGCCGGCGGAACACTGTCGATCACGTTGTCGGCGGTCGACCCCGACGGCCAACCGCTGACGTGGACGCTCGTGACCCCGCCCACAGGTCAGCTGACCGGCTCGCTCACCGGCGCTGCCCCCACGCTGACATACACGGCACCCAACACGCCGGGCACCGACACGTTCGTCTACAAGGTCAGCGACGGGGTTCTCGAGGCGCAAGGGACCATCACCATCACGGTCACCCGGGCCAACGTCAACCCGGTGGCGGTCGACGACGCCTTCACGACGACGCAAGAGACGCCGGTGGCGTGTCGACCTGCTCGCCAACGACACGGATGCCGACGGCGACACACTGATCGTCGCCCACGCGTCCAACGGCACGCACGGTGTGGTGACTTGCACGCCACTGCTGTGCACCTATACGCCGGACCCAGGGTACTTCGGCAGCGACTCGTTCGTCGTACACGATCGTCGACGGATTCGGCGGCGTGGACGAAGGCGCGGTGCACGGTCACCGATCGAGCCGTCACCGATCGCGGCCAGCCTCTCGCCGGCGACTCCGACGACGCGGGCCCGGTGCGACCTCGATCAACCTCGCCGACATTCCCTACGAGCGGATGCGCGAACTCGACGTCGACGTGTCGAACGCACCGTTCGTGAGGCGCGTCACCGTTCGTCAAGCGCTCACCGTTCGTCAGGCGGTCGCCGTTCGTCAAGCGGTCGCCGCTCTCCGAGTTCGCACCATTCGTCAACGGCGCTCACCCGCGGCCACGACAGCGCCGCTGTCGGAGATCCCGGTCGACTTCCCGGCGGTTGGCCGGCACTGCTGGCGGGCACTGCCGTTCGGCCGGCGAGCCGACGCAGAGCGTCACGTTCGGGCAGTTCCTCGCGCTCTACGACCCGCCCGGCCCGCTCACCCAGGCCCTGCGCGACCTCACTCTCAACGACATCTCGTTCTTCGATGGAACGCCGGTCGCCGACGCCAGTCCGGCGGCGTTTCTGCTCGGGCGCAACGCCGGTGGAAGAGCTGCGGTTCGGAACGCAGACTTGGTGCGACCGGCTCGTCGGTCGACACCTCGGCGCGTACGACCTGCGCATCTGCTCGGCGTCGGACCGACCACGACACTGCTCGAACTCGACGTCGACGCCGACGCCGCGAAGGTCCTCGTCGCAGCACCCCGACCTGCGACGCGTCCCGCTGGCCGCCAACATCGCGACCTTCGTCGATGCACCCGCTGCTCGATGCTCGGCTGAACGAACTCAACCTGTTCGCTACCGACATCGGCCAGGTCACCGTGACGCGGCGCTCTCGACGCATCGCCCGCAGTCGGTTCGGTGCTGATCTCCGACATTCCCGTCAACGACACCAACCCCAACGACGGCGCCTACGGTCGCCGCGATCTCGTCGTCGACTGCTCGAACGGCTTCGACTGCTCGGCCAGCGGCGACGCTCGGTCAGGCAGAGCCGCCGGCGCGCTCCGGCCAGGCGCTCGCATGCAGGATGTCGGTCGAGCGTTCATCGATCACACGGTCGCCGGGCGATCCGCCGATCTCGCTGACACAGATCGCTGCCGCGCTGCCCGCCACGCTCGACGTCAACGACGTGATCGTCGGCTCGCTGGATCAGTCCGACTTCCCGTGGGAGGACGTCGACCTCGACAGCCGCAGGTCTGCAGGACTTCGCCCGCACAGGCTCGACGCTCGACTGGAACCTGGGTATCTCGATCTCCAGCGCACGCGGTGGGCCGGGGCCGTTCGACACGGTTGTCACGGTGACGCTGCCTCCCGGATTCCGGTACTTCACGCCCACGCCGACCCGCCCGCACCGGCCGCGCTCAACTCCTTCACACCCGTCGCCGGGCTCGATCAGCGGACCCGTCGCTCAGCGATGGGCCGACCGGGCAGGTCCTCGTGTGGAACGTTGCAGACCTGCAGGCCGACACCGACTACACGCTGTCGTTCCGCACGACGCCGGGGCTCGAGCTCGGCCAGGCGACGGCCGTCGCCAAGGTCGAGATCACCAACGGCGCTGCCACAACCGCCGGCGTGGTCGGCGATCGTCGACACAGGCGATGCGTCGGGCGACCCGGCAACAGCGCTTCCGGTCGAGGGCAATGTCCTCTACCTCGGGTACGTCGACCACGCCGACGATGTCGACCTCTACGGGTTCAACTCGACCCCGTCCGCACAGGTGGGCGTTCGCCTCAGCCATCTCGCCGGCGACGGCGACCTCGTTGTCTACGGCCCGTCCACAGATCGGCCCGGCAACTCGCCGTCGCCGGTAGCCACCCGTACGGCAACGCCTTCTGCTCCGCCGTTGGCGGCCGAGGCGCTCGACGTGTCGGGTGTCGGATACTCGCCCGAGCCCGACACCGATGCCGGCGTGCCGGTGATCGACGGCCGCACGGTGGTCGGTCGGTCGGCAGCACGCAACACCGATGTCGAAGCGGTCGACGCGATCGAGCCCGACTTGCTGCAGGTCAGTTCGTACAACACATCGACATCGAACCTGCCGTACGTGCTGCGGGTCCGCCAGGTCGATCCGCCGAACACGCCGACGTGCACCGCCTACGCCCGTACCGGCGGCGTGGCCGGCGACGATGCCGGACCTCACCACGCTGCTCACCTGACCTCGCCACCATCATCCTCGTCAACCAGCAGCGCTTGGGCGACACGTTCGGCGCGACTGCCGCGGCCGACGTGATGGCGAAGCTCGACGACGTTGGCCGCGCGTCCTGACGTGAACGGTGTCGTCATCCCCGTCGATGGCGATGCAGCTGTCGCAGCGGCGTACGACGCGTGGAACGCCAACCCGTGCGCCACCGACAAGGCCAACAAGGTCGTCAACGAGATCACCCGACTCGTCGTCGGCATTCGCAACGGCGCGCTGCCCGGCGTCGCCACCCATCCATCGCTCGCCAACGTCGTGGTCGTCGGTGGCGACGACATCGTCCCGATGGCACGCCTCGACGACACCACCCGAGTCGGCAACGAGAAGGGTTACGCCGACGAGTTCGACGTCAATGGTCCGTACTTCGGCGCGCTCGGCACGAGCCACTTCCTCAGCGACGATCCCGTACGGCGATCTCGACCCGATCGAATGGGCGACACGCCGGCTGTACGTTCCCGAACTCGCGCTCGGCCGTCTCGTCGAGTCGCCGGCCCAGATCATCGCCCAGATCGACGCATTCGGTGCAGCATCCGGACGTCTCGACGCCAGCCGCGCCTACGCGGCCGGCTACGACTTCATGACCGACGGCGCCAGCATGGTGCGTCAGACGTTGGACAGCTCACTGGCGTCGGCCAACGGTGCGCCGGCCACGGTGACCGGGCCGACTCGAACGACGAGCACGTGGACAGGCAACGAACTGCTCGCCGACATCGCCGGGCCACCGGCACCGTCGATCTCGGCGATCTTCGCGCCACGCCGACCACACCGGCATTCGAAGCCGCCGAACGGCGACGAGGTCTTCGCCGCGGCGCTCGCTGCGGCAGTTCCCGACTGGTGCACGACTGATCCTCTCGATGGGGTGCCACTGCGGGCCTCGCCGTCTCCGACACGACGGTCGGCGGCGGTGCGGTCGCCGACGACCTCGCCGCGGCGCTGACCGCGCGCGGCGCGGCGTACGTGGCCAGCACGGGATACGGCTACGGCGATCAGGTCAGCGTCGGTCTGCAGGAGCGGTTGATGACGTTGTTCGCCGGCCAACTCGATGGCGCGGTCTCGTTGGGCGACGCCTTGCGCAACGCCAAGCAGCAGTACTTCGGCAGCCAGGGTCTGTACGGCGCGTACGACGAGAAGGCGCTGTCGAGCACCATCCTCTACGGCCTGCCGATGTTCGCGGTGGGGACGGAGCGTCCGGTGCGACCGACACCACCGAACGAGACGACGACACCTGTTGCGGGTGCGGCAGGCTTGTCCTCGACCCCCTACATCCAGGACTTCACCTTCGCCGCCAGGTCGGGCGACATCGGACGGTGGTACGAAGCCGATACCGGCACCGGCCCGCAGTTGCCGCAGATCACGGCCAGCCGACCGGTGCAACCCCGCGCCGAACTCGACGTCACCGCCGCCGCCGCCGACAACTCGCTGCTGCCCGCTCACGGTGCGGTGGTCAGTGGGCTGCGCACCGGTGAAGTCGTCGCCGACTTCGACGCCGCGTTCAGTCGCCCCACGCTCGACAGCGCTGCCGAGCGAGCCCGAGGCCGTCAACTCGGTCGCCGCGTTCCCAACTCGCTTGGCCGGCGTCACGACATCGAGCGACACGCAGGGCCTCGTCGGTCCGGACGATATTGCCCAGCGCCAGAAGCTCGTGCTGATTCCCGGACAGTTCATCGCCACGGCACCCGACGATCCCGACGGTCGTTGGAACCCAGGTGCTGTACAACCGAATGTCGGGCGACGTCTACTACTCGGACTCGACCGATTGGATCGCGCCGAAGGTCGGCGAGGTCGTGCTGCAACGCTCGCCGGGCGACACGTTCGCGGATGTGACGGTCGGTGCCAGCGATGCCTCGGGCATTCATCGTGCTGTGGCGCTCTATCAAGCCGGCGGAGATTGGCTGAGCCTCGATCTCGGCGCCAGCGCCGGTTCGTTCGTCGGCTCCCTGGCAGTTCCCGCCGGGATCGCCAACGAGCAGATCCGAGTCGTCGTGCAAGTGGTCGACGGTGCCGGCAACGTCTCGTGGGCAGCGAACAAGGGCCCGGGATTCGCGCCGACGCCGCCACCTCCGCCCGCGCCGACCGTCACCCTGACTCCGTCGGCGCCCGCCTCTGGCTGGTTCACGTCTCCACCTCAGATCGCGGTTTCGGGCTCGGCTGCGACCTTCGATGTGTCGATCGACGGCGGGCCGAAGTTGCCGTACCTGGCGCCATTCGCGCCGGCGGGTCTCACCAACGGATCCCATGTCGATCGAAGTGAGCGGCTCCGACGGTGGCACGGCGACCGTGACCGTGAAGATCGACGGAACACCGCCGACGATCACCTCTGCCCTGGCACCTGCCGCCGAATGCCGCCGGATGGCGCAACACCGCGGTCACAGCGACCTACACGTGCGCGGATTCGGTCTCGGGTGTGGCGACATGCCCGCCAGCGCAGTCCACCGGCACCCAAGAGGGTTCGGCACTCGTGCTCACCGGAACCGCAACGGACAATGCCGGGTTGTCGACGACCGATCTCGGACACCGTGAAGGTCGACCTGACCGCCCCCACGGTGCCAGTCGTGACGCTGGACCCGGCATCGCGACTCGCCGCCCAGACGAGCAGCTCACGGCGACGTCGTCGGACGCCCTTTCCGGGTTGGCCGGCGGCGAGTGGTGGATCGGCGCAGACCCCGGCATCGGCAGCGGCACTCCTCTGACGCTCGCGGGCAGCGTCGCTGACGGGTGAGGTGCCCGCGACCCTT
The DNA here is from genome assembly GCA_963779295.1 of Ilumatobacteraceae bacterium. GTDB lineage: Bacteria > Actinomycetota > Acidimicrobiia > Acidimicrobiales > Ilumatobacteraceae > JAENVT01. The sequence goes on from CAVZXO010000008.1 coordinate 595,446, forward strand.
GCGCCCGGCACGTACACGGTGGCGGTGCGCGCCGTCGACGTCGCCGGCAACTGGAGCGGAGCCGGCACGGCAGACCTGACCGTAACTGCACCACCCAACTCGACACCGACGGCGACTCCGCAGACGGTGACGACGGACGAGGACACTGCAGTGCAGTTCGTGCTCGGCGGCACCGACCCCGACGTCGGCGACACCTTGTCGTTCGCCGTCGTCACCCAGCCCACAAACGGCGTGCTGTCCGGTACGGCACCGGACCTGACCTTCACTCCAGCACCGAACTTCAGCGGATCGGATTCGTTCACGTTCAAGGTCAACGACGGCAGCGCCGATTCCAACATTGCGACTGTGTCGATCAACGTGACGGCAGTCAACGATGTGCCTGTCGCCAACCCGGTGACGTTGTCGGCGGTGTCAGGTCAGCCGACTCCGGTCACGTTGTCGGGCACCGACATCGACGGTGTCTCGCTGACATTCGTGATCATCGCGGGACCTGCCCAGGGCACGCTCACCGGTACTGGCTCCGCACGCACGTATACGAGTGTTGCCGGCTTTGCGGGAAGCGACTCGTTCACGTATCGCGGTCAGCGACGGGACGAGTCAGTCGCCGGCTGCGACGGTGTCCATCACGGTCACGGCGGCGCCGAATGGCCTGACCCTGTCCCTCGCCGACAATGCCGCGAGAACCGCAAACATTCGCCCACTCTCGGGTGCCGTGCTTCGCGCAGGGGCAAGCGCCTACATCTCGGTGGATGCACTGCGGCCGGCCGACGTTCGTCAGGTCACATTCACCCTCGACGGCAGAGCATTCCTGACCGACCGCTCGACTCCGTTCGATTTCGCCGGCACGGCCACCACTCGAGCATGCCGGCGGTGCGTGCTGAACGCATTCCCGTTCGAGTCCAATCTGTTGTCGCTCGGTACCCACAGCATCACTGCAACGGCGTTGATGCGCAACGGCACCCGAGTCGTGCTCGACGCGACGTTCACTGTCGCAGACACGATCCCGCACAGCCTGGCTGTATCGCCGTCGGCAGATCGATCGTCGCCCACTCCGTTGGGTGGGGCGACGCTGACGGGGCCGCGATACATCTTCCTCGGTCCTGCGACTGATTCGATCGCCGGACTCCGAAGGGTGACGTTCGTCCTCGATGGAAGTTCGGTCTCCGCCGACACCGCAGCGCCCTACGACGCGTTCGGCGCACGTCGTGGTCTGGCCGTTGCCTTGGACACTCGTCGCCTGCGCAACGGCAACCATCGAATGGTCGCGATCGTCGAGCTGGCCGGCGGGGGTCGAGTCAGCTACACCGCCGACTTCGCGGTCGCCAACTAGGAACCCGGCGGAGGCGCGACGACGCCAAGCTCGCTCAGCTGAGCGAGCGCTGCAGTGATTCGGTCCGTCGTCCTCATCCATGCGCCCGAGCCCCATCGACGCCAGCGCGATCTCGTAGGTGAAGCCGTCCGCGGTCGCAAGATCGAGCGCCGACTCGAACGACTGCGAGCGTCCATCGCTCGACCGGCCAGCAGCAGCGCGCGCGCCCGTGAAGCCGAGCGAGCGTCGCTGGTAGCCACGGGCATCTCGGCCGAGACGCTCAAGCGCGCTTCGCCGCCTCGCCAGCCGCAGCGAGCGCAGCGGACGCATCACCTGCGAGCACGTGGATCTCGACGATGCGCACGAGCGAGTCGACGACCAGAGTCATCCGACTCCGAGTTCGCGAAAGCCAGTCAGCGCCTCTGTCTGCAGGTCGAGAGCCTCAGCGAGTCTGCCCTCGCCACGCGGCGATTCGAGAGAGCCCGCTCACGATCGGCAACGTGCCCGTGTGGGTAGTTCGCTGCCTGGGTGACCCGCCGAGCCCGTGTGAGCAGTTCTTCTGCCGCGTCGAGATGGAACTGGAGCGTGAGAACCTCCGCCAGGTTGTTGTCGGCGAGCGCGGCGCCCAGCACATCGCCGGCGCGTTCGTAGTGATCTGAGCTCGTCTGAAAGTCGGCGACGGCGTCGATCAGCTCGGCTCTCCCGCCACGCGCTCTCGCCACGGTTGAGAAAGAGGTTGGCGAGCCCGATGGAGTCGTCGAGTTCCGTGAGCAGCGCGAGCGCGGCCCGCTCGTGGTCCGCTCGCTCGGGCAGCCCGAGCGACAGTGCAACACCACTCGCAAAGCAGATGGGCCTGGGCGAGCAGCCGCCGATCGTCGCTGTCCTCGAAGTCTCGCAAGCAGCGTCTCGACAGAGCCTCAGGCACTCGTTCCATTCGCCCAGGAGGTTCCGGATGCGTCGCCCGGGCCAGCCGAAGATGGCCCGACGGCCTCGGGGTCGGGGCACGACTCGAAGGCCCGGGACAGTGACGACCAGACGCCGACGCGATAGCGACCGAGCTTCTCCAGCAGGCGCGCTCGATCCACCGCGATGAGATCGCTCGCTCGTGGTCATCGGCGAGCCGCGCGGCTTGCACCAGCGCATCCAGTGCCGATTCCGGGTGGCCGGCGCGTTCGGCGGCGAAGGCCAGGCGGCGATGAGTGGCGAGGCATGCGGACGGGCTCGGCGTTGATCTGGCGTTGTGCGCCGACGACGTCGCGTAGCAGCGACTCGGCGATCTCCATCGCGCCCTTGGCGATCGCGGCTTCCGCGGCCTCGTGGTTCCACTTCACGATGCGCTCGGGAATCCCCGAACCACTCGCATGGAACGCCAACGCCGACACCGGATCGGCGATGGGTACCGAGTCGCCCCATTCCTCGATCACATCACCGGCTCGTCGGTGCACGGCGCGACGGCGGCGTACCGACAGGCCCTCGTATGCGGCAACCCTGACCATGTCGTGACGGAATCGCACGGCGCCGTCGTCGAGGATCACCAAGTCGCCGAGCTCGCGTTCCCAGGTGTCTGCCGCGACCAGATCGGCGCGATCCAACACGCGGCTGGCCAGCGATCGGTTCATCGTCGAGCCGAGCACCGAGGCATCGCGGATCAACTCCCGACCACTGACCGGGAGCTGATCGATGCGCGCCGCCGAGCACGCGCTCGACGGTCTCGGGAAAGGCGTCACCCGACTGGGTCGAAGTGCTCGCCACCGATCGGGCGAGTTCGATGAGGTACAGCGGGTTGCCTGCCGCCGACGCCCGAAGTCTCGCAAGCGTTGCGTCGCTCGCCGCGCTGGCCGGCAGTTCGCGAAGCAGGAGTTGATCGGCGAACTCGCTGTCGATCGCGTGGAGCTCGATCGTTGTTGCCGTTGTCGGTGCCCAACCCTCGGGTCGGCGCGTCACGACGAGACACAGCCGGGTCCCGAGCAAGCCGGTGAGCACTTCGACAAGCGCCCGGGATGCTTCGTCGATCCAATGAACGTCCTCGAAGACGATCACTGCGCCCGGACCGGCGAGGGCAAGCACGAGCTCGGCAACCGCAAGGCGCAACCGGTCGGAGCGAAACGTGGCGTCGAGTGCTTCGACCTCGTCGGTCATCGCCACATCTGCGCCGATCACGTCGGCGACCAGTGGCAGCCACGGCGCGAGATCCGGCGCGATCGTGTCGACGAATGCGGTGATCGCTGTGCCCGCAGTCGCGGGATCGGCACGCGGATCGATTCCGGCAGCGGCTCGGATCAGACGACGAAACGGAAGGTACGGCGAACCCACCTCGTGCGGCTCGGCGCGCATGACAAACCAGTGCCGCTCGTACTCGATACGTCGCGCCTCCTGCCACAGCCTGCTCTTGCCGACGCCGGCTTCGCCCACCAACTCGACGACTCCTCCATCGGCGATCACCGCCAAGAGTTCGGCCAACTCGTTGTCACGACCGACCATCGGCGCATCCGCGGAGTGGACCTCGCCGCTGAGTCTTCGGTGGCTACCCGGTCGACCACGAACGCGTTGATCGGCGCGCGTTTGCCCTTGACGAGGAACGGCTCGAGCGGTGTCCATTCGAAGCGCGACTGGGCACGTGTTGTAGAGCCGCTCGCCGGCGATGATCTGGCCGGGCTGCGGCCTTCGCCATCAGCCGGGCAGCGAGGTTCGTTGCATCACCCATCACGATGTACGTGCAGCGTTGTGGATGGCCCATGTCGCCGACGAACACGACGCCGAGGTTTGCTCCGATCCGCAGTGGCAACGGGCTCTCGTCGGCGATGCGCCGCACGACGCGCAGCAGGCGCTCACCGTCGCGTTCGGTCGCGGTCGGCGCACCTGCGATCAACGTCCATCGCACGGAGTTGGCTTCGGCTTGGGTCTCGAGCCAGCACACGTCGAGATCCGCAGCTGCGCGGTCGACGATCTCGGTGATCTCGGCGAGCACGCGATGGACGCCCGTGGTGCCCTCGGCCGCGAGCAGATCATCGGTGCCGTTGAGCCGAATGAACGACATCGCCACTTGCTTCAGTTCGCCCTCGCGGTGACCAACGTCGAGCAGCGATCCGAACTGGGTCGGCAACAACCGTGTCGTATGGCCGTTCACGGCCGGCGGCAGGCAGACGAGCGCCGTCACCCAGGACGGCGACGTGGTTGGTGATCCGGCCGAGGTTCAGTCGCAGCGCACCGTCACTGTGCCGCCGCGCCGACCACGAGCGCGGCAGAGCGGCAGCGAGGCGATCGTTGATGAGAGCCTCGCCGGCGTTGGCGGCGGCCTCGAGTTGGGCCATGGCGGTGCTGGTCGGCCCGGCGACGACGAGTGCCCGACGCGTGGTGCCGAGCAGGTAGTACGCCTGCGCGCCAGTTGCGATGCCGCACGACATTCGCAGCCTCGCATCGCCGAGTGGTGTCACGATCCGGCCGTCGGCGGCCATGAACCGAAACATCTCCGCCGTCGCCGCTGCCACACGACCCTCGTGGCCGTCCCCGGTGAACAGCACCACCATCGCGTCGCCGCCGAACTCGAGCACGTCGCCTCGGTGGCGAAAGACAGCTGCAATCAATCCGCGGAACACGGTGTTGAGGACATCGTTGATGTGCTCGGCCCCGCTTCGTCCGAGCGCCGCGAGGCGTTCGGTGAGCTTCGTGAATCCGGAGATGTCGAAGAACGCGAGCGATCCGTCGACCTCGGTCCAACCCGATTCGGGGGCAGCTGTCAGCACATCGAGAGCCAGATCGGATACGTACGCGTGCAACGTCCGTCCAGAAATCTCCGTCGCCAGTTGCAAGTCACTCATCGAATAGACGAGTGGAAGATCCGCCCCTCGACCGCCTCCCACCGCCCCGTCATCGTGGCCTGTCACGGCGCCTGTCGTCAAGTAGTTCGTGTGCTATTCTCGACGGCACGAGCGGGGGCCCAAAGGGCCAGGTCACGGGGGATAAATGAGCAACGAGTCCTACATTCTCCGACTGCTCGACGAGTGCCGCGAAGAGATCCGGGTTTCGGACTCCAAGGCCAGCATCATCTTCGCCGCTGTTGCGACCGCCACCGCGCTGCTCGCCAATCACTTGCTCGACAGAAGCGCAGGAGCTCCGCACCAACGGCGCGACCGTCACCGTCATGTCGCTCATCGCTGTCGGCACGCTTGTCGTGTCGATGGTGCTGTTGGGTCTCGCTGTCATTCCGCGGGTCGGCCAACCGCAACCGGGCAAGGCGAGATACTTCGGGGAACAGGCACAGTTCGAGACTCACGAGGCCTTGCTCGCCGCACTGACAGCCGATGCCGAGCACGCCACCGAACGCCACGCCCAGCAGTTGCTGATCATGTCGCGGATCGCTCGGCGCAAGTACACCCACCTGCGGCGCGCGATGTTGGCGGTGGCGGCGGCAGGTGCGGTGATGATCGTCGCGATGGTCGTCAGCGCAATCGACTGACCGTCGACTTCGAGATCGAGATCGAGATCGAGCAGGATCGACCTTCGCTGAAGGTCAGCCGGCGTCCTGACGTCGTCGACGCGTCGGCATTCCCGGAGCGCAATGCCGGCTCCGATCGCGCCGAGCGCAATGAGCAGCATATTGATGCCGTTCTGCAGACCGGTTCTCGGCAGCGGAGCGATCGGGCGCGACCTCGGGCGGGGCAGTGGTCGGTGGCATCGAGACCGCTGTCGAAGATCACCACCTGGGCGACGGCCGCCGAGGTGACGTCGGGAGCAAGCACGGCGAATGCCTGTCGCCACGGAACTGCGACTGCTGAGTCGGTGTGTCGGGAACTGGTTGCACCGGCGTGCCGAGCACGCTGAAACGGTGTTGACCGTCGTGACGGTGAGGTTCATCGTGCACGTGAAGAGCCACACCTCCGGCCCACCCGTCTCGAACAGGTCCGCGTCGCCGGTCAGCACGCCGTTCTGGTCGAAGTCACCGAAGTTGAACGCACCATCGAGATTCACTCCCACGACGTTCGGGACATTTGTCGTCGACGACACGACCGTCGATGTTCGACAACGGCACGTTGCCGGTGTTGGTGACCTGGTAGTTGTACGTCACCGATCCACCACCAGCCGGCAACTGCGTCGGGGTCGCCGTCTTGGTGATGTTGATGCCGGTGACGAATGGGGTCACCGTCGCCGCGTCGAAGTCGATGACGAGCCCGTTCTGGATGTCCCTGCCACGTCGACGCCTGCGGCATTGATGGTGCGGAGCGTTGATCACGCCCGGTGCACTGGTAGATCCAGGTCTCGGCCGGTACCAGGTCGAGGAGACTGTTCCCATTGGTGTCACCACCGACGAACGTCGGGGTCGTACACGACGGGTTCGCAGGACTCGACACGTCGAGCAACCCGATGTTCGACAGCACGACTTCCGCGGGAAGACCATCGTCGGCAACGTCCCGGCGTTGGTGACCTGGAAGGTGTAGGTCACGGTGCTGCCGACAGGAACGAGATCATCGGAGACCGTCTTGGTGAGGTGGATCGCCGGCTCGAAGATGCGCACAGTGGCCAGTCGCGAGTCGCTTCATAGCTGTTGCCGAGTGGGTCCGTTGCCACGATGCGCGGCGTTGTTGATGACCGGGCTCGGCGAAGTTGACCTCAGTGGTGCACCGGTACTCCCACGTCTCGGGAGTCGGGCCCTCCGTCGAGAAGATCGTTGCTGTTGGTGTCGCCCCCGAAGAAACGTGACCGTGGCCGCAACGATCGTCGGTGCCGCCCACGGGCTTGAGGTCGGAGTCTCCGTCGTTGATCACTCGGTAGCGGTACGTGACATCCGTCCCGGGCCGCACCAGCATGGTTGGGGACACATGTCAACGTGCCGAGAGCCGATCGCCGGTGCATGGCTCCTTGGTCAGTGACAGAAGCTCGGCGCGATGACCTGTACTTGGGCTGTCGCATCGTTCGACGTGACAGGTGTCGTCACGGGGGTCGCACCGTCGAGGAAGAACGCCTCGCCTGTTGCCGAGGCCGTGTTGGTGACGGTCGACGGCTGCAGCGGGTTGGGTCCCGGCGGATCGTCGGAATCGGCCTTCGTCAGCGCATCTACACCGCTCAGCTCACACTGGTATTGCCAGGCCTCGCCGGGGTCGAGCGTCGTGTTGCCATTGGCGTCGCCGACGTTGGTCACCGGCGCCAGCACCGGTTGCACCGGACAGCTGCTCGTTCCCGCAGGCTCTGGGAACACATCGGTGACCGCAACGGTGCGGACCGAGATGTTGCCGGTGTTGTGCAGGGTGTACAGGTACTCCGCGGGAGCGGGGACAGGAACGTCGGGGCCGCTGACCGGGTTCGGTCCGCCGCTCGTGGCAGGGGTCGAGTCGAGAACGACCGGGCGGACGGTCGACTTCTCGAGCACGATCTCGGGGCTCACGACTTCGACGGTTGCCTCGGCGGAGTCGGTCACGGTCAGCGCCGGGGTTGCCTGACTTCTTGCGCCGTCGACGGTCGCTGTGTTGTCGCACCGGCGTCACGGTGCCGCCGATGACTTCGTCGTGCACGTGTACATCCACGTCTCCGCCGAGTTCGAGAACGTTGGCGAGCACCGGCGTCGCCGCTGACGTAGATCACCGGCGCGCATGTTCCGGTGGGGCCCGCGGTGTCGACGACCCAGCCGTCACGCGGATCCGGCGATCCGAGGCGGCGCCGGGCGAACGCAGATCGACGTCGTGCCCGTCGTTCGTCACCGTCGTAGGTGTACGTCGACTGAGGTTCCGGGCAAGACGACGGCATGGTTCGACCGCCTTGGTCAACATGCATCCCGAGCTTGGAAGGCGGTCACGACCGCCGACGCCCGGGCCGTGACGGCAGGCGGTGCCGCGGTGGTGTCGGGAAAGACCGGATTCCCGACGACTTCCGCCGTGTTGACGAATGTCGTCGTCGGCCGTTGCCGCCGTCAGCGAGGTGGTGCAGGTGAAGTTGGCCGACAGCGCCAGGAGCGAGGGTAGGCACCGACGCAGGCGTGACAGGTGAGACAGGTCGAGGGACCGATGTTGTCGGTGACGGCGACGTTGGTCAGTGTCATGTTGCCCGTGTTGGTGGCCACGTAGTTGTAGGTCACCGGTGTCGCTACGCCGACCTGGACCTGCGTTGGGATGGCCGTCTTGGTGAGGGTGATCTCCGGTGCATACGCCGGTCGCGTTGGCTGTAGCGGTTGCCGACACCAACGTGCCGTTCGGGTCGACTCCGGTGACTTCCGCATCGTTGATGACGAGAATCGGAGGACTACCGGGTGCGGCGGCCAGATTACGCGTGCAGGTGTAGATCCAGGTCTCTGATCGTGGCCAATCGCCCGTCGCTGTTGGTGTCGCCCGACTGGAACACTGGGGTGCACTTGTCGTCGGTCACTGTGACGTTGGCGAGCGGGGTGTTGCCGGGGTTGGTCACGGTGAACGTCGACGTCACCGTGTTCGCCGGCGGGGACAAATCGCCGCGGACCTGTGTCGGCGTATTGGTCTTGGTCAGCGCGATGGCAGGCAAGTAGTTGAAGCTGTTGTACATCACGCAGGTGATGATCTGGTTGGGATCGACATCGAGCGTGAACCCGAGCGGCTGCAATGGCGGCGGTGCCGAAGTTGCCGCTCTGTGCCTCCTCGGTGCCGTCGTTGTTCTTCAGCACGCAGCGCCAGTCGGGGTCCAGTGGGTCCGGCCGGCCGGGCGTGTAGCCCGGTCTGCAGCGTCTCGGTGATCACCGCCGAGGTGTTGTTGTCGGGCGGGTCCGGTTCCCATTGGAACGACGCCAGACCCGTCGCGTCGGTGATGCAGGTCCGCGGTGCCTGGTCGTTGGGGTTCGCCGGGTTGCCGCACCGCGCACGCTGGGCACGGATCCGTGTCGGGGAGGATCCACTGGTACGTGCTGCCGACGCCGGCGACGGTGGGTGTGGCCGTGATCGCCCAGTTCGGAGCCGGCTCGTAGTCCGCGCTGTCGGCGGTCTGCGCAAGTTTGCGGACAGTCAGCGAAGGCGTGCACAACTCGTTGACGACGCCCCGCAAGAAGTTGGCGAGCCTGTCGAAGTCCCTGACGAGAGCAACATCGACCTCGTTGATGCTCTGGACGTTGTCGAGACCGTCGTCGTCGACGGTCTGGGGCCCGGCGATCTGGATCAGCCGGTTGCGACTGCTCGGGTTCCCGGTGACAGCACTGCCGACGCCGACGGCCAGCATCCTCGCGCCCGCGGTCTTGATCTGGTTGGCCTCCTGCACAGCACGATCCAAGGTCGTCTGTCGATGCATCGCCAGTCGGTGTTCATCGCGACATCGGGCGGGGGTCCGGCGCTGAACGGATCGCCGGGCTGGTTGAAGTCGAAGGCGGTGGGATCACCGTCGGTCACATACACGACCAACTCGATGGGCTTCGGTTGAGCCTGACCGGCCTGGTCGAGACTCTGGTCCCAGTTGGTGTATTGGTTGCTGCCGTTCGACTGACGGTAGTTGCCCGACGACTGAGGATCGCCGCGCCCGTCGTAGCTCCAGATGTCGACGCCGCTCGGCCGAGGCGGGATCGGGTCGTAGTAGTCGTTGATCGCGTTCCGGAAGGCGCCGCCGGACTGCATCGACGCTTCGGTCACCTCGGCTTGTGGTGCCAGTTCTTCGGAGATCGAAGCGAACTGCGTCACTCGGGCAGTGGACCCGGTGTCGGCCAGTGCATCGAGGAACGCGTCGGCTGCGTCGCGCACATCGTCGACGGCATGCGAGGAACTGATCGACCCGGATGCGTCGAGCACCAAGACCACATCGGCACCACACGATTCGACCATCGGTGGGTTTGCGGCCGGAGTCTGAGGTCCAGGTGAGTCCGCTCCAACAAGTCGTGACACCAGTGGACATGACGAGGCCGACCGTCCCCAGCGCCAGCGCGCCGACGGCCAGCGAGCCCAGAAGAGGGCGGACGAGGCGCATGGGAAAACACTAATTGCAGCCGCTAGTCACACGTCGATGGGTGATTAGCAAGACCACCCCCGGGGGTGAGTGGTGAACGAGACCGTTCTGTCTACGCTTGGGCCCGACTCGCAGAGCCGACGCACCGCGACCCTCAGCTCGAACGGAAGGTGATCGCTACCGCACGACTCGAGGTTCTCGACCGACAGCGGGAACACGCAGTCGTTGACCAGGGCATGGTCGAGACGAGCAACTGCCCCGGCCGTGGCAAGCACACCATCGGCACCAAGCTTGAAGGACGGGTTCAGCCCCTTGCCGAGCGCGTCGATCGCGTCCTTCAGCCCGAGTTCGAGCAGCTCTTCGAACTCGGGCCGATACCGAGTGGTGTTGAGGTCCCCGGCGATGATCACCGGGCCGTCGAGGGTGGGAATGAACTCCTTGAGGGCATCGATCTGTTCCTTCCAGGTCTCGTGCCCGCCGGGGTCGACGGTGGCCATCGGGTTGAGGGCCACGACCAAGGTGTCGATGCCGTCGACGTCGATGTCGGCGATCGCCAAGCGCAGCGGTCCGATCACCATCATCTGCGACCGTGGGCCAGGCTCGCACTTGCAGGCCACCGTCACGGCGTAGTCGCTGTCGTCGTCGGGATCACTCACTCGGTACGGGAATGCGTCCTTGCCGCCGACGTCGTCGAAGATGCGCATGAAGGCCGCCGTCGACTCGACCACGATCACCACATCGGCCGCAGTCGTCACGAGCTGGCGGGCTGCGGCATCGGGAGTCTCGTTGTCGATGAACACGTTGGCCACGACGATGCTCAGCGTCGGAGCCCGTTTCGCCCATCGCGGCACGCGAGCCGCGATCAATCGGGGAACGACGATCGACACGTGGTACAGGCTCAACGCCGCACCGACCCCGGCGAGCAGCCAGTGCCCGGTGACCAAGGCCGCAACCATCACAACCCACGCCCCGAGCAGCAGGATCGGCAAGACGTCGTAGGCGACGGCCAGCCCGGCCCCCTCGTCGACGTTCCCCACCATGTGCGCAGAGCGCGTGACGACGAGGGCGGCCAATCCGGCACAGAAGATCCAGCCGACTGCCAGACCGATGTGCAAGTAGCCGCCCGTGAACATCGTCGCCGACCCGTCGATGTGCCTGGCCAGCAAGCCGATCGTCAACACGCCTGCGGCAGTGAGCAGGCCGATCACATATGCGGGGATGGGCCGATCTCGGTGCTCGGCGGGCGACATCACAAGTGGAGACGAGGGGAATCGAACCCCTGACATCTACCTTGCAAAGGTAGCGCTCTGCCAACTGAGCTACGTCCCCGAAGGGAGCCATCAGGATAGCCGCCGAACGCACATTTCCCGTGACGATTTGGGCCGGCCGGAGCCGAGAGCAGCGGCGGTCTCTAGTCTGGTGGGATGCGGTCACCTCGGCTTCGGTTCGGCACGTTTCTTGCACCACACCACCCGATCGGCGAAAGCCCGACGCTGCAGTTCCAGAGCGATCTCGAGCTTGCCACCCACCTCGACCACCTCGGATACGACGAGTTCTGGTGCGGCGAGCATCACTCGACCGGATGGGAGATGATTGCCTCTCCGGAGATGTTCCTCGCTGCCGCAGGGCAGGTCACCAACAGGATCATGCTGGGCACCGGGGTGGTATCGCTGCCGTATCACCATCCGTTCAACGTTGCCCAGCGGATGGTGCAACTCGATCACATGACCAGGGGCCGAGCGATGTTCGGCAGCGGGCCGGGCGCGTTGCCGAGCGACGCGCGGACGATGGGCATCAGTCCGATGCTGTTACGCGACCGGCAGGACGAGGCGATGGGCGTGATCATCCGCCTGCTCAACGGCGAGGAGCGATTCAGCTACGACAGCGAGTGGTTCACCCTGTACGAGGCGGCGCTACAGATCCTGCCGATCCAGGAGCGAATGCCGATGGCCACCGCGTCGAGCATCAGCCCGAGCGGCATGCAGATCGCCGGCAAGTACGGGATCGGTGTGCTCTCCATCGCCTCGACCAGTGCGGAAGGTCTGCAAGCACTGCCGACGCAATGGGGCTTCGCGGAGGAGGCGGCAGCGGCGCACGGCACCACGGTCGATCGCCGCGACTGGCGGGTCCTGATGAGTTGGCACATCGCCGAGACCAAGGAACAGGCGCGGCGCGAGGCGGTGCACGGTCTGCATCGTTGGCACAACGAGTACAACGTGCGGGTGCTCGGTCGGCCCGGCGCGACTCACGTCGAGGACCCATGGGACCTGCTCGATCAGGTTTCCGAGAGCGGTGCCGAAGCCGGAGGCGCGACAGTGATCGGCACACCCGACGACCTCATCGCGGCCATCGAGAACCTGCAGACGTTGACCGGTGGTTTCGGGGTCGTGCTGGGCTTTGCCCACGACTGGGCCAACCGCGAGAACGCCCGGCGGTCGTGGGATCTCGTCGCGCGCTATGTGATCCCCGCGCTCAACGGCTCGGTGCGCCCGATGCAGGCATCCGCCGACTACGTCGAAGCCAACAAGGCCGAACTGATCGGCGGTGCGTCCGCCGCTGTCATGAGCAAGATCTTGGCCCACGAAGGCGCCTCGGCGGCGATGGCCACGACCATGGCGCAGATGGCCGAACGTGCTGCTGCGCGCAAGGCCAAGACCGACGAGCCCGACAACGACCCGACCTTTCGTCCCGGAGCCGGCCTTCCCAATCAGTCGTAAGCGAGCGCGATGAGAGAATTGCGGCACCCGGCGGCTCATCGCTCATCGCACGGCTGGCGAGCGGTCAGTCGTCCTTCAGCGCGACGGCGTTGGGCGTGACGTTCATCTTCGGTTCGTACTCGGCGACGTCGACGACGCGACCTTCGCCGAGGTACTTGGCGCGTAGTTCGATGCGACACGATTGGCACGGCCCGTAGAACTGCTCCGTCACGGTCGTGCCGCAACGAGGACATGCAAACGGGTCGGTGTCGGTCACCGTGTCACTCATCGGGCGGTCGGATTCTTCAGCATCGCACCGGCGAACACTCCAGTGTGCTCGCCGTGATCCATGAAGACCTCGCCGTTGACGACCGTGTAGTCGTAGCCGGTCGCTCCCTGCACGTACCGCCCGGCGCCGTGCGGGAAATCGCGTACATAGGACGGCGCCGGCAGGTCGAGCGATTCGAAATCGATCACGTTCACGTCAGCGAAACTACCCGTCACCAGTCGCCCCCGGCCGGCCAATCCGAACAGATCGGCGGTGTCGCTGGTGAGACGGCGGACGCCCTCCTCGAGACTCCAACGCTGGCGCTCGCGAATCCAATACGAGAGAAGGAAGGTCGGCTGGCTGGCGTCGAGGATCTGACCGACATGGGCACCGGCGTCGGCCAAGCCGAGCGTGACCAACTGCTCGTCGAGCATGTACTCGACAGCGGCCATCTGTTGATTGAGGAACGGAAAGCTGCACACCAACTCGCCGTCGCTCTCCAACTGCAGCTCGATGTACGCGGCAGCGGCGCTGATCCCGCGCTGGTTGGCGATTGCCGCGAGCGACGTCGACGGGTCGAGGTCGTATCGGGCCCCGCGGTGTGCCGAACCATCGAGAGCATTGACGACGAACAGTTGGGTCAGGTCGAGACCCGGCGGAGTCGCATCGGCCGCCTCGATCAACCGGCTCCGCGTCACCGGATCGCGCAGTGCGACCAGCTTCTTGCCGTTGCGCATCTCTTTGAGATCGCGCCAGCACGACGCCCGGTCGAACGGGCTGCGGGTGTCGAGACTGAACAGCACACCGACGCTGCGCGCCGTGGTCTGGGGCCGCACCAGTGCCCCGGTCCGGTTCTCGTGCTTGGCCATTTCGATGACCTGCGCATACAGGTCGGGTCGACTGTCGTGCTGCAGCAATCCGAAGCTGACCGGACGGCCGCTGCGACGGCTGACCTCACCCATCCACGCCATCTCGGCGCGCGTCCCGGGCATCTCCGCATTGTCGCGATCACCTTCACCGATTCTGCTGGCACTCTCGAACACTCCGGCACCATGACGTCGCAGCACATCCGCGAATGCAAACAACTCGTCCGGCTCGGCGTACGTGCCGGGTACTGCCCGCCCGTCGGGAACCTTGTGGAGGAACGTCCGGCTGGTGCTGAAACCGAGGGCCCCGCCGCGCAGTGCCTCGGCGAGCAGATCGGTCATGCTGGCGACATCGTCGGCGGTCGGCGGATCCTGCTCGATGCCCCGTTCGCCCATCGCGTACTGACGAAGCGCGCAGTGACCGACCATGCCACCGACGTTGAGTCCCTTCGGCATCCGCCTGACACTGTCGAGGTACTCGCCGTAGGTCACCCAATCCCACGCCAGGCCGCTGAGAATCGCCTCGCGGGGAATGTCCTCGACACTCTCCATCATCGCCGCCAGGGTCTCGCGGTCTTCGGGTCGGCAGGGGGCGAACGTGACCCCACAGTTGCCCATCACAACGCTGGTGATGCCGTGATAGCAGCTACTGGAGCCGATCGGATCCCATGCCAGCTGGGCGTCGAGGTGCGTGTGAATGTCGACGAAACCCGGGGTCACCACCCGATCACTCGCGTCGAGGACGCGCCCGGCCGAGCCGACGATGTTGGGCGCGACGTCGACGATCTGATCGTTGACGATTGCGACGTCGGCGACCCGCGGAGGCGCGCCGGTTCCGTCGACCACCGTGCCACCGCGAATGAGGATGTCGAAGGTACCCACCAGTTGTCGACCCCCGTCGATGTTTCGCGGCTCCTGACAAGCCACGAATCCCGACCGTAGCGGTTATGTATCTTTCAAGTCGATACCGAGAGGGTTGCAGTTTGGTTACACCCGGTGACGTGACAACCTCTCCACGCGGCGGCATTCGATGCAGGCATTCCAGGATTCGGAACGTCACGCACCCACGATGGCCCGCCCGAGTCGGGCAACACCTTCGGCGATGTCGTCGTCCTCGTAGAACGCGTAGCTCAACCGGAGGTGATTGCCCAACCCACCCGTCGGCGAGAACTGCGCCCCGTGACGAACATCGACACCGTGCAGCTTGGCGACATCGCGCAGTGCCGCGCCATCGACGTTCGGTGGAAGTCGCAGCCACACGAAGTAGCCCCCGGTCGGGACGTCGTACTCGACCCAGGCTGGCATGTGCTCGCGGAGAGCGGCCACCATCGTTGCCGACCGTCGCGCGAACGTGGCCCGCAGCCATTCGAGGTACTCCTGCTGCCAGCCCATCCGCATCATCGCCGTCGCCAACGACGACGTGACGGGGTTGAGCCCGCCGCCGCTGAGGATCAACCCGGAGTTCGCGAGCGTCGCGAGCAGTGCCGCCGACCCGTGGATCCAACCGAGACGCATTCCAGGGGCGAGGATCTTGGAGAAGGTGCCGATCGACAGCACTGGTCCGTCATCGACGTATGCCGACATCGCCGGGGGCATCGGCCCCGGCGCAAAACGCAACAGGTGGTACACCTCGTCGGCGACGATCAGCACTTCCTCGACCACCGCCGCGGTCACCAGTTCCCGCCGGCGCTGCGCCGACATCGTCACCCCGGTCGGGTTCTGGAACGCAGGAATCGTGTACACAAAGGCGACCCGCCGACCGGACCGACGGATCGCACGCAATCTCGTTCACGAGCGCTTCCACCACGAGGCCGTCGTCGTCGATCGGCACCCCGCGAATCTCCAAGCCGTGATCGCGGAACATCTGGAAGGCAAGGAAGTAGGTCGGCTCCTCGACGATCACGACATCGCCGGGCTTCGTCAGGACCGTGCACAACATCTCCAGAGCTTGGGAGTTGCCGTTGGTCGAGAACAGTTGCTCAGGGTCGACCGGCGCGCCGTACGACTGGCTGAGGAACTCGGCGAGCGCCAGACGGTGGTATCCGTCGCCCCACTCGGCGCCGTACTGCAAGAACTCGGGGGAGTCGTTGAACTGCATCTCAGCGGCGCGGCGCACGTAGTCGACCGGCAGGATCGCGTTGTTCGGCTGGCCGACACCGAGGTCGATCACGCCTTCGGCGACCACCACTTGCTGAAACTGAATCGTCGACACAGGTCTAACGTAGGTCCATGAGCACCGCCGCAGGAACCACGGCCGAGATCATCACCGGAAGTTGCCATCACGACTGTCCAGACACCTGCGGCTGGCACGTCACCGTCGACCGCTCGGGCCCCACGCCGGTCGCCCTGCAGATGCGCGGCAACCCCGCCCACCCGTACAGCAAGGGCGAGCTGTGCCCGAAGGTCAACAAGTTCCTCGACCGGGTCTACAGCGACGAGCGGGTCCTGCACCCGCTACGCCGCGTCGGGTCGAAAGGTGAGGGCCGCTTCGAGCAGATCACATGGGACGAGGCGCTGACGGAGATCGCCTCGCGCTTCCACGAGATCATCGACCGCGACGGCGCCGAGGCGATCATGCCGTACAGCGACGCCGGCAATCAGAGCCTGCTGGCGATGGGCTTCCCCGAGCGATTCTGGAATCGGCTCGGCGCAACTCGCGTGCAGCGGTCCATCTGCGGACCCACCGTCGGCGCCGGCGTGAAGATGACCCTGGGCACCACCAAGTGCCTCGATCCGATGGAGATTCGCCACTCGAAGCTCATCATCTTGTGGGGCACCAACACCAAGCTCACCAATCGTCACCTGTGGCCGACCATCGAAGAGGCCCGCGCCGACGGCGCACAGATCGTCGTGATCGACCCGATCCGCACCACCACGGCCGACGCCGGGGACTGGTTCATCCAACCGCGGCCGGGCACGGACATCGCCTTGATGCTGGCCGTCATGCATGTGCTGATTCGCGACGGCCTCACCGACAAGCAGTGGATCGCAGATCACACGCTCGGCTTCGACGAGCTCGCGATTCACGTCGACGAGTGGACACCCGAGCGCGCTGCGGCCACCTGTGGCATCGCGGCTGCGGACATCGAGCGATTGGCCGAGATGTACGGCACCATCCGGCCGGCGGTCATCCGCACCCTGGTCGGCGCCGAACATCACGAGAACGGGGCGATGTTCTTCCGCACGCTTGCGTGCCTACCGGCCTTGGTCGGTGCATGGCAGGACCGTGGCGGTGGCCTGGCGCGATCGATCGGTGTGTGGACCGGGTCGGTGGTCGATGGCCCCGCGCTCGAACGACCCGATCTGCTCGGCAACCGCTCGCCGCGATGGGTCAACATGAGCCGGCTCGGCGAGACGCTGACCGAGCTCAGCAGCCCGCCGATCCGGGGGTTGATGATCTGGGGTTGCAACCCGATGGTCATTGCCCCGAACAGCGAGAAGATCCGCGCCGGTATGTTGCGCGACGACCTGTTCACCGTCGTCCACGAGCAGTTCATCACCGATACTGCGCGTTACGCCGACATCGTGTTGCCGGCGACGACACAGATCGAGTCCGTCGACGTCGTGACGCCGTGGGGTCACCTGTGGTTGAGCTGGAACGAGCCTGCCATCGATCCGTGCGGCGAGTCGGTCAGCAACAGCGAAGTGTTCCGCAGACTCGCGCGAGCCATGGGCTACACCGAACCGGTTCTGTTCGACGACGACATGACTGCCATCCGAGACTCGATGCCAGGTGTGGACCTCGACGAATTGCGTCGAGTCGGGTTCCTACGCGTGCCGTACCCCGAGGACGGTCGTCCGTTCGGTGACGGCGTGTTCCCGACAGCCAGTGGGCGGGTCGAGTTCGTCAGCGAGACACTGTCTGCAATGGGTCAACCGTCGCTGCCTACGTTCGTTCCCCCGAACGAGGGCCCAGGTTCGCTACTGGCGCAGCGATACCCGCTGCAGCTGATGACTCCGAAGCATCACAACCGATTTCTCAACTCCGGTTACTCGGACCTTCCCGGCCACGGTGGTCGCGAATCCGGTCCGTTCCTCGAACTGTGCGCCGACGACGCTGCGAGTCGCGGCATCACCGAAGGTCAGTGCGTGCGGGTGTTCAACGATCGAGCATCTGTCGAGGTGCCGGCACGAATCACCGATCGGGTTCGACCCGGGTTGGTGTCGATTCCCTGGGGCTGGTGGAGCCGTCACCACCCCGATGGCATGGTCGCCAACTCGCTGACCAACGACACCCTCACCGAATGGGGCGGCGGCGCAGCGTTCTACGACACATTGGTGGAAGTCAGCACCGTCTGATCTGTTGGACCGGTCGACCTCGAATCGGGTTATGCATCCCGCCTGAGCAGGGACGCGGGGGTAGCCTTGCGGTATGGCAGGCGAGCTGATCTACGCGTTTCGAGTCATGCGCTTGCCGCTGCTCGACGCCGGTGGTGCAACCATCGGCCGCCTCGACGACATCGTCGTCATTCCCGGCCGCCCCGGCGTCGCCCCACGAGTGCTCGGATTCGTCGCCACCAGTCAGCGCCGAAGGATCTTCGTCAACGCCAATCGCCTCGCCGGGATCGACAGCGACGGCGCGCGCCTGCGCAGCTGGGACGTCGACCTCAATCCGTTCAAGCCCAAGGCCGGTGAGGTGCTGATCGGACGCGACATCATCGATCGCAAGATCGGCGACGAGACAGTCAGCGATGTCGCCATGCGCGCCGCAGGCGACGGCCGCCAGACCTGGTGGCAACTCGCCAAGGTCCGTCTCTCGCGGCGCAGCGCGTTGCGGCGGCGACCGAGCTATCGGCTGGTCGACGTCGCCGATGTTCCCGAGCTCTTCCACACCGTCGGGTCCGAAGTCGCTGCCGAGGTCGCCCGTTTGCGCGACATGCACCCCAGCGACGTCGCCGGCGTGGTGCGATCGATGCCGCTCGTGCAACGCAAGCAGTTGGCCGAGGCGATGGACGACGAGCGCCTGGCCGACCTGCTCGAGGAGTTGCCCGAGGCCGAGCAGTTGCGGATCATCGAGGGACTCGATCTCGAGCGCCTCGTCAACGTGCTCGAGGAGATGGAGTACGACGACCTGGCCGACCTGCTTGGCCGAGATGCCCGGCGAACAGCGCACCCGCATCCTCGAGGCGATGGACGCCGAGGACGCCGATCAGGTGCGTCGCTTGCTGAGCTACGAGGAAGGTACCGCCGGGGCGTTGATGACGCCCGACATCATCATCCTCGGTCCGACGGCGACCGTGGCCGAGGCCCTCGCCGAGATACGCAACCCGGATTGGTTGGTGTCGATCGCCGTCCAGGTGTTCGTCGTGCAGCCGCCGTACAAGACGCCCACGGGCATCTACGTCGGCGTCGTCCACTTCCAGCGACTGCTGCGCGAACCACCCAGCATGGAACTCGGACGGTGCATCGAGGAAGAGCCGACCATCACCCCCGACCTGCCCGAGCGCGAAGTCGCCGAGCGGCTGGCGAGCTACAACCTGCTCGCCCTGGGTGTCTGCGACGAGGCCGGGCGGTTGCTCGGCGCAATCACCGTCGACGACGTGCTCGACCGCACGTTGCCGACCGGATGGCGCCAGCGCAGGCGGGTGAGCACAGGGGCGGTACCGCGATGAAGCGGCGCGAAGACCTCACCACGCCACGGCAAAGCCGTCGCCTCAGCGTGCACTACGACCCCGACGCGTTCGGCCAGTTCAGCGAAAGCGTCGCTCGGTTCATCGGAACAGCACGGTTCCTCGTCTTCCAAAGCGTGTTCTGCGTTGTCTGGGTGGTCTGGAACAGCTTCGGGCCCGTCGAGCTGCGTTTCGACGAATGGCAGTTCATCGGCCTCACCTTGCTGCTGTCGCTGCAAGCCGCCTATGCCGCCCCACTGATCCTCCTCGCCCAGAATCGCCAAGAGGAGCGGGACCGGATTCAGACCGAGCTCGACCGCCGCGTCGCCGAACGAACTCAGGCCGATACCGAGTTCCTCGCACGCGAGCTTGCCGGTGTCCGCCTCGGACTCGCCGATGTCGCCAGCTCCAGCGAACTCGAGGAACACCTCGAGCGCGTCAGTCGAGCCATCGAACGGATGGCTGATCGCCTCGCGGCGTTCGAAGCCCCCACGGACAAGGCCCTCGTCGAAGACTGAGCCAGGCCCGGACCAGACTCAGATCAGTGCGGCGGACGACTTCGCTGCAACGTGGCCCACCAGTTCGACAGTTGCCGCAGCGAACTCCTCAGGGTGCACCCAGGCGCTGATGTGATCGCCGGCCAGTTCGCGAACCTCTGCGCCGAGCGCATCGGCGAGTGCCCGTTGCTTGCGCGGTTTGACGAGATGATCGCGCGTGGTGATGAGCGACGCAGCCGGCTTGCTGAGTCGGCGGCCCATGGCCGGGCGTCGTAGCGACTCAACGCCTGCCCGGCCTGCACGACACTCTGCGGATCGTTGCGGCGCATCTCACCGCTGAGCCACGGCACGTAGCCCTGCAGCGGATGGCCTCGCCCGAGCAGACGGCGGATGCCGTTGCTGAGCCAGCGTTGGTAGGCGACCGATCGCAACAGCGGTCCGATGATGCGCACCGTCTTCCAGCGCACACGGTCGAAGCGCGACGCGCACCAGTCCAAGCGCCGTTGCCTCCATCACGATCGCGCGCACGAGATGCGGATGACGCCGCGCCAGCAACATACCGACCGGGCCACCCATCGAGTACCCCACGGCGATCACAGGTGCAACGCCGAGCGACTCGAGGAGCGCAGCCGCGTCGTCGGCAACGTCCTCCAATTCGAAACGCTCCTGCAGACGCAACCCACGACCATGACCGCGGTAGTCGAACGTGATGAACGAGTACTGCGCCGCCAACGCCTTGTATGCCGTGAAGAACTGCAGATCGCCACTTGCCGTCCAACCATGCAGCAACAGGGCGATCGGTGCTTCGGGATCGGCGTGGCGGTGGAATCGGTAGAACAACTCGCCGCGACCGGGCACGACGAGCGTGTGCCCTTCGGGGAGCCACGGGATCGCGGAGTCGGTGGGGGTGTCGCTCACGGTCTCAAACGGTACCGGGGCGTCCGGCTACCAGGCCGACGATCGGGCAACACCGGTGAACTCCTGGAGTTGCACTCCAAGCTCCACCGCTCGCCGCAACAGCGCCGGCGCGTCGATGCCCGGTCCTCCGACAAGATGCACGCCGGGCTCGACGTCACCGGCGAGGCATGCCTCGATACATGCCGACGCGACAGCGGCCGCGAGGTCGCCCGTCGGGCCGGACGCGCCGGCGATCAGGGTCACCCGCGCCCCATCGGCCGCGGCGCCGCGGACCTCGACGCGCACGGCGCCGACGTCGCCGTCGGCGTGGGGCGGGGTCAGCATCGGCAATCGCGCCGTCAGTCGGTCTCGCCGCGTGCCGGACACTCGAGCGCTGATTCGCGACGCCGTCGGAAACATCCGCCGGAGCAGGAGCGGGTCTGGGAGCGCAGCGCGATAGCAATCGCGCGCCCCGATCGGCTCCGGGAACCAGTTCAGCTCGCGGCCACTGCCTCCGGGACGTTCGATCCACGCACCATCGTGCCATCCGACTGCCGTGTCGCCCAGGACATCGTGGTGGCTCGCCGCGCACGCCGGCCCGGCAGTGCCATGCGTAGCGACGTGAATCTCCTCGGCGACGTGCAGCTGACGCCACAGGTGGTCGACGAGCAACCCTGACAAACCGGGGCTCATCGCCGCACCGACGATCAGGGCAGCACCGCCGCGGCGTGCGTGGTTGTCGAGCTCGACGAGCGTGCGAACGTCGCCGATATCGGCCGACAGTGAGACCACCGAGACACCGCCGGCGAGGAACTCGGCGGCCATCTGCGAGTGCGGCGGTGGCGAACTGAGCACGACGACATCGGTGACGGCGAGATCACCGGGTTGGCCGACGTGGACGGCGCCTCGTGGCATGCCCACGGCGGCCGGGTCGTAGACCGCCACCCGCACTCCGCCTTGCACCAACCGGGCACCGATGCGTCGCCCGGTGATGCCGTATCCGACGACACCGACGATCGCCGCAGCAGTCGACGAGGTCATGTCGGCGGCAGTTTGAGCTCGCGCCAGCCGCCCTCTTGGGGCGGAACCCCACCCTTGCCACGTACCCGCAGCACACCGGCAATGGCGCCGGCCAGGGAGAGGGCCACAAAGGCGCGACGCAGTGCTTTCACCGTGGGGCTAGCTGGAATCGAACCAGCGACCTTCACATTATCAGTGTGACGCTCTAACCAACTGAGCTATAGCCCCGTCGTGCGTGACGGAGCCGTCAGGCTATCGGGCCGCTTCCACCGGACTCAACCGGCAATCGCCTGATCCCCTACTTGGTCGGCCCCTCGGTCGGCCCCTTGCGTCGGCATAGTCTGCCGGTGCCGCCTCGAGGACAGGATCCCCGGCCACCTCCAGCTCGGGTTCCACGGACGGCACCATCACCGCCTCGTACACGACCTGCTCCGTACCACGCTCGGCACGGGTGCGCACTTCTTCTTCCAACACGCTGAACCGAACTCCTCCAACAAGATCCGTGATGAGGTTGAACAGCGTTGCCAGCAGCACGGCCAGGCCGGTGAGCCCGATGGCGACGAAGACGCCGGCGATCCACGCATTGTGGAAGATCTGTCCGCCGTTGAAGTCGAACGACTCCCAACCGAAGCCCTCGAAGAACTTCTCGACGTTGTCGATGGTCCCGGTTGCGTACGCAACTTGCCACAGCAACACACCGGCGACCATCGCAACCGCATAGAAGAACACGTTGAAGACCAACGCCACCTTGAACACACTCCACGTGTCGACGTGACGGACCACTCGCGTGACCCTGCGGACGCGCGGCTTGGGTGCCCGACGGAACGTGATCGGCCGGCGAAGCGGGCGTGTCTCGAGGATGGGCCCGATCTGGGTGACGTCGTCGATGGTGGCGGCTTCGTCGTACAGAATCGGCGACGGAGTGGACAGCGGTACGGGAACTGTTCGCAGTTCTGCCGGCGGAAGCGTCGGTGCTACCGGAACGGTGGGAACGAGTTCGGTCGGAGCAGGCGCGGCAGGTATCGGTTCTTCGACCGTTGGAACAACCGATGGTGCGAGCATTTCGACTGTCGGGGCCGGTGCGGCGGGTTGGGCCACAACCTTCGACTCGACGATGGTCGCGGCACCTTTCGCCTCCACACGTTCGATGGGCGACAGCTCGGTTGGCGGTTGTGCGATCGGCGTCTGTTCCGTCGGCGGCTGCTCAGTCGGCACATGTCTTGTATCGGCAGGTGCCAGTGGTAACGCAACCGAGAATTCGATCGGGGCATCGATGCTGCCGACCTCACGATGCTTGGCAGTCCTCGGCGTCAGCGCACCGGGCCGGCGCCATATCGTCTTTCCGGCTCGGGACAGTCCCGGCGGTGAGCTCAGATCCTCGGTGCGAGGATCCACAGGGCCCGGCCGGCGCGCCCCGTTGCCGTTCGTCTTGGCTGCGGTTTTGCTGGCAGGCGACTTCACTCCGCCACCGCCGGCGCGCGACCCGGCACGGTTGGAGGCTTGGGGCGCACCACTGTCCACCCGGGCAAGTGTAGGCGTCTTGAGTCTCCAAGGGCAGCGCACCGGTGCCGACGACGTGGCGGACCTGCGCTCATGGGCCGTCTGTGGCTCGCGCCGTGGCACGCTCGCCATCGACCTCCACGACGACGGTGACCACGTCGCCGACCTCGGTGTAGGTCAGCAACACCGCTCCGTTGCTCGCAGCAAGTCGACCCGCAGCCGATCGACCACCGGTGGTTCCCGCCAGCACCGCGGCGTCAGCCGCGGTCTGAGCACGCCCCCGATCGACGATGCGCACAGCGAACAGACCCACCCCCACGAAACTCAGGGCCGCCATCACGACGACCGCGAGCAGGAGAACAACAGCCTGCCCACGATTGTCGCTCGACGATTCCACTCCTGTGGCTTCTATCGGGCGTCGGACCCCGTTACTCGTCGTTGGCGATGATCAGGGCAACCGACGCAACCGATTGTCCGTCGTCGACGTTCATCACCTTCACGCCGGTCGCATCGCGACCCTGCGACGAGATGTCGCGCACACCCATCCTGATCGTCACGCCATTGCTGGCGACCGCGACGATCTCGTCGTCGAGACCGACCATGAAGGCCGCCACGACGTGGCCCTTCTTGCCGGTCAGGCGCATACCGATGACACCTTGGCCACCACGACCCTGCACGTTGAACTTGTCGAGCTGGGTGCGCTTGCCGTAGCCGTTGGAGGTGATGATCAAGATCGCTGTGTCGTCGCGGGCCACGTCGACCGAAACGACCTCGTCGCCGGGCTTCATCTTCATGCCACGCACACCCGACGCGGCACGACCCATCGCACGTACCTCGGTCTCGCTGAAGCGGATGGTCGCGCCCTTGCGGCTGACCATGAAGATGTCGTCGTTGCCGGTGGTCTCGATGACCTTGACCAGTTCATCGCCATCGCGAAGATTGAGGGCGATGAGCCCGTCGCGACGACCGTTGTCGTACTCGTGGAACGACGTCTTCTTGACGACGCCGAGGCGCGTGGCGAAGAACAGGTTGCGTTCGCCGGCGAAGTCGCGGGTGTCGATGATGGCCTGGATCGTTTCGCCGGCCTGCAGTGGCAGCAGGTTGACGATCGGCATGCCCTTGGCGGTGCGCTCGCGTTCAGGGATGTCCATCGCTCGCAATCGATAGACACGGCCGCGGTTGCTGAAGAACAGCAAGAACGCGTGCGCGGTCGTGAAGATGACGTGATGGACGATGTCGTCCGTCTTCAACTTGGCGCCGCTGACGCCACGGCCACCGCGGCCCTGGGTCTTGAAGCTGTCGGCGGGAACCGCCTTCACGTACTGGGCCTCGGTCATGACGATGACGAGTTCTTTGTCCTCGACGAGATCGAGGTCGGTCATCTCGCCGTCGTCGAGACCGATCTGGCAGATGCGCGGGGTGGCGAACTCTTCCTTGATCGCCGTCATCTCGCTGCGGATGACCTCGTTGCGAACCGCGGGATCGGCGAGGATCCCCTCGAGCTCGACGATGCGAGCCCGGACGTCGATGATCTCGCGCTCGAGATCGATGCGGCTGAGCCTGGTGAGTTGGGCAAGACGCATCTCGAGGATGTCGGTGGCCTGGAGCTCGCTGAACTCGAATGGCGCCGCCATCAATCCGACCTTGGCGGCAGCTGGGTTCTCGCTGCCGCGGATGAGGGCGATGATCTGGTCGATGACATCGAGCGCCTTCAGGCGGCCCTCGAGGAGGTGCTCGCGCTCGCGGGCCTTCTTCAGTCTGTATTGCGAGCGGCGGGTGATGACGTCGACCTGATGCCGCAGATAGCCCTCGAGCGCGGTGCGCAAGTTGAGCGTGCGCGGCACACCGTCGACCAGGGCGACCATGTTGACGCCGAAGCTGGTCTGCAACTGGGTGAGCTTGTACAGGTTGTTGAGCACCACGTTGGCGTTGGCGTCGCGCTTCGAGCGTGACGACCAGACTGGTCTTGCCGCCGGCGGAACCGTCGTTGACATCGGCGATGCCCTCGAGATCGCCACCGTCGACCAGCTCCTGGATGCGGCCGGCGATGGCCGAGCAACTGGTCTGGTACGGCAACTCGGTGACCACGATCTGCATCTGGCCGCGCTTGCCCTCTTCGATCGCCGCCTTGGCACGCATCTTGATGCTGCCCCGGCCGGTGCGATACGCATCCATGATGCCGGCGCGACCGAGGATGCTGCCACCCGTCGGGAAGTCGGGGCCCTTGACGAACTGCATGAGATCGTCGGGAGTTGCCTCCGGGTTGGCAAGCAGGTGCAGCGCTGCATCGATCACTTCACCCAAGTTGTGCGGTGGGATGTTGGTGGCCATGCCAACGGCGATGCCCTGGCTGCCGTTGACCAGCAGGTTGGGAAAGCGCGAGGGCAGGACAACGGGCTCTTCACGGCTGTCGTCGTAGGTCGGCTTCATGTCGACGGTCTCTTCGTCGATGTCCGCCAACAACTGCATCGCCAACGGATGCAAACGGCACTCGGTGTAGCGCGCCGCGGCCGGTCCAAAATCTGGGGACCCATAGTTGCCGTGGAAGTCGATCAACGGGTGGCGAAGCGAGAACGGCTGGGCCATGCGCACCAACGAGTCGTAGATCGCACTGTCGCCGTGCGGGTGGTACCTGGCCATGGTGTCGCCGGTGACACGCGCGGACTTCACGAACGGACGGTCGGGGCGGAAACCCTGCTCCTCCATGTCCCAGATGATTCGGCGGTGGACCGGCTTCAAGCCGTCGCGCACGTCGGGCAATGCCCGCGACATGATGACCGACATCGCGTAGTCGAGGAAGCTGCGCTCCATCTCGTCTTGCAGCGCGACCGGCTGCACGGAAAGCGACGGGTCGTCGTTGGGGTCGCCGGCGTCGCCGTTGCTGGGGGGATTCGGGGTGTCGCTCATTTAGAAATCCAGGTTCCGCACGTCGCGTGCATTGGTGACGATGAAGTTCTTGCGTGATTCGACGTCGTCACCCATCAACACGCTCATCATCTCGTCGGCCAGGGCGGCCTCTTCGACCTCGACCTGCAGCAACGTACGCGTCGCGGCGTCCATCGTGGTCGGCTTCAGCTCTTCCCAGTCCATCTCGCCGAGTCCCTTCAATCGCGAGAAGTCCTTCTTGTGATTGGGGTGGGCCTCGAGCCACACGGCCTTGGCACGGTCGTCTTTCAGGTAGATCTTTTCCTTGCCGACCACCGTCGAGAACAGCGGCGGCTGGGCGATGTACACGTACCCGGCCTCGACCAGAGGCCGCATCTGCCGATAGAAGAACGTCAGCAGAAGGGTACGGATGTGGCTGCCGTCGACATCGGCGTCGGCCAACAAGATCACCTTGTGATAGCGGGCCTTGGCCGAATCGAACTCCTCGCCGACACCGCCGCCGATCGCGGTGATGAGGCTTTGCACTTCGTTGTTCTTCAACATCTTGTCGAGACGGGCCCGCTCGACGTTGAGGATCTTGCCGCGAATGGGCAGCAGGGCTTGCGTGCGCGGGTCGCGCGCGTTGAGCGCCGAGCCACCGGCGGAGTCGCCCTCGACGATGAAGAGTTCGCTCTCGTCGGGGTTGCCGCTACTGCAGTCCTTCAACTTGTCGGGCATGCCGGCACCGGTGAGCGCCGTCTTGCGGCGAATTGCATTCCGGGCGTTCTTTGCAGCGAGGCGGGCCTGCGCTGCAGCTTGCGCCTTCTTGACCAGACGGTTGGCCTCGGGCGGATTCTCCTCGAGCCATTCGGCGAGACGCTCGTTGGTGGCCTTCTGCACGAACGAACGCATCGGCACGTTGCCCAACTTGGCCTTGGTCTGGCCCTCGAACTGCGGGTCGCGCAACTTGACCGAGACGATGGCAGTGATGCCCTCGCGGATGTCTTCGCCGAGAAGGTTCTCCTCTTTCTCCTTCAGCAGGTTCTTCGCCCGGGCGTACTTGTTGACGACACTGGTGAGTGCGGTCTTGAAGCCCTCGACGTGCATGCCCCCCTCGATGGTGGAGATGCCGTTGGCGTAGCCGTGGATGCCCTCGTAGTAGCCGGTGTTCCACTGGATGGCGATGTCGAGCGTCTGGCCATCGGCGTCGTCCTCATCTTCGAAGTGGGCGACCTTGGAGAACAGCGCTTCCTTCGACGCATTGAGATGCTTGACGAAGTCGACGATGCCGCCCTTGTACTGGAAGGTCTGCTCGAGCTCGCGCTCGGGGCGCTCGTCGCGGAAGATGATCTCGAGGCCCTTGTTGAGGAATGCCATCGTCTGCAAGCGCTCGAGAACCGTTCGGGTGACGAACTCGGTGCCCTCGGCGAGGAACACGGTCGGGTCCGGCCAGAACGAGACCGAGGTTCCGGTCTTGCGTGTCAAGGGACCGCGTGCCGGAGTGTCGCCGACGACTGCGAGCTTGCCTTGCGGCTTGCCGCCCTTCGCGTACTCCTGTTGGTACCGCTTGCCACCCTTGTCGACCTCGATGACCAACCGCTCGCTGAGCGCATTGACCACGCTGACGCCGACGCCGTGGAGACCACCCGAGACCTTGTAGCCGTTGCCGCCGAACTTGCCGCCGGCGTGCAGCACGGTGAGAACGACCTCGGCCGCGCTCTTGCCCTTGTGCGGCCCTGACGGGTACGGATCGACAGGAACGCCACGCCCGTTGTCGTCGACGCGGACACCACCGTCGGCGAGGAGTGTGACCGCGATGCGCGTGCAAAAGCCCGCCATCGCCTCGTCGACAGCGTTGTCGACGACCTCCCAAATCAGGTGGTGGAGTCCCGCCAAACCGGTGGACCCGATGTACATTCCTGGCCGTTTTCTGACCGGATCAAGACCTTCCAAAACCTGGATGTCTTTTGCCGCGTAATCGGCTGTTGGCTTGTTGGTGTCGAACGACACGCGCACCTCAATCTATCGGCAAGAAAAGCATGCTTGACCTGCGGTTTTATTGGCGACCTCCGAGCTGGCTTCCTGCGCCTCAGCTGCTGTCGCGATCGTGTCTCATCCTACCGGATGGGTGTCACACAAAGGCGGCAATCCGGGCATGTCTCCGGGCCAAAATCGGCGGATCTAGAAACGTCGAACCCGCGCCTCGATCGTCTCGATCGTGGCGCCGGCGACCTCGAGCAATCGCTGCTTCAACGTCGCCTCCAAAAACCGCAACTGCGTCGCCCAAGCGGGGTCGTCGACCTCGACCACGAGCTTCGTGCCGTCGAGCTTCACCGGCGTCACATGACTGGCAACCGCGTCTCCCACGGCCTCGGCCCAACGACCGAAGACCCCGCCCATCTGCCGCGCCGTCTCCCCCGTCGCCTGCGTCGACGTGGCCGAATCCGGTATGTCGTTGTGGAGCGAGCGCACAACTCTGTCGAGGCTTTCACCCAAGGGAACCGGATCTCGACTCACGACATCACGATGCCAGCTTCGATCCGCAAAATGGCGTCGGGACGAGCAGCTTCCGGAAGCACACCGGCGGTCGTCAACACGACCTGCCCCGGCGGCAGGTGTCGGAGCAATGCCTCGCAGCGCCCCGGGTCGAGTTCGCTGAGCACATCGTCGAGCACCAGCACCGGCGCACTACCGGCCCTGTCGGTCACCAGCCGATGCGCACCCAGTCGCAATGCCAACGCGAACGTGCGTTGCTCGCCCTGCGATGCATGTGTCCGCGCCGGCATTCCGTTGATGATGAACTCGACGTCGTCGCGATGCGGGACCCACCGTCGATACTCCCCGACGCACATCGGCGAGACGCGCCTCGGCCAACGCCACGGCAAGGCCCCGTTGGCGCCACGGAGGTTCGTACCGCAATTCGATGCTCGTCGACCGATCGGCCAGTTGCTCGTAGGCGTCGCCGACCAGTGGAGCCAGCCGAGCGATCAACACCGCTCGTGCGTGACCGAACTGATCACCCACGCTGGCCATCTTCGAATCCCAGACGTCGAGCGTCAGGGCAGCCTCGTCCGTGAGGCGTCCGCCGAGTTGCTTCAGCAACATGTTGCGCTGCTTGAGGATGCGATCCAGCTCGAGACGCAACGCGTCGTACTTCAACGCCAGCGCGACCAGCACGTCGTCGAGGAACCGACGCCGCCCACCGGGGCCTTCCTTCACCACGGCGAGGTCGTCGGGAGAGAACACCGTGACTCGCATGACTCCCAGCAGATCGCGTGATCGTGGCAGCTTCTGCCTGTTGACCAGCACTCGGTTACGACCGTTGCGTGTCAGCTCGAGCTCGACCGACACCTCACGACCGTCGTCGTGCCGCACGGTGGCGCGCATGACGGCGGACTCCGCACCGACTCGGATCAAGGCATCGAGCGGTGCCCCACGAAAGCTGTCGAGTGTCGCGAGGTAGGCCATCGCCTCGGCGAGATTGGTCTTGCCTTGCCCGTTGAGACCGATGACCGCAGTGGTCCCCGGCTCGAAGTCGAACGCCGCGCTGGCGTAGTTGCGAAAGTCAGTCAGCTCGAGCCGAGTAACGATCACGCGGACGCGACCATTGTTACGGCACGCGGACGGGCATCAACAGATACAGGTAGTCGTCGTTGCCAACACCGCGTACGACAGCCGGTTTCAACGAATCGAGCGTCGACAGGGTGATCGAATCCGACGAGCATGCCTCGACGCCGGACGCGAAGTACTCGGGGTTGAACGCGACTGTCAGCTCGGTGCCTTCGTACGTCGCGTCGAGCTCTTCGGAAGCGTTGCCGACATCTTGTGTGATCGCGGTCAGGCGCAGTGTGTCGCCACCCATCTGCAGCCGCACCGGTGTTGCATCCTTGGCCAGGATCTTGACGCGCCGGATGGCCTCGAGCAACGGCTCGCGCTCCACTGTCAGCGTGTTGGGATGGCTTGCCGGGATGAGCTGGCGATAGTTGGGGAACTCGCCTTCGATCAGCCGCGTCGACAGTCGTGTCTCACCGACTTCGAACGTGGCGTCGCGATCGCCGAGCCGCATCGTCAGCTCTTCACCGCCGCCGACCAGCCGTTGCAACTCGTTGAGGGCACGACCGGGGACGAGCACCTTCTGATCCGCGCCGAGCACTTGATGATCCGCGAGATCGCGGACCGCGAGACGATACGAATCGGTGGCCACCATTCGAAGCCCGCCGTTCTCGGCGGTCAGCAGGACACCGGTGAGGATCGGCCTTGCTTCGTCGGTGCTGGCCGCGCGCACCACCTGGCGCAATGCCTCGCCGACGGCAGCGGATGGCAACGTGACCGACGACGTGGTCGGTGTCGCCAGCTTGGGATAGTCGTCGAACGACAGTGGTCTGACGCTGAACTGCGATCGTCCTCCGCTGATGTTGACTTCGTCGCCGTCGACTTCGACTTCGACCTTGCCGGCACCCATCGAGCGAACGATGTCGGCAGCGAGGCGAGCCGGCAGCACGACACCACCGTCACCCTCGCCGCCGACTGCCAGCGTCAATTGGATCGTCAGATCGAGGTCTGTGCCAGTGATGCTCAACCGATCACCGACGAGTTCGAGACGCAGCCCGGACAACACCGGGAGTGCCCCGGTTCGGCCGGTGGCGGCTCGTCCTGCGGTGGAGAGCGCTTCGGCGAGTGCTTCGCGTTCGCAACGGAACTTCACAGGGAGGCCTTTCTCACAATGAGGTGATGTATAAAGGTAATAGAAGTAATAAGGGCTGTGGACTGTGCATAAGTCGTCGATCGGCCAGCGTAGGGGCCAGAACTGCGTCCCCATGCGTATCCCCCGCCGTGCACAGGCCAGAAATGACACAAATGTGGTTCGGTGGACAGTGTTGGTGTTGTCCCCCGGTTGTCGTGCGTCGTCCCCATGACACGCACAGCTATGCCTTCTTCAGCCGCTGGACGAGATCGGTGACCTGATCGTAAACCTGCTTGCGCTCTTTCATGAGCCGCTGGATCTTGTCGACGGCGTGAATGACGGTGGTGTGATCGCGGCCACCGAACAGGCGAGCGATTGCCGGGTAGCTGAGATCGGTGAGCTCTCGGAAGACGTACATGGCCATCTGCCGCGCGGTCACGAGCGGTCGTTGCCGGCTCTTGCCGCGAAGTGCCTCGACACTGTGGCCGAGGATGACAGCCATCTCCGCGAGCAACTCGTCGTCGGTGCGTGGCTTGACGTATGTGTCGCTCATCAGATCGGTCAGCAGTTGCTCGGCGAGGTGGGTGCTGATGGGCACGTGATTGAGGCTGGCGTATGCGGTGACTCTGATGAGGGCACCTTCGAGCTCACGGATGTTGGTGGTGATGCGTGAGGCGATGAGCTCGAGCGTCTCGGATGGCACCGGGCTGTGATCTCGCTCGGCCTTGTTGCGCAAGATGGCCAGACGGGTCTCGAGATCCGGTGGCTGAATGTCGGTGATGAGACCCCACTTGAACCTGCCACGCAGGCGTTCTTCCAGCGTAGGGATGGCGTCGGGCATGCGGTCGCTCGAGATCACGATCTGTTTGTTGGCTCCGTGGAGCGAGTTGAACGTGTGGAAGAACTCTTCCTGCAGACCTTCCTTGCCCTCCATGAATTGGATGTCGTCGATCAGCAGCACGTCGATGTCGCGGTAGCGGCGCTTGAAGTTGGCGATCGTGTTGGTTCGGATGCCGTCGACGTATTCGTTGAGGAATGTTTCGGTACTGACGTAGCGGACGATGTCGTGTTGGTAGTGACTGTGCACGTAGTGCCCGATGGCGTGCAGCAGGTGTGTCTTGCCCAGACCGGCAGAGCCGTAGATGAACAGTGGGTTGTACGAACGACCCGGAGTTTCGGCGACACGCAGTGCTGCGGCGAGCGCGAATTGGTTGGACGCTCCCTTGACGAAGGCCTCGAAGGTGTAGCGCGGGTTCATTCCACCGCTCGAGATCGGCGTTGCCGACGCGCTCCTGCCGGTGTTGTTGGTGGGCTCGGCCGCGGGATCGGGATCCTGCTCGACGAACTCTTGCTCGGCGGCATCCGCGACTTGCACCTCGACGACGAACTGCCTGTTGGCGGCACCGATCTCCTCCAGTGCATCGCGCACAAGCGGCAGATATCGAGACAGGATCCGGTCGCGGGTGTGGCCGTTGGGTGCGCCGACGCGCAGCATCGACGGATCGCTGTCGAGTGCTGTCACATCTTGGAAGGTCGAGAACCAGACTGCTTCGGAAACCTGTGCACGCAGGAGTTGGGCCACCGCTGTCCACAACTGATCATGGTCGCTCACCTGCACCTCTATTCCTGACATCGATCGTTGTCCACACAATTGTCCACATCATGTGGACAATTCAAATCCGCGGGAGGAAGGGACGCTAGCAGGCTCAGCACGGGTCCCAACACGGGCCGATTCGAGCATCGACGTGAGCAGGGACGAGAGCGCCGTCGACTCGTCTGCGGGGGCGTCGGGACGACATCGCGCCCGATCGGTTGCTATGCGACGGTACATCGCCCTAGCCTTGTGGTTTGGCCGGGTTAGCCGAGAAGTTGCGGCGTTCCTTTCCATATTCTCACTTGCCATCGAAAGTGCTGCTCACCATGCGTGCGCAGCCGAGGAGGGTTGCGTGAAGCGCACCTACCAACCGAACAATCGTCGCCGCGCCAAGAAGCACGGCTTCCGTCACCGGATGAGCACCCGCGCCGGGCGAGCCGTGCTGAAAGCACGTCGCGCCAAGGGCCGGCACAGCCTGTCGGCTTGATCTGGCGCATCCGGGAACGCAGCGCGTTCACGCGCCTGGCCCGCGAGGGCCGGCGATCCCGGGCCGGAGTGCTGTGGTGCACGTACATACCCGATCCCATTGCAACGCCGCCGAGGGTGGCCTATGCACTCGGCCGCGCCATCGGACCCGCCGTCGTTCGCAATCGTTTGCGGCGCCAGCTTCGAGAGCTCCTCGCCTGCTCGTCGCTGCCACCGGGGTTGTACCTGCTCGGCGCCCAACCCGCCGCCGCACAACGATCTCGCGTCGAACTGGAGTTCGATCTGCGGCGCCTCGTGGCCTCCGTGGGCGGCTGATTGCCCTGGTCATCGGCTATCAGCGGGCGTTCGAGGGTCGCCCGTCACCGTGTCGATTCACGCCATCGTGTTCGTCGTACGCTCTCGAGGCCCTCAGTGTCCACGGCACCGCCCGTGGATTGTGGCTGACACTGCGCCGATTCGTCCGTTGCCGACCGTTCGGCCCATCCGGGTACGACCCCGTACCCGAAGGAAAGAGATAGCCCCATGATTGCCGGCCTTTTCGAACCACCTGCGGCGTTGCTGGCCTGGTTCTACAGCTTCACCCACAACTACATCATCGCGATCTCGATGATCGCCTTCGTCGTCATGTTGATCACCGCCCCGCTGGTGCTGAAGAGCACCAAGGGGATGCTCGAGATGCAGAAGTTGCAGCCGCAGATGCGAAAGCTGCAACAGGAGCACCGCGGCGACCGCCAGAAGCTCAACGAAGAGATGATGAAGCTGTATCAACAGCACAAGGTCAACCCGATGGCCTCGTGTTTCCCGCTGCTCTTGCAGATGCCGGTCTTCATCATCATGTTCCAGGTGCTGCACGGCCTCACCAGAAGCACCGAGGGCCTCGAGGGATATCCGGGATTCACACCGCGCTACATCAGCCCGAGCACCGAGTTGTACCAGTCGCTGGTCGGCCAGAACGAGATGCTCGCATGGGGCCTCGACTTGGCGAAGCGTCCATCAGAGATGATCGCCCAGTCGTTCAGCGAGGGCTTCATCTACGCGTTGCTCGTCGTGCTGCTCGGCGTGTTGTACTACGTCCAGCAGAAGATGGTCGCGGCACGGGCGCAAGTGGCGCCGAACATGTCGGAGACCCAGGCCAAACTGATGCAGTACCTGCCAGTGGTGTTTGCCGTCTTCTTGGTGTTCTACCTCACCGGCTTGGTGATCTACTACATGGCCCAGGCAATCTTCCGAATCGGTCTGCAGTACTACATCACCCATCGCTTCTACAAGGGCGAACACTCCCTGGGTCGCCAGGCGGAGGCCGCCGGCCAAGAAGCTCGTGAAATTGCCAAGAAAGATGGTGGCGGTGGTGGGCTGTTCGCCCAGGCCAAGCGGCAGATGGGCGAGGCCAAGCAGCCCCCGGCCAAGGCCGGAGGCGCCAAGCCACCGACGGTCAGTAAGCGTGTCACTCCCCCGAAGAATCGTCCGACGTCGTCGAACAGCAGCGCCAGACCGGCCTCGACCGGCAAAGCGGCGCGGCCCAACAGCGCACGTCCCAAGAAGAAGTAGGACCACCAATGGAATGGGTCGAATTCACAGCACGCACTCTTGAAGAGGCCAAGGACCTGGCATTGGATCGTTTGGGTGTCGCTGCCGACGATGCCGAGTTCGAGATCCTCGCCGAACCGAAGCCAGGGCTGTTCGGACGCCTACGCGGCGAGGCCCGCGTTCGCGCCCGGGTCCGTCCGGCGCAGGCCCGCCAGAAGGTGGATCGCCGCGATCGACGACCACGCAAGTCGGAGGGCGGCGACGGTGCTCCCAGGGCTCCGAAGCCCAAGTCGCAGGCCGGTTCGACCAAATCGGCGTCGAAGCCCGCGGCCAAGCAGGCCTCCAAGCCCGCAGCACCGGCGGCGCGAGCCGACCGAAGCAACGGCGAAGCAACTCCCCCAGTATCCAAGGAGCAACAAGAAGTGAACGCACGACAGGTTGGCGACGAGGCCCGCAAGTTCATCGACGAGCTGGTGACCGCCTTCGCGTTCACGGGCACCACCGAACTGATCGAGGACGGTGACGATCTCGAGATCCGCGTCCACGGCGAGAATCTCGGCTTGCTCGTCGGTCCACGAGGCACCACGTTGCAGGCGGTGCAGGATCTCGCACGGGTGGCGTCGCAACGCCGGCTGGGCGATCACGACACTCGCCTGCGCGTCGACATCGGCGGGTATCGCCAGCGCCGCAAGGAGGCACTGGATCGGTTCGCGCTGCAGATGGCCGACGAAGTCAAGCAGTCCGGTGTCGCCCGCGTTCTCGAGCCGATGTCGTCGGCCGACCGCAAGATCGTCCACGATGCGCTCAGCGAGGTCGAGGGAATCGGGACTCGTTCCGAGGGCGACGACCCCTACCGGCGTGTGGTCATCACGCCGGCAAATGACTGACGACACCCGTCTCCTCACCGCCTTGGCGGTGATCCAAGCGCGTGGTGCAATTGGCGAACGTTCGCTGGTCGAAGCCGTCGAGCGTGCTGACCGGTTCGTCGAGTTGATTCCGCGAGATGGTGGCAGGGTCGTCGATCTTGGCTCGGGTGGCGGTCTGCCGGCTCTGGTGATCGCTTGGCGTCGTGCGGATCTGATGGTGACGATGGTCGAGCGGCGGGCGACGCGGGCGGACTTGCTGCGACGAGCAGTGATCTCGTTGGACCTGGGGGAGCGAACGCAGGTGCGCAGCGTCGACGTCGCCGAGGTCTGCGTTGACTCGGCAAACTCGTTCGACGTGGTGACCGCAAGGAGCTTTGGCGACGTGCCGACGACCACTGCCTTCATCGATCTCCTGCTTGGCGAGGCGGGATTCGCGCTTGTCAGCGAGCCGCCCACCGACCGCTCAGCCCTCTGGTCGGCGGTCCTCGCCAACTATCCGACTCTGACCGATACCGGCATCTACCAGGGAATTCGTCGCCTGTCCCGTGTGTAGCCGGCGTCTCCAGGTTTCACGTGAAACATCGAACCAGCCACAGAATCCAGCTCGCTCGGAACGTCGTCACGTTCCACGTGAAACATTCCTTGCGGCGCTATCCCACCGCCAGACAACACATTCCACTACCATGCGGTGCCGTCGATCCGACTGCACCGCGCGAACAGGAGTCCTTCCTCGATGACCGCAACCGAATCCGCAACCGAAAGAGTTGACGGCCGTCCGCTGCCCCGGGTGATGGCCATCGCCAACCAGAAAGGCGGCGTCGGTAAGACGACGACCACCATCAACCTGGGAGCGTGTCTGGCAGAGATCGGCTTTCGCACACTGATCATCGACCTCGACCCACAAGGCAACGCCTCCACTGGCCTCGGCATCGAGAACCGTGGGATCGAGACATCGATGTACCACGTGATCATGCACGAGGTACCGCTGGAGAACTGCATCGAACCATCCTCGGTCAAGAACCTGTTCGTTGCGCCGGCCAGCCTCGACCTTGCCGGAGCCGAGATCGAACTCGTTCCAGCCTTCAGCCGCGAGAACCGGCTTCGCAAGGCGATCCACGCTGTGCTCGACGACTACGACTTCGTGCTGATCGACTGCCCGCCATCGCTCGGTCTGTTGACCGTCAACGGACTCAATGCGGCGGACGAAGTGTTGGTACCGATTCAATGCGAGTACTACGCGTTGGAGGGCCTTGGGCAACTGCTCCGCAATGTGGATCTGGTCAAGCGCAATCTCAATCCGACACTCGAGGTCACCACGATCGTCTGCGTGATGTACGACGCGCGTACGAAGTTGGCGGATCAGGTGGTGAAAGAGGTACGCGAGCACTTCGGCGACAAGGTCTGTCGGACCGTCGTTCCGCGGACCGTGCGGTTGTCGGAGGCACCCTCGTTCGGCCAGCCGATCATCACGTTTGACTCAACATCGCGCGGTGCCGCGGCATACCGCAGTGTGGCAAAGGAGGTCAGTCATGGCTCGACTCGGCGGTCTGGGTAAGGGACTCGGCGCTCTGATTCCATCGGAGGCCAGCAGCATCGAGGGCGACGCACCTCGTCTCGTCGATCTGCCGATCGACAGCATTATCCCCAACCAGCATCAACCTCGTGTGCATTTCGACGAGGAATCGCTCGCAGAGCTGGCCGCCTCGATTCGTGAGATCGGGGTGTTGCAGCCGGTCTTGGTGCGACCGATTGGCGACACTGCGTACGAACTGGTGGCAGGTGAACGACGATGGCGTGCGGCGCGGCGTGCCGGGCTGGCGGTGATTCCGGCGATCGTGCGCGACACCAATGATCTCGGGCTGGTCGAGCGGGCGCTGGTGGAGAATCTCCATCGCCAGGATCTGACTCCGTTGGAGGAGGCTGCTGCATACCAGCAGCTGATCGAGGATTTCGGCCTCACTCACGAGCAGGTGGCGAACCGCGTCGGCAAGAGTCGCTCGGCGGTCACCAACACACTGCGGCTGATGTCGTTGCCCCCTGGGATTCAACATCTTCTGGCCGATGGTCGGCTCAGTGCCGGTCACGCCCGAGCTCTGCTCGGCACGCCCGATCGAACGCTGCAGGAGCAACTCGCTCGGCAGGCCGCGGCAGAGAACTGGTCGGTGAGAATGCTCGAAGAGGTTGTCCGCGACAGGGGAGAACCGTCGACGGTCACCCACCTTCCCGTGCGGGTCACAGATGGCGCAGGCCTGACACCCGACCACGCGCCTGCGCGCCCCGGGGCTTTTGGAGCTCGAGGAGTTGTTGGCCGATCACCTCCAGACTCGGGTCGGCGTGACGATGGGCGCCAAGCGAGGCCGAGTCGTCATCGACTTCGCCGATCTCGAAGACCTCGAGCGCATCTATCACGCGATGACCAATCCACCCGACTCCATCGCTTAAGTCAGCACTCAGAGTAGTTGAACCTCACACAGAGTAGACATTGTCATCAAAGTGTCAAGTTGAGGGTTGCACACACCTAGTGGACAATGCTGTGGATAAAACCTCAGCTAGAACGTGAGACCCACTGCTCGATGGCCTCGACAATCGCCGCCGCGATCGCTGGACCAGCATCGATAGCTGTTCGTACGGGTCCGACGACGCACTGCACCGCCGGCATTCTGGTTTCACGCAGCATCGGAAGACGCATTCCATGCACGGCCGGCGCCAAACCATCGAGTTGAGCAAGACGGTCGGCGATCAGTTCCGCCAATGACCGGCCGCCGGCCGACTCGAACGTCGGGACCCGGTAGAACTGCACGGCTGCGACGGCCTCGGTGCTGCTCTCGAAGCCGAGGTACACGTCGGCGGCAAAGTGATTCGCCGCCGTCGCCTGGGCGACCGCGTCGGGCTCGTCGAGCGACATCACCGTGGCCCCTCGCACTCGCAACTCGCGTGCAAGAGTCCTGGTCAAAGCACTGAGACCGCCGTACTGGCCAACCACAATCCGGCATTCGGCTACCGATCCGAGTCCAGTCCGCAGGCGCTCGCGCTCGCGGACGGCGGCGATACCGGGGCCGGCGCCCGACTGCGAGCTCATGATGGACAGCGTCCTGACCGTGTCGGTACCACACACCCCGTCGGGAGCAGTGCCGCAATTGGATTGGAACTCCTCGAGCGCACGTGCAGTGCTGGGCCCCAGGATTCCGTCGACTCGCCCGCAGTCGAAGCCGAGGCGGGCCAGTCGGGATTGCAGCTCGGCAACGTCGTCGCCGCGCAGGTTCGGCGACGTCAAGAACAAGAGCCGGTCACCGAGCTTCCACGAGGCCTCGACGAGCGCTGTCCAGGTCTGTTCGTCGCAGCGGCCATCGCAGCGCAAACCGCGCCCGGCCTGGAACGCGCGGACCGCCAATTCTGTGGCATGGCAAAAACCGCCGCCTCGGCGCCGGCGGCGGGTGGAAACCCGGCGGCACCGAGGCGGCGCTGCAGATCGCGTATCGCCTCGCCGCGCTGACCGGGTGTCAGCGGGAAGTAGGCAGAAATTCGTCGAGCTCCTGCAAGAGTTGACCCTTGCCCTTGGCGCCCACGAGACGCTTACGCACCTCACCGCCGTCGAAGATCAACAGGGTGGGGATGCTCATCACGTTGAATCGCATGGCGATGTCGGGATTCTCGTCGACGTTCAACTTGGCGATGGTGAGATGATCGCCCTGCTCAGCTGCAATTTCGCTGAGAATCGGCGCAATCATCTTGCACGGGCCACACCACTCGGCCCAGAAATCGACGATCACCGGCTTGTCGGCCGCGGCCACGGTCTCGTCGAATGTAGAGGTTGTAAGAGTGACGATGCCAGTGGTCATGGCGGGTCCTTTCGATTGGAATCGTGATGCTATCCGTACTGAACGACAGCGCTGCGACATACATTCCTTGAACTGCGGTGACGGTCGGCACGGGCCTGCAGGGCGAGCCACACGATCAGCTGTGCTGCTGATTCTCCAGCCACCGCTCGGTGTCGATGGCCGCCATGCAGCCGGATCCGGCCGCAGTGATCGCCTGCCGATAGGTGTGATCCTGCACGTCACCACAGGCGAAGACGCCCGGAATATTGGTGTACGAGGAACCGGGTTGGGTGACGAGGTACCCGTTGTCGTCCATGTCGAGCACGCCTTTGAACAGGTCGGTGTTGGGACGATGGCCGATGGCGACGAACAATCCGGTCACAGGCAGGGTCGACACCTCACCGCTGATCACGTTGCGGACGACGGCACCCTCGAGTTTCGTGTCGCCGACGAGATCTTCGACCACGGTGTTCCACATGATCTCGATCTTGGGGTTGCTGAGGGCTCGCTCCTGCATGATCTTGGACGCCCGCAGTGTGTCGCGGCGATGGATCAGGATGACCTTCGACGCGAACTTGGTGAGGAAGGTGGCCTCTTCGACAGCGCTGTCGCCGCCACCGGCGACCGCGATCTCCTGTCCGCGGAAGAAGAACCCGTCGCAGGTGGCGCAGGTCGACAGGCCGTACCCCAGCAGCCGCGATTCGGCCTCGAGGCCCAGCATCAGGCTTTGGGCGCCCGTCGACACGATCACCGCATCGGCGGTGAAGTGGCGATCGCGAACGCTGACCTTGAACGGGCGCTCGCTGAAGTCGACCGCGGTGACCTTCTCGGTGAGGAACTCCGCACCGAACCGCAACGCCTGCTCGCGGAACTTGAGCATCAACTCCGGACCCATGACGCCGTCCGGGAAGCCGGGGAAGTTCTCGACATCGGTTGTCAACATCAGTTGTCCACCCGGCTGGTCCGAGGTGCTCGAGGGTTCGCCCTCGATCACCAGCGGATGAAGGTTTGCCCGCGCCGCGTAGATGGCTGCAGTGAGCCCGGCCGGACCGGACCCGACGATGATGACGTGATGGTGGCTCATACCGGTTCGGGCTCGAACCGCTTGCGCATGGTGAACGCGCCGCCGATCACCATCGCCGCGCCGAGCAGCATGTACGAGATCCACACCGATGAATCGTGATCGGTGAAGATGCCGATCAGGGCCTGCAGGGACTTCGTACCGAGGATCACGATCAGCGTGATGGCGACCGGTACGGCGATCGCAATGATGATCCCGAACACGATTGCGCGTACCGCGTACACGGCACGTTCGGTGACCGTGGTGCGTACCTTGCCGACGTACTGAGTGACGGTATCGGCGAGATCTGCGGCCCAATTCGGATCGGTGAGCGGATTACCTGGCATGCCGTTCAGCCTAACTCCGGATGATGTCACGCGGACCGTCGAGAGCGCCTGCCGCAAGCGTCTAGGCTGCTGGGCGACCTCGTCGAGCACACGGCAATCGGTTTCGGCCAGGGCTTGAATGGCGCCGGTCACAGCGTCGCGGACGGCGACTGCCGGCGTGCCTCGGTAGACGATTGCGCCGATGACGACCTGGTCGGAGCTGATGCAAGCGACCGCTGCGAAGCCTCCGGGGATCGGTGCGTCCTGGGCATCGGGCGCGGCAGCCGCGGTGCGTGTCGGCCGGCGCCGGCGCCGCAGTGGTGGCGGCGAGCTTGCATGCTCGCCGCGTACGCCCGCAATGCATCCGTGGTCTCGATGACAGGTGCCGCCCGCGACGCAGCGTCTGCGGCCCCTCCGGCAGATGCTTCCTCCGTCGCCGCCGGAGCGGCCTCGGTCGCTGCCCCGGCGTCTGCCGCTACCGACTTCAGTTCGGGAGCTGACTCCGCCGAGGCGATTGCGGGAGCAGCTGTGGCCAGCGACACCGAATCGTCGTTGCCGTCGCTGGAGTTGAGCGCGCCAATGGCGACCACTCCGACGATGGCCGCCGCGGCGGCACCGGTGACCAGGCGGAACGCGCGATGGCGGCGGGACTGCAGTGAGACCACCGGCGCGACGACTGCGCCTGCAGGCTCGCCGGCAGGCGGGCTCGTCGAGCGCAGGGCATCGAACTCCGCCAGCGCCGCCGCAATTGCCGCG
Organism: Ilumatobacteraceae bacterium; assembly: GCA_963779295.1. GTDB lineage: Bacteria > Actinomycetota > Acidimicrobiia > Acidimicrobiales > Ilumatobacteraceae > JAENVT01. The sequence goes on from CAVZXO010000008.1 coordinate 636,973, forward strand.
TTCTTCGTAGCGGGATCGACAGGGTCGACGTCGCCGAGCGCGGCGCGTACCCGAGCGAACGAATCGACCGCCGACATCACACTTGGATCGGCGCCGGCAGCGGCGCGGTCGGGCCCATCGAGCTCGCCGTCGAGGTAGGCGCTGGCCAATTCGGCGCTCTGTGGCAGGTCTTCGTTGCTCATGGTGCTCTACTTGGACGTTCTGGCCCGGTGGGTTGGTTCCCAGGTGGCTGGTTCGCGGTGGGCGGGGTCTCGCCGGAGGGCGCGAGTGATTCGGCCAGAGCGGCCCGTCCCCTGGCGATCCGGCTCTTCACGGTGCCGACGGGTATGTCGAGGACAGCGGCGATCTCCGCGTAGTCGAGATCGGCGACATCACGAAGCACGACCGGCAGCCGGTAGTCGTCGTTGAGCACCCGCAACGCGGCGTCGAGGGCAAGGTGATCGCCGATTGCCTCGATCCGCTGACCGCCGGTGGGATCGGCCACCTCGTTGTGATGATGCTCGTCGTCGTTGTCGGTCGAGACCGGCGTTGCGCGTCGCTTGCGCCGTCGAAGCTCGTCGAGGCTCGCGTTGGTGGCGATGCGATACGTCCACGTACCGAACGACGAACGGCCGTCGAACCGGTCGAGGTTGCGCACGATGGCGATCATCGCCTCCTGCGCAGCGTCGGCTGCGTCGGCGTCGTGGCCGGTGATCCGTCGGCACACCGCGTGAACGCGGTCATAGTGACGTCGGAGCAGCTGGTCGAGCGCCCCACGGTCTCCCCCCTGGGCTGCAGTCACCAACTCGTGGTCGTCGAGCTGTGTTGCGATGGCGGCGAGACTACCGCCGAGTGCCGGTTCAGGAGGCGACGAAGTTCATCTCCGCGATATCTCCGCGGTACGGGTTGCGGGTGCACTCCGGTGTCTTGGCGAGCTGTTTGAACATCACCAGCACATAGCGGGTCGGCTTGTTGATCGAGACGGTGACGTCCTCAGGGTCGGCCCCGACGGCCCGCTTCAACGGCGAGCCCCAGTCGGCGATCTGCGCGGGGAATTGCCCCGTCGCCGGCCGTGATGATCTGGATCTGGTAGGGGGCGCTGGCGATGGACACGGTGAATGTTCCGATTGCCGCAGTGCCGAGGTCGGCGACAATGCCGACACCGCCCTTTCCGCCGAGCGTCCTCGATCCGTAGCACAGCGTCGACCAGAAGGTGGCCGGGTTGCCGTCGACGGATAGCGAGACGAGGTCGTCGTTCTCTTGTCCATCGTCGCCCTCCGGATCGTAGGTGGTGACGTTCTGGATCGTCGTCGGTGCCACGACCGGCGGCGCGATCGAAGAGGTGGGAATGACCGTCGACGGGGGCACGAGCCCGCTGCTCGGCGTGTTGTCCTGCAAGGTGGCCCACAGCAGCCCACCGAGAACGAGCGCGGCTGCCAGCAAGCCTCCGACGAGGATCAGCGAAGGGCCGCGTCGTTGCTCGAAGGACTTGTTGGGTTGCTGACGAGGTCTGGTGGTGCTGGTCGGTGTGCGATCAGCACGGTGTGCCGGACCAACCGGGCGGCCACTGCGTGGTACAGGTCGGTAGCCGCCGACCGCGTCGGGTTGCAGGCCGGTCACGACGGGATTCTGCCCGGTTGGTCGACGCACGGATGCGCCCGCCGGCGGTGTCGAGCCTGCCGTCGGATCGTCGACGTGTGTAGCGATCCGGGTCAGGGCGACGCGAAGTTCGGATCCTGTCGCGAAGCGGTCCATCGGGCGGCGTGCGAGCAACCGGTGGATCAGTTCGGCGAGGCCGTACGGCAGCGTCGGACGCAGCCGGGCGAGATCGGTCGGGTCGCGATTCAGCCGGGCCAGCGCAGTATCGGTGTCGGTCTCGCCGAGGAAAGGCACGCGACCGGCGAGGCATTCGTACAACACCAATCCGAGCGAGTAGAGGTCGGCTCGACCATCGAGCTTCTTGCCGCGCACCTGCTCCGGCGAGAGGTACTTCGCCGTGCCCATCATCACGTTCGCGCTGGTGAGATCGTCGCCTGTCGCCCCCAGTCCTTTGGCGATTCCGAAGTCGGTCAGCAGGACGCGGCCGTCGGGAGTGATCAAGATGTTGCCCGGCTTCACGTCGCGATGCACCAAGCCGGCACGGTGCGCCGAGTCGAGCGCGGCGGCAACGCACGATCCGATGTGGATGGTGAGATCCGGGCTCAACCGCCGCTGCTCATCCAGCAGTTGGCGCAGGCTCTTGCCGTTGACGAGTTGCATGACGACGGCGAGGCGACGGCTGTCGCCACTGGTGTCCTCGATTGCGTCGTAGACGGCGACGATGTTGGGATGACTCAACTGCGCAACCGCGATGGCCTCGCGCCGGAACCGCTCGGCGACGACGGGGTCGGCCGCCAACGTGGGCTTCAACAGCTTCACCGCAACCTGTCGTGTCAGGGCCAGATCGGTTGCCAACCAGACCTCGGCCATACCGCCTTGCGCGAGACGTCGCTCCAGCTGATAACGCTGGGCGAGTATCGACGCAGAGATCGGTGGAGGGCTGGCCGCGCCAGGGATGGTTGCTGACATGTCCGCCCTCGAACGCTAGTGGTGCGGGGCCTCTGAATCTCGGCAATAGGTCGGGTGAATCCAGGCAACCGCTCAGTGGCGGGTGAAGAAGGCAACGCCGATGGTGCCGCGACCGGCGTGCGAACCGACCACGGGACCGATGTCACCGACCACGATCTCGCCGTCGACGTGTGGTCGCAGCATCGCCACGAACTCATCGACGTCGCGACAGTCGGCATTCGCTACGAAAAGGCTGTCGAGCCCATTGACCGCGGCGACCTTGTCGACCAAGAACGCGAGCGCCTTGCTGCGCGTGCGTTGCTTGCCGCCCTGCTCGACCTTGCCATCGCGCACCTCGATGATCGGCTTGATCGCCAGCGCCGATGCGAGGAGCGCCTTGGCGCCGCCGATGCGGCCGCCCTTCTTCAGGTTGTCGAGCGTGTCGAGCGCACCCCACACGTGCGTGCGCGAGGCATGGTCGTGGGCGTGCGCAACGACCTCGTCGTGTGTCGCACCGTCGGCCGCCAGCCGGGCACACGAAGCCACGATCGCACCGAGGCCCAACGTGACCGATCGGCTGTCGATCACGGTGACGGGTATGAGGTCGGCGACAGAACGAGCGGCAAGTTCTGCAGATTGCATGGTCGCCGACAGGGCTCCGCTCAACGAGATGGTGACGACACTGGTGGCGCCATCGGCCGCGAGTTGCCGATACACGGTCTCGAACTGCCCCGGTGCCGGCGCGGCAGTCTCTGGCAACGTCGGCGATGCTGCACACTTCGCCCAGAACTCGGCGACGGTGAGGTCGCGTCGGTCGACGTACTCGGTGCCGTCGATGCGAATCGTCAACGGAACGATCTCGATACCGAGCTCGTCGGCCACGGACTGGGGGAGGTCGCACGCCGAGTCGGTGACGATGCGGACACGGTTGATGCTCACGAGAAGGGCCTCACGAGTTCAGCAGGGTAGCTGGCTGCGGTTGGCGATGCTTTCGTCGCGTCGATCTCAGGTGAAGGAGCCACCACAGCAGCACGAGGCTGAACACCAAGACCGTCAGCACGTTTCCGACTCCGACCGCATTGACCCTGAACTTCAAGGGGATGGTTTCGCCGATCGGGTCGTCGTTGGGCGTGGAAACGTCGAGCGACACGCCGGATGTCCCGTTCGACAGCGCCTTCACGGCGATGGGGATGTTCGATACTCCCGGCGGGAGGACGACCGGCTCGGGATCGTTGTCGAACACCAACTTGCCCGATGGCGATGTCAGTTGGACCTTGACCTGGAGTGGAACGTCCGACGTGTTGACCAGACGCACGCGGACGGTGCTCTGCCTCCCGGGGAGGTTCACGGTGTACGCAGTCGGCACTTGCACGGAGTCGCGGATCTTGCCGAGCTCGGCCATGATGCCGTCGTCCATCGCCTCGGCATCGAGCATCGTCGAGCGCTGTTGTCGGCAGCAGGTCTGCGAGATCGTTCCAGCCCCGCGGCAGGTCGCTGTCCGCCGGCAGCATCGACGCGACGGCGTTGATCTCGTTGCGCAAGCTTGCCTGCCGGAAGATTCGCTTCTGCAGCGGTGCGCCACTGATGTCGTTCGGAAGTGTGACGGGTTGCTCCTCGCCGTTGGCGATCAGCCGGTCGGTGCGCAGGGCAACGTCGTCGAGCGTCGCAGCGGCCAGTCCCGGCGTCTCTGCGACCAACGCAGTGATCGAGCCGACGAGCGCTGCGTCGGGGACGCCGATATCCGGTGTGCCCATCACCACTGAGTGCCGTTGCAACGGGGCACCCTCGGTCTCGAGTTTCTGTCGCAGCGCGAGCAGATGTGCGAGCACGTAGATCCTGGTCTGTTCCGGTGTCGCCATCGGCTCGACGAGCAGGTTCGCGATGGCGTCGTCGACGACTACACCATCGAGGCCGGTGTCGTTGGAGAGTTGGACATCGATCAGCTCGCCGCGGTTCTGGCTGAACCGCCCGATCGTGCCGTCGAGACCCTCGTAGACATCCGGTGTCATCACCATCAGTCCCGCTCCCTGGTCGCGGCGCAACGTGGCCCCACCGTCGCTCATCGGTTGGTCGGCGAAGATCGTCGATCTGCTGAACATCGCCGGCCCGAGTCCGAGGCTCGTGAGCTTCGCCTGTCCGGCGCGAAGCCACGAGGTGTACAGGGACTCTTGCCCGGCCGCCGCAGCGATGGAGGGGTCGATGGGCCACTGCGGATCGACGAGAACCTGGTGGCGTTGCAGCGATGTGATCAGTCGCTTGAACAACGTCCGGCTGCAGCGCCTGCAGGCCGTTGAGCACTTCCGGTGCGATGCGCACGGTCGCCGGGAACGTGTTGGCATCGAGGGCGTCCAGCGTGTCGGCGAGTTTGGTCATCTCGTCGATTGTCGAAGCCTCGTCCAGGCTCGTCGTTCCTGCGCTGTCGAGCTCGACATGCGCTGCGCGTGCCGATGGCCATTGCCACCGACATGGAATTGGTGTCGCCCGACTGCTCGTCCGATAGCAGGTAGACGATTGATGAACGTCAGCAGCGACTCGACAATCCTGCCGTCGCGCTGGATTGCGATGGTGACGGGATACAGCCCCGTTCGAGGGATGCTGAGCGCGTCGGGACGAATCTCGGCAATCTCGAGCGGGATCGAGAATGCATATTGACCCGGCACTGCGGTGGGGCAACAGATCGGCGAGATCGCGACGAGGTCGTCCCTTCGCTGCAGCGAACGATTGACGATCTTGCCGAGGTCCTCACGCCGCTCGACACGCTGTTCGACCGTCACCACGATGAGCGTCTTCGACAGGTCGGAGGTGGCGAGATCCGTCGGGAGCGCGATCGTCGCGTTCAACGACCCGTCGGCGGGGATGTTGAAGTTCTGGGAGATCAGCTGAAGCGAGTCGACCTCGGCCGCAGCGCGGACTGGAACGGGGACCAGAACGACGAGCGATGCACAGATGAGGCCGAACAGACTCAACAGTCCACGGCGTCGAATCACTCGATCCGCCGTTCATAGACGTGGAGCCGATCTTGGAGATCGGTGAAGCCGAGCCGGTGGTACAAGCGAAGTGCTGCTTCGTTGCCGGTGTGCGTGTTGACGAGCGCACGACGCACCCGCCACCGCGCCATCCATCGCAGCGAGTCGGCGACGAGCGCCAGACCGTGCCCTTGGTGCTGGTGCGTTGGCGACACGGCTAGGCGTTGTACGTACCCATTCCTGCCGTCGCGTCCGGACACTGCGTAGGCAACGATCTCGGTACCGGCTTGAACCGCACGTGCCCGATGACGCGGGGTGGCCGATCGGACGTCGCCGATGCCGATTCGATCGATGCACCATCCGGGGCCGAATGCAGCGACATCGACGTCGCTCGCCAACCGGTCCTTGTCGGGAGTCAAGCGAATCGTGTTGACCGAATTCTTCGAAGCGGATGCGATCGCAGCGCCGACCGATGTGTGCTCGAGGAGCACGAGGCTCTGGATGGATTCGAAGCCGAGCTGTTCGAAGCGTTGCCCTGCCTGAGCGCCGAGGGCGCCGGTGCGAATCGTGTCGAATCCGGCGGTCCGCAGTTCGCTGATCCACCTGATGATTTCGGACGGCGTGGGAAGCCGGGTCTGGTTGTAGAGCACGAGATGAGCGACATTCGGTTCGAACGCCCAGGGTCGGACGCGGGCGACCACGCTACCGGCGCGAAGGATCAGCGGTGCGCTGTTCAGTGGTTGCATCGCTGGCTTCACGGGGTGAAACGGTAGTCCCGAGTTGGCCGTGGCGAGGTAGCGTCCAACGATGTGACCGTGCTGTTCGCCACCCACTCGGCTTATCTCGAGCATCTTGCCGGACCCCGCCACCCGGAGCGTCCCGAACGGCTCGAAGCCGTGCTCGAAGGGGTGCGCCGGGCCGACATCGGCGACGCCATCTCGCCGCTCGAGCCACGCGCCGCCGACCGTGCGGATCTGGAGCGCGTCCATCCGGCGTGGTACCTGGAGCGGATGGAGACGATGTGCGCCTCCGGCGGTGGTCGACTGGACCCCGACACGTATGCCAGCCCGGGCAGTTTCCAAGCCGCGAGCCTGGCGGCCGGCGCCGGCTTGACGGCGGTCGACGCGTTGCGAGCGGGCCAGGGCGACGCGGCCTTCTGTGCGGTGCGCCCGCCGGGTCATCACGCATCGGCGACCGAATCGATGGGGTTCTGCATGATCTCCAACGTCGCCGTGGTCGCCGCCTCGTTGGCCGACCAGGGCGAGCGAGTGATGATCTTCGACTACGACGCCCATCACGGCAATGGCACGCAGGCAGTGTTCTACGACGACCCGCGGGTGCTGTTCGTCAGCTGCCACCAATGGCCGCTCTATCCCGGTACCGGAAGTGTCGAAGAGACCGGCAGCGGTGCAGGTGCAGGCACGACCCTCAACATCCCGTTGCCGGCGGGCACGACGGGCGACGTGTACTTGCGCGCGTTCGACGAGATCGTTGCGCCGGTGGCCGAGCGGTTCTCGCCGACATGGGTCATCGTGTCGGCAGGCTTCGACGCGCATCGCGACGATCCGCTGACCGAGATGGGTCTTGCCGCGGGCGACTATGGGCCGCTGACCGGTCGTGCGCTGTCGCTCGTTCCCAGTGGACGGCGCCTCGTGATGCTCGAGGGCGGCTACGACCTCGACGCGTTGACGAACTGCTCGACCGAAGTGATGCGCCAACTCGGCGGTGTTTCGGCGGGAAATGGCGCGGCCGGTCGCGCCGGCCGGCGACGTCGAAGGCCCGACGTCGGCCGGACCCGGCTCCGGTGCGGTCGATGCTGTGGCGCGCCACTGGCAGCAGCAGGGCTGGTTGTGATCCCGGATCGGTTCCGTCCGGTCCTCGACGAGCTCTCCCCACTCTCCGAACGGTTCGCGGCGGCCGGTCATCGGCTCTATCTGGTCGGTGGCACCGTACGCGATCTGCTGAGTGCGAGTGGCGAAGGCGACAACGACTTCGATGCAACCACCACTGCCCGACCAGTCGAGATCAAGGCGTGCCTCGCCGGCTGGGCCGACGCCATCTGGACACAAGGGGAGCGATTCGGCACGATCGGCGCAAAGAAGGATGGGCGAACGTACGAGATCACGACCCATCGGGCCGAGGCGTACACCGACGATTCGCGCAAGCCCCACGTCGACTTCGCCGACGAGATCGAGACCGATCTTTCCCGCCGTGACTTCACCATCAACGCGATGGCGCTCGAACTGACGTCGCCGTCTCCGAATCTCGTCGATCCCTTCGGGGGCGCCGCCGACCTCGCCACGCGAACCCTGCGGACGCCGCTGTCGCCCGAGGTGTCGTTCAGCGACGACCCGTTGCGCATGCTCCGCGCGGCGCGGTTCATCGCCCGGTACGAACTGCAGCCGGTTCCTGAACTGGTCGCCGCCGTCGTCGCAATGCACAGTCGATTGGAGATCGTGTCGGCCGAACGGATTCGCGACGAACTCGACAAGCTCATCACGGTCGAGCACCCCACTGCGGGCCTGTGGTTCGTGATCGAATCCGGCCTCGCCGACGAGTTCCTGCCCGAGCTGCCGGGGATGCGTTTGGAGCAGGACCCGATCCACAGCCACAAGGACGTCTTGACTCATACCCTCGCCGTCGTCGAGAACGTTCGGCCGGACGCCCGCCCCGACTTCGACTTCCGCCGCACTCGGCTGGCAGCGTTGTTCCACGACGTCGGCAAGCCGCAAACGCGCGGCTACCAGAAGGGCAAGGGCGTCACCTTCCATCACCATGATGCGGTCGGTGCGCGCATGACCCGCAAACGCCTCACCGCGCTTCGTTACTCGAACGACGACATCGAGGCCATCACCGAGCTCGTTGCGTTGCACCTTCGATTCCACACCTACCAAATGGGATGGACCGATTCGGCGGTGCGCCGATACGTGCGCGATGCCGGCTCTCTTCTCGCCGAGCTCAATGTGTTGACGCGTTGCGATTGCACAACCCGCAACGCTCGCAAAGCTGCGGTCCTGTCGCAACGAATGGACGAACTCGAGGAACGGATCAGCGAACTCGCCGAGCGCGAGGAGATCGCCTCGATTCGCCCGGAGCTCGATGGAAAGCAGGTCATGGAGCAGCTCGGCGTAGGGCCCGGCCCGGTCATCGGCAAGGCGTTGTCGTTCCTGTTGGAAATCCGCCTGGAGGAGGGCATGCTCGGTGACGCCGAGATTCGCCGCCGGCTCGATCAGTGGCGGATTGACCGCGAGGGGTGCTGATATTATCGAGCCGGGAGACACCACCACGCAGTGATGACAGCGGCAGACAACATGGACGAACCACGTCGGCGGCTCGAAGGCTGGACGACGCCTTCACGCTCGACTGCCATCAGGTACGGCCTCATGAGCTTGGCGCTCATCGTCGTCACGACGATCGTCGAGATGACACAGAACGGACTCGACGTCGAGTCGTGGGGAGCGATTTCCGGCAGCGCCATGGTGCTGGTCCCCGCATGGGCGGGATTGTTGACCTTGGCCCGCTATCGCCGCGATCGTCAGATCGAGTTCCTGCTGATCGCGCTCGGTGCCTTTGGCTGGGCGTTCGGTCAACTGTTGTGGATCGCGCAGATCACACTGGACGGCTCGACGACGTGGCCATCGTTCGCCGACATCGGCTATTTGGTGTGGCCGATCGCGGCGATCACCGCGGTCGTCGTGCACACCCGACCATTCGAGCGCTCGACGCGCCTCGTGTTCATGGTCGATGCACTCGTGCTCGCTGTGGCGCTGAGCTTCGTTGCGTGGGAGGTGATCATCCGGCCCGGCGTCGGCGATCCCGCGCAGTTCACGCTGCTGGCGCAGCTAGCAATGCTGATCTATCCGCTCACAGACATCGCGCTGGCGTCGATGCTCGGTCTGCTGTTGCTGATCAGCCGCTCGCCGGCGCGGATCGGATTGTTCGTCGGCGCAGTGCTGTTGACGGTCGCCGACACGGCGTACTCCGCGTCGGTGGGCGCCACATCCAACACGTCGTCGTTTGCAGTCTCGTGGCCGTGCTGGGTGCTGGGGTTCGCGGTCGTCGGCATGTCCGCCGGTCTGCCCAGCGGTGGCGTGGTGCGGTACACCCGCCCGACGCTTTCTCGCTTACTGGTCGTGCACGTGCCGGTGATGATCGCTGTCTGGCTTGCGGCGTGGCGATACATGGTTCGCGACTACTCGCCGACCACCGTCACCGTCGTGATCGGAGTGTTGGCCGGAGTGCTGATCATCGCCGAGCAGTTGGCGACGTGGTACCACTCCACCACCTTGTCGGATCGACTCAGCGACAACATCCGGAACCTTCGGCACACCGAGGCAGAGCTGCGTGCGTTGCTCGACGACCTCCCCGATTCCGTCATCGTGCTCGACGGCGAAGGGCGCATCGTCGAGGCCAACAAGCTGGCGCTGGAGACCACCGGTCGCTCGCATTCCGACGTTCTGTTCAAGACCTTCACGTCGCTCATCCGCCCCGCCGATCGTCCGCTGCTGACGTTGTACTGGGAGAAGCTTCGTAGCGGAACCTACGTCACCAGCCCCGTGTTCCCGTTCGACCATCCGGACGGCAGGGAGATCCTGCTCGAAGCCGACGTGCATCTTCCACTGCGTGATCCGGAGCGCGTCGTGGTGACGCTGCGCGACATCACCGGACGCCTACGCGAAGCCCACGACCTCGATCTCGCTCAGGAGCGATTCCGATTGGCGTTTCACGGAGCGCCGACCGGGATGGCGTTGTCGGATGCAGACAGCGGTGTGTTGATCGATGTCAACGAGTCGCTGGCGACGATGCTCGGCTACACCCGCGCCGAGATGGTCGGGCGCGCGATGCAATCGATCACCCACCCCGATGACTGGGGTCGGGGCGAGACGCACACGGCGGGCATCGCGACCGATTCGTACCACATGGAGCAGCGCTACATCCGCAAGGACCAGAGCATGATGTGGGCCCGTGCGTGGGTGTCGGTGATGGACGACGGCGAGGGTCGCAGCCTGGCCATCACGCACATCGAAGACATCACCGAGCAACGCCACAGTGCCGAACGGCTGGAGTGGGCCGCGACCCACGACGAACTGACCCGCCTCCCCAACCGCTTCCGCTTCCTCGATCAACTCGCCCGATTCCTCGAGACCAGCGAGCCGGGCGCCGTCGCCGTGATGTTCATCGACCTCGACAACTTCAAGGTCATCAACGACAGCCTCGGTCATGGCGTCGGCGACGAGTTGCTGCGAGGCATGAGCGAACGGTTGCGGGCCGTTGTGCGCGACCGCGACATGCTCAGCCGGTTCGGCGGCGACGAGTTCATCGTGATGCTGCGTGACATCGGTGCCACGGTGTCGCCGGTGGAGATCGCCGAGCGACTTCGTGCCGAGATCGCCCAGCCGCTGGTTGTCGATGGTGCCGAACTGTTCGTCACGGCAAGTATCGGCATCGCCGTTGCCGATCGTCTCGGAGTCACGACCACCGAGCTGCTGCGCGACGCCGACGCGGCGATGTATCGCGCCAAGGCCCGCGGTCGCGACTGCGTCGAGGTGTTCTCGCCCGGCACGCACGACGCAACTGTGTTGACACTGCGGACCACCAACGAATTGCGAAGAGGTCTGGAACGGCGCGAGATCGTGCCGTACTACCAACCGATCGTGCAGCTCGACACGGGCCATCTCATCGGCTTCGAGGTCCTGGCTCGTTGGCGGCATCCCGATCGTGGCTTGCTCGGGCCCGATCAGTTCCTGCCGATGGCGGAGGAAACCGGGCTCATCGGTGAGGTGGGCGCGGCAGTCCTCCGGTCCTCGTTGTCGCAACTCGGCCAGTGGCGGGCCCGCCTGCCCCGGTTCGCCAAGCTCACCGTTTCGGTCAACGTCAGTGGTCGGCAACTGATGAGCACCCAGTTCCATGGCATGGTGTCCGAGGCGCTGGCCGAGAGCGGGCTCACCGCCGACGCGCTGTGGCTGGAGATCACCGAATCGGCATTGATGAGTGATGTCAAAGCAGCAACGGTCGCATTGCGCGAACTGCGCAACCTCGGCCTGCACCTGGCTGTCGACGACTTCGGAACGGGTTACTCCTCATTGACCTATCTCAAGCGCTTCCCCGTCGAAGCCATCAAGGTCGATCGCTCCTTCGTCAGTGGGCTGGGCATCGACCCCGAAGACACCACCATCGTCGAGGCGGTCGTCAAGCTCGGCCACTCGCTGGGGCTCCTGGTGGTCGCCGAAGGCGTGGAGACGCCGTTGCAACTGGCGAGGCTCCGCGAGATCATCTGCGATCACGGCCAGGGATACGTCTTCGGCCGGCCGCGACCCGCGGAGCTGATCGAGTCGGAGTACGCGCTCGCGTGAGGATGTGCGCTACGCCACGTAGCGCGGCGGCACTCGCCTGAATCCCATCATCCAGTAGCCGGCACTGCGACCTCCCAGTGCGGCGACGTCGTGGAGCCTGAGCACGTCAGCTCCGTCGCAGCCGACGATCGTGGCGACTTCCCCCACGACCAGCCCGGGCAACGAGGACGTGTCGACGACGGTGTACTCGGCGTTGACCGACAGCACCGGACAGCGGCTGCCGCGCAGCAGCACCGATGCGCCGGCCGAGAACTCGTACCCGTTGTCGATGCCGAGAAGCAGGACCGCCGTGCGGACCACGGCGTTGGCCGGTCCGGCGGCGAGGTCGTCGCCCGGCTCACGCCTGCCGACATGGATCACCCGCGCTCGGATTGCGCGCAACGCTTGCCGGAACCCGAGGTCCTCGGCCTGCACCGTGTGGATCGGCGAGATGCCGTAGGTGAGGTGCCCCGGGGCGATGGTGTTGAGATCGTCGGGGATCGATTCGACCACGGCCGCGCTGGCGCTCGCCTGCGCGTAGCGGATGCGCATGCCGTACATCGCCTCGATCTGGCGGACGAGTTCACCGAACGCAGTGATCCGACGTCTCGCCCAGGGCGCCCCACTTTCGTCGCTGAACGGCAGGTGCGTGTAGATGCCCTCGAGACACACCCGTCGCTCGGCCACTACCGCGGCGACGAAGGCCGCCGCTTCGTCGAAGGGCACACCGAGCCGGGCGAAGCCGGCGTCGACCTCCACATGCACAGCCACGGGCTCCTCGCCGGCCGCGGCCGCCGCGGCCTCGAGACCGGCGCGATCGGCGATGGTCGGCGTGAGGCCATGGGCGAGGAGTCGTGGGGTGCCCGCCGGCAGCTGCGAGGCGTACATCAGGATCGGCAGGCGAACTCCCGCCGTTCGAAGCTCGATCGCCTCGTCGATGTTCGCCGTCGCGATGGCATCGACCCCGATCTGCTCGAGATGCCGTCCGACCGCCACTGCACCATGGCCGTACGCGTTGGCTTTCACTGGGACGATGAGCCGCACCGGGCGACCTGCACGCTCGCGGATCCGGTCGATGTTGTTCGTGATCGCACCGAGATCGATCTCGGCCCATACCGGACGGGCCGCGTCGACCTCGCCGGTCATACCTCCGCCGCGCCGACGAGGAGGCAGTCGTCGCCGAGGGCTTCGAGCGCCGGCACGGTGCTGTCGTCGGGAACGATGTCGAGAGAGCGAACCGTCGGCGCCGTGGCCTTGTTCGAGAGCGCGTTGTAGGTCAGAGAGATCAGCCGGCGCCTCCACGGCGACAGGTTCGAGCCGGAGCCATGCAGCACGTTGGGGTGCATGAACATCACTGACCCCGCCGGCCCGGTAGGGGCAACGATGCCACCGCGTCGCACCTCGGCCTCGATCACGTCCGTTCCCGAGTAGCGGATCTTGTAGGAGGTGCCCTGGGTCGACTCGTCGGGCCATTCGGACTCCATCCGGTGCGAGCCGGGCACCACCATGAGGGGCCCGTTGAATTGCGTCACCTCATCGAGGAAGATCAAGGCGTTCACCATCCGGCACTCGGCGATGTGATCGTCGGCGCGATACGTCGGATAGTCCTGGTGCCAGTACCACATGTCTCCGTTGAACGGCGCCTTGTTGTTGACGACCAACTGGAAGACGTAGACGGGTTCGCCGAGCAGATCCTCGACGGCACCGAGGACCCGCGGATGGCGGACGAGACGGCCGAGCACGTCGTTGTAGAGGTGCGGGTTGAACACGCTGCGAAGCGTGCGCTCATCCTTCTCCAGCACCAGCCCAGGGCGCTGTCCGTCAGCGACGATGCGGTCGAGCTCGTCGTTGAGCGTCGCCACTTCCTCCGCCGAGAGCAGCTCCGGTCGAAAGATGTGGCCCACTTCCTCGTACTCGGCGACGGGCGACACTGCATTCACTCCTATGACTCGCTGCGCCGAGACTAGTTGCCCTGTTTGCGGGCACGCACCACGAGCACCGAGGGAGCAACCGCCTCGCGCACGTGACGGGTGTTGAGCTCGTACATCGCATCGAAGTGGAAGTTGGTCCGTTCGAATGTCATGTACAACTCGCTGAACGTTATTCCGTCGGCTCCATAGGCGCGCCGTGCCGTGGGATCGGCGCCGTCGAACATCGCCGCGACGGGGTGGCGCATGGCCACGACGAACGGGGAGCCCACCTTCAAGACACGGTGCACCTGACGCAACAACCGGGGCAGGTCGTCGATGTTGGCCAGGGTGTGTGAGGCCACGACCAGGTCGATCGAGCCGCTGCTGACAAGGCCGAGATCGGCCAGCTCGCCGTGGTGGCACTCGACCTTGACCTCCGCGACCTCCGCGGCGGCTCGCAGGCGGGCGATCTTGTCGGCCGACGGATCGACCGCGATCGTCTTGGCGCCGGCAGCAGCCATCGTGATGGCGTTGGATGCCGAGGCAATGCCCAGTTCCAGGACCCGCTTTCCGGCGAGGTCGCCGCACAATCGCAGTTCTCCATCGTCGGCGACGTTGTCGCCGTACCACATGCTCATGACCCAACAGTGTGCCCTGTCGGGTTGCGGCGTTGGCGGATGCGTAACTCGCTAGCCTTGCGGGAATGGCTTTTGGGATCGACTCACTGCGCGGCTCGCGAGCAGTTGTCGACCATCGCCTGGCCCGCCGGCACCTCATCAACGAGTACCACCGCGGCCGGCTGCGACAGGACCAGGTGTGCGATGCGCACCCCGAGCTCATCCGCGCCGCGCGCAATGTCGGTACACAGGCGTCGATGGCATGCCCCATCTGTCGCGACGAGCAGCTGTACCTGGTGACCTACGTGTTCGGGTCGCGGTTGCCGTCGCATGGCCGATGTGTGTCGACGGCGGCCGAGTTGGCCAAGCTCAACACCCGCACCGATCCGCTGACCGCGTACGTGGTCGAGGCGTGCACCGGTTGCCGTTGGCACCATCTCCTGCGGGTGTTGCCCATCGGTGGAGGCATCGCTAGAACGGGCTGAGCCCCATTCGGTTGCGAACCGAGATCGCTTCGCCGGCGTGGGCGTGCCCGTGCCCGATCACCGGCCATTGCACCAGCCACCACACCGGCTTGTCGTTCCACATGCGGTGCAGCCAGCCGACATCGTCGACGGTGAGCGCGGCCAGTTCGGTCAGCCGGCGACCGGTGTCGACAACGGTGTCGAGTGCCATCGTGCCGACGCTGTCGAGCCAGGAACGTGTTGCATCGAAGACTGTGGCGACGTAGGTCACGAGTGGATCGAGCGCGACGACAGCCGTCAGTGCGGTGTCTTCACGTTCGGGCAGACCGGCATACGGTGGCGCGTCCTGGAGGCCGAGCGCGGCGCGGTGGGCGACGAACAACGGGGGGTGATCACGTATGGCTGTGGTGACTGCGAGGTCATGATGCCGGGCAACATGCAGCAGTAGGTGGGCGATCGACGACCCTCCGTTGTCGGCTTGTTCGACCCAGCGTTGCGTAGGAACCACACTCAGTACGGAGTCGTTGAACTTGCTCTGTACGCTCTCCAGGTCGTTTGCGATCCAGGTATGCACGTTCACAGGGTGAACGTAGTCCTAAAGTGTGATCACCGGACCTCACACGGCCCGGTGGAGCAAAAACTCACGGTGGCGAATCCGTGGACGAGCCGCCGTGTACAAATCCACCAGTCGACCCTCCCGGTGTCGGCGAGTGTGGCGCCACGCCCACCAGTTCACCCGTCCCGAGCTGGTGGGCGAGGTCGCCGATCTGACCGGACTGTGTCGCCCGGCAACCGCGTCACACCCCCGTGTCATGCTGCCAAGCGTGGACATCGTCTTTCACCGCTACACTCGCCAGGTCATATTGGCCCTGCCCCATATCGGGGCCCCGGGTAGGCCCCGGGTCCGAAGGGAGGTTGCACACGCATGATGCGTGCTTACGAACTCATGGTCATCATCGATGGTGACATAGAAGACACCGCTGCTCAGGCACGGGTGAAGTCGATCACCGACTCCATCACCAAAGCCGGTGGCGCGATTCACGGTAAGCCCGATTGGTGGGGTCGCAGGCAGTACGCCTACCCGATCAACAAGAAGGAATACGGCTACTACGTCGTGTACCAACTTCTTGCGCCAGGTGGCGCCCTCGACGAACTCGAGCGTTCGTTCCGCATCGCAGACGACATCGTCCGCCACAAGCTCATCCGTCTTCCCGATACCGAGGCAGCTCGCCGCGGTCTCACGGAGCCAGCGGCCTGAGTCGCCGCGCGTCAAGCCAAGGAGGCCGTCATGGCCGATAGCACTGTCACCATCGTAGGAAACCTCACCCGCGATCCCGAACTGCGGTTCACCGCCGGCGGCAAGGGTGTCGCCAGTTTCGGAGTGGCTGTCAACCGTCGTTATCAAGTCAACGGCGAATGGCAGGAGAAGGTTTCCTTCTTCAACGTCACTGCCTGGGACACGCTCGGCGAGAATGCCGCGGCGTCGCTGACCAAGGGCACCCGCATCATGGTCACCGGTCGCCTCGAGCAGCGCGAGTACGAGACCACCGCCGGCGAGAAGCGCAACGTGGTCGAGATCGTCGCCGACGAACTCGGGCCGAGCCTGCGTTGGGCCCGAGCCGAGGTCGAGCGCACGCAGCGCACCGGACCCGACGGAACGCCCGCAGCCGGCAACCGGCCTACCGCGTCCGCCCCGGCCGGTGGCCGCACCAGCGATCCTGTCTACGGCGACGAAGAGCCGTTCTAACCCCTCAGATGATTGTTTCGAGAAAGACTCCACGATGACCAGCAAGAAGAATCGGGCCAGGGCCCCCAAGGAAGTCAACAAGAAGTTCAAGAAGAAGACGAGCGTGCTCGTGACCGACAAGGTCGACTTCGTCGACTACAAGGACGTCAACTTGTTGAACCGCTTTGTCAGCGACCGGTCCAAGATCCGCAACCGTCGGGTCACTGGCAACACGGTGCAACAGCAACGCGACATCGCCAATGCGGTCAAGAACGCGCGGGAGATGGCGTTGCTGCCGTACACCAAGCGCGTTTCGCAGACGCGTGCCGGTCGTCCGCCGCGTGATCGCGACGAAGACGGTGGCGGTCGCGGTGGCCGCGAGGGCGGCGGCGAAGGTCGTCGCGACTCGTTCAAGGCCGATACCGCTGTGCCCGAATTGGTCACCCAAGTCGACGACATCGATATCGACATCGAGACCGAGGAAGACGAGACGGTCGAGGCCTCATCATGAGAGTCATTCTTCGCTCCGACCGCAAGGGCCTCGGCAAGCGCGGCGACATCGTCGAGGTGTCGGATGGTCACGCGCGCAACTTCTTGTTGCCCCACGGACACGCCCTGGTGGCATCCGACGGTGCCGTGACGCAGGCCGCCTCGATGCGTCGCTCACGAGATCTGCGCGATGCCCAGGATCGTGAGGGTGCCCAGACGATCGCCTCGGCACTCGTTCCCAAGGTCATCACGATCCCGGCCAAGTCGGGTCCCGAAGGCAAGTTGTTCGGCTCGGTCACGGTGGCCGATGTCGCCCACGCTGTCGAAGAGCAGACCAAGGTCGTCATCGACCGCAAGAACCTCCACATGGATCCCATCAAGTCACTCGGCACCCATACGGTGACTGCCAAACTGCACAGCGACGTCGAATTCCCGATCACGGTCGAAGTCGTCAGCAAGTAACTCCAAGACCCGTCGAAGCAGCTTTCCACAGGGTTATACACAGCATCGCCGCGCCCCGACGCGGGCCGCGTCTAGGTTTCGGTCAGTGCTCTGTCGACGGGGTTGTCCACACGCGCCACACAGCCAACTCACAGGCTTGCTGGTGCTTAACCCCAGGTTGTTGCCCTTACGTCCCACAGGGCTGATCAGGCAAGGTAGGTGACACATGACTGATTTCCATCGCGACTCCGCCCGCGAGCGCAACACCCGCCGATCCGACAGCCGCGTTCCTCCTCACAACCTGAATGCCGAGGAAAGCCTGCTGGGCGCGTTGCTGCTGTCGCGCGACGTCGTCGACCAGATCGGCGAACTCGGGGTGATGGTCGATCACTTCTACAAGCCGAGTCACCAACACATCTACGCGGCAATCCGTGGTTTGATGTCGATCGGTCAACCTGTCGATGCGGTGACAGTTGCCGACGAGTTGCGCCGCAACGGCCTGCTCGACGAGATCGGTGGAGCACAGACGCTGCTCGAATTGCAGAACGCGACGCCGGCCATTTCCAACGCGTCGCGCTACGCCAAGATCGTCCAGGACACGGCGATGCTGCGCAAGCTCATCGGTGTTGCCAGTGAGATCGCGGAGATCGCATTCCTCGAGCCCGACGATGTGACCAAGGCACTCGACGAGGCCGAGACCAAGGTGTTCGAGATCGCCGAGGATCGGATCACCGACTCGACTCGATCGCTCAGCGACTTGTTGCCGTTGGCGATGGACAAGTTGCAGGAGACGTTCGAGCGCGGCGACATCATCACGGGTACGGCGACCGGGTTCCACGATCTCGACGAGATCCTCTCCGGTCTACAGCCCTCGACGCTCAACATCATCGGTGCCCGTCCGGCGATGGGCAAGACCAGTTTGGGTCTGGGCATCGCCGCGTATGTCGCCCAAACCTCGCGTCGTCCGGTGTTGATCTTCTCCTTGGAGATGGGCCACACCGAACTGACGCAACGCATTCTGTCGAGCGAGGCCGAGGTCGACTCGCAGAAGTTGCGCACCGGCCGCTTGGTCGAGGCCGACTGGACGAAGATCGGCAAGGCGATCAACCGCCTCGACGTGCCGCTGTACCTCGACGACAACCCGCGTGTCACCGTGATGGAGATCCGTGCCAAGGCCCGTCGCATGAAGGCCCGTCAAGGTGGGTTGGCGCTGATCGTGATCGACTACCTGCAACTGATGGGCGGCGGTGGATCGGCCGAGAACCGCCAACTCGAGGTCAGCGAGATCAGCCGCGGCCTCAAGATCCTGGCCCGTGAGCTCGAAGTACCGATCATCGCATTGAGCCAGCTCAGCCGTAACCTCGAGACCCGCGGCGACAAGCGCCCCATGCTCTCGGACCTGCGTGAATCTGGCAGCCTCGAACAGGACGCGGACGTCGTGATGTTCTTGTACCGCGACGAGGTGTACAACAAGGAGTCGGCCGACAAGGCGATGGCCGAAGTCATCATTGCCAAGCACCGTTCCGGCCCGACCGGCACCGTCCGGTTGGTCTTCCGCGGTCAGTTCACCAAGTTCGGCAACGCTGCCCGCGGCGTCTGATCAAGCCTGGGCGGTCCCAGCCCCGGTCAATGCTCCGCGTGAGCACACAGACGATCCGCGTTTCGATGTGCGCGCACAGAGCCATTGATCGGTGTCCTCTACGACACCGGCACCAGAGGTTCCCACATCGTGATTCTCGGCCCGTGTTCGTCGTGCGACGGCAAGGGATCGAGCAACACGTCGATCGCTCGCTGTCGCTCGTCGTCGGTGAACGGGCGGGTCGTGTGGCAGTACTCGACCATGTTGCGGTTGGGGTCGGTCGTGTAGATGCTGACGCAGAAGCCGTGATCGACCTCGGGGACGGTCAGGCCGTGGCGGCGCCAGCGGTCGCGGTGTTCGTGGAGTTCTTCGATCGTGGCCGCATCGAAGGCAATGTGGTTGACCCAACTCGGCAAACCGATCGCCTTGTTCAAGTTCACCGGAAAGTCGTCGCCGATCTCATCGTCGTGCAGTTCCCAGAACGCCATCAGTCCCTCGTCGAGGCTGACAGCGGGGTTGGTGGCGAAGAAGAAGTGCTTGCTCCAACCGCCGTGTTCACCGGGGTTGGGCCCGACGACGACCTTGACGAGTTCGAAGCCCATGACGTCGGTGTAGAAGCGATGTGTCGCCGCGGTGTCGCGGGTGGCCAGGGCCACGTGATGGAACGCCATGGCTGAATTGTCGCGCCGCGAGTGGGACAGTCACGAGCGGGCCGCCAGACTTGGCATGTGTTCCTCGGCGACGATCTCTTGGCCTACCTCGTTCTGGCATTGGGCGGGGCGCTGTTCGCAGGCAATCTGATGGCGCTCATCAAGCCGCCACCACCGAAGGAAGGCGATCTCGCCAAGGCGCCCGTTGGTCGAAGCGTGCTGATGGGCCTGATCGGTTTGATCGCGGCCGTGTGGTCGCTCGCCTCGCTGATCGGCTGACAACTCTCGTCGAGCAGTGGGCCCCCAGCTGGTGCGCTCGTTCCAACCTGCTGTGTGTCGGATCTGGTCTTGTGCGCGACACCGGACACACACCGGACCGGATGGCGTGCCTGCACCTGCGATCTGGATGCCAGTCGTCGTTCACAGCCGCAGGCCACGGAACTCTTTGGCAACCAGATCGGCAACGCCGCCGACGGTGATACGTGTCGAGACGGCGATCTGTCTTTGTTGGGCTGTCTCCTGCAGTACCGCCGCGGTGTGGGCGCTCGCTTCGCTGATCGGCTAGATCGCCATCACCTCGGCGAGGGTCCGCAAGAAGCGATCGTTCTCGTCGGGCGTCGAGATCGTGACCCGAATTCCCTCGTTGCTGAACGGTCGCGTCACGACCCCGCGTCGTTCGAGGCCGAGGTAGATCTCGTCGGTGCGTTCGCCGATCGGCAGATACACGAAGTTGGCCTGCGCGTCCGGCAGCTTCCAACCTGTCGCGGTGAGCTCGGTGATCACCCTGGCCCGCTCGCTGAGGATGTCGGCGACCCGCTGGCCGATCTCGGCCTCGGCGTCGATGGCCGCGATCGCCGCAACTTGCGCGAGCGCGCTGACGGCGAAGGGGAACAGTGTCTTGTCGATGGCCGAGATCACGTCGGGATCAGCGATTGCGTAGCCGGCGCGAATGCCGGCCATCCCCTGTGCCTTGGAGAATGTGCGGGTGACGACGACGTTGCGATAGCGGGGGATGAGGTCGCGCACCGGGTCGCCCAGTGACGGATCGAGGAACTCTCGGTACGCCTCATCGATGACCACGATCGTGCCCGGCGCGATGCCGTCGAGCAGGGTCGCCATGGCGGCTGTCGACAAGGCGGTGCCTGTCGGGTTGTTCGGTGTGGCCAGCAGCACCAACTTGGTGCGGTCGGTCACGGCAGCGGCCACCGCGTCGAGGTCGAATGCGTGATCCGCTGTCAGCGGAGTGGTGACCGCAACACCAGCCATCAACTGGGTGTAGACGGGGTAGACCTCGAACGATCTCCATGGGTAGACGACCTCGTCGCCCGGGTCGACGTACGTCAGGAACAGCTGCTGCAACAGGCCGACTGATCCGGCGCCGACGGTGACCTGTTCGGCGTCGAGGTCGAGCCGTGCGGCCAGCCGTTCTCGAACCGCCGTGGCCCGGTGGTCGGCATATCGGTTGGCGCCGGTTGCTGCTTGGGCGACGGCGTCGACGATCGCCCGGATGGGTGGCAGCGGGTTCTCGTTCGAGGCCAACTTGATGGCGTTGGTGATGCCGTGCTCCGCCTCGGCTTGTGCCGCGCCCTTGCCCGGACGGTAGGCGGGCATGAGGTCGACGGCAGGGCGCGGCCTGCCGACGGAATGCGATGCGGTCATGAGGGCTCCGGTTGGCGAGTGGTCAGCCAAACGTAGCGCCGTGCGCCGGGTCGGTGGCGAGCGTGACCGCCATGGGCCCGAGCAACGGCTGGGGGGCGAGCGTGACGCGGTCGCGCCCACCATCTTTCGACTTGAACAACGCCTCGTCGGCTCGCAGCATCGTCTGGGAGACATGAGTGCCCTTGCCGAGGGCCACACCGATCGAAACGGTCAGCGGTTCGTCGACTGCCAGGGCCATCCTCGAGACAGCGAAGCGAATCCGCTCGGCGACCTGCGCCGCCTCGGTCGTGTTGGTGTGGGCAAGCAAGCACGCAGAACTCCTCGCCGCCGTAGCGGTAGACGACGTCGCCGGCGCGAACCTCGCCGCGCAGCACATCGGCTACCGCGCGGAGTGCCTGATCGCCGGCATCGTGGCCGTGCTCGTCGTTGATCCGCTTGAAGTGGTCGACGTCGACCATGATCACTGCAACGGGCGTGTCGCCGTTGTTCGCCTCGATCGCCAGATCCCGGTCGAGCCGCCGACGATTGCCGACTCCGGTCAGGGAGTCGCACAGCGCAAGTTGTGCGAAATGGCGGTTCCGACGACTACGTATTGCAGCGAACGTCCCGAGGGCGGCGCCGATCGCCGCGAGCAGGCCGATCGCAATCAGGGCGAGCACGACGGTGCGATTCGGCGTCGTTGACCGAAGCCGTTGCCGCGCTCGTGAGAGTGATGTGTCCGCCGAACTTCATTGATTGTCTATCGGCGCCACCACGCAGGAAGTTGAACGCTGATCGGAGGCCGGTGCCATGCAATGCTGCAGACATGGGCACAGAGATCGAACGGTGGGGCTCCGGGGGACCGTGGGAGGCAATCGTCGGCTACAGCAGGGTCGTTCGCAGCGGTGACTACGTGCATGTCGCCGGCACCACGGCAACGGTCGAAGGGCAGGTGGTCGGCCAGGGCGATGCCGGCGAACAGACCAGGGTGATCCTGCGGATCATCGGCGAGGCGTTGGCCAAGGCTGGGGCGACGTTCGATCAGGTGGTGCGGTCCCGAATCTTCGTCACCGACATCGCCGACTGGGAGGCGGTCGGCGCGGCCCACGGCGAAGTCTTCGCCGACATCCGCCCGGTGTCGACAATGGTCGAGGTGTCGCGGTTGATCGACCCGGCCCATCTGGTCGAGATCGAGGTCGATGCGTACAGCCCGCTGGGCTGACCAGCGGCGGCCGTTCGAGTCATGCGAGACTTTGCCGTGACCGATCCCGAAGATCGTCCGGGTGAGCCGAGCGGCATACGCGACGACCTCGAGCGCATGCTGGCGTTCCCGGCCAAGCTGATTCCCACTTCGGTCATCGTCCCGGCCTGGCGACGACTGACCGATGGCGAGTCGACGTGGCCGGTGCGGGCGCTGTGGTCGCGGCGACGGCACTGCAGGTCGCCCTGCCCAACCGATACGAGATCCCCCGACGTGGCTGTTGCCGACATTGGGAGCGTTGTTGGCGTCGGCCTGTCCTCGCCCACCCACACCGGATCACGCGTCACTCTCCGCAATTGCGACTCGTCAGCGTCCTGCTGATCTCCGTCATCTCGCTGGCCAACGCTGGTTCGGCGGGTCGACTGATCACCGCCGTGCTGCAAGGCACGCCAACGAGTCCGCCGCATCGTTGCTCCTGACCGGCGGCGCGATCTGGCTGACCAACGTGATCGTGTTCGGCATGTGGTACTGGAACCTCGACCGTGGCGGCCCCGCGGCGAGGGCCCAGGCACTGAAGTCGTACCCCGACTTCCTCTTCCCGCAGATGACAGCGCCCGACCTGTCGCCGCCCGACTGGCAGCCGCAGTTCTTCGACTATCTCTACCTGTCGTTCACCAACGCCGCCGCGTTCAGTCCAACCGACACATTGCCGCTGGCACGCTGGGCGAAGATGGCGATGATGGTGCAGTCGATCGTGTCACTCGGCACGGTCGTGCTGGTCGTCGCCCGCGCCGTCAACATCTTGAAGTGATCGGCGGGTGGCAACCGCGATCGCCACCACACCGAACGCCAACACTGCGAAGCGGGAGCAACGCGTCCGGACGGTCGTTGATGAGGTTGCCGAGCCGCGAGTTGATCGGCTGCGAATCCGACGACGACGGTGATGATTCCGAGCAGCAGCGAGATCGGGTCGAATGGGTGGGCTTTCATGGCTGAACCTCCGTCGGCTCACTTGGGATGAGGATCGTCGTAGCCGTGGTCGTGGGGACATCGGTCACCTTGGCGGGCCGGAGGATCACGAATCCATCGGGGGACACGACGGTGCCGTCGGCCTGGATCATCGCGCCGTTCTCGAGCTGCACCGAACCATCGGGGTTCTGTGCGACGATCGGGATCTGGTAGGTGCCGTCGGCTTCGATGCGCCGATCCGTCGCCGAAGCTGATGGAGCCGTCTTCGAAGAGCACCGTGCCGTCGCCGAACAGCTGCAGGGCGGGATTACCGGGCACGGCGGGCAGACGTCGGGAGGGTCGGCAGGTCGATGATCGGGACCGTCGAAGAACGAGCCGCGGCGAACCTCGATGTTGCCGACGCCGACCCGCAGCTTCAGCGTGATCGTCGGCGTGCCGCCGGTGTTGTCGTCGAGGGTCAGTGCACGCCGGTAGCCGCTGCGGGTCGAGCCGAGCGCATCGATCGCGCCGATGCCGACTCGGGCGTCGACCTGCACCCGAGCGTTGTCGGGAACAACGACCGTCAGGTCGCCGACGCCGACCTCGACGTCGGTCGACAGGTCGCGCGGGTAGTCGGCGATGATCAACTCGAAGTTGCCGACGCCTGTGCGGTAGCGAGCGGCGACCGTGCTGTCGGCGCCGATGAACTCGGTTCGATCTCCCGACCGATGGTCAGGCCGACACCGGCGAAGCTGAGCGCCGACGCGGCAAGTGCGGCAATCGCCGTGGCGATGGCCGGGAAGATCAACCAGCGGGCCCGGCCGACGAACGCGCCGACCAGCAGGCCGACGCCGAGCACGACGGTCGCCCAGCCGAACGCCCAAACTCCGCGGTTGCCGGCGCTCTCGTTGAACAGCCAGACCAGCGCGCCGACGACCGTGGCTGCGCCGATCGTCAGCAGGCCGAGCGGCGACCGCGGGGGGCGCGGTCGCTTCGGCTGATCCGTCGCCAGCGACTCCCATTGGTCGGTGGTCGAGCCGCCGCTCGGGAATCGCTCTGTGCCTCGACGGCCGGTGGTGCGGAGCGCATGTCGGCCGGGCGTCCTGCCGCGCCACAGCGCGACCGCTGCACCGAGCAGGCCGATCGCCACGACCCAACCGGCGTCGGGGAGGTGGGCGTCGCCGCTGAACAACCAGCGTCATCGAGGCGACCGCGGCGACGACCCCGGCGATGCGACGGACAGTGGACGGCGGTGGCGATGTCGGCGAGTCGGCGAGCAGCAGGCAGAGCGGCGACGTACAGGAGGATCCCGACGCCGCTGAACAGGCCGAGCACGACAAAGGCGATTCGAATGAGCAGTGGATCGATCGCCAGGGCGCGACCCAGACCGGCGGCCACGCCGAGCACGATCCGATCGTCGGACCGTGCCCAGCGGTGGTCGTGGGGTGGCGGTGGCCGTCGGAGTCGGCGGAGGCAGCGGTGCCGGCTCCGTCTCGAGGTTGGTCATGGGTTGCACGGTACGGCCACGGGACGATCGACGCCATCGGGGATGACCCTGGTTGAACCCTGAGGCCGGCGAGCCGCGGATCAGGGTAGGCACCTGATGTTTCGCGGCCGGTTCGATGGCACGATATGGAGCATGGACAGCACGCCGACCGCGCCGCGCGTCGAACATCGCGTGGAGTTCGCCCGCTCGTCGACCGATCGGATGCTGTTCGGCGTCTGCGGCGGTGCGGCTCGGCGCTACGGCGTCGACGCCTACGTCGTGCGGATCGCGCTGCTGCTGCTGACCCTCACCGGCGGGTTGGGCGTGGTGCTGTACATCGTCGGCTTGGCCGCTCAGCCGCTCACCCGACGAACTGCCGGCGCCGAAGGTCGTCGAACCGAGCCTGGTCTCGGCGCGGACGGTCGCCGTCGCCGCGGCGACCGGCGGGTTGTTGATGACCGCTCGCAACATCGGGTCTGTGGCCGGGCGACGCGATCATGGTGCCGGCGATCGTCGTCGCCAGCGGTTCGGCGCTGATGTGGTATCACGGACGCGAGTCGCATCCCGAGGGCGATCCGCTGGAGCGGGTGCTGCAGGGCCGGGCCACCCCGCTGCGCGCGCTCGGTGGCGTCGCCCTGGCGCTGGCGGGCGTGGTCGCGCTGGTGGCCCGCGGCGTGCGGGTCGACCAACTGCCCGCCGCACTCGCCGCGCTGGCGATGGCGTTGGCCGGCGCCGCGGTGCTGGTCGGCCCGTACGTCGGCCGGCTGACCACGCAGCTGCGTGACGAGGAGCGGGCCCGCATCCGCGACCAGGAGCGCAACGACATGGCCGCGCATCTGCACGACTCGGTGCTGCAGACGCTGGCCTTGATGCAGCGCGCCGCGGCGGACCCGCGGCGGATGGTGATGCTGGCCCGTCGCCAGGAACGCGAGCTGCGCAGTTGGCTGTACGACGCCAAGGTCCAGCGCCGAGGTCGGCTCGCTGAGCGCGCGGGCCGAGGGGATCGCCGCCGAGGTCGAGCTCGACCACGGCATGCCCGTCGATCTGGTCGTGGTCGGCGACGTCGACGTCACGCGCAGCGGTCGACGCCCTGCTGCTGGCGGTTCGCGAGGCGACGGTCAACGCGGCCAAGCACGCCACGGCCGACCTCGTCAGCGTCTACATCGAGGTCGAGCCGAACACCGTCACGGCCTTCGTCCGCGACAAGGGTGTCGGCTTCTCGCCGGCCGAGATCGGCGACGACCGTCGTGGCATCGCCATGTCGATACGCGATCGCATCGAACGTGTCGGCGGGCGGGCAACCTTGGAGTCGGCTCCCGGGTGCCGGCACCGAGTGGGAGTTGGTGGTGCCGAGATGACCGCGCGCGGTTCGGGTGTTCGTCGTCGACGACCACGCGCTGTTCCGCTCCGGGCGTGAAGGCCGAGATCGGCGACGCCGTCGACATCGTCGGCGACGTCGGAACGGTCGACGAGGCGATCATCGCCATTCGCGCCACCAAGCCCGACGTGGTGCTGCTCGATGTGCACCTGCCCAACGGTGGCGGTCGGGCGATCCTCGAAGGGCTCGCCGATGGCTTGCCGGAAACGAAGTGCCTGGCGCTGTCGGTGTCGGACGCCGCCGACGACGTGATCGGTGTGATCCGCGCCGGCGCCCGCGGGTACGTCACCAAGACGATCACGCGCGAGGAACTGCTCGATGCCATCCGTCGGGTGCATGCCGGCGATGCAGTGTTCTCGCCGCGGCTTGCCGGATTCGTGCTCGACGCGTTCGCCGGATCGGCTCCGGTCACATCGGATCCCGACATGGATCGGCTGACCCAGCGCGAGCAGGAGGTGCTGCGGCTGATCGCCCGTGGCTACACCTACAAAGAGGTCGCCGCTCGCATCCACGTGTCGGTGAAGACGGTCGAGACCCACGTGTCGTCGGTGTTGCGCAAGCTGCAGCTGTCGAATCGCCACGAGCTCACTGCCTGGGCGGCGGATCGTCGACTGCTGTAGCCGCGTCAGTCGTCGACTGGCCCGGCCTCGGCGTCGTCGGCTTCCGGCGATTCCGGTGCGGAGTCGGACACCTCGTTCGTGGAGTCCTCTGGCTCGACGGGCTTCGCTGCCCACGCGGGGCGCTTGCCGGTTTCGAGTTCCAGCAGCTCGGCCTTGGCCTCGCGCCACGCGAGGTCGGCAGCAGCAGCGCCCTTGCCGGTGCGCTTGGCTTCCTTGACCATCTCCACGGCGCGTGGATGTGCCGCCTGGGCCCGCTTCAGCCGGTCGGCGTGTTCGAGCCGCTTCGGCCTTCAGTCGCGTTCTTCTTCGGCCTTGCGATCGATCTCGGCTTGCTTGGCGCGACGATCGGCTTCCTCGGAGTCGCGGAGACTCTGAGCGAAGCGCTCGGCATCGCTGAGCGGAGGTGGAGGCGGACCCTTTGGACGACGACGACTTGGCATCGGCCGCCAGTGTATGGGTCAACGTTTGGCACCAGGTCGTGGCGGGTAGTTCACACGTCCCCCGATTGCACAGAAAGAAGGAAGTGTCATGGACAACGATCTCGATCAAGCCAAGGGCCGCGTCAAGCAGGCCGTCGGCGACCTCACCGACAACGAGGACCTGAAGAAGCAAGGCAAGGCCGACGAGAATGCCGGCAAGGTCAAGGAGTTCCTTGGCGACGCCAAGGACAAGGCCGACGACCTCGTCGACAAGGTCAAGGACAAGGTCACCGGTCGCTGATTCGACTCAGCAATGAACAATGCGTTAGCTCAGCTGACGGGGCCTTCGGGTCCCGTCAGCTGTTCTGCTTTTGCCCGTTTGCGCCACGGCACAACTCCTTCGAGTTCGATCTCCAGCGAGAAGCTGAGGAACGTTCGCACCACCACGATCAGCGCCAGCGTGGCTGCGCTCTCGAATGTCGGATCGATGGTGATCGTCTGCACGATGTCGGCGATGATCAAGACCTCGAGGCCGAGCAGGATGGAGCGCCCGACGTCGTGCCTGGCCCTGTCGAACACTGTCTCGCGTTCTCCGCGAGCCAGAGACCTCGCGGCGGTGACGAGCGCCGCGATCGAGCCGATGGTGAGGACGGCTACGCCGGCGATCT
Source organism: Ilumatobacteraceae bacterium (assembly GCA_963779295.1). GTDB lineage: Bacteria > Actinomycetota > Acidimicrobiia > Acidimicrobiales > Ilumatobacteraceae > JAENVT01. The sequence goes on from CAVZXO010000008.1 coordinate 665,031, forward strand.
CGAACGCCTTGACGACCAGCTCCATCCACTCTTCGAAGTCCACCCACCAACTCAAGCCCTGCTGAGGTGTCATCGCATCCCCTCAGGCGGGTGATATGGGTAGTTCCGTGTGATTGGGCCACGCCTGCGACCACCCCCGACGGGTGAGTCCGTCAGCGCTCAGCGGGGCTATCCAGGAGTGCGTGTCAACGGTTCTCGAAACCGGAAAGGACTACGTCACGATGAAGAACGAACGGTTGCAGCAATGGGTCTCGCGGATCAATGGAACCCCTGCCGGGCCTGTCGAAGGCGACACAGCCGACGAGGTGGTCGACGACGTGCCAAGCGCCGAGACGTCATCGTCGCGACGGCGCATTCAGGACCGGGTCATGACGACGCGGTCGCTGGGGATCATCGCCCTTGTCGTTTTTGCTCCAGTCGTGATCTTCGTGGTCTTCAAGGCGCTCCGCGACATTCGCTCCAGCCTCGGTTGATGCCTTGTCGTCGGCAGCGAACTAGGCAGGGTCGGCCGGCGGGCTCTCGGCCGGTGGGCTCTCGACCGCAGCTGTGTCGACCGGTGGGCTCTCGACCGGTGGGAGCTCTCGACCGGTGGGCTCTCGAACGGGGGGCTCTCCACGGCGGGTGTCTCGATCGGGGCACCGTCTGGCGTAGCAAGGGTTGGTTGCTGACCCGAGCCCCGATACCACAAGATGATGACAGCGGTCGCGGCAATGAGTGCGGTGATGAGGAGCGCCCGCAGGAGGCTGTCCCGGAGCACCTCGAAGATTGCTGCGGCCGCCGGCTTGTCGTCGGTCTGCTTGGCGCCGATCCGTGCAAACAGGATCCACACGATCACGTTGGCGACGATCACACCCAGACCGAGATCGATCCCGGCCTTGCGTCGATCCTTCGAGATGAGTACTGCGCCGACGGCGAGCACGATCGAGAGGATCACCAACACCCACACCAACGCACGGAACGACCGGAACGTGTCCTGCACACGTGTCAGCGTGTCGCCTTGCATCACTGTGATCTGACCGAAGTTCTCCGGGATCTGGATGTTCAGTGCCGTGGCGATTCGGGTGAGCACCGTTTCGAGCTGCGGGTTCTCTTCGAGCGTCGGCATGTCGGCCAGTCGATCGACGAGACCGTCCGCGCCGAGTTGCGTCAACACAGCGGCGATGGCCGGGGCGACATTGATGACGACGCTGCCGTCCTCGGCATTGATGACCGGGCCGGACTCACCCTTGGCGATGTGTATCGCGAGGTCGTGCGCCCTCGAGACCAATTCGGTGAACCACGAGACGAACTGGTCGGACCCGACGATCGCGGCCACGCGGGTGCTGATGAAGTTCTCGGCCTCCTTGGCCAGGGGCGCTGCGAGGAGGTCGCGGTCACCGGGGATCAGGTCGCGAGCGATCTGTTCCAAGTCGATCACCGTGGTGATCTGGCCGGTGATGTAGGTGGTCAGGGCCTCGGTGACCCGCTCGTCGTCCAACGTCGACTCGACGGCTTTCGCGAAGCGGTCACTGTTGAGCGCCGTCCTGGTCGACCAGATCACAACCGTCGAGATCGTCAGCAGGAACGCGGCAACGAAGACGACGACACGTGTCGCGATCCTGCGGACGCGCTCGAGTCTTTGCCATCATCGCCCCGGCCTAGAACGACGACCTGAAGGATCGTGCTGAACAGGCTGATCAACACCGTCGCCACGAGCGACGTGAGGAACCCGTCCACATCGAGTTTGTCGAGCCACCAATCGGTGATCTGGAGCATCAAGGCATTCACGACCAGCGCGAACAGCCCGAGCGTCATGACCGTCAGCGGCATGGTCAGCAGCTTCAAGATCGTGCCGAGGATTGCGTTCACAAAACCGAAGACCGCAGAGATCAGCAAGAGCGATCCGAATCCGCCGTTGATCTCCACGCCGGGCATCAGCAATGCCGTGAGGCCGATAGCGACCGCCAGCACGAGCCAGATGAACAGAAACCTCTTGAACATGCGGATCATCCTGGGCGTCCGATCGTGTCGATACCTCACCCGAGGCGGGTGACGCAGGCTGTTGAGCCTGGTGGTTGGGTCGAGTCGATGTCCGGGCCGAGCCATCCCAGTGACAATGGAGGTTCCACATGAGCAACTGGACGCCACCGGCACCGGTCAACGTCGCATCGAGCATCGCCTGGCGGTACCTCGTGATCGTTGCTGCGGTGTCCGTCACGGTGACTGGGCTGGTGGCCCTCGGCGTCATCGTGATGCCGTTGATCTTCGGCCTGCTCCTGACAATGGTGCTGTGGCCGGTCAGCACCAAGCTTCGTGCTCGAGGGTGGCGACCGGGTCTCGCCGCGTTCACGTGCTGGGTGCTCGTGGGCCTCGCTGCCACGCTTCTGGTTGCGCTTTCGATCAAGGCATTGATTGGTCCGTGGCCGACGTTTGTCAACGGCATCAGCTCGGGCCTCGACGAGTTGGAGAAACGGCTGAGTGATCTGTTCGACGGAGATCTGGGCACGTCGGAGATGACCGACGTTCGCCAGGGCATCGGACGGGCAGTGGGTCTGTTGCTGCGCGGCGCCCTTGTGATCCTGTCGGTGGCCTTCAGCGTGGTGTCGACGTTGCTGCTGTCGATGCTCGTGCTGTTCTTCTACCTGAAGGACGGCACCGAGATGTGGCAAGCCGTCACGTCCCTGGCCGGCGAACGTGCCGAACTGATCGACCGAATCGGGCGCAAGATGTGGCAAGCCGTCCGTGCGTTCCTCATCGGAACGGCGACCGTCGCCGTCGTCGATGCCGTCGGCATCGGCCTGGGTGCCTGGATCATCGGCGTTCCGTCTGTGCTGTCCATTGCCGTCATCACCTATTTCCTCGCGTTCATCCCCTACTTCGGGGCAATCTTCGCCGGCGGAATCGCATGCTTGATAGCGCTGGGCGACGGTGGGCTCGGCCCGGCAATTGCGATGCTGATCGTCGTACTGTTCGTCCAGCAACTGGAGTCCAACTTGCTGCAGCCCGTGCTCGTCGGTCGCTCGACCAGGCTTCACCCGCTTGTCGTGGCGCTCGCGGTGATTGCCGGCGGGTCCATTGCCGGTGTGTTGGGGATGTTCCTTGCCGTTCCTGCCATTGCAGCTGTCGTCGCGGCCATCGGCGAGCTGCGGCCCGAGGCCGAGGCGTTGTCGGCAGATGCCCAGCCCGTGACCTGAATTGTCAAGATTTGTCCGTCACCCTGCGAGGGTGACGCCCTGCGTGTCGCCCGATGTACCCTCATCATGAGACCATAGGGTCGTCGAGCGACAGGGGAGACGCAATGCCCAGATCTGACATCCGTAGAGCGGTTCGAGCGCTGTCATCGTGCGTGCTGGCGGCCGTGCTCGTCGCTGCCTGCTCCGACGACAGTTCGTCGGACTCGACTACGGCCACGACGGTCCCGGGCGCCGAAGAGACGTCTGCTCCGGCCACCGACGCGCCTGTGGATACGGAGGACACAACTCCCTCGCTGACAGGCCAAGGATTGACGGTCGGCGTGCTCGTGCCGCCTCCTGGCTTGCTCGAGACGCTGTTCCAAGGTCAGCTGCGCGGTATCAACGGTGCTGCTGCCGACATCAAGGCAGGCGGCGGAGTGCTCGGCGGCGAACTGACGATCAATCAAATCCCGACGCCATTGGGCACCACCGCGGCGCAGCAGATCCAGGGAGCCGTTGACGGCGGAGCCCGCGTGCTGATCGGTCCATCCAGTTCGGCCGACGCTCAGGGCGCAATTCCCGAACTGGCGCGGCTGTCCACCTTGGCGTGCACCGCGTCGGCGACACTGCCGAACCTGACAGCCGGCGACGAGACCCAATCGATCTACCGCACCGTCGTTTCCGACGACATCTTGTCGGCGTGGCTGTCGGAGCGGATCACGGAGCGCCGCGACACGGACTTCCCGAACCAGGCTTTGAAGGTGGCGATCGTCGCCCGTTCGGATGACTACGGCTTGTCCGTCGGCAACGGTTTGGCCGCGAGCCTGCAGGCCACCGGATTCGTGCCGGTGGTCATCGGCTACAACCCGTCCCAGGTTCAGTTCAACGGCATTGCGCAGCAAGTCGTCGCCCAGGCGCCCAATCTGACGATTCTCATCTCGTACGAGGAAGGCCCGAGCCTGTTGGGTTCGCTCGTCAATGCAGGATTGCCCGCCACGCAGATGCTCGGATTGGATTCGTTCTTCACGCCCCGCCTCCCGGCGGTCTCCGGGGCCACCGATCCCAACTTGATCGAGGGCTTCACCGCATTGGGCACCACGGGCGACCGGGCCTTCCTGCAGCGCCTCATCGAAGAGGACTCCAACGGGCAGGTTGCCTATGCCGCCCAGGCCTACGACTGCGCGATCTCGTTGGCTCTCGCCGCGGAGTTGGTCGAGTCACAGAAGGCCGACACGATCGTCGAACGCAGTTCGAGCCGTCACCGCTGGGGGTCTGACCTGCACGACATATGCCGACTGCAAGTCGAAGCAGGATGCCGGCGACGACATCGACTATGACGGACCCTCCGGAAAACTGGCGATCGACGCGAACGGAGATGCGACGTCGGTGCGGTTCACGCAGGCCCGCATCCAGGGTGGCGTACTCGTGAATGTCACGAACACCGATGTCGACATCGCCGACCTCCAGCGACAGCAGGCTGCGTACGCTTCGGCCGCGCTCAACACCAAGGTCCAGCTGGCGTTGCGGTTCCTCGGCTTCTACACCGGCCCGATCGACGGCTTGGAGAGCCCGGCACTCACAGCGGCGATTGCTGCATTCCAGACCAGCGTCGGCCTCGAACCGACCGGTGTGATCGATGGGAACACCATCGGCGCCCTGCAGGCAAGCCTCGGATCGTTCAACGACCTCTTCGGTAGCAGCGTGATCGGATTGCAGCAACTGCTGACAGACCTCGGCTTCTACACGGGTCCGATCGACGGTGTCTGGACCCCAGCGGTCACCGCGGCGATGATGGCATTGCAAGCAGAATTGGGCGTCCCACAGACAGGCGTGCCCGACGCGGCAACGCTGCAGGCCGCCTTCGATCGCGGTATCACGGTCGGCATCGCGAGCGTGACCACCACGACCGAGGAACCCACCACGACGACCGAGGAACCCACGACGACAACCGAGGCACCCCCGACGCTGCCGGAAATACCGACTTCAATCGACGTCGGCACGTCGGTCCTCACCCCGTAGGGCTGGAAGTCACGAGCCGGCCGCCGACGCGCGGGCCGGCTCAGCACCCGGATCGATCTCCAGCGGCTACGGGGTGAGGGCGACGCGGAAGCCGAGGTTGCCGGTGGAGCTGTCGGGGGAGTTGGCGCTGCGCGCCGCGACCCGGTAGCGACGGCAGTACGAGGCATGGCACAGGTACGAGCCACCGCGCATCACCCGGTGCGTGCCCGTGGAAGGGCCGTCGGGATCGCGGGCCTCGCTGATGCGGTAGTAGCCCGGATCGAACCAGTCGGCACACCACTCCCAGACGTTGCCGGTGGCGTTGTACAGCCCGAAATCGTTGGGGGGGAATGAATCGACCGGTGCCGTGCCGGCGTATCCGTCGCCGAGTGTGTTCTCGCCAGGGAAGGTGCCCTGAAACACGTTCATTCGGTGCTCGCCGTCCGGTTCGAGTTCGTCGCCCCATGGAAAGACCGACGACGGCCGGCCGCCGCGGGCCGCGTACTCCCATTCGGCCTCTGTCGGAAGTCGTGTGCCGCTCCAGAGGCAATAGGCCTGGGCGTCGTTCCACGACACGTGGGTCACCGGATGGTCGCTGATCTCGGCGATGTCGGACGCCGGCCCGTTGGGGTGCCGCCAGCTGGCCCCGTAGACCTGGCGCCACCACGGTGCGTTGGCGACGCCGCGTGTGTCGGGGAAGTCGTCGGGCAAGAAGCCGCCGAACACGAATGACCATCCGAAGTGCTCGGCCTCGGTCACGAAGCCGGTCGACTCGACGAATTCTTCGAAGCGTGCAATCGACACGGCGACGGTGTCGATGCTGAACGGTGCGAGCTCGACCTCGTGCACGGGCGCCTCACCGTCGGCGGGGTAGGCCTCCGATCCCTCGGAGCCCATGTCGAACGCGCCACCGGGCAGCCGAAGCATCGTTGCCGGGGCAGCACCGTGTACGGCGCCGCCGCTCGTTTGGTGATCTTGCCTCTCGCCGCCGTGGTCTGAGGACGGCGCGCAGCAGGTCATAGGCCGGGTCTCAGCTGCCGAGGAGCCTTGCCTTTTGGGCGTCGAACTCGGCCTGGGTCAGCACGCCGGCGTCCTTCAGTGAGGCGAGCTCTTTCAGCTGATCGATCATGCTCGATTCCGCGGCCGCAGGAGCCGGTGCCGGGGCGGGAGGAGGTGCCATCTGCTGGGCGGCCATCTGCTGGGCGACCGCAGCGTCGATGGCAGCCTGTTGTGCTGCCGCGGCTTCCTGGTCCTGGTACGCCTGGGCGTCGGCGGCTTGTTGGGCGCCTGCCTGCTGTTTGCGCGAGACCCCACCGACGACTGCAGTCGCGGTACCGGCCACCACGGCCGTTCTGGCCATCGTGCCCACCAAGCCTGGTCGACCCCTTCGCCCGATTCCTCTGCCCCTCATGATGTTGCCTCCTCTGAACCTGCGAACGCTGCTTGGACGATATCGCGAGGGATCCGTTCGCCGGCCACGATCTGGCCCCCGGCGCCGGCGATGGCGTCGGCCAACTCGGTTGCCCACACGTCTTCCCACACGATGAACAACGCCGAGGAGTTGGGCTCCAGTGCGGCGGCGGCGATCTCGAGGTCCTCGTCGCTGAACAGGCCGTCGGACTCGCCGTCGATGTCGACGAACCCGACGGCTTCGGGGAGTTCGTCGTACTCGAACATCGCGGTCGTGCCGTCCGCGTCTTTGATGATGAACGTCAGGTCCAGGATGTGGATGGTGTCGTTCTCGACCAGATTGGCGATCGCAGGGGCGATCTCTCCCTTGAACTTGTTCCCCGGGAAGCTGATCAACAAATACTCGACCGGTCCGATTTGCATCAGTGCCCCTTTCGTCGGATGTCCTGTACTGATAACCCGGCACACTCGGCCTCGGCATCACCCACCGAGGGTGGTGCGCTGCGACTGGGCGATCGTCGAGGGTGCGGCGAGCGACCCAATCACAGCAGCTCGACTTGTCGAGCTTTCAGCAGAGCGTCGCGGCGGCGTTCGACGCCCAGTTTGCGATAGATCGACTTGAGGTGTGTCTTGACGGTGTTCACCGAGACGACCATCTCCGCGGCGATCTCTGCGTTCGACATCAGCGTCGGCAGGTAGTGCAGCACCACACGTTCGCGATCTGTCAGGGCCTCGGTCGGTGAGGTGTGATCCGCCCGGAAGGTTTCGAGCATCTCGACTGCGGCAGGATGCGCTGCGCCAAGCTCCCAACCGTGACGCTCGACGATCGTTCGCAGGTCACGCTCGTAGACGTGCAGCGGGCCCCACAGGCCGGTTGGGGCGGCCAGCTCGATCGCCTTCTCGATCCACTCGAGAGCGGCACCTTCGGACTCCCGGCGTACTTCGGCAACGGCCGCCAACGCAAAGAGCTCGACAGCGCTTCGGGGATGCTCCTTGCAGATCGCCTCGTTGGCGAGCCACGGCTCCAGGCACGCGTCCAGTCGCCGCGTCGATGCATCGGTGAGTGCCCGGCGAGCGGCTGCGATCGAGTGCTCGAGCGGACCTCCGATGGGGCAAGGTCGGCCTTGTCGATCGATGGTCTCCACCACCCCGAGCGCAATCGCGACGGAGGTCGGCAAGCCTGGGGACGGCGGTTCGAGGAGTGGTGCAACCGTCGAGGCAGACCAGCTGGTGACGCCGACCAGCATTCGCGTGCACTGCTCCAACAACCACGAGCGCGGGGTCTCGTGGCCCGAGGTCAGGGCATCGGAACGTCGACGCAACCCGGTCGTCTCGCCGCGCAGGCTGTGCGCCACAGCTGCCGCGACGTTGAGCCACATCGCTCCGTCGTTCGATGCACTGACGAGTTGCACCCGGCTGATCGACATCGCCCGTCGAGGGTCGCCGGTGGCGACGTCCATCACCGCAAGGATCCCTTCGGCGTCACGGCGGGTCCAGTCCGATGCATCGGTCATCTTGACGATGTCATCGAGCGCGCGACGGCCTTCATCCAACTGCTGGTGCCCGATCAACGACTCGGCGGCGCGCAACGCCACGTATGCGCTCAGAGCTCCCCGCGTGCTCGGGTCCTGGGAGTCGTGGACGATCTCGGTGTCGAGCGGTTGGTCCCACGGATCGGCGGTGTCGGGGATCCATCGGGCCTGTTCGATCGAGACCATCTGGGTCAAGAGCAGGACCTCGGGGGTGAGTGAGGTGTCGTCGGCGGCCTGTGGAACCGTGATCCCGAGCTGTTCGACGGTTCGCCGATCGTTGCGGCGCATCGCGTCGAGAATTGCGAGGGTGTGAATCGCCGGATCGCTGGCGGGGATGGTGCTCGGCAGATTGCGCAGGCCCGAGATCAATGCCCCCGTCGCGATGAGATGATCGACGCATCGCTTGGCACGAAGTTGGCCGACGAGCGGCCACTCCGCCGCTCGGATCGCGTGGCGTTCGGCTTCCTCCAGGTACCCATGGTCCCGATACCAGTGGGCAGCGGTGCTGGTGAGGTGACGTACCTCCGATGGAATCTCGTCGTTCAGGCGAGCACGCAGCAATGCGGCCATCAGACCGTGGAACCGATAGCGGGATCCACTCGGGTCGACCTCGAGCAGGAACGTGCCGGCCCGCTCGAGCCGGTGCAGGCGTTCGCCGGCCCTGGCGTTCCCCGTGAGCATGGCAGCGAGCTCGGGTGTCAAGAGGTCTGCGGCGCTGGAGCGCAGAAGGAACCGCCGATCCTGCGAGCCGAGGTGGTTCAGCACCTCCTCGACGAGGAAGTCGAGCACGACGGCCTCGCTCTCGCCGAGGCGCTCCCACGGCCGGGTGTCGATGTTCTGGGATTGCATCGTCCGGGCCGCCAGGCACAGTGCCGCGGCCCAACCCTCGGACCACCGCGCGAGCCGGCGGACGGCGTCTGCAGGTAGATCGAGACCGAACCACATCATCAGCGCAGCTGTCTCGTCGACGTTGAACGCCAGGTCGCCGACGCGAATCTGAGCCAGGTGTCCGTGGAGCTGGAGCCGGCGGATCCCGATCGGTGGGTCGACTCTGGTGATGATGATCCAGTGCAACCATGGTGGCGATGTCGTCGCCAATCGGGTGATGTCCTGCCACGAATCGCGGTCGGTCAACTCCTGCGCATCGTCGATCACGATGACGGCCTCGGAGCGGGACTCCCTCCGGTCGAGTGTCTGCGCGAACGGCGAGACGCCCAAGAGGTGATGATCGAAGGTGAATCCGGATCGCTCGAGGGTGCGAGTCAACTGCTCACGAAATGCCCCGGGTTCATTGATTCCCACATTGAGGTCGAGCCACATGGCAACGAGGTCAGGTCGGCTCGCTGCCCAATCGGTGACCAGCGTCGTCTTCCCGGTGCCTGGCGGCGCACAGACCAGCGTGATTCGTCCGTGGCAGGAACGGTCGAGCTGTTCGGTCAGCCGGAAGCGCCGGAGGGCTCGTGGCGCGGTGATTCTTGGCGTTAGGTCTGTATCAGCGTCGGCGAAGTCGATCATCGCGCGTGGCCCCCAGGTCCGGATAGGAATGCGGTCATCTGAGCCTCTCACAGGGTGGATGGACATCACCCGTTGAGGGGTGAATTGGGGTGATGGGTGAGTTCTCACCCTTTTGGGGGGAAGAGCCACGCTGCGTGACTGCCGTCGGGTGTCCGACACCGGGATGAGGGCAGTGTCACCGTCACCCAGAGAGGGTGACGCCCGCCGATCGGTTGGGGGAGAGGATTCTCCGGCGACTTCCCAACGAGCGAGGTTCCGTGATTCCCAAATACGAGATTCGAGTTCGCGGGCGACTGAGCAAGTCGCTGGCGTCAGAGTTCGAACGGCTAGATCTCGCGGTCAGCGAGCTGCGCGTCGAGACCGTCCTCAACGGGTCCTTCGAGGATCAGGCAGCGCTGTACGGAATTCTGCGACAGATCGAAGGACTCGGGTTGGAACTGATCGACGTCCACCGCATGCCGTAGAACTCAGCGGTCTCGTACCGATCAGAAGTAGTGCAGCTCCGTCGCCCGACGAACCGCTTCCGCCCGAGAAGACACCGACAACTTGCGGAGCACGTTCTTCACGTGTGTCTTGACGGTGTTGATCGACAGGTAGAGAGCCGAGGCGATCTCCTGGTAGCTCATCGACGTCGCGAGGTATTGCAGAACGACCACCTCGCGCGCCGAGAGCTCGTCGGTCTTGTACAGCGTCGCCACCTGACTGGTCGGCCGCAGCAGTGGTCGGGCGGCGAGCAAACGTTCGACGAAATCGCTGCGCGGCCTGCGGCGAGCAACTCGACCGACCTCTTGCAGCACCTCCGTTCCGGCCTCGGCGATCCGCAGCACCGACCCGGTCGCCTCGGCGAGTTGCAGGACCTCGTCGACGTGGCCCTCCACGCTGAGACGGTTGCATCTCAACGAGATGTGTGTACGCATCAGCGCCACGTTGAGGCGACGGCGCGGCGTCGACGCTTCGTCGGCGAGCTTGTCGATCATTGGGCAGGCGTCCTCGAACTGGCCCGCCGCGATCGCGATCCACGTCCTCATCGCGTCGGCGCGCCAGCCGGGTATCAGCCTCTCGGCCAGTCGTGCGGTACGGGCCATGTCGCCGAGGTCGAGACGAAGCGAGATCTCCAGCTCGTCGAGACGATTCGACAGCGTGGTCGGCGTGGGCGAGAGCAGCAGGTTGCGGGCAGTGGCTATCGTCCGCAACGCCGCATCGAACTGGCCCTCGGCGCGCATCAACCGCGCTCTGCCGAGCGACGCCAGCACGAACATCGGAACTCGGTCGGTGCGCGACATCGCAAGCACTGCCGACAGGTGCTCGCGTGCTGCCTCGAGATCTCCTTTCTCGGCAAGCGCGCATCCGAGGACTGCCCTGGCGACGAGGTCGAGGCCTCCATCGGCGACTCCCGACGCGAGGGCATGGCCGCGCGCAAACTCAGCAGCGCGAATGGCGTCGGCCAGCAGGCCCTCCTCGTAGAAAGCGAACGCAACTGACGAAGCGAGGTCTGCCCGCTCGAGGTCGGAATTCGCGGTCGGCCGCATGAAGTCGACGAGCCGGTCCACCCGAGCGAAGTTGCCTTCCCACGCATGGGCCTTGATTCCCAATGGAATCGCCACTGTGACCCACTCGTCGGTGGGGACAGCGCCGGTGGCGACGAGCTCGATCAACTGATCGGCCGCCCGTGCCGCGCCTGTGGAATCGCCGAGCGCGAGCTTCGCCGGAATCCAGAGGCAATGAAGGTGCATTCGGTCCACCATCGACACCGCGTGCGCCGATGAGTCGATCCGGTCGAGCAGTGCCCGGGCCTGCGCATCTTGTCCCTGGATCAACAACGCGGCGGCGTAGCCCGACGCCTCGCCGACAGCATGCACGTGGATCGTGCTCGCTGAGATCGACGTGCGGGCTGATCGGGGGGAGACCGACGCCGCTGTAGAGAACAGCCAACAGGTTGTCGTTGATCACGCGGGCTGCAAGGTCGCGTTCACCGGCAGCCCAGAAGTGATCGATGGCTGACGAAATGTTCGAGCGGTCCATGTACGCCTCGGCGGCGAGACGGTGTTGCTCGCGAAATCGCACTGGTTCGCGTGAGCGGAGTAGATCGCGCAAGAGTTGAACGAACAGTCGGTGATAGCGGAACAGCGTGCCGGCCTCGTCGACCCGTGACAGGAACAGATTTGCTGCCTCGATCTCAGCAAGCGTCGGTATCTCGTCGTTGGGAGATCGTTCCGCCCGCGACGTCAGCGCCTCGCACATCTGCTCGTCGAGCTCGTCGACGACGCAGGTGTCCTCGAGAAATCGACGGATCCGGTCGGGCTGGTTGGCCAGGACTTCCGCAGCCAGATAGCCGGCGATCGATTGGTTGGTGCCAACGAGCGCACTCAGGCTTGCCGCCGGGTCCTCGGACCCCAACGCGGAGAGCGCGGCCAGGTGGATGCCGGCAGCCCATCCCTCCGTCCGGCTGTGGAGCAGAGCAAGGTCGACGCGCGCCGGATCGAGGCCGATCCGGGAGATCAGTTCGCGCGTCTGATCGAGATCGAGTCGCAATTCGGTCTCGCGTATCTCGCAGATGTCGTCCTGAAGACGAAGTCGGTGGAGTCCGAGCAGCGGCTCGTTGCGGCTACCGACGAGCAGACGAACGTGCGACAGACCTCGCTCGAGAAGTTGCCTGAGCTGCAGGACAGCCTCCGCCGACACGAACTGGAAGTCGTCGATCACGAGTCGTATCCGACGCGACAGCTTGCTGTCGTCGACCAGCAATGACTCCAGCGCGTCGGGAGAGACCACGCCGTCGAGGGTCATTGCGTCCGCCGCATCTACGCCGAAGTTCGGCTCAACCATCTGTACCGCGACGATGAGGGCGCGCCAGAACCGAACCGGGTCGGCATCGTTGCGGTCCGCGCAGAGCCATGCCGCCGAGCCATCGTCAGACTGGAGGTACCACTCCGCGAGCACGGACGACTTGCCGGTGCCTGGCGGACCGACGACCAGCGTCAGTGGTCGGGAGTCGCCGCAGGACCACCTTGTCGACCAGGGCTGGGCGAGAAACGAGAGTGGACCGGGTCCGAGGTGGGAGGAACTTCGTCTCCGAGAACACCGGCGGTCGACTCGGTGTCGGCAGCACGTGCTTGCCCGATTGTGCCACGTCACAAGCCTAAGTGCGCACGCCTCCAACCTTATAAACGGCGTGCGGTCGCTCGCGCGCACGGGGTGGTTGACAACCGAGGGCTGGATCAGAGATCGCCGGAGCGCTGCATCATCACGAGCGCTCCGTAGCCCGGCAGAAGCGGGATCCAGAAGGTAGTGAGCCGGAACAGGATGACGGCGGCAACGGCCGTCGTGCTGTCCATCCCTGCCGCGGTCAATCCGGCGATGAGCGTTGCCTCGACAGCTCCGATCCCGCCGGGGGTCGGAGCAACGGATGACACCATCGAGCCGACGAGGTAGACGAGGGCGATCGAGGTGAACGCGGGGCCGGGACCGAATGCTTCGACGGAGACCGCCAGGGCGAGGATGTAGCCCATCGTGATGATCAGGCAGCCGCCGAAGAGCTCGATCATCTTGCCGGGCTGTCGAGCGATCTCACCGACATTGACGAGCGAACGCTTCGTCGCCGGCCACACCCTGGTGGTCAGCAATGCGCGGCTCCAAGGAACCGACACGCCTGTCGCGGCGACCAGGGCGATTCCGCTCGTGATCAGTCCGATCGTGCCCCACGACGGCATGGCGAATGTCTCCAGACCCGAAGATCCCGCGAGCGCGATGAACAGCCCGGTCAACGTGAGGTGCACGATCACGCCGGCGATCGTGTTGACACCCACGGCACCGACGGCGGTCCCAGTGTCGACACCGCGTTTCTGCAGGAAGCGGGCGGTGAGCGCCAGACCGCCCCCCGGCGCGGCGACACCGACGAACGAGGTTGCGACCTGCACACCGATGTTCGGGCCCAGCGGTAGCCGGTCGGGCACGGAGCCGTCGAGTGCAAGCGCCGCGCCGACGTACGTGATCGCCGACAGATGCCAGCGCCGCGGTCACCCACCACCAGTTCGCGTTCAGCAGCTCGCCCCACAGCGAGCCGACGCCGAGGAACTGCGGTACGAGCGACCACAACGCGAGCGCGACCACCGCGATCGTGAGCACCGTGCCCGTCTTGATCCGCTGGAGCTCAGCGATCGGGACGTCGTCGACCCCGGTGACACGATGGATCTCGGCGCGGAGGTCGTCGAGACATCCGGCCGCCTTCACCGCGGCTCGCGTCTTCGGGGTCAATGCGAGCGGCTGCAGCCGCGGCAACGCGGCTGCGACCGCGGCGGGCCCGACGCCGGCAACCGCGTATTCCACCGCACGTTCGACGCCGAGCGGCGCGGCGGTCGCTGCGAGAACTTCGGCAACATCTGTCGAGAGCACGGAACCGTCCACACCCAACGAGGCAGAGGCGAATCCGACGAGTACGACAGTGCCATCGTCTTCGACCCACAGTGCGTCGGCGTTGAGGCGACGGTGCACCGTGTGGCTTCGTTGGAGGGCATCGACGATCGCCCACACCGAACTCAGGAGCTGTGGTGTCCGACGCGAGGGATCGATCTCGTTCAGTGATTGGCGTGGCAGCGAGTCGAACGCCATCATCATCGCGTTCGGCGGGAACTCGGCGACCACCGCCAGCCGCGCCGTCGGCACCCCGTCGCTGTGGGCTTTCAAGGCACACAGGGCCTCGTGCTCGACGGCCGAGCGAAGCGATCGGAACGGCCGGTCCTGGCCGATGTCTCGGAATCGTGCCGCCCGGTACATCTGCACGGGCAGCAGGCTTGCCCACAGATCGCGGCTGATCACCTTGACGATCAACTGCCGGCCGTCTTGCAGGTACACCCTGAATCCGGCGAAGCCCTGGAAGCCACCGAAGCGCTCGACCGATGAGAGCTTGTAGCCCAGACGCTCGAGGATCTCGCCCACCACCAAGGCCCGAGGGCTGGTGTTTGGGGCGCCGAGGACCAATTGGACCAGCGACGCGGCTGCGGCTGCCATGGCGATCGCGGTGATGATCGTTGCCGGGTCCGCCAGGCTGACACCAAGCCGCGCAGCGACACCGAGGACGAGGACGAGCCGGCCGATCCATCGCCACCGCTCGGACCAATGGCCGCGGTCGATGTACATGAACGCGGCGATCACGCCCAGGTCGAACGTCGTCGGGAACGCGGCCCCGATGCCGTACCCACTGAGACCGGTCACCTCGAAGCCCGCACCGGGATCGACGTTCCGTGGCGGCATCAGCGGCAGCGTCGAGTTGCCGACCAGCTTCGACATCGCAAACAGGCCAGCAGCGCAGACCGCTGCGGCCAGCAGCATCCGTCCGACGCGGACGAAGTGACGCAGGACGAGTTGACTGAAGAAGCCGAGAACTGCGGCGACGAGGAATGCGATCTGGCAGACGCTGACGATGCTCGACACGAGCCACTGCGGAACGGAGGCCAGAAAGTCGCCGAAGCCGGCGGCGAACTGGCCGTCGCTCTCCCCCTGCAGCGCGATGTATGTGAACACGAGGATCACCAGCGACCCGAGCAGCCGGATCGCGGTGACCGGTGACCTCAGATATGCGGGTTCAGCGGGCTCCGACACCACGAACGACGATCGTTCCGATGAGACGTCAAGCACACGGGATCAATTCTCGAGAAGGGATGCCTGATCGTATTCCGCGCTCGCTGTCGTAGTGCTGCTCGTATGTCGACGTAGTCAGATGAGACGCCCTAGAGCGTCGTTGGCTCTACCCGCCGTGGTTCATCCCCGCCATGCCCTCGCCGGTGTATTCCTCGCACGACACGTCTGGGTTGAAATCGGCGAACGGGCCCTTCGGGTTGTCGCGCCATGCCCACACGTGCAGCTCGTAGAAGGCATCCAAGCCATACCGGTTCGGAGCGCCCACGAAGTTGAAGAGCTGACCCTGCAGAACTGGCGCGCCGGGGGCATGACCGGCTGCTGGGTCATTCCACTGCGCGGCGAGGACAAGGAACTCGACGCCGACCAATCGGAGCCGTCCGTTGCGCTGCTCGTAGATCAACAACTCGGGCTTGGTGGCGTCGAGCACACCGTCACCGATGAGCCCCACGTTGGCGTAGTGGATTCCCATCGCGCCCTCTTCAGGGCTGTTCACGCAAGCACCAAGGGACACGTAGTCCGTCGCGTTGCTGACATCACGAAAGCCCCGCGTCGCGTCCCGAACCGTCTGGACCAACGTCGGCGCCTGTTGGTCGTTCGTGGCAAATCCAATCGCCGCCGGCACCATCACCGCTATTCCGGCGAGACCGACAACGACGAATCTCTTTACGTTCATCTCAACCTCCCTCAGCTCAGCCTCAGGGGTCGCAACGCCGCACGAATCGCTCCTTTCGTCAGGGCGGCGCAGGCGTTGGGCCCGATGTGCCGAATCCTCTGACTTGGATCTTCTTCACAAGACCCCGATGCGGCACCGACGGCTTCCCAAGCCGAGGCGGAACGTGCGCTCGGAGCGCGCGCGACCATACGCCTATCGACCGAGATGTCAAGAGGAGAGGTGCCGGTGAAGGTGGTCGAGCGAGGCGTGTCCGTGTCGTGCCGGGCGCCCCGACGATGATCTAGGCGGTGGCCTCGATCGCGGGCAGGTCTTCGTCGGCTCCGGAGAACGCCCGGTAGACGAGGGCACCGATGATGCCGCCGACGATCGGAGCGAGCCAGAACAGCCAGAGTTGGCCGAGCGCCCATCCCTCGCCGCCGAAGGCGAGCATGATGGCGGGGCCTGTCGAGCGAGCTGGGTTCACAGAGGTGTTGGTCACCGGAATGCTGACGAGATGGATCAACGTGAGCGCTAGGCCGATGGCGAGCGCTGCGAATCCCTTGGATGCGCGGCGTTCGGTGACCCCCATGATCACGACCAGGAAGATCGCTGTCAGCACGACCTCGATGATGAAGCCCGCTGCAAGGTTGTACAACCCGGGAGAATGATCGCCGTAGCCGTTGGCCGCGAAACCACCTGCGGCCACCGAGTCGGCTGAAGCTCCTCGTTGCCCGATGGCAATGACCCACAATGTTGCCGACGCCGCGAACGCCGCGACCACCTGGGTGACGATGTAGGGGGCGGCATCTTTCCATGCGAAACGTTTGCCGGTGGCCAATCCGATCGTGATTGCCGGATTGAAATGCCCGCCGGAGATGTGACCGACGGCGTAGGCCATGGTCAGCACGGTGAGTCCGAACGCGAGCGAGACGCCGAGGAATCCGATGCCGAGTCCGGTGTTGGCACCCGACGAGTCGAGGAAGTTGGCGGCGAGCACCGCGCTTCCGGTGCCGCCGAGGACCAGCACGTAGGTGCCGATGAACTCGGCGAACAGCTTGGGTGTGGGTGTCATGTGCATTTCTCCAATCGTTGATGAGCAGGAGGAACGTTGCCGGAATGCCGATCGTCACCGGCGCTGAGGTGGGCGAGCGACGCGATCACCGGCCCAACGTAGTCGGCCAGCAGCACACCGGCGAGGAACGACTTGGCAGGGCTGAGGTCGCGGAGTCGCTGGAGCGCTGTGGGGGTCTCCGGCGCTTGCTTCTTGGTGGACGACGAAGGGTGAGTCCGGCGGCGACGTCTTCACCTCAATGAGGTGACTCGATCTGGCTGTACGGCAACCAGCGACCGGCCTCGAAGTCGTACAGCTTGCATGTGCGCGTAGCCCGCACGTAGTGGCGCATCGACCAGCGCGTTGTCCTGACCGTGCCTGGATACGACGCGGCGATGTGGTCGGCCGCTCGAGGCAGTTGGTGGAAGGGGATGCGGGCGTCGACGTGGTGCGGCACGTGAATGAAGATGTTGTGGAACCACAAGACGTTCAGCAGGGTGGGCATCCGAACGACCGTGGTCGACTCCATCTGGCCGTTGAACTGCGTCCAGTCCCGCCGGGTCCACCACCGGATGTCGGGGTCGACGTGGTGCACGTAGACGGTCCAGCCGATGATCTGCACGAACACCAGGAACGGCACGACGAACAACTTCACCGGTAGCCACACGGCGCTCGTCCATCCACCCGTCAGGCCAAGGATGACCACTGACGAAGCGATGGTGATGAAGACCGCCGAGCCGAGCGTGAGCTTGTCGCGCACGATGGCATCGTGCCGCTTGCCCGGTGCGTTGAACCGCCACATCTTCTGCCACCACACGACGCGCAGGTAGTAGAGGCCGGAGCCGACGCACGACCACTCGAGCCGGTGCCGCAGACGGGCACGACGGCCGAACGCGCGGTACTCGTCGACCGTCGTTGGGTGCCACACGAAGTCGAACCCTTGACGGGTCGTGTAGCCGTGATGTACTCGGTTGTGGCCAAGATCCCATGCGGCCTCGGCGTGCACGCTAGGACCCATGCAGGTTCTGGCGATCGCCCGGTTGGCACGGCGCGAGGCGACCAACGCACCATGCGACGCGTCATGCCCCAGCACGAAGAGGCCAGCGACGCCAAGCCCGGCCAGTGGCCAGAGCACGATCAGGGCCCACCAACGGTTGGTCATCGCCAGAAGCACGACGGGCACCAGATACAGCACCGATGCTTGTAACAACGCCAGTGTGGCGCGTGCCGTCGATCGCTCGAAGCAGACTGCGGGAATCACCGCCCGGACGTCGTTGAGCGACTGGGTGCGCGGTCGAACGCTCGGGAGGGCCTCGATGCTCATTGGCTCACCATCCTGCGCAACCGACCGACCGGTAGGTAGGGGCTTTCGTCCCGGGTTTGGGGATCTGTCAGCAGGTCACGGACAGGGAGAATGGCGTCGAATAGTACTGGTCATGCAGTTGCAGAATCCTGGCCTGCTCTGCGGCTGTCGGTGCCGCCCCGGCTCTGATCTCGGCCATCCGGTCCGCACCGATCGCCGAGTCCAGCGCCGCGAGGTAGGCGCCGAGTGTGTTGTCCGGGTCGAGCGTTCCTTTGCCGTTCAACAGAACGGCTGGTCCGACCAGCGGGGCGTCAACGACCAGATCGCCCGCCCTGAAGAACACCGTTCCGTTGCCAGCCGTCGATGAGACCGAGAACAGCCCGCGTCCCCGACTGCCGCCGGCGAAGCCGCTGCTGTCGGTCACGTAGAAGAACGGTCCGAGTCCCTCGGCGGTGCCGTCGATCTCGCGGATTTCACCGTCCACTGAACCGGGTGCCGCCCCTGGCACCAATACATCACAGAACACACCGCTCACCGGGAAGGCGTCGGTGCCGACGATGAGATAGTCGCCGTCGGGAAGCGCCGGAGAGGGCGGCGACGCAGCAGCAGTCGTCGGGACCGGCGCGGCGGGCGCTGTCGCCACGACCGACGTTGTAGCAGCAGGCGTCGCTTCCGGCGGCGTGGTTCCCGCGGATGGCGTTCCGGCGGGTGTCGTTCCGGCGGGCGGCACTCTGCCGGGGGGTGATGCCTTGCCGGCGACAGCCTTGGCGGCGACTGCCTTGCCGACGGCCGTCACGCCGGACGATGTCGTGGTCGCTGCTCGCACGACAGCGCTCGACGAAGGCGTCGTCGTTGCTTGGGTGGTAGCCGCTGTCGTTGATGTCCTCGCCGAGGCCGGTGACGTACTCGTCGGTGAAGCCGTCTGCGAGGAGCACGCCGTCACCCACGGTGCCGCGACACATATCAGCGATGCCACCCAACGAACCCGCACGATGCCGACACTACCGGGACGCTCGTGTAACGGGACCGGCGACCCACAGCGGTCAACCAAACGACCAGTCCGACGTGACCCAAAGGGCCTCGTCGGAGTCGGCACCCGCGCCGAGTTGGCCTGCCTCCGACGATCTGGTTGCCAATCCTGTCTTCCTCCGCAGGTGCGGGAGTTCCTTGGCAACCAGATCCCCGAAGAGACGAGAACAACGCCCAGCGCTGGCGGTCTGCGCTAAGCACGCCACAAATGTGTCGAGTGATTGTGTTCGATTCGGACAGTTTTCTGACGTGCACCGTTTCGAGAAAGACCAGCTCAGCGGTGTTGTCTGGTCCCACCAGTGTTGCCTTGTGATGCTCCATTTCTGATCCGTTGTGGCACGGATATGGCACGCCTAGCTCCGCTCTCCGAGCTTCACCTCACATTCCGGGTTGATTCACCCATAATGTGAGTGTAAGTTGATGACCATGGCTGAGCCCGCTGTCGCCCTGCTGCCGATGTTCCGGTCGAAGCATCAGATGCAGATCCTCGCGGAAGTGTTCTGGGGTGCGGCCAACTCGACGGGCACCGAGCTGGCACGGCGCACCGGCATCCCCCAGCAGACGGTGGCTCGCGAGGTGGCCCGCCTCGAGCAGGCCGGGGTGCTGATCACCGAGCAGGTCGGCACGGCCAAGACCATCCGCCCCGCCCCGGATCTGCCCTATGGGCCGGTGTTGCGCCAGTTGCTGGCCTACGCCGGCGGCGTGATCCCGATGCTGGCGCGTGCGTTCGGCGTCAACCCGGCGATCAGCGAGGTGTTCATCTTCGGTTCGTGGGCTGCCCGCTACCGCGACGAAGCCGGTGCGCCGCCCAACGATGTCGACGTGGCCGTCGTCTCCGACTCGCTCACGCGTTTCGATCTCGCCGAGGTGCGCCTCGACCTCGAGAACGAGTCGAAGCTGTCGATCAACCTGTTCGTGTTCGAACCCGACAACGAGCGGCTGCCCGAGCTGCGCGCCGAGCGGCGTGCCGGTGTTCGAACGGGTGTCGGCATGAGAGCCGGCCGCCCGGCGAGCCTCGACGAGCTCCGCCGCGATCGCATGCACCAGGTCGCGGGCAGCGCGACTGATCGGGCCAAGGCTGCACGGGCAACGTTCGGTCAGGCCCGCGACTTTCGTCGCGCCGCTGTCGGCAATCTGGCCGAAGGCTTGGTGTTGCCGGCGATCTCCGCGTTGCACGAGTCCGCCCGTCTGGCGGTGACGGCGTTGGCAGCGCTCGATGGCTACCGGTTCTCCAACACCGCCGGCGCCCACGAGGCTGTCGTCGACTACGCCTTCGCCATCGAGCTCGTCGACCGCCGGCAGTACGCGCAGCTCGACCAGTTGCGCGACCTTCGCCACCAGGTCAACTATCCCGAGGACCTCATCGCGCCGTCACCTCGTGAGGTCGAGCAATACAGCGAACTGGTCGACACGATTCTCGCGCTCGCCGAGAAGAAGCTGCCGACACGCCGCATCCCGCCGCCGCCCAGGTGACCAACCGAGGCCGTCGTCGAGCGTGACCGTCAACCGGCCGCGTCGGGTTTCACCAGGTGATCGGCCGAGACCCAGTACCGTGGATCACCTGACTCGAGGAGGTCGGAGGGCCACTGCCGCTCACGGCGAGGAGCACCCTTCGGGAGAAGCCCCCAAGCCTCATCGTCGACCACTCGAAGCGCAATGCGCCCCGCCGCATCAGGGACGTGCGGTGCAGCGACGGCTGGGGCGATGCAGAGTTCAGTGACTTCATGGAGCGGGAGAGGGATGGAGCGGGTGACGGGAATCGAACCCGCGTTCTCAGCTTGGGAAGCTGATGTTCTGCCTCTGAACTACACCCGCGAAGGTGGCACAGAGGTTAGCGTCGGCCCGTGATTCTTTCCGACCGGACACTGCGGGAACAGATCGCCGAAGGGCGCATCATCATCGAGCCGTTCGACGATTCGTATGTGCAGCCGTCGTCGATCGATGTGCGCATCAGCAACCTGTTCCGGGTCTTCCGCAACTACACCGCCGGCGTGATCGATGTGAAGCAGAACATGGCCGACCTCACCGAGGGGGTTGAGATCGACCCGAACGGCGTGTTCATGTTGCATCCCGGCGAGTTCGTACTCGGCAGCACCCTCGAGCGCATCGGCGTTCCCGATGATCTCGTCGGTCGCATCGAGGGCAAGTCGAGCCTCGGCCGCCTCGGGCTGATCATCCACTCGACTGCGGGGTTCATCGATGCCGGGTTCGACGGCCACATCACGCTGGAGCTCACCAACATCGCCACGCTGCCGATCACGCTCTACCCGGGGATGAAGATCGGCCAGGTCAGCTTCATGCAGATGACCACGCCCGCCGACAAGCCATACGGCAGCGGCGCGACCGGCTCGAAGTACCAGGGCCAGCGCGGCCCGACTCCGAGCCGCTACTTCGAGAACTTCGACCGCTAGCTCGTTCACGGGTTCCGGTTACGCACCGATCGCCCAAGGTGGCCGGGCAGCGCTAGACGAACCAGCCGGTCAGGTCGACGACGTGGAACGCGGGTGAGGTGGAGAAGGTGCACACGTCGGCCCCGCTCGCGGCGCGAGTCGGAGTGATGGCTTGGTTGGCGATCACATCGCCGGCGATGAAGTTCAGTGTCGACGAGGCGTACGGGGTCATGTATGCGGGCTCGACACACGGTCCGATCTCGGCCCAACCGGCGTTGCGCGGTGTGACCGCGATCATCGACACCATCAACGCCTTCACAAATCCCGGCACCGACGTGGTTGCGATCGGAGCGTTGGACGGCAGCGCACCGAAGTTGCCGCCGTCCAGCGCGACGCGACCGAACACCGAACCGATCCCGAGGCGCGTGTCGGCGAGTCGCGTCGGCGACACGGCCTGGTAGTGCAATCCACCTGCAGCCGAGTCGTATGTTCCTTGGAGGTCGATCACGATCTCCACACGCCGGAGGCTGTGCACGCAGATCGTGCCGTCCGACGTCCCGATCTGCACCAGGTTGGCCACGGTCTGCTGCGCGACGTAGTTGATGTTCGATACCACCGGGAGGGTTGCCTGGCACGGAAAGGCGGTGACGAAGCCCGACCCGGCGGGCTCGGTGATCGTCAGGTTGATCGCCACGGCGGCGGCACCGGGTGGCACGGCGATCGCCCGTGTCTCGCCGGGCTGCCAGGGCCCTCCCGAAACACGCGAGTCGTAGATCCGCGTCGGCGCCAGCGGGTGGAAGCCCAGCGCCGTCGACGAATCTGAATAGCTACCGGTCACATCGACGAGCACGTCGGTCTCGGCGAACGTGAAGACACAGATCGATGCGTCCGAGGCCAACGTGACGACGGCATGAGTCGCTCGCGTCCCACCTGCGACATAGTTGAGGTTCGACGTCGGCGGCATCGGTTCATCGCACGACCACGCGGTGAGATAGCCGTCGCGGCTCGGGTCGACCGCAGCGAGATCGATCACCGCCGCGCGGGAGCCGCCGGCCACGAATCCCGCCAACGGAACCCGCAATGTCTGGCCGGCCGCCAATCGCGCACTGTTACGCGTGTCCGCGGCGCGGATCGGTGGATTGGCGGGCAAGAAGCCGAGTGGTTCGGTCGTTGCCGCGAGTTGTGGAGCCACCATCCCCGGTGGGGCGGCGAGTTCGAACAGCCGCGGTTGGTACAGCGTCGGGTTGTCGAGTGCCAACGGGTCCATCTGCCACGCGTTGTTCGAGATCGCCACGACGAGATTGCCATTGGCGGCTCGCCAGGGCATGAGGTGCGCGGCGTATGTGTTGGTGCGCCCATCGACGGTTCGAGCTCGGCACGGTGACGGTCTGCACCGTCGTCCATGGCCCTTGGGGCGCGGGGGCAACATCTACTCGCGCGGCGCTGCCGTTCCAATCGCCGACTTTGACCACCGACACCCACATGCCGTCGATCAACCGCGGTTGCATCGGGTTGCTGGCGCCATCGGGTGTCGCGCTGATCGGTACCGCCGCGGCTCGGCCGGCGACCCAGTCGGAACCATTCCAGTACTGCGGTTGTTGATCGAACCGACCGACGGGAACGCGTGCCACGAAGATCTCCGACGGTGGTGGCGACGTGGGATCCGGCACGTTGAACTGATCGTACGACCAGCCGTACAGGTAGCTGAACGACGAATCCGACTCGACCGCTGCGCCGTAGGCGACGTTGCCCGCCGAAGCGGGTGCCGGGGCGAACGAGATCAGGTCGAGTGTCGCCGCATCGAAGCGGGCGATCCACACCGCCACGGGATGGGCGGTTGGTGCCGCACCTCGTCCCAGATCGTTCGCCATCTCGACGTAGAACACTGCGAGACGGCCGAGTTGATCGAGTCCGCCGCTCATCGGCCAGAACCAATGGCTGCATGGTGCTGTCAGACCACCTCCGACATAGGAGGCATCGGCGACGCTGCAATGCCCGCCATCGGTGATCGATCCGTGCAGCGTGGTGAAGCAGTTGCCGTCCTGCACGATCAGTGCGTTGTGAGCGAAGCCCGTTGGAGTCCGCAACGTCGATGCGTGGGTACCCGGCCGGGCGATGAACACATCTTGCACGGTCCACACGTAGCGGCCGTCGGGGAGGGCGATGACACGCGTCGTGTCGAACCCGGCGAAATCGGCAAGCTGGTTGCTGATGAGGCGATTGAGCGTTGGGGTATCGGTGCCCGTGGTGCACTCCGCAGTGACCACCACGTCGGCGAGCGCGACTCGAGGTGACGTCCAACCCAAACCGGCGGCGACGGCCGCGGTGATGAGCACGCTGGCGGTGCGGCCACGCATCGAGCAAGGCTAAGCGAACGCGAGCGTTCGGGTACGACGGGATTGGCGACCCGCCACATAGGGTTCGACCTCATGTCCGACCCAATTCAACTCGCGCTCGTAGGACTCGGCCGGATGGGCTCCGTGCACGCCTCCGCCATCGCCGGACTCGACTCGATCGAAGTGGTCGCGGTCGCCGACCCCAGTGCCGATGCCCGCGCCGCGGCAGCGGTGCTGTTCCCCAACGCTCGCCTGCTGGCCGAGCCCGCCGATGCGTTCGAGTTGGCCGGCGTCGAGGCGTGCCTCCTGGCCACGCCGACCCCGTTACATCCTGCTCAGGTTCGCGCCGCTCTTGCGGCCGGTCTGCACGTGCTCTGCGAGAAGCCGTTGTCGCTCGACCCGACCGAATCGGTGGACATCGATCACGCCGCGACGCGTGCCGGGCTGATCCTGCAGCTCGGATTCTGGCGTCGATTCGCGCCGCCGTGGCGGGCCGCGAAGGACGCACTCGAACGGGATCGCATCGGTCTGCCGCTGTATCTGCGGCTGGCGCAATGGGACGCAGATCCGCCGCCCGCGTCGTTCTGTGATCCGATGGTCAGCGGCGGTTTGGCGATCGACTGTGGTGTCCACGAATACGACCTCGCCGAATGGCTCAGTGGGTGCCGGGTCGTGAGAGTTCGGGCGTATGCCGCGCCGATCGTCGACGCGTCGCTGGCGGCGGTGGGCGATGTCGACAACCTGGTTGCCGTGCTGGAACTCGAGGGCGGGGCAGTGGCCACCGTCGACCTGTCGCGCAACTGCCGCTTCGGCGACGATGTTCGCACCGAGATCCTCGGGTCGCAAGGTGCCCTGCTGATCGACCTGTTGCCCGCTGGTCGAGTTCGTCTGGGTACTTCCGAAGGAATGATCGACCTCGATGGCGTCGACGCCGACGATGTCACTGCGGCAGGTGTTGCCAATCAGGCCGATGCGTTCGCAGCAGCGATTCGTGGCATCGGCCCGGCCGGGCCCGGCGCGTTGGCCAGTGCCCGAGCAACGCTGATCGGCCGGGCTGTGCAGGAGTCGATTCGAACCGGAGAGAGCATCGACATCGAACCGATCGGCTTCGGCTGACTCAGCTCGTGGTGCTGAGCGGCGCGTCCTGGTTGGCCAGCTTGCGCTCGCCCGCTTCGATGGCGTCGAGCAGGTGGATCGCGATGTCGGCGACCTTCACCTCGGTCTCTTCGACCCCGGCAGCCTTCACCCCGTCGTCGAGCATGATGTAGCAGAACGGGCAGGCGGTGGCGACGCGTGACGCACCTGTCGAGATCGCCTCGCGCGCCCGCTCGTCGTTGACCTTCGTACCGATGGTCTCTTCCATCCACATCCGTGCTCCGCCGGCGCCGCAGCACATTCCGGTGGTGCCGTTGCGCGGCATCTCGACGACCTCGATGCCCTTGATCGAACCGACGACCTTGCGCGGGGCCAGGTACACGTCGTTGTGGCGACCGAGGTAGCACGAGTCGTGGTAGGTGATCCGTTCCTCCAACGTCGCCTGCGAGACGTCGAGCTTGCCGGCCTCGATCAACGACTCCAGCAGCTGCGTGTGATGGATCACCTCGTAGTTGCCACCGAGTTGCGGGTACTCGTTCTTCAATGTGTTGAAGCAGTGCGGGCACTGGGCGATGATCTTGCGAACGCCCATCCCGTTGAGCATCTCGACGTTGGGCATCGCCAGCATCTGGAAGAGATACTCGTTACCACTGCGGCGCGCCGAGTCGCCGGTGCACATCTCGCTGGGCCCGAGAATCGCGACGTCGATTCCGGCGCGGCGCAACAGCTTGGCCATCGCCTGGGTGACCTTCTTGTTCTTGTCGTCGAACGATCCAGCGCAACCGACCCAATAGAGGTACTCGGCGGTGATGGGCTCGCCGGGATCGACGACCGTGACACCGTCGAGATCCTTGGCCCAGTCGCCGCGCTCGCCCTGGTTCATGCCCCAGGGGTTGCCCTGGTTCTCCATCGCCCGGTAGGCGTTGCCGAGCTCGGCCGGGAAGTTGCTCTCCATCAGCGACAGGTAGCGACGCATGTCGAGGATCTTGTCGAGGATCTCGATGTTGACCGGACAGATCTCGTCGCATGCTCGGCAGCTGGTGCAGGCCCAGATCTCCTCGGAGGTGATTCGCTCGAACACCGAGTTCGACGAGATCGTGATCTCCGAGTCGGTTCCGAGCGGCGGGCCGACATGACCGTGGGGTGAGCTTGCGGCCATCACCTCGCCGACCTTCAAGACGATCTCGCGCGGGTCCAACGGCTTGCCCGTCGCGTGCGCCGGGCACACGCTGGTACAGCGACCGCACATCGTGCACGCGTCGGTGTCGAGCAACTGCTTCCACGTGAAGTCCTCGACCACCGATGCCCCGAATGTCTCCAGCGAGGTCTCGGTGAGGTTGGGCATCGCTCGCATCGCGCCCTTCGGACGATCGCGATCGCGCAGGTACATGTTGAGCGGCGAGGTGAACATGTGCCGCAACATCGTGATGGGCAGCAGCGCGAGGAAGACCACGAACGCGACGACGTGCAACGACCACATGATCTGATGCCACTGGGTGAGGGTGGACGGCGCCAAACCATCGAACAGCTGGCTCAGCGGATATCCGATGAAGCTCCACTTCTCGTAGCCCGGCTGATCGATCTCGGCGATGCGAAAGGCTTCAGCGAAGAAGCCGGATGCACCGACAACGAAGAACGTGCCCAGGATGGCCGCGTACTCCGGCTTGGTCTTGATGCGGATGCGGTACGGCCGCTGCACGTAGCGGCGCACGATCGCCCAGACGATGCCGACCATGAACACGAGGCCGGCGAGGTCGGCGAAGAACGAGTAGGCGAGATACGTCTGGCCGTGGAGGAACTTGGCGCGCTCGGGCATCTGGTGGTCGACCTCGAGCACCGTGGTGACTGCGAGCAGCGCGAGAAACCCGAAGTAGATCATCGAGTGCATCAGGCCGGCCGCCGAGTCGCGCAACAGCGTGCGCATGTACACGCCGGCGCGGAAGTCGGCGAGGCGTCGCTTGGCGTTCTTCGACGTCGTGCGGCGACGGTCAGGCGCGCCGCGCTCCCAGTTGCGAACGCGGTCCGCGAACACGATCGCACCCCACACCAACATCACAGGGATCACCGTGTAGAAGGCCACCTGCAACGCGCCGGGGATTCCACCGAAGACCTCGCGCGACGGGGAGTTCTCGTCGTGCCAGTTCGTGATCTGCGGCAAGATGCCCGACACCAGCGTGAAGAGCGCCATGAAGCAGCCGATACCGATCACCAGCTGATGCGGCTTGAACCGTTTGCGACTGGCGCTGGAGCCTGGTTGTGAGGAGTCCGAGTGAGTACTCATGGCAGGTCAGACCATAGTTGCACGGCGTCGGAGTTTGAGAATGGTTGCCCAGTGGTAGGTTCATTGGGACATAGCGGTCGGACATCAATCTGCGGGCTCATAGCCCCAAGGAGGACAGATGAACGACGAACTCATGACCTTCAGCGGTCATCCGGTCATCGACCGGCACGGAACCGAAGTCGGAACAATCACCGACGTGGTCTACGACGAAATCACCGAAGAGCCGACATGGGGTGTTGTTTCTCCCGGAATGCTGCACGCCAAGCACTACATCCCGTTGGGCCCGCCCGTGTACCTCGACCAGGGTGGAGCCGTCGTCGTGCCGTACGACAAGTCGGATGTGCTCAGGGCACCGAAGGTTCATCGCAATCACGTCGTCACGCCGATGCTTCGGCGCGAACTGGAGCACCACTACTCCCTTGTCGACTGAGATCCTTGTCGACTGAGATCTGGCGCTGATCGACAGATCGGGGCATCGCCGTCCACCGCCTGATCCGCGGGCAACAATGGGCGGCGATGAACCGGTCGAAACTCTTCATTTGGCTCTCGGGTGCCCTGATCGTCATCTCGGTGATCGCCGGGTGGATCGCGATCGGTCGACTTGCCGCTGCTACGGAACGCGGTATGGAGCGCATCGAGGAATCGCTGAAGTCGGCTCGTGATCTCGCAGCCGATACGGCGTCGTCGGCCGCGGAGCTGCAACGTGTGATCCCACTTGTCGGCGAGAGCCTCAGCAGCACTGCGGACGCGTTGGCTGCCACCCGCGAGGTCAGCAACAGTGTTCGGGGTCTGTTGGACATCGCCTCGATCTTCAATCGCGTCGAGAACCTGACCGACAGTTTGACCGCCGCCGAGGCGTCGATCGCCGAGGTCGAGATCACGCTGGCCGAGGCCGCGGGGTCTATCGAGGAAGCGGCGCCCGTGCTCGATCAGGCGCTTGCCTCGCTGCAGGCGATCCCCGGCGAACTCGACCTATCGATTGCGGCCGTCGAAGCCAGCAGCACGCGCATCGGCGAACAGGTGTGGTTGTGGCGCCTTGCGATGGTCGCAGGTGGCGCGGCGCTCCTGTTGATGCTGGCTTTGATCTCCCAGCTCCGAGGAAGCGTCAACCAGCCGACGCCGAATCAGACGCCCGCGGGTCAGCCGTAATACTGGCGGTCGAGATCGCGGATTCGTCCGGCCAGTGAAGCAAGCAACTTGTGGGCCATCGACGGCACGTCGTCGAGCACGGCCATGAAGTGGCGTTGGCTCAACAGCAAGAGTGTGCAATCCGTCTCGCAGATCACGGTCGCGGTACGCGGGCCGTGATCGAGCAAGGACAGCTCGCCGACAACGGTGCCCGGCCCGAGCGAGGCGACCTTCTTGCCGTTGCGCTTGACCATCACCGAACCTTCGAGCACGACGAACGCTTCGCGTCCGGTCTGTCCTTGGTCGACGATCAGAGAGCCAGCAGGCATGACGACTTCGTCACCAGCCTTGGCGATCTTTTCGAGGTCCTTCTGCGAGCACGCCGAGAACAACGAAACCTTACGTAGATGATCCAGGTACGCCTTTTTGCTAGCCATTCGGCAGAGTGTAGACATCCAGCGCGCGCCGCTCGTACCGAGCTACAAGAACGTTGAAAATTACCCGCCGGCCTGTGCCGCCACCTTTGCCGCCGCTGCCGCCACCGCGTCGGCATCGCCGAGGTACGCGGCAGAGGTCACGTTGAGGCTGCTGTCGAAGTCGTACTGCCGAGGGGCGCCGGTGGGAATGTTGAGTTCGGCGATGTCGCCGGCCGACACATCCTCGAGGTGCATCACCAGCGCGCGCAGAGAGTTGCCGTGTGCTGTGATCAAGACGTTCTGGCCGGCGAGCAGTTGTGGGGCGACGACGTCGTGCCAATACGGCAACACGCGGGCGACGACATCCTTCAGGCACTCGCAGGCCGGCAGCACGTCCGGGGGCAGCAGTCGATACCGCGGATCGTTGAGCGGATGCTCGGGACTGTCCGTGTCGACCGGTGGCGGCGGCACGTCGTAGCTGCGTCGCCACAACTTCGTCTGCTCGGCGCCGTGGAGTTCGGTGGTGGCCTTCTTGTCGAGACCCTGCAGCGCGCCGTAGTGCCGTTCGTTGAGCCGCCAATGGCGCTGCACGGGCAACCACACCTGTCCCATCTGCTCGAGCGCGAGATGGCAGGTGACCACGGCCCGCGCCAAGACCGATGTGTGCCCGACGTCGAAACGTAGCCCTGCGTCGAGCATCGTCCGACCCGCCGCGGACCCCTCTGCCAGGCCTTTCTCGTTCAGCGGGACGTCGTGCCAGCCGGTGAAGAGGTTGAGCTGGTTCCACGTGCTTTCGCCGTGGCGGAGGATGACAAGGGTTCCGGTCACCCTGTCATCGTAGGTGGGGTCATCGTAGGTGGGGATAACCCCCGGGCAGAGATGCCGGGCTGCCGGATTTCGTCCGCGGCCATGCCGGCTCACAGTGGAGGCATGTTAGAGAGACTTGCTTCAGCGTCAGTCCACCACCGCTATCGCACCATTGTCGTCTGGCTCGCCGCGCTCGTCGGTGTTGTCATCCTCGGCGGCACGGTGACGTCTAGCGCCGACATCAACGACCGTCTCGACGGCTCCGATTCACAACGTGCCTACGATCTGGCGGCCGCGCACATGCCGTCCGTCAGCGGTCTCAACACCGCAGTCGTCTTCAAGACCAACGACCTCAATTCGACCGCCGCGGTCATCGACGAGATTCGTGCGTTGCCGCGCATCGATCACGTCGACAGTCCGATCGACCATCCCGAACAGGTCGGACCCGGCGGCATCTCGTTTGCCGCAGTGTCGTTCCTGCCCAACGGCCCACCAAGCGAGGAGGACACGGCGGTCGAGATGCGCAAGATTGCCACCGCACATCAGTCCGCGAATCTCGAGATCGCCTTGGGTGGCGAGCCATTCGTCGACGGCGAGGTTCCGGCGACCGAAGGTATCGGTCTGGCGGCCGCCGTCGTCATCTTGTTGATCGCCTTCGGCTCCGTCGTCGCGATGGGACTGCCGATCGTCAGTGCACTGATCGGCATCGGCTTGTCGCTCAGCATGATCCCGCTCGTCTCTACTGTCTTGCCGACCGCCGACTTCACTTCGACCGTCGCTGCGATGATCGGACTCGGTGTCGGCATCGACTACGCGCTCTTCATGGTCACCCGGTATCGCGCCGAGCTCCATGCAGGTCGCGATGTCAACAGCGCGATCGCGGACGGCGGTGCGAACCAGCGGCCGGGCAATCGTGTTCGCCGGCGGCACCGTCGTGGTGTCGCTGCTCGGCCTGCTGCTGATCGGCATGGAGTTCCTGAAGGGCTTCGCCGTCGCCAGCTCGCTGACCGTTGCCATCGCAGTTGCGGCGGCGGTCACGTTGGTGCCGGCGATGCTCGCAATCATCGGCCGTCGGATCGATCGGCTCAGCATTCACCGCCGCGGGCACGGCACGACGAACCGTGAGACCCTCGGCCGCCGTTGGGCCCGGGCGATCCAGCGTCATCCGGTGACCGCTGTGATCACTGGTGGCTCCGTGCTGTTGCTGGCCGCCCTTCCCGTGTTGGGAATGCGTCTGGCAATCTCCGATGAGGGCAACGATCCCGCCGGCTCGACAACCCGAGTCGCCTACGACCGGCTGGCCGAGGGGTTCGGTCCCGGTGTCAACGGCCCTCTGCTGGTTGTCGTCGAGAACCCCACCAACGTCGATGCGATCGTCGCCGAGGTGAAGGCAACCGACGGAGTCGCGTTTGTCGCCGAGCCGCAGACGAGCGCCGACGGCGCCATCAGCGTGTTCACCGCCTATCCCACGACGTCGCCGCAATCGCCGGCCACCGAGCAACTGGTGCGTGACCTGCGTGCCGAACTGCCCAACAACGCGCACATCGGTGGCCAGACCGCATCCGGCATCGACTTCTCCGCCTTCATGGCGCAGCGATTGCCATGGTTCATCGGCGCTGTGCTGCTCGTCAGCTTCCTGCTGCTGCTCGCCGTGTTCCGCAGCCTGTTGGTGCCGCTGAAGGCCGTCGTCCTGAACCTGATGTCGATCGGTGCCGCCTACGGCGCGATGGTCGCCGTCTTCCAATGGGGCTGGTTCTCGTCGGTCCTGAACATCGAACCGGCGCCGATCGAACCGTGGGCACCGATGATGTTGTTCGCCATCGTCTTCGGTCTGTCGATGGACTACGAGGTCTTCTTGCTGTCGGCGGTGAAGGAGCGCTACGACGAGACCCGCGACAACCACGCCGCGGTGCTCGACGGATTGTCGACCACGGCGCGAGTCATCACCGCCGCAGCTGCGATCATGGTCTGCGTGTTCGCCAGCTTCATGGTCGCCGACCTTCGCTCGATCAAGTTGATCGGGTTCGGTTTGGCCGCCGCCGTGTTCATCGATGCCACCATCGTCCGCCTTGGTGATGGTGCCGGCGACGATGGAACTGCTCGGCCGGTGGAATTGGTGGCTGCCTCGCCGCCTGCAGCGGGCACTGCCCTCCGTCAACGTCGGGCACGGGTGACGTGAAGCGACTCTTCACTCCCTTCACTCGGTCACGGATGTGGCTGGAGACGTTGCACCTGTTGCTCGATCTTCCATTCGGCATCGCCTGGTTCACGATCATCGTGGTCGGTCTGTCGCTGGGCGTCGGCCTGGTGGTTCTCGCCCTGATCGGTCTGGTGATCCTGGCGGCGACGGTGTTCGGCGGGCGCCTGATCGGCATCGTCGAACGGGCCCGGGCACGAGCACTCCTCGGGATCGAGGTTCCTCCTCCGGCTGCGCGACTGCAGCCGGAGGGCACCTGGGCGAAGATGGGCTCGTTCCTGACGGATCAACCCGGATGGAAGGGCATCGGCTACGGCCTGCTGATGTTGCCGGTCGGCATCGCCAACTTCACCGTGATGGTCACGGTGTGGTCGGTGGCCCTGACCGGTGCGACCTTCCCGCTTGTGGGCGTGGGCCGTGACGGCGGAAGTTGGTCAGAACAACTACGTGATCACCGGCTGGCTGAAGGTTGGGTACATCGCCGGAGTGTTCGTCGTCGGGGTGCTTTTGCTGGTCGCCCTCCCGCACGTCATTCGGGCGCTGGCATCCATGGACCGAGGCCTCATCAAGGGGATGCTCGGGGGATCGCCGGAGGCGGAGCTGCGCCAACGCGTCGAGACGCTGACGGTCAGCCGCGATGCATCGGTCGACATCGCCGAGGCAGAGCGCCGCCGAATAGAGCGTGACCTTCACGACGGCGTCCAGGCACAGTTGGTGACGCTGGCGATGGACCTCGGCATGGCTCGCCAGAAGTTGGAGGCAGAGGGCGACGCCGACCCGGCGGTGCTGGCATTGGTCGAGCGGGCTCACGACGACTCGAAGAAGGCCGTCAGTGACCTGCGCAATCTGGTGCGCGGGATCCATCCCGCGGTGCTGACCGATCGCGGGCTCGACGCTGCGGTCTCGGCGCTGGCTGCGCGCAGCACGATCCCGGTCGAGGTCACCATCGCGTTGCCGTCGCGCCCGCCGGCCACGATCGAGTCCGCTGCCTACTTCGTGATCGCCGAAGCATTGACCAACGCCGCCAAGCACAGCGGCGCCTCGATGATCCGCGTCGACGGACGAGTCGTCGGGTGAGGTGCTGCGCATCGAGGTCAGCGACGACGGGATCGGCGGAGCGAGCCTGCAAGACGGCGGTGGGCTCGCCGGGTTGAGCTCGCGCCTCGCCGCCATCGAAGGCCGGCTGCGCATCGCCAGCCCGGCCGGTGGACCGACCACGGTGCTCGCCGAACTGCCGTTGCCGACCGACGCTTCATGGCCACCGCCCCAATCTGGGTAGCGGGTCCGCCACGCCGTGACATGATCAACGACGATGAGGATCGTCATCGTCGAGGACTCGGTGTTGCTGCGCGAAGGCATTGCTCGATTGCTGACCGAGTCCGGGCACGAAGTCGTCGGACAGTTGGTCGATGCCTCGTTGCTCGTGGAATCCGTCGAGGAGCTCGATCCGGATCTGATCGTGCTCGATGTCCGTCTGCCCCCGACCTTCACCGACGAGGGAATCCGCGCTGCGTTGGCGGTGCGGGCGGTTGCCCCGTCCCAACCGATCCTGGTGCTCTCGCAGTACGTGGAGGAGCGCTACGCAACCGAGTTGCTGTCGAGCGACAGCGAAGGCATCGGCTACCTGTTGAAGGAGCGGGTGGCCGACGTCGGTGACTTCGTCGATGCCTGCGAGCGGGTCGCCGGGCACGGCACCGTCTTGGATCCCGAGGTCGTCGCCCAGTTGCTCGCCCGCCGGCGCCGCGGCCCGTTCGACGGCCTGACGCCACGCGAGCGCGAGGTGTTGGGGCTGATGGCAGAAGGTCGTTCGAACACCGGAATTGCTCGCCATCTGGTCGTGTCCGACGGCGCAGTCGAGAAGCACATCTCGTCGATCTTCGCCAAACTCGGCCTGGCCACCTCGGACACCGAGCATCGCCGGGTGTTGGCGGTCCTGAAATACCTGCAACACGGCTGAGGGAGCGGTCGCCGGTCGAGAACGATTCGCGGTTCGATCGTGCCGTTTATGCCGTACGATCTGGGCCGTGGATGTCGTTGCGACCCCAGCCGAGGTCGACGCGCTCGTGCGGCCGTTCGGCCAGTGGCCCGGTGGGCTCATGCCGGCATTGCATGCGCTGCAGCACCACTACGGCTACATCGACCACGACACCATCCCGGTCCTGGCCGACGTCTTCAACCAGTCAGTGGCCGAGGTGCACGGCGTCATCAGCTTCTACAAGGATTTCCGCACGACAAAGCCACGCGGGCCCATCGTCCACGTGTGCCGTGCCGAGGCCTGCCAGGCTCGCGGTGCCAATGGCCTGCTCGCCAAGGCCACCGAGATGGCCGCCGGCATCGACGTCGAAGTCGACGAGGTGTTCTGCCTCGGCAACTGCGCCCTTGGTCCATCGGTCGCGGTCGACGGTCGCCTGTTCGGCGGGGTCGACGAGGTCGCCCTCGGAGCCATCATCAGTCGCGCATCCCAGCCCGTCGAGCACACCGGGACCGCTACCGCCGCACCTGCGGGCGGCATCGTCGTCTACGTACCTCGCGACGCAGCGGCGCGTGCCGCCGGCGCGGACGATGTCGCTGCGGCACTCGCCGCTCGGTCGGGCGTCAGTGTGGTGCGAAACGGATCACGCGGGATGCTGTGGCTGGAGCCGATGATCGAGGTGGCAACTCCGCAAGGTCGCGTCGCGTACGGACCGGTCACTGCCGCCGACGTGCCCTCGTTGATCGAGGCGGGCCTGCTGACAGGTGGCGACCATGCGTTGCGACTCGGTGTCACCGAAGAGCTTCCATGGATGGTCCGCCAGCAGCGAATCACCTTCCGCCGGGTTGGCGTCGTGGACCCCCGATCGCTCGACGACTACGAGGCCAACGGCGGGCTCGTCGGTCTGCGTCGAGCCCTGGCCATGCAGCCCGGCGAGGTTGTCGCCGAGGTCACCGACAGCGGTCTGCGCGGCCGCGGCGGTGCAGCGTTCCCGACCGGTATCAAATGGCGCACGGTGCTCGACGCCGCAGGTCCCACGAAGTACATCACCTGCAACGCCGACGAGGGCGACAGCGGAACGTTCGCCGATCGCATGCTGATCGAGGGCGATCCGTTCATGCTGCTCGAGGGAATGACCATCGCCGGGTGGGCAGTCGGGGCCAACGACGGTTTCGTCTACATCCGCAGCGAGTATCCCGATGCCATCGAGGCACTGCGCGTCGCGATCGCGGCAGCGCAAGCGAGTGGTTGGCTGGGCGACGACGTGTTGGGAAGCGGGTTCGCCTTCCGCATCCATGTTCGAGTCGGTGCAGGCTCGTACATCTGCGGTGAAGAGACGGCGATGCTGGAGAGCCTCGAGGGCAAGCGAGGCGTTGTCCGGGCCAAGCCGCCGCTGCCCGCGTTGGAGGGGCTGTTCGGCAAACCGACGGTGGTCAACAACGTCCTCAGCCTGGCGACGGTGCCGGCGATCCTCGCCGACGGCGCTGCCGCCTACACAGCGCTAGGAACAGGTCGCAGCCGCGGCACGCAGGTGTTCCAATTGGCCGGCAACATCGCCCGTGGCGGGATCGTCGAGACAGCATTCGGCATCACGCTGGGCGAGCTGGTCAACGACCTCGGCGGCGGATCCGCCAGCGGTCGCCCGATCCGGGCGATACAAGTCGGCGGGCCTCTCGGGTCGTACCTGCCGAGCGATCGGTTCGATCTGCCGATGGACTACGAAGCATTCGCGGCAGCCGACGCGTTGCTCGGTCATGGTGGGATCGTGGTGTTCGACGACACTGTCGACATGGCCGCGCAAGCGCGATTCGCGATGGAGTTCTGCGCGATCGAGTCCTGCGGCAAATGCACCCCGTGCCGCATCGGCAGCACCCGCGGTGTAGAGCTGATCGACAAGATCGTCTCCGGCGACGACGCCGATTCCAATCTCGCTGTGCTCGTCGACCTGTGCGAGGTGATGGCCGACGGATCCCTGTGCGCGATGGGTGGCCTCACACCGCTGCCGGTGCGCAGCGCGCTGACACATTTCAACGACGACTTCCAACACCATCCAGTAGGAGCGACCGCATGACGCTCAGCCTCACCTTTCTCACCGGCAAGCCGGATTCTGGTCTCACGGGTGTCACAGACCCGAGTCCCGGTTACTCGGGCGATCACGACCTCGGTACACCGGCCCCAGATCGGTACCTGCGCGAACCTGCTCCGGCGACGATCGACATCACGATCGACGGCCAAACGGTGATGGTCCCCGAGGGCACTTCGGTCATGCGCGCCGCAGCGCTGGCGGGCGTCGACGTCCCCAAGTTGTGTGCGACCGACAGCCTCGAGGCGTTCGGCTCGTGCCGGCTGTGCCTCGTCGAGATCGACGGCCGCAAGGGCACCCCGGCTTCGTGCACGACCCCGGCAGCGGCCGGAATGAGCGTCACGACACAGTCACCGAAACTCGAGCGTCTGCGCCGCGGAGTGATGGAGCTGTACATCAGCGACCACCCGCTCGACTGCCTCACCTGCGCCGCCAACGGCGACTGCGAGCTGCAAGACATGGCCGGCGCGGTGGGCTTGCGCGACGTGCGCTACGGCTATGCCGGCGACAACCACCTCGACCTGGAGAAGGACACCTCCAACCCGTACTTCACGTTCGATTCATCGAAGTGCATCGTCTGCTCGCGTTGCGTCCGCGCCTGCGAGGAAACGCAAGGCACGTTCGCGCTGGTCATCGAAGGCCGTGGGTTCGGCTCGCGCGTCGCCGCTGGCGCAAACGGCTCGTTCCTCGATTCGCCATGCGTGTCGTGCGGCGCGTGCGTGCAGGTGTGCCCGACAGCGACGCTCACCGAGAACACGGTCATCGAGCTCGGTCAGCCGCGTCGCACCGTCTTGACCACGTGTGCATATTGCGGTGTCGGCTGTTCGTTCAAGGCCGAGATGCAGGGCGAGCAGGTCGTTCGGATGGTGCCCTACAAGGATGGCGGTGCCAACGAGGGCCATTCGTGTGTGAAGGGGCGCTTTGCGTGGGGCTATGCCAGCCACCCCGATCGCATGCTCGAGCCGATGATCCGCGAGAACATCGACGACCCATGGCAGATCGTGTCATGGGACGAGGCGATCGCGTACACCGCAGCCAAACTGCTCGACATCCAGGCCCGCCACGGAAACCAGGCGATCGGTGGCATCACGTCATCGCGTTGCACCAACGAAGAAGTGTTCGTGGTGCAGAAGATGGTGCGCACCGCGTTCGGCAACAACAACGTCGACACATGCGCTCGCGTCTGCCACTCGCCGACCGGCTTCGGGCTGAACTCGGCGTTCGGCACATCGGCGGGGACCCAGGACTTCAAGTCGGTCGAGCAGGCCGACGTCATCTTGCTGATCGGTGCCAATCCCACCGATGCCCACCCGGTGTTTGCATCGCGCATGAAGCGACGCCTGCGCGACGGCGCCAAGTTGATCATCGTCGACCCGCGTCGCATCGACCTCGTCCGCAGCGCGCATGTCGAGGCACACAGCTTCCTGCAGCTCCGACCAGGCACCAACGTGGCCATCGTCAACGCCTTGGCCCATGTGATCGTCACCGAGGATCTCGTCGATCATCGATTCGTCGCCGAACGCTGCGACCCGGCCAACTTCGCGATGTGGGCCCAGTTCGTGGCACTCGAGGAGAACAGTCCCGAAGCGACGGAGCTGCACACCGGGGTTCCTGCGGCCGACGTTCGTGCTGCGGCACGCCTGTACGCCACCGGTGGCAACGCGGCGATCTACTACGGCCTCGGTGTCACCGAGCACAGCCAGGGCAGCACGATGGTGATGGGCATGGCCAACCTGGCGATGGCCACCGGCAACCTCGGCCGCGACGGCGTCGGTGTCAACCCGCTGCGCGGCCAGAACAACGTGCAGGGCTCCTGCGACATGGGCTCGTTCCCGCACGAGCTCTCCGGGTATCGCCACGTCGGCGACGAAGGCGTCCGCTCGATGTTCGAGGCGATGTGGGGCCATGCCATCCAACCCGAGCCCGGCCTGCGCATCCCCAACATGTTCGACGCCGCCATCGACGGTCACTTCAAGGGTCTGTTCGTGCAAGGCGAGGACATTGCCCAGAGCGATCCCAACACGGTGCATGTGATGACCGCGTTGCGCTCGCTGGAGCTGCTCGTCGTGCAAGACCTGTTCATCAACGAGACGGCCAAACTGGCCCACGTGTTCTTCCCCGGCACATCGTTCCTCGAAAAGGACGGCACGTTCACCAATGCCGAGCGGCGGATCAACCGCGTTCGCCCGGTCATGCGATCGCGTTGCGGCAAGCAGGAGTGGGAGCTGGCGTGCGAACTCTCGGCTGCGCTCGGCGCCCCGATGCATTACGACCAGGCCAGCGAGATCATGGACGAGATCGCCGCGCTCACACCGACGTTCGCCGGCGTGTCGTTTGCCAAGCTCGACGAGGTCGGCAGCGTGCAGTGGCCGTGCAACACCGCGAAGCCGCTGGGCACACCGATCATGCACGAGGGCACGTTCGTGCGCGGCCTCGGCAAGTTCAATGCCACTCCGTACGTACCCACCGAGGAGCGCTCGAACCGCCGATTCCCGCTGCTGTTGACCACAGGTCGCATCCTCAGCCAGTACAACGTCGGCGCCCAGACCCGTCGCACCAGCAACGTCGTGTGGCACCCCGAGGACATCCTCGAGATCCATCCGCACGACGCCGAGGAACGCGGGATTGCCGACGGCGACGAGATCACCCTGGCCAGTCGGGTCGGCGCCACCACGCTGCACGCAATGGTCTCTGATCGGATGCCGCAAGGTGTCGTCTACACCACCTTCCACCACCCTGTCAGCGGCGCCAACGTGGTGACGACCGAGTGGAGCGACTGGGCGACCAACTGTCCGGAGTACAAGGTGACGGCCGTTCAGGTCACGCCCGGTCACTCCGCCAAGACGGTCGAACTCGACCATCCGGAGCACCGGCTGAGCGCGTTGGTCCGCATGGCCAACCAGATCGCCCGGCAGTTCACACACGAAGCGCCGGAGACAGCGATCGCCGCCGTGGCCACACACCTCGATCGGTTCTGGGAGCACGAGATGCGCGCCGACCTTGCCCATGCCATCGACGAGGGCACCGTCACGGTGGACCCGGTGGTCGTGCAAGCCGTCGAACGGCTCGCCGTCATCGTCTGACTGACGCCCTCATTCGCTTCCGGCCTGTCGGGTTGCCGAGGTCGGGATTCTCGATCGTCGGATCAAGGGCTTCCGGACTGGTCGCGCCCGGGTCGGTGAGGCCCGGATCGATGACAACCGGGCCACTCGATGTCGGAACGACGACGGTCGGATCGGTTGCGCTCGCGGCGACGACCGCTGTGGGGTTTCCACCCGTCGGCGGGACCGGTGGCGTTCGTCGACGCAGGTACGCGATCGTGCCCGCAATGGCGGCGGCGACCAACAACAGGATCGCGATGATGAGGCCGGCGTTCCCGCCGTCGGAATCAGAATCAGCCACGGTGGTGGCCGTCGTCTCGAGAATGGTGGCGGTGTCGACGGTTGTCGCTCCGGTGGGTGCCTCGCTGGTGGGTGCCGACTCGGCTGTCGTCGTGACTTCGAGCAACCGTGGTCGCGGGTGCCAAGGTCGTCGCTGCCGCGGCGGTGGTAGCAGGTGCGGCGGTCGTGGTCGCCGCCTCGGGTGTCGTCGTCGTGGTAGTGGCGGGGTCGGCGACCTCGAGCGTCGGTGCCGGGTTGTCGGTTCCCGGATCGCCGACCCAGCCGACTTCTCCCGGTGAGTGCGTAGGTTTGCAAGGTCGGGAAGCTCGCGGTCCCCAACGTCGCCGACGAGTGCAGGGTGAACTCGAAGAGCTCGTCCTCGGCCGCGCCGGCACCGTCGTCCTTCTCGAAGTGGATCTCGACGCGCTGCGACACCGTGGTGATCTCGCACGTCCAGGTCGGCTTCTCCTCGCAGCTCACACCCGTCCAGCCTTCGGGAAGTCGCGTGATGACAGACACGTTGAAGTCGCCCGCGGTTTCGCTCTCGTTCGCGACGTGCAACGTCAGGGGGATGTCGGTGTCCGGCGCGACGGTTGCCGGAGCATCCTCGAACTCAACGTGGGCAAAGACACTCCCTGGTGCCCACACGCCGATGATTCCGAATACGAGTGCGGCAGTCAGGGCGCGCCGTCGAAGGTTGCAGTTCATATCGCACAAGGTCCAATCCGCAGGCTGAAAAGTTCCCGAATATTTACGGATACTTTATGCCGGGTTGGTGACCTTTTCCTTCACCTTGCGGCCGGCCGCGATCGCGTTGTCCGGATAGCGATTCGGGTCGCCCGGTACGCCGAGCGAGGCTCGGAACAAGGTGAGCGCCTGGAAGCAAGCGGCTTCGTGCAGGCCGGCATTCATGATGCGGTTCACGGATGGTGTCAGATCGATCGACTCGGTGCAGATCGACTGGGCCACACCTTCACTGGTCGTGAGATCTTCGGAGGCCGCGGCAGCGGCCTTGGCACGCTTGGTGGCTGGACGGGGCTTCGGTGTAGGCATGACGATCCTTCGCTGTTGGTGATGACGCCCAGTGTCGGACGTCGCTGAGGACCGGCATGAGAGGCGACCCATTCTACCCGCATCGAGGTGCCTACGGTTCGGTGAACCCGGCTTCCTTGTGGGATCCGTCGCACAGCGGCTTGTTGGACGAATCGCCGCAACGGCACAGCGTGACGCGGTTGCGAGTCTCGAGCACGGTGCCGTCGCTGTTGGTGATCGGCACCATCGCGGTGACCCAGAGCGGGCCGTCGTTGACCACCGAGATCGCTTGTGGGAACAGCGGCTCGTTGGTCACCCCATCGAGCTGATAGGTCAGTGCGCCCGAGGGGCAGTGCTCGATCATCGCGATCGCATGCATGCGCGCCGCGGTGTCGCCGACCTTCTCGGCCTGATCCCACACATTGGTGACGGTGGTACCGCAGAACCCGGCGTGCACACAGATCCCTTGGTCGTATCGCACGTTGACATCGCCCCCGACCAGATCGGCGCGCTCGTCGTAGGTTCCACCGGCCACGTCGTCGGCTTCGAATCCGACGCGCGCATGGGTGCCGTCACAGAAGGGCTTGTTGCCCGACTGCCCGCAGCGGCACAGCGCGTAACGATCCTTGGTCGCCAAGGTCGACGTCGTCGCCCACGTCATCGGTTCGCCGAGCTCGCTCTGCACGTCGCGACGACGGTGTAGCGCCAGACCTCCGGCCACGAGGTAGGGGCCGTTCGCCGCAACGGTGATCGTCGCTTCGGCGGTCGACGGATCGCGGTTGTCGGTCATGCCGAGGACTTTAACGCGGATGACCGAAGTCGATTTCGGGCGCTCAACGGTCGGCGCCGCCGATCAGGCCTGCGATCAGGTCGGCGGCGCGCTGTGTGCCGTTTCGCGACCGGATCACCGCCGCATTCGCAGCCATTCGCGTGTGTAGGTCGTGGTCACC
The DNA here is from genome assembly GCA_963779295.1 of Ilumatobacteraceae bacterium. Classification (GTDB taxonomy): domain Bacteria; phylum Actinomycetota; class Acidimicrobiia; order Acidimicrobiales; family Ilumatobacteraceae; genus JAENVT01. Next base: position 706,377 of record CAVZXO010000008.1, read on the forward strand.
GAGCAGTTGGTCCACTGCGCCGGTCAGGTCCGAATCCTCGAATGTGTAGGTCGGCAATCGAACGCCGTAGCCGGTCTCGTGCACTCGTTGCGCGTTGTCGTACTGATCCCAGAACAGAGGCAGCAGCACCATCGGCTTGCCGAAGTGGAACGCCTCGGTCGTGGTGTTGTTGCCGCCGTGGGTGATCACCAGATCGACCTCCGGCAACACGTTGGTCTGGGGCACCTGCTGTGCACCCCACATGTTGGGCGGCAGGTCGAACGTGTCGTGCAACGGACCCTTCGACACGATGTAACGATGCGGCGTGCGACCGAGCACGTCGATCAGGCGCTGCATCAACTCCACGTCGGCCGAACCGAGCGAACCGAGCGAGAGATAGACCAGCGACACCCTCGGTACCCAGCTCGGCGGGTACCTCGAACGGATCGTCGGTTGCCCGCACCGAGGAGTCGAGACGGTGCCACGTCGGTGCCAGCGGCCGGCGATCGGCGTAATCGATGACCTCCGGGTACGTGTACAGGTTGAGGTGATCGCTCTCGTGAATGAACTCGAGATCCGCCAGCGGCCGAGCACCGCACGACTGGACCCATTCGTTGTACGCCTGCCATGTCGGGCGATGGGTGCGGTCGTACTCGGCCCGGAACGCTTCCCATTGGCTGTCGTCATCCGCCGGCAGTCCGCTGAAGGTCGGGGGGATGTCGGGACCTTTCATCTCCAGTGGTTGGCAGCTGACGATGCGCACGTACGGCACACCGGCCGTGGTCAACGCGGGGAAGCAGTTGACGTTGTCCTCGATGATCACATCGGGACGCTGGCGATCGATGATCTCCGTCAACTGCGGCTCGCAGTACATCGCCCCATCGATCAATGCCTGCCACGTCGGTTGTATGAACCCGGTCAGTTGATCGAAGGTCGAGGTACGAAACACCGGCTTGGTGTCGCGGATGAAGTCGGTCCAGAACTGTCCTGCCGCTTGCTCGGGGGCGTCGGGGGGTGGGGGTGGTGCGAGGTCGACGAGGTCCTCGACGAACCCGAGCGGCTCGAGCCGGCCGGCCCACGATGCCTCGGCCGCGAACACCACCGTGTGGCCTTGCCGGCGCAGGATGTTGCCGATCCCGATGCAGTTGTTCGTCGGCCCGTAGGCGCTTTCCGGCATGAACAAGAAGGTGGCCATGGCTACCGTTCTAGCGTGACACCGGGCGCCTCGATCGAGCTGGCTGCGCGCCTGCTCGGTCGGAAGTGTTCGGTCGAGCGGCCGATCACCGTCGATCAGACCAACTACAGCGTTGTCGTCGACGATGCCGTGGTGGTCAAGTGGCTCCGTCCCGCGGTGCCCGTTCCACATCCCGGTGTGCAGCTGATCCGCCACCTCGCCAAGGCCGGTTTCGACGAGATGCCGGCGTTCGTGGGGGTCGACGAACGCGACGGCGTGGTGTATGCGATCGTGACCGCGTATCTCCCGGCGGCGCTCGACGGATGGGACTGGTACGTCGATGATGTCGAGCGTTGGCTCGCCGACGAGTTGCCGCTCGAGGACGTCGGTCGAGCCGGGGGCTCGCATGGGAGCGATGACTGCCCGTCTCCACGCCTCGCTGGCCGACATGCAGCCGTCGAACGTCGAGGTCGCCTCCGTCGCTGATCGGGCCATGGCCGATCTGCAACTGGCCAAGAGCCGGCTCGACGGATTGGAGTGGCTCGATGGCCGGCGGGTCGCCGACGTGCTGCAGCCGTTGCGCGACGTCGGCCGGATCCCGGCCCACCGAATTCATGGCGACCTGCACGCCGGCCAGTTCCTGCGAGCGGGCACCACCATGCTGATCACGGACTTCGACGGAGATCCCCTGCAGGATCCCGGTGGTCGGGCGCTGGCGCAATCGCCGTTGCGCGATGTGGCCTCGATGGTGCAATCGATCGAGCACGTCGGTGCGGTCGTGGTGAAGCGTCGCAGGCCCGACCGACAGGGCGATGTCGACCGTTTCACCCGAGCAGCGACAGATGCCGCGCTTGTCGCGTACTCCGCGGTTCACCGCGTCGACGACGATCTGCTGCTGGCGTTCCGAGTCGCGCAGGAGCTGCACGAATACGCCTACTCGATCCACCACCTGCCGCATTGGCGCTACGTCGCCGACGCCGCCCTGCCCGGGTTGCTCGGTTGAGGTAGCTGCGTCGAGGCTGTGGGTGGCGATGTGGGCGCCGGCGGCCCGAATCAGCGCCCACAGCAAGCAGGCACCGTCCGCCGCATCCCGCCGGGTAGGTTCGGCACGTGGATCCGGCAGCCTTCCTCGCCGACCTCGAAGCGAAGCCGGCGGCGTTGCTGACGCTGCTCGACGATCTGCCGTCGTGGCCCGAGGTGGGCCCGGGCCCGATCGTGCTCACCGGGATGGGCTCGTCGTGGTTCGCCGCCGATGTCGCCGCCCGTCGCCTGAGGCGCCATGGGATCACCGCAATCGCCGAACCGGCATCGGTCGAGGCAACGTTTCCTCCCTCGCCGGAAGTCACGCGTCATCGCGATCACCGCGTCGGGGCGCAGCGCCGAAACGGTCGCCCTGCTGCAGGCTCACGCCGGCACCAGTGCGACGATTGCCCTGACCAACGACGACTCGGTGTCGTTGCCCGCCGACCACACAGTCCTCATGCACGCCGGGGTGGAGACCGGCGGCGTTGCGTGCCGCACCTACCTCCACACCGTGGTGGCACTCTTGGACCTGGAGGAGCGCCTCGGTGGAGTCGATCTCCGGCTCGGCGAACGCGTTCGCCGCAGCGCTGCCGCGATCGCGTACCTGCTCGATCGACGTGATGGCTGGCTGCCGCCCGTGGTCGAGGCAATCGACGGCACAGAGGGTTTGTGGCTGCTTGCTCCGGCCGAGCGTGCTCGGGTCCGCGTTGCAGGGAGCGCTGATGGTGCGAGAAGGCCCGCGCCGCGCCGCGGACGGCTGCGAGACCGGCGACTGGAATCACGTCGACGTGTACCTCACCAAGACGCTCGACTACCGCGCCCTGCTGTTCACCGGCTCGCGGTTCGATGCCGACGCGCTGAAATGGATGACCGATCGACGCAGCCACGTGGTGACGGTCGGCGGCGAGCCCGCAGCAGCGGGCGACGGTGTCTCGGCGAGCGTTCACTATCCCGGCGACGACGATCCGATCGTGGCGTTGCTGACGGAGGTCCTCGTGGCCGAGTTGCTGGCAGCACACTGGTGGCTCTCGTCGGCGGCGTGACCCTGGGGTAGCGAACTCGGCAAAGCTCAGGTAATGATCGGAAGGTGCTCGGTACCTACGACTACCCGACGAGCCATCGAATCTTCGAGCTCGTGTCGGTCGGTACCTTCGTGTTCTTCGCCGGGGCAATCAGCCTCCGGGTGGTGGTCGAAGTCGCCGGTCGATTCTCGCTGCCGGTCGCGTTGCTGATCGTCGTCGTCCTGCTGGCCGCCTACGCCCTTGCCGACCTGCTCTCCGGGATCGTGCACTTCCTCCTCGACAACTTCGGATCGCCCGAGACGCCGGTGATCGGGCAGAAGTTCGTCAAGCCGTTCCGCGATCATCACGTCGATCCAATGGAGATGACCCGCGGCGACTTCATTGCCGTCAACGCCGACAACGTGTTCGCGTGCCTGCCCGTGCTGATCCCCGTGTTCTTCTTCCTCGACATCACCGAGCACCCGTACGTTGGTGTGTTCCTGGTCGGTCTCGTTGCCGGCGTGATCATGACCAACCAGTTGCACAAGTGGGCACACATGCCGACCGTGCCTCGCCTCGTGGCCGCGGCGCAACGCAAGGGTGTCGTGTTGTCGAAGGAGCATCATCTGGTGCACCACTCCGGCGCCTACGACCGCAACTACTGCATCACGTGGGGATACCTCGACGTGGTGCTGAACCGATTCGTGCTGCTTCGAAAATAAGCGTGCGCGTCCGAGCTCAGGCGATCGGAAGGCGAACGCTCGCGTCGAGTCCGCCGCCGGTTCGATTGGCCAACGCCACTTCGCCGCCACTTGCCTCGGCAAGCTGACGAACGATGGCCAGGCCGAGACCTGAACCCTCGTGCCCGGCGTTCGCCGCCCGCCAGAACCGGTCGAAGGCGTGATGCAGCTGGTCGGCCGCCATGCCGGGACCGTTGTCCGACACGTGGATCGATGCCCACCCGTTGTCGCTGACCGCCGACACGACGATCTCGGTGCCAGGTCGACTGGCGTTCAGCGCGTTGTCGATGTAGTTGTCGACGATCTGCTCGAGCGCACCCGGAACGGCTCGCGCCGTGAGACTGGAGATCCTGCCGGCCGTGATCGTCACCCCGCGGTCGTCGGCGAGCGGCGCCCAGATTGCTGCTCGCTCGGTGACGATGTCGGCGACATCGATCGTCTCGGTCGCCATCGTCCCTTGGTCGGCACGGGCGAGCATCAACAACCCCTCGACCAGTCGCTGCAGTCGTTCCGTCTCCGCGCTCGCGGCCTCGATGTCGTCGCGCGCCGCGGCGGGGTCGGCGTCGAGGTTGATCGCGGCGCGTTCGAGCTGCAGACGCAATGCAGTCAGCGGTGTGCGGAGTTGGTGTGAGGCGTCGCCGGCGAACGCTCGTTGACGCTCGACCAATGTCGAGATCTTCTCTGTCATCGAGTTGAACGAGGTGGCGAGGCCGCGTATCTCCGGGGCACCTTCGTCGACCTCGGCCCGGCTCTCGAAGTCGCCGGCCGCGACCTGCTCGGTCGCACGCTGCAAGCGGCGTATCGGCCGAACGATCGTTGTCGCCATCAACGCCGCAGCCAGCGCCGCGGCACCGAGAGAGATCACCCCGACGACCAGGATCCCGCGGACCTTCGTCGACACGCGATCGTCAATGGTCGAAGCCGGATAGGAAACGCGGACGACCCCGACCGGCACAGCACCCGACAGCACCGGCACGGTGACGTAGACGATGTCGGCACCCAGCGTCTCGGATGTCCGGCGCCCCGAGGTCGGATTGCCGGCGAGCGCAGCCGCGATCTCGGGACGGGTCGAATAGTCATCGCCGCGGCGGGCTTCGTCGCCCGATACGGCAACGGCGATGCCCTGATCGTCGGTGATCACAACGCTGGCGCCCGTCCGTCCCTGATAGATGTCGACCGTCGTCTGCAACGCGTCGGGGTCCTGCTGCGACACCGATGGATCGGCTGATGCCTCCCCCGAAAGGGTGTCCTCGGAGGTGCCGGCGAGGATGAACGCGTCACGCTGGATCGAGGCAACCAGTCGCTCGGTCTCGACGGTGCGCAGGTAGCGGGCCAGTGGGATGTCCTGTGCAGCCAGGATGACGATGGTGACGCCGACGAACGCGGCGATCAAGCGCCATCTCACGACGGAGGTTCCAGGCGAAAGCCGACGCCGCGAACGGCCTCGATCCACCCGTGGTCGCCCAGCTTCTTGCGCAATGAGGCAACGTGCGCGTCGACCGTCTTGGTCGGCCCGTACCAATGGGCATCCCACACTGCCTCGAGGATCTCGGTCCTCGTGTGCACCGCACCCACGTCGTTGGCGAGGAACGCGAGCAGATCGAACTCCTTGGCGGTCAGCGCCACCTCCTGCTGGTCGATGCGCACGCGGCGCGTGCGTCGATCCACTTCCATCGGACCGATCGTCTGAATTCCGACGACGTACGACTCATCGGTGCTCGGTTGACCGTCCTGGGTCCGCCGCGCAACCGCCCTGACTCGGGCGACGAGCTCGCGCAAGCTGAACGGCTTGGTGACGTAGTCGTCGGCACCCAGTTCGAGCCCCAGCACACGGTCGAATTCCTCGCTCCGCGCAGTCAGCATGATGATCGGCGTCGCCGATCGTTCGCGGAGCAGTCGGCAAACGTCACGCCCGTCCATGTCGGGCAGGCCGAGATCCAGCAACACCATCTCCTGGCCACGTTCAGCGAGGGCCTCTGCCCCCGTCGAGACGTGTACCACGGTGTGACCGGCTGCCGTCAACCCCTCCACCAACGTGTCGGCAATTGCCTTGTCGTCTTCGACCAGCAGCAGCTTCACCTCGACATTGTGACAAGCCCGCCGACACCAGCGGTTCTTCTTGGACAAATCTTGGATATTCGCTGCCCGTCCCTTGGACGGTGACTTCGTACCGTGTCTCCATGCGATCCGGTGATCGCGACGGCGTGAAAGGCCAAGGACGAACCATGAAGACGAAGATTGCGATGGCGATTTCGATTGCAGGAGTGCTGGTGGCCGGTTCGGCTGCAGCGCTCGTGAACACGCAGGTGCTCGGCGGCAACGCATCGGCGACTCCCCTGCTTGCCGACAGCGGGCAGCAGACGCTGCCGACGGATGCAACCACGGTCACGTTGGCGCCGGTCGTGACCACGGTCGCGACGCTGCCCGTCGCTACGACTCCCACCGTTCCCGCACCGCCGGCAGCGGCCGTCGCTACTACAACCCAGGCGGCCTACACCGTCTCGGACGCCGGCACCGTGACACTGGATACTGCCGGCGACGTGCTGACCATCGTCGACGTGGTTCCGGCGTTCGGTTGGACCGTCACCAAGTCGGAGAGCGAAGACTCGAAGAACGTCGAAGTCAAGTTCCAGAACGGCAGCGTCGAGGTCGAGTTCCACGCCAACATGCAGTTCGGCGTCGTGAGCCCATCGGTCGAGCGCAAGGACGAGTCGGCGACGAGCAATTCGGTCGACGACGACAGTGGTAGCGGCCGTCACGGCGGCGACGACGACAGCGACGATGATCACGGCGGCGACGATGACTGACCCGCTGCTCCCCGATCGAGAGATCTCCGCTTCGGCGGCCGAGCGCCTCGCGGCACTCCGGCAGCCCTCGACGTCGAAGAAGCGCACGAAGCCGGCGCACACCTCGAAGGTCCTCTCCGCCGGCATCTCCGCCACAGCCTTGCTGGGCATGATCGCCGTCATGGGATACGAGAGCGGCGCCGGCGCGGCGCAGTCCGCGGCGTTGCCCGTGGCCACGATCCCGACGCTCCAGGCCGCGCCGACACCCATCGCACCCACGGTTGCCCCACTGGTGCCGGCCACGGCAGTCCCGGTCGTTCCTACTCCGGCGGCCGCGGTGCCTGTCGCTCCTGTGCCTGTTGCTCCTGTGCCGGTGGCTCCCGTACCAGTGATCGAAGTACCGGTCGTGCAGGTGCCGGTCGCTGTTGCGGCGCAGCCCAACGCAGGCGGCCAATCGAACGCCACCACCAAGTCGTCAGGCTGAGACCGATGTCTGGCGACGTGCAAACCGGATCATGGCGAGCGATGGGATGCGCGGTCGATGTTGTCATCGTCGACGGATCACCCGACTTGTTGTATCTGGCCCGGACGTCGATTGATCATCTCGAACAGCGCTGGAGTCGCTTCCTTCCCGAGAGCGACATCAGCCGCCTGAACCACGCCGCCGGGTCGACCGTTCCCATCGACCCGGCGACGGTGGTCCTCCTTCGTGCAATGGTCGACGGATGGCGGGCGACGCAGGGCGCCTTCGACCCGACGCTGCTGGCGCCACTGGTCGGCCTCGGCTACGCAGCCAGCTGGCACGACCCTTCCGTGGTCACGTCGCTGCCCGCCGATGCGCTCGTGCGCGGCGATCTCGAGCGTCTGTCGCTCGACCCGCAGCTCAACCTCGCAGCCGTTCCGGCCGGCTCGTGTCTCGATCCCGGTGGCATCGGCAAGGGCTTGGCGGCCGACATGGTTGTCGGATACTTGATCGCAGCCGGTGCCCGTGGCGCATCGGTGTCGATCGGTGGCGACGTCGCCGTGCGCGGCGCGGCACCGCAAGATGGCGGTTGGCTCGTCGGAGTTGCCGACCCAATGGATCTCGACATCGAGAGTGCTCAACTCGCGATCGTTCTCGGCGGCGTCGCCACCTCGGGCACGTTGCGACGTTGTTGGCGCGCAGACGACGGAACGAGCGCTCCATCACCTGATCGACCCGGCGACGGCACGACCTGCACACCACGACCGCGAGATCGTTTCCGTGACCGTGGTGGCCGGAACCGCTGCATGGGCCGAGGTGTGGACCAAGGCGGTGATGGTTCGCGGCGCGGTGATGCTGGAAGTTCTCGATCGGCTGGGTCTCGGTGCCCAGGTGACATACGCCGACCGGTCGATCGCGGTCAACGATTCGTGGCGGACCTTCGCCGGATCAGGCGAGCAGCGGCGCGACCTCGTTGGCGATGAACTCGACGTGGTCGAGGTCTGACAGGTCGAGGATCTGCAGGTAGATCCTCTCGCAGCCTGCGTCGATGTAAGTGCGGATGGTTTGTGCGGCCTCTTCGGCGGAGCCCGCGACACCGTCTTTGCGTAGTTGCTCGGGCGTGCGACCGATCGCCGCTGCCCGGCGAGCCACGTCGGCTTCGGTGGCACCTGCGCACACCACGATCGCCAACGAGTAGCGCATCGGGCGGTCGCGCCCGATGGCCACGCATGCTGCGTCGACGCGGTGCTTGCGTTCGATGAATGTCTCGACCGGTTGGAAACCGACGTTGTACTCGCGTCGCGTACCGAGCGCTGAGCGCCGGCGTGCGCGTCGGCCCGCCGCCACCCATGATGATCGGCAACGGTTGCTGCACCGGCTTGGGTAAACCCGGTGAATTGGCCACGCTGTGCACCTTCCCGGCGTAGCTGAACGTCTCTCCGACGGGTGTGTTCCACATCCCCTCGATGATTGCCAGCTGATCTTCGAGGTCGTCGAAACGCGCCGGAGCGTCGGGGAAGTCGAAGGCGTACGCGGTGTGCTCTGCCTCGTACCAGCCGGCGCCGATGCCAAGCTCGACTCGGCCATTGCTCATCTGATCGACCTGGGCAACGCTGATGGCCAGCAGACCGGGACCCCGGAAGGTGATCGGTGTGACCAGTGTCCCGAGGCGGATCGTCGACGTCTCGCGAGCCAATCCACCAAGGGTGACCCACGCATCGGTCGGTCCCGGCAGGCCACTGCTGCCCCCCATCACCAGGAAGTGGTCACTGCGGAAGAAACCGCCAAATCCCAACAGCTCGGCTCGCTGGGCCAGCGTCAGCAACGTGTCGTATGACGCGCCCTGTTGTGGCTCGGTGAAGATGCACAGATCGGAAAGCTGCATGATCGGGACAGTAGCTGGCCGCGTTCGGTGGTCGTCAGGCGATGATCGATTGGTAGACGAGTTGCTTCAGCTGGCTGCGGATCGGATGGGTGCTGCTGGGCAGGAGCTGCGTGAAGAACTGCACCGTGAGGTCTTGCGCCGGGTCGATCCAGAATGCTGTGCTGGCTGCCCCGCCCCACGCAAACTCGCCGGCACTTCCGGGAACACGGGCCTTGACCGGATCGAGTGTGACGCTGACACCGAGGCCGAACCCGACGCCGTCGAACGTCGTCTCGGCGAACAACGGCCGGCCGAACGCGGTGAGGTCGGCGCCGTTGGGCAGGTGGTTGCTGGCCATGTACTTCACCGTGCCGGGCGCGAGGATGCGAACGCCGTCGAGCTCGCCACCGCGCACCAACATCTGCGTGAATCGGTGATAGTCGTGAGCCGTACTGACCAGCCCACCGCCGCCTTCGTGAGCCTTGGGTTCGCGCAGTATGCGATGGTCCATCGCCATCCGCACGGCCTTGCGTGTCGTCGGGTCCGCGCCGTACAGCCCGGCCAGTCGAAGCGCGTGCGCCTCGTCGACGAACCACGCTGTCTCGTGCATGCCGAGTGGTTCGAGCAGGCGCGTCCGCATGAGCTCATCGAGTCGCTGACCGGTGATGACCTCCAACACACGACCGAGCACGTCGAGACCCACCGAGTAGTTCCATTCGCTGCCGGGCTGGAACAGGAGTGGTAGCGAGGCCCATCTGTCGACCACGGCTTCGAGATCGAGATCGGCGCGGCAGGTCCCATTCGAAGCCGGCCTGGCGATACAACTCGTCGACCGGGTGGGCGAACATGAATCCGTAGGTGAGCCCGCTGGTGTGCGACATCAGATGCCACAGACGCATCTTCTCGACGATCGGATCGAGCACCGGCGCTCTCGAACTGCCGGCCCGCCACACCTTCTGATTCCTGAACGCCGGGATGTAGCGGTACACCGGGTCGTTCAACTCGAACGCGCCCTCCTCCCACAGCTGCATGGCGAGCACCGCGGTGATCGGCTTGGTCATCGAGAAGATCCGCCACACCGTGTCGATCTCGACCGGCTTTGCGGCCTCGACATCGCGCTGACCGTACGTCGACAGGTGTACGAGCTTGCCGTGCCTGCTGACGCTGATCAGCCAGCCCGGTAACCGTCCATCGTCGACGTACTTGCGGAAATGGGCGTCGATTCGAGCAAGTCGCTCGCCCGACATCCCCACATCGGCCGGGTCGGCTTCGATCCGAAGTGTTGCCATCGCGCCCGACGATACGACGATCCTCGGGGCCGCTACGGGTCGGGTACCTTCGGCCGTCCCGCTGATCCGGGCATCGCACTGGCGACACGACGCAGCCAGATCGCCACCGGGCCGGCCGGGTCCTCGACGTACCACGCCTCCCATCCGCCGGGTACGAAACCCTCGGCGCGATCGACCACCCACGTCGCTGCCTCGTCGGCGACTGCCACGAGCGGCGCCATCGCCACGACTTCGGCGGCACCCGGACGCGGCGCCAGTCGAGCGAGCGCTGTCCACAGGTTGGTGGTCATCAACATCGGCCACGTGCCGGGCCAATCGAGCTCGGGCAGGTGGCTGCCGCGGCGGTTGTTGCACCGCCGGTGAGCCAGCCGCAGATTGCCGATGTCGCTGGACCCGCCGCGCGACCGCGGTACCAGATGATCGACGGTCGCCTGCCACGCCCCGATCGCTGCCGGGTCGATGGCGTCGCCACACAACCAGCACCACCACCCGTCGCGCTCGGCCAGCCGTGTCAGCTGCATCGATGTGGTTCAGTTCGGCGCGAGCGAGCCCGGCGCCTGTTGCAGCTCGATCGCCGGCGCGAGTCGGGCAAAGTCGCGATCATGGTGCAGGATCGGGTGCCCGAGCCGAACCGCCATCGCCGCGATGAGGCAATCCGTGAGACCGCGAACTGTGACCCCGCGTTGGCGAGCCGTGTGGAACAGCTCGGTTGCCGATTCAAAGTCATCGCGAGGATGGACGAGCTCGAAGTCGACTGTTTCCATGAGCCGTCGCAACATGCCGACCTCGGCGCGATCGCGTGCGCCGATCAACAGCTCGGCCTTGACAGGCTCGACGAGCACGACGAGATCATCGGCGAACGCGTTCCGGAACGCCACGTTGGTCGGACTCTCGGTGCGGCGGAGCCATTCGATCCAAGCCGACGTGTCAGCGATCAGCATCTGTGCGCCAGTGACTCAACGAATCCTCGACGGGAACGATCGGATCGTCGTCGGGACGGTCCTTCCAAAAACCCTCCATTGCCATTGCCTCGACCTTTGTCATCGGAACGATCGCGAGCTTGCGCAGCGCCAGGTTGATGGCGTCGCGTTTGGAGTCGAGGTTGTACATCCGCATGACCTGGGCGCAGGCGTCGTCGTCGATGTCGACGTTGGTGCGTGACATACACCAACTCTACACCATCCATACACCATCCGCGTCAGCCTCGATACGGGCTCATGTCGATGCCGGGATAGCGGACTTCCATGTCTGCGATCGTCTGGTCGGTCCAATACGGATGACCGGGCGCGGGGATGTCGAGCAGCGTGCGCGTATCGACGTCGACGTTGGTGACGAACTCGATCATCTCGGGTCGGTTGCCGTGGTTTCCGAACGCTTGCTTGCTGGTCCACGTTGCATCGGCGGCGCGGTAGTCGGCGAGGACGGTGAAGCGCGATGCGTTGGCGCCCGTCATCGATGTCGCCCGATGGAACACCTCGGTCGAATACACCAACGTCGTGCCGGCCTTTCCGCTGGCGAGCACCTCGCGGTCGCGGAGTTCTCCGGGCTGGGTCCCTCGTTGACCCAGCGGAATGTCCGCCGTGTACCGCTTCGGCACGGCGGCAGTTGCTCCGTTCGTTGCGTCGATGTCGCACAGGTAGGTGAAGGTGGTGACCTGCATCCAGCGCCGCTCCACGCTGGGCACGACCAGGGTGTGGTTGCCGAAGTCGCGATGGTGATGTTGGTCGTAGTCGGTGTTGCCGGAGTACTTCCCCCACAGTTCGCCCTTGTAGAGCCTGATGTCGTCGAGCCCGAGTATCTGACGCACGATCGACACGATGCGCGGGTGGGCAACCAGCCGATTGAGCTCCGGCGACACCCACGGGAAGTTGACCAGGCCGGCGAACGGGGTGTCGGTGAGGTGGGCGAACCGCTCGGGGTCGGCGAAGTAGTCCTCCGGCGCCGGAAAGTTCTCGAAGACGCCCTTGCGCAGGATGTCGATCTCGTCCGCTGTCAGCACGTCGGGGACCAGGACGAAGCCGTCGGTGTTGAACGTGTCGAGTTGTTCCGCTGTGAGCACGGCCGCCATTCTCGCAGCCCGATCCCGGCGATGAGAGATGAGCCGCCCACATCCGCACATCTCTCATCTCACTCGACTTCGCCGTTGAGCGATGAGAGATCTGCGGTGCCTGGCGGCTCATCGCTCATCGCAAATCTTTAGTCGAGTCGACTCAAGTTTTCTTCGGGCGATGTTGCGGGGACATGCTCTCGAGTCCTAAACTTGCGTCAGGTTCACTCAAGTTTGAGCTGTCCCACGTCCACATCAAGTCATTTGTAGTGAAGGAGCAACCCCCATGGCCAAGGCAGTCGGAATCGACCTCGGCACCACCAACTCCGTCGTCGCAGTCCTCGAAGGCGGCGACCCGGTCGTGATCCCCAACTCCGAGGGAGCCCGCACCACGCCATCGGTCGTCGCGTTCTCCAAGGCCGGCGAAGTGCTGGTCGGAGAAGTGGCCAAGCGTCAGGCGATCACCAACAGCGATCGCACGTTCCGCAGCATCAAGCGCCACATGGGCGAGGGCTGGAAGAGCCCCGACATCGACGGCAAGCACTACACGGCGCAAGAGATCAGCGCCCGCATCCTGATGAAGCTGAAGCGCGACGCCGAGGCGTACCTCGGTGACACGGTCACCCAGGCTGTCATCACGGTGCCGGCGTACTTCGACGATGCGCAGCGCACCGCGACGAAAGAGGCCGGCACGATCGCGGGCCTCGAGGTGCTGCGAATCATCAACGAGCCGACGGCCGCTGCGTTGGCCTATGGCCTCGACAAGAGCGCCGAGGACGAGAAGGTTCTGGTGTTCGACCTCGGCGGCGGCACGTTCGATGTGTCGGTGCTGGAGATCGGCGACGGCGTGTTCGAGGTCAAGAGCACCCATGGCGACACCCACCTCGGCGGCGACGACTGGGACCAGCGGATCATCGACTGGCTCGTGCAGCAGTTCAAGGCTGCCCACGGTGTCGACCTCTCCGCTGATCGCATGGCCGGCCAGCGGCTGAAGGAAGCTGCCGAGAAGGCCAAGATCGAACTCAGCCAGGTGCAACAGACACAGATCAATCTGCCGTTCATCACAGCGACCGCCGAAGGCCCGTTGCACCTCGACGAGTCGTTGAGCCGCGCCAAGTTCCAAGACATGACCGCCGACCTGATGGAGCGTTGCCGCATTCCGTTCGAGCAAGCGTTGAAGGACGCCGGCATCAGCAAGGGCGAACTGAACCACGTGATTCTCGTGGGTGGTTCCACCCGCATGCCCGCCGTGGTCGATCTGGTGGTCAATCTCGCCGGCAAGGAGCCCAACAAGAGTGTCAATCCCGACGAGGTCGTCGCGGTCGGCGCTGCAGTGCAGGCCGGCGTGCTGCGCGGCGACGTGAAGGACGTGCTGCTGCTCGATGTCACTCCACTGAGCCTCGGCATCGAGACCAAGGGTGGCGTGATGACCAAGTTGATCGAGCGCAACACCACCATCCCGACCAAGCGCACCGAGGTGTTCACGACAGCGGACGACATGCAGCCGAGCGTCGAGATCCACGTGCTGCAGGGCGAGCGCGAGATGGCCGGCTACAACAAGACGTTGGGCAAGTTCCAGCTCGTCGACCTGCCGCCTGCGCCGCGTGGTGTGCCACAGATCGAGGTCACGTTCGACATCGATGCCAATGGAATCGTGCACGTCAGCGCCAAGGACCGCGCCACCGGTAAGGAGCAGTCGATGACCATCACCGGTCAATCGACCCTCGACAAGAAGGACATCGATCAGATGGTTCGCGATGCCGAGGCACACGCCGAGGACGACCGCAAGCGCCGCGAGGAGGCCGAGATTCGCAACAACGCCGACTCGCTCGTGTACCAGATGGAGAAGGTGCTGCGCGACAACGCCGACAAGGTCGACGCTGCCGAGAAGGCAACGGTCGAGGCTCCGTTGGCCGAGTTGAAGACCGCGCTCGCGGGCAACGACATGGATGCAATCCGTGCCGCCCACGAGAAGCTGATGACCGCCAGCCAGTCGTTCAGCCAGAAGCTGTACGAGAACGCCGCCCGCGACGAGAACGCTGCCGGAACGTCGGCAAGCGGTCAGTCCGACGGAGGCGGATCCAGCAGCGACGACGACATCGTGGATGCCGAGATCGTCGAAGAGGATCCCGCGCAATGAGCGAACCCAACCCAGAGTCGAGCCCCTCGACGCCGGGTCCGGTCATCGACTCTCATGCCATCGATTCTGCCGACGACTCCGCCGAGGCTCCTGTCGAGGGAGCCGAGGCGGAGACGCCGCTGACCGAGGTCGAACTGGCCCTCGTCGACCGCGACGAGTGGATGGACCGAGCGCAACGCATTGCCGCCGACTTCGAGAACTATCGCCGACGCCTCGCGACGCAACGCGCCGACGACATCGACCGGGCAACCGGGCGGTTGGCCGAGGCCCTGTTGCCGGTGCTCGATGCGTGCGAGGCGGCGTTCCTCCAACACCCCGCCGAGATCGAGCCGTTGTTCAACCTGATGCTCAGTGAGTTGAAGAAGCAGGGCCTCGAGTCGATGAACCTGCACGAGCAACCATTCGATCCACATCTCGCCGACGCAGTCCTGCACGAGCCGGGCGACGGCGAGCCCGTCGTCAGCGAGGTGCTGCGTTCCGGCTACACCTGGAATGGCAAGGTCCTTCGACCGGCGATGGTCAAGGTTCGCGGCTAGAGGTCCGAGATGGCGGCCCAGCGCGAGTGGTACGAGAAGGACTACTACAAGATCCTCGGCGTCAGCGACGACGCCGCGCCCAAAGACATCACCAAGGCCTACCGCAAGCTGGCCCGCGCCAGTCATCCCGACACGCACCCCGGCGACGACGCTGCCGAGGAACGCTTCAAGGAGGTCAGTGCGGCCTACGACGTTCTGGGTGACGAAGCCAAGCGCAAGGAATACGACGAGGTCCGCAAGCTCGGTCCCATCGGTGGATTCCAAGGCGGCGCGCCCGGCGGGCCGAGCGGGTACAACTTCAACGTCGGCAGCGACGGCCTCGGTGACATCCTCGGCCAGATGTTCGGCCGTGGCCGGCGCGGCGGCGGCCCGTCCGCAGCGGCGGGTCCGCAGCGTGGCGCCGACGTCGAGGCAACGCTCAGCCTGGCCTTCGCCGACGCGGTGAAGGGACTCACCACGACCCTGTACCTCACCAGCGATGCCGAATGCAGCACCTGCCACGGCAGCGGCGCCAAACCCGGCACGCAGCCCAAGGTGTGTTCGAACTGCGGCGGTCGTGGTGTGATCGACGACAACCAAGGACTGTTCTCGTTCTCCTCGCCGTGCAGGGTGTGCGGCGGGCGTGGTGTGGTTGTCACCGATGCCTGCCCGACGTGTCACGGCACCGGGACCGAGCGCCGGGCCCGCGAAGTGCAGGCACGAATCCCAGCCGGGGTTGCGGATGGCCAGAAGATCCGGCTGAAGGGCCGTGGGGCACCGGGACGCAACGGCGGGCCTCCCGGCGATCTCATCGTCGAGTGCCATGTCACCGGGCATCGCCTGTTCGGTCGCGACGGCAACAACCTCACCGTCAAGGTGCCGGTCACCTACGCCGAGGCAACGCTCGGAGGCGACGTCGACGTACCGACTCTCGACGGACCCCGAGTGATGTTGCGGCTCCGCCCTGGCACGCCGTCGGGGTCGCGCCACCGGGTGAAGGGCAAAGGCATCGTCACCAAGAAGGCGACCGGTGACCTGATCGTCACCGTCGACGTCGATGTGCCCAATGAACTTTCCGATGAACAGCGCGCAGCGGTCGAGGCATTGGCTGCGGCGACTACCGTTTCACCACGGACTCGATTGGAGTCATGACCATGCGATCTCAACACCACGCCGTCTACGTCATATCGGTCGCTGCCGAGTTGGCGGGCATGCATCCCCAAACGCTGCGCATCTACGAGCGACGAGGCCTGGTACAACCGGCACGCACGCAGGGTGGCAACCGGCGTTACAGCGACGTCGACATCGAGTGCCTGCGACGCATCAGCGAACTGGCTTCCGAAGGCATGAACCTCGAGGGCATCCGGCGCGTCATGCAACTGGAAGCCGAGAATGAGCAACTACGCACCGAGAACGAAGAGCTTCGCCAGGTCGCATCGTCCGCGCTGGCAGAGGCGGCCAGCCGGCCACCGCGCCGCGATCTCGTGCCGCTTCACCAAGAAGTGTCGGTGTTCGGCGGGTCACGCCTCGGGCGGTCCAGCTAGCGACGGTGGCCGGTTCGTCGTGGTAAATCGACGGTGAACTGCAGTTCGGCCAAGCAGACTGGCACCCGTGGAACTGCCGATCCTGGAACGCGCCGATGAGCTGATTGCCGCCATCGCCGCGCACCAGGTGGTGATCGTCGCCGGCGAGACCGGGTCGGGGAAGAGCACCCAGTTGCCGCAGTTCTGCTTGCGTGCCGGCCGCGGTGTCGACGGGATGATCGGCCACACCCAGCCACGGCGCATCGCGGCGCGCACGATCGCCGATCGCATCGCCGAGGAGATGGGCTGCGAACTCGGCACCACGGTCGGGTACGCGGTGCGCTTCACCGATCGCGTCGGCGAGCAGACCCGGATCAAGGTGATGACCGACGGCATCCTGCTGGCCGAGATCCAGCGCGACCGAATGCTGCGCCGCTACGACACCTTGATCATCGACGAGGCCCACGAACGCAGCCTCAACATCGACTTCCTGCTCGGCTACATCCGCCAACTGCTCCCGCGACGCCCCGACCTGAAGCTGATCGTCACCTCGGCCACCATCGATACGCAACGGTTCAGCGAACACTTCGGCAACGCCCCGATCATCACGGTCGAGGGCCGCACCTATCCGGTCGAGATTCGGTATCGGCCCCTCGGCGACGACGACGAGCGCGATCAGGTGCAGGCGGTGTGTGCGGCCGTCGATGAGCTGGGCCACGAGGGGCCCGGCGATGTACTGGTGTTCCTGTCGGGGGAGCGCGAGATCCACGACACCGCCGATGCCCTGCGCCGGTTGAACCTGCGCGACACCGAGGTGCTGCCGCTCTATGCCCGGCTCTCCAGTGTCGAGCAACACCGCATCTTCCAGTCGCACCGCGGGCGGCGCGTCGTGCTGTCGACCAACGTCGCCGAAACATCGCTCACCGTGCCGGGCGTTCGCTACGTGGTCGACACGGGCACGGCGCGCATCTCGCGTTACAGCCATCGCTTGAAGGTGCAGCGGCTGCCGATCGAGCCAGTGTCACAAGCGTCGGCCAACCAGCGCGCCGGCCGATGCGGGCGCGTCGCGCCGGGCGTCTGCATTCGCCTCTACGACGAGGAAGGGTTCGCAGATCGCCCCGAGTTCACCGAACCCGAGATCCTGCGCACCAGCTTGGCGTCGGTCATCTTGCAGATGACCAACCTCGGTCTCGGCGACGTCGCTGCCTTCCCATTCATCGAGCCACCCGACAGCCGCTCGATCCGCGACGGCTACATGCTGCTCGACGAACTCGGCGCGTTGCAGCCGACAACAACGCCAACAGAGAGCGCTGCAGCGGTGACAGATCGGCGGTTGACCAAGGTCGGCCGGCAACTGGCCCGCCTACCGATCGACCCGCGCATGGCCAGGATGGTGGTGGAAGCCGACCGGCACGGTTGCGTGCGTGAGGTGATGGTCATCGCCGCGGCGCTGAGCATCCAAGATCCGCGCGAACGCCCGGCCGAACACCGCCAAGCGGCCGACGAGATGCACCGCCGGTTCACCGTCGATGAGGCAGCGAACAGCGACTTCATCGCCTTCGTCAAGCTGTGGGATCACCTGCGGGCGCGCCAGCAGGAGCTGAGCGGCAATCAGTTCCGGCGACTGTGCCGCAGCGAGTACCTCAACTACCTTCGGGTGCGCGAGTGGCAAGACGTGTTCAGCCAACTCCGCCAGGTCACCGGTCAACTCGGCATCCGCCCCGGCAGTGAGGCGAGCCATCCGGACCGCATTCACCAAGCGCTGCTGGCGGGTTTGCTCAGCCACCTCGGCATGCGCGACGGCACGGCCGACACCAAGGGCCGGGAATACAACGGCGCGCACGGTTCGAAGTTCGCCATCGGTGGCGGCTCGGTGCTGTCGCGTAAGCAACCGAAGTGGGTGATCGCCGCCGAACTGGTCGAGACCAACCGGTTGTGGGCTCGCACCGTTGCCAGCGTGCAACCCGAATGGGCCGAGGCCATCGGCAAGCATCTGACGAAGTACAGCTACGGCGAGCCACGGTGGGACGCTCGCAGTGGTCGCGCTGTCGTCGGCGAACGGGTGTCGCTGTACGGATTGCCGATCGTCGCCAACCGCACCATCGGCTACGACCGCGTCGATGCCGTCGAGGCGCGGACGATGTTCATCCGGCACGCGCTGGTCGAGGGCGACTGGACATCGACCCACGAGTTCATCAAGCGCAATGCGGAGTTCCTCGACGATCTGCGCTCGCGCGAAGACCGCACCCGCAAGCTCGACGCGATCGACGACGAGGCGGTGGTTGCGTTCTACGAGCAGCGCGTCGACTCGGCTGTCGTCTCGAGTCGTCACTTCGACCGATGGTGGAAGGATGCTCGACGCCAGGAGCCCGACCTGTTGACGATGACTGCAGAGGCCTTGGGCAGGGCGTCCGACACCGATGCCAATCAGTACCCGACGACGTGGATGCATGCCGACATGGCCTTGCCGGTGACGTACCGATTCGACCCTGGGGCAGCCGACGACGGAGTCACGGTGCATGTGCCATTGGCCGTGCTGGGTCGGCTCACCACCGACGGGTTCGACTGGCAGGTGCCCGGGTTCCGGGCGGACCTCGTCGCGGCCTTGATGCAGACCCTGCCCAAAGACATCCGCCGCCAACTGATCCCGGCAGCAGAGACGACTGCCGCCGCGTACCGCCTGTTGGAGGCGACCGACGAGCCCTTGGTGGTTGCGTTGGCTCGCGCGGTAGAAGCGGCGGTGCCGTCGGTCCGCGTGCCACCACGCGCCTTCGATGCCTCTCGCGTGCCCGGTCACTTGCGGATCACGTTCGCGGTGCACGACGAGACCGATGCTGTGGTCGGCCTCGGCAAGGATCTCGCCGAGGTCAAACGCCAGTTGCGGGCGACGCTGCGCGCTGCTGTCGCCCGGGCAACCCCGGTCGACGAGCGTCGCGGCATCACCACTTGGGATGTCGGAGATCTGCCGAGGCGCGTCGACACGGTGCGCGGCGGCCACACGGTGCACGGCTACCCGGCCTTGCTCGACGATGGCGACAGCGTTTCGTTGCGTGTCTTCACCACGGCCGAACTGCAGGGGCGGGTGATGCGTGGCGGCGTCAAGCGGTTGCTGTTGCTGGCCGTGCCCGTCGGCAAGCGAGCGGTGGAAACGCACTTGAACAATCGCGACAAGCTGATGCTCTCCCGATTCGCACCGCAGAGCGCGACGTCCATCGCGACCGATTGCGTGGCCGCCGTTGCCGACCGGTTGGTCGTCGAGTACGGCGAGGTGTGGACCACGGCTCAGTTCGACTCGCTCGTCGCGACCGCCCGCCGACAACTGCCATTGCGATCGGCGATCGCCTTGCGCACGGCGTCCGAGATCGTTGCCCTCGCCGCCGACATCGAGGAGCAACTCGCCAAGCTGATCAGCGCTTCCGTCGCCCCGAATGTCGCCGACGTGCGGCGACACCTGGCCAGGCTGGTGCGCGATCGGTTCGTGGTGGTGCACGGCGAGCATCGTCTCTCCGACGTCCTGCGCTACGTCAACGGCATCAAACGTCGGCTCGACAAGCTGCCCGAGAACCCCGCGAAGGACCTCCACAAGTTGGCCGAAGTGAGCAAGGTCGAGCGCGAGTACTCGTCGTTGCTCGCATCACTTCCGCCGGGCGACGTCGGCCAGGACGTCGTCGATCTCGGCTGGATGCTGGAGGAGCTGCGCGTCAGCGTTTTCGCGCCGTCACTGGGTACGAGCCGCCCCGTCAGCACCAAGCGGGTCGTTGCCGAGTTGGTCGCCTTGCGCGGCTGAGACGCAGCGCCACCTCGTCAGCTATCGGCGGCGTCGGGGTTGAACCTGGCGAGCGCATGCCATGCCGAGCGGATGATGTCGGCGACGTCTGTGCGATCGAGGACCAGGGTCGGCAGGGCCAGAGCCGCAGTCGGCACCTCGCAGCGCGGGATGGCCACGTCGTCGCCCGCAAACTCGTGCCACTCCGGAGTCTCGAACGGTGAGGGCGGTGGCGCCGGGGGCACGAGCCGCAGGTGTCGATCGGCCCGAGCCCGCGAACCGACCTTCGGACGGGCTCTGCTGCTGTCGACGTCGCCGCAGCGCCACGTGGCCAGCAGTTCGGGCCGCGGCCCGAGTTCGGCAGCGAGCGCCAGCAGCGCCGCGACACCGTGCTTGCACGGATCCTCCCAGTCGGGGCAGGTGCAGGAGAACAGCAGTTCTTCGCCACGCGGGATCAGGCGGGCGACGTGGGCTCGATCGAGCGTTTGGCCGAGATCGTCGGGGCGGGCGACCATCTCGACCGTCACCGTGACGTGGTACGGCTCGGCGCGGCTGCCGACCACAGTCGCCAACAACACACCCTCCGACAGATCGAGTCGCGACACGGCGTTCTCGGCGAGATACCCCTTGCCGCGCCGGAAGCGCTGCGGATCGGCGAGCCCTGCCACCGTGACCGACAGCAGCGACGCAGCGAGGCGGCCGGCCGGTGTCGCCTCGCGGCGGAGGTGTGCGGGACCCGGAGTGATGACGATGCTCATGAGCCGCGCACCGCGTGATGATCGAGCACGATGAGGTCGCGTAGCTCGTCGGTCGACAGTTCGCTGAGCCATGCCTCGCCGGTGGTGCCGACGACGGCGTCGGCGAGGGCGCGCTTGTCGTTGATCATTGCGTCGACACGCTCCTCGATGGTGCCCTGGCAGACCAGCTTGTGCACGAACACGGAGCGCTTCTGACCGATGCGCCATGCCCGGTCGGTGGCCTGATCCTCGACAGCCGGGTTCCACCATCGGTCGTAGTGGACGACGCGTGATGCCGCAGTGAGGTTCAGCCCGGTGCCTCCCGCCCGCAAGGACACCAGCAGCAGCGGCGACGCCGTCCCCGACTGGAACTCGTCGACCATCCGGTCGCGACCCTTGCGGGGCACCCCACCGTGCAAGAACGGGGTCGGCATGGCGAAGCGTTCGTTGAGATGTCGCTGGAGCAGCAAGCCCATCTCACGGAACTGCGTGAACACCAGGGCCTGCTCGCCCGCATCGAGCAGGTCGGTGACCAACTCGTCGAAGCGGGTCAACTTGCCCGACCGGCCACCGAGCCGCGAACCGTCACCCAACGCATGTGCCGGGTGATTGCAGATCTGCTTCAACCGGGTCAACGCAGCGAGCACCAACCCGCGGCGGCGCATGCCGGTGGCCTGCTGAGCGTCCTCCAGCAACTGGTCGACGACACCCTGATACATGCCGGCCTGCTCGCGCGTCAGCGATGCCCACGCCAACTGCTCGACCTTGTCGGGCAGGTCGGGCACCAGCGACTTGTCGGCCTTTGTGCGCCGCAGCAGGAACGGCGATGTCAGCTGGCGAAGTGCTGCCGCGGCGGCAAGGTCGTGGTTGCGTTCGATGGGTGTCGCGAAGCGATGGCGGAACTGGGTGAGATTGCCGAGCAGACCGGGCGTGACCATCGACATGATCGACCACAGTTCGCTGAGCCGGTTCTCCACCGGCGTGCCGGTGAGGGCGATGTGCTGCTCGGCCGGCAACGTGCGCAGCGCCCGCGCCGATCGAGTCTCCGGATTCTTCACTGCCTGCGCCTCGTCGAGCACCACCGCCGCCCACTGCACCGACTTCAACGTCTCGATGTCGCGTGCAGCGACGTGATACGTGGTGATGATGAGGTCGTGTTCGGCGACGACGTTGGCGAAGGTCGTCGCACTGCTGCGCCCGGTGCCATGGTGAACGGCGACACGAAGCAAGGGCGTGAACCGCGCTGCCTCGGCTTCCCAGTTGCGCACGACCGACAGCGGGCAGATCACGAGATGCGGCCCGGGCAGCGCAGCCAGGTGGGCCAGCGTGGTCGGTGTCTTGCCAAGTCCCATGTCGTCGGCGAGACAGCCGCCGAGGCCCAGCCTGTGGAGGAATTGCAGCCAGCCAAGGCCGCGCCGTTGGTACGGACGCAGTGTCGCCATGAAGCCCGGGGGCTCGACACCTTCGGACAACGCCTCGTCGGGCAGGCCCTGTAGCAGATCACCGAGCCAACCGTGCGCGGCGATCGCTGGACTGCTGTTGGCCGAGTCGGCGGCGGCCTGCTGGTCCGCGGCCTCTTCGGTGGCCGCCAGCTCGGCGGCGAGTCGCAGGAGCTCGAGTGTCGACAGCTCGGCATGGTCGCGGCGATGCTCGGCAAGATTGGCGAGCGCCCGCCTGGCCTCGGTGCGGTCGATCCGCACCCATCGGCCGTTGACGTTGATGAGCCCGGCACCCGACGCCGCAGCACGCTCGAGCAACGCCTCGTCGACCGGTGTGTCATCGACCACCACTGTCCAGTCGATGATCGCCGCAGCGCTGAACCGGCCGGTGCCCACCGCATCCTTCGGTTGGGCGACACCCTTCGAGGACGCGGTCCGGCGTGTCAGCTTCTCAGGTGTCAGCAACTCGATGTCGACAGCCGCGAGTGCGTCGACCGCCTCGAGCGTCGCGGCGGCAGCGTCGATGTCGACACCCGTCTCGGGCTCAGCGAGCCACTCCGTGAGCCACGGTGCGAGCATCTCGATGTCGACCTGCGCTGTTGCGATGCACTCGCCGAGCAGGGGCAGGTAGCGCGCTTCGCCGGCAAGATTCAACGCCGCCGCGGCGCCGATGGCAACGTCGGCTGCTGTGCACCATCGACCGCGATCGTCGGGATCGACGAGCTCGAGCGAGAGCGGCCAATCGTCGAGCGGCTCGTCGGGCAGCGAAAGCCGCAACCTGGCCCGCACGACCGGTTCGCCCTCGGCGCGGCGAGTGGTCTGGTCGAACATCGCCGCCAGATCATCGAGCGACTCGGCGAGTTCGGGGTCCGCGCGAAACTCGCCTGCGGGTGCGCTGAGGGCCCGCGCGGTGGATCGCGCCAGCGCGTGCGGCGAGCCGCCTTGTGTCGGTGACGGGCGCGTGCCAACCGGCACCCGCAAGCAGGAGACGCGCCGTTTGGTCGACGAACGACTCGATGATCACCGTCGTCAACTCCTCAGCGGTGAAACCAGGGCTGGCCACCGCTACGACAGGTGGCTGGCTGGCGGCCAACTCCGCCACGGGTCCGGCCAGATCGGCGCGCAGCGGCTTCCAGCGAGCGACCCACCAACCCATGCCGGTGTCGGTGAGTTGCGGGAGTATGCGACCCGCCGTGACCAGCCGCATGGCGACGGAGTAGGCCGCGCCCAGCCAACCGACCGACGCGCCGACGTCGTTGCCGAGGGCGTCGAGTTCGCCGAGCGCCGCCAGCGAGGCGACCGTCAGGCGTTGGCACATCACCTGCTGCTCGCCACCGGGCAGTGCCATGCGGACGACCCGCATCGAGGCGTTGTGGGCGGCAAGTGGGCGACGGAACGTCGAACTGACGACCGCCTGAAGATTTCCTCCGTAGACCCCACGCCCCGGCTGCCAGGCCACCACCTCGCCGTCGAGCCAGGTCAGCTGCAAGCCCGGTGAAGGCGCGGCGTTCGGACGGGTGGGCACAGGTCGAGTGTAGGAGTGGGGTGTGCGTCGGTTCCGGCGTTGTCGTGGGTAAGACTGTCGCCGACATGTCGCATCTGTGGGATCCTCCCGGACCGGACCACGGGCGTCCCGTCACGCGTCGGGGTCGCTCGAATCGCAATGTCGGCATCGTTCTCCTCGTGCTCACCGCCGCTCGTCGCCGGCGGGGCTGTCTCCTATGTGCTGTCTCAATGGCAGGACGCGCGTTCTGGGGCATCGGCGTTGCCGACCGCAGCGCCGACAACGTCGACGACGACACCCCCGACCACCAGCACCTCGACGATCCCTCCCACGTCGACGACCACGACCGTCGCGACGACGGTGCCCGTGCAGGTTGTCGGAGATCACATGGTGTTTGCCGACGGATATCCCCTCGGTGTGGTCTCGCCGTCGGGTTTCGCCGCCTACCAGGGGGACCCGGTGCCGCAGTTGCGCCAGGGACCGACGCAGATGTCGTCGGTGATCAACTTCGTCGGGTCGCAGTTCAGCGTGAACGTACGGCCTCTGGCGCCGGAAGAGATCTCGCCCACGTGCCCGATCGCGGTGCAGCCGCGTGCCGCCGACAACGCCGAGCCGCTCGGACTGTGGGTCGAGGCACCGAACTGGAAGCTGGTGGCCGACACGGCGACCCCTGTCTTGCCGAACGACCCTGCTGTGCTCGCTGTCGTGCAACTGGTGATCGCCAACGCCGGGGTGCAGCCGGCACCGCCGGCCCAGCGCGGCAGTGCCGTGATGGTCGATCTGATCGGTGACGGTGTTCCCGATCTGGTTGTGTCCGCGACCTACAGCGACGACTCGATCTACTACAGATTGGTCGCTGTCGCTCCCGATGGGAACCCCGATGCGGCCAGTGCCGTGGTGCTCGAGGCCGGTCCTACTTTTGCGGCGGACGGCTCGCGCGACCCGCAGTCGCGCGGCGAGTTGCGCGTCGAGGGTGTGGTCGAGATGAACGGCCCCGCGCCGTTCGAACTGCTCGTGCGCCGCACCACCGCCAACACCAGGGGTGTGTCGATCCGCGATCTCGGGGGCACCGAGCTCGCCTCATTCTCCTGCCCCCGCTAGCTCGGCGATGAGAGATGAGCCGCCGGACGCCGCACATCTCTCATATCACCGGTGGTCTCATGCGGCGCGATGAGTGATTTGCAGCCGTAAGCGGCTCATCTCTCATCGCGGGTGGACGCCAGCAGGGACTCGATCACGATGGCGACGCCGTCGTCGTCGTTCGACTCGGTCACCTCGGTCGCCGCGGCGCGAACCAGCGGCGAGGCGTTGGCCACGGCCACCGATCGGCCGGCGAAGGTGAACATCGCCAGATCGTTGATCTCGTCGCCGAACACCAGCACATCGGCGGGGGCGATCTCGAGGTGGGCGCACAACCAGCGCAACCCGGCGCCCTTGTCGGCACCGACGGGACCGAGTTCGACGGCCTCGGTGCCCATGTGGCTGACGACCAGGTCGGTGCCGACGATCGGCGGGATGATGTCGAGTAGTTCCACGGCAGAGTGTCGGTGGTGGAAGGCCAGCAACTTGATCGCCTCGGTCGCCCCGTCGTGGCCACTGAGCACG
Organism: Ilumatobacteraceae bacterium; assembly: GCA_963779295.1. Taxonomy (GTDB): domain Bacteria; phylum Actinomycetota; class Acidimicrobiia; order Acidimicrobiales; family Ilumatobacteraceae; genus JAENVT01. The sequence continues at coordinate 731,972 of CAVZXO010000008.1, forward strand.
TCGTCGACGGACGCGTTGTGGTGGGCTACGGGCATCCGTTCGGCGAAGCCGACCTCTTCGGTGAACCCTCGATCGGTCGCGAGCGCGAAGCCGAACAGCGGGTCGTGGGCCCGCAACCGGGTGATCGCGTCGAACGCCAGCGCGCTCGGGAAACCGATCGTGAACAGCGGCTCGGCGTCGGGTAGCGAACAGATCATCGAGCCGTTGGCCATCACGCCGTAGCGAACGGCCGGGCCGACGGCCATCACCTCGCGGAACGCCACCATCGGTGGCCGTCCGGTCGCAAACACGACGATCACGCCGGCGGCGTGCGCTGCCCGCAACGCCTCGATGGTGCGCGCCGAGACCTCACCAGCGCTGTTCAAGAGGGTCCCGTCGAGATCGGTGGCGATCAGGCGTGGCAGCATGGGCGACAGTCTGCACGCTGCGATCACCGACGTTGACGCATCGGGCAAAGTTGATAGACTTCGACTCAAGATTTCTGTTCACAGGCAACTGAGAGGCGTGTGCGGTGGCGTTCGATCCGAAGAAATGGACCTTGAAGACGAATGAGGCGTTTGCCGCGGCCATCGATCAGGCCAAAGCGCTGAGCAACCCTGAGCTGACCCCGGACCATGTGATGGCGGCGATGATGCGCCAAGACGACACCATCGTGCCCGCGGTCCTGGCCAAGTTGGGCCTGGCACCGCTGATGGTGCGCAACAAGGCCGACGAGGCCGTCCAGAAGTTGCCGAAGGCCTACGGCGGCGCCGAGCCGCACGTCAACCGCGAGCTCAACAACATCGTCCAGAACGCGGAGCAGTACCAGAAGGACCTGAAAGACGACTTCTTGTCGGTCGAGCACCTCCTGCTGGCCATGAATCAACGGCTGGGCATCGGCAGCGAGGAGCTGCTACAGGCACTCAAGGAAGTGCGCGGCAGCCACCGGGTCACCAGCCAGAACCCGGAGGAGAACTTCGCGGCGCTCGAGAAGTACGGCCAAGACCTCACCCAGCGGGCCCGCGACGGCAAGATCGATCCGGTCATCGGGCGCGACGACGAGATCCGCCGCGTCATTCAAGTACTCAGCCGGCGCACCAAGAACAACCCGGTGCTGATCGGCGAGCCCGGCGTCGGCAAGACAGCGATCGTCGAGGGCCTTGCCCGCCGTATCGCCGACGGCGACGTGCCCGAGGGCCTGAAGAGCAAGCGACTGATCTCCCTCGACATCGGTTCGATGCTGGCGGGCGCCAAGTATCGCGGCGAGTTCGAAGAGCGGTTGAAGGCAGTGCTCAAGGAGATCACCGACGCCGCCGGCGAGGTCATCACCTTCGTCGACGAACTGCACACGATCGTCGGTGCCGGCGCAGCCGAGGGCGCGATGGATGCCGGCAACATGATCAAGCCGATGCTGGCGCGCGGCGAGCTGCGCATGATCGGTGCGACCACACTCGACGAGTTCCGCAAGCATGTCGAGAAGGACGCGGCGCTCGAGCGGCGGTTCCAACAGGTCTATGTCGGCGAACCGAGCGTCGAGGACACCATCGGAATCCTCCGCGGCCTGAAGGAACGCTACGAGGTGCACCACGGTGTGCGTATCCAGGACTCGGCGTTGGTCAGCGCGGCCGTGCTGTCGAACCGGTACCTCACCAACCGGTTCCTGCCCGACAAGGCCATCGACCTCATCGACGAGGCTGCCAGCAAGCTGCGAATCGAGATCGACTCGCTGCCTACCGAGATCGACATCGTTCAACGGCGCATCCTGCAACTCGAGATCGAGCAGGTCGCGCTCGAGAAGGAGACCGACTCCGCGTCGAAGGAGCGGCTCAACGCGCTGGTCGACGAGCTCGCCACGCTGAATGCCCAAGTCCACGAGATGAAGCAGCACTGGGAGGGCGAGAAGCAGGCGATCGACGCCATTCGTTCGCTCAAGGAGGAGCTCGGCCAACTCAGCATCCAGCTCGAGCGCGAGGCCGATCTGGCCGTCGCGGCCGAGATCCGCTACGGGCGCATGCCCGAGCTCGAACGACGAATTGCCGAGGCCACAGAACACCTCGACCAACTGCAGACCGGCAACCGCATGCTGAAAGAAGAGGTCGACGCCGAAGACATCGCCGAGGTCGTCAGCAAGTGGACAGGCGTTCCTGTCAGCCGGCTGATGGAAGGCGAGATGAGCAAGCTCGTCAAGTTGGAGGAGCTGCTGCACCAGCGGGTCATCGGTCAAGACGATGCAGTCACTGCGGTTGCGAATGCAATCCGGCGCTCGCGTGCCGGCCTCAGCGATCCCAACCGGCCGATCGGCTCGTTCATGTTCCTCGGGCCGACGGGCGTCGGCAAGACCGAACTCGCTCGCGCAGTCGCCGAGTACCTCTTCGACGACGACCACGCCATGGTGCGCATCGACATGGGCGAGTACATGGAGAAGTTCTCCGTCAGTCGCCTCATCGGTGCGCCCCCCGGCTACGTCGGCTACGACGAAGGTGGCCAGCTGACCGAGGCGGTCCGACGCCGTCCGTACAGCGTGGTGCTACTCGACGAGATCGAAAAGGCGCACCCCGACGTCTTCAACGTGTTGTTGCAGGTTCTCGACGATGGACGGCTGACCGATGGTCAAGGTCGCACCGTCAACTTCACCAACGTCGTGCTGGTCATGACCAGCAACTTGCCGGGCGATCCTTCGTCGTTCTTCAAGCCGGAGTTCATCAACCGTGTCGACGACATCATCCGGTTCCGCGCGTTGACGGAAGACGACCTCTCCCGCATCGTCAGCATCCAACTGAACCACCTACGCAAGCGGATGACCGAGCGGCGTCTGACGCTCGTCGTCACCGAAGCGGCGATGGCTCAATTGGCCCATGACGGCTACGACCCCTCGTTCGGGGCCCGGCCGTTGAAGCGTGTGATCCAACGCGAGATCAGCGATCCCGCGGCGCTGTTGATCCTCGAAGGCAAAGCCGTCGAGGGCGACACGGTGACCGTGGACTCCATCGACGGCCGCATCACCGTCTCCGTCTGAAGTTCACCCAGGCGACGCCCGCTTGACCCGACCCGCGTCGGTAACCGAACGCCCCGCTACGGGGCGCCAGACGCCAAACACTCTCGTGACCCAATTGCGCTAGTAACCGGGCGCCCCGCTACGGGGCGTCAGACTCCTAACGCCGCGAGTCGGGCTCGAGGTCCACTCGGAGCCGCTCCTGCGACCTCAGACGTTGGGCTGCTCGCCGGCGGCGCGAGCTGCTTCCTCCACCCGGTTGCGGTAGTCGGTCCACCAGGCCTCGTCGCCCTCGGCGAGGTTGTCGTTGTCGGCGCGCAGACCGGCGGCGCCGTCGATGGTTTCGCGAACGACGTCCGCATGGCCCGCGTGGCGGTGGGTCTCGGCGATCATGTGGATCAGCAGCGTGTGCAACGTCACCTCGTTGCGGCCTTCAGCCCACCACGGCACACGACCGACGGCGTCGAGATCGAGCGCATCGATGGTGGCGTTGCTGTTTTCCCAGACGCGTCGGTACAAGCCGACGATGTCGTCGCGGGTCTCGTCGGCCGTCGCCCACATGTCGGCGTTGGGCTCGGCGCCCTCATCGAACCATGGCAGCGGCTCGGCGAACGGGCGGCCAAAAACTCACCGAGGTAACCGGCTTCCACGCTCGCGACGTGCTTGACGATGCCGAGCAGGTTCGTGCCCGTCGGCGTCATCGGTCGGCGAATGTCGTACTCCGACAAGCCTTCGAGCTTCCACACCAACGCGTCTCGCCCGACCTGTAGGTACCGAGCAAGGTCTGCCTTCATTCCTGCGACTTCCATCGTCTGAGCATGTCACGTCATCAAACATGGTGGTGGCGCAGGGATCGGCTAGAGAAGGGGTTGATGATCACCCCAGATGGGCGGCGGCTGATAGCGACGCGGGGTGTGCGCGGCTACGCCGACGGGCTGGTGGCCGCGTCGCTTGCCGGGTACCTGGGCGACCAGTTGGGCTACAGCGCGACTCGTATCGGTGTGATCGTCACCGGGATGCTGCTGGGCTCGGCGGTGCTGACGATGTTCACCGGCACGTGGGGATGGCGCTTTCCGCGCCGGATGCTGTTGCGGTCCGGGGCGATGCTGATGATCGCCACCGGCATCGTCTACGCAACCTCGACCACGTTCGTCGTGCTCTTGGCTCTGGGGGTGATCGGCACGATGAACCCCAGCGGCAGCGATGTGAGCGTCGTCCAGCCGATCGAGCAATCGTTGCTGCCGTTGACGACGAGCGACAAGAACCGCACGCATGTCTTCGCCCGCTACACCTTCCTCGGCGGATCGTTGGCGGCGCTCGGAGCCCTCTCGGCAGGCGTACCGGCACGTCTGGATTGGAAGGCCAGTTCGGTGTTCATCGTCTACGCCGTTGGCGGGCGTTGTGATGCTGGTCGTGTACGCGGCGATGTCCGGTCAGGTCGAATCTGCGGCTCAGGCGACACCGCCGACACCACTCGGGCCGTCGAAGCGCATCGTGTACAAGTTGGCCGCTCTGTTCAGCCTCGACGCGTTCGGTGGCGGGTTCGTAGTGCAATCGCTGCTCGTGCTGTGGCTCCTGCGTCGCCACGACTTCTCCGTCGGCAGGGCCGGCGCCGTGCTGGCAGTCATGCAGATCCTCTCGGCAGCGTCGGGCTTCGTCGCCATCCGAATCGAGCGTCGCATCGGCCCACTGCGGACCATGGCGTACACCCACATTCCAGGACAGATCTTTCTGATCGCCGCCGCTGTCGTGCCGACCGCTCCGCTCGCGGTGACCTTCCTGATCGCACGCAGCCTGCTGTCGAGCATGGATGTGCCGGTGCGCAACGCCTATGTCATGTCGGTGGTCACACCCGCAGAACGTGCCGCAGCAGCGAGCGTCACGAACGTGCCGCGCAGCCTGGCGTCGGCACTTCCGCCGATCTTGGCGGGGTGGATGCTCGATCGTTCGACGTTCGGTTGGCCACTGATCATCGCTGGGATCCTGAAGATCATCTACGACGTGCTGCTGCTGCGCATGGCCCGCCAATCGCCACTGCGGCTAACGATCGGCGACGGGCTCGGCCCGAGTTCGGCCGCGGTACCGCCGAAACGTGATCGTCTGCATGACGGCGAGGATGATCGCAACGCCACCAACGGCGGCTGAACCCGCCATTTCGGAACCGACGAGCAACCACATCGCGATCACGGCGATAGCGACGAATCGTTCGGGTGCAAGCCGGTGCACGACTCGCCATTGGATGTGCAGGCACCCACCGATCAGGATCGCCATCGCGGTGATCAGCAGCGAGCGGTCGGCAAGCGGCAGCGACGCGTCGGATCAGGGACCATGTGCTTGGCCACGACCGCGTAGCCGAGGATGCCGGCGACGATCGGGAAGTGCCCGAACGTGAACAGATCGCGAGCGACCCGGCCACGTTGCGCGGCGCTCTCGAGCCTGTGTTCGGCAACATCCGGAATGAACGCGAAGTACACCCACCACAGGACGCATGCCACTGACGTCGCCTGAGACGAGCCCGACGAGGATTCGCGTAGAGAGCCCGACTCCCGACGCGGTTGCACCGATCGCGACGACCGCCTCGCCGAGCGAGATGATGACGAACAGCGTGTGTCGCTCGGCGAAGTGCACAGGGTTGATCACCCACTCGCCGGATGCCCCGCGAACCGCACCGACGACGTTGAAGAGCGCGGCCACGACCCACAGCGCCACCCGCGTGTCGCCGTGCGCAAAGCCACCGACGAGGACCAGAATCGGCGCGATCGGATGCGAACGACACGTAGTTGATGAACGCCTGCCGGGTTGCCGTGTCCTGCCACGCCTCGGTGCCCTGCATCGCCGAGCACCAACAACTGCACCGCCATGTATGCGACGCCGAACCAGATTCCCAGATCGTGGAATGCCTCTGGAATGGCGACCGCCATCGTCAGCGTTGCCGGGATGGTGCACAGCACCAGCACGCGGGTTGCGGCACGATCCTGGAGGTCCATCGCCGAGCCGGCCCAGGTGAACTGCGACCATTGCCACCACACCAGCCAGGCGATCAGCAGGCCCTCGGCAGCGCCGGACCACGTGAGGTCGTGGCTGACGAGCGACGCGATCTGCGTGACCGCGAAGACGAAGACGAGGTCGAGGAACAGTTCGAGATTGGTGGCGTGTCGCTCGGCGTCTTCGGTGCTGATCATCGACGAGGTCATCGAACAGCGACGCTACCGGTGAGCGCGCGACCAGATCAGCAACGCCGCCGCCCACAACTGCTCGTAGGGGACATCACGTCCGAGTTCGTCGGCGAGGTCGAGCCGCAGTTCGCTGAGGGCAATATCGAGGTCAGCCGGGATCGTCGCCTGCACGAGTCGCGGAGGAGCCGTCGCCTGATCTGCCAGCCGGCGGATCTCACCGAGCCTGCGGGGGATGTCGACGCGTTGGGCGAGCAGTAGCTCGAGTGCTTCCGTGGCGACATCGTCCCATGTGACTCGGCGACCGCGGCGCGCCTGCTGGCCGACCTTCAGCCGCCGAGTGTCGGCGTGTAACGCGTGCGGAACGAGATGGCCGCGAAGCCGACCGCCGGATGCGCCTCGTCCGAGTCGCTCGGCACGTGTCGACCCGATCGACCCGAGTGTCGGCCCGGCCGCCGACGTGAGATTCGACGGGCGCCGGCGCCGGCGACCGCGTGACCCCACCGCGTGGAGCGGCCTTTTGCAGACGGTCGGCAAACCGCTTGGCGAGGTCGTCGCTCTTGGACGTCGCCACTACAACAGCTCCGGTACAGCAAAGCGCCAACCGCGGCGCTGGATCAGTTCGTAGGCGACATGTCGATACGCGGTGGCCGACCGGGCGCTGTGGTGGTACGCACCCACCGGCAGACCGACAAGGTGGGCCTCACCGAACTTGGCGTCCTCCGGAATCTTGTTGCGGAACAGCGGCACCTCGAAGCGCTCGGCGATGGCGCGGATCTGTTCCTCGGCGATCCGCCGGTACACGCTCGTGCCCCAGATGCGCATCTTGACGATCCCGTACACCTCGGGGGGTTGGCCGTGGTCGCCCGGCCGTTGCTCGAATGGTGTTGAGGATGGTTGGCAGCTCCGTGACCGGACCAGCCTCCGGCACCATCGGCACGATCGTTCCCGACGACCCGCTGAGCGCCGCAGCGACGACACCCGACTGGTGTCCCGGAGTATCGACGAGCACGATGTCATACGAACCGCGTGCTGTGTCGAAGACATCGAGCAACCGGCCGCGCACCGCTGGATCCGACGAGTTGCCGACCGGCATCGATCATCGACAGTTCGCTGGCAGGAAGGACATCGAGGTTGGGGTGCACATCGCGGATCACGGCATCTTCGAACCCGGCATAGCCGAGGAGCACCGCGCCGACATCGGCGTCGCGCGTGTCGTCGGAGTGGCGCGAATCGGCGTCGCCGAGGAACACCGATTGACCAGTTTGTTGATCGAGGTCGATGACGAGAACCCGCGCACCGCACGTTGAAAGTGCATATGCAAGATTGAAGGTGAGCGATGTCTTGCCTGCACCGCCTTTGGTGTGGGCAATGGTGATGACCTCGCCCAACGGGGTCGGTGCCCCGCCAGCGGCCGCCAGTCCTTCGCTTGGCTCGGGAGTGTCACACATTGGGCGAATCAACGCATGAGCAGGAGCGTTGCGAAACTCTGCACATATGCATATATGCAAACTAGTCAGACGGCGATTCAATTGTCAAGGTTCTGGCAAGACGACCGATGAAATACCTGGTGGGACCAACGATTTCTCTCGACGCGCGGCAACCGGGCCATGACGATTCACCCCGGCGCGACCGCATGCAATGGCAGCAGCACCAGTCGCTCGCGCGTCCACCCCGACTCACTATTGTCTCCTCGACGGGCGGGCGTTCCTTCACATGTCTGACAGCAACACCTCCCAGCCTGCCGCGAAACCACGCTCGCGGTTTCGACGCATCGCGCTCGCGACCGCGCTCATCGGTGCCTCGGTCGCCGTCGGCGGAGGAATCTTCGTCCCCACTGCTGCGGCCGCAGCACTGTGTGCCAGCCCGCCACTGACCGGTTCGACGTCGATCACCGGAGTGATCAACACGTACTACCCCGGTCAGACGAACCTCGCGGCCGGTACCGCGAACACGACGGTCACCGTCGGGACGAGCCGAGGGTCGGCGACACCACTGGCGATCGGTGACCTCGTCCTCGTGATGCAGATGCAAGGGACGCAGATCGACTCGACCAACACCAACACGTACGGCGATGGTGTGTCCTCCGCGACGGCCTCCGGCTATCTCACGAACGCCTCGTTCATCGCCGGTCAGTACGAGTACGCGACCGTGCGATCAGTCGCCGGTGCAGTGATCGGCCTCAACGGGTCGGGTACCAACGGCGGGCTCGTCAACAGCTACACCAACGCCAACGAGTCGGCGACCCAAGGGCAGCAGCGATTCCAGGTCGTGCGTGTCCCGCAGTACTCGACCGGAACGCTCAGTGCGGCAACACCGCCAGCGGCGAGCCCGTGGGACGGCGCGAGCGGTGGCGTGGTCGTCGTGGATGTGGCGAGCACGCTGAATCTCAACGGTGCAGCCATCGACGTGAGCGGGCAGGGGTTCCGCGGTGGCCTGCAGCGCAGTCGAAGCGGCGACACCGGGTTGGCCAACACCGACTACCGCACGGTGACTGCGAAGGCCGCGAACGGTCAGAAGGCCGAGGGCATCGCCGGCACGGCGAAGTGGACGACCGGCGCCGCGGACACCGTCGGCGACGGGTACCCGAACGGCGACTTCGGTCGCGGCGCACCTGGCAACGCCGGCGGCGGCGGCACCGACGGCAATCCGACAGGCAACGGCGAGAACTCCGGCGGTGGCGGTGGCGGCAACGGCGGCGCCGGCGGTGTCGGTGGCAACACGTGGTCGTCGAATCTGGCGCGCGGTGGCTACGGCGGTGTGGTCGTGCCCGGCACGGCCAGCAGGGTCTTCCTCGGTGGAGGTGGTGGCGCCGGCAGCGACAACAACTCCGTACTCTCCTCCGCCGGTGGGACAGGTGGCGGCATCGTCCTCGTACGCGCCGGGAGCCTGGCGGGTACCGGGACGATCACCGCAGACGGAACTGCCGGAAGTATCAGCGGTCAGGACGGCAGCGGTGGCGGCGGTGCCGGTGGATCCGTCGTCGTTCTCACATCGGTGACCGGAGCGGCCAGCGGTATCAACGGCCTGACGATCAGGGCTCGCGGTGGCGCCGGCGGCAACGAGACGCACGCAGATCAGCACGGGCCCGGCGGTGGCGGTGGCGGCGGACGAGTGATCACGAGCGCGGCCACGGCGTCGACATCCGTCATCCCCGGCGCCAATGGAATTCATGTCGCGACGAGCAGCGCCTACGGCGCGACCAGTGGTAGCGCGGGTGGTACATCCACGACCGCTGTCATCACCGACCCACCCGGTACCAACACCGGCTCGCAGTGCATCGAGGTGAGCGTCACCAAGTCGGTCGGCTCGAGCCCGGTGATCCCCGGCCAGACGGTGACCTACACGGTTGTCGCCACCAACAACGGTCCGTATCCGCGAACCGGCACCGCGCCGATCACGGTCACCGACACACTCCCCGTTGGGCTCAGCTCCGCTACCTGGACGTGCACCGCCTCGGCCGGCTCGAGTTGCACGGCGAGCGGCAGTGGATCCCTCAGCACCACCGCAAACCTGGAGGTGGGTGACTCGGCGACGTACACCATCACCGCGACGCTCGCGTCGACGTTCACTGGAACGCTGTCGAACACGGCGACCGTTGCCGGGCCGGCATCGATCCCGGAGCTCGACTCGACGAACAATTCGGCCACAACGGCCACGCTCGCCGAACCACGCGTCAACCTCGCCGTCACCAAGACCGACGGGGTCGCGTCCGAAGTACCGGGCACCAACGCCGTCTACACGATCGTGGCGTCGAATGCCGGGCCTTCCACGGCGACGGCCGCGCCGATCACCGATGCGTTGCCCAGCGGGACAACTTCGGGCTCATGGACCTGCGCAGCAGGAAGTGGCGGCACCTGCGCAGCGGCGAGCGGCACGATGCCGATGTCGACGACCGCGACACTGTCGCCGAGCGGGTCAGTGACGTACACGGTGACCGTTGCGATCTCGTCGACGGCCACTGGCTCGCTGGCGAACACCGTCGACATCGCGGCCCCCGCTGGAGCTGTCGAGACGAACTCGGCGAACAACTCGGCGACCGACACCGACACGTTGACCCCGAACGCCGACCTGTCGATCTCCAAGACCGACGGCCTCACGACCGTCAACGCCGGAGCACCGCTGACCTACACGATCGTCGCATCCAACGCCGGCCCGTCGGCGATCACCGGCGCCACGGTGACCGACACGATGCCCGCAACACTCTCCGGTGTCACCTGGACGTGTGCGGCCTCGGCCGGCTCGAGTTGCCCGGCGTCGGGCTCCGGCAGCATCTCCGCCTCCGTCAACGTTCTCTCCGGCGGATCGGTGACGTTCACCGTCAATGCCACGGTCGTCTCGACAGCCACCGGCACCCTGACAAACACGGCGTCCGTTGCACTGCCCGGTGGCGCGACCGATCCGACGGCGGCCAACAACACAGCTACCGACACCACGACCATCACGCGTCGCGCTCGACGTGTCGATCACCAAGACCGACGGCAGTGCGACGGAGATCCCCGGTTCCACCGTGACGTACACCATCGTCGCCTCGAACGCGGGTCCTTCGGCAGCGCTCGCGCACAGCCATCACCGACACCTTGCCAGGCACGTTGTCCGCGGCAACCTGGACATGCACCGCATCGGCAGGCTCGACCTGCCCCGCATCCGGAAGCGGCAACATCAGCACCACCGTCGACCTACTGCCCAGCGGTACGGCGACGTTCACGCTGACCGCCACCATCTCGTCGACGGCCACCGGATCGCTGGCGAACACCGCCACGGCAGCCGTCGCGGCGGGGATCACCGATCCGACGGCGGCGAACAACACGGCGACCGACACCGACACCCTGGTGCCGACAGCCGACCTGTCGATCACCAAGACCGACGGGTCGACGACCGAGGTTCCGGGAACCACGGTGACGTACACGATCGTCGCCTCGAACGCCGGCCCCTCGACCGCGACTGCAGCCACAGTCGCCGACACGCTGCCCGGCGTCTTGTCGGCGGGAACATGGACATGTGCCGCATCCGCCGGCTCGACCTGCCCTGCGTCCGGTAGCGGCAACATCAATGCGTCCGTGACGCTCGCCCCGGGCGGCACAGCAACGTTCACGATGACGGCGACCATTGCCGCGACGGCAACCGGCAGTCTGGCGAACACGGCCACCATCACGGCTCCGGCTTCGGTGACCGACCCGACGCCTGCCAACAACACGGCCACCGACACCGACACGCTTGACCCAGACCGCCGACCTGTCGATCACCAAGACCGACGGCGTCGCCTCCGCAACCCCCGGCCAGAGCGTGACCTACACGATCGTCGCCACCAACATCGCCGGGCCCTCGGTGATCACGGGTGCGACCGTCACGGACACGTTCCCGGCCGCACTGACCGGCGTGACGTGGACGTGTGCTGCTTCGGCCGGGTCCAGTTGTCCGGCATCGGGCAGCGGCAACATCAACGCCGGCGTGAATCTGGCGATAGGCGGCACGGCGACGTTCACCGTGACGGCTCCCATCTCCGCCACGGCCACCGGTTCGCTCGTCAACACCGCAACGGTCGCCGCACCCGTCGGCGGCAACGACCCGACCGGCGCCAACAACTCGGCGACCGACACCGACACCCTCACACCGCGCGCCGATCTGTCGATCACGAAGACCGACGGCATCGCCACGGAGGTGCCCGGGACCTCGGCGACCTACACGATCGTCGCCTCGAACGCCGGACCATCGGCAGCGCCGGCGTCCAACGTCACCGACACCTTCCCAGCAGCGCTGACCGGCGCGACGTGGACGTGCTCGGCCACCGGCGGGGCAGCGTGCCCGGCATCGGGCAGCGGCAACATCAATGCCTCCGTGGATCTGCCGGTCGGCGGGACCGCGACGTTCACGGTCAACGGCACCGTCGCCCCTGGGGCCACCGGTTCACTGACCAACACGGCGACGGTCTCGGTCGGCGCCGGCATCACCGACCCGGCCTCGGGCAACAACTCGGCGACCGATACCGACACGCTGACCCCGACGGCGGATCTCGTGATCACGAAGACCGATGGTGCGACGACGGCGGTGCCCGGCTCGTCGGTGACCTACACGATCATCGCCAGCAATGCCGGACCGTCGACCATCACTGCGGCAACCGTCACCGACACGATGCCGGCCTCGCTGACCGGTGTCACGTGGACGTGCGCCGCGTCGTCCGGATCCACCTGCCCGGCTTCGGGCTCGGGTTCGATCAGCGCCTCGGTCACCTTGTTGTCGAGTGGCACGGCGACGTTCACGGTGACCGGCACGATCTCGTCGACCGCTACGGGGACGCTCGCGAACACGGCGAGCATCGCTCTGCCCGGCGGCGCCACCGATCCGACCCCTGCGAACAACTCGGCGACGGACACCGACACGTTGAACCCGACGGCGGATCTGGCGATCACCAAGACCGATGGTGTGGCGTCGGAGGTGCCGGGTACCGTCGGTGACGTACACGATCGTCGCCAGCAATGCCGGCCCGTCGGCGGTGACCGCAGCGACGGTGACCGACACGATGCCGGCGGCGTTGAGCGGTGTCACCTGGACGTGCTCGACCAGTGGTGGGGCGTCGTGCCCGGCCAGTGGTAGCGGCAACATCAATGCATCGGTGAACCTGCCGGTCGGGGCCTCGGCGACGTTCACGGTGACCGGCACGATCAGCGCATCGGCCACAGGCAACCTCGTCAACACAGCGGCGATCGCAGCCCCCGGCGGGGTGACGGATCCGACCCCTGCGAACAACTCGGCGACGGACACCGACACGTTGACCCCGACGGCGGATCTGGCGATCACCAAGACCGATGGTGTGGCGTCGGAGGTGCCGGGTACCGTCGGTGACGTACACGATCGTCGCCAGCAATGCCGGCCCGTCGGCGGTGACCGCAGCGACGGTGACCGACACGATGCCGGCGGCGTTGAGCGGTGTCACCTGGACGTGCTCGACCAGTGGTGGGGCGTCGTGCCCGGCCAGTGGTAGCGGCAACATCAATGCATCGGTGAACCTGCCGGTCGGGGCCTCGGCGACGTTCACGGTGACCGGCACGATCAGCGCATCGGCCACAGGCAACCTCGTCAACACAGCGACGATCGCCCCACCCGCTGGTGCCACCGACCCGACCCCCGCGAACAACTCGGCGACGGACACCGACACACTGACCGTGACCGCAGATCTATCGATCACCAAGACCGACGGCTCGGCCACCGAAGTGCCCGGTACCGCGGTGACCTACACGATCGTCGCCACCAACGCAGGCCCCTCGACCGTCCTTGGGGCACCGATCACCGACACGCTGTCGGGCTTGCTCACTGCCGCGACCTGGGCATGCTCGACCAGTGGGGGAGCGTCGTGCGCGGCCGGTAGCGGCAGCGGCAACATCAGCACCACCGTCGATCTGCCCGTCGGAGCGTCGGCGACCTTCACGGTCTCGGCAACGGTCGTGGCCACCGCCACCGGCAACCTCGTCAACACCGCAGCGATCGCGGCGCCGGCGGGCGTCACCGATCCGGCTCCCGGAAACAACTCGGCCACCGACACCGACACCTTGAACCCGACGGCGGATCTGTCGATCACCAAGACCGACGGGGCGACCTCGATGATTCCTGGCCAGAGCACCACCTACACGGTGGTGGTCGCCAACGCCGGTCCATCCACGGCGGTCAATGCGCCCATCATCGATGCACTCCCGACGGGTGCGGCATCGGGCACGTGGACGTGCGTGGCAACTGCCGGCGCGAGCTGTGGGTCCGCCTCCGGTTCGATGCCGATCTCGACCACTGCGACCATCGCCAGCGGCGCGACGGTCACCTACACAGTCGTCGTCGCGGTGTCGCCGACAGCCACCGGGGCACTGACCAACACGGCCACCGTGCAGGCGCCTGCGGGAGTCACCGACCCTTCGTCGGCCGACAACTCTGCGAGCGACATCGACACGCTGACGCCGACCGCCGACGTGTCGATCACGAAGACCGATGGCCTCAGCACTGTGGTGCCCGGCACCGTCGTGACGTACACCGTGGTTGCCTCGAACCCCGGACCATCGACGGTCACCGGCGCAACGGTCGCCGACACCGTGCCGGCGAGCCTGAGTGGCGCGACGTGGACCTGCTCGGCCACCGCAGGGTCGTCCTGCCCCGCATCCGGTAGCGGCAACGTCTCCGCATCGGTCACCCTCGCGCCCGGCGGAGCGGCAACGTTCGCGATCTCGGCGACCGTTGTCGCCGCGGCCACCGGCACGATCAGCAACACCGCCACGATCGCGCTCCCCGGAACGGTGAGCGATCCGACTCCGGCCAACAACTCGGCAACCGATCTCACCACGGTCACACCGCAGACCGACCTGACCATCACCAAGACAGATGGAACGACGACCGCAGTGCCCGGCCAGTCGACGACCTACACCGTCGTGGTGACCAACTCCGGTCCATCGAGCGTTCTCGGTGCCACCGTGACAGACACCGTCCCGGCCGGCGTGACTTCGATGACGTGGACATGCACCGGCTCGGCCGGCGGCGCTTGCCCGGCATCGGGGACCGGTTCCATCAACAGCACCGTCGACCTGCCTGTCGGCGCCTCGGTCACCTTCACGGTCACCGACTCGGTCGCGGCGAGCAGCACCGGTTCATTGACCAACACCGCCACTGTCGCTGCTCCACTCGGAGTCACCGACACGAATGCAAGCAACAACTCGGCGACCGATGTCGACACATTGACGCCACGCGCCGACCTCGTGGTGACCAAGACGGATGGCGTCGCGTCGGTCATCCCGGGGCAGTCGACGACGTACACGGTCACAGTCACCAACAGCGGTCCCTCGAATGCCCCTGGCACCACCGTGACGGATTCGCAGCCTGGTGCGGGCTCGTTCACCTCCTGGACGTGCACGCCGAGCGCCGGTGCCGGATGCACGTCGGCCTCGGGAAGCGGTTCGATCAACACCACGGTCGACCTGCCGGCCGGCACGACAGCGACGTTCACGATCACCACGGCGATCGATGCATCTGCGACAGGAACCATCAGCAACACAGCCACGGCTGCCGTCGCCTCCGGCATCGTGGATCCGACCGCATCGAATGACTCTGCAACCGACATCGACACGTTGACGCCGACTGCGGACCTGTCGATCACCAAGACCAATCTGCTGACCTCGGTGGTGCCGGGGATGCCGGTCAGCTACACGATCGTCGCCTCGAACGCCGGCCCATCCGCAGTCGTCGGTGCGACCATCGCCGACACGCTTCCTGCCAGCCTCTCGGGCGCGGCGTGGAGCTGCGCGGCGACCGGCGGCGGCAGCTGCACCGCTTCCGGAACGAGTTCGATCAACGACACCGTGAATCTGCCGGTTGGCGCCACGGTGACCTACACGGTCACCGGCACCGTTGCCTCGACGGCCACCGGCGCCATCACCAACACCGCAACGATCGTCGTCCCGCCCGGGGTCACGGACCCGATCGCCGGTAACAACACTGCGACCGACAGCGACCCGCTGACGCCGATGGTCGACCTTTCGATCACCAAGACCGACGGGCTGGCGATCGCCGATCCGCTCGACGTGCTGACCTACACCATCGTGGTCTCCAACGCCGGCCCATCGGCGGTCGCCGATGCAGTCGTCGTCGACACGGTGCCGGCCGGCCTCATCGGCGTCGCGTGGACGTGCAGCGCCGGTGCAGGCGGCAACTGTGACGCCAGCGGGCCCGTGGCGGGCAACATCAACACCACCGTCGACCTGGGTGTCAGCGGCTCCGTTCAGTTCACCGTGACGGGCACCATCATCGGCTCGACTGTGGGCTCCATCGTCAACACCGCCACCGTGTCGGCGCCGGCCGGAGCCACCGAGACCGACAGCGCCGACAACGCGGCGACCGATACCACGGCCGTCACATCGACCGCAGCTCTGTCGATCACCAAGACCGACGGGCAGACGACCGATGTTGCCGGCACTATCGTCGACGTACACGATCACCGTCACCAACTCCGGTCCATCAGCGGTTGCTGATGCCGGAGTGACCGACCTGCTGCCGGCGGGGATGATCAATGCGACGTGGACATGTGTCGCCTCGGGCAGCGGTCACTGTGATGATGCCGGACCGACCACCGGAAACATCAACACGACGGTCGACCTTCCGTCGGGCTCATCGGCGAGCTACACGGTCAGCGGAACGATCGACCCGGCGTTCACCGGCCTGCTGTCCAACACGGCCACCGTCACGGCGCCCCCGGGAACGATCGACGACCCGGCCGACAACACAGCGACAGACACCACCACCATCGTCGCTGAGGTCAACCTGACCGTCACCAAGTCCGACGGAACAACGACCGCGACGCCCGGTGCCGACACCACCTACACGGTCACCATCACCAACGCCGGCCCTTCGACAGTGCTCGGTGCAACGATCAACGACGCCCTGCCCGCCGGCGCAACCACGATGAACTGGACGTGCGGCGCCACTGCCGGGTCGTCCTGCACGGCGTCGGGTAGTGGTGCGCTGGCCGACACCGCGAACCTGCTCCCGGGCGGCCAACTGACCTACGTCGTGACCGTCCAGATCGGCGCTGCCGCGACCGGCGTCCTGACCAACACCGCGACGGCGAGCGTGCCTGCTTCCGTCACCGAGACGTCGCCATTCGACAACACGGCCACCGATGTCGACACGCTGGTCGCGGTGACCGATCTGGCGATCAACAAGACCGACAACGTCAGTGCCGTCGTGCCGGGGACGGCTGTGACCTACACGATCGTGGCGACCAACAACGGCCCGTCGGCCGCGGTCGGGTGCCACGATCACCGACACGTTCCCTGCTGCTCTGGGCACGATCAACTGGACCTGTGTCGGCCCGTGCACTGCTGCTGGAACCGGCTCCCTGAACGACGTCGTGAACCTGCCCGTCGGAGCCAGTGTGACCTACACCGTCACTGCAACCGTCGCCTCGACCGCGACCGGCGTGCTGACAAACACCGCAACGGTGACCGCAGCGCCCGGTAGCACGGACCCGAATCCCGTCGACAACACGGCGACCGACACCGACACGTTGACTCCTCAATCGGACGTGTCCATCACCAAGACAGACGGAGCAACCTCCGAGGTCCCGGGCACCCCGGTGACATACATCTTGACGGTCGCCAACAGCGGCCCGTCCGATGTGGTCGGTGCATCGGTGATCGACTCGCTCGCCGCCAACCTGTCGAACGCCGCGTGGACGTGTGTCGCGGTCAACGGAACGTGCGCTGCCGGTGGCGTCGGCAACATCAACACCTCCATCGATCTGGCCGCCGGCGGCACCGCGACCGTGACAGTGACAGCCGACATCGCCGCTTCGGCGACCGGCGCGCTGTCGAACACGGCAACCGTCGTGGTGCCGCCGGCGACCACCGACCTCAACCCGGGCAACGACTCGGCTACCGACGTCGATGCGTTGACACCACAGGCGGATCTGTCGGTGACGAAGACCGACAACGACGTCAGCGCCCAGCCCGGTGACCTCGTGACCTACGACATCGTCGTATCGAACGACGGTCCCTCTGCCGTCGCGTCGGCGCAGTTCACCGACGTCGCCCCGGCCTCGCTGGTCGGTGTGTCGTGGACGTGCTCGGCGTCGGCCGGATCGGCCTGCCCGGTCAGTGGAACCGGCAACGCGATCAACACCACGCTCTCACTGATCCCCGGTGGGACAGCGACGTTCACAGTGACTGCGACTGTGGACGGGCCCGCGACCGGCGTGATCGCCAACACCGCGACGATCAACGCTCCGTCGGGTGTCGTCGAGACCTCACCTGCCGACAACACCGCGACCGACACGACCACGGTCACGCCCACCGCCGATCTCATCATCTCCAAGACCGATGGCCTCACCTCGATCGCGGCCGGCGAGCCCGAGACCTACACCGTGGTGGTGACAAATGCCGGACCGTCGGTGATCTCCGATGCGCTCGTCACCGATTCGTTGCCGCCTGCCCTCCTCGGTGGCACCTGGACCTGCACGCCTTCGGTCGGTTCGACGTGTGCCAATGCAGCCGGCTCGGGCGACATCAGCGAACTCGTGACGCTGACGTCCGGCGGCACCGCCACCTTCACCGTGTCGGGCATGATCGCCCCATCGGCGACGCCTGGCACGCTCTCGAACACGGCCAGTGTGGCGATGCCGGCCGGCTCGGTGGATCCGACCCCGGCCAACAACTCCGCCACCGATACCACCGCGATTCAGCAGCGAGCCGAGGTCGAGGTGCTCAAGACGGACGCGGCGACCTCGGCGACACCCGGCCAGGCGATCCAGTACACCATCGTCGTCACCAACAACGGGCCATCAGACGTGGCGGGTGTCAGCGTCGTCGACATCATGCCGGCTGAGCTCACCAACGCGACCTGGGGCTGCGCTGCTTCGCCGGGCTCGAGCTGCCCACTCGCCGGTTCGGGTGACGTCAACACGATGGTCGACCTGCTGGCCGGAGGCACCGCCACCTTCACCATCGACGCGACCGTGCTCGCCTCGGCCTTCGGGACCCTCGCGAACACCGTCGTCGCGACGGTGCCACCTGGCGTGACCGATCCGGTGCCGGGCAACAACACGGCGACCGACACCGACACGCTCGATCCCGTCACCGATCTGTCCATCACCAAGGACGACTTCTCGGCAACGGCGACGCCGGGCTCACCTGTCGCCTACACGGTGGTCGTCTCCAATGCCGGGCCGTCCGACGTCGCCGGTGCCATCGTGGTCGACGACCTGCCTGCCTCGTTGAACGGCGTCGCCTGGACCTGCTCGGTCAGCGGGTCCGGATCGTGCCCGGCGTCGGGCAGCGGCGACATCAACACCACCGTCTCGCTGACAGTCGGTGCCATCGCAACGTTCACGGTCACCGGAACGCTCGTGTCTTCGACCATCGTCGACCTGACCAACGTTGCCACGGTCACGCCTCCGCTCGGCGTCACCGACCCCGCACCGGCGAACAACACCGCCAGCGACATCGACACGCTTGCGCGAGTGGCCGACCTCTCCATCGTGAAGACCGACTCCGCTGCGACGGCCACACCGGGAACGCCCGTCAGCTACGAGATCGTCGCCTCGAACGCCGGTCCCTCCGACATCAGCGGCGCCGTTGTCACCGACACCCCGCCTGCCGAGCTCGGCGGCGTGACATGGTCGTGCGCGTCGACCGGCGGTGCCTCGTGCGCCACCTCCAGCGGTGCCTCGACCATCAACGAGCTCGTCGACCTTCCGGTCGGTGGCACTGTGACGTTCACACTGACGGGCACGCTCGATGCCTCGACCGCTGTGCCGCTGGCCAACTCGGCAACGATCGCCGTGCCGGCCGGCGCGACGGATCCGAACCTCGCCGACAATGCATCGACCGACACCGACACGCTGGCCCCCGTTGCTGATCTGTCGATCACCAAGACGGTGGACATGGCCTCTGCGTTGCCTGGCGATGTGTTGACCTACACGATCGTCGTCGGCAACGCCGGACCATCCGCCATTGCCGATGCATCGGTCAGCGACGTCATGCCGACCGACTTGCTAGGAGCATCGTGGACATGTGTGCCGTCGGCAGGCGGATCATGCGACCAGGCCGGTCCCGTCGTCGGCGACATCGCCACCACGGTCGACCTCGCAGTTGGGGGCAGCGTGTCGTTCACGCTCACCGGCACCGTTGCCCCGTCGGCAACGGGCACGCTCGTCAACAGCGCCGCGGTTGCCGCGCCGTCCGGGGCCAGCGATCCCAATCCGTCCAACAACGCTGCGTCGGCGTCGACGTCCATCGATCCGAAGGCCGATCTTGCCATCACGAAGACCGACGGCAACACGACCAACGTGGCCGGCACCGCGACCCAATACTCGATCGTCGTCACCAACAACGGTCCGTCGTCGATCGTCAACGCACCGGTCGACGACGTGATGCCGGTCGAGCTCGTGGCCGTGTCGTGGACATGCACGTCGTCGGCGTTCTCGACGTGCGACGATCCGGCCGGCAGTGGTGACATCGCGACGACAGTGGACCTGTTGTCCGGGGGAACCGCGACATTCGTCGTCGACGCGACGATCACGGCAGATTTCACGGGCACCCTGTCGAACACGGCGACCGTCGACATGCCCGGAGTTGGTGTCGACCCGACGCCTGCCAACAACTCGGCCACCGACGACACAACGGTCGTTGCTGAAGCCGACCTGTCGATCACCAAGACCGACGGCACCCTCAGCGCGACACCCGGGGGCACCACGGTGTACACCGTGACCGTCAGCAACGCCGGACCCTCGGCGGTCACCGCGGCGGCAGTCACCGACGCCCTTGCCTCGGGCGCGACGGCGATGAACTGGACGTGCTCCGCATCGGCCGGCTCGTCGTGTGCCACGTCGGGTAGCGGTGCGCTCTTCGACAACCCCTCGCTGCAACCGGGTGGAAGTGCCACGTACCAGGTCGCCGTCGACATCTCCAGCGCAGCCACAGGCGCGCTGGTCAACACAGCGTCGGTCGCACCCCCGGTCGGCGTCACCGATCCGGCACCGGCCGACAACTCGGCCACCGACACCGACACGTTGGCCCCCGTTGCCGACCTGTCGATCACCAAGACCGATGGGGTCACCAGCGCTGTTCCGGGCTCCGTCGTGTCGTACACGGTCGTTGCCACCAACGCGGGGCCGTCCGACGTTGTCGGTGCCACGATCGCCGACGTGCTTCCGGCGACGCTGCTCGGAGCGTCTTGGACCTGCCTGGGTACCAGTGGTGGTACGTGTGGTGCCTCGGGTACGGGTGACATCAACGACACAGTCGACCTCCCGGTCGGCGCGACGGTCACGTACTCCGTCGACGCGACGATTGGGTCTGCAGCCGTCGGGAACTTGGTGAACACGGCCTCGATCGCCGCACCTTCGGGGACCACCGATCCCGATACGAGCGACAACTCGGCCACCGACATCGACACGCTCACCCCGCAGGCCGATCTGTACGTGACGAAGACCGACGCGCAATCCAACGTGGTGCCCGGTACCTCCGTCACCTACACGGTTGTGGCCGGAAACGCCGGTCCGTCTGCCGTCGCCGGCGCGATCGTCACCGATCTGCTTGCTGCCGAACTGCTCGCGCCCACATGGACGTGCACGGCAATCGCCGGCACCTGCCCGGCGGCCGGTACCGGCAACATCGCCGCAAACGTCGATCTCATGGTTGGCGGAAGCGCGACCTTCACCATCACCGCCCTCGTGTCGCCGGCGGCTACTTCGACACTTGCGAACACGGCGACCATCGCTGCTCCGAGCGGTGTGACCGATGTGTTCCCCAGCAACAACACCGCCACGGACACCGACACCTTGAACCCCGAGGCCGACCTGTCGATCACCAAGACCGACGGAAGGACCGACGCCCAGCCGGGCGACATCCTCACGTACACCGTCGTCGCGAGCAATGCAGGACCGTCTGCGGTCTTCGGTGCCCCGGTCATCGACTCCTTGCCCGGCGGCCTCAGCGCAGCGACGTGGACGTGCATTGCGTCGGGCGGTGCAACCTGTGTCGCATCGGGGAGCGGCAACATCAACACGACCATCGATCTCGGAGTCGGCGCGACCGCGACCTTCACGGTCAACGCGACCGTGTCGGCAACGACGGGCGTCATCGTCAACACCGCTCGCATCGATGCACCGACCGGCGTCAGCGACCCGAGCCCAGCCGACAACGCGGCGACCGACACAACTTCGGTGACGCCGACAGGGGATCTGTCGATCACCAAGACCGACGGCCTGACCAGCATCGCCGCAGGCGACAATGTCACGTACACCATCGTTGCGACCAATGCCGGACCATCGCCGATCGTCGGAGCACGAGTGGTCGACACGGTTCCCGGCGTGCTGCTGGGCGCAACATGGACCTGCTCGGCAACCATCGGTTCGTCGTGCTCCAATGCGGCAGGTAGCGGCAGCATCAACGAGCTCGTCGATCTCGCTGCCGTCGGTCAGGTCACGTTCTCGATCAGCGGAACTGTCAATCCTTCGGCCGCTCCGGGGCAGTTGTCGAACACAGCGACAGTCGCCACCTCGACCGGTTCGATCGACCCGACTCCGGGCAACAACTCGGCGACCGACACCACCGCGATCGAGCGTCGAGCCGATCTCGCGATCAGCAAGGACGATTCCACCACCACCGCGGTTGCCGGGGCCAGCACGACGTACAGCATCGTCGTCTCGAACAATGGCCCCTCGAATGCGGCCGGGGCGTTGGTCAGCGACCTCGTTCCCGCCGGCGTGACTGCGTCGAATTGGACCTGCAGCGCGACGGCCGGCGCCTCATGCACGCCAACCGGTTCGGGAGCGATTGCCACGGTCGTCGACCTCGACGTCGGTTCTTCCGTCACGTTCACCGTCGTGGCCGATGTCGACCCGGCTGCAGCTGGTCTGTTGACCAACACGGCCTCGGTCAGCCCACCGACAGGTGTCACCGACCCGAATCCGGCGAACGATTCGGCCACCGACGTCGACACCGTCTCGCGTGTGACGAATCTTGCTGTGACGAAGACCGACGGCTCGCCGACTGCAACTCCCGGCACATCGACGACATACACGATCGTCGTGACCAACAACGGCCCGTCCGACGCCTCTGGCGCCGCCGTCGCCGACGTCGCGCCGATCGGCACCAGCATCGACTCCTGGACGTGCACCCCGGACCTGGGGGCTACCTGCACGGACCCGTCGGGCACCGGCGACATCGCCACCACGGTCGACCTGCCTGTCGGTTCGTCGGCGACATTCAGTGTCGTGATGTCCATCGATTCGGCGACCACCGCCAATGTGACGAACACGGCGACCGTTACGGTGCCTCTCGGCATCGACTGATCCCGACCCGAGCGACAACACCGCCAGCGACACCGACACGATGGCGCTGCAGGCCGACCTGGTGATCACCAAGACCGACGGCTCGGCAACCGTCACACCCGGCGCACCGATCTCGTACACGGTGGTCGCAACCAACGTCGGTCCGTCCGACGTGGTCGGTGCCACGGTGACCGATGTCGTCCCCGCCGAAATCGTCGGTGCCACGTGGACATGTGTCGGCAACAACGGCGGATCGTGTGTCACGTCCACCGGCTCGGCGCCGATCAATCATCTCGCCAACTTGCCGGTCGGCGGGTCGGTCCGGTTCACGATCAACGGCGTGGTCAGCGCTGCGCTCGGCACGAACCTGGTCAACACGGCCACGATCGCAGCCCCAGTCGGTGTGGTCGATCCAATCGCCGGCAAACAACTCGGCCACCGATGTCGATTCCACCACCGCGGTCACCGACCTCGCGGTCGCCAAGACCGACGGACTGTCGTCGGCGATGCCCGGCGATGTCGTGACCTACACCGTCACAGTCACCAATGCAGGCCCATCCGATGCGGTTGGTGCAACGCTGACCGACACGGTGCCGGCACTGCTCAGCGGTGTCACGTGGACATGTGCGGCAGTGAACGGAGCGTGCGCCTCGAGCGGCACCGGTTCGCTGAACGAATCGATCAATGTCGCCGTTGGTGGCACGGTCACGTTCGCGGTGACGGGAACCGTTGTCGGCTCGGCGACGGGCACCATCACCAATACGGCCACCGTTGCCGCGCCGGCTGGTGGCAATGACCCGAACCCGGTGAACAACTCGGCCACCGACACGACGACCGTCACCCCGCGGTCCGATCTGTCGATCACCAAGACCGATGGCAACCTCACTGACATCGCCGGCACCACCGTGACGTACACGATCCAGGTCAGCAACGCCGGCCCGTCGATGGTCGCCGCTGCTCCCGTCGCCGACGTGCTTCCGGCCGCCCTCAGCAACGCCACGTGGAGTTGCATCTCGACGGCCGGATCCGCGTGCACGGCGCTCACCGGTACTGGTGACATCTCGACGACCGTCGATCTTCTCGCCGGTGGCGCCGTGACGTTCACTGTCAACGCCACCATCGATCCAGGCTTCACCGGCACCTTGAGCAACTCCGCCACGGTCACAATGCCGGTCGGTCTCGACCCGACGCCGGCCAACAACACCGCAGTGGATACGACGAACGTCGTCGCCGTGGCGGACCTGGGAGTGACCAAGACCGATGGCCTCGCTTCAGAGGTACCGGGCACACCGGCCTCCTACACGATCGTGGTCACGAATACCGGTCCGTCGGATGTCGTCGATGCCACGGTGACGGACGTGATGCCGACATCGTTGCTGAACGTCTCGTGGACATGCTCGGCTTCGGCCGGTGGATCGTGCACGACATCGGGGACCGGCGACATCGCCGACCTCATCGATGTGCCGACCGGTGGATCGGTGACGTATGTCGTGACGGGCGATGTGGCCGCCGATGCTTCAGGTTCGCTGAGCAACTCGGTGTCGGTGGCACCTTCGGCTGCAACGACCGACCCGGATTTGTCGAACAACAATGCAACCGACGTCGACACGCTGGTGCCGACTGCTGATCTCTCGGTGACCAAGACCGACGGCGCTGCGTCGGAGGTTCCTGGCACTCCGGTGGCGTACACGATCGTCGTGTCCAATGCTGGCCCGTCCGATGTGTTCGGTGCGTCAGTCACCGATGTGCTGCCCGCGTCGCTGCTCGGTGCCTCCTGGACATGCTCGGCCAGCGGGGGCTCTGTCTGCCCGGCGTCGGGCTCCAACAGCATCCTCGCTTCGATCGACCTGGCGACGGGCGGCACGGCAACCTTCACCGTCACGGGCACCGTGTCGAGTTCGGCGACCGGATCGATTTCCAACACCGTCACCGTCGCACCACCGAGCGGCGTGATCGACCCTGACGGCTCGAACAACTCTGCGACAGATGTCGACACGCTGGTGCCGACTGTTGATCTGTCGGTGACCAAGACCGATGGGGCCGCGTCGGAGGTTCCCGGTACTCCCGTGGCGTACACGATCGTGGTCGACAACTCGGGTCCGTCGGACATCGTCGGAGCGAACGTCACCGACGCCTTCCCGGCGTCGCTGCTCGGCGGTTCCTGGACATGTGTCGTGGTGGGCGGCTCGTGCCCGGCGGCGGGCTCCGGCAGCATCAACGCCTCGCTCGACCTGGCCGCTGGTGGAACTGCGACGTTCACCGTCGCCGGCACTGTCTCGAGCTCTGCCACGGGGTCGATCACCAACACCGTCACGGTCACACCGCCCGCAGGATCGACGGACACGAACCCGACCAACAACTCGGCATCCGACACCGACTCGCTCGATGTCGTGGCAGACCTGGCGATCACCAAGACCGACAACGACACCAATGCCCGGCCCGGCGACCTGATCACATACGAGATCGTCGCCACCAACTCAGGGCCTTCGGCGGTCACCGGCAGCCGTTGTCGCGGACACGATGCCGGCGGGCATCGCCGGTGTCAGCTGGACCTGTGTCGCCGGTCTCGGCGGCGCGTGCCCGGCATCCGGCACCGGTGACCTCAACGACTCGGTCGATCTGGCCGTCGGTGCCTCTGTCACCTTCACGGTGACAGGAACCGTCACGGCATCCACCGGCACGATCACCAACACTGCACAGATCGACGTGCCGGCGGGATCCACCGATCCGAACACGCTCAACAACGCTGCGACCGACACGACGCAGGTCGATCCGGAAGGCGACCTGTCGATCACCAAGACCGACGGACTCACGTCGGCGGTGCCGGGCGCCCCGATCACCTACAGCATCGTCGTCACCAACAGTGGACCGTCTGCGGCCACCGGGGTACCGGTCGTCGACACCATGCCGGCAACGTTGGCGGGTGTCGCCTGGACGTGCGTCGCCACGCCGGGATCGGCGTGCACCACCGCATCCGGTATCGGCGACATCGTCGAGGTTGTCGATCTCGACGCGGGCGGCACGGTCTCGTTCACCGTCACGGCGACCATCGCAGCCAATGCCGTCGGTGTGTTGACCAACACCGCAACGGTCGCCGCACCGACCGCCTTCAACGACACGAACCCGGCCAACAACGCTGCAACCGATGTGACCACGCTCGACCCGGCGGTCGATCTCTCGGTGACGAAGACCGACGGTCAGGTCAGCGCGGTGCCGGGTACCCCGGTCAGCTACACGATCGGTCATCACGAACGCCGGCCCATCGGTTGCCGCCGGCACGCGTGTGCTCGACAACCTGCCCGCGTCCCTCGTCGGGGCCTCGTGGGCGTGCACCGCGGCACCGGGTTCCTCATGTGGAGCGACGTCCGGCACCGGTTCGATCGACGAGATCGTCACGATCGGGGTCGGCAGCAATCTCACCTACATCGTGTCGGCCACGGTGTCGCCATCGGCTGTCGGCGTCCTGACCAATACGGCCACCGTCATACCGGCCACCGGCACGACCGATACGAATCCGTCCGACAACTCGGCGAGCGACGTCGACTCCCTCACTCCGCAAGCCAACTTGAGCGTGGTCAAGACGGATGGCGCATCCTCCGCAGTTCCGGGGACGCCGATCAGTTACTCGATCATTGTCAGCAATGCCGGTCCCTCCGCGGCGTCCGGTGTCGTCGGTCGTCGACGTCATGCCGTCTGCCCTCACCAACGCCAGTTGGACCTGTTCCGGCTCGGCGGGTGGCGTGTGCGCATCCGCCTCGGGCGTCGGTGACATCGTCACGACTGCCGATCTGCCCGACGGCGCGAGCGTGACCTACACGCTGACGGCCACCATCTCAGCCGAAGCCACCGGCTTGCTCACCAACACCGTCACCGTGGCCGAACCCATCGGCGTCGTCGATCCCGACACCTCCGACAACTCGTCGACCGACGTCGACAACCTGACTCCCTCGGTCGACCTGTCGATCACCAAGACCGATGGCGTGTCGACCGTGGTGCCGGGGACATCGACGACGTACACGATCACTGTTGCCAACAGTGGACCATCGACGGCTGACGGCGCCCAGATCACAGATCTGTTGCCCGCCGAGATCGTCGGATCGACCTGGAGTTGCTCGGCGACGAGCGGCGCGACCTGCGGCACGGCCAGCGGCTCGGGCGACGTTTCCCTCGCCGCCACCTTGCCGGTGGGCGGTGTCGTGACGGTCGTCGTCGTCGCCGATGTCGATTCGGCAGCGGCAGGTTTCGTCGTCAACAGCGCCACTGTCACCGAACCTGTCGGTGTCGTCGATACGAACCCGGCGAACGACACGGCGAGCGACAGCGATGCCCTCACACCGGTCGCTGATCTCTCGATCACCAAGACCGACGGTCTCGTGACGGCGTTGCCCGGCGACGCGGTGACGTACAACGTCGTGGTCACCAACAACGGTCCGTCTGCTGTCCTCGGCGCATCGGTCACCGACGTCATGCCCAGTGGGCTGACGGGTGTGACGTGGACCTGCTCGGCGTCCCCCGGATCCTCGTGCTCTGCGGCGAGCGGCACCGGTGACATTGCCGGCGCCGTCGATCTGGCAGACGGCGGGACGGTCGACGTTCACCATCGATGCGGCGATTGCCGCGAGCCAGCTCGGCGTGGTCACCAACACGGCTCACGTCGACGTCCCGGTGGGCGTCACGGATCCGAACAGCGCCGACAACGTCGCCGTCGACACCACCAGCGTCAGCGGGCTCGGCGATGTCTCGATCGTGAAGACCGATGGCGTCGCAACCGTCGTCGCGGGCACTTCGACGACGTACACGATCCTCGTGACGAATCCCGGCCCGTCACGGATCGACGGAATCCAAGTGACCGATGCGTTGCCGGGTGCGCTCCTCGGTGCCAGTTGGTCGTGCACCCCGATCGGTGGCGCGATCTGCGGTGCCCCGACCGGAACCGGCTCGATCAACCAGCTGCTCGACATGCCGGCCGGCAGCACCGTCACGTTCACGGTGACGGCGACGGTTTCGGCGTCTGCCACCGGAACCCTGTCGAACACAGCCACGGCGACCGCGCCCGTCGGAGTCGTCGACTCCGACCCGAGCAACAACACCTCGACGGATCTCACTGACATCGAGGAGGTCGCGGATCTCGCCGTCACCAAGACCGACAACGTCGCGTCGCTGACTCCCGGCAACGCTGTCGACTACGACATCGTCGTCGTGAACAACGGTCCATCGGCAGTCAGTGGGGCGACGCTGACCGACGTCGTTCCTGCATCGATCACGGGGCCGAGTTGGACCTGCTCGCCGGGGGCCGGCGCGACCTGCGGGTCGGCGGCAGGCACGGGTGATGTCTCGTTGAACGTCGACCTCGCAGTGGGTGCGACCGTCGTCGTCCACCTGACCGGAACTGTTTCTCCGAGCGCGGTTGGAACTCTGGTCAACACAGCAGTGATCGCTCCTCCCATCGGCGTGATCGATCCAAACGGCGCCAACAACACCGCCTCCGACAGCGATGCACTGAACCCGGTCGCCGACGTCTCGGTGGCGAAGTCGAACGGCGTCGTCTCGCAGTCGCCCGGCGCCACGTCGTCGTACACCATCACGGTTGCCAACGCCGGTCCGTCGGCCGCTGCAGGCGTCATCATCGATGACCCGCTGCCAACCGGCGTGACCTCGGTGTCGTGGACGTGTTCGGCAGGCGCCGGATCGGCGTGCGCGGCAGCGTCGGGAACGGGAGCGATCAACACCACCGTCGACCTCGCAGCGGCGGGCACTGTCACGTTCACGGTGTCGCTGCAGGCGGGCACGTCGGCGGGCACCCTCACCAACACCGTGACCGCGACGGTGCCTCCGGGCGTCACCGATCCCGATCCGTCCGACAACGTGGCCAGCGATACCGACACCCTGGTGTTCACCGCCGACATCGCGGTCACCAAGGCGGCGTCGGTGGGAACCATCGCCGCCGGCCAGTCGTTCGGCTACACGGTCGTGGTGTCCAACAGCGGAATCGACCCGGCGACGGGCGTCACCGTGCTCGACACAATGCCCGCAGGGCTCGCATCCACCACCTGGACCTGCACGGCAACGCCCGGATCCTCGTGCCCGGCGACCGGCACGGGTGACATCGCGACCACCGTCGATCTCGCTGCAGGTGGGTCGGCGATCTTCAGCGTGACGACGACCGCGACCACCGCCGCACCGACCACGATCGTGAACACCGCTACTGCTGCGGTCGGACCCGACACGGTCGACCCCGATCCGTCGAACAACACCGCCAGCGCAACCGTTGGCGTCGACTTCACCGCATCGTTGTTGGTGAGCAAGACAGCGAGTGTCTCGACGGCGCTGCCCGGCGACACCCTCTCGTACACGATCGTGGCGAGCAACCTCGGCCCCGCCGCACTCAACGGCGTCGTCGTGTCCGATCCCGTGCCGAACAGCCTCACGGCGCTGTCGTGGACGTGCACCGGCGCTGCCGGCGGTGTGTGCGATGTTGCGTCCGGCACTGGTTCCCCAGTGGTCAACGCGGACCTGCCACTGGGCGGCTCGGTCACCATTCTTCTGAACGTGCAGGTGGCTGCGAGTGCATCCGGTTCGATCCTCAACGTGGTCACGGCGACCGCAGGGCTCTCCGGTCAGTCCGTCACCGCGCAGTCCTCGGCGACCGTCGTGGTCACCCCGGTCGTGGCGCCGTCTGGCGCATTGACGATCACCAAGTCGACTCCGGCAACCATCTTCTCCAAGGTCGGCGGCATTGTCACGTTCACCTTGGTGGCGACGAACACGGGTTCCTCGACGCTCACCGACGTGACCATCAGCGATCCGAACGCAACGCTCGCCAACTGTGCGCCCGTGACGCTGGCTGCGGGTCAATCGCTGACGTGCACCGCCACCCACATCGTCACGCAGGCAGACCTCGACCGGGGCACATTGACCAACATCGCATCGGTGACGGGCGTGATGCCCAACGGATCGACGGTCAGCGCCAACAGCCCTGCGGTGGTCGTGCCGGCGATGCCGGTCTCGCTCGCTGAGGCTCACGAAATCCTCGTCGGCGACCGCCTTCTCCCGGGTCGGAGATCAGATCTCGTACACGATCACAGCGACCAACACGGGCAACATCACACTGATCAACGTCGCAATATCGGATCCGAATGCTGTTCTCGGTGCCTGCGCCCCGGTCGACCTGGCACCCGGACAGTCGCTGACTTGTACCGCCGTGCACACTGTGACTGCGGCCGATCTTGCCGCCAAGGTCATCGTCAACCAGGCACACGCAACGGCACTACCGATCTCGGACTTCGAGACGATCTGCCCTCTGCTGGAGACGAACGGTTTGCAGTGCCCGGTGACCCCGATCGTCTCGGCCGACTCGAACACCGTGGTGTTGAACCGGGCGGCGTTCCTGCCCAGGACGGGCGGTACGACGGCCGCGAAGCTGATCCTCGGCACGTGGCTCTTCGGTGTCGGTGGCCTGTTGCTGGTCACCACTCGACTCCGCCGCCGAGCCCCCCGCCGCTGAGCCATTGCGTTTGGAGTCTGGCGCCCCGTAGCGGGGCCTGCGGCGCCGAACGCTGCGGCGAGCCGGCTCACTCGTTGCGGATGAGGGCGGCGTTGGCGTGGGCGGCGAAACCTTCGTGATTGCTCATCGCCACGATCGTCGGTGTCATCCGTCGCCGCGCCGCTTGGTCGGCACGGGCCATCGCGGTCCGCTTCAGGAAGGCGTCGGCGGTGATGCCGCTGGAGACATGGGCGAAACCTCCGGTCGGCAAGCTGGCCGGGCATCCGATCACGAAGTTGCCGGCGGAGAACAGCGTGTTCTGCCCGATGAGGATCTCGCCGGCGTTCACGAGGAGGGCGACAACATCGGCCTCGACCGCTGCATCGACTGCGACTTGGAGGTGCTCGGGCGCCCACCGATTTGCGACTGCGGCGGCCTCCTGGAGATCCGACACCATCACACAGCCCCCGTTGGTTCCGAGCGCGGCGCGTGCTGCCTCTGCCCGTGCGTCCGGTAGCTCGGCAATCTGTCGCTCCAACTCGCGGTCGACCTGGTCGCGCAGTTCGAGCAGACGGCGTCACCAACAGGACTGTCGAATCCGTGCCGTGCTCGGCCTCGTTCAGCAGATCGGCGGCGACGAAGCGGGGATCGGCAGAGTCGTCGGCCAGCACCAGGCTCTCGGTCGGACCGAGGATCATCATGGTCGACACGCCATACCGCTGCATCTCGACCTGGGCGCACGCCACCGGCGGACTACCAGGCCCGACGATCTTGCGAACCTGTGGGACGGATTCCGTCCCGAAACCGAGCGCGGCAACTCCTGCCGGACCGTTGACGCGGAACACGTTGTCGATCCCGAGCTTGCGACAGACGACCAGCACCGCCGGGTCGATGCGGGCACTGCCGTCGGGCATCGGCGGCACGACCAGCGCGAGCAGGGGCACACCCGCCACGATTGCGGGAACGCCGAGCTGATAGGCGACGCTGGGGTAGCTGGCCTTGCCGCTGGGTACGAACAAGCCGGCCGAACTGATCGGCGTGACCTTCTCGCCGACGGAGAGGCCGGGCTCGCTCTCGAAGCTCCAGCCCGAAGCTCGGCTCATCAACTGCTCGTTGAACGACCGGAGGTGGGCGATGGCGTCGTCGATCGCCCGGTCGACATCGGCGGCAACCTCGGCGTCGGCGATCTCGGCTGGAGTGGCTCGAAGTTGGTGCGGTTGCAGCGAGACGTGATCGAAGTCGTGCAAGGCCCGGCAGACGGCTTCGTCGCCGTGTGCGCGTACGTCGTCGATGATCCGACCGATGGCAGCCTTCAGGTCCGAGTCGAAGATGGCCTCGAGACCGCGATCACACAGGGCACGGCGAGCGTCCTCGTCCATCGCCGACCAGGTCATCGTGCGCAGCACCGACATGAGCGAGGAGGGTATCTGGGCGATCGGGTAGGATTCGCACACGTTCCGCCCGAAGCCGCTAGGAGCGTCTCGCCATGCCCGTCACCGTCGTCGTTGGAGCCCAGTGGGGCGATGAGGGCAAAGCCAAGGTCATCGACCTGTTGGCCAGCGAACACACCCATGTGGTGCGCTATCAAGGCGGTCACAACGCCGGCCACACCGTGGTCGTCGGGACCGAGCGCTACGCACTGCAACTCGTACCCTCGGGCGTCCTGTATCCACATGTCATCCCGGTGATCGGCAACGGGGTCGTGGTCGACATGCCGACGCTGTTCAACGAGATCGACACGCTCGAGGGTCGAGGTGTCAGCTGCGCCAAGCTCAAGGTCAGCAGCCAGGCACACCTGATCTTCCCGTGGCACCAGGCGCTCGACGCGTTGTACGAGGCGGGTCGCGGCGACGCCCGCATCGGTACCACGTTGAAGGGCATCGGGCCCGCCTACGCCGACAAGGCTCGTCGCGAAGGGGTACGAGCCGGTGAAGTTCTCGATCCAGCCGGATTCGCGGCTGCAGTCAAGGAACGGGCGGTCAGCCACAACGCCGAGATCGTCGCGCTGGGCGGCCAGCCGCTGGATGTCGACGAGCTCGTCGACCGGTTCTCCACGTTTGGCCGGCGCCTCGCGCCGTACGTCACCGACACGGTGCAGTTGCTGCACGATGCGCTCGACCGCGACGACCACCTGCTGCTGGAAGGTGCCCAAGCGACGTTCCTCGATCTCGACCACGGCACCTATCCATTCGTCACCTCGTCGAATCCCACCGCGGGCGGGGCGTGTGTCGGGAGCGGCATCGGGCCGAGGTACCTCACACGAATCGTCGGCATCACCAAGGCATATACAACGCGGGTGGGGAGTGGCCCCTTCCCGACCGAACTGCTCGACGAGATCGGCGACAAACTGGTCGACATCGGCCACGAGTTCGGCACGGTCACCGGACGACGCCGGCGCACGGGTTGGCTCGACTGCGTGATGATCCGAAAAGCTGTGCGGATCAACTCGCTCACCGAGGTCGCGCTGACCAAACTCGACGTGCTCGACACATTTGCGGAGATCAAGGTGTGCACCGAATACGACAGCGACGGCCATCCGATCTACGCGGTGCTGGACGGTTGGATGTGCGACATCTCCGCCGTGCGCAGTCGCTCCGATCTGCCACCGCTCGCCGCGGCATTCGTCGCGCTGGTCGAGGCGGAGGTCGGCGTGCCGGTACGGATCGTCGGAACCGGCCCGGCTCGCGACGCCGTGCTGGAGTGGCAGTGATCGATCGGTATTCGCTGCCGGAGATGGCAGCGGTGTTCTCGGATGAGACCCGATTCGGCCGGTACGTCGAGATCGAGTTGTTGGCCACCGAGGCGCAGGCGGCACTTGGCATCGTGCCGGCCGACGACGCTGTGACCTGCCGGGCCAACGCCCCCGTCACCGACGCTGGGTTCGTGCGGGCGGTCAGCGATCGCGAGGCCGTCACCGATCACGACGTGGCTGCGTTCGTCGACGTCGTCCAGTCGGCAATCGGTCCTCCTGCGGGGGCGTGGATTCACTACGGCCTCACGTCGAGCGACATCGTCGACACCGCGTGGTGTTGGGCGCTGCGCGATGCGGCCGACTTGTTGATCGAAGCGTCCACCGCACTGCTGAAGACGGTGATCGATCTCGCCGGCGCACATCGCGACACGGTGATGATCGGTCGCACCCATGGCATCCACGCCGAACCGACGACATTCGGCGCCAAGGTTGCGTTGTGGGCGCTACAGGTCGATCGGGACCGCAATCGACTGCGCGCTGCGCGCCAGGCGATCGCCGTGTGCAAACTCAGTGGGGCTGTCGGAACCTATTCCAACATCGACCCGTCGGTCGAGGCTTTCGTCGGGAGCCGTCTCGGGCTGCGGCCGGTCCCGGCAACACAGGTCATTGCTCGCGACCGTCATGCCGAGTACCTCTGGGCGTGCGCTGCGGTCGGGTCGACCATGGAGATGATGGCCGTCGAACTACGCCACCTGCAACGAACCGAGGTCGGCGAAGTGCAGGAGGGCTTCAAGCCCAACCAGAAGGGGTCCAGTGCGATGCCGCACAAGCGGAACCCGATCAGTGCCGAGACGATCACCGGGTTGTCGCGTGTGTTGCGAGGCAATCTTCAAGCCGGAATGCAAGATGTCGCGCTGTGGCACGAGCGCGATATCTCGCACAGTTCAGTCGAGCGAATCGTGCTGCCAGATAGCTCGCTGATGGCATATTACGTTCTGCGCCGAATGCAGCGATTGCTCGCTGGTTTGCAGGTGTTTCCCGATCGAATGCGTTCCAATCTCGACGCCAGCTTTGGCTTGGTGTTCAGCCAGCCGGTGCTGTTGGCATTGGTGCAGGGCGGCCTCGGGCGAGATGAGGCGTATCGCATCGTGCAAGACAATGCGACTCGGGCGTGGGCCGAAAAACGAATGTTCCGCGACCTTCTCGACGCCGATCCCAGGGTTGATGTCGACGCCGGACTGCTCGATCAGGCCTTTGATCTAGAGCGCTCGTTGCTGCACAGTTCGGCAGTGTTCGACGCGGTGGACGCGATCGAGTCGGATTAGTCGGAGCGGGAGATTCCGGCTCGTTTGAGGACAGCAGCGTCGACACCGATCTCACGCCACGTTGCGTAGGAAATTCCTTGGCGGGTGCTGTACGACTTGCCTACGGCCACGAATCCTTCCTCCAATGCGCTGATGTCGACCTTCTCGCCGATCGATGCCAGTTCGGCCTGCAGGTCGCGTCGCTCCTGGCGGAGGCGGAGCTCGTTCATCGCATCGGCGGTGTCCAACTCGCTTTCGATGGCTGCGAGGCGGGCGGCAATCGAGTCACGGGTACGCCGCCGGCCGCGCTTGGGCTTGTTGTTGCGAAGGGCCTCGAGATAGTTGCGCACCGCGTTACCTTCGTTTCGACCCATTGCCAGCGCTGCTTTGTGCTCGTCCGTCATTGGCCCTTTGGGCCCTCGTTTCGCCATGCCGCACAGCATAGTTTCATAACCGGGCGATTCAATAGTTACGCTCCCGGACATGGAGGCCCGCCGACTGTTCGATCTCGAGGCCCATGGTCCCGACACGTTCGTCGGTATTGGACCTCGCTATCCGTGGGGCGGATTGTATGGTGGCCAGATCGTGGCGCAGGCCATGCGGGCCGCAGCCAAGACGGTGGAAGCCGATCTCGAGGTTCACTCCTTGCGCGCCTATTTCATCCGACGCGGGGATCACACCGAACCGATTCGGTTCGAGGTCGATCGCATTCGCAACGGTCGCAGTTTCGCCACCCGCCGGGTCATCGCTCGCCAGGCGATCGGGGCGATCCTCAACCTCGAAGCGTCGTTCCAGCGTCCCGAGCCGTCGTTCGATCTCCAGTCGATCGTGATGGACACCGGCGTACCCGATCCCGAGTCGTTGGTCTCCGAGCCGTTCACCGAGTCCGCCGATCGTCGATTCGTGCCGCGAACATGGGTCCCGACGAGCACCAGTGTCGGCGCGGGGCGCACGTTGGCCTGGATGAAGGTCAATGCTCCGCTCGGCGACGATCAACTGTTGCATCGGTGTTGGCTGGCGTACCTGTCCGACGACCTCCCGGCCGACTCGACGCGTCGTGCGATCGAGATCGCCGAGGACGGAATGTTCGTTGCCAGCCTCGATCACAGCATCTGGTTCCATCGCCCGGTGCGGACCGACCAATGGCATCTCCACGACTTCACATGCCACAGCTACGGCGGCGGACGCGGCTTGGCCATCGGTCACCTGTTCGGCGCCGACGGTGTGCATGTCGCGACGGTTGCGCAGGAGGTGTTGTTGCGCGGCCGGCACAACGAACAGACTGGCGATCATGGCTCCTGATTCACCTCCCGCCTCATTGGCCTCGCGGGTCAACTCGATCGCTCGGCTCACTGGCACGTTCACGCTCCGGTCGGGTCAGGTCGCCACCGAGTACTTCGACAAGTACAGATTCGAGGCCGACCCCGTTCTGCTCGCCGACATCGCCGCGGCGCTTGTCCCGTTGTTGCCGCCCGACACGGAGGTGTTGGCCGGATTGGAGCTCGGTGGGGTGCCGATCGCTACAGCGCTGTCGATGCAGACCGGTCTGCCCGCGGCGTTCGTTCGCAAGCAGGCCAAGGCGTACGGCACCGCGCGACTCGCCGAGGGCGCCGACATCGCCGGCAAGCGCGTGACGGTGATCGAGGACGTGATCACGACCGGTGGGCAGGTCGTGATCTCCACCGGTCAGTTGCGCGAGCTCGGGGCAATCGTCGAGCACGTGGTGTGCGTGATCGATCGCAGCCCGGATCACGGTTCCGCACTGGTTGCCGAGGGCTTGACCCTGACCTCACTGCTGACCCGAGCCGACCTCGACGCCGCTGAGTCCAGGCTGACGACGTCGGCGCCTGGAACACGTGTGGGCGTCGCCACGGGCGCCGGCGGCCCAGATCAGCGCCCACAGCGCAAAGGAGGTTGCCTGAGCGTTAGCGGACGATCTCGGCGCCTGGCGGGAGCTCGCGCAGCAGGGGATCGCTGACCCAGCATCGCGTCAGGTGCAGTGTGCTGCGGATGCGCACGACGTTCTTCGGCTCGTCGACGGCCTTGCCGCACATGCTGAGCGCGGCCTTGATGCAGTCATCTTCCGTCGGCAGCACCATGGGCATGCGGCTGCGCCGTACGCCCGATGGTCCGGCTGTGAAGCAGTTGACATACGTCTTTTGCCAGTTGATGCCCGCAGCCACCGCGGCCGGGATGAAGTCGGCGAACCCGATGCCCAGCACGTTGCCACCCGACACCTCGGTGATGCCGAGCAACACGATCGTGCTGACCCGCGGCGATTCCAGATCGCTGAGCCCATGGACCCAGAAGCGACCCGTGACGTTGGGGTCCAATGTCGTGCCGCTGATGTCCTTGCCACCTTCCTCGATGATCAGCACGTCGATCACCGGGAAGGGCAGAGGCGGGACCAGGTCGCGTGCCTCGTCGGTCAGCTCGATCTCCGCGTCGCCGCCGACTTCCTCGGCGGTCAGTGCCCGAACATCGACCACCTGACCGTCGGCGGATTCCAACGACCCGACGCCGCCGAGCAGCCGTCCGGTCTTCTTCAGCGCGGCGATGCCGTTGAGCAGCCGATTGCGCATCTCGACCGGGCCACAAGCGTGGATCTGCGCCGCGCCGGGCTGCTTGCCGAACCCCACAACCGCCATCTTCGTCAGGCCACTCTCGATGGGGCCCTTGAAGCACGTGTGTGGCTTGATCCGGTTGACCGGCATGATCCGATCGGCTCCAGCAGCATTGCGGTCGAGGTACAACGGCATCCCGTCGCCGGTGCGGGCGACCTCGACGGTTTCCATCGTCGCTCGGATCTCGCAACCGATGGCGTCCTGCGTCATACCCAGCGATTCCAGCATCGCCCTCTGCCCCTCGGCGGTTGCTCCGCCGTGGCTGCCCATCGCGGGCACGACGAATGGTTCGGCGCCGATGGCGCGCAGGCCGCTGATCGCGCCGCGAAGCAACGCCACCCGCTCGACGAGCCCGCGGCTGCCGGCGCCTACAGCGACGGTCATACCAGGGGTGACCGAGCCGGCCAATCGTTCGACGACCTGGCGATGTGCGGTTGCTTCGACATCGGCGACGGGGTCGGGTTGGGGGAGCGCCAGTTTCACCTCGGTGAGCCCGGGGATCGAAAGGTCGGGATGGAATGGAAGGTCGATTCCTTCGAGCAGTTGTTCCCAGGGGTTCACGCTGCCGACGCTAATCCCGCTCGTGCTCGGCCGCCATACCGTTGGTGCACCGGCCACAATGGGGCCGTGGATCCGGTCGATGGCGTGTATCTGACCCCGCGCGGCCTGCGGATTGCGGCCGATGCGGTGTCGTGGATCGCAACGCGTTCCGGCGGTCCTGGAGGCCAGCATGCCAACACCTCCGACACCGCAGTCACCGTGACGATCGACGTCGAGCGCGCCGGCTTCACCGAGGTGGTTCGCGACAGAGTGCTCGCCGCAGCGGGCCCCACGATCACCGCCTCGTCGGCGGGTTCGCGGTCGCAGTTCCGTAACCGGGCGACGGCGTGGGCCGCGGCGTTGGAGCGACTGGACGAGGCCGCCAAACCACCACCCCCGCCGCGGAGACCGACACGGCCCTCGGCCTCGGCCGTACGCAGGCGGCTGTCCAGCAAGCGGCACGTCTCCGAGCGCAAGCGGGCCAGGCGACCTCCGTCCGCAGATGAGTAGCGGCGTCGCCGTAGCCGCTGCTCGGACCCCATTTTGTGGGCCGAACCCTCAAGAAGTCGTCAATCGGTCTTGCGTCAGGTCCACTCGATCACCACGGAGAGTGAACCGTTTGCACACTCTGTGTCGATCAGGTACTGTGCCGACCTAGTACCTGCCTACATGGGCGAAGAACAAAAGACACAGGGGTCGGACGATGGACATCACGGAGATGCAGTACGGAGCCGTCCTACGCGGTCGGCAGATCAACGCCAGCGTCACCCGAGAGCGCAAGCGCCAGCAGCGCCTGCTGAGGCTCGTCATCGCACTGGGGCTCCCGGTTGCCTGGTTCTGGTATCGGGAGATCAGCGGTAGCCCCGTCCGCGGTGGCATCCCACCATTGATCCGGAACAGCCCGGAACTGGCGATGCTGGGCCTGATGCTGTTCATGGTCACCGCGATGATGATGATCCCGCTGATGACATCGGGCAAATCGCCCCACACCATGTTGCGACCATCCGACTTGGACATCCGCCTGGCCGATGTCGTCGGTGCCGATGCGACCCGGCGCGAGGCCATCGACACGCTGAACCTGTTCCTCAACTACGAGACGTTCGCTGAAGAGATGGGTGGCTCGCCGCGCCGCGGTGTGTTGTTCGAGGGTTCGCCGGGAACCGGCAAGACCTACCTGGCCAAGGCGATCGCGGCCGAGGCCGAAGTCCCCTTCCTCTTCGTGTCGGCCAGCGAGTTCCAGTCGCACTTCTATGGAATGACGAACCGCAAGATCCGTCAGTTCTTCAAGGCACTCCGTAAGGCGGCTCGCGCCGAGGGTGGAGCCATCGGGTTCATCGAAGAGTTCGATGCCATCGGCATGGCTCGCGCAGGAATGGGGCCGGGTGGAATGCGCGAAGGCTCGGCAGGAATTGTCAACGAACTGCTCGTGCAGATGCAGAGTTTCGACCTCCCCACCGGTTGGGAGAAGTTCAAGGGCAAGATGATCGACCGCCTCAATCTGCTGCTTCCTCCAGCGAAGGCGATGCACCGAAACAGGACCAAGCCGGCCAACGTCTTGGTCTTCGCAGCTACCAACCGTGCCGAGGGCCTCGACCCGGCTTTGCTGCGTCCTGGCCGGTTCGATCGCACGATCCACTTCGATCTTCCACCGCGCGCCGATCGCATCGCCATCGCCGACTACTACCTGGCGAAGAAGACGCACGAGCCGTCGGTCAACTCCGTCGTCATTGCCGACCGCACCGCCGGATACAGCCCTGTGCGCATCGAGCGGTTGATGGACGAAGCGTTGATCATCGCCCTTCGCTACGGGCGAAAGTCATTCGGAATCGAAGACCTCGTCGAGGCGCAGATGATCGTCGATGTCGGGTTGGCTCAAGATGTCGGCTACCAGCCGGAAGAGCGTCGGCGCATTGCTGTGCACGAAGCCGGGCACGCGGTCATCGCCGTGCTGGTCGGCCGCGACGTTCGAGTCGCGTCGATCCTGCGCCGCTCGTCGTCGCTTGGCCTCGTCGCACACGGTGACAGCGACGAGCGGCACCTGAGCACCCCGTCGGAGTTGCGTGACCTCATCGTCGTGGCGCTCGCCGGAAGGGCTGCCGAGCTTCAGGAGTACGGCGAGGCGTCCACCGGCATCGCTTCCGATCTGGCGGCGGCGACGACCATCGCCGCGCAACTGATCGGTCTCGTCGGCGACGGCGACAGCCTGCTCAGCCTCGAGGCGGCCGAAATGCACATGGCCGGGAACATCACCGCCAAGGTGTTTTCCGACGAGCGTTCACGGGTCCAGGCCGACGACATCATGAACAAGGCAGCCGACAAGTCTGCGTGCATGTTGCTGGAACACCGCGGTGCCCTGCTCGCCGTCGCAGATGCGTTGTGCGAGCACGACGAGCTCACCGGGGACCTCGTCCACGAGATCGTCGCCGCAGCCGTCAGCACGTCGAGCTAGCGACAACTACAGAGACGGGCGTTACCTCAACGACTCGGTCGGCGACCGTCGCCAACGCCGCTTCGGGGCTTGCACCGGTGCAGTCGGTGCGACATCGCCGATGCGTTCGATGACCCACACCCCACCGTCGTCGCTGAACGCGTGTGGTGCAACCAAAGGCTGCAGTTGGTGCACGCGACCGGCGAGCCCGGCTGCCGCGACCGCTGCACCGAGCGCGCCGGCGAGTCGCGGACCCCAAGCAGGATGTGTATCGGGGAACTCCGGGTAGGCGTCGCCGACCAGACTGAGACCCAAGTGACACCGCCATGCCTGCCGGCTGATTGACGGTCGTGGCCAGCTGTGCCGGGTCGAGCAACCGCTCGCGAAGTTCTTCGATCGAGGCCGACCAACTGGTTGCCAACAGCTCGGTCCGACGCGCCTCCGGGCTGCCCTCGGTGACGGGCGCTGCCGCCAGCACGAGGTGATCGTGCACGACCGCCATCCACGGTTGCGCCTCGCCTCGGCTGCCGATCAATCGCATGGTGTAGGAGGGAACCAGACGCGGCAATGGCGATCGGCGTGGGCTCGATGGACTCCAGATCGAAGCCGGCCTGGCGAACGAAGCGCTCGACCCGGCGATGGCGGATCATGTCCGTCTTGATGTGAGCGAGCAAGCGGCGAGCGCTCGATGCCATCTCGATCGTCGCCGACACATCGACGAGCTTCGAGCGATGCAGGTTGAGCTCGGTCGTGCTCCATCCGGTGATGTCGAGCGACTGGATGTACGAGTCGTGTCGCCACATGCAGACCCGCGTGGGCTGCCCTGCCTCGTCGAGCAGGCTGCGCAGTCGCGTGAGACCGTCGAGCAACAGCAGATCGTTGTTGGTGTCACACGCCACGCCGGCGACCTTGGCGACACGCCCCGGGGCATCTTGCTGCAGGCGCACTCCGCGCAACGCGTCGGGGAGGACCTCGATGCCGATGCCGTCGCCGCGTCGCATCATGACGCACCCTCCGGGTCGGGCGCGGCGGGCTGATCGGTTGCGGTGGCCGGGTCGGCTTCGACCTCGGCTCGGATCGCCTCGGCGAACGTGGGCTCGGTGGTCTCGCTGGGCCCGCCGAGCAGCACGGGCGTCGTCGTTTCGTCATCGATCAACAGACCGCGGCCGACAGCCGGATGCGACGAGGTGACCCGGAGGTGGAGGCCGAACATCGCACCGTCGCCGGCGAGCGGACGCAGAATGACGGCGGCACGCGAGCGACGCAATGGTGCAGTCCAGTGCCCGGGAACCTCGAGACTGCGGGTACGACCGGCTGCGATCACGACGAGCCGATCGTCGTCGAGCGCGGCGAGTCGCTCGAACACCTCGCCCTCGAGCCGATCGGCGTCGTCGACGAGCACCAGACGGGGTCGCTCCGCGCTCGCGAAGAACTCGGCTGCCCACTTGTCGAGGCCGGCAAGCGTTGTCGCACTCGTGAGCCGCGGCAACAACAACAAAGGGCTCCACGTCGAGGCAATCGCGTGAATGTCGACGCCGGCGCCGGCACCCAATGCACAGCGGGCGATGTTGGCGAGAACGGTCGATTTGCCGGTGCCGGCATCGCCAAGGATGAGGCCACCTGCGGGTGCATCGAGTTGCAGCACCGCGGGCTGCAGTGTGCGCGCATCGAGGCCGATCGGCAGGCTCCAACGACCTTCGTGGTGCTGCGTTGCGGCACTGAACTCCTCCAGCGCCACCCGCTCGGGGGTGCGAGCGACGGGGGCCGGTCCATGCGCGGCGTCGGGGCGGTCGCGGCGCTGTTCGACAGCGGCAGTGAGATCGGCGATGGCGCCGATCTGGATCTCGACGAGGTCCGGCAAGGTGATGGCACGCCCAGCGGCCTGTTCGGGGATTCGGCCGGGATCGATGCCCAGCGATCGATAGGCGCCGCGGTCGTCGAGATGCAAGATGATCCTTTGCTGGAACTGACCGAGCAGTCGCGCCGGTGCGGCATTCTCGCTGGCCGAACTCATCAACGTCGTGATGCCGTGAAGCGGCCCATGGCTGACGATTCGCTCCAGCATGTCGCGTCCCGGTTCGAACTCTCCACCGAGCTCGAGACTGCGTAGCAACGAACCGACATCGTTCACGACCAGCACGGTGTGGGCGTCGCTGGAAGTGTGATCGTTTGCTGCGCGCCGGTCGAGTTCGTCGGCGACACGCACCAGAACTCGCAGTATTCGATCCGGGTCCTCGGTCGAGGCAACCGCGCCGCACGCCGGCAGCATCTCCAGAGCAGCCAGTCGACCGAGGTGACCCGGAGCGCAATCGATGACGTAACCATGCAGGCGATCGGGTGGAATGCGATCCGTGGCGGCAACGAACAGTGTCGCCAAAGCGCTGGAACGCTCGCTCGGCGCCCCGCCGACGATCAGCAGGTTCCCATCGTGTGGTGGGTTCCATCGGCGCGCATTCTGGGTGTGATCGTCGGGAAGGTCGCTGAGCGCAAACGCAGCTCCGTCGGCGTCGGGTGTGCTGGCTCGCGGCGATGAGATCGTCTCGTACGCGAGATCTGTCGGTAGATCCGGGCACAGGATCGTTCGCCGGACAGCGGGGCGGTGTCTCGCGGTGGCTTCGGCGACTGCGGCGACGAGTTGCCGAAGACCGCCGATCCGCTCGGCCTCAGCCCCGGGGGTCGCCCCCGGCCTGGCCGAGATCTTGCGCTCGGCGGAGTTGAGATCGCGAGCAAGGATGAAGGGGGTGATCTCCATGAGGTCGCCGGACTCGGCGGCAGCGGACGCGAACTGCACCGCAGTCGCCGCGGTGTCGCCGACGCGCACCATGCCACGACCTGGAGTGTGCAGCGAGATCTGTACCGGCTCGCGGGTGCCCATGAGGGCGATGGCCTCGGCCGGGTCGCTCATCCGGAGGGCGATCCGGATGTTGGCAAACGAGCGCAGGACGTGTTCGACGGATCGGGTCAGCTGCTCGGCGGCGACGATCAGGTGCAGCCCGAGGTGACGCGAGCGATCGGCGAGATCGATCAGCTGCGGCAGGAAGGCTGCGTGGCGGAGCATCACGTCGTCCGCATCGTCCACAACAATGACAAGTCGAGGAAGTGGTGGCCGGGTCTCGTCGGGTCGCGGGTCGTCCCATTCCTGGGCTTCGTGATCGACATGCTGGGCCAACTCGGTGTGGTAGTCGGCCAGGCTGACGACGTGGTGGTCGGACAACAGTCGTGAACGCCGGTTGACCT
Source organism: Ilumatobacteraceae bacterium (assembly GCA_963779295.1). Classification (GTDB taxonomy): domain Bacteria; phylum Actinomycetota; class Acidimicrobiia; order Acidimicrobiales; family Ilumatobacteraceae; genus JAENVT01. The sequence continues at coordinate 775,225 of CAVZXO010000008.1, forward strand.
CGGACTGCAAGGCACGCAGGAGGCGAGCGCCTCCGTGTTCGTCGAACCGGTCGACCGAGCCGACGACCTGATCGAGCCCGGCGAACGCGCCGAACGACGAGCCGTCGGTGGCTTCGATGCACATGACGTTGACAGCCGAAGGCTCGTTGGTCGCGATCAGCGACGCGATGATCGTGCGCAACAGGTCGGACTTGCCCGAATGCGTTGCGCCGACGATCAACACGTGCGGTCCGTCGTCGGCGAGATCGAGTTCGACGGGTCCGGTTTCGCCTGAGCCCACGACAACTCGCAGGCGGCGATTCGAATGGGCGATGCCCCATCGCTCGCCGATACGTCCCGCGTCGATTCCGTCGGGATCGATCAGCGACGCCAAGGACACGACGGCCGGCAGTGCTGCCCGGGCCGACTGCTGTGCGGTGTGATCTTCCAGCGGGCTGAGCTTGCGCGCCGCCGCAACCGCGACGTCGTGCTCGAGGACGAACGGAACCACATCGGTGATGGTCGGACCGCTGATCGGATAGTCGACTTCTGCAGCACCGTTGGCTTCGATGCGTACGACGGTGGTGCACACTGCCGGCACATCGTCGGCCCGATCGGTGATCGCGACGAATCGGACTGGGAGCTGTGCCTCTGCAAACAGCCCGCGCAGCATGGCGGCACGCCCGCGCCACAACGCAGGGTCATCGATGACCGCCAAGGTGAGCCGGCTCGGCGTGATCGGCCGGCCGAGCGACTGGATCGAGGCCACGACTGTGGTGAGGGTTCGCTGAGAGTTGACCCAATCGGTGATCGCTTCGTCGTCACTCAACAGCAGGACGCCATGGGAGCTGCGTGCATGTGGCAGCCACTTGATCCATTCCCATCGCGATGCCCCGGCAGGGGTCGCCAACACGACGACATCGAGATCGGCGGGGCTGTGGGCGACACACGCCTGCATCACCAGGGCTCGGGCCGCGGCGCGCGCTTGCGGTGGTGTGCTGGCGAAGCCGATACCGCGCTGGTTGACGAGGTCGACCAGTACCGGTGCCGACGGCAGCAGCATCAGGTCGCGACGATCGATCTCGGGCTCGTCCTCGGGTGCCCAACGTTGATCGGCCAGCCCGACGCTGAAGATGAAGGCGTCATCGTCGGCGGGCCGGCGCTCCCACAAGCGCTCGGACAGCGTCGTTGCGCGACGGATGACCTCGGCAAGGTCGAGGTGGGTATGCCGGATGCTGTCGAGCTCCGCTTCGTACGCAGCCTTCAGCGGGTCGATCGGGGACGATGACTGGTGGCGCGACCGTCTCGACCCGATTCGCACGCTTGGTGCGCGTCCGTCGTCCGTTGGGTCGGGCACGACCGTTGGGCTCGGGGTCGACTGTTGGTTCGCCGCGTGGTCCTCTGACGAAGTTGAGCTGTCCGAGGGGGGTTGGCTGTAGTGCCTCGGCTCGATCGTCGATCGGACCGTCGAGCCTGAAGACTCGGTGGCCGATTCGTAGCCGCTGCTGTTCCCATCGCGCCGGGTAGGTCGCTACGTGGCCATCGAGGTCTCCCTGATTGGCGGTGACCGTCACGGCGCCGGAATGCTCGACGACGACCTCGCAGCGCGGTACCAGCACTTGGTTGAAGGTCAGTGGGGCGACGTTGGCTCGGCGCGCAGTACCGAGCGCGTAGCGCCCGGGCTCGAGCGGTCGGCGGTTGCCACCACCTTCGCCTGCAGCTTGCACCAGCGTGATGTCGCCCCCGCCGCCTCGTTCGAGCGGAGTGACGACCTCGATGACGGATCCGATGACCAGGCCCGCAGCGCTGATCAACGTGCCCGTCGGTGTCGGCCGGCCGTCGATGTACACGAGGTTGGGTGGCGCCGAATTGAGCACTCGGCTCAGCAGGTCGCCGACAGAGACGGACTCGTGCACGGAGGTGACCGAAATCTCGGCTTCACCCTGCGCTGTCGAGACGATCAGGTCCATATCAGCAGGCGCGGGCGTAGTGATGCTCGGGGCTCGGGGACGGTCACGGGCCTCATGATGTTGTTATCGGTACGACAGGTCCACGGGATAACCTCAAAATTCAAGACAACGTCAAGTTTCTGACCTTCGCGATGTGTGCAGTACCCGCACCCAGGATAGATGAGCGATAGCATCACCGGCCATGGCGGACCAGGTAGCCAGCGTATTCCACGCGTTGATCGACAATGTCGAAAGTATCGTGCGCGGCAAGGCCGAGTCGATTCGACTGGCATTGTGCTGCCTTCTCACCGAGGGCCACTTGTTGATCGACGATGTTCCCGGAACCGGCAAGACCTCGATGGCCAAGGCCATCGCCGGGTCGATCGCCGGTTCATGGAAGCGTGTGCAGTTCACGCCCGACCTGTTGCCGAGCGACGTCACCGGTGTGATGGTTTTCGATCAGCGCACCTCATCGTTCTCCTTCCGTCAGGGTCCCGTCTTCACCAACGTGCTCATCGGCGACGAGATCAACCGAGCGAGCCCGAAGACCCAGTCGGCCTTGCTCGAGGTGATGGAGGAGCGCCAAGTCACCGCCGACGGCGTTCCACACCTGGTGCCGAGGCCGTTCTTCGTCATCGCCACCCAGAACCCTCGCGACTTCCACGGAACATTCCCGTTGCCCGACGTGCAACTCGACCGATTCGCGATGAAACTTTCGCTTGGCTACGCCGATCAGGCGACCGAGGTGACGGTGCTCGAGTCATACCGGCGAGAGAACCGGGATCGCGGCGTCCCGGCAGTCACCAATGCCACCCAACTCGAACAACTCATCGCATCGATCGAACAGATCGAGGTCGTGCACAGCATCAATGACTACATCGTCCGCCTCGCCAACGCCACCAGATCCCATCCCGATCTGCGACTCGGCGTCTCCACTCGTGGGACGTTGTCGCTGATGCGCGTGGCCAAGGCGTATGCGGCATCGGAGCAGCGCGGCTACGTGACGCCCGACGACATCAAGACCCTCATCGAGCCGGTCTTCGGTCATCGCATCTCGTTGAGCTCGGAAGCCGAACTGCGCGGCGTGCGCAGCGAGCAGGTGTTGGCGGAGATCGTCGACGACATCGCAGTACCCCGTCACCGCGAGGGATGACGACGTGCTGACACGCACCGGGCTCGGAGTGTTGATCGGCTCGATGGTGTGCGCGCTCTTCGGGTTGATCTGGAGGTACGAGGAGCTCATCGCTCTCGCTGCGGCAGGTGCCATTGCCGTCGCCCTGGCCCTGTACATGGCTCGCAAACCCACTCGGCACACTGCCCGCCGGCGCCTGATCACCGCGCGTGTCGTCGCGCGGTGAGACGGTCTATGTGCGATACCAGATCTTCAATCAGACACAGCACCGTCTCGGGTCGACACGTCTCACGGACCAGTTCCAGGGTCTGCAGCAGTCGTTCAATGTGCCCACACTGCCGCGCATGACACGTCACGAGGTCGACGCGCAGTTCGAAACTCGGCGCCGCGGCATCTTCCCCATCGGTCCTCTGTCGTTCGAACGCACCGATCAACTCGGTCTGGCCATGGGCAGCCGCCCGCTCGGCCAGATGGGCACCATCGTGGTGCACCCTCGCGTGTACCCGCTGATCACTGCGTCGGGAGCGGTACGGGTCATCACCAACGACGCTGTGTTGCGCAGGCCGTCGGGCGATCCACAGTCGGGCTTCCAGTCGCTGCGCGAGTATCAATACGGCGACGACACCCGTCTGATCCACTGGCCCACCTCGGCGCGTGCAGCGACACTGATGATCCGCGAGTTCGTCGACCTTCGACGTCACGAGTTCACAGTGGTCATCGACACGTCGACCGAGGTTGCGACCGAGGACGACTTCGAAGAGATCGTCGATGCCGGCGCAAGCGTGGCGGCATTCGCCTTGCGTTCGGGTCTCGATGTGGTGGTTCGATCCACCTCCCGACTGCGCGCAGGACGGCCGTACCCGCTGTCCGACCAGTCCGAGATGCTTGATCTGCTGACGCCGCTCGAGCAGGGCAGTGGTACCGATGTGCTGTCGGTCGCCAGCCTGTTCACCGGCGGACTCGGCGGTGTCGCTGTCTTGGTCATCACCGGTCCGAAGGGCCCGTCGACGATTTTCGCCCACGGCGATCAGATCAGCGTCGCCAGGGTCGGGGTCGGCGCAGAGACGGCTGGCCTGTCGTGTCCGGCCATCGCTGCCAACGATGCCGCCCAGTTTGCAGAACGGTGGGCGCAGTGGAACTGACCCCCGGTCCTGGCCTCACCAACGGGCGCCGCATCGTTCGGGCGCTCGCAGTCCTGGTGTTCGCGTGCGGCCTGTCGCTCAGTGCGGCGCGGGTGGTGGGAACGCGGGTCGAGCCGATCCTTTTCATCCCGGCCGGTCTGGCTGTGCTGGTGGGATGGTCGATGTCGCGGATGCGCATCGTTGCCCGGGTCCTCGGTCAGCTCGCGGGGTTCGTGGCCTCCGGGCTACTGGTTGCGTACGCCGCGGAGGGGACCGCGGCATCGTTCGTTCGTGGCCTGGTCGACGGTCCGCGTCAGGTCATCACGACAGCGTGGCCCAGCCCACGATTCCCGACGATCTTCGTAGCGCTCGGGTCGTTGATCTACCTCGCAACCGCGATCTCGATCGACCTGGCCATGCGAGTGCGCTGGCGGGCGATGGCCATCGTGCCGATGGTCGTCGGGCTGGTCGCACTGATCGCTGTCGGTGCGCCGGACGGCGCGCAATGGCAGGCGCTCGCGTTGGGCGCAGCAGCGTCCTTCGTGCTCTTGTGGATCGGGCTCGACGATCGTGTTGCCAGCATCCGTTCAGGGATGATGGTTGCCGTGTCGGCCGGTCTGGCGGCGTTGTTGGTGACGCTTGGTGTCGGTGTGGCCGTGGCTGATCGGGCCGATCCGCGCACTCGTGAACCGGCCGACAGCCAGTTGGCGCTGCTCGATCCGCTCGCCGATGTCACCTCGCAGACGGCGGTGGACCCGCCCATCGCTCTCTACGCCGTGGACTCGCCGTCGCTGCCTGCACTCCATCAGTGGCGGCTGTCCGCACTCGACGTGTACAACGGCGAGGCTTGGTCGACGAGCGGTCGACTGCTTCCTGTCGGCAACAGGCTCGACGAGCCAACGGGTGCGGACGTCACGAACGTTCAGGTGACCGTCGACCGCGACGACGTCGACCTGTGGGTGTCGCCCGGGCTGATACTTCGCAGCAGCAGTCCGGTCGAGGCCGACGGCCGACGTCGCGTCATCAGGATCATCGGCGAGGAGCGTCCCGCGGTCACGGTGTTCACGGTCGAGCCGTTGAAGGAGTTCGATCCCGACACGGTGGGTGCCGTAGCGACGGTGCAGCCGACCGAGATCGAGAGCTCGTTCACGTTGCTGGCGACGCCGCTGGCCGGAACGGGCACTGTTGCCCAGCAGGTTGCCAGCCTCGCCGCCGCCCTGCACGACGGCGAGTACGTGCCTCAACCCGGACACACCGGGCGGCGTTCAACAGAATCTTGATCGACCGCTTCCTGCGCAACACCAAGGTCGGCAACGAGGAGCAGTTCGTCACCGCATTCGTGTTGCTGGCTCGCAGCCTCGGTGTCGACGCTCGAATTGCCACCGGCTACAACCTCGAGGCCACGACGTCGTCGGCGACGATCGAGACCGCCGACGCTGCGGCATGGGCGGAGGTTCGTGTTGCCGAGGGCTGGGTCACGATCAACGTGTTGCCCGAGACCTCGCAGACGACCCAGCCGGAGGACACCCCGGCCGGGCAGCCGGAAACACCGCCTGCGGCACAACCGATCGATCAAGGGCAGGTGGATCAAGCCGACCAGAACGAACCAGTCGATGCCCCGCTGCCGCCCGCGGAGACCCCGGGGTGGTCGAGCGTGCGGGTGTGGGTCTTCCGCGGCAGCTTGTTCACCGGTTTGTTGCTGTGGCCGATCCTGCTCTTCGCAGCCATCGTCACGTGGAAGAAGCTCCGCCGCCGCAAGGGCCTGAAGGCCGCGGATCCGGCCCGCCGTGTCAGCACCGCGTGGACGTTGGCGACCGATGCCTTGGTCGATGCCGGCGCAACGCTGCAGAACAGCGACACCAACGCCGAGCTCGTCGAGGCCGGTGTGAAGACGCAGCCGGCCGCCGGTCCGCCGCTCGGCAGGCTGCAGCGGCACGCCGATGCGGTCACCTTCGCCACGGCCTCGTGCGACCCCAAGCGCGCCGAGGACGCCGTCGATCAGTTGAAGTTGGTCGAGTCGAGCATTCGCAACTCGTCGTCGCGTTGGTGGCGATGGAAGTGGTGGCTCAGCACCCGCTCGTTGCGTCGCCGCACGCAATCCCCACTGCGCTGACTCGCCTACTCGACGGTGATCAGGATTGTCGCAGTGGCGTGTGCGCCGAAGCTGTCCGTCACCGTGCACGGGATCTCCGCCGAGTCGGTCGGGTTCGTGAACTCGGGGGGAACGAACACGAGCAGTTCGAACGCCGGATTGAACGGGTCTGGCGGGTTGCCGTCCGGGTCGGGGTTGATCAGCAGGTCGTAGGTGAAGCCTGGGGGTGGCTGGCAGAACACGGTCACGGGGTCGCCATCGGGCTCGGTGACGATCAGCGGGAGGTGCGCTGAGAGGTCTCCGTTGGTGCTCTCGGTTCCGGGTTGGATGGTCGGGGCGCGGTTCGACGTGATCGTGATCGTCGAGGTCGACGTCAGCTGGCCGGCATCGGCGATGGTGTAGCTCAATGTGGTGACGCCATGTGGCAAGAACACGAAGATGTTGTTGCCAACGGGCGGCCCTTGGATCGTGCCGGGTCCGCTGATGACGGTCGCCGTGATGACGGTCAGGGGGCCGGGCTCCGAATCGGAGTCGTTCAACGTCGGGTCGGGAACGGTGTACAGCAGGTCGGTGACGTCGGTGAAGTAGTTGTCGGCGATGGCGGTCGGAGGCTGGTTGCTGATCACGAGGGTGATGGTCGCCGCCGCCGTCAACCCGCCGAGGTCCTGCACGGTCGCATTGAAGCTGTAGGTGTCACTGCGGACATTGTTCGGGGGCGAGGCGATGATCGAGGTCGAGTGGTCGATGCCCCCGGGCAGGCTGACCCAATCCGGATTGCCGGTGAGCGCGACGATGCTGAGTGCTTCGTCGTCGCTCGCCAACTCCCCGATGAGCAGAGTCAGCGTCTCGCCTCGCGACATGTTGCGGCTGACGCTGCCGCCGACCGGGGCACGGTTGACGTCGATGGTCAATTGACCTTGAGCTGTCTGCTGACAGCCGTTGGCGACGAGGAATGTGACGGTCTCGGTCGAGTTCATCCCCGGCGGCGGCACGTAGGTACCGGTGCTGCCGGACAAGCCGGCGCCCGAGACGCTGCCGGGCACGACATGACCGGAGGCGACGTAGTCCTGGAGATTGATGTTGACGGGTGTCATGTACGGCGTGAAGATGCTCCCCGGATTGGTCTGCGGAAGGCTCTCGCCGCAGGGCAACACGTTGAGCACGATGAACGCGGTGCTGGACTGGCCGGTGCCGTCGCTGAGCGAGTACCGGATCTGAGCCTGGCCGTTGGCGCCGGGGGCTGCCACGAACGTCAGCACACTGTTGACCAATTGGACCGAGCCGAAGTCGGACGGGGGCCGGCTGAGCAGGAGTAGGGCAGGGCTGTCGCCAGGATCACTGACCCCGCTGTCGTTGGCCAGCAGATCGATGCTGTTGCTGCCGCCGCTGTCGATTGTCATGGCGTCGTCTCGGGCGAGTGGCGGATTCGATGGCACCGGCTCGGTGGCCACGATCGTGATCTGGTTGCTGGCTTCAATTCCCGCGGCGTTTGCAACGGTGTAGCTGGCGACGACGTCGCCCTCCCCCGTCGGTGTGATGACGGCGATGTCTCCGAGCCGCGAGGCGGTGCCCGGCCCCGAGACCATCGACACGTTTGTCAGGGACAGCGTTGTTGTCGGGTTCTGATCCCGCAACAGAGCGACGACGTCGATCGTCACCTCGTCGCCCACCGAGGCTGGACGTAGGATCGGCTGCGTCGACGGTGGTGCGCTCGGTGGCGGTGCGTCGTCGATGATCTTGATCGAGATCGTGCCGGGAGTGTTGCCGCCGTGGCCATCGCTGATCGTCACACTGAGGGTGTCGGTCGTCGGGGTCCGGTCCGCGTTGCCCACCGGGGGCGCGGTGTACACGATGGATTCGGTCTGGGAGGGGAAGGAGTTGAAGTTGGTCTTGCCATGATCGGGCTTGACCACCGAGACAGCCGAGAACACCAGGTTGTCGCCGTCGTCGTCGTTGGCGACTCCGTCGGCGGTGATTGTCAGTTGACCGCCGACGTTGACCTGCAAGTTCGTCGCTGCCGAGTCCATGGTCGGGTCGCGGTTCCCGATCGGAGGAGTCGTGACGGTGATGATGATCGACGCCTCGGCGCGCAGCGCCTGCGTGTTTGCGACTGTGTACTTGCACTTGAACGTGCCGGTGTCATCCGTCGGCGGTGTGTATGTGACGCGGTCGTCGGATGTCCTGACAGCTCGGCCTCCGTTGCCGCACACCGGGTCGGCGATGAGGCTTGGCTTGCCGCCCGACGGGTCGCTGTCGTTGGCGAGCACGTCGATGGTGACCGGCTTGTTGGTGACGGTGTCGCCGAAGTCGTCGCCGGCGAACGGGGCTCGGGGCAGCGCCTCGACCAGCACCGTGACGGTGACCGTGCCGCTCGCTTCGTGCCCGTGCCCGTCGCTGATCGTGTAGGGGAACGTCACCGGCGTCGGTTCGGTGATGTCCGGAAGGTTTGGTGTGAAGCGAACCGAGTTTCCCTCGACCGATGTGGTGCCGGCGCCGTCGGCGGGTGCGCCGGCTGTCAGCAGGGTCACGACATCGCTGTCGGGGTCCACGTCGTTTGCGGTGACGGCGATCGTCACAGAGTTGCCGATCACGACACGCTCGGAGTCCGCGTTGGCGACGGGTGGGCGATTCGGGGCGGTATCGCTGAGCCGCAGCACCAGCACCTTGCCTTCGACGCTGTCGGCTCCCGTCGGTCAGCGTGTAGTGCAGGAGCGAGCGTACGTCGGCACCCGGTTGCAGCGTGATGTTCAGCCGCTGGCCGACGACCTTCGCGGTGACGCCCTTGACATTGCCGGTGTACGAGATGGTCAGGGGATCGCCGTCCTCGTCGACGTCGTTGGCCAACACGTTGACAGTCCCTGGGACACCGACCGCCAATCGAATCGAATCGGGATTGGCCACCGGCGGCGTGTTCGCCGAATCGATGGCAGCGACTTCGACCGTGACCTCCGTCTTCGCGCTGGTACCACCTTGCGGATCGACCGATTGGTACGTGAAGACGTATGTGCCCGGCCTGCCCGGCGGTGGGGTGTATCGCAGCGCCGGAAGCCCGGTGGGGCCCTTCGCGTCGGTGATCGTGGCATTGTCGAGGTCCTCGAACGCCGAGATCGTCAACATGTCGCGTTCGGGGTCGATGTCGTTGGCCAGCACATCAATGATGACGGGACGATCGATTCGGGTCTTGACCTTGTCGGGCCGTGCGATAGGTGGCCGGTTGGGGCTGTCCGGCGGGAACAGCTCGACGTTCACTGTCGCCGTATCCTCGGCGCCTTGGTCGTCGGTGATCGTGTACTCGAACGAGTCGGTACCGCTGAACCCGGGCTCGGGACGGTAGGCGATCGAAGTGCCGTCGATCACGTCGGTCGTGCCGTGGGTGGCCAGCGCGCGTGTCGCCCTCGACGACCACGATCGGATCGCCATCGGGGTCGTAGTCGTTGCCAGTGACGGGGATGGTGATGGTGTTGCCGGCTCGCGCCGTGACAGAGTCATCGACGGCAACGGGTGGGTCCTGCACGCCGTTGTCGTCGAGACGGCTGGTCTCGTCGACGTCGGCTGTGCTGCTGCCGCCGGTCGTCGAGTTGCCCTCGCCCGACCCGTTGTCTTGGAGCTGACCCTGGGCGTCGAGGATGGGGGCGCCCTCCTCGTCCTTGTCGATCGGGTTGATACCGAACCGGTAGGCGACCCACGCCTCTTCGCCGTCCTCGTTGTCGAGCCAGATCAGGTCGCCGGATGCGGTGATCGTCAGTGCAGGGGCATCGCTGGGAACCGTCGGCTTCGGCTCGATACCACGAAGGCCTGTGGTGAGGTCGATACGCGTGACGTCGTTTCGGCTGGTGACGAGGACCGCGGTCGAGCCGGCCACGGCCAGCCGATCGGTCACTCCGATGTCGAGCCCATCGACGACCATCCTCTGCTCGACGCCGGTTGCGCCGACACACGCCAGCGTGTCCTGCGGAACCCACCCAGACGCACGGCGCTGCGTCGCCGGGTTCTTGCATCACCGCTTCGGTGGGGTTGGGGAGGACTCCGTCGAGCGGACACGTCGCCGCCGCCGAGCCAGCGGACGGTGCGGTTGGCGGCGTCGTAGGTGACGGCCTGCGCACCAACCGTCGTGGACTGCTCGGCGGCGCTGCGCAGCGGTGACGTGGCGCTCGATTCGTCGACGTTGACGTGTGTCGCGATCGACTTGGTCAGCAGCCACATGCTGCCGTCGGCGGCGACCATGGCGTCGTCGGCCTGGGGCACGTCGACCTCACGCGACACGTCGTCGACGGCAACAACCCTGGCTTCGCTGGTCTCGGGGCTGACGACGGTCAGTCCACTGGTGCCGACGCCGAACTCGAGACTTCGGTTCGGTCAGCAGCGCTATGGGCTGGGGAGTTCCCAGCTGCAGCTTCGCTGTCGAGATCGTGCGCACCGAGCCCTGCGTTGGGGCCACCAGGAACGCGCCGCCTGCGCCTTGGACCGCGACCTCGTCGTCGCCCAACTCGGCATCGGAGGCGATCTTGGCGAGCACCCGACCGGCCAACCCGTCGACCAGCACGACGTGGCCGTTGGCCCGGTCGACCAGCCACCGTGTGGCAGCGTTGGAAGTCAACGAGGTGGGGTGGACTCCGTCGCTGTTGACGACGGCGACAACGGACGCAGCGGCGAGCACGGTACCGAGCGCGACATAGCCTGCCGTCCTCCAGCTCACCTTCTGCAACTGTCCCATGCCGCCTACCTTGTTGGCCGGTTGTCCGGCGACGTTTTCCCGGGTGCGAGCCTACCGATCTTAACGACCCGTCAGACCCGCTGTCCGTACGCGCCACTGCTGGCGAACGCCAGAGCGTCGGCCAGTGTCATCGGCTTGGCAAACAGGTAACCCTGGGCCATCTTGCACTCGAGGCGGCGCAGCTCTTCGAGCTGCGCTTCGGTCTCGACGCCTTCGGCAATTGGGGCAAACCCCAGCTCGTGGGCCAGCGACAGGATCAGCCGGACGAACTCGCTGCCGCCGCGCTCGGTGTCGAGACCGCTGATCAGGCTGCGGTCGATCTTGACGAAGTCGGCGGCGAACTGCCGCAGCAGCGCCAGGTTGGAGTACCCGGTGCCGAAGTCGTCGATCGCGATGCGCACGCCGAGCGCCGTGCAGCTCGTCGAGCTGCGGCTTGGCGGCGACGATGTCGGACATCACGATGTCTTCGGTGATCTCGATCGTCAGTGCCGAGGCGCCGATGCCGGCGCGGGTGATGGCCTTGGCGACGTTCTCGACGAGATCGCCGTTGTTGAGCTCGGCTGCCGAGAGGTTGATCGACATGCTGAGGTTCGGCGACCGCAAGCGCAGCAGGGAGGCGGCGCGTGTGGCCTCGTTCAGCACGAACTCGCCGAGCTGGATCGAGAACCCAGCGGTCTCGATGATCGGCATGAACTTGCCGGGCAGGATCAGGCCGCGGGTCGGGTGCTGCCACCTGACGAGCGCCTCGAACCCGAGTACCTCGCGAGTGCCGGTGTTGACGATCGGTTGGTAGTGCAGCGACAGCTGGTTGTCGCGGAACGCGGCTCGCAGTTCCCGCTCCATGTCGAGCCGGTCGTCGACCTGGCGGCGCATCGTCTGGTCGAACAACGCGACTCGGCGCCGGCCGGCCTGCTTGGCGGCGTACATCGCCAGGTCGGCGCGCTGGACGATCTCGTTGGCCGGGTCGGAACCGATGCCGAAGGCGACGCCGACGCTCATCGACACCACATGCTCGCGGCCGTCGAGGCTGATCGGCGCTTTGACTGCGGAGAGCAGACGATCGGCGATGGCGGCGACCTCGAGATCGGTGCCGATGTTGCGGCAGACGACGAGGAACTCGTCGCCGCCGAGACGCCCGACGATGTCGCCGCCGCGAGTGGCGGTCTGCAAGCGATCGGCAACGACCTGCAGAAGGCGGTCGCCCACCGAGTGGCCGAGGCTGTCGTTGACCACCTTGAAGTCGTCGAGGTCGCAGAACATCACTGCCATGCGCTCGCGATCGCCGATGGTGTTGGTCAGCAGATGGAACAACTGCTGGCGGTTGGGCAGGCCGGTCAGTGCGTCGTGGCCGGCGTCGTGGGCCAGTCTCGCTTCGAGTCGCTTGCGATCCGACAGGTCGCGGTAGGTGACTGCGAATCCTTCGAGGTGACCCTGCTCGTCGCGGATGCCGACGGCAACGCCCGACATCGGGTGGCGCTCGCCGTCCTGATCGACCATCTCGATCTCGCCGCTCCACGTGCCGCCGTCGCGGATGGCCTCGCCGATCTCGGCGAACATCGTCTCGCGATACTCCTCCGGGATGAACTTCAACGTGTCGTTGCGGTTCAGCGGATTGGCGCCGAAGAACCGCTCGCCTGCCGGATTGAGGTAGTTGGTGCCGTCTCCGAACGAGGCGATGGCCACGAGGTCGGTTGTTGCGTCGGCGACCGCGCGGAACCGCTCCATCTCCTTGCGCCGGCCGACTTCGTCGTTCATGTCGCGAACGATCACGACGGTGCCGGTGTGCTGACCGTTGTCGTCGATCGCCGGCGCGGCGACGATCTGCACGTTGCGACGACCGAGGTTGGGGAGTTCGACGCGACAGCTGTAGGTGGCGGTCTCGCCATTGGCGACCTTGTCGCGGCAGCTCTTCGAAGATGTGCTGATCGGCCGGATCGAGATACGTCCGCAACGCGTCGAGATCGTTGAGCACCGGCGCGGAGTCGAGGAACTGGGAGATCCGGGCATTCATGAACGAGTTCTCGAGCTCGCCACCGATCACGAGGATCCCGATCGGTGCGGTGTCGAGCACCGTCCGCAGGTAGTTCTCGCTGGTCGTGGCCCGTGCTGCATCGCGTGTCGCGGTCGTGGCCGACATGGTGGCCTCTTCGAGCGCGTCGGCGACGAGGCCGGCGATGAGACCCGCCGATCACGACGATCGGGACGCGCAGCAGACCGGAGGTGACGCCGAACGCGTGGTGGCGGCGACCCCGACACCGATCGCGTTGACGACGACGAACGGCCAGGCCCGGCGCAGACCGAACACCAGCGGGTAGCTGATGCCGAGGATCGCGTACCACGGGACGAAGTCGACGAGGTGGTCGCGAGAGGCCGAGCGACATGGCGATCAGCAGCCCGGTGGCCAGCGTCGCCCGGAGCATCCCGAGCCGCGGTCTGGTGCTGTAGACCAGACCGAAAAGTCCGAGAGCGAGGCCGGCAACCGCCGGGACCACGACCGGGATCGACACCGGCCACGACCGATGTGCGCAGCAGGTAGTGGGCCGACAGCATCACCAGCAGGAGCGGCTCGCAGCGCGACACCAGCCATCGCACCTGCTCAGAGCGTGAAGCGTCGGGTGTGTAGCCCAGCCGGGTCATCAGTTGTCCTGCTCATTCGGGTGTCCCGTCCTGCCACGAACGATCAAGACTACTCCTGGTGGTGGACCTGACGCAATGGGTAGTTCCAACGACTCAGTTTTTCGGCGGAATCTCACTCTGCGTTGAGTATTCACACCGTGAGCAGGTGGTTGACGTGCGCTTGCAGACGGTCGATCCCGGTGCCCTTGCTGGCGCTGACCCACATGCACGTCACCCTCTTCGAACAGGCAGGCGCGGGCCAACTGTTGGCGGCGACCGGCCAACTTCGACGGCTTGACCTTGTCGAGCTTGGTCGCCACGATCTGGTACGGGACTGCGTTGCCCTGCATCCAGGCCAGCATCTGCAGGTCGAGCTTGGTCGGGCCGATCTCGCCGTCGACCAGCACGAACACCAACTCCAGCGGCTCACGCTCCAGCAGGTAGCCCTCGATCATCGCCTGCCAGCCCGCCCGCTCGCGGCCCGGCACCTTGGCGTAGCCGTAGCCGGGCAGGTCGACCACGGTCGCTCCGTTCGGCAGGACGAACAGGTTGATCAGCTGGGTGCGCCCGGGGGTGTTCGAGACCTTGGCCAGCTGCCGGCGATTGGCCAGGGCGTTGATCAGCGACGACTTGCCGACGTTCGAGCGGCCGACGAACGCGACCTCGCCGGGCGAGTCGGGAAGGTCGACGTAGCGCTTGGCCGAGGTGACGAAGGTGAGCTGGAGGGGCATGGTGGTGTCGGTGACTGTATCGGTGCGCCAGAGATGGCTCAGCGCTCGCAGTTCAGCGCTCGCAGTTCAGCGGTCAGTTGTGCAGCAGGCGGTACGCGGCCGCCTCGATCTCGGCCTCGCTCAGCAGCACGAGCTTGGCTGCCTCGCCGAGCGGGATGAAGCTGTCCTTGCTGGTGACCCGGCCGATGCGGGTCGTGATGCCGGCGTCGACGAGCGCGGTGACGACACCTTCGCTCCATCCGCCGCTGGCCCGGGTCTCGTCGGCGACCAGCACCGCGCGCGTCGCGTGTGTCTCGCGGACGAGGTCGTCGATCGGCAGCGGCGACAACCAGCGCATGTCGACGACGCGTACACCCGACGCCGCGGCCGGCGAGACGGCGCGCAACGCGCAGGCTCAGCAGCAGGCCGTTGCCGCACGTGATGATCGTCAGGTCGAGACCGCTCCCGTAGGTTCTCGCCGAACCGATCGCGACGTGCTGCTCGGTCGGCACTGCGGCCATCCACTCGCGGTCGCCGGTCTCGTACAGATCCTGCGTGTGGTAGCGGGCGATCGGCTCGAGGAACACCGACACCGTGCCGTCGACCTGCGCCGCCGCCACACACGTCGTCAGCATCGCTGCAGCGTCGTCGGGACGCGACGGAGACGCGACGACCAGTCCGGGGATGTCGCGCAGCACCGCGACTGCATCGTCGTTGTGGAAGTGCCCGCCGAAGCCTTCCTGGTAGCCGTAGCCGGCCACTCGGACAACCAGCCCGTTGCGGTACTGGCCGTTGGAGAAGAACGACAACGTCGCCGCCTCGCCGCGCAGCTGGTCCTCGGCGTTGTGCAGGTAGGCGAGGTACTCGATCTCGGGGATCGGCACGAAGCCGCTGATCGCGCTGCCGTTGGCGAGCCCGAGGATCGACGTCTCGTCGAGCAGCGTGTCGAACACCCGCCCCGCGCCGGCCTTGCCCAGCAGGCCCTTGGTGACGCCGTACACGCCACCTTTGACGGCGACGTCCTCGCCGAACACCAAGCACGTTGGGCTG
The DNA here is from genome assembly GCA_963779295.1 of Ilumatobacteraceae bacterium. Classification (GTDB taxonomy): domain Bacteria; phylum Actinomycetota; class Acidimicrobiia; order Acidimicrobiales; family Ilumatobacteraceae; genus JAENVT01. The sequence continues at coordinate 790,588 of CAVZXO010000008.1, forward strand.
CCGCTCCAGCACAGTGGCGAGTGTCGTGTTGACGGCTTGGGCAAAGGTCACCGGATCCGCCGACTCGGCCGGACGGTCGACAACGTGCGGGCAACTCGCTCGACCTCGTCGGGGCGCCGCATGGCCAGTGGACGCATGACCTCGTCGGCAGTCGTCAGCTGCTCGGCCTCGGCCAGATCGGCAGCGACCTTGTACACCATGTCGGCGATCTCGTCGTGCCGTCTGCAGCAATGCCGACCGTCGTCCAGCCGGTCGACCAGCAGGGCACGTGCCGTGCCGAGGATCGGGTCGCGGTCGGCGTCGGCGCGCGAACTCGGCGGCGGTGCGGTACGCGGCCTCGACGTCGGTGCCGGCGTGACCGCCGTACCGGACGGTGCGCAGGTGCAGGAACGCCGGCTTGCGAGTGGCGCGCACCCAGTCGGCCAGCCCCGATGCGACCTCGGCAACGGCGAGCGGATCGTCGCCGTCGACCGCGGCGTAGCGCAGGTGCGGGCGCGACCCGAACGTGGACTCGATCCAGCCGCTCGGGGTGCGAACACTGATGCCCAGCCGGTTGTCCTCGCAGACGAACAGCAAGGGCAGCGGGAGTTGCTGATACGCGCAGTAGGCGGCGGTGTTGAACGCGCCGGTGGCGACGGAGTGGTTGGCGGAGGCATCACCGAAGCTGCACACCGCGATCGCATCCGCTGGCCACGGCGACGCGACTCGCAGCTTCGCGGCCCGGTCGATGGCGAACGCCACACCGACCGCACGCGGCAGGTGCGATGCGATCGTCGAGGTCTGCGGGATGATCGCCAGGTCGTGGCGGCCGAACACCTTGTGGCGCCCGCCCGAGATCGGCTCGCTGGTCGCCGCGACCACCCCGGCAAGGATGTCGCTGACGCCGGTGCAGGCCGGCGCGGCCGAGATAGAACGCCGCCGCTGCGGTAGTGCAGCAGGGCCGGGTCGGTCGGACGCGTCGCCATGGCCAGGATCGCGTTGCTCTCGTGACCGGCCGAGCCGATCGTGTAGTAGCCCTTGCCCTGCGATCGCAGCCACCGCGCCGCGAGGTCGCTGTGACGGCTGGCCAGCTGCACGTCGTACAGGTGGGCCAGATCGAGCTCGACCGGGCCGTCGTGTCGGATCCTCCGGCTGGCGTGGTTCGACAGCCGCCAGCAGGTCGACGAGCTGCTGCTCCAGGGCTGGGCGCGTCCGATCCACGCCGTCGACGATATCGGCGGGACCTACGCGGGCTGATGAGCCGGGGTGTAGGTCGTTCGACCCATTTTCGCTTGTGAATCCCTGGTGGTCGAGACCGGCGTCGATCCGGTGACCCCACGCTTTTCAGGCGTGTGCTCTGCCGACTGAGCTACTCGACCGTAGAACTACATCCTTCTACCACTTCAAACTTTCGTTTGAGCGGTCCCGACGGGACTCGAACCCGCGACCTCCGGCTTGACAGGCCGGCGTGAACTCCAGCTTCACCACGGGACCAGACTGTGACCAATCTGACCAGCACCCCCAACGGGATTCGAACCCGTGCCGCCACCTTGAAAGGGTGGTGTCCTAGGCCACTAGACGATGGGGGCTAGGGATCTTCTTCCGGTTGAGAGCGTCGCAACACTATCAGCAGGTCCGAAGAATCGCGCCAGCTGATTCGCGCACTACGCGTGCGGCACGGCGTGCGTCTCTCAGCCGAGCCGTCGCTCGACGCGACCGACTACCCATTCACCCACCGAATCCGGGTTCGCTTCGCCGAGACCGACGCCATGGGCATCGTCCATCACAGTCGCTACCTGCCGTATCTCGAAGAAACCAGGGTCGCGTATCTGCGCCATCTCGGTCATCCATACTCCGAGATGCGTGCCGAGGGAATCGACTACGCCGTGCTCGAATGCTTCGTGCAATACCGACAGCCGTTGCGTTTCGACGAGGAGATCGACGTGCATCTGCACCTGAGTTCTGCGACGCGCACGTCGTTTCAGATGGCGTACCTCATCACTGTCGGCGGGGATGTTCGAGCGACCGCCGTCACCGTGCACGGCTGTGTCACGTCTGGCGGTCGACCGACGCGTCTGCCGCAATGGCTGGGTCAGTTGGCCGGTTGAGACCGCCGTCCTTGATCAATCCTTGACACTTTCTCACCGAGCGCCCGACGACAGGAACACGTGATTCGTTTAACGTGACGCCATGCGTCTCAGCCGGGCAGCTGGTGCTCGCTCTCTCGGCTTGGTCCCCGGACGTGCGAGATGATCGGCATCTGTACCGATTCGAACTCGCAACTTCCGCGATCGCTCGCGGAGCGCTACGGGGTCGAGGTGGTGCCGGTGACCGTCACCGTCAACGATCACGACTATCTCGAGGGTGTGGATCTCGACGCCGATGCGTTCTACGAGATGCTCGCCGGCGACCCACCGCCTCGGGTCAGCACCAGCCAACCCAGTCCCGGTCAGTTCGCCGCGGCGTACGACGCCTTGCTGCAGCGCGGCTGCGACGAGATCCTCTCGATCCACGTCACCGCGAGCGACGTCGGGGACGCTGAACGCGGCGCGCTTGGCAGCTCGTCTGCTGCCGATACCGATCCGGCTCGTCGACTCGGGCACCGCTGGGTTCGGGGTCAGTTGTTGCGTGTGGGCGGCAGGCGAGGCGATCGCCAATGGAGCGAACATCGACCAGGCGGTGCAGGTCGCAGAATCGCTGACACCACACATCGGAGCCGTGTTCGTCGTCGGGCAGTCGAACTTCATTCGAACGGGCGACGAACTCGTCGGCGTCCCGGTCATGACCGTGCACGACGGGCGGGTCAATGTCGTGTCGCGAGTCAGCAATGTTGGCGAGGCGGTCGACACGATGGCGAAGACGGCAATCGGATGGGGCACCCGCCTCAACGTCGCGATCGGCATGGCCGACCGCACAGGTGAGGGCTTGACCGACACGCTCGCCGGCACGGTCAGCGAATCTGCAAACGTGCTCGAGGTCGTGCGCTATCGCATCGGGCCCAGCGTCGGCGTCTATGCCGGGCTCGGCACGGTCGGCTGCTTCATGTTTCCTGCTGCGTAACGGGATCGCCGAGGGCCCGCACCGCCCAGTCGAGCAGCCAGCTCAAGAAGTGGTAGAGGTGATGCTCGCCGGCGAGCGGGTCGTCGTCGTCGAGGTCGTCGGGATCGTGGTCCTCCGCGACATCGAGCATCGTGCCCAACACCAGACGCAGCCCGTTGATGGCCTGAACGAATGCCACCATCGCCTCTTCGCTGACGGGGCCCGGTGTCTGCAGGGAGAGGTTGACCGTGGCGATGCCAGCCAATCGCGAAGCGACCAGGTCCTCGCGCATCAGCCGCTGGTACTCGGCGTTCGCGTCGGCGTCGTCGGCCAGGTGGTAGGCAGGAGGAAACATGCGGATCAACCGCGGGTCGTCGGCTTCGCTCATCAGCAACTGGCCCAGTTCGTTCATCAACCGAGTCACCAATTGACGCTCGTCGTCGCCGATGTTGAAGACGAAACCGTCGCGGACACGCTCGATCGGCGGGATGAACTTGTTCCTGCGGGCCATCAGTCGTCTTGCTGCATGGTGGCCCACAAGCCGTGCTCGTGCAATCGAAACACATCGATCTCGGCTTTCTCCCTGGCCCCGCTGGAAACGACGGCCCGCCCCTTCTCGTGTACGTCGAGCATCAACGACGTGGCCTTCTCCAAGCTGTAGCCGAACACTTTCTGGAACACGAAGGTGACGTAGCTCATGAGGTTGATCGGATCATTCCAAACCAGCACGATCCACGGCCGGTCCGGCACGATTTCTTCGTCGATGTCGGTCTTGCCGACCTCGACGGGAGCCGTTGTGGGGGCCATGTTCCCATTCTGCCGCTTGGCTGGTGTCTTCGGACGCCCGTACGATGATGCGATGGCTGTCGGCGCTCGCCCTCTCGTACCTTCGCGGTTTGCGCCCGCACGGCTGGGTCGCAACGGAATCGCTCATGGCAGCCGCCGCACGCCGACGACTGTCATCGGTGGTTACATCGCGCTGACCAAGCCGCGCATCATCGAACTGCTGTTGATCACGACGGTGCCGACGATGGTCCTTGCCCAGGGTGGGTGGCCGTCGTGGTCGTTGGTGGCGATCACGCTCGTTGGCGGCACTCTGGCCGCGGGCGGCGCCAACGCGATCAACATGGTGGTCGATCGCGACATCGACAAGCTGATGCCGCGTACCCAGGGCCGACCGCTCGTGACGGGCCTCATCAAGCCTCGCAATGCGTTGATCTTCGCCCTGGTGCTCGAGGTCGTCGCCTTCGGCGTGCTGTGGGCCGGCGCCAACCTGCTGTCGGCAGTGCTGGCCCTGTCGGCAACGTTGTTCTACGTGTTCGTCTACACGTTGTGGTTGAAGCGAACCAGCACCCAGAACATCGTCATCGGTGGCGCTGCCGGTGCCGTACCGGTGTTGGTCGGGTGGGCGGCGGTGCGCAACGACGTCGGTTGGGCACCCGTCGTGCTGTTCGTCGTGATGTTCTTGTGGACCCCTCCGCATTTCTGGGCGCTCGCCATCCGTTACGCCGACGACTACCGCGCTGCCAACGTGCCGATGCTGCCTGCCGTCGAGACGGCCGAGGTGACGGTGCGCAAGATGGTCGGCTACACCGTCGCCATGGTGGCGGCCACCCTTGTGCTGATCCCGGTCGCCGGCCTCGGGATGATCTACAGCGCAACGGCTGTGATTGCAGGCGGTCTGTTCCTGTGGAGCACTGTCGATCTCGGGAAAAACCCAACACCACAAAGGTCGATGCGAGTGTTCGGATTCAGCATCACCTACGTCACGTTGCTGTTCGCTGCGATGACGATCGACGTTCTGGTGCTCTCAGGGGTCTGAGGATTTCCGCCCGCGCGCCGAGCTATGGGTAATCTCGCAGGTGTAACCCAATCGTCCGTAACCGATCGAGCACTGAATCGGGTGCGCGCCAGCGCGCCCGAAACGAAAAGAGTTCGCTGTCCATGACCATCATCGATACGCAGGCAGGCATCGATACGCACGCGACGGGCTCCTCCGTAGGCATCACCGCGCTGCCCAGCGACCGCACCTCGGCGATCGGCGAGTGGTTGACGACGACCGATCACAAGCGGATCGGTCGAATGTTCATCTCCGTCTCGCTGACGGGGCTGCTCGGCGTGATCGTCGTCGCCACGCTGCTGGGCATCGACCGCATCGACGCCGAGGCTTCGATGCTCGATGTCAACTCGGTACCGCAACTGTTCGCGCTCTACCGGGTCGGTCTGACGTTCGTGGTACTCGTTCCACTCCTGCTCGGCATTGCAATCGCGGTCGTCCCGTTGCAGCTCGGTGCTCGCTCACTGACGTTCCCACGGTTGGCTGCCGCAGGCTTCTGGTCATGGTTCGTCGGCGCTGTGCTGGTCGTCATCTCGATCGCTTCCAACGGTGGGCCTTCCGGCGGCAACACCCGGTTCGTGGCGCTGTTCCTCGTCAGCCTCATCACATTGCTGCTCGGATTGATCGCTGCCGCAGGGTCGCTGGCAACGCACCGTGCTCACCGCCCGTGCGCCCGGCATGAACATGCGCCGGGTGCCGATGTTCGCGTGGTCGGCGCTGGTCGGTTCCCTCGGTCTGTTGCTGGTGCTTCCAGCGGTGCTGGGTGTGTCGATCTACACCTTCGTCGACTACCAATATGGCCGCGTCGGGTTTGGCGGAAATCTGAGGGTCAACGATTGGATCGGCTTCGGCTTCACCCAGCCGGCGACCATTGTCTACGCCGTCGCCGCGTTCGGGTTCGCGGTAGAAGTCATCGCTGTCGCCAGCGGTCGGAAGTTGCCGAAACGCGGAGTGATCTACACCGGTATCGCCCTCCTCGGAATTGTCGCTACCCTCGGCGCACTGTTGCAGCAACCCGCGACGTTGATGCCCGACGTCGGTGTTCTGACCTTCGGTCTGTGGCTCGCCGAGGTCCTGTCGTACGGCTTCTTCAACCTGTTGCCGGTGCTCGGCGGTTTCATCGTCATCGCGCTCGGCGCCCTGGCCCTGCGCAGTAGTAGCCGCACGCGGGTGATTGCGCCACTGGTCTTCGGTCTGCTCGGCGCTCTGATGGTGTTCGTCGGCGTCGCGGCCAACGCCGTGTACCAGGTCGGCGACGCTCACCTCGCCGGCACCGTGTTCGAGGAAGGCGTGTGGCTGTACATCGCCTACGGCGCAGTGCTCAGCGCACTCGGTGCCATCACCTACTGGGGCCCGAAGCTGTGGGGGCGGTCGATCCCCGACAAGGCAGTGCTGCCGCTCGCCGGCGTTGGGGTTCATCGCCACGGTTCTGGCGGCGTTTCCGATGTTGATCGCCGGGTTCGCCAAGCAGCCGGCCGATGCCACCGAGTTCGACTACTCGGGTCCGCAGAACCTCTGGAACGGACTGTCTGCTGCCGGTCACGTCTTGATGCTCATCACGGTGCTGGCATTCACCGCTCTTGCAATCCGGTCGTTCACGAAGGGGAGCCACGCCGGCGACGATCCGTGGGACGGCCAGACGCTGGAGTGGGCGACCTCGTCGCCGGCGCCGTACGACAACTTCGTCGACATGCACACCGTCGCCTCCGCCGAACCCCTGCTCGACCTGAAGCCCCGGAGAGATCGCTGATGCTCGCTCTTCCATCCGCTGCAGCACCTGCCCCACGTCGGCAGTTGTTCGTCGGCACCGCGCTCGGCTGCGCCGCCGCCGGGGCATTGATCGGCGCCATGTTGGCGCTGTGGATGCAGCTTCCGTCTCGAAGCCCTCGACGTCACCGACGGACGCTGGATACCCAAAGGCATCAACGTGCCGATGGTGCCGGCCAACACCATGTTGTTGTCATTCGTCCCGCTGTGCGTGCTCGCCCAGTGGGCCGTGTGGGCTGCACGTCGCAATGCCCGTAGCCAGACTGCGCTTGCCCTCAGCCTGGTGGGGCTGCTCGGTGTGGCCATCATCAATGCCCAGGCGTACATCTACGTTCGGATGAAGATGCCGATCGTCGGCGAGAACGCGACGGCGTTCAATGCGATGTTCTATTCGATCACGGGAGTGTTCGTCCTGCTGCTCGTCATCGGGATCGGGTTCAGCGTGATCACGGCGTTCCGCTACCTGGGCGGTCGAACGTCGGATCGCGAGATCGTTTCTGCGCATGCGTTGTATTGGTACTTCCTCGGCACGTTGTTCTTCGTGCTGTGGTTCGTGGTGTACGTGACGAAGTAGGCGAGGGGCACGAATGTTCACCACAGGTTCCAAACTGTTCCTCGGAGCAACGACGTTGTCGATCGCGGCGGCCGTGATCTTCGCCAATGCGAACGTTGGCGCCGCGGGTTGGCTCGGCGTGCTTGGCCTGCTCTCGGCAGCGTTTGCCTTCGCCTTCCTGTTCGGCGTCAACTACTACGCCAACGACGGCAACGTCTCGGCGATGTCGGAGAACGCAGCGACCGAGGCGCCGGCCGCACGACCGCCGGCCGAGCGCAGCATGTGGCCCGCGCTCGCGGCAATCGGCGTCGGCACCATCGCCGTCGGTGCTGTGTCCAAGCCCATCGTGTTCAAGGCGGGAGTCGTCCTGGTGCTGGCTGCCGCGATCGAGTGGGTCGTCAGCAGCTGGAGCGAGCGAGCGTCGGCCGACGCGTCGTACAACGCCGGGCTCCGCAAGCGCCTTCTCCATCCGATCGAATTCCCGGTCACCGCGGCGGTGGGTCTCGGGATCCTGATCTATTCGTTCTCGCGAGTGATGTTGTGGATCGACAAGAGTGCCGGGCCTGCCGTCTTCGTCGTCACCGGCGCACTCATCCTCTTCGGCGGGTTTCTCTTCGCTTCCAAGCCGAGCCTCAAGAGTGGTGTGGTCACGGGGGTGTGTGTGATCGGCGCCCTCGGCCTGATCAGCGCTGGGGCGGTCATGGCGCTCGACGGGCAGCGACACATCGAAGAGCATCCGACGACGGAATCCGACAACAGCGCGATCTGCACCTCGCCGGAAGAGGGTGAAGGCGAGCTGGCTGAAATCGACCACAAGGGCTCGCAGGCCGTTGCCTCGAAGTCTGGCATCGCGATGACGGTGGTTCTGGAAGATGGCCAGACTCACAGCACACGAACAGGGCATTGACGGGCCGCAGAACCCGGTCACCGTGTCGCGTGGCAACACCGTCAACCTGATCTTCAAGAACCGCGATCCGGAGAAGCGGCGGTTGACGGTCAACATGGGCGAGTTCGAAGAGGACATCAACGGAACCGCGGTGAAGACGCGTCCGAAGGTCTGCACGACCCTTGTTCGAGGTGAGGACGGCAGCCAGTTCCTGACGTTCGAGTTGGCGAAGCCGTCGATTGCCAGCAGCCAGCCATACACGTTCACGGTGCCCGGTCTCGATGACCTCGAGCCGATCGTCATCAAGGTTCCCTAAGCGATGAGCGGAGTCGATCAGTCAGTGAGTACCGTGCGAACTGTGAAACAGCGATCGGCCATCGGCCTGGCCGGCATCGTCGCGACGATGTTGCTCGCCGGTTGCGCTCAGGATGCCCCGCAGGACACGTGGAAGCCTGCCGGGCCCAACGCCCAGCGGATCCAGAACCTGCAGTGGCCGGTATTCCTCGTCGCCGGGATCGTGGGTCTCATTGTCTTCGGTGTCATCATCTACGTGGTCATCCGGTATCGCGATCGCGGCCAGGAGATGCCCGAGCAGACGCACGGCAAGCCGGCCCTCGAGATCGCGCTCACCATCCTTCCGGCGATCATCCTGATCGCTGTCGGCATACCCACGGTCAGCACGGTCTTCTCACTCGCCAAGACCAGCGACACGCAGTGCGTCATCAACATCACCGGGCAGCAGTGGTGGTGGGAGTACGAGTATCCGGTGCAAACCTGCGGCGGCGTCGAGATCGCCGAGCCACTGGTCACCAGCGGCGAGCTCGTCATGCCGACGGCGACGCCCGTGCTGCTGCGCATCACCAGCAACGACGTCATCCACTCGTACTGGATCCCCAAACTCAACGGCAAGCGCGACGCGGTACCCGGCCGCATCCATCCGTTGCGGATGGAAGCCGACCATCCCGGCATCTATGCCGGACAGTGCACCGAGTTCTGCGGCCTCAGCCACGCCCGGATGCGGATGGACGCGGTCGGCCTCACCGCCGACGACTTCTCCACGTGGGTGTCGAACCAGTTGGAGCCGGCCGCCGAAGCCGACCGACGAGACAGCCCTGCGCGGTGAAGACACCTTCCGCGCCCAGTGCTCGCGCTGTCACCAGGTCAACGGGCTGATGGAGGAGAACGCCAGATGGGACCAACTCGGAGAAGCCCGTCATCGCCTCCCCGGATCTCTACCTCGTGTCCGGTAACGCTCCCAACCTGACCCACTTGATGACTCGCACCACGTTCGCCGGCGCGACGTGGGATCTGCTGACCGACGAGTGCCGCGCCGAGTTGCGCAACGCCAGCCCCGAGGAATTCGGCGCGCTGTACCTGCGCGGTGTCACTCCGGAGTGCTTCAACGAGGCCGAGCTACGCTCGTGGATTCGCAATCCCGGGGCCATGAAGCCGATGTTCGCGAGCGAAGCGGAGAAGGATCTGAGCGGCGGAAAGTATCGCGGTATGCCCAACCTCAATCTCACCGATGACCAGATCGACGAGATCGTCGCCTACCTGCTCGAGCGGAAGTAAGGAAGATCCCAGATGGCCATCATCGAACGACCCTCCACAGTTCCAGCCGTCGTCGGCGGCGACGCCCCACAGTTCGTCACCCCGGCATCTGCATATGGCGTGTTCCGCCGCCCGGTCACCACCACCGGCTGGCGGTCGTGGCTGTTCACGGTCGACCACAAGAAGCTCGGCCTGATGTACGGCGTCTCGGCCATGTTCTTCTTCCTGGTCGGCGGCATCGAAGCGCTGCTCATCCGCACCCAGTTGGCTGCTCCCGACAACACCGTGCTCAGTGCCGACCTGTACAACCAGATGTTCACGATGCACGCCACGACGATGGTGTTCCTCTTCGTCATGCCGATGGCAGCGGGTTGGGCCAACTACTTCGTGCCACTGCAGATCGGCGCCCGCGACGTTGCGTTCCCGCGCATGAATGCCTTCGGTTTCTGGTGCTTCCTGTTCGGCGGAATCTTCCTCAACACCTCGTGGTTCCTCGGCGGTGCCGCCGACGGCGGCTGGTTCATGTATCAGCCCAACGCCAGCGCACTGTTCTCGCCGACCCACGGCGTCGATTTCTGGTCACTCGGTCTGCAGATCACCGGTATCGCCTCGCTGACCGGTGCGATCAACCTGATCGTCACCGTCCTCAACATGCGTGCCCCGGGCATGAGCTTGATGAAGATGCCGATCTTCACCTGGATGATCCTGGTCGTGCAGTTCCTGCTGGTGTTCGCAATTCCGGTCATCACCGTGGCGCTGTTCCTGCTGATGTTCCAGCGCAACTTCGGTGCCCAGTTCTTCAACGTCGACGCCGGCGCGGACCCCTTGCTGTGGCAACACCTGTTCTGGATCTTCGGGCATCCGGAGGTCTACATCCTCATCTTGCCCAGCTTCGGCATCATCAGCGAGGTGCTGCCGGTGTTCAGTCGCAAACCGCTGTTCGGCTACAAGTTCGTGGTCTTCTCCGGCGCCGCCATCGGCTTCGTCGGATGGGGTGTGTGGGCCCACCACATGTTTGCCAGCGGCCTCGGCCCGGTCAGCGTCGCGGTGTTCTCGGTCAGCACGATGTTGATCGCCATTCCGACGGGCGTGAAGATCGTCAACTGGACGCTCACGATGTGGGGCGGCAAGCTCCGCTTCACCACAGCGATGCTGTTCGCGATCGGTCTGATCGTCGAGTTCACCATCGGAGGGCTCTCGGGCGTCACCCACTCGGTGTCGCCCAGCGACACGCAACAGACCGACACCTATTACATCGTCGCCCACTTCCACTACGTGCTGTTCGGTGGTGCCGTGTTCGGGATCTTCGCCGGCTTCTACTACTGGTGGCCGAAGATGTTCGGCAAGATGCTCAACGAAACGCTCGGAAAGTGGAACTTCTGGCTCATGGTCATCGGTATGAACCTGACGTTCGGCCCGATGCACATCCTCGGTCTGCAGGGCCAGCCGCGCCGTATGGTCGTGTATCCCGAGAAGCTCACCGGTGAAGGATTCTTCAACCTCCACTTCTGGAACGTGGTCGCCAGCGTGGGCTCGTACATGCTGGCGATCGGCATCTTCTTGTTCCTCGTGAACGTGATCCACACCACTCGCAAGGGTGCCAAAGCGCCGCTCGATCCGTGGGATGCACGCAGCCTCGAATGGCTCACGACCAATCCTCCGAAGGAGCACAACTTCGACGTGATTCCGCACGTGCACGCGCTCGACGAGTACTTCCACATGAAATACGAGGAGGTCGACACCGACGCCGGACCGCGCCTGGTGAAGGTGCGAACCGCGGAGGAGTTGCAAGCCGATCAAGAGGCCAAGGCCGACAAGCACATCCACATGCCGTCGCCGTCGTATTGGCCGATGGTGCTGGCCATCGCACTGCCGATCATGGCGTACGGAATCATCTACTCGCACCTGTTGACCGTCGCCGGTGGAGTGATCCTGCTGTTGGCGATCTTCGCGTGGGCACTCGAGCCGTCGGTTGCCGACGACAGCGACTATGACCCGCCGCCGCAAGGCGGAGAGCCGTCGAAGGAGTTGGCCAGTGTCTGAGGCAACTCTCACCGATGTCTCCGCGCCCGACGACCACCCGGTCGACGATCACGGCGGCGACCTCAGCGCCGATCACGGCGGCCACTTGGCGACATCCACCGGTCTCAGCAACAACAAGCTGGCGATGTGGTTGTTCCTCGGCAGCGAGTGCCTGCTGTTCGGTGGGCTCATCTCCACGTACATGCTGTATCGCGGCCGGCACACCGGCTCGCCCGGTCCCGACCAGCTGTGGGACATCCCGCTGACGTCGGTGTCGAGCTTCGTGTTGCTCATGAGCTCGCTCACCATGGTGCTTGCCGTCAGCGCTGCACAACAGCGCGACGACCGCCTGACAAAGCTGTGGCTGACGATCACGGCGCTGCTCGGCGCGACGTTCGTCGGCGCCCAGGTGTACGAGTTCACGGCCTTCTACCACGAGGGTGTCGGCTTCACGACGAGCTTGTTCAGCTCGAGCTTCTTCACCCTCACCGGATTCCACGGCGTGCACGTGACCGTCGGCATCATCATGCTGGTGGCACTCGTCGCGATCATCTCGCGGAGCAGGGTGCCGGGCGACAAAGCCGAGGTCGTCGAACTGATCGGCCTGTACTGGCACTTCGTCGACATCGTCTGGATCGTGATCTTCACCCTCGTCTACCTGATCCCGGCATGAGGTTCGCCAGATGACTGCCATCGAACACACCGAACACACCGAACACACCGACACGGCGATGGGCACGGCGGGCACGGGCACGACGAGCCGCACACCGGCCAGCACAAGCCCAACAGCTTCTACATCAAGGTCGCTGTTGCCTTGGCGATCGTCACCGGCGTCGAGGTCGGGCTCTACTACCTCGACCTCGGCAAGCTGTACCTGCCGATCCTGCTGGTGCTGATGGTCATCAAGTTCACCACCGTCGTGTCGCTTTTCATGCACCTGAGGTTCGACAACAGGATCTTCAGCTGGTTGTTCTACTCGGGGTTGTTCCTCGCCATCTTCGTGTATGTGGCTGCGTTGATGACGTTCCGATTCTTCGACCCGAGCTGACCAGATGCTTGCCGCCACCTTCGCGAATCCGTGGAGGTTTCAGGCGAACCCCGAGGTCTATCTGCTCGTCGTGTTCCTGATCGGTGCGTTCACCTACTCGGTGCGTGTCATTGGCCCGCGTGCTGTCGAGCCGGGTCAACCTGTCGTCACCAAGACCAACGTCGGGTGCTTCGCGGGTGCGATGGTGCTGCTGTTCGCCGCGAGCACCTGGCCGATCCATCAGATCGGCGAGGACTACCTGTACTCGGCGCACATGCTCCAGCACATGATGCTGAGCTACTTCATGCCGCCGTTGGTGCTGCTGGCAACACCGACATGGTTGGCTCGACTGCTCGTCGGCACAGGACGCACATGGCGGGTTGTCGTCTTCATGACCAAGCCGGTCGTTGCCGCGGTGGTCTTCAACGTGATGGTGATGGTGACCCACATCCCGCCGGTCGTCAACGCCTCCGTCCACAGCCCACCGTTGCACTATTCGCTGCATCTGCTGCTGGTGCTCACTGCCTTGCTGATGTGGATGCCTGTCGTCGGGCCGTTCCACGAACTGCGGATCAGCGACGCGGCCAAGCCGATCTACCTGTTCCTGCAGAGCGTCATCCCGACGGTGCCGGCCGGTTGGCTGACGTTCGCCGAGGGCGTTGTCTACTCGCACTACAACGAGCCGGTGCGGGTCTGGGGCATCAGCCCGACCGATGACCAACAAGTGGCCGGGGCAATCATGAAGGTCGGGGGATCGATCTTCCTGTGGACGCTCGTGGTCTTCTACTTCTTCAAGCGGTTCGCGACGAACTGGAAAGAGGAGAACACCTATCGCCGCAAGCCGCTGACGTTCGACGAGGTGAAGTCCGAATTCGACAGCACACCTGCGCCGCCCGAGAAGGTGCGTTGACCGGCGACTAGTCCCAGCGGAACAGGCGCGCCGCGAGCAGCGGCGTGACGACTGCCCAGATGCACAGCACGATCCACGACTGCGTTGGTTGCGTGCCCGCGTCGCTCAACGCATCGCGCAGTACATCGGCGAGCGCCCCGGATGGCAGCGCGTGGGCGAGGCCGCGGATGGGCCCGGGAAGCTCTGCGAACGGGATCACCATGCCGCCGAGCAGCAGCAGGACGAGGTACAGCCCGTTCTGCGCGGCGAGGTTGATCTCAGGTGGCAAGCGGCCGGCAAGGGTCAATCCGATGCCTGCGAATGCCATGGTGCCGACCACCACGCCCAGCACCGCGAGCAGCCAATTCGGTGAATGTGGATCCCAACCGAGGGCGAAGGCGACCGGGATCAACACTGCGAACTGGACGACTTCGATCACGATCACCGAGCCGATCTTGGCGGCGATCAGCCGTGGCCGTCCCAATGGCGTCGTGCCCAGGCGCTTGAGCACGTGGTAGCCGCGATCGAATCCGGTGGCGATGCCGAGACTGACCATCGCAGTGCTCATCGTCGCCAATGCCAGGATCCCCGGCGCGAGGAAGTCGATTGGTTCCTTCGTGCCGGTCGGCAGGACGTCGACGACGCTGAAGAAGACCAAGAGCAGCACCGGGATGCCGAGCGTCAACAGCAGCTGCTCGCCGTTGCCGGCGGCACGGCGTACTTCGGCTCGAAGTTGCACCATCGCAACCTTCACGGTTGGTCACCCTTGGACTGGTCACCCCTGGTGAGCCGGCGAAACACGTCTTCCAGCCGCTGCCCGCCGGCGCGCAGGTCGTGCAACGGATGCCCGGCTTCGGCCAGCCAGTCACCCAGCTGGGCCATCAGGCGAGGTTGCGGCGGGGCGTCGATGACGTATTCGTCGCGGCCGACCTCGCTGGCGATGATGCCGGTGGCCGCCGCGAGCGCGCGGAGATCGAGGCCGGGGTCGCTGCGGAACCGGATCTCGTCGTGTCCCTTGCGCAGCTCGGCCAACGTCGCGTCGGCAACGAGCGAACCGTTGTCGATGATCACCATCCGGTCGGCGAGGCGCTCTGCCTCGTCGAGCTCGTGGGTGGCCAGCACGACAGCGCATCCGCCGGACGCAAGGTCTCGGATGATGCTGCGGATCGCGTCGCGGCCGTTGATGTCGACTCCCGATGTCGGCTCGTCGAGGAAGGCGACCTCGGGCTTGGCGGCCAGCGCCAGCGCCAGCGACAGCCGCTGTTTCTCGCCACCCGACAACCGCCGCCAAGGCGCTTTGCTCCTGGCAGTCAAACCCGACAGATTCGACCAACGCGACGGCATCTGCACCGTTGTCGTAGAGGGCGGCATAGTGGCGTACCGTCTCCAACACCGAGGCACTCGGGTAGACGCCGCCTTCCTGCAGCATCACCCCCATTCGCTTGCTGAGCTGGCGTTGCTGCGTCGCAGGATCGAGGCCGAGCACGCGAACAGTTCCCATCGTCGGCCGTCGATAGCCCTCGCACACCTCGATGGTCGACGTCTTGCCGGCACCGTTGGGGCCGAGCACGGTGGTCACCTGACCGGCCTCTGCGGTGAACGAGATGGCGTCGACGGCCACCAGGTCGCCATGGCGAACCGTCAGATGCTCGACCTCCACGGCAGTCACAACGTGCGACCCTAGGCCACCGTTCTCTCCCCGCTCGGTCCGTCTCACGAATTCGCGATCAAGTCAGCGCCCGATTCGGCCGATCACTGGGCATGGCACGGTTCTCCGTGGTGGTGCCTGCTCTCGACGAGCAGGCCGATCTGGCACGGAGCTTCCGCGCGATCGACCGAGCCGCACAGGCCATTCGTACCGATGCCGAGGTCGTGGTAGCGGTGGTCGACGGCGACGGTCCCATGGCGAGAGTCGCGGCGTCGATGGGTGCCGCCGTGGTGACTGTGCACCGACCGAGTGTTGCAGTCGCACGCAACGCCGGCGCCGCGGTCGTGACGGGCCAGATCCTTGTGACGATCGACGCCGACCGAGTGATGTCGCCTCTCACGTTCGCCGAGATCGAGCGGCTGCTGGCCACCGGCTGCTACGTCGGCGGAGGCGCGATGCAGCATGCCGAGCGACACACGCTGGCGATCGATGCGGCGATGGTGGTGTCGAGGCTGACGACCTACCTCAACGGTCTCGGCGGTGGGATGTACTGGTGCCGTCGCGACGACTTCGAGGCCATCGGCGGGTTCGACGAGCGTGTGAGCACGGTCGACGACCTCGACTTCGCTCGCCGGCTTCGAGACCATGGGATGCGCACGGGTCGCAAGTTCGTGAACCTGCGCCAAGCACGGGTCACGACATCGTGCCGGCATGGCGCCCCGCGAGGATTCTCCTACGCCTTCACCCGCTGAGCACGGGTAACCTCTCCGAACTGTGATCGATGTCCGTTCAGTGCGCAACGAACCCGACGCGATTCGTGCTGCCCTCGCCCGTCGTGGTCAGCGCGACGTTCTCGACCAGCTGGATCGGGCCATCGCATTCGATGCGTTGTCGCGCGACATCATCGCCAAGCGCGATGCCATCCGCTCGGAGGTCAACGAGCTGTCGAAGGCGGTCGGCAAGTTGCGACGCGACGGCGACGTCCATGGCGCCGAAGAACTACAACTGCGCAGCCGGGCGCTCGGCGACCACGAGCGGGTGCTGGCCAACGAGTTCGAGGTCGTGCAGGGCGACCTGCGCGATGTGCTGTTGCGCATCCCCAACGTCCCGCATCCCGACGCGCCCGATGGCGCGGGAGATGCCGACAATCCGGTCGTCAAGGGTCCGGTCGGTCTGTCCGCCGAGTTCCCCGAGCACCGGCGCGTGCCGCACTGGGAGACGGGTGCCGCGCTCGGAATTCTCGACAACGAGCGTGCCACGAAGATCAGTGGTGCGATGTTCACGATGCAGCGCGGCAACGGCGCGGCGATGTCGCGAGCGTTGTGCCAGTACGCACTCGACCGCAACGTCGACAAGTTCGAGGAGATCCGTCCGCCGTCGCTCGTCACCACGGCAACGCTGACGGCCACCGGTCAACTCCCGAAGTTCGCTGACGACGCGTACAACATCGAACGCGACGACCTGTGGTGCATCCCCACGGCCGAGGTTCCACTCACTTCGATCTACGCGGGCGAGGTGGTCGACGCCGAGCAGCTGCCGCTGCTGATGATGGCGTACACACCGTGCTATCGCCGCGAGGCCGGCTCTGCCGGTCGCGACACGCGCGGCATGCTGCGCGCTCACGAGTTCGACAAGGTCGAGATCCTCGCCGTGGCCGCTCCGGAGCAGGCGCCTGATCTTCTGGTCGAGATGATCGGCCGCGCCGAGTCGCTGATCGCCGGGCTCGAATTGCCGTACCGGATCATCGAGATCTGTACCGGCGACATGGGGCAGAGCCATCACCGCAGCTTCGACATCGAGGTCTATGCGCCCGGTGCCGATGCCTGGCTGGAGGTGTCGTCGATCTCATGGTTCAGCGACTACCAGGCCCGGCGCGCCGACATCCGCTATCGCATTGCCGGGCAGAAGGGCACGCAGATCGCCCACACCCTCAACGGCTCGGCGCTTGCCGTGCCGCGAGTTTGGGCGGCGATCGTCGAGAACTACCGCGAGCCGGACGGCAGTGTCGTGGTGCCCGAGGTGTTGCGTCCGTACATGCGCGGCGTCGAGCGGATCACGGGGCGATGAGCGATCTCGCGTCGCGGCGTGCCGACTACGAGTCGGCCGGGCTCGATGTCGGCGACGTGGCCAACGATCCGATCGCGCAATGGCAGCAGTGGTACGACCAGGCGTCGCAGGCCGGGTGCGCCGAGCCCAACGCGTTCGTGCTGTCGACTGTCGATGGCACGGGTTGGCCGCAGTCCCGCTACCTCCTGGCACGCGGCGCCGACGAGCGTGGGTTTGCGTTCTTCACCAACTACGAGTCGTCCAAGAGTGAACAGCTGTCGGTCGAACCGCGCGCGTCGATGTTGTTCACGTGGTTGCAGTTGCATCGTCAGACACGTGTTGCCGGGGTTGTCGAGCGGTTACCCGACGTGGAGAGCGACGCAGTACTTCGGGTCGCGGCCTCGGTCGTCGCAGATCGGCGCCTGGTCGTCGCCGCAGTCGCAGGTGCTTCCCGATCGGGCGTCGTTGGAGGAACGCGTCGCCCAGTTCGAGCAGACGTTCGCGAATGTCGATGAGATTCCGCGTCCGGCGTATTGGGGTGGCTGGCTACTGAGACCTGTGATGTTCGAGTTCTGGCAGGGCCGCCCCAGTCGATTGCACGACCGGGTTCGCTATCGCCGCGACGAATCTTCGGGGCCCGACAGCTCGTGGGTCATCGAGCGGTTGGCTCCGTAGCCCACAAGGCCGCGGCGTCGACGAGTCCGTCGATCAGCGAGGCCATTGGCGGGACCATCTTGGTGTGGTCCCAGTCCGCCCAGATCGGGCTGGAGCCGCGGATGCGTGGCGGTAACTCGATCTGCACACCCTGTTGCGGGGGAAGGTTGACCGGGTTGGCAGGATGCAGGCCGCGCAGGTCCTTGGGGATCAGGTCGAGGTCCGTGACGACGTCGTAGTCCGGTAGGCGCGGCTTGAGATGCCGGGCGACGTGATCGGCCAGGTCTCGGTTCTGGCCACCGAGCAGCAACGAGGTGAAGTGGTCGCGGCGACCGAAGCCGTGAATCGTGATGACCGTGTCGACGTGTTCGATGAAGGTCTTCAGCTGTGCCGACGAGTCGGGGCTGACCTTGTGCGAGGGAATGTGCCATTGCACGTCGTCGGGTTGCAGCACTGCGTAGTAGCTGGCGCCGCTTCGTTCGGCGGCGACCGATGCGATCACATCGGTCTGCTCCTCGAGAGATCCGCCGTGGTAGGCCATGAACCCGATTCGGCTGCGCAGGGCGCAGACCTCCTGCACGCCGTTCATCGCGAGGAGTTCGGCGAACTGGTCGTTCACGACGTCGGCTCGTTGTTGCGTTGCAGGGTGAGCGCGGTGATGACTGCGGCGACGATCACGGTCACGCCTGCCCAGACAACGGGGGTCTGGTGCTCTTGAACGAAGTTGGCCAGCTTGTCGTTCCAACTCGTGGCTTTGGCGACAACTCTTCCACCGGTGCCATCGGTGATGCTGCTGTACCAGTACCAACACAGGTACATGCCCGTGAGGACGAGCAGTATTCCGGCGAGCTGTTCGAACCACACCATGCCGCGACGCAAGAACTTCAGCAGCGTGACGTTGGCAAGTGCCAACGTCACGGTGAGCCCGGTCACGACCAGCGCCATTCCCACTCCGTAGAGGGCGATCGCGGTGATGCCCGTGCTGAGCCCGTCGGAACTGAAGCTGCCGAGTACCACGGACGAGAACGGTGCGATGGTGCACCCGATCGAGGCGACGGCGTATGCGATGCCGAAGACATACATCGACCGTACGGTTCTGTCGCGTTCTCCGACGTCGAGCTTCGGGGTCGTGTACGGAAGCCGGTACCCGAAGAGCATGGCGATCCCCAGCACGAGCAGCGCCAGGCCAATGACCAGCGAAACCCATTGGGACTTCTCGACGAGCCAGTTGGTCGAGAGCTTCGTGATGGCGCCGATCACCACGAAGATGCTCATGAACCCGGCAGAGACGGCGAGGCTGACGTTGATCGCTCGCAGCACGGACGCTCTCTCGGCGCCCGGGCGAAGGTTCTCCATGCCGAGGAAATAGATGAGGTAGGTCGGCAGCAACACGAAACCACATGGGTTGATCGCGGCCAGCAGGCCGGCGGTGAACGACGTGGCCAGCCTGGCATCGAGCGCGATCACAGCAACGTGGTCCTGATCAGTTGCTCGAGCCTTTCGGCCGTCAGCTCGCCGGTCTGCTTGAGGATCGTGCCGTGTGCATCGATGAACAGGGTCTGCGGATAAGCGGCGACTCCGATCACGGAGGTCAGCTCGCCGTTCGGGTCGTACAGCAGCTCGTACTGCACTCCTCTGTCGCGTGCGAAGTTCTCCTCGGTGTCGGATGGCGGCAGTGAGTCGATCCCGACGAATCGCACTTGATCACCGAGTTTGGCGTGCACTGCGGCGAAACCCGGCAACTCTTTCTTGCACGGCGCACACGTCGAAAACCAGAAGTTGACGACGAGGGGTCGCCCGACGAGATCTGCGGTGGCGAAGCGCGTCGCCGGCCAAGGTTTGCACGTCGACCTGGGGGAGCGACTGGCCGGCGACGACTGCGTTGGTGCCGATCGTCGGCGAGAGGTCGTTGCCCGAAGAGAGTGTGACGTCGTCGGTCCTGTCGTCGCCGGTGTTGGCCTGGACAACCGCGACAACGGCAACCAACGCTGTTGCCACGGCCAACGAGCCGAACAGCAGCCGCTTGTTGACCGTCACCCGGTGAAGGCTATCCAGCGTCCACCCCCTGCCATCGTCGGGGGAGGTCCGATGGCAGGGGGCGCCGGAGCACAGCCAGGGGGTCGCGCGAAGCGTTGCCCCGGACCGGCGATCTGTTATGCAACCAGGTGCGGGGGGATGGGCACCTCGTCGATCACCACCGCCGGGCGGGGGTTCTTGGGCGGTCGGCCACGTGGTCGCTTGTTGACCACGATCCGACCATTTTCGATCAGTTCGCCACCCCAGACTCCCCAGGGCTCGGCTCGCTCGATCGCGCCGTCAACGCAATCTGATGCAAGTGAGCACTTGCTGCAGATGGCCTTGGCCCGGGCGATGTCGAGCGGGGTGTCCGAGAAGAACAGGTGGGTCAGGGTGCCGTGCCCGTCGGCGCAGCGCGGCTTGGGGGCGCGCACGGCGACCGGCTCGACCAGTTCGGCGAACTCGATGTCGATGTCGATGTGTCGGTTGATGTCGATTGCGTACATTTCGGGTGGTTCCTCTCGGACGAGTGGGAAAGGGGCTGGAAAAAGCAGAAAGGCCGCCGGGATCGAATCCCGACGGCCTCGGAGCGGATGCTCTCGACGTAGTTGTGTTACGTCGGTCGCTTCCCGAGGCGTCGGGCTGGGCGCTTGATAGTTGTCTCGTTCATGAAATTGGGGTTCATGTCGGACGACACTGCTGCGCACCACAGGTAGCCGTGGACGAGCCCGGTGCACGGGCGCGCGCCAGCAGCTGCCATGGCTGCTTTCGGTGCGAACGTCGTGCTCATGCTGTACCAGTGCTTTCCGTAGTTCGTCGGCTCGACACAAATGTGGCGAGCCGAGACATAGGCAACCAGAACTTGGAAGCTGCGTCAACTCATTTAATGTCACAACATGTTCGACATGGTCCGGCGCCCGCTCGAGGGGCGGACGTTCGCCGGATCGCGGCGAGTTCGGCTCGGCGATTGCTCTCCGGGCGGGAGGCTGCGTCTCGATGCAACCGCCAGGTATCTGCATGACCTGTCGGACGACGACACACGCGATGTCGGCCTCGGTCGGATGACGTGGGTGGTGCGTCGAACTGTCATCGATGTGCACCAGTTCCCGACCTATCTCGAGCCGCTCGACATGGTCACCTGGTGCTCCGGGCTCGGCTCGCGTTGGGCCGAACGGCGGGTCGACATCGATAGCCCGGCAGGTGGCTCGATCAGTTCGGCGACACTGTGGGTTCACCTCGATGCGGAGTCGCTTCGCCCTGTGCCGCCGGCCGCCGGCTTCGAGGACATCTACGGTCGCAGCACGCATGGGCGGTTGGTGTCGTCTCGGTTGGTGTTCGGCCCCCCGCCTGTAGATCTCCAGCTCTCACCGTGGCCCGTCCGATTCACCGACTTCGACGTGATGGATCACGTGAACAACGCGATCGCGTTCGCTCTCGTCGAGGAGGTGTTGGCGCGCCGTCGTGATCTGCGGGCACCGCTGCGTGTCGAGGTCGAGTACCGGGCGTCGATCGACCGTGACGTCCGCCTCGGCGTGGGTTGGGTTGATGGCGGCGAGGGTGCGGCGGGCGGCGGTGCGGGTGGTGTCGTGGTGGTGCGGGTGGTGCTGGGTGGTGCGGGTGGTGCTGGTGGCGAGGATGGTGCTGGTGGTGCTGGTGGCGAGGCTGAGCTGCGCGGCTGGCTCGTCGACGATCAAGCTCGCTGCCTCGTTGCGTTCCGAGTCGGTCGCCCGCCCTCCCGGTGACTCGATCGACGCCCGCCCGACTCTGGCCGGCTCTCCGCTGCCTCAGCCCCTCGTGAATCGTCCGTGACGAAACGCAACTGACCCACTGTCTCAGCCCCTCGTGAATCGTCCGTGACGAAACGCAACTGACCCACTGTCTCGGCCCCTCGTGAATCGTCCGTGACGAAACTCTCGGGTGCGCATTGCGTCACGGACGATTCGTCAGGCGACGAGACCGAGCGGGACGGGCTCGATTCGTCACTGACGATTCACGAGGGGCGAGTGGCCAAGAGGTGACCGTTTCGTCACTGACGATCCGGGAGGGGCGGTGACCCACTCAGTGACGCTCACACTGACGCCACACGCGACCGCCGACCCGCCGACACGCCCTCACGCCGACACGCCGACACGCCGACACGCCGACCGCCAGCGACCAGCGACCAGCGACCAGCGAGGACTCGACGTGTCACACCCCGGGCGTAGAACGATCACCATGACTCGCATCTTCCATCCCCGCCCAACGCATCGACCGTGCTCGTGGTGTGCGTCGGAGTTCGTCATCGCCTGTCGTCCGGGCCGCCCTCGCCTCTACTGCAATCACGCCTGCCGCCAACGTGCGTACGAGCACCGCCACGGCTTCGAGCATCAACGCACGGTGCGACCGCTACCGGCCCAGGTGGCCGGCGACTCGTGGACGGGAAGCGGCTACGAGCGCGGCGGCTCGGTGGCGCCGCTCGGCCGAATGCACGCCATGCGCACCAGCGTGCGACCCGAAGGATCGAAGCGCGAAACGCTGTGTGGCACCTTGGTGAGGCCCAACACGGGGCAGCACTTCTCAGCGATGCACCCTCGAGCGTGCCGGACTTGTACAACCGTTGCCGACTCCAACCCCCTGCGCTACGGCATCAGTGCGTCGAACGAACTCTCGAGACTGAGGTCGCTGCTCGACGACATCGAAGCACGTCGCATCAAGCCAGGCGACGCCCTCAGCTGGATTCGGGCGAATTCGCCGTGATCTCCGGGTCATCGAGGCCGTCCGCCACCGCCGGCTCGGCCGAAGCCGCCGCCTTGGGCACCAACGGAACGAACACGTTGTCGCGGTAGAACTTCATCTCCGAGATGCTCTCGAGCACGTCGTCGAGGGCTCGGTGTGCCCCCGCCTTGCGTGGCCGAGTGCTGTTGAGCCCCGGATACCACCGCTTCACCAGTTCCTTGACCGTGCTGACATCGACGCTGCGGTAGTGCAGGTACTCCTCGATCTCGGGAAGGTACGCAGCAAGGAACCGGCGATCCATACCTATCGAGTTGCCGCACAGGGGAACACGCCGTGCTTCGGTGACGTGCTTCTTGATGAACTCCAGCGTCTGCGCGCCCGCCTCCTCCAGCGTCATCGTCGAACTACGGATGGCGTCGAGCAGTCCGCTCTTGGTGTGCATCTCGACAACGATGGGATCCATCTCGGCGAGTGCCGCCTCGTCTTGGTGCACGACGAGGTCCGGACCCTCCTCCACGATGTTCAAATCATCGTCGGTGACCAGCGTCGCGATCTCCACGATCACGTGCCTGGCAGGCTCCAGGCCGGTCATCTCGAGATCCATCCACACCAACACGGGCGCCAGACTACGCAACGCGTTACCGTCGCCCGCAATGACCGATCCGGTGATGCCCGCCAAACCCGCAGCCACGGTGATGCTCCTGCGCGACGTGGACACGACCGAGGGCATCGAAGTCTTCATGCTCCGCCGAACCAAGGCTGCTGCGTTCGCCGGTGGAATGTACGTGTTCCCGGGCGGCAAGGTCGAAGAAGGCGACGGCGACGGCGACGACGGATACGCGATCGCCGCAATTCGAGAGTGCTACGAGGAGGCCGGGGTCCTGCTTGCCACCGACTCCAGCGGACACATGGTCACCGACGGACATCCCGCGTTGTCGCACCGCCAAGCCGTCTACGACGGCACAATCGACCTTCGACATCTGTGTGCCCAGCACGATCTGATCCCAGCCATCGATCATCTGGTGTGGATCAGCCACTGGATCACCCCGGTCAAGGAATCGCCGCGCCGCTTCGATACCCGCTTCTTCGTCGCCGCCGCTCCGCCTGACCAAGCGTCGCACCACGACGACAACGAGACCATCGCCAGTGAGTGGGTGGGACCACGCGATGCCTTGGGCCGCCACGAACGCGGCGAATTGACGATGATGCCACCGACCATCAAGAACCTCGAGTTCGTCGCCGCGCACAGCACGTCAGCAGACGTCATGGCGGCAGCGCGAGTGCTCGGTCGACCGACGGCGATCCTGCCGAGAATGCGCATCGATGCCAATGGTCGGATTCGCGGCATCTCGATGCCGGGCGACGACGACTACGACACGCTGGGCGACTAGGCCGACTTGGACTGATCGGCCGCATCGAGCGCGGCGGCAACCAGCGACAACATGCGCGCCGAGCACCCGGCCATGTTGACCGGGGGTGCGACCTCGTCGACGATCTTGCGAGCGATCGCCCGGAACTCCGCAGCGGCCAGACCAGTACCCGCGATCGCTACCGGACGGCCCGCGTCGCCGCCGGCCGCCACCGCGGGTTCGAGCGGCACCTGCCCGAGCAACTCGACGCCGATCTCGTCGGCCAAGACTTGACCTCCGCCAGTACCGAACAAGGCGTACTCGACTCCGTGGTCGCAGGTGAACGACGACATGTTCTCGATGACTCCGCACACCCGCAAGAAGCTGCGCCGAGCCATGTCGGCTGCCCGGGCAGCGACCTTCTGCGCGGCGATGGCGGGGGTCGTGACGATGAGTAGATCGGTTCGCGGCAACATCCGCGCCAAGCCCATCTGCACGTCGCCGGTGCCCGGTGGCATGTCGATGAACAGGTAGTCGAGTTCGCCCCAGTGCACGTCGCGCAAGAACTGCTCGACCGCCTTGTTGAGCATGAGCCCTCGCCACATCAGCGCGGTGTCTTCCTCGACGAGGAAACCGGTGCTGACCACCTTCAACAATCCGCGCCCCATCGGCAACTCGCGAGGGATGATCATCGGCTTGTCGCGACCTTCGACCGCTTGCGCTTCGAGCCGGTCGTCGATGCCGAGCAGGCGCGGTACCGAGAAGCCCCAGATGTCGGCATCGAGCACGCCGACCGTGAACCCCTCGGCAGCGATCGCCGCAGCCAGGTTGACGGTGACCGACGACTTGCCGACCCCACCCTTGCCACTGGCGACGGCCAGAATCCGTGTCGACGATGAAATCTCCGTGTTGGGTGCGTTCTCGCGAGCGTTCCAGCGCGCCTTCAGCATCACGTCGGATCGTTCCTCGCTGGTCATCTCGCCCCAGTCGATCTTGACCTTCGTCACACCGGGGTGCACGGCGACCCTGGTCTCGACGTCCTTTTTGATCTGGGCGCGCAGTGGGCAGCCGCCGATCGTCAGCTTGACACCGACCGTGACCACGCCATCCGTGCTGACATCGACCGACGGAACCATCCCGAGCGTGACGATGTCGGCACCGAGTTCGGGGTCGATGACGGACCGCAGCAGCTCAGTGACGGTGTCGACATCGGGCGGGCTGGGAATCACAACATGAATTGTACGGTTACACGTCGTTACAATGTCTTTCCAACCGTAGGAGGAGCCAACACCGTGATCACGCTCACCGATACCGCCGCTGTCAAGGTCAAGGAACTGCTCGAGGCCGAAGGCGATCTCGAGCTGGCGCTGCGCGTCGCCGTGCGTCCGGGTGGATGCAGCGGATTCTCCTACGAGATGTTCTTCGACGGCGATGTCGCTGCCGACGACGAGAAGGCCACGTTCGGCAACCCGGGTGCGACCGTCAACGTCGTCGTCGACTCGGCATCGGCACAGATGTTGCAGGGTGCCACGCTCGACTACAAGGACGGCCTCAATCAGGCCGGCTTCTCGATCAACAACCCCAACGCCAGCCGCACATGTGGTTGCGGGTCCAGCTTCAGCTGACTAGCTAGCAGCCAAGAACGCGTCGAGCCGCTCGTCGAGCTCGCTCTGATCCCACACCACGTCGATGCGGTCCTTGACGATGTTGGCCTTCACCAGGTAGAGCACCGGCTCGTACTGCAATCCCAGCGCCTCGACGGCGGGCGCGATCGTGGTGGCAGCTTCGTCGGCGTACACGTCGGCGTGCACCATCGCGACGGCGTCGCCGAGCCGTGCGTTCGATTTCACCAGGAACTCCAGTGCCGGGGCACACGTGCCAGTCTGACAATGCGCCGGCGTACCGACCATGTAGGCGACCGGCTTGCCCGAGAGCAACGCCTCGGTCAGCGTCATGGTGTGCAGCGTGCACGGGGCCGGGGTCAGCGTGCAGTAGGGCTCGACGCCGCGGTGATCGGTCACCGTCGGTGTGTCGAACGGCGGCAACAGGGAACCGACGTACGGCACGGTGACCTGGGCCGGATCGGTGACCTGGAACGGTGCCCCGAACCCATCATCGCCGTCGAGTCGCAACGTGTAGATCCCCGGCTGGTCGATCTGCACGTTGATCGCCCAATAGGGGATCACGAGGTCGGTCGAACGTATGGGCGCGCTGACGGTCAGGATCTGCTTGATCGGTTGAATCGAGAACCACGCCGTTGACCACATCGGGAACGCCATCGTCCGTCGTCAACAGGGCGCCTTGGCCGGCGAGCGAGATCGGCAGACGAACCATGCCGGGCACGAACGTGTCGCTCGGGTATCGCTGGGCAATCGAGAACCCGGTCGTGCCCGGATCCGGCTCGGCGGTTGCGGACGAGCCGGACGACGAATCGTCGCCGCACGCTGCCACGAACACCAGCGCCCCGGCGCCGGCAAGAAGATGGCGCCGCGACATCAACATCGTCGTCAGTGTAGGAGTTGTCCTGGCCGGTCAGACGTCGGGCGTACGATGCAATTCATGAGCAAACCTCTTGGCCCGTACACCCCTGTCGTTCGCGCTGGTGATTGGATCATCGTCAGCGGCCAACTCGGAATGAGCGACGGGGTGCTCGTCAGCGGCGGAGTCGCCGCGCAAACCGCCAAGGCAGTCGAGAACCTGGAGGCGCAGCTCGCCAGCGTCGGCGCCTCGCTCACCGACGTCGCCAAGACACTGTGCTTCCTGACCGACATGGACACGTTCGCGACGTTCAACGACGCCTACGTCGCCGGCTTCGGCGATCATCGCCCGGCTCGCAGCACGATCGGCGTCGCTGCGTTGCCGGCCGGCGCCGCAGTGGAGATTGAGGCCTGGGCGTACAAGCCAGTAGGGTGACCGCCGTGCCTGGCGCAATCGCAATCGTGCTCGTGCTGCTGCTCCTTCCGGTGTTGGTGTGCATGGGCAGCGTGGTCATCGCAGCGGTGCTCGGCGTGGTCCTCAACCGCGATGCCGAGGTCCGCAACGAGGGCAGCGAGCTGCTCGATCTCAACGTGTGACCATGCATCGTCACGATCCCTCGACCGAGGTGTTGACGCAGGCTGTCGTGCGCTACGCGGTCGAGCGCATGCGTTTGGACCCTCCGCCGCTCGACAAGACCCGATCGGCAGCCGAGTTACGGGCAATGGTCGGCAAGACTGTCACTGCCAAGGGCATCGGCGGTCTCGAGGCGTTGCGCATCTTCGCCGACGTGCTTGGTCCGGCCAGCATCTCGATCGACCATCCGCGGTTCTTGTCGTTCGTGCCGGCCGCGCCGACCGAGGCATCGATCCTGTTCGATCTGGTGGTCGGAGCATCGAGCATCTACGGCGGATCGTGGCTGGAAGGCGGCGGAGCCGTCTACGCCGAGAACGAGGCGCTGCGGTACATCGCCGACCTCGTCGGCATGCCCGACGCTGCCGGAGGCGTGTTCGTCACCGGTGGCACTGCGGGCAATCTCAGCGCATTGATCGCCGCGCGATTCCGATGGCGTCACCGGGCCGGCGGCATGTACGACCGGACTCGTGGTCTGATGCTGACCGGCAAGGGCGCGCACTCCAGTGTCGCCTCGGCCGCTCGGGCGATCGATGCCGACGTCGTGTTCGTGCCGGCCGACGCGCAGGGTCGCATGTGGGGCACGGCGCTGCGCGAGACCATTGACGGTCTTCCGAACGAAGATCGCGAGCGTGTGTTCGCCATCGTGGCGACTGCGGGAACGACGAACGCGGGAGTGATCGACGATCTCGCCGGCGTCAGCCGAAGTGTGTGCCGAGACAGAAGTGTGGCTGCACGTCGACGGTGCCTACGGCGGCGCAGGGCTGGCCGCTCCCAGCGTGCGCGATCTGTACCGCGGCATCGAACACGCCGACAGCTTCATCGTCGACCCGCACAAGTGGTTCTTCGCTCCGTTCGACTGCTGCGCGTTGGTGTATCGCGATCCCAACGTCGGCCGCGCCGCGCACACGCAGCACGCCGAGTACCTCGACGTGTTGCACGGGGGCGACGCCGACGGCGACGGTCACGACTGGAACCCCAGCGACTTCGCCCATCACCTGTCGCGTCGCGCCCGCGGCCTGCCGTTCTGGTTCAGCCTGGCGACCCACGGCACCGAGGCCTACCGCGACGCGATCGAGACTGCGCTCGACGTCACTCGCCAGGGTGCCCGGCTGATCGACGATGCCAGCCATCTCGAACTGATCATGGAGCCCGAGCTCAGCATCTTGCTGTTCCGTCGTACGGGCTGGAACGCGGACGACTACCAGGCGTGGAGCGACCGCTTGCTCGACGAGGGCACGGCATTCGTGACGCCGACGTCGTGGAACGGCGAGGTCGCTGCTGCGGCTGTGCATCATCAACCCGCTGACATCCATCGACGACATCCGCATCATCGTCGACTCGCTGGCCTGAGCCCGAGCCGTGGCCGACCTGCTGATCCGCAACGCTCGGTTGCTGGCGACGCTCGACGCGAGCCGGCGCGAGCTCGCCGGTGGATGGGTGTCGATCGACGGCGGCGTGATCGCAGCGGTCGGGTCGTCGACCGACGCGGAACCTGCAGCCGACGTCACCATTGATGCAGGCGACTGCCTGGTGACTCCGGGTCTCGTCAACACCCACCATCACATCTTCCAGAACCTCACCCGCGCCTATCCGCCGATGACCGACAAACCGTTGTTCGGTTGGCTGCAGTCGCTGTATCCGCTGTGGCGGGCGATCGACGAGGAGTCGGTGTACGCGAGCGCGTTCGTCGGCCTCGCCGAACTCGCACTCAGTGGCTGCACGACATCGAGCGACCACCTCTACCTGCATCCGCGCGGCGCTGGGGACCTGTTGTCGGCGGAGATCGCGGCCGCGACCGAGTTGGGCATGCGCTTCCACCCGACCCGCGGCTCGATGTCGTTGAGCGAGAAGGACGGTGGCCTGCCACCCGACGACGTGGTCGCCGACGACGACGAGATCCTCGCGGCGTGCGAGGACGCTGTCGCGAGGTATCACGATCGCGCTCACGGTGCGATGGTGCGCATTGCGTTGGCGCCGTGCAGCCCGTTCAGCGTCACCGAGGCGTTGATGGTGCGCACTGCGGAACTTGCCGAGCGACTCGACGTGCGTCTGCACACCCACTTCGCCGAGAACGCCGAGGACGACGCGTTCTCGCTCGCCCAGTTCGGCTGCCGCCCGATGGAGTACCTCGAGCGAACCGGTTGGTGTCACGACCGAACGTGGGTGGCCCATTGTGTGATGCCGAACGAGCACGAGATCGCCCGTCTCGGCGACGCCGGCGTGGGTGTGGCCCATTGCCCGAGCAGCAACATGATCCTGTCGTCGGGCATCGCACCCGGTGGTGCAACTGCGTGCCGCTGGCGTCCGCGTCGGCCTCGGTGTCGATGGGTCGTCGTCGGCCGACAGCGCGTCGCTGTGGATGGAGGCTCGTCAAGCGATGCTGCTGGCGAAGCTGCGCGACGGGGCACCGTCCGGTACGGCACGGATGGCGCTGGAACTGGCGACGCTCGGCGGGGCGGCGTGCCTTGGTCGCGATGGGTGAGATCGGCGTGATCGAGCCCGGGGCGGTCGCCGACGTCGCCGTCTGGCGCCTCGACGGCCCGATCTTCGCCGGCGCGCTGGCCGACCCTGTCGAGGCCTGGCTGCGCTGCGGGCCGGTGTCGGCGTGGCACACGATCGTCAACGGTCGCTTCGTCGTGCGCGACGGACGGATCGAGCACGACGATCTCGACGGTGTCGTGCGGACCCACGCCCGGCACGCGGCTCGAATTCAGCGACTCGTCGACTGATGCCACCGGCACTGCAAGCGTTCCTGGTCGCGTTCGGCGTCGTCTTCCTGGCCGAGCTCCCCGACAAGACGATGTTCGCGACGATCGTCCTGGCGACCCGCTACCGCCGGCCGGTCGCAGTCGTGGTCGGCGTGACGCTGGCGATGATCTTCCACTCGGTGCTGGCGGTCGCGGTCGGCGAGGCGTTGCGTCACCTGCCGCGCCTGCCCACCCAACTCGCCGTTGCGGCGGTGTTCCTGGTGGGTGGAGTCCTGCTGTTATCGGCAGCGACGACGACGAGGACATCGAAACCGCAGCGGTGCACAGCGCGTGGGGCGTCGTCGGGCGGTCGGCACTGATCATCGGGATCGCCGAATTCGGCGACTTCACCCAGCTCGCGACCATCGGCATCGTCGCCGATCGGGGCTACGCCGCGGCCGTTGCTGCTCGGCTCGATCGCGGCACACATCGCGGTGGCGATACTGGCGGTGCTGGCCGGTAAGTGGTTGGAGCGGCGGCTTCCGGTGCGCACCGTGCAACGCCTGGCAGGGGGCCTGTTCATCCTGTTCGGCGTGCTCACCGTGACCTCGGCCATACGTGGTTGACGCGATTTCGAAGGCTCCATCGGCCAGAATGGGAGGCATGCGGATCACTCGTCGAGTCTTCTTGCGCGCCGGTGCTTCGACCGGCGTGCTCGCGGCGCTCTCCGCGTGCAGCGAGAAGGTGTACTCCTCGGCCACCGACAAAGAGGTGTCCCGTCGGCCTCGTTGCCGCCCGCAGGTGTCGGGCAACTCCCGGCGCCCGAGGTCGTCCCCACCAAGTTCGCGATGGTCGGCGACTCCATCACCAAGGCGTCGACCAAGTCGCTGACGGAGGCTCTCGACCGCCCAGGGTTTCATCGACATCACGATCGAGGCCGAGGTCAGCAGGCGGATCGCCGTCGGCGACGGCAAGGGCGAGCCGTTGTCGGGAGTGAAGACGCTGTTCACGATGATCTCCGAAGGCGTGCAGCCCGACGTGTGGGCCATCGCGATGGGGACCAACGACGTCGGCAAGTACCAGACCACGCGAGGAGTACGCGGACCTGATCGGGCAGATGATGTCGATGGTCGATGCCAGCGTGCCGATCCTGTGGGTCGACGTGTACAACCCCAACCAGATTCCGGGCACGAAGATGTTCAACAAGGTGCTGCGCGAGCAGGCCGCAGCGCGCGGCAACACCACGGTGCTGTCGTGGTTCGATCTGGCGTCGGATCCGTCGGAGAAGATCCTGCGCACGGATCACATCCACCCCAACGCGCAGGGCACCGTGGTGTTCGCAGATCTCGTTTCGGCAGCGCTGGCCTGACGGCCGCCGGCTCTACTGGTAGTAGCCGCTGACGTCGATGATGACGTTGGTGACCGTGTTCGACAGGACCTGAATGCTGGCACCCGGCCCACAACCGACGATCGCGGTCGCAGCGATGTCTTGGCCTGGCGAGAAGTTGATGTTCGACGTCCCCGGCCATTGGCCGCTCGGCCATGCAGTTGCAAAGCCCGGCAGCTTGCGGTCCGGTGATGGTCAATGTGATCACCACGGCGTTCGACGTGGCGGGCACCGCGGCGCCGCCGAGGGTGGCATCGACCGTCCTGGCCTCGTTGGGATTCAGCGGGCCTTGGGCCGACGCTCGGGCTTCCGGGCGGAGTCGTACACGCGAACGGGCTTGTCGAGCAGATGCAGTTGTCCCGCCGAGGCCGGGCCGGCGAGCTTGCGCCATTGGCCGCTGCCGTCGCCTGCTGTTGCCGCCCACCAGTCGCCGGCCCGTCGACGTACAACGCGCCGGCCGTACGCCGCCGGCTCCCAAGCGGGCTCTGACCGGTGGCGTTGAACAGCGCATTGCCGAGGGTGCCGCCTGGCTTCGACTCCGTAGCGCGTCTGGCTGCGAAGAACCAGGGCGACTGCCATTCGTGGTGTTGATGGTGGTGGGCGATGTGCTGTCGTTGATCTGGCCCAACTTCAACGTTGTCGTCCGTCGGCCGCGGCAGCAGGTTGAGCGCCGAGAAGGGCGGCGCCGGTGACGGCACCGACGGCGGTTGCGGCCATCAGCTTCATCATCCCGCGGCGATCCGACGTCGCGGGCCCGACTGCGCATCCGGTCGCAACCAGCGCCTTCAGGCTGTTGAGCTCGGTTTCCAGCGCAGCGATGCGCGCCTCGATTCGACCTTGTCCATGCTCCGCAACCCCCTAGCTCGATGGTTGGCGGAGACCATAACCTACGAACCCCACCGGCTTTGACCGAAGCGGTAGCCGACCGAGCGCACGGTCTGGATGAGGTTGGCTTGCTCCTCACCGAGCTTGGCGCGTAGCCGGCGGACGTGTACATCGACGGTGCGGGCGCCGCCGTAGTACTCGTAGCCCCACACCCTCGACAGCAGGATCTCGCGGGTGAAGACCTTGCCCGGGTTCTGGGCGAGGAACTTCAACAACTCGTACTCCATGTACGTCAGGTCGAGCGGGCGACCTTCGATCGAGGCCTGGTAGGTCTCGACGTTCAGTGCCAGGCCGCTGTACTCGACGGTCTCGCTCTTCACCTGGGTGAACCCCTGGAACAGCAGGTGCCGCAACCGGGCCTCGACCTCGACCGGGTGGAACGGCGTGAGGCAGAAGTCGTCGTACAGGTCGTCGCGCAGCTCGAGTTCGTTCAGTTGCGCACCGTTGAGCAGGAGCAACAGCCGGGTGGGCACATCGCGCTTGCGCAGCGACCGGCAGAACGCCCAGGCGCCCTCGGGATCGGTGTCGCAGGCGACGATCGCTCCGGCCCAGCCGACCGGTGGTTCGTGGGCGGCAGCATCCTCAGCCGACGCCACCGCCTTCCATCGGTAGCCACCGAGGTCCAGCGTGCGAGCCAGGTCCGGTGGCGGTGGCTCTGGGTAGACGACCAGTTGTTCCATCACGGCCGAGCTACAACGCTCTCAGGTATCTGTCGTGCTCGAACGCACTGACGTGGGTCTTGTAGGCCCGCCACTCGCTGCGCTTGTTGCGCAGGAACCATTCGAAGATGTGCTCGCCGAGGGCCTCGTGCACCAGCGACGACTGCTCCATCACCTTCAACGCGTCGCTGAGCGATTGCGGCACGAGATCGATGCCCAGCTTGCCCAGTTCGGCGTCGCTCATCTCGAACAGGTTGCTGTCCGCCTCGGGCGGCAGTTCGTAGCCCTCGGTGATGCCGCGCATGCCGGCGGCAAGCATCACGGCAAATGCGAGGTACGGATTGCAGGCCGGGTCGGGTGAGCGGAACTCGATTCGGGTTGCGCTGGGGTTGCCGCGCTTGGCGATCGGCACCCGCACCAGACCGCTGCGGTTGTTGCGTGCCCAGCTGACATGCACCGGCGCTTCGAAGCCCGGCACCAGTCGCTTGTAGCTGTTGACCGTCTGGTTCGTGATCGCGGTGATCTCGGCGGCGTGTCGCAACAGGCCTGCCATGAACTGCTTGGCGACCGGCGACAGGTTGTACGCGTCGTCGGGCGAGTAGAACGCGTTCTCGTCGCCGTCGAACAGCGACAGGTGCACGTGCATGCCGCTGCCCTGCACGTTCTCGAGCGGCTTGGGCATGAACGTGGCGTGCACACCCTGGCTGGCGGCGACCTCTTTCACCACGAGTCGGAACGTCATGATGCTGTCGGCCATCGTCAGCGCATCGGTGTGGCGGAGATCGATCTCGTGCTGGCTCGGCGCGTCCTCGTGGAAGCTGTACTCCACCGGGATGCTCATCGTCTCCAGCGTGCGGATGGTCTGCTTGCGCAGTGATGCCGGCGACGTCGGTGGTCGTGAGATCGAAGAAGCCGCCCTCGTCGAGCGGCACCGGTGCTTGGCCCTTCTCCGGTGGGGAGAAGTAGAAGAACTCGATGTCGGGCGCCACGAGGAACGTGTAGCCGAGTCTCGTGCGCGGCCTGCAGGTTGCGGCGCAGGACCTGGCGGGGATCGCCCTCGAACGGCGTGCTGTCGAGGTTGTGGATGTCGCAGAACACGCGGGCTTCGGGCGCCTTCGCGTCACCCCACGGCAGCACCTCGAACGTGTTCGCGTCGGGCATTGCCAGCACATCGCTCTCGAGCGTGCGCCCGAACCCGTCGATCGACGAGCCGTCGAACGTCATGCCGTCCTCGAGTGCGTTCTCCAGTTCGGCAGGGCTGATGGCGAAGCTCTTCAAGCTGCCGAGCACGTCGGTGAACCACAGCCGGATCAGCCGTACCCCGCGTTCTTCCGCCGTGTGCAGTACGTAGTCACGTTGCTGTTCGAGCATCACGGATCTTTCTATTCGGCAAATCTAACCCTTGAAAAACCGGTCGAGCCCGCCCGAGCCCCCTCGTGAGGGGCTCGAACGGGCCCAGCGACCAGATCTGCAATTATGCGCAAACGCTCTCGAGGATGAGGCGGGTGACGGTGTAGGGATCACAGTTCGAGTTCGGGCGACGATCTTCGGCGTAGCCCTTGCCGTCCTTGGCGACCTGCCACGGGATGCGGATGCTGGCGCCGCGGTTCGACACGCCGTAGCTGAACTTGTTGTACGGGGCGGTCTCGTGCGCACCGGTGAGGCGGCTCTCGATGTCGGCTCCGTAGCCCTTGATGTGGGCGTCGACGCGCTTGCCGATGGCCTTGCACGCAGCCTCGATCGCGCCGTAGCCCTCGCGCATCGCCTTGGTCGAGAAGTTGGTGTGCGCACCGGCGCCGTTCCAGTCGCCCTTCACCGGCTTGGCGTCGAAGCTGATGATCACGTCGTAGTCCTCGGCGATGCGGTGCAACAGCCAGCGAGCGACGTACAGCTGATCGCTGACGGTCAGCGCGTCGGCGGCGCCGATCTGGAACTCCCACTGGCCGGGCATCACTTCGGCGTTGGTGCCTTCGATCATGAGGCCGGCATCGATGCACGCCTGGGTGTGCTCCTCGATGATCTCGCGGCCGATCACCCTGCCGGTGCCGACGCCGCAGTAGTACGGGCCCTGCGGAGCGGGGAAGCCGTCCTTCGGGAAGCCGAGCGGCGAGCCGTCGGACTTCAGCATCGTGTACTCCTGCTCGATGCCGTAGATCATCTCGTCCTTGGCGTACTTCTTGGCGACCTTCTCGGTCTGGGCACGGGTGTTGGTCGGATGCGGCTTCATGTCGGACGCATTCAGCACATCGCACAGCACCAGCACGTTGGTGCCGCCGCGCAGCGGGTCGGGACAGGTGAAGACGGGACGCAAGACGCAGTCGCTGTGCTCGCCGGTCGCCTGATTGGTCGACGACCCATCGAAACCCCAGATGGGAGTTGGTTTGCCGTCGCCCAAGATCTTCGTCTTGGAGCGGAGCAAGGGTGTCGGCTCTGTGCCGTCGAGCCAGATGTATTCAGCTTGGTAAGCCACTAAGTTCCTTCGCTCTCGGGATCTCGGACGCGCCGCGATCGGGACGCAGAAATAGTGCCTGCCTGGCGGTTTCGAAGCCATTGCCGAACTGTGAACGCTGTGTAAACCAGGCCGGTCAGATGGTGACGCGCTGGCCTTGATCGAACCCGTGTACCCGCTTGATGGCCTTGTACGCGTTGATCCGTGTCTCGGCGAGCTTGTCGGCGGCCGCATAGGTCGGGATGCCGTCGGCCTTGCTGATTGCGAAGACTTCGTGCATCCGCTCGTAGATCTTCGTGACCTTGGCCATGCCGCGTTCCTTGTTGACACCGCCCCACAACCGGTCGGTGTCGAACACGGTTCCGCCGGCGTTGGCGATGTAGTCGGGCGCGTACAACACGCCGCGTCGATGCAACTCGTCGCCGTGACGCCACTCGGCGAGCTGGTTGTTGGCCGAACCGCACACGATCGGCTGCTTTCAGCACGGCCAGCGACTCGTCGTTGATCGTCGCACCCAGCGCGCACGGGCAGTACACGTCGACATCGGCTCCGACGACGTCGGCTGCGTCGATCGCGGTTGCCCCGTGTGCGCCGACCATTGCCGCGACCTTGGCCGGGTCGATGTCGCTGACCAACACGGTGGCGCCTTCGCCGACGAGGAACTCGACCATCGGCACCCCCACGGCACCGAGACCCTGCACGACGACGCGCTTGCCGCGTAGCGATGGCGAACCGGTGTGCTGCTCGACGCATGCCCGCATGGCCTGCAGCACACCGAACGCGGTGGCTGGGCCGATCGGCCCTGCGCCACCGGCGGACTCGGGCAGGGTGATGACGTTGCGTGTCTCGACACGCATGTGGTCCATGTCCTGCAAGGTGGTGCCGACGTCCTCGCCGGTGAGGTACTCGCCGCCCAGCGAGTCGATGAACCGGCCGAGCGCGCGGAACAGCATCTCGCGGCCCTCGGTGCGCTTGGGATCGCCGATCACCACGATCTTGCCGCCACCCAGATTGATGCCCGCCGCGGCGTACTTGTAGGTCATCCCCTTGCTCAGTCGCAGGGCATCTTCCATCGCCGCCAGATCGTCGGTGTAGGTCCACATGCGACATCCGCCGGCGGCCGGGCCGAGGACCGTCGAGTGGATCGCCAGGATGGCCCGGAGACCGACATCCTCGTTCTGGAAGCACAGCACTTTCTCGTGGCCATTGGTGGCCATGTAGTCGAAGATCTCTGTCTTTTCCATCAGCGACCACTCATCGAATCGTCCATCCGCCGTCGACCATCAACACTTCGCCGGTGACGTACGACGACGCGTTCGACACCAGGAACACCACCGGCCCGACGAGCTCCTCGGGTTTGCCGCGCCGGGCCAGCGGGGTGAGGTCGCGCACGGCTTGCTCCTTGGCTTCGTCGTGCTCGCCTGCCGCACCGGGCATGAACACTTCCATGTAGGCGGGCGAGAACGCGTTGACGCGAATGCCATGCGGCGCCCATTCGAGGGCGAGCGACTTGGTCAACATGTTCACTCCGCCCTTGGAGATGTTGTACGCCGAGATGTTCTTCACGGCGACCTCGCCACAGATCGACGAGTTGTTGGCGATCGCACCGCCGCCGCCGCTCGCGATCATGACCTTCGCTGCAGCTTGGGCGAAGAAGAAGTAGGCCTTCAAGTTGACGTCGAGGACGAAGTCCCAGTCGGCCTCGGTGTAGTCGATGGCGGGCGCTGCCGCATCGACACCGGCGTTGTTGATCAGGATGTCGATGCGTCCCCACTGCGACGCAACCTCACCGACCACGCGGTCGATCTCGGCTTTCTGCGAGGCATCGCCGGGCACCACGAGGCACTCGCGCCCGACCTCGTGTATCGCGTCGGCGGTCTCGTCAACTCGGCCACGGTGCGGCTGGTCACGGCCACGTCGGCGCCATGTTGGGCCAGGCCGACAGCGATGGCTCGACCGAGCCCGCGGCCTCCGCCCGTGACGAGTGCCTTCTTACCGGTGAGATCGAACAGGGCTGACATCACAGTGGGATGCTACGCACCGTGGGAACCGCGGGACCCAGACGAACGTCCAACATGACATGAACCGACGATCGTTCCTCTCCGCCGTCGTCGTCGCTCCCATGGTGGCCGCACTCGCCGCCTGCGGCGACCCCGACCAAACCCCTGCCGACGCAGAGCCGACGACTCCCGGGTCGACGCCGGGCTCGACACCCGCGACCGGGCATCGCCCATCCGACCGGTGCTGACGACGTCGTGCTGAAGATGTCATACGAAGGTGGATTCGTCCCATCCGGATTCGCGTTCGTCAATACCCCTTCGTTGCTCGTCAGCGGCGACGGCTTGGTGTACACCCCGGCGATCGTCCCGGCCATCTTCCCGGGGCCGCTGGTGCCGCCGATGATCGTTCGAACCATCACCGAGCCGGGAGTTCAATCGTTGCTCGGCATCGTGCAGAGCGCAGGCCTGCTGGCTCCACCACCCGACTACACCGGTGGCGAGAATGTCGCCGATGCGCCCAACACGGTCCTCACGATCAACGCCGATGGCGGCAGCTTCGTCCACTCCGCGTATGCGTTGGGGATCGATACTCCGGAGAGCCCGGCCAGACAGAAGCTGCTCGACGCAACGACAGCTCTGAGCGATCTCGGCACGGCCGCTGGAGCTGCCAACCTCGGGCCCGAGGAGCCGTTCGTGCCCGCGGCCTACCGCTTCCAGGCGAGGGCTGTCGACCCGTCGGAACTGACCGGCCAGGAGCCCGCTCCCACGATCGTCGATTGGCCGGCAACGTCGTCGATGTCGTTGGCCGGGGCAACGACGTGCGCCCGGCTCGAGGCCGACGCAGTCGGATCGCTGTTCACCGACGCCAAGCAGAACACCTACTTCAAGGACGGCGACGTCGTGTATCAGTTGTCGGTCGCCGGAGTCCTCCCAGGCGACCCGCCCTGCTGACTTGAGCCAGTCGTGAACCGGGCCGTGTTACGTTCGTGGGCGGGCGTGAGCTGGAGGGCTCGACATGCGAAAGTACGCAGCAGTTGCCTTGGTCTTGGCTTCGGTCGTGATTCCGGTGGTCGATTCCGCCGCGCCAAACGTGGTCGAGGCGACCGCGTTGCCCGGTTTCACCGATGTACAGGTGGCGACGATGGGCGCTGCAACAGGGGTCGTCGGCATGCCCGACGGCACCGTGATGGTGCTGGCGCAGTCCGGGTCGGTTCGCCTGATTCGCAACGACGCGCTGCTGCCGACGCCCGCCCTGACCCTCGCCCTGTCGCCGTGCAACGGGGGCGAGCGCGGCCTGCTCGGTGTCGCGCTGGACGAGAACTTCAGGGTCAACGGCTTCGTCTACCTCTACTACACCCGGCCCAGCCCGGCCTCGCCCGGTGGGTGCGTCAACCGTGTCAGCCGATTCACGATGAGCGGCGACACGATCGATCCGGCCAGCGAGATCGTGCTCGTCGACGACATCTCGGCTCGCAACGGCAATCACAACGGTGGTGACCTCGAGATCGGTGGCGACGGCTTCTTGTACATCTCGATCGGCGACGCCGGTACCGATCCCCGCGCGGACTCCAGTCCCAACGACGCCGCCCAGGACCTCAGCTTGCTCAACGGCAAGATCCTGCGCGTTGTGCCCTCGACCGGCGAACCCGCCCCCGGCAACCCGATCAGCGGGCCGGGGACCGAGAGCTGTCGAGTTCGCGGGAACCTGCCGTCGACACCTACCACGCTCTGCCAGGAGCTGTACGCGTGGGGGCTGCGCAACCCGTTCCGCTTTGCGTTCGACCCCAACACCGGGCCGCAGCGGTTCTTCATCAACGACGTCGGGGCCGGCACCCGCGAAGAAGTCGACGAAGGTGGCATCGCTCGAAACTACGGCTGGCCGATTCGCGAGGGTGTGTGTCCGCTTCCGGTCAGAACCCGCCGTGCGCCGGCGGGTGATCCCGGCTACACCAACCCGCTGACCGACTACGGGCGCGGCACCGGCCAGGTCATCACCGCCGCGGCGTTCATTCCCAACGGTCACTGGCCTGCCGAGTACGACGGCGGCTACCTGTTCGCCGACGCGGGCAGCGGCAACATGTGGCTCCGCCGAGCGAACGGGACAGTCGACTATGCGTCGCCGTTCGCCACCGACGTCGGCGGTATCGCCGACATGGCGTTCGTGACGACCAACGACAGCATCGCGCTGTACTACACGCTCACCGGTGGAGCCGTCCGCAAGATCTCGAGGCCGCCGACGGCGCTCGTGGATCCGGGTCCGCTGTCGTTCGTCGCCGTGCCGCCGGGCACCAGAGTGCTCGACAGCCGGTTGCCGGAGGCGGGCAACAAGACGGTACGAGCCAACACCACACGCTATGTGCCGATGGGCGTCAACCCGGCGGTCACCAAGGCGGTGCTGGTGAACTTCGCGTTCGTCACGCCGAGCACCGCCGGGTACCTCACGGCTTGGTCCGGCCGCGCCGCCAGACCGGTTGCGTCGAACGTCAACGCCGTCGCCGGCGAGTACGTCGCCAACTCCGCTGTTGTGCCGGTCGATGCCAATGGTGGGATCCTCGTGTACTCGTACTCGACCGCGCGACGTGGTGATCGATGTCCTGGGGTACTTCAACGTCGCGCCCGGTGCAGTCAGCCGGGGCCGTTTCGTCGCGGTCGCGCCCAACCGGATCAGCGACACGCGTGAGGCGCTGTCGGCGACGAATCAGTACACCCGTGGCGCCGGTACCGCGTTGCCGTACGTCCGTGTGCCGGTCGCCTCACGCGGCGGCCTGCCCGCAGTTGCGGCGATGGACGCTGCCGTCCTGGTCGTCACCGCGGTGACCAATCCAGGCGACCCACCAGGGTTCCTCAGCGCGAGCCCGGGCGGGTCGCCGTTCTCCGGCTCGTCGCACCTCAACACGAACGGTGCGGGCGATCAACGGCCCAACCTTGTCGTGGTGCCCGTCGCCGCCGACGGAACCGTCGACCTCCACCTGTTCGCGATACCCGACGTGGTCGTCGACGTCGCCGGCTACTTCACCTCGCCCGCGGCCTCGCCCGCGACGGCCGGCAGGTTCCATGTGATCCAGCCGTTCCGCGAAGTGGATTCACGGTTCGGAATCGGGTTCGGCCGCTTGCCGGGTGGCACTGGTGCGTCGATCAATCCGACGACCGTTCCCGACAACGCTCAGGCGATGGCCCACACCATCACGATCGTCGACAACGCCAGCCCAGGGTTCGTCACGCCGTACCCGGGCCCGTCACTGCCGCTCGTCAGCGCCGGCAACACCACGGCCGCAGGCCAGATTCACGCAGTTCTTTCGTTCACCCAACTCAGCCCGGCACCGGCGACGATGAGCTACTACACGTTCATGGCGACCGACCTCGTCGTCGACACTCCCGGCTACTTCGAAGGCGGCTGATCGCTAGCCTTCACACTGTGGCCAGCCTGCGGATCGCTCTCGCCCAACTGAACCCGAAGGTCGGCGACCTCGAAGGCAACGTCGCCAAGATCGTCGCCGCCTACGACCAGGCCGAGGCGGCCGGGTGCGACATCGTCGCCTTCACCGAACTGGCGATCACCGGGTACCCGCCGGAGGATCTCGTGTTGAAGGCCGGGTTCGTCGCCGACAACCTCGAGGCGCTGGCCAAGGTGGCGGCGCACACCGGTCATTGCGCCGCCGTCGTTGGTTTCGTCGACGCCGATCGCGACATCTACAACGCCGCAGCCGTGTGCGCCAACGGCGCGGTGCTGGGCACATATCGCAAGCGCCTGCTGCCGAACTACGCGGTGTTCGACGAGGCTCGCTACTTCACGCCGGGCTCCGCAAGCGACCCGTACGAGTTGTATGTGATCGGCGGCGTGAAGGTGGGCATCAGCATCTGCGAAGACGTGTGGAGCCCGACCGGCCCGCTGGCCGAGCAAGCAGCCGGCGGAGCCGAACTGAACATCAACATCAACGGCTCGCCGTACCACCTCGACAAGGCATCGGATCGCGAGCGCATGCTGGCGACGCGGGCTGCGGATGCAAGCTGTGCGCTCGTCTATGTCAACCAGGTGTGCGGCCAGGACGAGTTGGTCTTCGACGGCGGTTCGCTTGTGTTCGATGCCGACGGCACGCTCGTCGCCCGTGCCGCGCAGTTCGTCGAAGAACTGTTGATCACCGAGGTGCACATCGAGCCCGTGTACCGCAAGCGCCTGCTCGATCCACGCGGCCGGCGAACCGAGATCGAGATGCCCCTGGTCCACGTCTCCGATGCATCGCTCGGGCGCGATAGCACCCCACCAGCGGCCAGGATCGCGCCCAAACTGACTCCCGACGCCGAGTTGTACGAGGCGTTGGTGTTGGGCACCGGCGACTACGTGCGCAAGAACGGCTTCACCGACGTCGTCATCGGGCTCTCCGGCGGGATCGACTCCACGATCGTCGCTGTGCATCGCCGTCGATGCGCTGGGCGCCGATCATGTGCACGGTGTGTCGATGCCTTCGCGCTACTCCAGCGACGGCTCGAAGACCGATGCCGCCGATCTCGCGGCCGCGTTGGGGATCGACTTCCGCACGATCGCCATCGAGCCTGCCTTCAGCGCCTACCTCGACATGACCAGCCAGTCGTTCGCCGGCAAACCGGCAGACCTCACCGAGGAGAACCTGCAGAGCCGGGTTCGCGGTGCGACGTTGATGGCCTTGTCGAACAAGTTCGGTTGGATGGTCCTGACGACCGGCAACAAGAGCGAGATGGCGGTCGGGTACTTCACGCTGTACGGCGACTCGGTCGGTGGCTACGGGGTCATCAAGGACGTGTTGAAGACCCGCGTCTACAACCTGTGCCGCTACTACAACATGCGTGCCGGGCGCGAGATCATCAGCGAGAGCGTCATCACCAAGCCGCCGTCCGCAGAACTGCGCCCCGACCAACGCGACGACCAGAGCCTTCCGCCGTACGAAGTGTTGGACCCGATCCTCGAGCTGTATGTCGAGGAGGACCGGACCGCGTCGGAGATCATCGAACTCGGCCACGACGAGGCGATGGTTCGGCGGATCACCCGGCTGGTCGACGTGATGGAGTACAAACGCCGCCAGTGCCCGCCAGGTGTGCGGGTCAGCCTGAAGGCGTTCGGCAAGGACCGCCGACTGCCGATCACCAACGCCTACCGCGGCTGACCGGCTCGCCGGCTCGCGTCGGCTCGCCTCCCGGGTCGCACCAGCGAGCCCACTCGTGCGTTTGTCACCGGGCGCCCCGTAGCGGGGCGTGCGCCTCCAAACGCTTTTCACGTCCTGGCAGCTCAGACCGTTCGCGGCGCCGAGACGACAATGGTCACAGCGGCGACCGTGGCCAGGATGGCCGAGATCGTCGCCGGCCAGCCGATCCCGTGAGCTGGTGTAGAGGCGCGTCGCCGGCACCGAGATCACTGCCCGGCCCAGCGTGTCGACGCCGACCAGCAATCCGAGACCTCGCGCCGGCGAGCCCGGCATCAGCGTGGCCCCGAGCGAGATCGCGCTGACCACCGAGAACTCGAAGGCGAGAACCGCGATGGTCAGCAGGCCCACACCGAGGATCAGGTTGTGGTGCAGCATCGCCAACCCTGCGCTGGCCGGGATCATCAATGCTGCCCCGATCGCCACCGAGCGGCGCTTGCCCCAGACATCGGTGTAGCGGGCGACGCACAGCGTCGCGATCAGTTCGCTCGCACCGAGGATGAACGTGACGCCAGAGATGCCTGCCGGCGTGAGCCCGAACTCGTCCTCCAGCCAGCTGCCGAACGTGACGACCAGCGAATGGCTGGCAGCGGTCAGCGCAAACCCCGACAGCAGCACGAGCCAGCCGCGCGAGATCAGCCGGCCGGCGACGCGTGCTGCAGCGGCGGCGCGATGCTCGACCGTCTGCGGCTCGATCCGACCGACGACCACGATCGCCATCACGGTCATCGCCGCCGCGCCGCTGAGATACCCGACTCGCCAGTTCGTCGCAGCGGTGACCAGCCCCATCGTGCTGACCCCGATCAGCAGCCCGAACGCCCACGACACCTCGATCAAGCCGATCACCCGGCCGCGGCGCTCGTACGGCACGTGGTGAGCGATCCATGCGCCGATTCCCAGGTAGAACGTCGTGTTGCCCTGGCCGATCAGCACAAGGGCAACCGCCAACATCGCCACCCCCTGGCTCGCCGCGGCAAGGCACGCTCCGGCGATTCCCGCGCCCATGCCGACGGCGATCGCACGTCGAGCGCCGAGACGATCGACGACGTGCCCGATCGCCGGCGAGGCCAGGCCGAACAGCTCGGATATGGCAATTGCCAAACCGATGTCGGCCAGCTCCACGTCGAGCCCGCGGGCGATCGTGGCGATGAACGGCCCGACGAACCGGTAGCAGGCGTTGGACGTCATCCGCGCGGTCGCGAACGCTGTGATGTTGCGACGCACCTCCGGCGCGTAGGAATCATCCAACATTCGGCCGAGCACGACGCCCGACGTTAACTGGGTAGCCTGTGGAACCCGTGGCCCTGATCGTGCAGAAATACGGCGGAACCTCTGTCGCCGACCCCGACCGCATGCGTGCCGTCGCCGAGAACGTCGCGTTCACCCGACGTCACGGTCACGACGTGGTCGTCGTGCCGAGTGCGATGGGCAAGACCACCGACAACCTCATCAAGCTGGCCAACGACGTCTCCAGCACCCAGCCCGGGCGCGAGATGGACATGTTGATCACCACCGGCGAGCGCATCTCGATGTCGCTGCTGTGCATGGCGCTGGCCGATCTCGGCATCGACGCGGTCAGCTTCACCGGCAGCCAGGCCGGGATCATCACCGACTCGGTGCACACCAAGGCCAAGATCCTCGAGGTCAAAGGCGACCGCGTGCGCGACGGGCTCGCCGCCGGCAAGGTCTGCGTCGTCGCCGGGTTCCAGGGCATCAGCATCG
The DNA here is from genome assembly GCA_963779295.1 of Ilumatobacteraceae bacterium. Classification (GTDB taxonomy): domain Bacteria; phylum Actinomycetota; class Acidimicrobiia; order Acidimicrobiales; family Ilumatobacteraceae; genus JAENVT01. The sequence goes on from CAVZXO010000008.1 coordinate 834,640, forward strand.
GTAAGGAGATCACCTCCCTCGGGCGCGGCGGCAGCGACACCACCGCCGTGGCGTTGGCGGCAGCGCTGGGCGCCGACAGCTGCGAGATCTACACCGATGTCACCGGCGTGTTCTCGGCGGACCCGCGAATCGTGCCGCAGGCCCGCAAGCTTGCCCACGTCAACTTCGACGAGATGCTCGAGATGGCCGGCGCGGGCAGCAAGGTGTTGGCGCTGCGCAGTGTCGAGTTCGCCCGCAATCACAACGTTCCCATCCACGTTCGCTCCGCCTTCACGTGGGAGCCGGGCACGTGGGTCACCGATCAGGAGCCAAGCATGGAAGAACCAATCATCTCCGGCGTCGTCACCGACATCAGCGAGGCGAAGGTGACCGTCCTGTCCGTTCCCGATCGTCCCGGGATCTCCGCCGCCCTCTTCGAACCACTCGCCGCTGCCAACGTCAACGTCGACATGATCGTGCAGAACACATCCCAGGACGGCAAGACCGACATCAGCTTCACGATGCCGAAAGCCGACATGGCCGCAGCAGAGTCCATCGTCAGTCGGGTCGCCGCCGAGATCGGCGCGACAGGCGTGAATCACGACGCCGACATCGCCAAGATCAGCCTGGTCGGTGTGGGCATGAAGACCAGCCCAGGCGTCGCCGCCAAGATGTTCCGCACGCTGGCCGACGAGTCGATCAACATCGAGATGATCTCGACCTCGACCATCCGCATCAGCGTCGTCACCGCGTTCGCGGACCTCGAACGTGCCGCCCGCGCCTTGCACACCGCATTCGGGCTGGACTCCGGCCAGGGGTACTCCGGTCCGCTGCCGGAGCGGAAGTGACTGGGAACGACCGGGAAGTAGCCGACGCCTGATGCGACGAAATCATGTGCCATGGCGCGCCGCCGGCACCACCACCGAGCAGAAGCGCTCCGCCGACGAGGTCGTGCAGGAGACCGGTTGGGTGTTCAACAACGTCACCGGCAGCGACCTCAGCCTCGCCGAGTTCGTCGAGACCGGCAACAACGAGACGCTCGCGTACCTCACCGCGTTCGGGCTCGGCGATCAGCCGCACGCGTCGCAGACGTTGGTCGAAATCGGATCGGGGATCGGCCGGATGACGGCCAGCTTCACCCGCATGTTCGCTCGTGTTGTCGCTTGCGATCTCGACGCCGCGTTCTTGGAACGGTGTCGTGAAACCGTCGCTCAGTTCGGCCGTCCGGAACGGTTGCAGACGAGCCCGGTTGCCGATGGTCGCACCATCGACTTGCGCGACGGCACCACCGATATTGCCTTCAGCTACATCACGTTCCAACACTGCCATCACGACGATGCGCTGGTCCTGACCAACGAGGCCATCCGGGTCGTGCGCCCCGGCGGCCATGTGGTGCTGAACTACCGCACGTGGACCGGGCGCGATGTCGTGCTGTGGCCCGCCGGCAAGGTGGTGCGGGCGTTGTGGCGGGTACCCAAACTCGGTCCGGCGATCTCCAAGCGTCGATCGATCGCCCGGCTCGGCTGGCAGGCCAATCGCCTGTCGCCGACCGAGGTCATGGCGGCCGTCGGGCCCCTGTTGAGCGACGTCCAGATCGTGCGGTCACCGAAACGGCGCAGCTTCGCCATTCCCGGCACGTCCGACACCTCGTTCGAAGGTGTGCACCCCAGCCACTGGTGGCTCGTCGCGGTCGTAAATGAGCGATCGACGCCCGAACCCCGGCGTTAGCCTTTGGGCCATGAAAATTGGTGTCGTCGGTGCAACCGGCCAGGTGGGCACAGTCATGCGTCAGATCCTGGCCGAGCGCAACTTTCCCGTATCCCAGATCCGCTACTTCGCCTCGGCTCGTTCCGCCGGGACCTCCTTGGAATGGAAGGGCACCCAGATCACCGTCGAGGATGCGGCGACCGCCGATGTCACCGGTCTCGACATCGCCCTGTTCTCGTCGGGCGCTGCATCGTCACGCGAACTGGCACCGAAGTTTGCCGCCGGCGGGGCGATGGTGATCGACAACTCCTCGGCATGGCGTATGGATCCCGACGTGCCGTTGATCGTCAGCGAGGTCAACCCCGGCGAGATCGCCAACGCCCGCAAGGGGATCATCGCCAACCCCAACTGCACCACGATGGCAGCGATGCCGGTGCTCAAGCCGTTGCACGACGAAGCCGGTCTCGTCCGAATGATCGCCGCGACGTATCAAGCCGTCAGCGGTGGCGGCTTGGCAGGCGTGGACGAGCTCGACAAGCAGGCCCGCGAAGTCGTCGACCGGGCCCGCGAGTTCACCCACGACGGCGCCGCAGTGGCGTTCCCGACACCCACCAAGTTCGCCAAGCCGATTGCGTTCAACGTGTTGCCGTATGCCGGCAAGTACGTCGACGACGGCTCGCTGGAGACCGACGAGGAGCAGAAGCTGCGCAACGAGAGCCGCAAGATCCTCGACATTCCGGACCTGCGCGTCAGCGGTACCTGCGTTCGCGTGCCGGTGTTCACCGGCCACTCGCTGTCCATCAACGCCGAGTTCGAGCGTCCCATCACCGTGGCTCGCGCCATCGAGGTCCTCGGTGCGGCTCCGGGTGTAGCGCTCAGCGACATCCCGACGCCGCTGGAGGCAGCCGGCCAGGATCCCAGCTACGTCGGGCGAATCCGCCAGGACACTTCGATCGACGGAGGCCGCGGACTGGTGCTGTTCGTCAGCAACGACAACCTCCGCAAAGGCGCCGCCCTCAACGCAGTCCAAATCGCCGAGCTGTTCCTGTAACGAGTGCCTACGTCGCACACGCGGCAGTCGCAGGGGATCGTGTGGCAGCGGGGGCAGCCGTCGGCGTAGCGCTGGGCTGCTTCACTGAGGCTGACACCGAGCTGGTTCGCCAGTGAGGTGAGCCACGCCAACACATCGGCGAACTCGTGAACCTGTTGGTCGTGCGAACCCTTGCGCACCGCTTGGGCAAGCTCACCGACTTCCTCCGCCAACCACGCAACGGAGCTCGGCACGCCGCGTGCCCGGTCGCGTTCGCCGAAGGTCGCGTCGATCAGCCGCTGGAATTCGTCGAGGTCCACTGCTGCGGAGGCTATCCGCGATCGATTTACGTAAACGTTTGCGCTAGAGTCATGTCGATTCATTCAACAGTGGAGGTGGAGGTCCCATGCCAGGGCCAGGAAATGATCTGATCGACGAGCTCGAAGTCGAAGCCGTGACCCGTGTGTTGCGCAGCGGCTTCCTCGGCCGGTACGGGCCGGACGACGATCCGGCATTCGGTGCGGAGGTGCTGACGTTCGAGAAGAGCATCGCCGAATTGGTCGGCGTACGACACTCGGTCGCGGTCAACTCGGGCACCAGCGCGATATGGATCCTGTTGTCGGCTCTCGGCATCGGGCCCGGCGACGAGGTGATCGTGCCCGGCTTCACGTTCGTGGCGTCGATGTCCGCGATCGTCTACGCGGGTGCCACACCCGTGCTCGCCGAGGTCGACGACACGTTCAACCTCGACCCTCGCGATGTCGAGTCTCGGATCACGGGCAAGACCAAGGCGATCCTTGCCGTGCACATGCTCGGCGCGCCGTGCGATCTCGATGCGCTCAGCGACATCGCCAACCGCCATGGTCTGTTGCTGATCGAGGATGCCTGCCAAGGATTCGGCGGCAGCTATCACGGGCGCAAGCTCGGTTCGATCGGCGTCGGCGGTGCGTTCAGCTTCAACATCTACAAGACGATCACGTGTGGCGACGGCGGCATGCTCGTGACCGACGCCGACGACATCTACGAGCGCTGCTTCGCGCTGCACGACCAAGGCCACCTCCCGTTGCGCCGAGGTGTCGAGGTGGGGCAGCGGCCGTTCCTCGGGCTCAACCTGCGCATGATCGAACTGTCGGCCGCCGTGCTCAACGTGCAACTCGGCAGGCTCGACCGGATCATGTCGACGCTGCGGGCCAACAAGGCCGCACTGCGCGCCGAGATCGAGACGACCCCTGGCGTGACCTTCCGACGACTCGCCGATCCGGCCGGCGATGTCGCCACACACCTCGTGGTGACGCTGCCGACAGCCGAGAATGCCGCGGCGGTCGCCGCCGAACTCGGGACCAAGACGCTCGCCGAGTCGGGGTGGCATGTGTACTCCAACATGGAGCATCTGCGCAGCCGTCGCATCGTGTCAGGATTCGCCAGCCGCGTCGCCGACTATGTTGCAGAGCCTGGCTCACTTCCTTCCACCGATGCGCTTCTCGCCCGCTCGATCACGATCGGTATCGGCGTTGTCGACGCCGGTATCGGCTCCGCGTTCGGGATCAATGTGCGGTCCGACTCCGCCGACATCGAGCAGGTCGCCAAACGATTTCGTACGGCCGTCGAACGCCATGTGCTGCTGAAACCTTCGGGAACGGTGTGAGCTCTCGGCGAGTGACACTCGTCGACGTGGCCGAGCGGGCGTCGGTGTCGGTGGCCACCGTCAGCCGCGCGCTCAGCGGTGACCCGCAGATCAGCGAGGCCACGCAGCAACGCGTCCGAGCGATCGCGGACAGCCTGAAGTACGTCCCCAACGTGGCGGCACGCAACCTGGTGCTGCAATCGAGCGCGACCTTCGGGCTGATGACCCCCGACGTGACCGACCCGATCCACGGTCAGGTCGTGACGGGATTTCAGCAGCAGGCCGCCGAGCACGACTACTCCGTGATCCTCTCGAACGGCTTCCGCGACGTCGACACCGAACGACGGGCCCTGCGCGAGTTCGCCGCGCACCGGGTTGCTGCCGTCGCCGTGATGGGCAGCGCGCTGCCGCCACGCGACGTGAAACGGCTCCTGTCGCCGAGCCCGGTGCTGTTCATCGGCTCGGAGCACGTTTCGTCCAGTGGTGCCACCGAGGATCTGCCGCGTGGCTGCCTGCGTCCCGACGATGGTGACGGCATGCGTCAGGTGGTCGACCACATCATCGAGCGCGGCTATCGCAGTGTTGCGTATGTCAGCGGCTCGTCCGGTGCGACCGAGCTCATCCGCCGCCAGGCCCTCCTCTCGGCGTTGTCTGCCCGACGCCGCCCAAAGCCGGTCATGTACCGCGCCGCCGACGTCGACGCCGAAGGCCTTCGGGCTGTCGCCGCCGAGATCAGCAAGAGCCGACCCGACGTCGTGGTCTGCTACGACGACAAGACGGCACTCCTGCTGATGGACGAGCTGCGCGCTGCCGGCGTCAACGTCCCCACCGATGTCGGCATCGTCGGGTTCGACGACATCCCGTTCGCCCGCATCTCCAATCCTCGATTGACCACGGTGTCGCAACAGTCCGATGACCTCGGCCGAATCTGTGTCGACTTCCTTCTGGGATGCCTGCAGAGGGGCGAACTACCCAAATCACAGCACATGCCGGTTGCGCTCGTGGTGCGCGAAACCACGCCCGGTCCAGCGCCGCTCGCACGCAAGTCTCAGAAGCCTCAGAAGTCCCCGAAGAAAGGCAAATGATTCGTGAAGCGTCACTTCACCAGATGGCCCGTCGTCGAGGGGTACCCCGACCGGCAGAGCTACGCCTCGGGCGACACGGTCGAGTTCCACTGCAGCAGCCGTGTACCCACCATCACCGCGACGATCACCAGAGTCGGCCGGCAACGCGACGAGGTGTGGCGCAGCGAAGGGATCCTCGTCGCCGAGCACCCGTATCCCGACGACGCCTACGCGACAGGATGCGGTTGGCCTGTTGCGTTCTCGGTCGAAGTCGACCCGGCGTGGAGCTCGGGTTTCTACGAGGTCAGCTTGCACGGCGACGGCGAGAGTGGTGAAGCCGCAACATCGGAGGCGTTCTTCGTCGTGCGCCCGACCGCCGGCTCGAACGCGGACGCGATCCTCGTGCTGGCCACCAACACGTACAACGCCTACAACCAATGGGGCGGCAAGTGCCTGTACAGCGACGGCGTCAAGATGTCGTTCGACCGGCCGATCGAGCGGGGCTATGTTCGCCGGCCGGCAGCTCCCGACGAGATCGAGTACGACGGCCGGGTCCTCGGCGTCCTCGACGAACCCGACGAGGAGCACCACCAACTGCAGGAGTACCTCGCCGACCACGAGTACCCGTTGTGGTGTGCATCGAGCGGTTGGCACAACTGGGAACGGCGGTTCGTGCGGTGGGCCGAGTCGGAGGGTTTGACGCTCGACTATGCCGTCAACTCCGATCTCGAGTTCCATCCGGAGGTGCTCGACGGACAGCGGTTGATGCTCAGCGTCGGCCACGACGAGTACTGGTCGGCGAGGATGCGCGATCGAGCCGATGCCTTCGTCGAGGGCGGCGGCTCGTGGGCGATCTTCTCGGGCAACACCTGCTTCTGGCAGGTCCGGTACGAGGACGACGGTCGCACGATGGTGTGTTACAAGGGCAGTGCCGTCTCCGACGATCCCGTCCGTGGCACCGATCAGCACGCCTCGATCACGTCGATGTGGTCGCTGCCGTCGATCGGCCGGCCCGAGGCCTTGACGACCGGTCTCAGTTTCACCCGCGGCGGCTACGCCCGAATCGGGCAGGCAACACCGCGGAGCTCGGGTGGGTACACCATCCATCGGCCCGAGCACCCCGTCTTCGAGGGGACCAAGTTGCGCTACGGCGATCAGCTGGGCATGCCCGCGAAGATTGTCGGCTACGAAGTCGATGGCTGCGAACTCACCTTGGAGAACGGCCGTCCGGTCCCGACGTACAACGACAACACTCCTGCAGGTCTCGAGGTGCTCGCCACGGCGCCGGCTCGCCTGATCTCGATCACCGACGACCACTGCGAGGCGCCCGTTGAGTTGTGGGCCAGCGTCGAGCCGCCCGGCGACCTCCAAGGTGTTGCCGCCGGACTTTTCGGCTCCGCGTCGCCCGAGAACATCGCCAAGATCGCCTACAACCACGCCGTCATGGGCACGTTCACCAAAGGCAAAGGCCGAGTCTTCAACGCCGGCATCACCGACTGGTCCTACGGGCTGGACAGCGACCCGCTGGTGCAGCAGGTGACCGGCAACATCTTGCGCTGGCTCACCGCTGAATCGCCGTGAAACAAATGGTCGGGGTGAGAGGATTTGAACCTCCGACCTCCACGTCCCGAACGTGGCACGCTAACCAAGCTGCGCTACACCCCGAAAGTGCCTGTGCAATCTATCCGACCGGGGCGGGCTCTTCCTCAGCTGTTTCCTCGGGCTCCGGCTCGTCCAACACCGGCGGTGGGTTCAGAATCGCTCGTGCCGCCAACTTGAGGCTCAGCGGGTCCAACGGCTTCACCAGGTAGCCGTCGGCAGCGCATCGTCTGGCGAGGTGGATGTCGGCCTCGCGGTCGAGCAGCATCAGCACCCTCACGCGGGGGAGCCTGCCCGAGCTCTCGTCGAGACGCAACGACATCGTCACTGCCATGCCGCCCATCGAACCGATCTGCAGGTCCAGCACGACCAGGTCTGGCGTGCGCTGCTCGACGACCCCGGAGACGTCACGGCCGTTGCGGCAGACGGTGAACGACACGTCGGGCCCGCCGAGCGCGGCGGTGATGTCGTCGAGGACGTAGTCGGCGTCGGTTGCGACCAGGATGTGCACGGCGTCGACCCTACCGGCTCGGTTGTGCGGCAGTTGAACCGGTGAACAGCAGCGTCCGGATCCGGTCAAGGCCGTCGAGATCGTGCACATCACCCGGCAGCAACGGGACCCACGTCGGGTCACGGCCGGTGTCGGAGATCAACGGTGCGATCTGCGCATGCTCGGCAACGGCGAGGTCGTGGAGCTGCGCCTGGTTGTCGTAGAGCGCCGCGTCGGCCTTGACCCGAGGGCGACTCCCCTTCGGCTCGCCGAAATCCGGGGTCGCCCGGTTGACGATGATCGCACCGACCACCAAGTTCTTCTCGACCAACCTGTCGGCGAAGAAGCGGGCCTCATCGATCGTGTCGACCCGGGGCGACGCCACCAACACGAATCGAGTCGTCTCGCCGTGGAGCAGTTCGATGACTTCGTCGGCGCGGTCCCTGAAGCCAGTTTCCATCCCATCGAACGCCTGGAAGAACGCGAGGGCGTCGGCCAACACCTCGGTGCCGATCACCTTGCCGATCGAGCGGAGCACCGGTTGGGCGGCAACGCTGAGCACGCGTAGCCCACGACGCGTCGGCATCATCATCAGCTTGAACACGGGGTGGTCGAGGAAGCGTGCCAGTGTGCGCGGCGCGTCGAGGAAGTCGAGCGCGTTGCGGGTCGGCGGAGTGTCGACGATCACGAGGTCGAAGCGGTCGTCGCGGTGCATGGCCAGCAGCCGTTCGGCAGCCATGTACTCCTGCGTACCGCCGAGCGAGCCGGCGATGTTGCGGTAGAACGAGTTGGTCAGGATCCGCGACGCCTGATCCGGGTTGGCCGCGTACGCCGTGACCAAGCCGTCGAAGGTGGTCGCCGAGTCGAGCATCAATGCCCACAACTCCCCAGGCCCATCGACGGGCAGCCGCGTCGGGTCGTTGGTCAACCCGCCCGGCACACCCAGCGCATCGGCCAATCGCTTGGCAGGGTCGATCGTCACGACGACACAGCGCCGTCCGCTGCGCGCAGCCTGCAGCCCCAACGCTGCGGCGGTCGTGGTCTTGCCGACGCCGCCGGATCCGCAACAGACGACCACGTGGGCCGTCTCGATGAGGTCTTCGAGGTCACTCACGGCTGATCCCCCAGACGCGCCGACAGTTCCTCGATCGCCTCGCGATCGAGAGCCTGCGTCGCCAACAACGGCAGACGAATCTGGTGGAGGTCGAGCGCCTCACCAAGCCGCTGCGACTCGCCGCGATGAAGGTCGCGGCGGGCATTGCGGAACTCGGCGGCGGCGTACAGCGCGGTGTCGGGCTTGGCGCGCTCGAGCGGCAGATCATCACCTTCGTCGAAGGCGTTCACGACAACTGGCCCGAGGTGCAAGCCACCATCGTTGCGCAGCGCAGCCGCGGTCTCGATGACCTCGTTGACCGGTGTGGTTTCGGGCAAGGTCACCAGGACCACCTGGCTGCGCCCCGGGTCGGTCAGCAGTTGGGCGACATCCGTTGCCTGACTGTGGATGGGCCCGCTGCGCACCAGCTTCAGCAGGTTCGCGGGGGCCATCAGGAAGGTGATCGCATGCCCGGCTGCCGGTCCGTCGACAACGATCAGGTCGTAGTCGCCACTTTGCTCGAGCTGCTTGATCTTGCCGAGCACGACGATGTCGTCGATGCCGGGAGCCGCAGTTGCGACGACCTCGATCACGCCGGTCGTGGCCAGCCGTTTGGCGACTCTGCCGAGGCCGTGGGTGTCGAGGTACTCGGCCAGCGCAGCAGTGGGTGTCAGGGCCAGACACCCGATGTCGTTGCCGACCAATCCCTTCAGGGCCGTCTTCCCATCGAGTTCGACGACGAGCACACGAAGTCCTCGATCGGCTGCCGCTCGGGCCAAAACCGCGGTTACCGTGGTCTTCCCGACGCCGCCCTTGCCAGCAACGATGACAACATGGGCGTCGGTCAAGAACTGCAGCGGATTCACGCTCTTCGGAGGCACTTGTGCGCAGGCTAGCCATCACCATTCTCATCGCGCCCTTTGTCGGGTTGGCAGGTCTGTCGCTGATGTCACCGTCCGCCCATGCGTCGACCCCGGAGACGCCCCCTGTGACGTCGCCTGATGCCGGCGATGGTGGTGTCGTTGATGCCTCGCAATTGGCACCCGTCGACGTCCTGCAGGTGTCCGGAATCTTCGACAAGATCGTCGTTCGCTCCATCACCGAGGCGGTCGAGAATGCCGAATCCAACGGCGCCGAAGCGTTGATCCTGCAACTCAGCAGCCGCGGCGCCGTGGTGTCGGATGAGGAGATGACGACGCTGGTGCAGCGAGTCTCCGATGCCAAGGTGCCGATCGGCATCTGGGTCGGACCGTCGCGGTCGTCGCGCGCGTATGGATTGCCGGCACAACTGATGGCGGTCGCCGACGTCACCGCGATGGTCGGCGGAAGTCGCATCGGGTACATCAGCACGCCGCTGATCGTCGATGGTCAGCCGATCAGCTTCGGCGAGGCGACCGACCAATTGATCGACGGATCGATGAGCTTCAACGAGGCCCGCGCCGCCGGTGTTCTGAAACTCGACACCACCGACCAGGGCGTGCCGACCGTGCGCAACATGGTGCTGGCGATGGACGGCGTCGTCGTCGACGGTCACGAGGTCAACACCGTTGTCATTCAGCTGAACGACAAGGGTGAAGAACAGAACGTCTCGACGACTCCGGTGTTCAGCGGTCTCGGTCTCATCGAAGAAGTGATGCACACCGTCGCCAGCCCACCGATGGCGTTCCTGCTGTTCATCATCGGTCTCGCCCTGCTGATCTTCGAGTTCTTCACCGCAGGCGTCGGCATCGCCGGCGGCGTGGGCGCCGTGTGTCTCGTGCTGGGCTGCTATGGCCTCAGCGCATTGCCCGCACGACCGGTGGCCGTGGCGTTGGTACTGCTCTCGATGCTGGCCTTCGCGATCGATGTGCAGGTCGGCATTCCACGACTGTGGACCGGTGTCGGGATCGTGTTGTTCATCATCGGCGCGTGGTACCTGTACGAGCCGGTACCAGGCAACGATCTACGGCTCGGATGGATCACGCTGTTCGTCGCGGTCGGAGGTGTGATGTTGACCTTCATCGTCGGCATGCCGTCGATGGTTCGCACGAGATTTGCGACGCCGACCATTGGTCGCGAGTGGATGATCGGCCACGACGGGACGGCGACCACGACGATCGACCCCGAGGGCGTTGCGTTGGTCAGCGGAGCCCGTTGGCGGGCCCGCACCAACCGGGCGACGCCGATCATGGCCGGCGCCGGACTGAAGGTCGTCGCCATCGACGGTGTCACCTTGGAGGTGGAGCCGGAAGAAGGCGCCGCCCGGGATTACCGTGAGCGGCGGGCCAAACAGTAAGAATTCGTGACTCGTGATAGTCGTCAACCAACGCACTTGGGTGCAAGGCCGACCCGCGGCCTACAGCATGGCGGGGGCAGGCATGCCTGTCGTGCTGTTGCACGGGTGGGCGTTGGCGCAGCACACCTATCGCAGGGTGATCGAAGAGATCGCCGAGCAGGGTTGCATGGTGATCGCGCCGTCGATGCCAGGGTTCGGTGGAAGTGGTGATCTGAAGGGCGCGGCGTTCTCGATGAGCGGGTACGCCAAGTGGGTTGCGGAGCTCCTCGACGTGTTGGAGATCGAGGAGCCGGCCGTGCTGGTCGGTCACTCATTCGGCGGTGGTGTCGCCATCAAGCTGGCCCACGACATGCCGACGCGTGTGCGCTCGTTGGTGCTCGTGAATTCGATCGGTGGCTCCGCATGGAAGAACGGGCGAACGCTGCGCAGCATCGGGGAACGGCCGCTGTGGGACTGGGGGCTCCACTTCCCGAGCGACGTGTGGCCGGTCCGTCAGGCGACACGCGTGCTGCCCGTCGTGTTCGAGGACCTGGTTCCGAACCTGGTGCGCAATCCGCGGGCGATCGTTCGTGTTGCCAACTTGGCAAGGCGCGCCGACCTGCGCGTCGAACTGGAGCGGCTGCGCGATCGCGGCCTGCCGATCACGATCCTGTGGGGCACCCGCGATGGCATCATCCCCCGCGAGTCGTTCGAGGCATTGTGCGTGGCCTCCGGCGTCGAAGGCACGGTCGTCGAGGGGTCACACAGCTGGCTGCTGGCCGACCCTCAGCACTTCAGCGAGGTCATCACCAACGACGTACGCGTCGCCCAGGCCGCACGCGATCTGGAACGCGGCTTGGACCACACCAAGCAACGCGGGATCAGGCGGGTGCCGACCCTGCGCCGGCGGAAGGCAGTCGCGGTCCCGCCAGTCGAAGATCTCCCCGGCGGCGGGTGATCCCGCGCCCGTCCAACTCGTTCACCAGCGGCAATGCGTACTTGCGCGACACTCCCAGGTCGTCGCGGAGCTGGGCGACAGTGAACCCTTCGGGATGCTCGGCGAGCAGACGAGCCGCCGCAACCGCGACCGTGTCGATCGTCGACGGGTGGAAGTAGATGCCATCTCGCTCGACGATCAGCGAGCGACGCACCAGTTCGCGTAGCTGAGCCCTGTCGATGCCGATCGGATCCGGAGGCGTGACGCCCCCCGCGAGCAGCGCAGCGACGAACGGATGGTCGACGAGAGGATCGTCGCTGCTCGCCGACCGCGCCCGTCCGCCGTCGATGGTGATCCCCTCGAGGGTCGCCGCAATCTCGCGCTTCCGATCGTCGAGCTCGGCGAGATCCAGCCCGAGGTTGCCCGCTGCTTCGATCCGCGACCTGACTTCTGATTTCGTCGCCGTCATCCACGCCGGCGACACCACGGCGCGACCGACCGTCGGGTCGCGCCGTTCGCCGGTCAGTGCCTCGAGATCCTCCACGCCGACCCACCCGCGTTCGGCGATCACTCGATCCACGGATCGATCGGGACGCGCTTTCGATGCGGGCAGCACGGGCGCGACATCGAGCACCTCGCCGCCGCCGATCGTCTCGTCGCGGCCCGATTCGCGCAGTACATATCGATCGCCAGGCAGGAGTGGAAGCGCGTCGGCGAGGTGCAATCGCACCAGCCCGTCGCCGCCTGCCGGAATCGACTCGCGACCCAGCACGCGGACCTTCACGGGGAACTCGCCCGAGCCGATGTAGGCCAGGTACGCCCCGCGCCGAGAGACCTGGTGTCGCAGCGCCGGCAGTACGCGCAGCGAGGCATCGAATCGCGACGTCGGTCGCCATTGCGGGGCGACCGTCACGGCATCGCCGCGTCGCAGTTCGGTGTGGTCGATGCCGACGAGGTTGAGGGCGACTCGGTTGCCGGGGCCCATCGACGCATGACTTGTGCCGTGTGACTGCACGGCGCGGATGCGGACCGCGCGACCGGCGACGTGCACCTGTTGGTCCGTTTGCAGTGAGCCTCCGGTCAAGGTGCCGGTGACCACAGTGCCGCTGCCCTTGGCGGCGAAGACACGGTCCACCCAGAGACGCGGGCGATTCCGGTCAAGCGCTGCCGGGGTCTCGCGCACCAGGACCTCGAGTGCACTCCGGACGTCGTCGAGACCAGTGCCCGTTGTCGCGCTCACTGGAACGATCGGAGCATCTGCGATGAACGATCCGGCGACGCGATCGCGGATTTCGAGCTCCTGCAATTGACGCCATTCGTCGTCGACCAGATCGATCTTGGTCAGGGCGATGATCCCATGGCTGAGACCGATCAACTCGAGGATGCGGAGGTGCTCCTCGCTCTGCGGCTTCCAACCCTCGGTCGCGGCGACCACGAACAGGCATGCATCCACACCGCCGACACCGGCAAGCATGTTGCCGATGAATCTCACGTGGCCCGGCACGTCGACGAAGCTGATGCCTGCGCCGTTGGGGAGCACGGTGTGTGCGAAGCCGATGTCGATGGTCAGCCCACGGCTTCGCTCCTCGTCGAGACGGTCGGGGTTGGTGCCGGTCAACGCTTCGATGAGCGACGACTTGCCGTGGTCGACATGACCGGCAGTGGCGACTACGCGCATCGTCGCAGGGCCGCAGCCACCGCCCCGTCGCTGCCAGGTTCGATCGTTCTCAGATCCAGCAATGTCGACCCGTCGCGGGTGCGGGCGATCACCGGTGGATGGCAGGATCGAAGGGTTGCCAGCCGATCGCCGGCGATGCGAATCCCAACCGATGGAATCGTCGCGCCGGGCGCCGAGCCGGCGCCGGGTACGGCTTCGGTGGCCTCGAGAGTGCCGACTCCGGCGGCGGCGATGATCTCGCCGGCACGAATCTGCAAGTCCTCGATCGTCGTCGCGACCATCGCCCAGAAGGGGATTTCAGTCGTTGCTGTCTTGTCGAGATACGCCAGCGTGGTGCGCTGCATCGCGGCCATCACGAGTGCGCCGGGGCGCAGGGCTCGGACGAGTGGATGTTGCTGACACTGCGCCACCAGATCGGCGCGTCCGGCGATGACTCCGGCTTGCGGTCCGCCGAAGAGCTTGTCGCCGCTGAACGTCACCAGTGCCGCACCTTCGTCGAGCGATTGGCGCGCGGCAGGTTCGCCGTGCAGCCACGCCGGCGGTGGGCCGCTGAGCCACGGACAGTTGGCATCGATCAGACCGCTACCAATGTCGGCAATCACCGGCACACCGAGCGTCGTCAGATCGGCGATGCTCGTCGTCTCGACGAACCCTTCGACGCGGTAGTTGCTGGGATGCACCTTGAGGATCGCGGCAACATCGGCATTGCGGCGGCCGATCGCCTTGCGATAGTCCGCCAGCCGAGTTCGGTTGGTGGTGCCGACATCGACGACGTGAGCGCCTGATTGCTCGATCACATCGGGTATGCGGAAGCCACCACCGATCTCGACGCTCTCGCCGCGGCTGACCAACACCTGTCGGTCACGGGCGATGGAGGCAAGCGCCAGCAGCACGGCCGATGCGTTGTTGTTGACCACGATCGCCGCTTGCGCACCGCACAGCATCGCCAGCAAGGATCCGACCGCATGTTGCCGCGAGCCACGTTCGCCCGTGTGCAGATCGAACTCGACGTTCATCGCCGTCGGCGGGTGTACCACGCCCAGCGGTGCCCGCCCGAGGTTGGTGTGCAGCAACACGCCGGTCGCGTTGATGACCGGCCCCAGCAGTGATTGAGCAAAGAGGTTGGCGCGGGTGATCGCCGCGCTGCGCTCGAAGCTGGCCGGTCCCTCGGATACAGCGTTGCGAGCCAGTTCGACGCACACCGCGTGCGCAAGCCCACTCTCTGCTGCCATCTCCCGCGCCAACGCGTCCACACTGGGCGGGCGAAGTGGCGTGACCATTGCGCCGAGCGTAGCCAGCCTGCGTCTCGGTGTGGCAGAGTCGGAGGTTGTGCTCGCCGTGCCGATCGTCCGACTCGATCCCGATCTCCCACTTCCTTCCTACGCCCACCCGGGCGACGCCGGGCTCGATCTGCGGGCTCGTGAGGATGGGATCGTGCCGCCTGGGGGTGGCCGGCTGCTGATGCCGACGGGCATCTCCATCGCGATTCCGCTCGGCTATGCCGGATTCGTCCTGCCAAGAAGTGGAAACGCGTTGAACCATGGCCTGACGATGGCCAATTCGCCCGGCCTCATCGACTCCGCCTACCGGGGCGAGGTCAAGGTCATCCTGTTGAACACGGACCTGCATCATCCGTTCGTCGTCCACCGTGGCGACCGACTGGCCCAGTTGGTGATCCAACGAGTCGAGGAAGTGGACTGGCAGGTCGTCGACTCGCTCGACGGGCAAGATCGCGGTGGCGGCTTCGGCCACACCGGCCACCGCTAGCGCCTCGCTCGCTCGGGTGGCCAGGTCCGGTGGCCAGGTCGGGCGGTCCCTGGACGTCTCACGACCCCTTCCGAATCGTCAGTGACGAAATGAATCCTCGCCCGAGCACGACCCCTTCCGAATCGTCAGTGACGATATGAATCCTCGCCCGAGCACGACCCCTTCCGAATCGTCCGTGACGAAACTGGCTCTCGGTTCTTGGATCTGGGCGCCATGCTCCAGCAGTCACGGCCGAGGTCGTTCGAGACTGGCAACCAGATCGGTCGAGGCCCCGGTCGCGGCAGAGGCCTCGTATCGTCACTGACGATTCAGGAGGGGGTCCAGCAGGAGGAGGCGAGCGGGTGGATGGGCCCGGCACTGCGCCACCCCCGGCGGGCGCTACTGCCAGGCGAAGACCGGTTGCTCGAACTCGTTGACCCGGGCGTCGGCTCGGCCTTCGACCGCGACCCAACGGAACTGCAGCAGCACAGCGCCGGTGGGGGCGTGAATGAGGTCGCGGCCGATCGGCAGCTGCACCACGGGACGTTCACTCTCGGGGATCGTGACGAAGCGAGGGGAGTCGGATCGACACAGCTCCTTCAACCCGACCCGCAGAACGTGGGCCACCTCGCGAGGATCGGGAGTCAGTTCGACATCAGCCCCTCCCCACACCACGACCGGCGTGATCACGAAGCCTGACCTCGTGGCGTAGTCGTCGAGCGTGCCCAAGATCTCCGACGGATCGATCGACAGTCCGAGCTCCTCTTCGACCTCGCGCAGTGCAGCCAACTCGACGGTTTCACCGGCGATCGATCTTGCCGCCCGGCAGCGCCCACTGTCCCGCGTGGCGGTTCATCTTCGATGCCCGGCGGCACAGCAGGAACGCGGCACCACCGGCGACACCTTCGATCCGACCGTCGAAGCCGGATGTATCGCCCGGGACCGCCGCCATGTCGTCGTCCGTGAACTCGTGCGAATCCTCCGAGCCGCTCACACTGTCGACCACGACGATCGCCACAGCGGCCCGTCGCCGATCGTCGGTAGGAATCGCCGCGATGTGATGGTTGGCGAGGTTCGCGGTCAGTGCCTGCCGCAGCGCGGAGCCGAACTCGAACATCTACCCGGTAGCCGCTGCAGCCGGTTCGGCCTGGCTCACCCGATGCAGGAACTCCCTCAGGATCTTGTTGAAGGTGCTGGCATGCTCGATCATGAAGCCGTGGGCCGCGCCGGAGATCACCACGAGCTCGGCACCGGGAATGCGTTCGGCGATCTCCTCGCTGTCACCGCGGGGCGTGAGGATGTCTTGGTTGCCGACGACCACCAACGTGGGTACATGAACCTTGTTCAGCTGGTCGGCGAGCTCGTCGTCGGCCGCCAGGATGGCTCGCACCTGGGCGACGAACGGGTGGGCCGGGCGTCCCATTGCCAACGGACCGAGCCATCCGAACGTCGGCACGAGGCGGCGGAACGATCGCGGTGCCATGATCCATCGCGCCGCTTCGCTGGTCATCGCGCCCATGCCACGTTCTTGCGCCGTCTGCATCCAGTGCTCCAACAACTCGCGCCGCCACGGCTGGTTGCGGCACGCGGTGCACGCCAGTGTCAACGACAGCACTCTGGTCGGGTGTCGCACGCACATCAGTTGGCTGATGGCGCCGCCCATCGACGCGCCCACGACGTGCGCCGACTCGACACCGGCGTGGTCCAGCACGGCAGCCGCGTCGTCGGCCATCTGCTCGAGCGAATAGTGAGTGAACGGCTTGTCGCTACGGCCGGCGCCGCGGTTGTCGAATGCGATCACGCGATAGTTGCGCGCCAATGCGAATCGCTGCATGTCCCAGCCGTGCTTGTCGGCACCCAGGCCCTGGATCATCAACACCGCCGGCAGACGATGACGACCGAACGCTTCGTAGTGGAGCCTGGCGCCGTCGGCGGCGCGTGCGTACGGCATCAGCCCTCCGCCAGCCAGTCGATCGGCGCGACACCGGTGTGGAGGCCGCCGAGACCGTCGATCAGCCGCTGGATGCTGAGTTGGGTGTGTTCGGCGAGTTCGATCTCGGCCAGAGGACCGCGTCGCTTGCGTCGCGATCGGACTGCAGCGCCGACCTCGACCCGCGCCGTGCGACCGAACATCGTGCTGATCGACGCCACCGGATGTACGGCAGTGCCACTGGCGATCGCCGCGCCGATCAACGCCGGATCGACCGGACCCGCATGCCGCGGATCGCGCGTGCTCTTGGCCGAGACGACGACGAGTTCACCGGCGCGTAACGCACCGCTGATCTCTTCGGGCTCGTTGAGCAGACCACCCAGCCGCTGCATCAGCGGCCCGATCGGCACGATGTCCGGTCGACCACCAAAGCGCACGGGGCGACCGATGGCCTTGCTGAGCGCCCACGCCGAATAGATCGTGCTGAGCGAGAAGTACCGCGAGTTCGTCACGAGCAACGCGCCCGATCGCTTCGGCAGGTGTTGGACACCACCGACGCTGACATCCCATCGCAATGCAGCTGCAGGGGTCAGCAACTCGATGAGGTGTGCGTCGCGGCCCCACTCGTCGACCGAGTCGGCCGGATACCACGAACGCGGAAGGCGAATGATCGGGTCCATCGTCACGCAGCCTGCTTCGAAGGGATCCGTACGATTGCTTCCCACTGGAACAGCCGATCGATGACGTCTTGGGTCGTGACGTGCGGCGAGATGCCGAGCGTCGAGATCAGCTTGGCGCCGTCGGCGAGGCGGCCGCGATGGATCAACTCCATGACGTGTTCGGGCATCGGCGCGCCGAACAGGTAGCTGAGCTGACGAATCACGCGCCATTCGGGACCCACCAGTGGCATCGGCAGACGACGGCCGCGCCGGATGGCCTGCATCGTGGTGATCGCCCCGGGTGCGACAACGTTCAGTGGTCCCTCCGGCCGTTGCGCTGCGGCGGCAACGAAGGCTCGCGCCGCATCCGAATCCAAGATGACTGCGAACGGCGAATCGGCGAGCATGCTGAACGGCACGACCGGTTGGCGAAGCATGCGACCGAGCGGGCTGGGCACGTGTGGCCCCAGCACCGGCGCCAGCCGAAGCGCACTGACGGCAACTCCGATGCGCTGCCCGACGCGCTGCGCTGTGGCTTCGATCTCGGCGACCATTCGCCCGTATTCGCTCGTGGGTCGTGTCGCGGCGTCCTCGTCTGGGCGGGTCAGTGATCCGCGGCCGCGTCCGTAGATCTCGATGCCACTGCGAACGACAATCGATTCCAGTGATCGGCACTCTGCCGCAGCGGCGAGGATCGACGAGGCGGCTTCGTGCGTCAATCGTTTGGCGAGCGTGGTGCCGGCGCGGGCGTCGGGCTCCCACACCGCGAGGTGGATCAGGACATGGGGGTCGAAATTCGTGACCACGTCCACAATTCGTGGGCGATCACTGGGCTCGATGAGATGGAACTCGCTGCGCCGCAACCGGCGTCGAGGAGGATCCACGTCAATGCCAAGAACCGGGCCCACCCAGGGCTCCGCTTCTAGCAGTGACGCGACGAGGGAACCGAGTTCCCCACCCATCCCGCTGACGAGCACTCGTTGCCCGCGCATGACTCGCACGTTATCGGGGTACTTGGTCCCTCAAGCGGGATGTGCTGTGTGCCGATACCTAGATAGAGGGAAGGGAGTAGCGGATGCAGCCCGTATCGGAACGAATCGATGGGGCAGGCACGCGTCCAGCGTCGACCCGCAGCCGCTGGCTCTTCGCCATCGTGATGTTCGCCATCGGCATCGTGCCGGTGACCGAGATCGCCACGGCCGTCGGCCCTGCAAGCGCTCCCGCATGCCCTGGTGCCACCTATTCGGTGGTCAGCGGCGACTCCTGGAGCCGGATCGCTTCCCGGGCCGGTGTGTCGATGACAGCTCTGATCAACGCCAACAAGGCGACGACTGCGACCGTGATCCATCCCGGCCAGACACTGTGCCTGCCGACGGCAGCCGTGGTCCCGACGACGCCCGTGACGACGACGACGGCACCCAGGCCCGTGGTGGGCGGCACCACCGTTTCGATCACTGTGTTCCCGACTCAGGGGCCGTGCTCGTACGCCGATACGTACGGTGCCCCACGCGGCGGAGGTCGCTCGCACGAGGGCGTCGACATCATCGCCAAGGCCGGCCAGTGGATCTACGCCGTCAAGGACGGAACCCTCACCAAGAAGTACGTCGACGCACCTGGCTCGCTGTCCGGAAATGGATGGCGGCTGACGGCAGGCGATGGCACCTACTTCTTCTACGCCCACCTCAGCACGTTTGCGCCAGGTCTCGCTGTCGGCTCAGCCGTGAAGGCCGGACAGATCCTCGGTCAGGTCGGCATGACCGGCGACGCACCGATTCCGCATCTGCACTTCGAGGTGCATCCCGGCGGCGGGGCATCGATCAACCCGACGCCCGTCGTGAAGCCCGTCGACGGTTGCAAGAACTCGGCGGTCCCGCCGCAACCGAACGGCATTCCGCCGGTGTCGACGCCGACGACCGTTCCTGCGACCGCACCCACCGTGCCGACCACCGTCGCACCTGCCCCCACTGCGCCGCCGACCACGGTTCCGGCGTACGTGCCGGGACAGGACCACCGTCGCGATCCCGTACCGCCGGCGCCGGTCGTGCGACCGCGGCGTGTCGTCCCGACGCCCTAGCCGAAGCCCCGCGAGTCCTGCTTGAGGGCGGTATCAACCGACAACGCCGCGGCAACGACGAGTGAGTTGAGTGGCTGCGGGATCTGGGTGTGGATCTGCACGACATAGTTGTCGGCCGTCGTGAACATCGTCATGGCTATTCCCTCGAACGTCTTGGTGATGCGGGCCACCTCGACGCCGTTGTTGTCCTCGACGCGAAAGTTCCAGGCACGCCAGTTCTCGGCCCTGATCGAGCCGTACGACTGGCCGCCGGCCAGCAGCGAGAAGTGGATCTTGCCGAACACATTGTCCTGCACGATGCGGCCGATCTCCTGATCGTTGGCATCACTGACGATCACGGTGCTCTTCACCACCTTGCCGGGTCGGGTCAGGCGCAACACCACACGACCCTCCGAGTCGACGATCTCGAGCCTGTGCGTCATGAACTGGTCGAAGCTGGCCATCATCCGCATCGCCTTCTTCATCGCGGTCTGGCCGACCTGGTTGACCGCGGCGATCTTCTGACCGCTCTGGTCGAACACGCTGTACTGGTTGTTCAACTCGATCAGCTTGATCTTCTGGTTGACGACCAGGATCGGCTCCGTGAAGATCGTGCCTCCACCGACGAACGCGGCGTCACCGACGTTCGCACTCCGATAGCTGCCAGGTTGGCCGCGCAGTTGTCGCTGGATCTTGAACGGGTTGCCCTCGTTGCCGAGCGTCATCACGGATTCGAGCTTGTCGAAGCCCTTCGTCTTCAACGGGTCCGTCGACTGCACCCCGTTGTCGCTGACGTGCTCCGTCCACGCCGTGCCGTCCCAATATCGAAGCTGATGACGCGCCATCGGGTCCGGAAGCCATCGCGCCGGGTTTTGGCCGGCCGGGTTGTCGCTCATCGGGGCAGCTTACGTGCCGCCGTGAACCTCTATCGGAGCTGATGCACCATCAGGATCACTTCGCGAGCGAACGGATCGAGCTGGCGGCCGGCGATGCGCTCGGTGATGGCGATTGCCTGCGACGGGTCGTCGACGAGGCCGCTCCAGCGGATGTAGCCGCCCATGATGCCGATCAGGCGGTCGTCGACCGGCTCGTTGTGCACGATGACCTTCGTGCTGCCCTCCAGGAGGGTGCCAAGTTCGACATAGAAGTTATGCAGCCACTGGCCGAGGTCGTCGACGCCCGTGAAGGGGCGGTGCAGGTACGGCAGCGCGAGCTCGTCGTAGTTGTGGAGGTTGTGCGGCGCCGGAATGATGCTGATGAGACAGCCGAATCCGTTCTCGCGCAACCAGATGATCTCTTCTTGTCGACGGACGCGACGGTGATTGTCGCCATACCCGCCCGGACGCTCGCAGACAGCGAGTTTGTCCTTCATGATCCAGGTGAAGTTGCGGGGGGTAATGCCCAGCGCCCACTTGCCCCGAAGCCGCGGTGGCATCAGCAGTATCCTCCATCGAGCGCGAACATTCGGAAAGCGAGGCTATCGGCTCGGTGTCACCGATGGTTCGCCCAGCAGGCGTAATCGTTGCCGAGATCGCTCGACGCGCCGCCCCGAGCCGATGTCGCAGCCGCTGGCGAGCCCGCCGGCGACTCGCAGCACACGCTCAACCGTCGCCGCGTCAGGGGGATGCTCCGTGGTCAGCCAACGCCGCACAGCGCGACGGGCCAGGGGAACCGGCGCCGCGGCCAGCCCTCGGGCGTCGCACGGGTCGATCGTCAGAGCGAGTTCGTCGAGCAGGTCTCCGTCGTCGCGCAGCAGCCCCGCTTGGCGTGTCAGTACCGGCACCAGATCGCGGACGGCCATCTCGCTCATCAACGGCAGAAGTTCGTGGCGAACGCGGTTCCGTAGGAACGCCGGGTCGCGGTTGCTGGGGTCGTCGACGACCGTGATCCCCTGGGCGTGGCAGAACCTGGCGGTGCTGGCTCGGCGCAGGGCAAGGATCGGCCGTCGCACGCCTGGTCGCATACCCGCCAGGCCGGTGGTCGAGGCTCCGCGCATGAGGTTGATCAGTACCGTCTCGGCTTGATCGTCGGCGGTGTGCCCAGTCAAGACGTCGTCGGGCAGCACTGCATAACGGGCGTCGCGGGCCCTGGCCTCGAGATTGGGACCCGTGGGAACGTCGACCGTCTCGCATCGGAACTGGGCACCAAACCTCGCAGCGGCCTGAGCAACGATCTCAGCCTCGGCGTGGGAGCCGCGTCGCAGCCCATGGTCGACATGCACTGCAGTGACCGTGCAGCCCGCTGCGATCGCCAGCACCATCAATGTCATCGAATCGGCACCACCCGACACAGCGCATGTCACCTCGGTACCGGGCGGCGGGAACGTGCACTCGGCCAACAACGTGAGCGTGGCAGGCTCGGTGTCAAGCAACGAGTGCTCCGATGCGACGGAGCCACAATTGCGGGTTGCGGATCTCTTCCAAGGAGGGCAGGTTGGCCGGTGCCTGCCAGCAGACGTCGATCGCCCGTGGCCCATCCTGCGCCTCGATCGCAGCGATGAAGCGTTCACCGGCCGCGTACTGGTTGAGCTTTCCTTCGATCCCTGTCAAGCGCAGCATCAGCCGGCTGAGCGGGTTGGAGCGACGGCGCCGGGCTTGTAGCACCGCCGCGAACCGTGGCGCCGATGGCACGAGGTCGCCAACGGCGCGGCTCATGGTGACGTCGCCGTGGCCCTCGAGCAGCGACATCAACCCGGCGATCTGCTGGATCACTTCGAGTTGCTCGGGGGTCGCGATCAGCCCGAACACTCCGGTGTCGCGAACCTGTTGTCGGGCCCTGTCCCGATCGGTGAACGCTTCGCGAATCGCATCTGCGATGCGCCGTGGGTCGGGGTTGGCGAAGCGAACGCTGGTGTTGACCAGTTCGGTGAAGTGCTCGCGCATCCACGGCACGCCGGTGAACTGTGCCCGGTGCGTCAGTTCGTGCAAGAGCACCCATGTTCGGAACTCGACTGGGTCGAAGCCGAAGCGCTTCTCCAAACCCGCCAGGTTCGGCCCGACCATGTACACGGCGTCGTCGAGATCGTCGCGCCCGACCAACAGGTCGTATTGGCCCAGCACCCTGCTGCTCATCCATCCGAGCAACGCACCCAGTTCTGCGCCGGCGATGTGACCGCTGATGGTCGCCGCCATCCCGGTCGTCGGGAACTTCGCCGACCATTGTTCGACCAGGGGTTCGAGCAGGTGTTGGAACGACGAGATGTTGGCTTTGATCCACGCCGGCCGATCGATCACATCGACGGAGGCCGGACCCGACAACGATCGCAACCCGGTGGTCGACTCGATCTGGTCCTCGAGCCGCGAGATCGTGCTCGAAACGTCGAGCCCAGCAGTTGTCGCGTGGTCGGCGTGGCGGCCGGCGATTCGCGTGGCGATCTGCTCAGCGCGGCGCCAGTCGATCGGCGACTCAGCGGCTGCCACAGTGAGGCCCGGTTACTCTTCGCTGCTTCGCTTCGGGGGGTACTGCGCGGCCGTGACCTTCTTCAGGTAGCCACCGATCAAACCGACGACAGCGAGGATCGACACTGCGAGCAGGATGACGCCGAGCCAGTAGTGAAAGATGATGGCTGTCACAGCCGCCAGCGTAGCCAGCACTCGGTCCAGTAATGAACTTGGTGCCGGAGGTGTTTGGCGTCAGCCGATGCGACCGTCGCCGTCGAAATCCTCGTTGAAGCACTGCTCGATTCGCGACAGCAGTCCGGGCGGCATTTCGTCGTTCTGGCATTTCGTCGCGATCACAGAACGAAGTTCTGCCTGGAAGTCGAACGCTTGGAGGCAATCGTTACAGCCCTCGAGGTGAGCGTGAATCGCATGGTGTCCGTCCTGGGACAGCGACCCGTCGAGAAAGGCTTCGAGCTCGCGGATCGTCTCGTTGCAATTAGCCATTGGTCGGTTCTTTCACCTGGTCGTCGTTGCCGGCGGCAATGATGCCGCGCTGCTCGGCAAAGTCGTACAACTTCTTGTGCATCGCTTTTCTTCCCCGATGCAGCCGAGACATCACCGTACCGATCGGGACTTCGGTCATTTCGGCAATCTCCTTGTACGAAAATCCTTCCACGTCAGCAAGCAGTACGGGGATGCGAAATGCATCCGGCAGTTCTTCGAGCGCCGTCTTCACTTCGTCGTCGGTGAACAGCTCCAGCAGCGTGTCCTCCGCGCTGCGACTGAGTGCGCCGAGGTTGCCGATCCGGCGGTACAGGTACAGATCCTCGACGTCGTCGAGGTCGGTTTCGGTGGGTCGGCGCTGCTTGGCGCGGTACGTGTTGATGTACTGGTTGGTCATGATCCGGAACAGCCAGGCGCGCAAGTTGGTGCCCTCTTCGAATCCGGCGTAGCTGCGATACGCGCGCAGGTACGTCTCCTGTACGAGGTCTTCGGCGTCGGCGGAGTTGCGAGTCATGCGCAACGCCGCGCTGTACAACTGCGGTGCGTATTGCATGGCCTGCTGGGTGAACTCAGTCCGATCTGCCACGTCATCGACCCTAGCCCCGGCACCTCGACGCCGTACCAGCCCCGACTCTCCGCTACTGGGGCCGCCGTGACCACCGCCGGGGTGGTCAACGTGGGACCAGCCCGGAGGTTGCGAGCGTCGAGAGGACATAGTCGGGCGCTGAGAGGACGTCGACCGTGGTGAACTCGATCACCTCCTTGCCGAGATGTTGCAGGGCGTTGCGGCGCCGTGCGTCCTTCTGTCGGTCGCGGTCCGAGGTGTGTCCGAGCCGGCCGGTGACCTCGACGACCACGTTCGTCGATTGGAACTCGAAGTCGACGCGCATCACCCGCCCGCTCGCGACGTGGACAACCTGGCATGTTGGCTTGGGGAGATGGGCATTGCGCACGAGCTCGAGGAATCGGCGCTCGAGGAACGACTCGCCTCCACTATCCAGGAGGATCTCGCGTAGGAGCCGAATACCTGGTCGTCCGGGTGCGAGCTCCGTCATTCGCCGCGTCAATCGAGGAATGGTGGTCAGCCGGAGACGAACTGCCGAGTCGATCGCTTTCTCGAGAAGGTCCGGTGTTGTCCGCGATCCTGCGAGATCGATGATCGTACGGGAGGCCGAGGTGATGCGTACTCCGTCCCTCGTCTGCAGATCAGCCGTGCTCCATCGTCTCGTCGTATGCAGGCGAACGCTGCGGATCCAACGACTTGCGGATGCGCGGCACCACGAGCTCGATCACGTCTTCGGTGAATCCGTCGAATCCCCACCACTGCGCGGCCGTTCGCCCGAAGAGGGCCGCATCGCGACCGAGAGAGCACGACGGCTGCACGAACGCGAAGCTCCCACGTCGTCGGTGTGGCCCGATGCCTGTAGATCCCATCGGCTGCCGGTACCCAAACACCCTCGTCGAGTCGGATGCACCACTGTCTCGAGGACAGTCCCGAGGCCGTCACATCGCGACGGTTGACCAGGTGGTGTTGGGCGTTTGCCAAGTCGATCAGTCTGAGGTCACTGTTCACATCACAGAGAGCAATGCCCGAACCGCCGAAGCGGAACCTTCGACTCGACTTCTCCGCTACTGGGACCGCCGTGACCACCGCCGGGGTGGTCAGCGTGGGACCACCCACTGGGTGCGGTAGAGGCGGAGGTGGTGGTGCGTCAGGCGGGGGTGTTGGTGAGCGGTTCGGCGCGGTTCTCGACGAACTCGTCGACCGCCGACACGAAGCGCTCGAGCATGTCGGCGAGGACCGGTCGCTCCTCGGGAGTGAAGGCGCCGAGCATGTGGGTCATCAACTCACCCCGCCGATCGTTGACATCGGCGTGGCGCGTACGGCCGGCCTCGGTGATCGCGACCATCACCACTCGTCCGTCGACGTCGTTCGTCGATCGTGTCGCCAGGCCGGAGGCGACGAGTCGCTGCACGGCGCGGGTGGCGGTCGACGGATCGATACGCAACGCTTCGGCCAGGTCGCTCATCCGCCACGAGGGTTGCCGCGCGAGGAGATCGAGCGAATCCATCTGGCCTTGCTCCAACGCCTCGTCGCCGCTGCCGAGCAGGTAGTCGCGCAGTGTCCCCATCGCCGCTCCGCGACGGATCTGAACCCACGAGGCGCCGATTCGCACGGCGAGTTCGTACATCTCCCGCTGGTGCAGATCGACCGAAGATTCCATGCGAGGGGGAGCGTACAAGCGACCCCCGGTCTCGCCGAGAGTCGGAAAATGTGACTAAGCGGCAGGTGTTTGACCCGACCACGTCGCGATGAGATCGGCGTAGACCTGTTTGGACTCGTCGGTGCCGAAGTGGATCCCGTCGTTGGCCATTCCGGGGATGTTCGGGACAAAGTCGGCCCAGTAGCCGATCTGGACATTGGGGTACTTGGAAGGCAATCCGAGGATTCGCGTGTTGTTCCCGTCGATCCACGGACGATCGGCTCGCACCGTGAGGAACCAGACCGACTTCACTTCCTCGGGCGGCAGGTTGGCCATGATCGCCGCGAACGTTTCGTCGGAGACCTCGCCATTGGTGCCGATGTGGATCACGACCGTGTTGCCGAGACGCCCGGCGGCGCGGAGCTGGATCAGTTCGTTGGCCAGGTCCTTGCCCTGCCGGCTCTCGGCAGCGTCGACCACGAATCCCTTCGCCTCCAATTGGGCCTTGGCACCGAGCATCACCGACTCGCCGATTGCCATCGGCGGCCGCTGATCCAGCGGAAGCGTGGTGGAGGTGGTCGACGACGTCGACGTTGTCGATGCTGTGGTTTGCGGGATGGCGTCGGTTCCACCGGGGGTCCCGGCTGCGATCGTTGTCGCTGTCGGAGTCTCCGACGGTGCCACGCCGTCGGTGCCGGCAGACGCTTCGGCAAGGTCACACTCGACCTGGCCGACGCACTTGTTGGGTGCCATCGCGATGCTGGCTCCGGCGAAGCCGACGAGGGCGACGGTGATCATGCCCGCGACGACGAGTCGGCGCCGACGCTTGTAGACATCGGGTGTGCGCCGTCGCCGGTCGTGCAGGATCTCGGCGAGGCGACCCTGGCGGATCGGCAACTCGACGAAGCGGTAGCTCGCCTCGGTGATCGGAATCGTCAAGATGAGCGCCAACACGAACTGCGACATCGAGAGCGGTTGGCCGGCCTCGCCACGGATGATCTGATAGATCGGCCAGTGATAGAGGTACAAGCCGTAACTTCGCGTGCCCACCCAGTTGATGATCGGGATGCCGAGGAACCGACCGAGCGCGCTGCGTTGATGAGTGACCGCGGCGATCACGGCCAAGGTGGCAAGCCCGGTTATGAAGAACCCTCCGCGGAACAACGCCGAATCGAACCGGATGCCGAATGCGCGTCCGTTCTCCGAGAGCCACAGCGTGGTCATCAGCCAGCCAAGCGTCACAAGATCCGATCACGCCAACGCCGTCGAGGAGGATGGACTTGTTCTTCATCCGCCCGCGCATCAACGCCGCCGGCCGCCACACCATCGCGAACGCGGCGCCGAGCAACAGCCCGCCGGCTCTGCTGAATGTACCGAGATACAGCGCCTCGTTGATGCTGATGCAGCGACCGAACAACGTCCAGTAACCCTGGCGTTGATCGACGGTGCATGTCGCCGCGACATCTCCGCTGGAGTACAGCAGCCCCATGATCACCGTGATCGCAATGCTGATGCCGACGAACCACAGGGCTACTCGTGGCAGAGCACGGCCGGACCAGCGCAGCAGCACCGCAACCATCACCAGCGGCCAGATCAGGTAGAACTGCTCTTCGACCGCCAGCGACCACAGGTGACGGAGGGGGACGAACGCTTCGTTGGCCGTGTACCCCTGTCCGACCACGATCTGATACCAGTTGCTGCCGTAGAGGATCCCGCCCGCGAAATCTCCGCGGGTGCGACCCATCGGCGTCCGCCGGAAGATCGTCATGAAGATCGCCAGTCCCGCCAGCATCACGAACAGTGCCGGTAGCAGACGTCGGAAACGGCGCCTCCAGAACTGGCCGAGGTTGATCCGACCATCTCGATCGAACTCGCCGACGAGCAGCAGCGTGATGAGGTATCCACTGATGACGAAGAAGACCTCGACACCGAGGAAACCACCGGAGAGCCACTCGTGGTTGGCGTGATAGATCATCACGGCCACGACGGCGAGGGCGCGTAGACCGTCGAGCCCCGGCAGATACGGCAGGCGATCGACCGTACGCGGTGACGGGGGGGTTACCGAGGTGGTCATCTAGGTATCAGTATCGTCCATGCATCGTCGCTGGACGGCGCACAATCATGCGGGTGGTCGGGCGACTTGCCTCACCGCCGAGGTGCCATCATACTTGTCGAAGGGTTGTACAGGGGTCGGGCTCGGGGGTGCAGGCATCACCCGTCGGGTCTTGGGTACGCCGACGACTGCTGGAACGTTCACGTTCACCGTCAGGGTCAACGACAGCAGCGGTCAATCCGCGACCGGTCAGTTCACCATCACCATCGCTCCCTGACCGAGTCGCCCAATCACCCGCGACAGGGTGGGGCCAAGTCACCTCGTCGAGCAGGACAATTCATACTCACCCCCACCTTTCAGGAGGATCATGAAGAGGTCGTTGATCGCTCAAGGCGCAAGTCGAGGCACATGGAGGTTGGCATTTGTCGCTGCCCTGACAACGACAGCGCTGTTCGTCTCGGCGTGCGGTAGTGACGACGACTCGAGCACGACTGAGGCCAGTACCGTGCCCGCTGATCCGGTTGCGGCTGCGCAGGAGCGGGTCACGGCGGCCGAATCCGGCGTCACAGCAGCTCAGGAGTCGTTGACCGCGGCGGCCGCGCAGGCGTGCAGCGACGCGACCAGCTACGTCGAGATCCTCGATCGGTACGGCAAGTTGTTCACCGACGACGCCGCCACGGTTGGCGACGTCAATACCGCCGGTGACGATCTCGTTGCGCCACGAGAGACGGTTGCAGCGTCGGCAGCCAGCCGTGGAACCGGCGCGCGACGCGGTCGCCGCCGCTGAACAGGAGCTTGGTCGACGCGCAAGCGGAGCTCGCGAACGCGATCGCGGTCGCTTCGAGCTCCTCAACCAGTTCGACGACGCCGGAGTCGACGACCACGACGACCCTGGTGCCGGCAGCGACGATCGATCGTGTGCAGCAGGCCGAGGACGACCTGGCCAAGGTCTCGGCAGGTATCACCGACGTGACACCGTTGGCGGAAGCCACGGCCGAGTACAACTCTGCCGCATTCGCACTGCAGATCGCATGGATGAAGTTGCTCTCCGATGGAGGCTGCCTCAGCGACGAGCAACAGGCCAATGCCGTCGCCCAGGTCACTGCCTACACCGCCAACTTGCAGACTCAGCTGCAGCAGGTCGGCTTGTACGCCGGCGCGATCGACGGGATCTACGGACCCGAAACGCTCGCAGCGGTGAAGCAGTTGCAGAAAGACAGCGGTCTCCGCGAGACGGGTTACGTCGACCAGGCCACCGCAGCGGCGCTCAATGCGATGCTGGCCGATCTCGGCCAACAAGCTGCGAATGCGGAACTGACGAACACTGCGTCCGTTCAGACCGTGCTCGACACTGACAGGCTTCTGGACCGGACCGATCGACGGTGTGTGGACAGACGAGCTCACCGCAGCGCTCCAGGCGTTCCAGACAGAACTGGGCGTGCCACCCACTGGAGAGGTCGATGCCGCCACCCTGGCTGCCTTCCAAGTGGCACTCGCCGCGGTCACCGATCTGGCGACAGCGACGACCACACTCGTCCCAGAGACAGTCGCACCGGCGCCAACGGCAGCTCCGCCGACCGAACCGCCCGCCGAGACGCCGACCGAAACCTCCACGGCTCCATAGCCCGGGAGTCGCACTGGAGCCCAAGAGGAGAATCGAACTCCTGACCTACGCAAAACGAGTCGGATCAGGACCGTCCACGTGGTGACGCTTGGTGCCATCGACCAGTGGCTTCCTCCGTGCCCACTGCACGACGAGGACGATGCCACCGGCGGCCAGACCGATGCCGAGGCCGCCGAGGACGTCGAGGGGAAAGTGGGCGCCGACATACATGCGGTCGAGGCCGATCGCACTCGCGGCCACGACGCCGACGATCCGCCACGGTCGGGTCAACCACGGCCATGCACCGACAACCAACGCCACCGTGACCGCCGTGTGGCTCGACGGGAAGCCACTCCCACGTGGGTCCACCGGATACCCATGGACGAGTACGTCGTCGAGGTACGCGGGCGGTCGCCCGCGGTCGACGACGAGCTTCAGAACCTTGACCACGATGTAGGCGAGTGACGCAGCGGCGGCGGCCGAGAGCACGAGGCGCCAGACGCCCTCGGGCCGCAGAACTGCGAGGGAGACGAGTGCAGCGATCACGAGCAGGGTCAGTCCCGCCGGCCGGAGGAGAGGGTCCACACATCGGAGCACGAACCCGAGAACACGAGGAGGGTCGTTGAACCACCGGAACACGGCAACTTCGACGGCACCCGGCGCACCGCGCATCGCCAGAACCGTCGTGACAGCAGCGAGCACGACGCCTACCCCGACCACGCGATGCGGCCAGTGCTCAGCTGACCGACCGGCATCGATGGCCACACCCCAGTGAATAGCACACCACCTCGATCCGGTGCCGCCAGACCGTACGATTGGGGTGCCGTCGATGCGGCCATCAGGGACGCTCAGGGTGACAACACGAGGGCTGGTCCGAACGCGGTGTTACTGTCGATTTCAGGTTGCCCGACGAGAAGGAATCCGAGCATGGCCACGAAGACGAAGGACCACGACGGGCCCGAACTCGGCTGGCCCACGCGCGATGAGCAGCGTCGCCAACGTGGTGCCGGGTGTCGGTGCGCTGCACAACTACCAGAAGACTTGGCTCCGCCAAGATGTGGTCGCAGGCGTCGTGCTGGCCGCGATCCTCGTGCCACAGGGCATGGCCTATGCCGAGCTGGCCGGCCTGCCACCCGTCACAGGGCTGTACACCACGATCGCATGTCTCGTCGGCTACGCGCTCATGGGCCCGTCTCGGGTATTGGTGCTCGGACCTGACTCGTCTGTGTCGCCGTTGATCTTCGCCGCCATCGCGCCGCTGGTCATCGTCGCCGACGATCCGGACAGGGCGATTGCACTCGCAGGGATGATGGCCGTGTTGGTCGGTCTGGTCCTGATCGGGTTGGGTGTCGGGAAGCTGGGCTTCGTCGCCGACCTGCTCTCCAAGGAGGTGCAGGTCGGCTACATGAACGGGCTCGCGATCACGATCATCATCGGGCAGCTCCCGAAGCTCTGCGGCTTCTCGACCGATGCCGACGGCTTCGTTGACGAGGTCAAGGAGTTCTTCAAGGGCCTCGACGGGCGCAACTCGACGGCGCTCCTGCTCGGCGTCGCCACGCTGACAGTCCTGCTGGTCCTGCCCCGCTTCACCAAGAAGATCCCAGCCGTGTTGGTCGCGGTCGTCGGGGCCACCCTCGTCACCGCACTGTTCGATCTCGACATCAGCACCGTGGGCGCTCTCCCCGAGGGTCTTCCCCGACCCTCCTTGCCCTGGACCGACTGGGGCGACGTCGGACCGATGCTCGTCGCCGCGATGGGCATCACGATGGTGTCGCTCACCGACACCATCGCAACGTCGACGAGCTTTGCTGCTCGTCGGGGCGACGAGGTCGACCCGAACCAGGAGATGATCGGCATCGGGACGGCGAACATCGCCGCAGGCGTCTTCGGTGGGTTCGCGGTGTCCACCAGCGGCTCGCGAACCGCGGTGGCCGAGCAATCCGGCGCGAAGAGCCAGCTCACCGGACTCGTCGGCGCAGGGATCGTGGCACTGCTGCTGCTGTTCTTCAGCACCCTGCTACAAGACCTTCCCCAGACGGCGCTGGCGGCCGTCGTGATCGCGGCAGCGATCTCGCTGGCCGATCTTCCCACGCTGCGGCGCTACCTTGCCATGCGCAAAACATCGTTCTGGCTCTCCCTGGTCACGACGGCAGGCGTCGTCGGCTTCGGTGTCCTGCAAGGCATCCTCATCGCCGTCGCGCTGTCGGTCGTGCTCTTCTTCCGGCGGAGCTGGTGGCCGCACGGCGAGGTGCTCGGCCACGACGAGGAACGTGGCGGGTGGCACTCCATCCAGACGTCGCCCGACACCACCTCGCGGCCGGACGTGCTCGTCTTCCGATGGGAGGCACCACTGTTCTTCGCGAACGCCGGCATGTTCCGTCAGCAGATCCGCCACCTCGTCCGAAGTCAGAAACCCGAGTGGCTGGTGCTCCAGTGCGAGGCGATGACCGACATCGACGTGACCGCGGCAGACGTGCTCGAGCGGCTCGACACCGAGCTGAACAAAGAAGGTGTTCACGTGTGCTTCGTCGAGATGCGCAGCCGACTCCAAGATCTGGTGCTGCGGTACGGCCTCTTCAACACGCTCGACCGTGATCACTTCTACAACTCGATCGAGGAGGCGCTGGCGGCCATCGACTCTGGTGAGGCCGAGAGAGACAGCCACAACTGACCGAGAGGTATCGCCGGTTCAGCCCGTCCGGACGATCTGCACCAACTTCTTGATCGCGTCGACGAGGCCATCCGGTTGGGCGGCTGACGGTGAGGCGCCAGGGTGCTGTGGCGCGACGCGCACACGGAGCGCCCCCGGCCGGATCGTGAAGTGCAGCGGAGGATCGAACACGAGCGCTTCGCCGTCGACACCCGCCGGGACCGGACCGTTCGATTCGACCGTGAACGACGGCACCGTCCACTGCTTCCAGGTTGGGCGGTGCCCGCCGCCCGCAGATGCAGCGAGCACCGCGACACCGAGCAGACCGTCGTCGATGCGCGGGCGTGTGCCCGAGCCGATCACCTTGCCCAACCGGTAGGAGTTGTTCGAGACCATGACGACGATCGCCTTCCGACCTTCGATGTCGCTCGGACCCTCGTACCGCAGTTCGTGGTCGCCCGACGGGGCCGAGCCGACGAATTTGGGCAGCGTGTCGAGCATCGTCTGCAGTTTCGCGTCGCGGTAGCCCTCGCTCTGGACGGCGTGTGCATACAGCCCGAGGGACACGTTGTTCACGAACACCCGACCATTCACCTCGGCCAGATCAACGCGACGTTCGCCGCCGCAGACCAACGCGTCGAGTGCGCCGACGACGTCCTCACGGTCGACCCCGAGGTCGAGGGCGAAGTGGTTCCGAGTGCCCGCCGGGATGCATGCGAACGGCAGGTCATGCTCGGAGGCGATCGCGGCCACCAATGCCTGGGTGCCGTCGCCACCAGCGGCCGCCAGCGCATCGGCACCTCGAGCAACGGCGTCTCGGACCAACACGCGGAGATCGTCGCCGGGGCGAAGCTCGATCGGCTCGATGCCTCTCGCTCGCGCCTCGACGTCGAGGTGTGCTGCTGTCGCCTTGCCCCCGCCGGATCGCGGGTTCCAGATCACCACTGCCCGCGTGGGTCGCTCGGCCGGGGGAAGGGCCACGTGGATCCGGAAGGCTCGGCGCGCGGCGACCGTGCTGAGCCAGAACAGACCGACGGCCACGAATGCCTCGGCCAGGACCCGCCCGGTCACCAGCACGACGATGGCTCCGACGATCAGCAGCCCGGCGAGGACCGCCAGCACCGTCCGGAGGCGACCAGGACGGCGCAACGCCTCCCACACCGTGACGAACGACAGCGCCAGCATCGCTGCCATGAGCAGGCCACGAGGGAAGACCTGGAGGGAGGTGGCCACGAGGGCGACCACGGAGAGGGCCAGCAGGAGGAGCGCGGCGATTGCAGCGCGACGGCGGGGCTTCATCGACTGTTGTCAGTTCCCGGTCGGTTCTTCGTGCTCAACATTGCCTCCCACGAACGCCAGAGATAGACCTGCCCGAGTCAGCCGGCATCCCCTGGGTCATCGGCGTTGCCATCATATTGAGCGCCGATCGTCGAGAGCCAACGTCGAGGCGCCAGGTGTAGCTACATGGTTTCCATGATGGCGGGCACCTGGCCGCTGTCGACTGCCTCAACGAGGGCTCGATGGTCTTCTTCGGTCTGGCGGGCGTAGGCCGCACCGAACTGTGCAAACGCCTTGTCGATCTTTCTGCTGGTCCCGAGGTACGCGCTGATCGCGGCGGCTGAACCGGTGTTGGCGTGGGCGCGGGCCAGGGCGAGGCCGCAGTATTTGGCGTAGTTCGTGAACTGGGCGCGATTGGCCGAGAGGGTGACGGACAGCTTCATGTCGCGGAGCTGGCGGACGTAGAACTCGCGACCGGTTGGGCTTCGTGCCCATCCGAGGAAGATGTCGCTCGCCGGTTGCATGAGGTGCTGACCGACGACCACCCGCTTGCCGTTGTGAATCCTTTCGCCCCGGCGATGGAGGAGGTGCGGCGCCATCACCGAGTTGTTTGCCTCCTTCACCTGCAACAGCAGCGGGTGACCATCCTCCGACGTGAACAGCACAACGAAGCAGCGCGTGCCGACACTGCCCACCCCGACGACCTTGACCGCCGCGTCTTGGTAGTGATATCGGTCGAACAGTACCCGCCGATCGTCTGACAGCGAGTCGCGGTAGGCAGCGAGGAACCCGAGCACGAACTCGTCGGTGAGATCGGGCATGTGGAAGATCAGCGGGGCCTGATCGGCGATGCGCATCCCTCCGCCGTCGCGGGTGACCAGCTTGGGGAACAGGTTGTCGGCGATGCGCTTGCGGGCCTGTTCTTGCATCCGTTCCCGACGCGCCCGGGTCGCCTTATCGGACGTGGCCTCGATCTCCTTGGCCAGGTCGATCCGGTCGTACCAGATCTCGAGCGGACTCATCTCGGCGAACTCCCACATCCGCTCTCGATACGCCTGGACCACGCTGGCAGCGACCTCGGTCGCCCGATCGTCAGCGAGTCGCAACCCGCGGGCGGCGACCACGAAGCTCGCAACCAGCCGCTTCAGATCCCACTCCCACGGCCCCGGCATCGTCTCGTCGAAATCGTTGAGTCCGAACACCACGTTGCGTTCCGGGGTCGCGAACAACCCGAAGTTCATGAGGTGGCAATCACCGCACGCCTGCACCTTCAAGCCCGTCGTCGGCACCGCCGCCAGATCTGTCGGTCATCACCGCCGCCGAGCCACGCAAGAACGCCAGCGGGCTCACTGCCATCCGACCGAAACGGATCGGCACCAACTCCTCCATCCGACCCTCATTGGACGCCAACAAGACCTCGACCGGGGTGCGACGGTCGGCCGCCGGAGCCCACTCCCCGTGACTCGCACGCGACACGACATCTCGGCGGCTCCGCCCATCCTCGGCCTGATCCTGCACGCCCATGCGACAACCCTTCGTGACGTCGGTCAACGTACGACACCTCTCCTGGATCGACCACATTAGGGAGATGACTATTTGTCGAGCCCAAGAGGAGAATCGAACTCCTGACCTACGCATTACGAGTGCGTTGCTCTACCGACTGAGCTACCTGGGCGCGGCGTGCATCGTAGCGGGCGCCAACTGACGATGACATCCCATATCTGGGTGGTCGCGGCACCATCTCCAACCTCAAACTACGCCGGTGTGACTTGCTCAACCTTGAAGAGATCTTGCCGATCATTTCCTCGTGAAGTGGTGGCGGGTCGGACTCTTGGTGTGCCTGGGCATCGCTGTCGCCGTCTACGGCTACCAGGTCCGCAGCGTGTGGATTCCCGAGAGTCGATGGATGATCCTGCCACCCGCGATTGCTGCGATTGCCGCCATGTTCGGGTCTCGCTGGCGGCAACAGGGCGACAAGGTGGCGTACGTCGCGATCGCCGGTTCGTGCGCGATGACAGCCGCGTCCTATGCGTTGCTGTTGTGGCATTCGTCGTTGGACGTCAGCAACGGGGCTGAACTGGCCAGCATCATGCGGGCGCCGGATCGAACGCTGGTCGCCCTCGCACTGCTGGCGATGATTGCCGATCGTTCACCGATCCGCGACCGTTACCTGGCCGTCGAGGCCAGCATCGTCGCGCTTGCGACCGCGTTGGTGATGTGGGTCGCGGTGGTCGAACCCGCACTGACTCGTTCCCCGCTCGACTCGTCCGGCCGACTGCTGTCGCTGAGCTTGCCCGCTTCGGACCTGGTGCTGGTGGCGCTGGGTGCCCGGCTCTCGCTGGGCTATCGCGCTCGTAGCCGCTCGTTCATCGCGTTGCAGTTGGCCCTCCTCACACGCTTCGCGGCGAACATGATGAGCTATTGGGGCGAGGTCGGAACCGGTCACGTCCCGGTCAACGTCGTCTACGGAGTCACCGCGCTGTCGTTCGGTTTCCTCGTGTGGTCGGCTCTCGACCGGCAACACAGCGAGCCGGCCCACGTCGCGCACCATGCGGTGCGCCTGAGCAGAATCCGCCTCCTCTCGATCGTCTTGTCGGCCGTAGCGCCGCAGATCGTTCTGATCGCGGTGTTGATGGACGATTCCGCGAAGCGGTCGACTGTTTTGTTCGCCGCCGGCATCGCTGCCGTCGTGTCGCTGCTCGCACTGACCCGACTGTGGGGTCTGGCTGTCAGTGTGCGCAACCTCACCGAGCGACGCGGCAACGATCGTCTGGCATCGCTGGTCGAGCGGTCCTCCGACGTGGTCGTGCTCGTCGACGCGAACGGTTTGATCTCGTACACCAGCCCCGCATTGCAGGCGGTGCTCGGTTACGACGAGGACGACTGGGTCGGGATGCAGGTGGAGGATCTCGACATTCGAGCCGGCAACGAGTTGTGGGCGGATGTCAAGCAGTTGGCGCCGGAAGATTCGCTGACGGTCGAGGTGTCGGCAATGCATGCCGACGGCGAGCGCCGCACGATGGAGTTCTCCGCTGTCAACCTCATGCTCAACGTTGCCGTGGCCGGCATCGTCTTGACCTTGCGAGATGTGACCGCCAATCGCACACTCGAACGACAGCTCAGCTACCGCGCGGATCACGACTCGCTGACGGGCCTCGCCAACCGAGCGAGCTTCTTGACGAGAGTCAGCGACGAACTGCAGCGTGGTGAGCTTCCGACTGTGTTGTTCCTCGATCTCGACGACTTCAAGGCGATCAACGATGGACTCGGTCACTCTGCCGGCGACGTCTTGTTGCGCACGGTGGCCGACCGGTTGAGGATCCGATTCGCCAACACGTCCAACCTCGTCGCTCGCCTTGGTGGCGACGAGTTCGGTGTCATGCTGCTCGGCTCGTCGACGGTGGAGGCCAGCCTCTTGGCACAACAGGCGATCGGAGATCTGAAGGATTCGATCCCCGTCAACGACTTCCAATCCGTCTCGGTCAGCGGTTGCATCGGTATCGCCGTTGCCGAGCCGAAGAACAGTGCGTCCGATCTCATGCGGCACGCAGACCTGGCGATGTATCGCGCCAAGCAGCTGGGCAAAGGTCAGGTCGAAGGCTTCGACGCCGATCTGGGACGCCAGACCGAGCGGCGCAACGAATACAAGCGCGAT
This sequence comes from Ilumatobacteraceae bacterium, assembly GCA_963779295.1. Taxonomy (GTDB): domain Bacteria; phylum Actinomycetota; class Acidimicrobiia; order Acidimicrobiales; family Ilumatobacteraceae; genus JAENVT01. Next base: position 871,810 of record CAVZXO010000008.1, read on the forward strand.
CTGATGGCCGCGCTCGGGCGCGACCAGTTGTACCTCGTGTACCAACCGATCGTGCGGCTGTCGGATGGTCGAACGGTCGGCGCCGAGGCGCTACTGCGATGGGACCATCACATCTATGGGAACGTTCCCCCGAACGACTTCATCCCGCTCGCCGAGCAGACCGGTGTGATCATCCCCATTGGCGCATGGGCGATCGAGCAGGCGTGCATGTCGGCTGTTGGTTGGGCCGACGATTCGATGTTCGTCACTGTCAACGTGTCGGGTGTGCAGCTCCGCGAGTCGACCTTTGTGGAGGGAGTGCTGCGCAGCCTGGAAGTGAGCGGCATGGCGGCAGATCGATTGGTGCTGGAGATCACCGAATCGACGCTGATCGACGAGAGCGACATTGCCACGGAGCAGTTGAGGCAACTGCGGGCGTGCGGTATTCGCACCGCGTTGGACGACTTCGGTACCGGCTACAGCTCGCTCGCCTACGTGCAACGCCTGCCCCTCGACATCATCAAGATCGACAAGGAGTTCGTGCAGTCGGTCGATGAAGGTCGCAGTCAGGCGTTGGCCAACACGATCGTCAACATGGCGCGAAATCTTGGCTTGCGAACGGTCGCCGAGGGCGTCGAAACCGAATGTCAGGCGCAGGAGTTGGCCCGGTTGGGCTGCGAGTTCGCCCAGGGTTATCTCTTCTTCAAGCCGCTGTCGGCCGTGGCGATGACGGCGCTGTCGGAGTTCGAGAACCAACCGGCCGACGCTGCCTCGGTAGCGCCCTCACGGTCGCCCGAGCCGGCGATGGCGCTGGCGGCGCCGTCCGTGACGGCGGTCCCGGCGCCGCTGCCACCACCGACCGGTCGAGTGTCGACCCTCGAAGCAGTCCCGGAAGTCGCCGAGCAGCATGTGGGCGCGGTCGCCGGCCCCGAGGCGGAGCCGGTCGCTGAACCCGTCGCCGAGGCGCCAGTACACGAGCCCACCGGCGAGATCACGCACCTGCTGCGGCCGTTGCTGTCGAGCTGAGTCGACGCCTACAACGACGGCAGGTCGAGCAACAGTGCCTGCAGCAACAGGGCTTCGTTGGGATTGCGCTCCATTGCCTCGAGAGCGAGGTGGATCCGCGTGACCGCAGCAACGCCCGAATCGGGCCGCGGCAACTGACCACCAACCAATGCATCCCGGTATGAGCCGGCCAGCACCCCGAGCCCGCTGCGGAGCTCGTCGACGCGATGGCGGCGCAACTCGCGCTTGTGATGATCCTCGATCTGCTTGCGGCCGCTGCCGCGTTCGCCGGTGGCTGCGACCCGCGCTTCCAACGCGCTGACCTCCTCGGCCTGTCGAGCCGCCAATGGCGCGGCCGAGGCGTCGATGAGGCCGAGCACCTCCGTGCAGAGCTTGACGACTGTGGTGCCGGTGCCATCGAGGCGGGCGGCCAAGCTGGCGAACGCGTCGCGACGGCCCATCAATCCCGCGTCGGTCGCGAGCACCTGGGCCCGGGTCAGATTGCCCTCGGCGGCCAGCGCGGCGACTTCTGCAGTCTGTGCGTCGATCCCGGATTCGACGAGTCGGGCGGCGACGACCTCGTTCGACAGAGCGGCGAAGGTGATCCGCACGCACCGGGATGCAATCGTGACCAACTCCGGGGTGACCTGGTCGACCAGCACGATGAAGATGGTGCTTGCGGGTGGTTCTTCGAGTGTCTTCAACAGCCGCGCCGCGCCGACGGCATCCAAGAGATGGAACTCGTGAAGGATCATCACCTTGCGGTTGCCCTCGACGGGGGCCAGCGATGCGTTGCGGATGATGTCGGCGACCTGCTCGCCGGAGATTCGAGCGCCTTGTCGCAGGACTTCGCGCACATCTGGATGCTCGCCGGCCAACGCCAGCCGCGCGTCGCGTTGCGCAGGGTCGTCGGTGCCGGCCATCAGCAGCGCCGCGAAGGCTCGGCTGGCTTCGTCTTTCGTAGAGCCGGGAGGCCCCACGAACATGTACGCGTGCACCGGATCGGTGGCTGCACGGGTGAGCCGATCAACGGCCTGGGTCTGGCCGACGACTCCGGACCAGACGGACTCGCTCACAGGTGCAACCGTTCGGACACGCATCGGCGAATGCTGCTGCCGACCTCCTCCATGCTTGCACCGCCATCGATGATGACCCAGTGCTGTGGGTCGGCCTCGGCCATGGTGCGGAACCCGCCGAGCACGCGAGCATGGAAGCCATCGTCTTCGCGCTCGAATCGGTCGAGTTGTCGACCGCGCATCCGTCGTTCGAGCACATCGGTCGGCGTGTCGATGAGCACCACGAGATGGGGCCAGCACGAGTTGATCGCCCATTCGTTGATCTCACGGACCTCGTCGATCGGCAGGCCGCGCCCATACCCCTGATACGCGAGTGTCGAATAGACACTGCGATCACTGACGACATGACGACCAGCGGCCAGTGCGGGTGCCACGACCTCGTCGATGTGTTGGGCACGGTCAGCGGCAGTCAGGAGCGCCTCGGCCCGATGCGAGAGATGGGTCAGCGACGTGTCGTGCAGGATGGTGCGAATCCGTGCGCCGATGTCGGTACCGCCGGTCTCGCGTGTCAAGACCGCACCGAGGTGTGTGGCCAGACGGGCTGCATGTGTGCTCTTGCCCGTGCCCTCGGCCCCTTCGAGGGCGATGTAGCAACCCGTACTCATATTCGGCGCACCATATCGAGCGGGATAGGCTACGCTGTGTTTGAGAATTAAATCCCGAATAATGAGACAACCCGACGAGCAAATGAAGCATGAAATGTGGATCCGATGTGGATGATCGTGACGCTGGCTGCCGCGGCATTTCAGACCTCTCGAACGGCGATGCAGCAGAAGCTGCGCGCCCTGCTCTCGGTCAGTGGCGCCGGCTTCGTTCGCTACATGTGGGGTGCCCCGATTGCCTTCACCGCTGTCGCCGTGATTGCCCTGACCGGTCACGATCTGCCGAGCCCACCCGCCCGATTCTGGCCGCTGATCGCTGCCGGTGGCGTCGCCCAGATCTTGGCCACGATCTGCTTGATCAGCGCGTTCGATGGACGAGGGTTCGCCGTTGGGACGGTGTACTCGAAGACCGAGGTCGTCCAGGTGGCCGTGTTCTCGGCGGTGTTGCTCGACGAAGTCTTGCGTCCGCTGGGTTGGTTGTCGACCATGTTGTGCTTGGCCGGCGTGGTGCTGCTGGCCGGTGGCCGCACCATTCTGCGACACCCTGATCGTGCGGCCGTGTTCGGCGTGCTCGCCGGCGCCGGGTTCGGTCTCGCCGCGGTGGGAATTCGTGCCGCAACCCAATCGCTGGGCGATTCGCCGGCGTTCATTCGAGCGATCGTTGCGTTGGCAGTGATGAACACCATGCAGACGGTGATCCACGGCGGATACCTGATGGTGCGCGAGCGCGATCAGATCCCATTGGCATTCCGGCATTGGCGATCGAGCTCGATCGTCGGAGTGCTCAGCGTGTGCGGCTCGGCGTGCTTCGCGTGGGCGTTCGCGCTGCGAGAACGCGGCGCGGGTTCGCACCTTCGGTCAGGTCGAGCTCCTGTTCACATTTGCCGTCGCCCACTTCTGGCTGCACGAGCGCAACACCCGCAGGGAGTTCGCCGGCGCCGGGCTGGTGTTGGCCGGAGTGCTCGGCGTGATGCTTGCCGGCTAACTGATCTGGTGATCTGACCGCGAACGTTCGCGTGCCGTGTGTGGCGGCTCGTGTTGGTCTCGTCGTCGTTGGGTGCTTGCTAGTTCCATGTGAGCACATAGACGCTCCGCGCTTGTATGGGCGCGCACGAAAACGCGAGCGTGAGTGACCGCCGGCTGTACGAACGGGTCCGGTGGCATCATCGATCTGGGCGTTCGTCGATCTGGTTGCGAGCCGGGAAGCGAGCGTGGACAGACCTGGTGTGTGTCGGATCTGGCCGTGTTGGCGATATCGGACACACACCGATCCGAGCGGTGCGTCGACTCAGTCGATCTGGTTGCCACTACCGGGTCACAGACGCAGGTCCGCGAAATCCTTGGCAACCAGATCCTCGACCCTGCGGACAGGGCACACGTTGCCGGTCAAGATCTAGCTGCTGGCCTTCTTCTTGGCCGGCGCCTTGCGCGGCGCAGCTTTCTTCGTCGCAGCTTTCTTGGTGGCCCTCGCCTTCTTGGCAGGCGCGCCGCCGTGTTCGATGATCGCCTCGCGCCGAACCGCCAGCAGTTCGTACGCTCGCTCCGGTGGCATCGCCTCCAGGCGGTCACCCTTCGACAGCGATGCGTTGGTTTCGCCGTCGGTCACGTACACACCGAACTTGCCGTCCTTGGCCACCACCGGCTTTCCGCTGACCGGGTCGGTGCCGAACTCGCGCAACGGACCCTTGGCCGCCATGTTGGTTGCGCCGCCACGCCGGAACACTTTCGGCTGCGAGAAGATCTCGAGCGCTTGGTCGAGTGTGATGGTCAGCAACTGCTCTTCGTTGGTGATGTTGCGGAAGTCCTTGCCCTTCTGCACGTACGGGCCATAGCGACCGTTGTTGGCCACGATCGTTTCGCCGTCGGCGGGATCGACGCCCAGCGTGCGCGGCAACTGCAACAACTCCTCCGCCTCGTCCACGGTGACGCGCTCGAGCACCATCGTCTTGAAGAGGCTTGCCATTCGCGGCTTCTCGAGGCCGGGTGGCAGATTGTCGGGCGTGCCCCACTGCACGTACGGCCCGTAGCGACCGTTCTTGGCAAACACCGGGTACCCGTCGAGGACGCCGATCGGCTCATCGCTCTTCGGCAACGCCAGCAACTTCAATGCCATCTCGACGGTCAGTTCGTCGGGCGTGAGATCGTCGGGAACGCTGGCCGTGTCGTCGCCACGCTTCACGTACGGCCCGTACTTACCCGGCTTGACGACGATCTCTCGACCGTCGGGGTCGTGGCCGATGGGGAAGGTGTTGATCTCGGCGGCATCGATCTCGTCGAGGTTCTCCTCGACCAGACGCTTCAGGCCGGGGAGGTCGTCGTCCGCGTCGCCGAAGTAGAAGTGTTGCAACCAGTCCTGCTTCTGACGTTCGTTGCGGGCGATCGAGTCCAGGTCTTCCTCGATTCGGGCGGTGAACGCATAGTCGACCAGTTCACCGAAATGCTTCTCCATCAAGCCGACGACGGCGAACGCGGTCCAGGTGGGGACCAACGCTTGGCCCTTCTTCCACACATATCCGCGGTCCTGCACTGTCTGGATGATCGACGCCCACGTCGATGGCCGGCCGATGCCGAGCTCCTCGAGCCGTTTCACCAATGAGGCTTCGGTGTATCGAGCCGGAGGTGACGTCGTATGGCCGTTGGGTGTCAGCGACTCGACCGGTACGACTGCGCCGACGGTGAGCGGCGGCAGCAACGCCTCGCGATCGTCGTCAGCGGTCTCGCTGTCGTCGACCGATTCGACGTACGCCTGGCGGTAGCCGGTGAAGTTGATGGTCGTGCCGCTTGCCGCGAACACTGCCGCAGTGGCCGCGCCGTCGCGTGTCGCGTCGACGGCGGTTGCGGCGAGGCGTACCGTCACGGTCACGCCCGTTGCGTCGGCCATCTGCGAGGCCAAGGTGCGTTGCCAGATCATGCGATACATCGACAACTCTTGACCGTTCAACTCTGCCGCGAGCGAGTCGGGGCTGCGCAACGGGGTCGACGGCCGGATGGCCTCGTGGGCCTCCTGGGCGTTCTTGCTCTTCGACGCGAACTGTCGTGGTGCGGGCGACAAGAACTTGTCGCCGTAGCCGCGTTTCACCTCGGCGCGCACGGCCGACAAGGCCTCGTCGCTGAGGGTGACGTTGTCGGTTCGCATGTAGGTGATGTAGCCACGCTCGTACAAACCCTGTGCGACGCGCATCACCTGCGACGCACTGAGGCGAAGTTTGCGCCCGCCCTCCTGTTGCAACGTCGACGTCATGAACGGGGCCTTGGGAGCACTGCGATACGGGCGCTCCTCGACCGAGGCGACCGTGAACTCCGATGACTGCAAGCTGTCGGTGAGGCTTCTGGCGCGCGCCTCGTCGACAACGACAACGTCCTTGCGGACGCGACCATCACTGCCGAAGTCCTTGCCGGTCGCGACCTTGGCATCGTCGAGTGCAACGAGTGTTGCGGTGAAAGCCGGCGACGTCGCGGTGAGCAACTCGATGTCCCAATAGCCGGCTTGAACGAAGGCAATGCGCTCGCGCTCGCGCTCGACGATCAGACGTACCGACGGGCTCTGCACACGACCGGCCGACAGGCCGCGGTTGACCCGGCGCCACAGCACGGGTGACACCTCGTATCCGTACAGGCGATCGAGCAATCGACGGGTTTCGGCGGCGTCGACGAGGCCGTAGTCGATCCCACGAGGGTTGTTGACAGCGTGATCGATGGCGGTCTTGGTGATCTCGTGGAACACCATTCGCTTGACCGGAATCTTCGGCTTGAGGTACTCCAGCAGATGCCAGCTGATGGCCTCACCCTCGCGGTCCTCGTCGGTTGCGAGATAGAGCTCGCTGGCATCTTTCATCAGCACACGCAGGTCTTTCACCACCTGCGCACCGCGCACCGTCAACTCGTAGGTCGGCTTGAACCCGTTGTCGACATCGATCGAAAGGCCCTTGCTCGGCAGGTCGGCAACATGGCCCACCGAGGCGCGCACATCGAACGCATTGCCCAAGAATTTCGAGATGGTCTTGGCCTTCGCGGGCGATTCGACGATGACGAGTGGTTTGGCCATGGCGTTCGTATCGCTACGTGATGGTGGGGGTGCTTGTCAAGCCACCCGCGAAGCGCACCATTGTCAGACGAGGACGGATTCGGGTTCCTCGTCCGGCTCGGGTTCGTGGTGACCCTCGACGTTGAGCTTCGGCAGGAAGCGGTCGAGCGACTTCGGGAACCACCAGTTCTTGTCGCCGAGGAGCTCCATCGTCGCCGGCACCAGGACCATGCGGACCAACGTGGCGTCGACGAAGACTGCCACCGCAAGGCCGAGGCCGAACAGCTTGAGGTTGCGATCATCGCCGAGCACGAATGCCGAGAACACGCAGACCATGATCAGCGCTGCAGCGGTGATGACCCTGGCGGTGGCGGCCAATCCGTCGGCGACGGCCGTGGCGTTGTCGCCGGTGCGAATGAACTCCTCCTTCATCCGCGACAGGAGGAACACCTCGTAGTCCATCGACAGGCCGAACACGATCGCGAAGAGCATCATCGGCACCCACGGCTCGATCGGGCCCGTCTGCTCGACACCGATCAAGCTCTTGCCCCAACCCCACTGGAAGACTGCCACGATCACCCCGTACGCGGCACCGATCGAGAGCAGGTTCATGATCACTGCCTTCAGCGGCACCAGCAGGCTGCGGAAGACGCACATCAACAGCAAGAAGCTGAGGATCAGCACGGCGCCGATCAGGATCGGAAGCCGGCCGGCGATGTACGTCGAGAAGTCGATGCCGCTCGGCGGTGAAGCCACCGACGAGGACCACAGCGCCGACATCGTCGAGCGTGTCGCCGCGAAGATCGCTGGACCAGCTCGCGGGTTTCCTGGTCCTGCGCGGAGGTCGTGGGGAACGCGACCCATGTCCACGTCGTCGGCGAGACCGGCGCTCCGTCGGGCCCGACCATCTGACGACCGGGCGTTGCAAATGCGATGCCCGGTTCCGAAGCCAGCGCAGCGTCGACGTCGGCAGCAATCTCGGCCGTCATCGCCGGATCGGCGCTGACCAAAGCGAGCGGCCCGCTGAATCCGGGTCCGAAACCCTCGGCGATGAGGTCATACGGCACGGCCGGGTGGTCTGGTCCTCTTTCAACACGCCGGAATCGGTGAAGCCGAGATCGATCGACAGCAGCGGGGCCGCGAGCAGCAGGAGCGAGATCGCACCACCGAAGAAGGCGGGCCACGGATGGCGCTGGACCACGCGGCTCCAGCGGTACCAGAACCGCTGATCTCGTGGCTTCTGGGCACGGTGCTTCATCGGTTGACGAAGTGCGTGACCGAACGGGAGGTAGCCGGCGACCATGATGAGGATGGCCAGCAGCAACGCGATGCCGAGAGCCGGCCCGAGCTGCTCGGCGAACACCCCGACGAGAGTGACTCCGACGAACACGCCGACAGCGATTCCGGCGGAGCGCGAGGTGTTGTCGATCTTGTTGCCGACGAACCCGAGGAGCGCGGGCAGCAGCGTGAGCGCGGCGAGCATCATCACGAGCACCGCTGACCGAGCCGGAGATGGCGAGGCCGTCGACGAACGCCAGGCCCATCGCCATCAGGCCGAGCAACGAGATGATCACCGTGATGCCGGCGAACAGCACCGCTCGACCGCTGGAGTCGATCGAGGCCATGACTGCGGCCTCCGGCTCGAGCCCCTCGTGCAGACCCTCTCGGTAGCGCGAGACGATGAACAGCGCGTAGTCGATCCCGACACCGAGTCCGATCATCGCTGCCATCTGCGGTGCGAACTCGGGCATCGAGAAACCGTGGCTGGCGATGCCGATCAATCCGATGCCGACCCCGAGTCCGAAGATGGCCGTGACGATCGGGAAGCCCCATCGCCAGCACCGAGCCGAAGGCGATCAGCAGGATGATCACTGCAGCGAGCAAGCCGAGCAACTCACTCTCGGGGAAGCTGATCGCTTGGAAGATCTGACCGCCGTACTCGATGGTCAGATCGGGGACGTCGACCTGGTCGCCGAGCGCCTTGATGTCGTCGGCGAGCAGCCATGAACTCGGTCTGGGTGCGGTTGCCGACCGAAAGGTCGGCGAATGCGATCGGCTCGGTAGCACTGATCTGCGCGGCGCCGAACTCGTCGTACGGGCTCGTCACCCTGACGCCGGGCATCTCGGCGACCTCGGCGAAGAAGGACGACATGGCTGCCTTCACCGCCGCGTCTTCGATTCCCTGCGGCGCGGTGAACACGATCTGCGCCGGGATGCCGTCAGCGGTCTCGTCGCCGGCGGCGGCGAACGCGTCCTGAACCTGCTTGGACTCGCTGTCGGGCTGGGTGAAGTCGGTGTGGTAGTCGGGCTTCAGCGCCCCACTGAGGGCGGACAGACCAATGAGCAGTGGCAGCCAGATGGCGAACACCATGATCCAGCGCCTACGAAAACTGAAGCGGGCAAGAGCAGCTAGCACGGGGGAAACCCTCCAATATCGGCCGCGACCACGGTCGTCGGCGGTTGCCTCGTGCCGCGACGCTACCCTCAGCGGTATCGACGAACGGTGTGACATTCGACTCGGCTGGAGTGAGGAGTTCGATGCGTCGTGGCGTGCACTGGATCTGGCGGAGCTGCCGGGACGGGTCGCTCGCCTCGACCGAGGTTGGAGCACGGTGCTGCGCAACCTCGATGCCGAGCCGCTGCGGATTCGTAACGTCGGTGCCGAGGTGGCAGTCGGCGACTGGGTCGTGCCGTCGGTCGAGCTCGATCGCGTCGAGGCAGTCCTGCCGCGGCGTAGCGCGTTCGTCAGGCGTGCTTCGTTCGAGGGCAACCGCGCCGAGTCGCAGACGATCGCCGCCAACGTCGACGTCGTGATGTTGGTGCACGCTCTCACATCGCCACCGAATCAGCGCCGCTTGGAACGCGAGTTGGTGCTGGCGTGGGACAGCGGTGCTCGCCCGGTCGTGGTGCTGACCAAGCGTGACCTGGTCGACGACCCGGCTGCCTCGGTCGAGTCGCTGCACGCCGCGGCACCCGGCGTGTCGATACTGACGGCCAGCGGCATCAGCGGCGAGGGTGTGGATTCGTTGGCCGCGCTTCGCGGCGGGCAATGCAACGATCGCGTTGTTGGGCGCGAGCGGCGTTGGGAAGAGCACGTTGATCAACGCGCTCGTCGGCAGCCGCGCTCAAGCCACTGCTGCCGTACGCGAGGGCGACGGTCGTGGCCGGCACACCACGGTGGCGACGGAACTGGTTCGCCTCCCGGGAGGCGGATGGTTGATCGACACGCCCGGGCGTGCGTGCTGTCAGCTTGTGGAGCAGCGGGCACGGCATCGAGCGAGCCTTCGCCGATGTGTTCGAGCTGATGGACGGCTGCCGGTTCCGGAACTGCAAACACGAGGACGAGCCCGGATGCGCGGTGCAAGACGGCCATCACCGACGGGCGCCTCGACCCGCTGCGATTGGCCAGCATGAAACGACTGGTCGCCGAGGAACTCGCGTTGGAAGAGGAGCAGCGGGCACAGTTGAAGGCGCAGGACCGTCGCGGTGTTCGCAAGATCCGGGTGAAGGGACCGTGATGACACAGATCCCGACAATCGACCTCGAACCCTGGTGGGGAACTGCGGCCGATCGCGCTGCGGTTGGACGGGAGGTCGACGCCGCGGCGCGGCAGTTCGGCTTCTTCCAGATCGTCGGGCACCGTCTGCCGCGAGCACGAATCGAGGCGATGCTGGCCGCGAGTTCCGAGTTCTTCGCGTTGCCGATCGAGGTGAAGCGACGTTGCACGCCGGCGGACCCGTCGATCAATCGTGGCTACGCGGCCAGCGGCACCGAGGCGCTCTCGTACAGCATCGGGCGAGACGCGCCGCCGGATCTGTTCGAAGCATTCAACATCGGCGAGGACGACGTCGACTACACCGATCCGTTCTACGAAGCGCAACGACACGGTGCCTTCGCCCCCAACATCTGGCCGGCTCATCCTGCCGATCTCCGGCGAGCGCTCGTCGACTACTTCCAGTGCTGCTCGCAACGTGGCATTGACGATGACCGACGTCTTCGCCGTCGCCCTCGGCCTGCCGGAGCACTGGTTCTCGCCGTTCGTCGATCGCTCGACCACGACGATGCGTTCCATCCGCTACGAACATCGTGCCGGCGATGGCGACCCCCTTCCCGGGCAGCAACGCATGGGTGCGCACACCGACTACGGAATCGTCACCGTGCTGTACGCCGAACCGGTTGCCGGCCTGCAGATCGTCGCGCCCGACGGCGAGTGGATCGACGTGATACCCGCCGACGATGCATTGGTCATCAACCTCGGCGACCTGACGGCGCAGTGGACGAACGATCAATGGCGCTCGACTGTTCACCGGGTCGTGCCGCCGTCGACCGCCTCGGGAGTCTGGACAGCCCGGCGGTGCGGCGAAGTGCGGCCTTCTTCCTCGACGGCAACTGGGATGCAATGATCGAGTGCCTTCCGACGTGCACGCAGTGCCGGCAACCCGCCGCGCTATGCACCCGTGACCGCGGGCGATCATCTGATGGCCAAGCTGATGGGACCGCGGCTGCTGCGCGCCAGCGATGCGGTCGACACGTCCGGCGACCGGGGCCGCTGAACCGGGACGGGTCTACGTTGGGGGGAATGGACTTCGCATTCACCGACCGCTGCAACGAGTACAGGGCAACCCTGTTGGCCTTCATGGACGAATGCGTCTATCCCAACGAGAGCGTCTATCAACAGCAATTGCGTCGACAGTGGCGACCCACATCACCATCCGGCTGTGATGGAGGAGATGAAGGCCGAGGCACGCAAACGCGGACTGTGGAACCTGTTCCTGCCACACGACGACTGGGGACCCGGTCTGAGCAACCTGGAGTACGCGCCGCTGGCCGAGATCATGGGTCGTAGCACCATCGCCAGCGAGGCGTGCAACTGCTCGGCGCCCGACACCGGCAACATGGAAGTGCTGACGATGTTCGGCTCGCACGAGCAGAAAGACATGTGGTTGCGACCGTTGCTGGAGGGCACGATCCGCTCGGCGTTCGCAATGACCGAGCCCGATGTCGCGTCGAGCGATGCCACCAACATCGCGATGCGCATCGAACGCGACGGCGACGACTACGTGTTGAACGGCCGCAAGTGGTGGATCACCGGTGCCATGCATCCCAACTGCAAGATCTTCATCGTGATGGGCAAGACCGATCCATCGGCTCCGGCGCATCGTCAGCAGAGCCAGATACTGGTCCCGATGGGCACGCCGGGCCTCACAGTCGTGCGTAACCTGCCGGTGTTCGGGTACCACGATCCGGAAGGCCACGCCGAACTGCGATTCGAGGACTGTCGCGTGCCGGCCAGCAACCTCATCGCCAACGACGGCGACGGCTTCGCGCATCAGCCAGGCGCGGCTGGGCCCTGGCCGCATCCACCACTGCATGCGATCGATCGGTGCCGCCGAACGAGCGCTCGAACTGCTCTGCAAGAGGGCGCTCAACCGCACGACGTTCGGCAAGCGACTCGCCGAGCGCGCCAACATCATGGACTGGATCGCCGAGTCGCGGATCGACCTCGAGATGGTCCGACTGCTCACCTTGAAGACCGCGTGGATGATGGACAACGTCGGCAACAAAGCCGCTGCCGTGGAGATCAGTGCGATCAAGGTTGCCGCACCAAATGTCGCACTGCGGATCATCGATCGGGCAATGCAGGTCCATGGCGCCGGCGGGTTGAGCGACGATTGGCCCTTGGCCCAGATGTACTCACATCAGCGAACCCTGCGTCTCGCCGATGGGCCCGACGAGGTGCACAAGATGACGATCGCCCGTCGCGAACTGCGCCGCCACGACCCCGACTTCCGGATGTGAGAATCACGACCATGGACGTCCCTGCCCGCCCTCGGTTCCATCTCGCCATGCCTGTCGACGACCTCGACGCGGCCCGCGCCTTCTACGGCGGCACGCTGCAGTGCGAGCAGGGCCGCAGCGCCGACACATGGGTCGACTGGAACTTCTACGGGCACCAGATCGTCACGCATCTCGCCCCGACCCGTGCCGAGCGATCACACAACCCGGTTGATGGTCACGACGTGCCCGTTCCGCACTTCGGGTTGATCCTGTCGGTCGACGACTTCCACCAACTCGCTGGGCAGTTGCGAGCGGCCGGCACCGCGTTCGTGATCGAGCCGTATGTGCGGTTCGAGGGGGAGGTCGGCGAGCAGTGGACGATGTTCTTGTACGACCCTGCGGGCAACGCGCTGGAGTTCAAAGCCTTCGCCGACGACAGCCAGATCTTCGCCGTTTGAGAGTTGCCCGCCTGAGGGGCCGAGATCAGTTGCTGTAGATGCGCGCCGGCTTCACGAAGACCGCGGTGCGATGCTGTTCGCGCATCGTGCGGTCGTAGGCGTCCCAGTCGTCGTGCGTTCCGCCGGCGGCAGTGAAGATGTCGCGCAGCATCACCCGTAGCCGCTCTGCGTCGACACCAGGATGGGGGTCGTCGGGACCGATCAGCTCGGCATGGCCTTCGACGGCGGCCCACGCCCATGCCGACCTGAACGTGACTGCGAGTTGTGGTCGTACACGAAGGTTGCGCAACTTGGCCGCGCCGTAGGTGACGAACGCCAAAACCGGCTCGCCGGAGATCGGGTGGTCGAGCAGCTCCGGCATTGACCAGCGACGACTGAATGGTCGAGTCGGCGCGCAACGTGGCAACCACGGCGAGGTACTGCTCGCGGGCGGCCATCTCCATCACCTCATCCAACGTCACCGTCGTTCTCCCTTCTGCGGTCGCGGACCTCGATGGCCCGACTGAAACCGGTTCGATCGAGTCGTTCTCGAAGCCGCGTGCTGTTGCAGATCACTACGAGGTCGGCCCCGGTCTGGCGCGCCGAGCCGGCGGCACCGAGGAGTATCCCGAGACCGACGTCTTCGAGGACCGTGACACCGTCGAGGTCGATCACGATCATGCGGCCAGGGTGATGGGCCAACGCCTTGGTCAAGGCATCGTGCAACAACGGAAGGGTGGCCATGTCGACTTCGCCGGACAAGCTGATGACAGCGTCGTCGGCGACCACGATGGTGCTCGTCGACAAACTCATGCCAGCACAGTACGGCGTCATGGAGGTTCGAGCGCCATGGTCGCGGTGGCCCTGACGGTGATGTCGGGCAGCAACGCCCCGATCATCGGCACGTCGGTGCGAGTCACATGGCTGACAGTGATCGTGACGGTGTCGATCGCGATGCGAGTGGCCACGGTCAACGGACGCAGTGCGACAGCTCGATCGGCAGCGCCCTGCGCCGCACCGGATGGTGCGGAAACCGCCGCAGCGCGCGCGGCCTCGCGGGCCGCGAGCTGCACGGCCAACTGATCACGCACGATCACCACGAGTTGCACGATGCCGAGCAGGAACATGAACAGCATTGGCAGGCACAGGGCCAGCTCGACCGTCGCCTGGCCCTTGTTGCGTGGGCGGTCAGAGCTTGCCGGTGACCGCATCGAGGACCCGATCGAAGAGGTTGCCGATCTTGCCGGCACCACCGCCGCTGGTTGCCCAGCCGACGACGAGCAAGGCGATGACCGCGGCACCGAGCATGACCAGCGCGTACTCGGTGGTGGCTTGGCCGCGATCGCGCTCGGCGTCGTGGTCGGCGACGTACCAGGCGTGCGCTCGCGCGAAGAGATTCCTCATGATGCGCCCCGTTCTGTGTGGGCGGAGGGTTCGGTCGCTCAGGTGTGCAGCGACGACAGGGCTCCGAGGAGCAAGGGGACGATCGCCAAGAGCACGAACGACGGCAAGGTGCACAGCACCAGAGGCATTGCCAATCGCACGGGGAGCTCTCGGGCTGTGGCGTCGGTATCGCGGCGACGCTGCTGGCGCGCCTCGAGCGACAATCGTTCGAGCACTGGGGCCAGGGGCAGGCCGTAGCGATCGGCAACGGACAACGAGTCGACCAGTGGCTGGGCGATCACTCCCAACCGTGTTCGAAGTTGGCCAAGGGCATCGGCGAAACGATCACCGCGGCGCATGGCATCGTCGACCGCGACGAACGACGGACGCAACGCCGGCGGAAGGAACGGGATGATCTCGACGATGGCTTGGGCAGGGAGGTAGCCGGCGCGGATCGAGAGCACCAGCAGATCCAGGGCATCGGGAAAGTCGCGCGCGATCCGGCGAGTGCCGCGTACGCCGCGCCGTATGCCCGACCACCAGCGCCACGTGGGTGGGGCCACCAGGGCGAGAAATCCGAGAACTGGCGAGAAGGCAGCGGCGATCAACGCCAGAACGATCCACGTCGACCGGCGACGAGTCGGTGCCGATGCGGAGCGCACGGCGGGCTCGTGGACGTCGCCGCCAAGCCAGCAGGAGAACCAGAATGGCCGAGCCGCCAGTTGCGAGCGCCAGGGGCATGGTCATGTCGCACCGATGGTCCGCTTCATCCATCGCCAACCGGCGACGTTCAACCCCAGGCCGAACAAGGCCGAGATGGTGCCCGCGACCGACGTCAGGTAGATGTCGCGGGTGCGTTCGCTGGCCACGGCACTCCAAGCGGCGAAGACCAGCGGAACCACAGTCAGCACGCGCGCGCTGAGCCGCGCCTGTGCACCGTGAGCCCGGCGCTCGGCGCGCGCAGCACCGCGCTCGCGTAGCACGGCCGCTGCCTCATCGAGCGTGGCCGCAACCGGCCCGCCGAGGTGAGCAGTCGCCGAGAGGGCCTGCACGGTCAGCGAGAGGTCGGCATGGCCAGGAGTGACACCGGCGAGGGCCGCGACCAGCGAACCGCCCTGGGCCAGTCGATCCACCACCTCGCCGAGCGGCGTAGCGAGATCGATCTCGTCGACGACGGCGCTGGTCAAGCTCGAACCAGTGCGCACCCGACGGGCGATTGCGTCGAGCAACGCGGCGTAGTCGGGGACCGACTTGCGCGATCGCGCGGTTGCGGTGGATGGTGCCGCGGTGCGTCGACCGATCGGAAGCAGTCGTCGGATCATCGGCGCGACGATCAGCGCGGCCAGGAGGCCGGCCGCACAGGCGAGCGGTGCCGAGACCATCGTCATCGGCGTCGTCGCTGCAGCTTGGCGATCACGGCACCGCGCTCGACCAAGCGCCGCAGTTGCATGCCCGCGGCAGCTGGATCGGATTCGCAGATCTCGATCACTCGACGCTCGCTGCCGACGGATCTGCCGACGTGCACGACGACATCGATGGAGCGCCGAACTTGATCGTGAATCGCCTCGAGTGGCCAGCCGGGTACCTCCTGCAAGACCAGCGAGCACAGCCGAGCGAGGGCATCGGCAGCCGAGTTGGCGTGAACCGTCGACAGCGAACCGTCGTGGCCGGTGTTCATCGCCTGCACCAGTTGCACGGCTTCTGCTCCACGAACCTCACCCAGCACCAGTCGATCGGGTCGCATTCGCAGCGCGGTGCGCAGCAATTGCGCCAAGGTGATCTCTCCGGTGCCTTCGGCGCTGGCGGGCCGGGTCTCGAGTCGGACGACGTGCGGGTGCGGCAGGCGCAGTTCGGCGATGTCTTCGAGGGTGATGATCCGTTCGGTCTTGGGTACGAGGGCGGCGAGCGCATTGAGCAACGTCGTCTTGCCCGACGATGTGGCACCGCTGACGAGCACGTTGCATCGGGCGTCGACCACGTCGCGCAACAACGACGCCACTCTCGACCGCGGCGAACGCCTCGAGCGGTAGCGGCCGAATGGCGAACCTGCGAATCGTCAGACATGGCCCATCGACCGCGACCGGCTCGATCACCGCGCACACCCGCGAGCCGTCGGGGAGGCGAGCGTCGACGGTCGGGTTCGTTCGATCGATCCGACGCCCGATCGGTCGGAGTATGTGCTCGATCGCTGTGGTCACCGCGGTGCTGCTCATCGTCGCGACTCGCTGGAGCGTGCCGGCGCGCTCGATCCACACATCGCCTGTCCCGTTGACGATGACCTCGTCGATCGCAGCGTCGCCGAGCCATCGCTCGAGGCCGCCCAACGGCGAGCGTTCGGCGATCACGTCGATCATGCCGCGCGCCGCAACGAGATGACCAGCGACTTCGGTAGCCGGGCGATCAGCAACCCGGCGTCGACTGCGCGGGCGACCGCGGGGTCGAGGCGAACTTCGGCGGCGACCGGTACGCCGAGTGCGTGTTCGACGTCGCGCGAGGTCAGGGACCTGCCCGGTTCGTCGACCAGCACGATGCCGGTCGGGCGAATGACCAGGTGCTGGGCCCGACGGATGGCGATGAAGCACGGGCGGGTGACCAGGAGCGATTGGTCGGCGGCGTCGTGCAGCGCCTGCGGTGGGTGGCCGGTGCCGGCATCGATGATGACGTTTCTCGAGCCGGCAAGTGATGCGGCCAGCCGCGCCCATTGGTCGTCGGGAGCGGGTCCGACGCCACGCGGGATCAGTGTCACCGAGTCGCGAACCACTACCGCCAGGCGAATGAGCTCGGCCGGTCCGGCAGTTGGTGACGCGAGCCAGTCGACAACTCCTGGTCCGGTCGGCTCGTCCATGCCCAGCGCTGTCGCGCAGTCTCCGCTGAGATCGACGAGCGTCGTCGGCTCGGATCGTGCCGACCCCAACGCCAACGCACAAGCGACAACGGTCGTACCACTGCCGCCCTTGGCGGCCCAACAAACAATCACGTGACTTCACCCCCAACGAACCGCGGGCTATCGATTGGGGGAAGTCAACGCGGAACCTATCGACGCCCGCCGCGCATGCCAACGCGCCGGCCCAGTTCCGTGGTCGATCGTCCGCGCTAGTGTCGTCGCCGGAGGTGTCTGGGCACCTGGTGGGCTCCACCGCCTTCAAAGCGGCCGAGACGAGCGATCCTCGTCTGGCGGGTTCGATTCCCGTCCACCTCCGCCATCAACCTGGCCTCAGTCTTGGCGTGATGGTGCGAGCCGTGTCGTCCTGCTATCAGGTCATGTCCTCGTTGGGTACGACCTCGAGCGTCGCTCGGGAAAGTAGGTCGTAGACCTTGGCCCCCCATGCGGGATCGCGCCAGTCGTAGATGGCGACCTCGACAACCACCCAGCTCACCATCCACGCAACCGTGAAGGCGAGTCCTGCCAACGTGACGAACAGTGCCCTGACGAGGACCGAGTCGACATCGAGGGCGACGGCCGACGCGCTGTATGCAACGACCGCCGCCAGTAGGGCGATGGTGACTCCCATCGGCAGCTGGCGTCGTCCCATGCTGCGAACCGCACTGGCCTCGCGCCAGCCAACTGTGCACTGGTCGGCTGCAGCGCGCCTCAGGGCGGCCTGCGCCTGGTCCGTCGGTATCGACGAGGTAGACCCCATGGGCAGCACGACGCGGACCGTCAGCTCCTCGGGGACCCGTCGTGCGGCACGAAGGGTGAGCACTGCATCATCGATGCCCGAACGATCCGTTCCGAAGCGAGGTGCGAACGGGTCGCCTTCGGGTTCGGAAAGCAGTTGTTCGATGGAGTCAAGCCTGAGCACCAAGAGGCGATCGCGCTCGAGAAGGAGGAGGTCGGCGGACAGGTGTCGGTCAGCTGATTCGACAGTAGGCATGGGCGAGTTTCGCACGATCGCCAACGGGTCATCGGCGACCTTCGGCTCGTTCTCAGCACGAGGAACGGTGACGTCGCGCACCGTTCGGCGGGCCGACGCGCTGGCACAGGAGTGAGCTCCACCCCGTTGTGGGTGTTGCGGCACTCCCGGCGTTGTGCGATCGTTGGTTTCACGCAACCCACGAGAAAAGGGAGCGACACGTGAAGCGTCGAATCGCCTGCATTCTGACCGCCACCCTCACCGCGATCACCACCGTCGGCTGGCTCTCGTATGAGACAGCTTCGGCCGAGACGGTCACCACCTTTCCGGGCGGTGGCTGGTTCCACGATCCGCGGACGGCATCGATCGGTGCCACGAACCGTCTCGTGATCGGGCCCGGGCACGCCACCGGAAGGCATCGGAAGCCTGGAACTGGGAGTCAACCGCACCAGTCAGACTGCTCTGGTGACGAACCCGTTGTCGAGTGAGTTGTTCCCACCGACGCTCGTGTTCTACCCATTCAATGGCTTGACCGGCTCGTGGAGCACGTACATCCCGGCCGCGGACGCGACGAACCAGGCGACGGCCACCTCGATGCGGTTCGAGGCATACACGCAGGGCACCATCCTGAGCAACTACATGACCGTCATCTTCGAACCCTTGTTCCAGGGCGCACTGATCCCCGGGCAGTGGCAGACGTGGACGATCAACGACTCGGCTGTGGTCTATCAGACTCGCGCAAACGCTGTCTGCAACCAGGTCACACAATGCTCGTTCGCCCAGTTCAAAGCCGCCTATCCGCGCGCCGCGTTCTTCGACGCGCAGCTCGGTGTCGGATCGTTCACATCGATACCATCGCTACCACAGCCGATCCTGAGCTATGTCGATGCGATCCACTTGTCGTTCAACGGCGGAGTGGTCAACACCGATTTCGATGTGCAGCACGCCACCTGTCGCACCGGTCGCCAACGGCCCGACGAGTACGCAACGCCTCAGGATCAGCCACTCGTCGTCGGGGCCCAGTCCGGAGTGCTGTTGAACGACGTCGCGCAGAGCAACAACCTGATGACAGCGGCGCTGGCTGCGGCCCCCGCTTCGGGACAGGTCGCACTCAACGCCGACGGCTCCTTCACGTACACGCCGCAAACGGGCTTCACAGGGAATGACACATTCACCTACACCGCCACGGACACGGTGTCGGGACTTGTCTCACCGGCGACAACGGTCACGATCACGGTCACTGAGCCACCGCCGGCGCCACCACCGCCGGCAAACCGTTCGCAGTTCGTTCCAGTCGCTCCGACCCGAATCGTCGACACGCGTAGCGGTCTGGGCGCCAGCGGACCAGTCGCGGCCGGATCCAACACGGTGATCACCGCGGTCGGGAATGCCGGCATCCCGGCCGGCGCGACCGCCGTCGCGGTCAACATCACCGCCACCGAGGCTGCAGCAGCCGGATACCTGCAAGCGTTCCCCACTGGCACCGGCGCCGAGCGCCTCACGTCCAACGTCAACATCGACCACCGCAACTCCACGGTCGCCGACCTCGCCCTCGTTGGGCTCGACGCCGCCGGAACGTTCACGATCTTCTCGTTCTCACAAACACATCTCGTGGTCGACGTGTTCGGCTACTTCGTGCCCGTGGACACAGCGGGAGCCGGACGGCTTGTGCCGCTCGATCCAGTGCGCGTGCTCGACACACGCTCGGGGGTCGGTGCCGCCGGGCCGGTCGCCGCCGGCGGAAGTGTCGTGTTGAACGTGGCGAGCACGGTTCCGGCTGACGCCGGGGCGGTCGTGATGACGTTGACGGCAACCAACACACAAGCGCCGGGATACGTCCAAGCGGTGCCGACCGGCGGTGCCACGGCGCTCGGTGCCTCGTCGAACGTGAACATCGACCGCGCCGGGGACACGACAGCGAACACCGTGATCGTTCCGCTCGGTGCTGGAGGGAACGTGACGCTGTTCAGCTACTCGGGAGCGGATCTCGTTGCCGATGTCGTCGGTTACTTCACCGGCGCGAGCGCCGCAGCCGCGACGACCGGCTTGTTCGTTCCGGTGACACCGCAACGTCTCGCCGACAGCCGAGTCACCGGAGCCGTGGTGCCGGCGAACACGACGATCACCGTGCCGGTTGCAGGCAGGCCAAATCTGCCGGAGTTCGCGCCGACCGCGATCGCCGGGACGCTGACCGCCACCGAAACCTCCGACGCCGGTTTCGTCCAGGTATTCCCAACCGGGTCGACCACCACCGTCGGATCGACGTCGACGCTGAACATCAACGGTCCCGGCCGCACGCAGGCAGTAGCCACAATCAGTCGGCACGACGACCGGCTCTGTCAGCATCTACACGCTGAGCGCGACGCACCTGATCTACGACATCTCCGGCTACTTCGTCTAGGGGACGTTCGTCTAGGGGAAGATGGTCTCCCAGTCGTTCTTCATGCTGACGATGGTCCAACCGAGGCGGTTGGCAACGTCGACGATGGGTTCGGGCTCCTGGAACGACTGCGCCGTGCCGACGTACTTGAACTCACGATCCTCGTCGTCGTGATCGACCAGCAACGCCATGCGTGGCCCGTCGCCGGCGCATGCCCACTCCATCATCTCCCGGTCGCCGCCCGAGTTGCCGACGCCCAGGATGGGCTGTCGCCCGAGCTGGGTCTGGATGCCGGTGACCTTGGCGGCGCCTTCGTTGGCGTCGCCCTCGATGCTGTTGGTTCTCAGCAGCAACGGCCGGTCGTCGGCGTCGCGGCTGAACTCGTACTTGATCAATGTGCCGACGACGAGCTCTGGTGGAACCTCGTACAGGTCGAAGCTGATCGCGCGCACGAACTCGGTGCCGCCACCGGTGACGACTGCGACAGCGAACTCTCGCCGGCGGAGCTCAGCGAGCAGCTCGAGCATCGGTTGGTAGACGACTTTGGCCAACGGCCGATGCAGTGTCGGGTGGGTCGCGCGCGTCATGAAGTCGCGGACATGGGTCGCGAACTCCTGCGGTGGCATCCCCTCGAACAAGCCCGGTCAGCGCGAACGCGATCCGTTCCATTCCGAGCTCGGCCATTGCCGCTGAGTCGTGGCCGAGCAGAGCGGCGAACTCCTCCTGCTCGGCAAGCTCCGGTTTCTCGCCGATGCGAGTCTTCAAGGCGTCGATCAGGAAATCGAGTTGCACGTACGAGGGCCTCTCGCACCACAGCGTGCCGTCGTTGTCGAAACAGGCGAACCGCTGCTCGGTCGGGACCGACAGCGAGTCGTCGAGAAACGCGACCAGGGCATCGCGGACTGGGCCCGGTCGCCACGACGGCAGGATCTGATCGGTGGTTGTCACGGGTTCTCCTCTCCGGGTCGGTGGATCGGCTGGGCTTCGGCGGACACAGCGGAAGCCGATGTGGCTCGTGCCGGTGTCGATCATCTGTGGGCGACGGGCGGCCGGTCGGTACCGGAGACAATAGGTGTCGGCACACAGATGCGAACCCCCCTTGATCACCTTGCGGGGAATGGGGAACTGTGGCTGCTGCGGGTCGAAGCTGGCTTCTACGTTGCCGCCGCGCGGGTTCACCGGTACACAGCACGGCTTGTCGGCGTCCTCCGGATGATGGCTGGTCCACCAGTCCTCGGTCCACTCCCACACGTTGCCGGCCATGTCGTACAACCCATAGTCGTTCGCCGGGAAGCTGCCGACCGGTGAGGTGCCCTCCCACCCACTTTCGCCGGTGCTGCGCCACGGGAAGTCGAGACCGTCCCATGTGTTGGCCATGATGCGACCACCGGGCCGGCGCTCGTCGCCCCACGTGTACGTGGCGCCGTCGAGGCCGCCGCGTGCCGCATACTCCCACTCCGCCTCGGTGGGCAACGTCGCGCCGGCCCACTGCGCGTACGCGGCAGCGTCTTCATGGGCGACATGAACCACGGGATGGTCGGCGCGATCGCGAATCGAGCTCGAAGGACCCTCAGGCCGACTCCAGTTCGCGCCCGGGGTCCACGTCCACCACTGGCTGATGTGGCGGAGATCGACCGGCCCGGGCGTGGGGGTGAACACGAGGGATCCGGGAACCAAGTTCTCGATCGGCGCGCCCGGATAGTCGGCGGGGTCGAGCGGGCGCTCGGCGACGGTGACGTAGCCGGTGGCCGCGACGAACTCGGCGAAGCGTTCGTTCGTCACGAGAACAGCGTCGATGGAGAACCCGTCGACCTGCACGCGGTGTGTCGGGGCCTCCTCCTTGTAGTGGGCATCGGAGCCCATCGTGAAGGTGCCCCCCGGCAGCCAGACGTCGCGTGGGGGTGCGGCGCCGGCCACCGAAGGATCGGACCGAGTCATCTACGGGCGTCAGGTGCTGCTCGCGCCGGCCTTGAGCTTCTCCATCACCTGGTCGAGGCTGAAGCTGGCGGGTTCCTGACTGGGTGGGAACTCGACCAACGTTTGGAGCATCCGCGCGACGTAGACCTGGGCAGGCACCATCACCCATGCGTGGTCGATCAGCCAGTCGTAGTAGGTGTTCGACGTGATGTCGGCCCGCTCGTACGGGTCAGTCTTCAAGTTGAAGATCTTGGGTACCCGCAGCCTGGTGAACGGCTCGGCCCACACCCTGAGTGTGCCGGTCGCTCGTTGCTCGAGGAACACGATCTTCCAGTTGTCGAAACGTAGGCCCGTCAGGTCCCCGTCGTCGGAGACGTAGAAGAAATGTTGGCGGGGACTCGTGTCGGCTGCTCCGGTGAGGTAGTCGAGGTGGTTGTGCCCGTCGAGATGCACCTTGTACGTCGTACCGTTCAGGTCGGTGCCGGCCTTCAGCCGGTCGGCGATGTCGGCATCGCCCACGGCGGCCAGCAACGTCACGAACCAGTCGTTGTGGCTGACGATGCCGTTCAGGACCTGTCCGGCCGGAATGTGTCCTGGCCATCGGACCATCGCCGGCACGCGATATCCACCCTCCCAGTTCGAGTTCTTCTCGTTGCGGAACGGGGTCATCCCAGCGTCGGGCCAACTGTTCATGTGAGGACCGTTATCGGTCGAGTACAGCACGATCGTGTTCTCGGCGAGCCCCTGCTCGTCGAGGAAGTTCAGCAGTTCACCGACCAACTCGTCGTGGTCACACATCGTGTCGTGGTACTCCGACTGCCACCGGCCGGCCTTGCCTCTGCTGCCGTCTTTGATGTGCGTGCGGAAGTGCATGTGCGTGGTGTTGACCCACGTGAAGAACGGCGTCCCGGCGGCCTTGGCGTCGGCCATGAACCGCAACGCGTTCGGAAGGATCTCGCCGTCGTCGATGGTCTTCATCCGCTCCTTGGTCAGCGGACCGGTGTCCTCGATGCGCTGTGTGCCATCACCGTTGGCCCACGAGTGGATCACGCCCCGAGGCCCGAAGTTCTTGCGGAAGTTCGGGAAGTCCTCCTCGGTCGGGTAGTCGGGGAGCTCCGGCTCCTCCTCGGCGTTGAGGTGGTAGAGGTTGCCGAGGAACTCGTCGAAGCCGTGCATCGTCGGCAGGTGCTCGTCACGGTCTCCGAAGTGGTTCTTGCCGAACTGCCCCGTCGCGTAGCCCTGCGCCTTCAACGCCGTCGCGATGGTCGGGGTCTCGGCCTGGAGGCCGATCGGCGACCCGGGCAGGCCCACTTTGGTGAGTCCAGTTCGGTATGGGTTCTGCCCGGTGATGAAGGCGGCGCGTCCGGCGGTGCAGCTCTGCTCGCCGTAGTAGTCGGTGAACAGCGCGCCCTCGGCGGCAATGCGATCGATGTTCGGCGTGCGATATCCCATCAGGCCCTGGCTGTAGCAACTCAGGTTGCTGATGCCGATGTCGTCACCCCAGATGATCAGAATGTTGGGCTTGTCAGCCACGATGCCTCCTCAGGCTCCGAGTTCCAGGTCTCGCAATGAGACCTGGCAGACCGATCTAGCTGGCCCGGGTCCTGACTTAACCGTGGCGGGGCGCGTACCGGCTCACCCGCCGTGGGTGGTTACTGAGAGGTTGCGTTGTGGCGACCGTTGATCCGCTTGCCGTTGCGGTAGCGGAGCTGGTGGCGCAGCGTTCCGTCGGCTCGCCACTTCGACACTGCTGGGGCGCCGTTGGCGGCGTCGCTGCGCTTGCCGTCGCGGTAGTGCTCCTCGTAGTGGAGTTGGCCATTGGCGAAAAACCCGCGAACAGCAGCATCCCGATCGGTCGGATCCTGCAGCTGCCCTTGCTCGTAGAACATCTCGTACTTCACCTGGCCGTCGGACCGATACCGGCGATATGCGGGATGGCTTCGCCCGGGATTGTCGAGCAGGCCTGCCGTGAACCAGGCGATGTACGACTCTGCCCCGTTGAACGACCTGCGGACGCGGCCGGTGAAGTCGGCCGGTATCTCGCTTTCGTCGTTGACATCGAGCGTCGTAATGACGCGAAATGTCATCGAGTTGGGCAGCAATTCCACACTCAGGTATCGAAACAATTGCCGCTGAACTTGAGTTACAGCCTGACTTCGAACTGTCTGACGACGTATTCCACCTTCGGCAGCGGTGCGGCCGGAGGATCGGATGGCGAGAACATCGACTCCTCTCCCGTGAATTGCCAGCCGGCTTTCTCGTAGAACGCCACCGCCCGCGGGTTGTCGCGAAGGACCCACAGCACCGCAGAGGAGAATCCTTCGTCACGGAGGAACTCCTCGCACCGGCTGATCAGTGCGGCGGCGGCACCGCTGCCCCACGCCGTCGGGTGGACATAGAAGCCGTAGATCTCCCCACGTCCGCCGTCCGCATCCGTCGACAGGGACCGGGGGAGACTCGGATCGGCGTGCTCGGGTCCCGCGTGACCGAAGCCAACCACGCGACCTTGGATCGTGACGGCGAACATCCGCGACTCGGGCATCGCCGCCTGCCACGTCCACGCCCGCCAACGTTCGCGCCTGGAGGAAGCGAACTCGTCCGCATCGAGATACTCGTCGGGTACGACACCTCGGTAGCCGACGCGCCAACCGTCGATGTGCGCCGTCGCGAGCGCGTCGGCGTCGTCGACCGAGGCGTCGCGTACTTCGATCACTACACCAGCATGACGCAACCGTGGCGTCGGTTGGTGCCTTTAGACCGCGAGGAGGTCGCGTGCGCCGGTATCGCTCGACGGATGGCGCAACTTGCTCATCGCCCGTGCCTCGATCTGACGGATGCGCTCGCGGGTGAGGTTGAAATGCTCGCCGACCTCTTCCAGCGTGCGCGGCTCGCCGCGATCGAGACCGAAGCGGAGCTTCAGGATCTCTCGCTCGCGCTCGTCGAGCGGTGCCAGCAGGCGGGCGATCTCCTCGGGCAGCAGCGCGGTGGCGGCAACCTCGAACGGGGATTCGGCGGAACGGTCTTCGACGACGTCGCCGAGTTCGGCGTCGCCGTCTTCTCGCAATGGCTCGCTGAGCGACAGCGGCTCGGCGGCGAATCGCAACGCCTCGGTGACCTTGTCTTCGGGCATCTCGACTTCTTTGGCGAGTTCCGACAACGTCGCCGGTCGGCCGAGCTTGAGCTCCAGCCGGCTGCGAGCTTTCTGCAGCCTGGCCAACGTGTCGCCGGCGTGAACTGGGAGCCGGATGGTGCGGCCGGTGTTGGCAATGCCGCGGGTGATGGCTTGGCGGATCCACCACGTCGCGTACGTCGAGAACTTGAAGCCCTTGCGCCAATCGAACTTCTCGACGGCGTGCATCAGCCCGAGGTTGCCCTCCTGGATGAGATCGAGCAGGGGCAGACCCGACGCCTGGTACTTCTTGGCGATGGACACCACCAGACGGAGGTTGGACTGCACGAACGCCCGTCTCGGCGTCCTCACCCTCGCGGGCCGCACGCCGAAGCTCGCGCTTCTTGGCAGCAGTGAGGTCCTTGCCGATCTGGTCGAGCTCTTCGATCGCCGCCTTTCCGGCTTCGATCTGCTTGGCGAGCCGAACCTCGTCGTCCTTGGTGAGCAACATGTACTGACCGATATCGGTCAGATACAGGCGGACTAGGTCTTCTTCGTCGCGCTCTACTCGATCTTTCGCCACGAATGCTCCTCGAACGGGTGAGTTGTTCACCTCCCGGTAACCCGGTCGGCAATTTCCTCACGATACCCACGTGGTCAAGCACCTCACACCCGGTCGTGTCAAATCCTCGTTCATCGGCGATTCAGATACAGGCGTACCGTGTATCGTTCCGGGGCATGGCAGGCACCGGAGACGCCGATGCCGTCGAACTGGCGATCGTCACGATGCGTTTCGACGCCGCCGATGCCGAGGCGCTGATGGCCGTGCTGTCGAAGTACGTCGTGCTGACCCGAATGCAACCGGGGTGTCGAAACATCGACCTGTGTGCCTCGGTGACCCAACCCGGTCGGTACCTCGTCATCCACAAATGGGAGTCGGTCGCCGCCCAGCGTGAGCATTTCGACAGCGAGGTCATGGTCGAGATGGCGACGGCGTGCAACGGGTTGCTGACGTCGGCGCCCGACATCGATTTGTGGGACGGGGCCAGCGCCCATGACTTGATCTGAGCTGCTGCTCTCACCAAGATCACACAGTGAACCGCAGCAATCGGCTATAGCGTTCGCGTAGTTACTCGTCCGCCCAAGGAGGCGTGCATGGCAAACCCCATCCTCAACGACAAGCGCTGGAACGAGGCTGCGCACAACCCCGGTTGGGGCGCACCCGATCCGGACACCCGCAGGACACCGATCACCGATGGCCCGGTCAGCGCCTGGCATTCGGAGGTCATGACCGTCCGCGGCACGATGACCGCCAGCGGCGTGTTGATGGTGATACTGCTCGCGTTCGCCGTGGTCGGTTGGCAGATGGCTCCCGAGAGCAAGACCGGCGAGGTCACCGGCTTCCCGATGTTGGCCATCGGCGGTGTGCTGGTCGGTTTCGCTTGCGCCATCGCCATGTACTTCCGACCGATGTGGGCCAAGTTCCTCGCACCGGCGTACGCCGTCGGCCAGGGCTTCTTCCTCGGTGTCATCTCCAAGGCATACGAGGACTTCCAGGAAGGAATCGTGCTGCAGGCGGTCGGCGCCACTCTCGGCGTGTTCATCGTGATGCTGGCGCTCTACCGCAGCCGACTCATCAAGGTGACCGACAAGTTCCGCCGAATCATCATCACGGCGACGATGGGGCTGATGTTGTTCTACCTCGTGTCGTTCGTCATCCGGCTCATCGGCGGAGCCAGTTCTGTCAGCTTCCTCAACTCGCCGAGCTTGCTCGGTATCGGCTTCAGCCTGTTCGCTGCCGGCCTGGCCGCCATGAACCTGGCGCTCGACTTCGACTTCATCGAGCGTGGCTCCAAGCAGGGTCTGCCGAAGGGCATGGAGTGGTTCGCCGGCTTCGCCCTCATGGTCACCCTGGTCTGGTTGTACCTCGAGATGCTGCGCCTGCTCAGCAAACTCAACCGCCGCTAAGGGCTCTATCGGAGTGTTTCCGTGCACCCCGGGTGGGCTTGAAACACTCCGCTGTCCAGAATCGAGGCGCCAGACGCGGCGTCAGGGCTACAAGGTTCGCAGGAACCCCAGCAGTGCTTCGTTGAAGGCTGCTGGGGCTTCTTGCTGTGTCCAGTGACCGACACGGTCGAGGATGGTCGCCCCGCGGAAGTCGGAGAGCAGGTTCCGCATTCGCTCGACCCCGGACGGATCCATCACGTTGACGACATCGTCGGTACCACCGATGAAGTAGACGGGCATCGTGACGCGCTCGGGGCCGAAGTCCTGGATGAGGCCGAAGTTGGCGTCGAGGTTGCGGTAGTAGCTGATCGGACCGAAGAAACCGCTGTGGGCGAACTCGTCGGCGTACACCTGCAGGTCGGCTTCGGTGAGCCACGGCCCCTCGGGACCGACGAACGGCCGGGCAGGCGGGTCGGGCATCATCGTCAGGAAGCCGGTGCCCTCCATCGGCGGTACTTCGGCCGATCGGTCGCGACCACCGAATCCCACACCGCCGGCGCCCCACAGCACCTTGGCCATCGAGTCGTAGGGATCTGCATCGAGCTCGCTCTCGGCAACGCCTGGCTCTTGGAAGTAGAGGATGTAGAAGAAGCGGTCGCCGTACATCATCTTCATCAGTTGCGTCGGCGGTGCCGGCCACTGCACGAACGGCACGCTGACGCCGACAACCGATCGGACGCGCTCGGGATGGAGGCGGGCCATGTCCCAAACGATCAACGCGCCCCAGTCGTGCCCGACGAACACCGCGTCGTTCTTGCCGAAGTGGTCGAGCAGGGCCAACAGGTCGTCGGTGAGGTTGCCGATGCCGTACGCGTTGATGTCGCGAGGTGCGGACGAGTGCCCATAGCCGCGCTGGTCCGGAGCAAGCACGTGGTAGCCGGCGTCGGCGAGCGGGGCCATCTGGTGCCGCCACGAGTGGCCCAGCTCGGGGAAGCCGTGGCACAGCATCACGGTCGGGTCGTGCCGGATCCCCGGCCTGATGAACACGCAGCGTCGACGCCGTTGACCTCGATGTCGCTGACGGTGGTGTCGGTCATTTCGAGAGTCCCTCGGTGATGCTCTGCAACTCGCCCCACGTCAGGCCGTCGCTCGTCCACAAGCGATTGAACGCCTCGTCTGCGTCGTCGGTGAACCCGTGCCGGTTGCGGAAGTTGTAGCGCCAGCGTTGCTCGTTGACCGCGATGCCGAGTCGTGCGAGTCGAGCCAACGCAGTACGTCTCCCACGCGGCGACCTGGGCGAGCGACAGCTGGTCGTCGGGCGGCGCCTCGCCGAACCCGCCACCGAGTCGATCGCGGACACGCAGCAGTACCCGGCCGATCGACGTCGCGGTCGCGACCTCGCTCTGCTGACGGGGCCGCTTGGTGTCCTCGAACGCGCCGCTCTCGGCACGGATCTCGATCGTGTCGCCGATCTCGACGCGTAGTCGTGACAGCGGTGTGGTTTCGTCGACCTCGACTGCCACGTCGCGGTCGGTCATGCCGAGTGATGCGAGCAATTCATCCGTGACTCGTTGAATCATGGCCGCGTCGTAGGCGACGAAGTTGAACGTCTGTGGAGTGACGGTGACCGTCATGGCGCGGCGTGGGCCTTTGCGACGAACGCCTTGCGCTCGTTGAGGGCCGCCAGACTGACATCGGCGATTTCTTCCACTTCCGTATCGGTGAAGCCGGCAAGCTCGCGGAAACGGCGAGCCAACCCGATCGGGGACTCCTCGCTGTCGCTGCGGGTACCGCCGTAGCTGAACAACTTGTCGACCACGCTCTGGAACTCGAGCGCCTTCTTGCGCCGCTCGGGATCGTTCTCGGTGACCTTGCGCAGCCAGTCGCTGCCCATCTTCACGTGGGTCACCTCATCGGCCAGCATCCAGTCCTCGCAGAACTCGAGGTAGGGGTCGCCGGCCAGATCGCCGAACTCCTTCATCGTGGTGAACACGTCGATGGCCAAGCCCTCGAGGGCCCGGTTGACACCTGCCAGCCGCAGGACCGGATCGGTGCTGCATGCTGCTTCGAACAGCACGGTGTTCTCGGCGTACTGGCCGATCTCGGTGCCCATCCAGTCGCTCAAGCGAACGCTGATCTCCACATGACGCGCCTCGTCCCACGCCTGGCGGGCCATGTCCATCTTGAGCGCGAACGGCACGGTGTCGGGATCGGATGCGTTGGCGCCGCCGGTGCTGGTCTCGAAGTCGTGGCACGTACGGCCGGCACCCTCGAGTGCTTGGATCTCGCCGACGAAGATGCCGTGCATGAGGGCACGCGCCGCGTCGCTGGCGTCTTTGCGCGAGGGCGTGAGCCGATTGTTGTTGTGGCGCTGCGGGCCCGACTGGAAGACCGTGCGCGGGTCGCCCATCCGCTCGCGGTTCGTGATGGTGTGGAACCTCTCGTCGCGGGCCAGCTCCTCGACCGGGAAGAACTGTCTCATCCCTGGGCGCCGATCGAACCGGGTCCGGCGATGCCACCCGCCTCGAGCATGAGCTTGGCCAGTCGCGCCTGATGTGCCGCCGCCCGATCGACTTCCTCCGGTGTCTCGATCAGCGACTGCAGCAGCATCTCGCCGTCGCGCCAGTCATCGAATTCGTCTTGGAGGATGAAGTTGATCGAACGGATCGTCGGCGCATCCGTGATCTGGCTGGTGTTGTTGCGGTGGTACGTGTACGCGGCGATGAAGTGAGGGATGAAGACGCGATAGACACCGACGAGCTTCTCGATGGTCATGTCGGCGGCCTCTGGCTCGGTCATCGCCTCGACGAATCGAACCATTGCATCGTTGGCCGGCTGGGTGAGGCGATCGGGATTCATCTCGCGCAGTTCAGGGAGTCGTTTGTGCCACAACTCCGCATGCCACGCATGCTTGTAGCAATGTGTGCCGAGGCGCATCTTCACGTCGAGCTCGGGCACGGTCGCAACCCAGCCACCGAGTGCCTCGAACAGCTTCATCTCGGCCCACTTGTAGTTGCCGACACGACGTGCCGACTCCTCTACATCGAATGCCCCGGGAAGCTCGCGGCGATCCCACGGCGCGAACGGTGCCCTCGGCTTGTGTGGATCGGCCACGTTGCCCCCTCTGACGCTTGGCGAATAGGTCACCGCCGGCGTACTGGGTGGCGGACTCCTTGCGTCGGACAGTAGCGGGCGCGATTCCACCCGGGTCAACGCGGAGGGTTGCGCTGCGATCTTCCTGCCGACATGGCCCAATCCCGCTCCGCCACGCCGAGCAGAGTGGCGGGTGGGCCATCGTCGCGGTACTCCAGCAGCATGGCCCGCCATGGCGCGGCGACCTCGAGCTTGCCGAGGATCGCACTGACACCCCACACGACTCGATCGAGGATGACGAAGCTCGGTGGCATGTTGAGGTGTTGGATGACCTTGGCATGAGGTCCCTTGACGTCCATGATCGTCGTCATCGCGTCGCGCACGAACTCACGCGTGAACGTGAAGTTGTCGGTGAGGTACGGCGTGTAGGGCGTGCTGACGTAGTCGTACACATCTTGAGGCGCGAGGCCGTGGCCGGCGCGGAGAAAGCCGATCTCCTCCATCACCTGCACCAACAGTTCCGGGTCTCGATGCACGACGATCGCGTCGAGGCTGGGCGCGAGCTGATGCCACTCCTCGGGGGTCCATCGCTTGACCAGGCCGAAGTCCAGGAACGTGACATCGCCGTCGGTGCTGAACCGGTAGTTGCCGGGATGCGGATCGCCATTGAAGGCACCGATGCGGTGGACGGCGTACTGCGCAAAGCGCCAGATCGACTCCCCGGCCCGATGTCGAGCCGCCGGCGTGGCGGTCGATTCGAACTCCGCCCACGACAGTCCGTCAACCCATTCGGTGGTCAGGACGCGCTTCGTGCTGGTCTTCGGATCGACGGCCGGGATGGAAACGAACGGATGCCCGGCGAACTCTGTGTTGAACTCGGTCTGGTTGGCTGCCTCCAGCTCGTAGTCGAGCTCCTCGCGCATTCGGTTGCGGAGCTCGTCGACCAATCCCTTGGCGTCGAGTCCTTTGAGAACGAACGCGGTCCCAAGTCGGTAGAGCGCTTCGGTGTTGTCGAGGTCGGTGTCGATGGACTCGGCGATGCCCGGGTATTGCACCTTCACTGCGACTTCGCGGCCGTCGCGCGTGACAGCGCGGTGGACCTGGCCGACGCTCGCCGCTGCAATCGGGGTCGCCTGCCAATCCAAGAAGATGCGCTCGGGCGTTTGACCGAGTTCGTCGGTGACCATCTTGGCAGCGAGCTCGGGCGCCATCGGCTTTGCGTCGGACTGCAACGTCGAGAGCGCCTTCTGTGCATCATCGGGCAACGCCTCCATGATGAAGCTCAGCAGCTGCCCGAACTTCATCATGGCGCCCTTCATGTCGCCAAGTTCCCTGGCCACGTCCTGCGAAGTGCGCAGGGCAAACTGCTGGTCGAGCTCGTCGCGCCGGGTCCCGCGGCCGCGCAGACGAACCACGCGATGTGCGACGTATCTGGCGCCGTTACGCGCTGTGAGGCGCCACACGCGTGCCGTGCGACGCCAGCGAACCTGTCGGCTCACGCCAGTCGGCGCGCCGTCGGGTTGGCTGCGAGGAGGTCGGTCGGCAGTTCGGCGCCGGTGACCTCGTCCGTCCAATAGGTGCCGGCATCGAGCCGGGTCAACGCCACCTCGACATCGGCAAGGTCCCGCTCGATCGCGTCGAGGTCCAGCACCGGTTCGGCCCGGAGATCGCTACGGTCACTCATCGCCTCGATCGTAACCGTGGCTGACGGCCATGACCTACTGTTCGAATGTGGCCCAGGTACGACTCGAGCACATCACCAAAACGTTCGGAACGGGCCCCGAGGCGGTGAATGCGGTCGACGACGTGACGATCGACATCGAGGATCACGATTTCATGATCCTCCTCGGCCCGTCCGGCTGCGGCAAGAGCACGTTGCTGCGAATGGTCGCCGGGCTGGAGACGCCGACCATCGGCGACGTCTACATCGGCGATGTCAGGGTCAACGACATCGAGCCGAAGATGCGCGACGTCGCGATGGTCTTCCAGAGCTACGCGCTGTACCCGCACAAGACGGTGCAGGCCAACATCGAGTTCCCACTGAAGGTCCGCGGTGTGTCGAAGCCGGATCGGGCGTCGCAAGCCAAGACGGCCGCCGACGCCCTGGGACTCGGCCCGTACCTCGACCGCAAACCCGGACAGCTCAGCGGTGGCCAGCGTCAACGTGTCGCGCTGGCCCGCGCGATCGTTCGCCAGCCCGCCGTCTTCTGCATGGACGAGCCGCTGTCGAACCTCGATGCCAAGCTGCGCGGCGAGACCCGCGCCGAGCTCGTCGACCTGCACCGTCGACTCGACGCAACCATCCTCTACGTGACGCACGATCAGATCGAGGCGATGACCATGGGGACCCGCGTGGCTGTGATGAACCTCGGCCACTTGCAACAGATCGACACGCCACAGCAGGTGTACGCCAAGCCCGAGACAGTGTTCGTTGCCAGGTTCATCGGTACGCCACCGATGAATGTGATGCCGGCGGGGTTGTTCGAACGCAGCGACTTCCTGGTCGGCGTCCGACCGGAACACCTTCGGATCACATCGGACGGCGGTCTGCGGGCAACCGTTCGGATGGTCGAGCAACTCGGCCACGAGACGCTGTTGATCTGCGACGCCGCCGGAACCCGCATCGTCGTGCGACAAGATGCTGAGGCAGCAGTGCCCGAGATCGCCGCCGAAGTCAACCTCGATGCGGCGGAGGCATATCGCCATCGCTTCGACCCGCTGTCGGAGCGCAGGATCGACGCATGAGAAGGAAGTTGCGCGATGTCCCGGTTGCGCTCGGCATGCTGGCGCCGTCGATGGTGATCCTTGGGATCTTCGTCGTCTATCCGCTGGTTCGCTCCATCCAACTCGGGCACCTTCGCTGCGATGCCACCGGCGATCGCTGCCGGGAGGGTGGATGGATCCAATACGTCGATGTGTTCCGCAGCAACGAGTTCCAGCATGCGTTGGCCAACACGGCGCGACTCGCCATCATGACGGTGCCGATCGGGCTTGCCCTCGGCATCGGGCTTGCTGTCCTCGCAGACAAGCAGATCCGCGGCGTCGGTTTCTTCCGCACGGTGTTCTCGTCGACCGTGGCGACCAGCATCGCCGTGGCCAGCCTGGTCTGGTTCGTGCTGCTGCAGCCCCAGGTCGGTCTCCTCCCCGACCTCTTCCACGGCCTCATTCCAACGTTGAAGCAGCCCGGGTTGCTCAACGACCCCACGACAGCGCTTCCAGCACTTGCAGTCAGCAGCATCTGGGCAAGTCTTGGATTCACGTTCATCGTGATGACAGCGGCGCTGCAGGGCATCCCGCGCGAGTTGTACGAGAGTGCGTTCGTCGATGGCGCCGGCGGATGGATGAGATTCACCAACGTCACGCTGCCGATGCTCGGCCCGACGATCGTCTTCACGACCGTGATTCTCACCACGCGCGCGTTCCAGGCATACGCCGAGGTGGCCCTGTTGACGCAGGGTGGACCAAACCCGGAACGACCAACGGAGTCGGTGGCGTACTTGATCTACGGACAGACCTCGTTGATCAAGAACGACATCGGCCTCAAGTCGACCGCCGCAGTGCTGCTCTTCTTCGTCTTGTTGGTCCTGGCCTTGATCCAGTTCCGCGGGCTCGACAGGCGGGTGCACTATGGCAACTAGATCTGGGGCAACGAAGGCGAGCACCAGCAGTACCGGAGCGACCGAGATTCTGCGCGGCCCTCGCAAGGTCGGGCGCTACGCACTGTTGATCTTCGTTGCGTTCCTTGTTCTGTTCCCGATCTACGCGACGTTGATGCAGTCACTGAAGAGCGGTCCGGACGCGATCGACCACCCGAAGTCGTTGCTGCCCGTCGATCTCACGCTCGACACGTTGCGAACTGCATGGGAGGTCGGCGACCTCGGGCGGCTGATGGCCAACAGCATCTTCGTGGCGGTGGCGGTGACGTTGGGTGTGGTCATCACCAGCCTGCTCGCCGCATACGCCTTTGCGTTTCTCGAGTTCCCCGGCAAGGGTGTCGTCTTCGCATTCTTCCTGGCGACGCTGCTCGTCCCGGCCGAGCTGACCGTGGTGGTCAATCAGCGGACCATCGATTCGATCGGCTGGATCAACAGCTATCAAGGGCTGATCGTTCCATTGCTCGCCACGACGTTCGGCACGTTCCTCGTGCGCCAGGTGTTCCTCACGGTGCCGAAGGATCTACGTGAAGCCGCAGCTCTCGACGGTGTCGGACACCTGCGATTCCTCGGAGAAGTGGCGGTGCCGTTGTGCCGACCGACGCTCGGCGCCTTGGCGTTGTTCACGTTCCTCGGGACTTGGAACCAGTACCTGTGGCCTCAGGCCATCACCACCGACGATGCCCACCGCACGATCCAGATCGGATTGGAACGTTTGAAGATCGGTGACATCGACAAGCTGAACCTCGTCACGGCCGGCACTGTCATCGCCTCACTCCCGATCTTCATCGTGCTGATCGCATTCCAGCGTCAATTGGTCCGCGGGCTCACTGCAGGAGCGGTCAAGGGATGAGGCGAGTTGCCGCAGTGGCCGCGGCAGCATTGATCGTCGCGTCGTGCGGATCGGGGGATTCGATCATCACCGCCGGCAGGGAGCCGACCGTGGTGACACAGCCTCCGCCCATCACGCTGGCGCCCGGCGAGACGCTTCCAGTTGGCGAGACGTTGCCGCCGGTCGACACCACGATCGCACCCACGACCACAGCTGCACTGCTCGACACGCTGCCCGATTGCCCGACCGATGCGCTGGCGGCGGCCACCGGTCCGGTCGAGCTGACGTTCTGGCATGGGATGAACGGCCCGCTGGCCGACGAGTTGACGAAGTTGACCGACGCCTACAACGCCGGCCAGTCGAAGGTTCGTGTCACGCTGATCGAGGCGAGCTACGAGCAGACGATCGACAGGTACCTGCAGTCGGGGCAGAGCAACAGACCGGACCTGGTGCAGATGCCCGAGTACATGGTGCAGACGATGGTCGACACGCAATCGGTGGTGCCCGTCGACGCGTGCATCGAGTCCAGTGGCTACGACACCAGTGCCTTCTTGCCGACCGTGCTCGACGCATGGGCGACACAGGGTGTGCGTTGGGCGATGCCCTTCAACATCTCCAACCCGGTGCTCTTCTACAACAAGCGCATGTTCTCCGATGCCGGGCTCGACCCGGAGAAGCCACCGGTGTCACTCGACGAACTGCGCGCCGACAGCGAGGCGATCGTTTCGTCGGGCACGGCGAAGTACGGGTTGGCGCTCGACTCCGGCTTCGACAGCGGCGGCGGTTGGTACATCGAGCAATGGTTCGCCAAGGCCGGCGAGTTCTACGCCGACAACCAGAACGGCCGCACGGCGCGGGCCACCCAGGTGCTGTACAACAACGCCACGGGGCAATCTCTCCTCACCTTCATGCAGTCGATGATCAATGACGGCCTGGCGTTCAACGTCGGCGACAACGCCGGCGGTCTCGACCACTTCTTGAAGCTCGTCGACAGCGCAGAGCCGGCAGCGATGACCATCGGCACTTCAGCGGCGATCGGCGGGGTTCTCACCGTGCTGGACAGCGGTCAGTTCCCGCAGATCACCAACGACGATCTCGGAATCGCGGCGATGCCCGGGCCCGATGGCAAGCCCGGGGCACTCGTCGGCGGCGCCGCGCTGTACGTCGTCGACACCGGCGACGACGCGCGAATCGCTGCCTCGTGGGACTTCATCTCGTACCTGACTGCGGCCGAGCAGCAGAGCGAATGGTCGGCGGTCACCGGGTACGTGCCGGTGCGCACCGACGCCCTCACGCTCGACCCGCTGCAGACCAAGCTGACCACCGACCCGCGCTTCAAAGTCGCCTTCGACCAACTGTTGTCGGCACCGGATGTACCGACGTCGCTCGGCCCGATCGTCGGACCATTGCGCGAGGTGCGCGCGGTGACAGCGCAAGGAGTTGCCGCGATCTTCGGCGGTGCAGATGTGGCCACAAGCCTGGCCAACTCCTCCGCGCAGGCCGATGCCCTGATCGCCGACTACAACTCCCGCAACGGTTAGCCCTGGCGATGAGAGATGAGCCGCCCAGCGCCGCACATCTCTCATCGCGCTAGGCCCGACCTCGAGTGATATGAGAGATATGCGGCCTCCAGCGGCTCATCTCTCATCGCGCTGATCTAGCGGTTCGTGTACCAGCCGTTGATGTCGACGATCAGTTGGGCACCGGATTGGGTGAAGAGCGCGAGGTCGTCGAGCACCGAGCGGCACGATCGCTGCGTTGGGGACGGTCTGGCCGGAGCGGATGGTGTTGATGTTCGACACCATTGGACGGACGGTGCCGGCAGGCCATGCGGTGACGAAGCCGGCTCCACCCGACTCGGTGACGGTGATGTTGGAAGCGACGGCCACAGATGCACTGGGTGGCACGACCGTCGTCGACCCGATCCGGCGCGTGAGGGAACTGTCCGCAGCCGTCGGAGCCGTCGGTTCCTGGCGGGTGTCGAGCACACGGGTCGGTGTGATCGGCACGAACAGCCCTTCACGTCCACCAGCCACCGAGGCGTCGGTGAACCAACCGGCGACATCGGCGATCAACTCTGCTTCGGCGGATGTGAACAGAGAAACACTCCCATCGGTACTGACGGGAACCACGACGAGGTTTGCCCGCGTCTCTCCGGCGACCAGGTTGAGGTTGGACGCGACCGGTCGCTCGATTCCGGTCGGCCAGACGGTCACGAAGCCGTCGCTCGACGCCTGGTCGCCGGTGACGTTGAGTACGACTGCCGATACCCCGCCGGACGGCACCGGTCCACGTCCGGTGATCTGCACATCGATCTGACCCTGCGCCGGCACCTTGGCCTGCGGAGCACCGAGACCTTGACGGGTATCGAGGATTCGTTCGGGCGCTGCCGTCTGGAGGCGCCCATCGGTGGACGTCGCTGCCGGCGTGTAGTACCCGGTGATGTCGGCGATCAGTTGCGCGCCGCCGGAGGTAAACAGCGTGACCTGCCCGTTCGTCCCCACCTTGACGGTCACCAGATTGGCGACAGTTTGGCCGGCTGTCTCCAGGTTGAGGTTCGACACCGTCGGCCGCCGAGTGCCGGCGGGGAACACCGAGACATAGCCCGGCAACAGCGACTCGGTTGCGGTGACGTTGAGCACGACCGCAGCGATGCCGGCGGCCGGAACACCGGCGCGGCCGGCGATCTGCAGGTCGATCTGCCCACCGGCAGCGACGATGCCGGCAGTCGCACCCAATCCTTGGCGGGTGTCGAGGATGCGCCCCGGTGTGACGGGCACGAACTTGGTGGTCGGGAGTACCGGTGGTTGCGGCGCGGTACCGGACGATCCGTCGATCAGGCCGAGCGCGAGCGCCGCGAGGTTGCCGGTCGGGTTGCCCCAGGCCACGATGTCGCCGGAATCGAGCAGCGCGAATCCACTGATCGTCATCCCCGAGAGGCTGGCGATGCCGTTCACTCCGAACGTGGTGTCGACGTTGCCCGCCGAGTCCAGCGCGACGATGTCGCTGGTGCTGCCCTGCCGGTAGAACCTGCCGGTGCCTTCGAACGCGAGGTTCGGGTCGTCGAATGGCGCCGAGAGCATCCCCAACGGCGCGCCGTCGGGCGATACAGCGATCACCGGATCGCCGACGTTTCCGGTTACTCGGATGCGATCGTCGACGAAGTGGGTCACGCGACAGATCGCCTGCGGCAGCGAGACCAATCCGTGCGTGCCGAACGATGCGTCGTACCGCCCGTTGTCCAAGAGCGCGACGAGCCCGCAGAACACTTGGCTGGGTGCCGGCGTCGAGTAGGCAAACGCAACCGCCAGTCGCCCATCCGACAGCAACGTTGCATTCGGCGGGGAGTAGGCAACGTTGCTCGTACCCATGCGAGAACCTGATGGGAGCGCCGAGGCGACGTCGGAATCGAAGCTGGTGTCGACGGTGCCGTCCGGCCTGATCAGCGCGGCAACCCGAGTGCTGCGCGCCGTGCCGTCGAGCGCAATGATGGCTCCGTCGGGTCTGCGGATCAGTTGCCCGGGAAACAGCTGGTCCGAAATCGGGGTGATCGTGCCGGTCGCATCGAGCACACCGACACCTCCGGGCACCGAGAATGCGGTGACCACCAACCGACCGTCGGGGAGTGGCGTGAGGTTTCGAACCACACCGGTCGGCAAGATCACGCCGCCGCTGCCGAACGACGGATCGAGCTGTCCGGTCGGCGAATAGCGGGCGACGAACTGCTGCACGGTCGATTGACCTGGCGTCTGCAGGAACCCGCTGACGACGAACGATCCATCGGGCAACTGCACGACCTGTTGAGGCCGCACCTGCCTGCCACCACCGAAACTGCTGTCGAGCATCACACCGTTGACGCCGAAACCCGCGACAGGTTGACCGTCAGCCGAGGCATTCGCGGCGGCGAAACACTGGGTCGTGAACGCGACTGCCACGACCAGCCGTCCCCAGTGTTTCACTGGCGGCACATTAGACAGGCCCAGGTAACGTGTCGACTCATGGCTACCCCCTTTCCCGCCCTCGATGGTTCAGCGCCCCGCAAGCAGAAGTTCGATTCTGCACACGAGATGGGCATCGATCCCAGCAAGCGCTACACCGCGACGATGGAGACCAGCATGGGCACGCTGGTGATCGCGCTCGACGCGATCAACGCCCCCCAAACGGTCAACAACTTCGTCTCGCTTGCCGCGCAGCACTACTACGACGGCGTCATCTTCCACCGCATCATCAACGGTTTCATGTGTCAGGGTGGCGACCCCACCGGCACCGGTCGCGGCGGTCCTGGGTACAAGTTCAACGACGAGCCAGTAAAGCAGAAGTATCAGATCGGTTCCGTCGCGATGGCCAATGCCGGGCCCAACACCAACGGCAGCCAGTTCTTCTTGATCAGCGGACCCAGCGGCGTCGGCCTGCCACCGCAGTACAACCATTTCGGCCAGGTCGTGAAGGGCCTCGAGATCGTCGATGCGATGCAGCGCGTGGACACCGATCACAGCGATAGACCGAAGACCGAAGTGGTCATCAACTCGGTCACCATCACCGTCGCCGACTGACCACAGGTGGCCGCGGAGAAGGTCTCGGTCGCTACCGCGCGCCGCATCGCGCTGGGCGCCCAGGGCTTTGCCGACCCACGCCCGAAGGGGCGGATCGATCGCCGGCACTTTCGTCGAGTGCTCGATCGGATGGGCCTCATTCAGATCGACTCGGTCAACGTCCTGGTACGCAGCCAGGAGCTACCTCTGTTCGCACGACTCGGCCCACATCCGCGAAGCATGATCCGCGATGCGACCAAAGCGGGCGAGGTGTTCGAGTACTGGGTGCACGAGGCGTCGTACGTCGACATGTCGCATCATCAACTTCATCGCTGGAAGATGGCGCGCGAGCACAAGTGGGGGCGCTATTGGACGCTCAGCGAGCGGCGCCCCGGCTACGTCGAAGACGTGTATCGCCGGATCGCCGACGATGGTCCGGTCGTCTCGGGCGACCTCTCCGAACGCGTCGGCAAGAAGGGTCAGTGGTGGGATTGGGACGACGCCAAGGTCGCGCTCGAGTACCTCTTCTGGAAGGGTCGCGTATCGGTGACGCGTCGCTCGGACTTCGCTCGCATCTACGATCTCACCGAACGCGTGATCCCCGCCGAGGTGCTTGCTCGCCCGGACGTACCGGAGGCCGAAGCGCGCAAGCAACTGCTCGAACTCGCGGCTCGGCACCACGGCATTGCCACGTTCACGGATCTCACCGACTACCACCGCCAGGGGAACCAGGCGTGCAAGCCGATTGTCGCAGAGCTCGTGGAGGAGGGCACGTTGCGCGAGGTGCAGGTCGAGGGATGGCCGAAGCCGGCATACGTTCACCGCGAGGCGCGCATCCCCCGGAGGATCAACGCCTGCGCATTGTTGAGCCCGTTCGATCCCGTCGTCTGGAACCGTGATCGGGCCATGCGCCTGTTCGGTTTCCACTACCGCATCGAGATCTACACGCCGCAGCCGAAGCGGATCTACGGGTACTACGTGTTGCCGATCTTGTGGGGCGACAGCGTGGTGGGACGCCTCGACATGAAATCCGACCGACAGGGTGGCGCACTGTTGGTGCAGGGTGCGTTCACCGAGCCCGGCGTTCCGGCCGACTCGCTCGCGGAGGATTTGGCTCCAGAACTGCTCGCCATGGCCGAGTGGTTGGGGCTCGACCGGGTCGAGGTGTTGCCTCGCGGAGACCTGGCCTCCACCCTTCGGGATGCGGTCGGTCACTACGCTCGGCAGTGATGTCCGAATCTCAACCGTGGTCTGCGCCCGAGCAAATGCCGCGGTGGATATGGAAAGCCGTCGCCATCTTCTGGCTGGGGTTCATCGCCACCGTCGTCACGCGCTCCGTGTGGTCGAGCCTTTCGGCGCTGTTCCTGCTGTTGCTCGTGTCGCTGTTCTTGGCGCTGGCGGTCGAGCCGGGTGTCAATCGATTGGCAGCGCGAGGCTGGCGGCGAGGAACGGCGACGGCGGTCATCCTCGTCGGCGTGTTCTTGGGGTTTCTCGTCTTCATCGCCGCCATTGGCACGCTGGTCGGTCAGCAGATCGCGACATTGCTCGGGGATTCCGAGAAGTACGTCAACCGCACCGTCAACTTCATCAACGACAAGTTCGACACACAGATCAGCGCCTCCCAGGTGATCGACTCGATCAATGATCCCAACGGGCCGGTCCAGAGGTTCATCCGCAGCCAGCAGGGCAGGGTCGTCGACCTGTCCGTCGCAGCGCTCGGCGTGGTGGTGAAGGGTTTGTCGGTGATGCTGTTCACCTTCTACCTGGTAGCCGACGGACCCAAGCTGCGCCGTGCCGTCTGCTCCAGGCTGCGCCCCGACCGGCAGCGACGAATGCTGAGCGCATGGGAGTTGGCGATCGACAAGACCGGCGGCTACTTGTACTCCCGCGCCCTGCTGGCAGGATTGTCCGCGTTTTCGCACTGGGTCCTGTTCCAGGCGATCGGGATCCAGGCGCCGGTTGCGATGGCGCTGTGGGTTGGTCTCATCAGCCAGTTCCTGCCCGTCGTCGGCACCTACATTGCCGGCGCACTGCCGGTGTTGGTGCAGTTCGTCGACTCGCCACCGAAGGCGCTCGTCATCTTGATCTTCGTGATCCTCTACCAGCAGGTCGAGAACTACTTCTTGCTGCCGCGCATCACCGCTCGGACAATGGATCTGCATCCCGCCGTTGCCTTCGGTTCGGCGATCGCTGGTGGGGCGGTGCTGGGCGCCGTGGGAGCAATCTTGGCGATTCCAGCGGCCGCCATGGCCCAGGCAGTCATCAGCAACTTGGGCGAACGCCACGAGGTGGTCGACAGCCATCTCACCAGCACCCAGCCCGGCAGGCACCTGGTTCGCAAGTCACGCAGAGAATCGGCCGATTCGACCACCCCCGATGCCGACCCCTGAGTCGTTCGGGCCGGTTGCCCACGGCGAGCACGTCGGCGAGGTCAGGGCAATCGCACCGTAAGGTGGCTTGATGAGTGCCATCCCGTTCGTCGCCCTCGATGAGCCCCGCTACGGGGTCGCGGTGCAGGTGTCGCCGTTGGTCCGCCGAGTGATCGCCAACAACCCCTCCAAGTACACCTACATGGGCACCGGCACGTACATCATCGGTCACGGTGACGTGGCCGTGATCGATCCGGGTCCGATCCTCGACGAGCATCGCGACGCACTGGCGGCTGCGATCGAGGGAGAACGCGTGCGGGCGATCCTCGTGACCCATTGCCACTCCGACCATTCGCCGCTTGCAGCGTGGCTGCGCGACGTCAGTGGTGCACCGACGATCGCGTTCGGGCCGCACGGCACTGTGGACGCCGACCCGGACGTCGACGATGAGATCGAAGAGGGCGTCACATTGGAGGAGACCACCGATCTCGACTTCGATCCCGACGTGCGTGTCGGCGATGGAGAGGTTGCGGCGACGGGGGTCGGGTGGACGATGCGCGCCATACACACTCCCGGGCACACGTCGAACCACATGTGCTACGCCCTCGACGAAGAGCACTCGCTGTTCACCGGTGACCACATCATGGGCTGGAGCACCACGATCGTGTCGCCTCCCGACGGCGACATGCGTGCCTACATCGATTCCTTGCGCAAGGTGATGGATCGCAACGACACGTCGCTGTGGCCGACGCACGGTGCACCGGTCACGTCTCCGAGGCCGTTCCTGCAGGCGTTCCTCGAGCATCGTTTGGAACGCGAAGCGCAGGTTCTCGCTGCGGTTCGTTCCGGCCAGTCCGAGATCGAGGGAATGGTCAAGACGATGTACGCCGACGTGCGTGAGGAGTTGCACAAAGCCGCAGCGCGCAGCGTCCTGTCGAACTTGATCAAGCTGGTCGACGACGGAGTAGTGACGGTCGAGGGCAAAGGAAAGTCAGCGAGATACTTCCCGAGTTGAGTTCGTGTCGGCGGTCGGACAGTGGCTCACGCGTATTGGTCGAGGATGCTCGTCTCGGTGATGCGGTCGAGGGTCTCTTTCACGGCTGTCGCCAGCGATACGTCCATGCCTTCGACCTCGGCAATCTCGGCGATGGTCGCCCGCTGCAACTTGGACAGATCGCCGAAGTGATCGACGATCGCGTTCGCCAGCAAGGGCGTGACTCGGGGAACTCGAGTCAGGAGGCGCAGACCACGAGGAGACGCAGGAGAGCCGCCGTCGAGGCCATGTCCGGCCCAGTTGTTGGCGATGCGCGGGTAGTCGGCCAGTACCAGTTCGAGTTCGTGGTTGATCTCACCGTTGACCTCGTCGACCTGCAGGCGCAGCAGGCGAGCGTCGACGCCCAACTCGACGATCATCGTCTCGATCTCTGCAGAAATCCGTCGGACCATTTCGCCGCGTTGCACCACCGAGGCGACGTCGCGAATGGTTGCTGCATCCTCCAACTCGAGCGCTGTCAGGTCGTCGAGCGTGTCGTCGAGGCGCACCTTGTATCGCTCGAGCGTCTGGAGTGCTTGGTTGGCGCGGTCGAGTAGGCGACTGATGTCTTGCAACTGATGCCGCATGCCACCGGCGTACACGCTGATGACGCCCATTTCCTCGCTGACGCTCACCACGGGAACCGGGATCGAACGGGCGACTCGCTCGGCCGTGCGGTGACGCGTGCCGGTCTCGGTGGTCGGCACCGTTGGATCGGGGACCAGGTGCACGTTGGCGCGGGCCAGCCGCTGACCGTACGAGCCGAGGATGATTGCCCCGTCCATCTTGGCGAGTTCGCTCAATCGCTGCGGGCTGAACGGCGCGTCGAGAAGGAAGCCGCCGCTACAGATCGCGAGCACGTCGGGCCCGTCGCCGAG
The DNA here is from genome assembly GCA_963779295.1 of Ilumatobacteraceae bacterium. Lineage (GTDB taxonomy): Bacteria > Actinomycetota > Acidimicrobiia > Acidimicrobiales > Ilumatobacteraceae > JAENVT01. The sequence continues at coordinate 915,691 of CAVZXO010000008.1, forward strand.
AATCAGCAATGCGCCGGTCTTGGCACGCACGATCCGCTCGATCCCGTCCCGCAAGGGGGTGCCAGGTGCGACCAGCGCCAGCGCCTCGTGCAGGGCATCGGTGGGCGGCCCGAGCGTCGTCATGGAGGGATTCTACTTGGAGCGGACGCTGTGCAATCCCACGGCCAGTAAAGCCTCGTTGATCGTCGAAACCCGGATCAGCGAGATGCCCTCGACGCCGTTTGCGGAGTTGGCGGGCACGATCGCTCGGGTGAAGCCGAGCCGTGCCGCCTCGGCGAGCCGGCGCGACGCGTGTGCGACCTGACGCAGCTCGCCCGCCAAACCGATCTCGCCGAAGGAGATCACGTCGGAAGGCAGAGGATGATCGGCCAAAGCGCTGACGATGGCGAGGCACATCGGTAGATCGCTGCCGGGCTCGGTCAGCCGTACACCGCCGACGGCCGATGCAAACACCTCGTGCTGGGCCATTGGCAACCGGGCCCGTCGTTCGAGCACGGCGAGCAGCAACGCCAGCCGGCCAGGATCGAGCCCTTGCGCGCTGCGACGAGGTGGCGCGCCGGGCGTGACCTTGTTGGTCAGCGCCTGCACTTCGACCAGCAACGGTCGATGGCCTTCGAGTGTGGGGGTCACTGCGGAGCCGGCGACGCCGGTGCGCCGGTCGGTGAGGAAGAGGCTGCTGGCATCGGGCACCCCCATCAGACCGTTCTCGACCATCTCGAAAACGCCCAGCTCGTTGGTGGACCCGAAGCGGTGCTTGACGGCGCGAAGTAGGCGCAACGCGTGGTGACGGTCGCCCTCGAAACTGAGGACCGTATCGACGATGTGCTCGAGCACCCGCGGCCCGGCGAGGCCGCCGTCCTTGGTGACGTGCCCGACGAGCACCATCGGTATTCCCCGTCGCTTGGCCTCCGCAACCAGTCGATGGGTACAGCCACGAACCTGCACGACACTTCCCGGCGCCGAGCCGAGGTCCGGGTCGGCGACCGATTGGATGCTGTCGATGATGACCAACTGTGGCGCGGTGGTGTCGAGCGCGGCAATCACATGCGGAAGCGATGTCTCTGCCAGCAGCCAGAGGTTTGGTCCGAGAGCACCTAGCCGCTCGGCACGGAGCCGGACCTGCTGCGCGCTCTCCTCGCCACTGACGTAGAGCGTGCGAGTGGGCCATGCCGCGGCCAACTGCAGCAACAGCGTGCTCTTGCCGATGCCCGGCTCGCCGCCCAACAGCGTGACTGCCCCAGGAACGAGACCGCCGCCGAGCACACGATCGAGCTCTTCGATGCCCGTCGATTGCGGACCGCCGACCAGCGTGTCGACCTCGGCGATCGGCATTGCTGTGGCAGTCGAGGTTGCGGTCAGAAGGGAGGCGATGTCGGGGTCGGGGCCCTCGACATCTTCGACCATCGAGTTCCATGCCTCGCACGACGGGCAGCGCCCGGCCCACTTGGGATAGGCGGTGCCACAGGCAGTGCAGCGGTAGACGAGACGAACCTTCGACATGACCTCACCCTAGAGAAGGGGTGTTACACCGGTCGCGGACTGCGTCGCTGGGCGCGGCGCTTGCGTTGCCTGACAACCCAGGCGATGAACGCGGCGGCCACCGCGCACCACACCACCAGGCCGATCAGAGCTGCGTTCGACGCCATGCCCCAGATCTTCGCCGTGCCATGGTCGTCGGTAGCGCTGGTCGCGAGGTCGAGTTGCGAACCGTCGAGCGGCACGATCCACGACACGCTGCCACCCTCCACCGTGCCCGTTGCCGTGTTGATCTTGCCCGGCAACGAAGCACGCATCGTCACGACGACGGCCTGTGTCGGGCTCTGACCAGCGGCAACCACTTCTTCCGCGTACGGCGTCGCACCGACTGCCGCAAGGACGTCGGGGTCGGCGAACGCCCCCAATCCATCGATGCGCAGCGACCCGACCATCGTGATGGTCGTGCCGGATTCGCTGATCGTCCGGCCGAGCACCACATTGTGGAGCGGCCCGCCGGACCCATTGATGGATTGCAGGAGCGCTGTTGCTTCCTCCGGGTTCGCGAACTCCTGGGTGAGCACGACCTGCAGACCGCCGCCGGATGTGTCCGTCGGGCCTGTGACGGTCCAACCGGCGGCCTCGGCATCGTCGAACCGAAGGTCCTCGGCGAGCCCCGGAGCCTTGGCAACGACTTCGGCATCAGCGATCGCGGTCAGTTTGATCTCGCCACTTCCATCCGAGTCCATCGAGATGTCGATGGTGGTGTCGACCCGGCATGCGGAGAGCAACATCACGGCAATCACGATGAGGACCCGACGCATAGTGTCCCGATTGTGGCATGTGGAACCTCGTGGACGCCGGAGGTGTCAGAGGAGGCAACTCGTCGACCATGACCACTGAACGAATCGAACCAACGGACACCGATCTCGTCACTCGCGCTCGCGCTGGTGATGGCGCTGCCTTCGGCGCGCTCGTCGGCCGGTATCAGCCGGCTGCTCTTCGTCTGGCCGCGGCGATCAGTGGCTCTACCGCCGATGCTGCCGACATCGCCCAGGAGGCCTTTGTGAAAGCACACCGATCGTTGCCGAGACTGACCGACCCGACGATGGTCAGACCGTGGATGCTGAGAATTGTCGCCAACGAAGCCAAGAACCACTTCCGCGGCCGAGATCGCCGGCGCCTCCGTGACCAGCGCTACGGATCGTGGGTGGTGGCATCGGTGCCCGATCCTGAGGCCAGTGCACTGAGTGCCGACGAAGCCCACGACCTCGGCCTCGCTCTCGGCCGTCTCGGTTCTCGCGATCGTCAGGTGCTGGCGTTCCGCTACTTCGCCGGATTGTCGGAGGCCGAGACTGCGGCCGCGGCAGGGGTCGCCATTGGCACGGTCAAGTCGCGAACTGCCAGAGCCCTGGCACGGCTGCGGGCCGAAATGGAGCAACCATGATCGACCTCGAACGCTCACTCACCGAACTCGCCGACAGGATCGAGATACCCGGTGGCGACTGGATGGTCGACGATGTCATGCGACGAATCTGCCGAACCGGTCGAGCGCCCCACCGGGCGACGTCGTGCTGCGTGTTGCGGTCGCAGCGGTCGTCGTGCTGGCGGTCGATCGCGATTGCCGTGCCCGGTCCACGCCGCGCCGTGGCGCGGTGGCTGGGCTTCGACAGCGTGCGCATCGAGCCAGCGTGTCACGGTGCCGACCACGGCTCCTTCCTCCACCGTGGTGAGCGCGCCAACTGTCACCGCAGGTGCGACCAGCCTCCCCGAACCCGATCTCGACCTCGGTGCGGCGGTCTCGATCGAGGAGGCGATGGATCGCACGGGGCTGCCCGATCCCTCGCCGACGTTGCTCGGTGATCCATTCTCCGTGCATGTCGATCAACCACCGAGCAGCGGGCAGATCGTCGTCGTGTACGCGCCTTCGGAGCTCGTGCCGCAATCAGCGTCACCGGAGCCGGCGCTCTCGTCTCGGTGATGCCGGCGAGGATCCAGGAGGGTTTCTTCCGCAAGACGCTCGGCGAGACATCGACGGTTCGGTCGGTCGACGTCGGCGGGGACGCGGGCTACTGGATCGAAGGTTCCCCGCACGAGTTGATGTTCGAGTTCGGTGACGAAGTCCTGCCCGACACGTTCCGTCTGGCGACGAACACCTTGCTCTGGCAGCACGGCGATCTCGTCTATCGACTGGAGGCAGACATCGACCTCGGAACCGCCGTGCGAATCGCCAGGTCCGCGACATAGCCCTTTGATTCGGCAACGTGCACTGTTCGCTCGGGCAACCCCAGCCGGTGTCCTACAGTGTGGCGATGTCCACACGAAGTCGCTCGGTTGCTGTTCTGTTCCTCGCCTGCTTTTTGTTCGGCGCATGTGGAAGCGACGACACGCCCGCGGCAAGTGACACGGTGGCGGGCGCAACGACTGCCGGCCCGACAGCCACCGATGCGACCAGTGGATCGGCTGGCGTCGGCACCAACGTCGACTGCGCGGCGCTCAACACCTCGCTGGCCAACCTCACGGTCAACTGGCAGGTCGTCATCGGTCTGGTCACCATCCCGACGTCTGGGTGGACGAGCGTGCCACTCGGTACTCTCGAGACCTTTGGTGACGACATCGCAGCCGTGCAGGCGGTTCTGGGCAACAACTCGCAAGCCGCTGGTGCGTTGCAGTACATGGCGGATGCAAACGACATCGTGCAGCGCGGCCTTGGTGGGGACGACGCTGCGCAGGCGGATCTGACGACCGCCATCGGTACCGATGCGGGCGTCAACGTCAACAAGCAGATCCCCATCGTGTTGGCCGCCGACCAGGCCGGCTGCTGAGAAATCCAAAACATTCACTAAGCGGATCGCCCCTCCCGGGCGTGTAATAGATGTGGTGGAAGTCGAGGGGTTCACGAGCATGTTCCGCCGGGAGTATCCCCGGCTGGTGGCGCTCGGCCTCGCACTGACCGGTGACCGGGCAGCGGCGTGCGACCTCGCCCAGGAGACACTCGCCCGGGCGTACCGGTCGTGGGACCGCGTGGAGACGTACGAGCTGCCTTCCGCCTGGTTGCGTCGTGTGTTGATCAACCTGGCGGTCGACGTGAGTCGCAAGACCCTCCACGAGCAGGCGGCGCTGGCACAGTTCGCGCCACAGGTCACGGAAGGAGCCGACGGGGACGGCGGTGAGTGGTGGGCGGCTGTGCGGGCACTACCCGTTCGTGAGCGGCTGGCGATCACCCTCTACTACGTGGAGGACTACTCGATCGGCGAGGTCGCGGCAGTGATGGAGATTGCCGCCGGAACGGTCCGCGCCACGCTCGCTCAGGCCCGCGAGAAGCTCGCGGTGTCGCTCGCTGCACAGGAGGATGTGGTCCGATGATCGACGTCGATGCCCGCGGCCGGCACGAGGCCGAGTTGCTCCACGAGGAGGCTGCCCGGATCGCCGATGTCGAGACGGTCTTGCGCTCTGTGCTCGACGACGACGTGCTGGTTCCAATTGTGACGCAGCGCGGCGAACGGGCCCCGCGCCGGTTGGCCACCCGCCCTCCGCTGTCGGTGCGTCGGCGCGTCCCGATTCTGATCGGTGTCGCCGCCGCTGTCGTGGCATTGATCGCCTTCGTGCCGGGTAATGACACAAAGGTCATCACTCCGGCAGATACCACGGTCGCCCCGTCGACCAATCTCAGGGCACGACCGCTCGACCCGCCGATCGAGTGCGCGCCAGAACTGTGCCCGTCGTTGGCCGTATCACCGGAAGGCACCCTCGTCGCCTACGACCAGCGCAGCGAGGACGCTGACCTGGTACGACGCCGAGACGCACGTGGTGCCCGTCACCGCCGACCTCGACGACGCTGACCACGTCCAGCTCGAGGCGATCGGGCTGAACGACTTCGCCTACCTCCTCGCCGATTCGCCTGAGACGAAGTCGCGGGAACTCGTGATCATCGACCCGTCGGGGGCAGAGGTTCGACGAATAGCCGGAGTGGACCCCGACATCGAACCCGACAGCAGCGGGCTTCGGGAGCGTTTCTGCTGGAACGGTTGTGTGCCGGCCGGCCACTTGTTGATCTCTTGGGATGGGCCTGCGAGAGTCAAGTACCCCGTCATCTCGTCCACGACCGAAACGGTCGAGGCGGTCTTCGGCGATCTGCGATGGTCGATCACCTGGCCGCACACACTCGGCCCCCGATCGCAGGTCGCCCCGCGGTGGGACGGTGGAGCCGTGGTGTCACTGGTCCCCGAGGCCGGCGATGCTCCCAATGAACTGATCGAACTCCTGCCCGACGGGGCGTCTCAGCGCTTCGACCTCGGCGACGAGACGGTGCACGTCCTGACGCCCGAGGGGTCGGCGATCGTGTGGCGCGACGGCCAGTTCGTCCGCCTCTCGCCGCCGCAGCCGGTTGAGTGGCCAGGATCGTTGGCACCCGGACTGACGGCCAAACGATCGGGCCCAAGGCTGTGACCTGCGACCGCTCTCCGATCTTCTACTGCCCGTCGTTGGCGTTCTCGCCTGACGGCACGTTGGTGGCTTGGGACGCGAGGGCTCGGACGCTGACGTGGTACGAGGATGAGACACGTGTCGTTCCGGTCGAGGCCGAGCTACCGCTGAGCGTCGACGAGCAGTTCCACCTCGCCGCGATCGGGCCGCACGACATCGCCTACCTGGTCGGCCTGGGCCCCTCGGGCTCCCTCGTCGCAGTCGCCCCTTCGGGAACGGAGATCACGCGGAGAGACTGGCCATCCCGGGTTCCCCTCAGAGCCCGGCGGGCCCGTCTTCCCGACTGCGACAGGCCTCGTCGGGTTGACGTTCAACTCGAACGACTGGCCGCCGCCGAGCGCTCTGCTGGCGATGCCATGGGTCGACCTCGACGGGAACCCGATCACCGACACCAGGTCCTACCCCACGGCGAAGGACACCGATGCCGGGATCGAGGTCCGTCTCGGCGAACAGCAATGGCTGCTCGCTGAAGAACCGACGTCCGAACGTGATCCGCCGCCGTTCTCCTTCTACCTGCCTCGATCCGACGGCGGAGTCGTCGTTCTCCGGTTCACCGCGACCGCCGTTGAGCTCCTCGAGCTCTTGCCTGACGGCACGATCGCGCACTACGACATCACCGAAACACCCGTCGCGATCTTGCCGTCTGCGATCATGCCTGATGGCTCGGTGATGGCCATACACAATCTCCAACTGGTTCGACTCGCCCCTGGAGCCTGACGTCCACCTCAACTCGTCCGGAACGTCGCGGCGAACGGTGGTGTCAGTGGGGCATGTGGATCCAGAAGAAGCACACATCCATCGTGTCTCGTACTCCTGTTCGACTGCGTGCGGTGCGTCGGCCGCGTCGTCGAGCGATGTCTCGGCACCCGACGAACCGGTCGTCACACCAAGCGACGTCACGAAGGCACGGTCAACGACTTCGCGACAACCGTCCCACCGGTGGGCTTTCCGGTTTCGACACCATCGGTCGCACAATCGATCCCGGCGATCGAAGCAGCGTTTCCTGCGCGCCTCGCGGTGATCGGCAAGGGCGGGAACACCGCGACGTTCTCCCCTGGTGTCGATCCGATCGTGACCGATGGTCTGACTTCGCCGACCGGTGAGGTGGTCGTCAGCTCCGACACGTTCAACAATCGCTCGAATGTCGAGTGGCACCAGACGGGCACCGATCGGATCACGGCGATGATCCAGATCGATGGCGAGGTGCGCCCGACGGCGATCGCCCAGGACGGGGAGTTGGTCGCGTTGACCGGCCGAGACGGGAACACCACGACCGTGGTGCTGGCGACACCCAGCGAGGGAGAGTTGCGGCGCTGGACATTCGACGCGGTACTGGTCCCGGAGGCATTCGCCAACGTGTATGAGCCAGGGGCGCACCTTCCGATCGGCGTCTTCGTGATCGAGTACCTCGACACCAACACCTATCGCGTGCGAGTGATCGACACCGCAACGGGCGAGTTGGGCCTGCCGCTGAACCTGCGCGACAAGAGCCAGTCAGTCGACGAGGTGATGACCGCAGTCAGCCGCACGGCGGTGTTCGAGCCAACCAACCAGCTGCTCTTCACTCTCTACCAGGACGCCACCGAGGGCGGCGAGAACGTCGGTTCGTTCATCCACACGCTCGGGCTGGTCAACGGTGTGTGGTGCCTCGACGTACCTGCCGAGCTCGGTCTTGCCGACAACCCCGGGGCGCTGGCCGTGAGTCCTGACGGCTCGCGGTTGTTTGCCGCCTCGAGCATCGGCGGCGTCGCCGGCTACAAGGTCAGCGACATCACCGATGTCGGGCCGGAGATGCCGACGGCACGCGTGACGACAGCGGTCGAAGCGACGGCGCCGAACGTTGCGATCGCAGCCTCCCAGGACCAGGTGATCCTCGCCCTGGGAGGCTCGCTGTTCCGTCTCGATCCGGCAACGCTCGAGGTGCGTGACTCGTTCACGTGGGACATGGATGTCGACGCCCTCACGGTCCTCGACGACGGCAGCGCCGTCATCGTCGGCGACGGACGGATGACGATGGTCTCGCCGAGCAACGAGATACTCGCCGAACGACTCGTGCCGAGTGAGGTCGGCGACGTCGCCCGCGTCGCGGTGATCGCCTGAGAACTACTCGGTCGGCAGCGTTGGGTCCGGGAGCTCCGGAGCGCCGGTGGCCGCCAACTCCACAGCAGCCGGCGGCAAGAATCCTTCGACCGAAGTGAACTTGAGCTTCTTCTCGCCGGGCTTGTCGGGATCGTCCTCAGTGTCGACGACGATGATGTCGCCGGCATGGAACTCCTTGTAGAGGATCTTCTCGCTGAGCACGTCTTCGATCATCCGTTGGATCGCACGACGCAGCGGACGGGCACCGAGCTGTGGGTCGTAGCCCTTCTCGGCCAACAGTTCCTTGGCGCTCTGCGTCAGCTCGATACCGAGACCCTGACCCTCGAGTTGACCGGTCAGGCGCTTCGTCATGAGGTCGACCATCTGCATGACCTCCTCGCGAGCAAGCTCGTGGAAGACGATGACTTCGTCGATGCGGTTGAGGAACTCGGGACGGAAGTGGGTCTTCAACGCATCGTTGACCTTGTCCTTCATCCGCTCGTAGCTCATCGCCGAATCGACCTTGGTGAAGCCGACATTGGCCTTGCGCAAATCGGCGGTGCCGAGGTTGCTGGTCATGATCAGGACCGTGTTGCGGAAGTCGACCGTTCGCCCTTGGCTGTCGGTGAGACGACCCTCCTCCAAGATCTGCAGGAGCGTGTTGAACACGTCGGGGTGCGCCTTTTCGATCTCATCGAACAGCACGACACTGAACGGCTTGCGCCGGACGGCCTCGGTGAGTTGGCCGCCCTCTTCGTAGCCGACATATCCGGGAGGGGCACCGACCAGGCGGCTGACCGTGTGCTTCTCCATGTACTCGCTCATGTCGAGCGCGATCAGCGAGTTCTCGTCGCCGAACAAGAACTCGGCGAGCGTCTTGGCGAGCTCGGTCTTGCCGACGCCGGTGGGGCCGAGGAAGATGAACGAGCCGCTGGGGCGCTTCGGGTCCTTCAGACCGGCACGCGTACGGCGAACGCTCTGGCTGACGGCCTTGATCGCGTTCTCCTGGCCGATGATCCGCTTGTGCAGCTCGGCTTCCATGTTGAGGAGCTTGGCGGTCTCTTCCTCGGTGAGTTTGTAGACGGGGATGCCTGTCCAGATGCTGAGCACCTCGGCAATGGCTTCCTCGTCGACCTCGTCGAACAGATCGACACCACTGGCCTTGACCTCTGCCTCTTTGACGCTCTTCTCGTCGAGCAACGACTTCTCCTGATCGCGCAGCCGACCGGCTTCTTCGAACTGTTGCTCTTCGACGGCACGCTTCTTCGACTCCTGCACGTCGGTGAGCTTGCGCTCGATCTCTTTGAGATCCGGCGGGGTGCCCATGCGCTTGATCCGCAGACGGGCACCGGCCTCGTCGATGAGGTCGATTGCCTTGTCGGGAAGATGACGGTCGCTGATGTAGCGGTCCGACAGATTGGCTGCCGCGACGATGGCCTGGTCGGTGATCGTGACGCGGTGGTGTGCTTCGTACTTCTCGCGCACGCCCTTCAGGATCTCGATCGTCATTGCCAGCGTCGGCTCTTCGACTCGCACCGGCTGGAAGCGACGCTCGAGTGCAGCGTCCTTCTCGAGGTGCTTGCGGTACTCGTCGAGTGTCGTCGCGCCGATCGTCTGCAGTTCGCCGCGAGCCAGCATCGGCTTGAGGATCGAAGCAGCATCGATAGCGCCTTCGGCTGCACCGGCGCCGACGAGCGTGTGGATCTCGTCGATGAACAGCACGATGTCACCGCGCGTCTTGATCTCCTTGAGCACCTTCTTGAGGCGCTCCTCGAAGTCGCCGCGGTAACGGCTACCGGCGACCAATGCGCCGAGGTCGAGGGTGTACAGCTGCTTGTTGCGCAACGTGTCGGGGATGTCGTTGCTGACGATCTTCTGAGCGAGCCCTTCGACGATCGCGGTCTTGCCGACGCCGGGTTCGCCGATGAGCACAGGGTTGTTCTTGGTACGACGGCTGAGGATCTGCATGACTCGCTCGAGCTCGCGACTTCGACCGATCACCGGGTCGAGCTTCTTCTCGCGGGCGAGTTGGGTGAGGTTGCGACCGAACTGGTCGAGGATCTGGCTGTTGCCCTTGTCGCCAGGCGTGTCTTCCTTACCCTGCTGCCCGGCCGCGGCGGCCTGTGGCTCGCCCTTGCCCTGCGCGCTGCCCTGGTAGCCACTGAGCAACTGGATGACTTGCTGACGAACACGGGAGAGGTCGGCGCCGAGCTTGACGAGCACCTGCGCGGCGACCCCCTCGCCCTCGCGAATGAGACCGAGAAGGATGTGCTCCGTGCCGATGTAGTTGTGGCCGAGTTGCAGCGCTTCGCGCAACGACAGCTCCAGCACCTTCTTGGCGCGAGGTGTGAACGGGATGTGGCCCGACGGCGACGTTCCACCCTGGCCGATGATCTCTTCGACTTGATTGCGGACAGCCTCCAGCGAAATGCCGAGACTCTCGAGCGCCTTCGCGGCGACCCCTTCACCTTCGTGGATGAGTCCGAGGAGAATGTGTTCGGTGCCGATGTAGCTGTGGCTCAGCAGCCGAGCTTCCTCCTGGGCCAGCACCACGACTCGCCGTGCCCTATCGGTGAAGCGTTCAAACATGATGGAAGTGTATCGGCGTGGCGTGCACGCAACGTGTCCCCAGGGCCTCTTGGGCCATGCGACCTACTCGTCAATCTTGAGCTGCGGGGACGGATGGCTAGCCTGGCCACGTGGCGCGTTCGCCGTTCTTCACGCTGGCAGGTATGACCGACGATGTGCGACGCATCGAGACGGCTCTTGTCGAGTCCGTCCATACACCCGATCCGTACCTCAACGAGATCGCATCGCACCTGATCATCGCAGGTGGCAAACGGCTTCGACCCGTTCTCACCGTGGTTGCCGCGCAGGTGTGCGGGCCGTCGGAACCGGACCTTCGCGAGCGATCGATCCAAGGCGGGATCGCCTGCGAATTGGTACAGACCGGATCGCTCTACCACGACGACGTGATGGACGAAGCCGCCACCCGGCGCGGCGTCGAAACCGTCAACGCCAAGTGGGGCAACCTGCAAGCCATTCTGGCCGGCGACTTCCTATTGTCTCGAGCGTCCGGAATAGCCGCTTCCCTCGGTACCGAGGTCGCCGGTCTGCTGGCTCACACGATCGGTCGGCTCTGCGAAGGACAGATCGAGGAGTTGCGACACACCTACAACTCCGCACGCCCGGAGTCGAGCTACATCGCATCGATCAGTGGAAAGACCGCGTCGCTCTATGCGACGGCCGCGCGGATCGGTGGACTCGTCGCCGGGTTCGATGCTTCGTTGACCGATGCCCTCACCGAGTACGGCGAGGCGTACGGCAACGTGTTCCAGATCGTCGATGATCTGCTCGACATCACTTCGACCGACGATCAACTCGGCAAGCCCGCAGGCCACGACATGGTGGAGGGGGTGTACACCCTTCCGGTCCTTCGAACATTGCAAGCCGGAGGTGTGCCGGCGATGGAACTACTCGCTCTCCTTGGCAAGCCGCTCGACCCCGCCGAGTGCGAGAAGGCGCTGGGCATCGTTCGCCAGAACGGGGGTGTCGCCTCCGCGTTCGCGACTGCGCAGGATTGGGCCGAGCGCGCGGTCACGGCATGCGACGCCCTCCCCGACTCGCCCGCGACGGACGCCCTACGCGCCGCGCCCGCGAACCTGATGGAGACCGTCAGCTAGACCCAGGGTGTCGCGTCGCCACCTCGATGGACACGGCTTGGGTGCGGACAGAGCCCCTGGTGATCGACGTGGAGTAAGGCGGCCGTCAGGACGTCGCACACTCCACGTGGGTCACGCGTTGGGGGCGAGCTTGACGAGTTTCGCCGCGGCTTTGTATGCCATCTCTGCGGGGCCGAGCTCGTCGGGGCGCAACAGGTTGGCCATGATCCGCAGCACCCACTCCATCAGCGTGCGACTGTGCATGCCCGCTCGTGTCAACTCGCGCATCAACGCAGGACGACCGATGACCCTGGCGAACAACCTGGCGACCTTGAAGTACTCGCCGTACTCGGCCTCGAGTAGCGATGGGTATCGCTGCAGCGCTGTCGGGTCGCCGGCGTCGAGCGCTTCGTGCAACACCTGCGCAGCCATGTGCGCGGTCTCGTATGCGTAATCGATGCCCTCGCCGTTGAACGGGTTGACGCTTCCTGCGGCGTCGCCGATGACGAGGTAGGAAGGCCCGGCCTTGGGCCCGACGGAACCGCCCATCGGGATACGACCGCTGGTGGCTTTGCACTCGGGTCGATCCGGTTGGATCTCCCAACGATCTGCAACCTGGTGGGCGTAGGCATCGAGCAGGTGTGTGGTGTTGACGCTCTTGAACTCGCGGAACGTCGACAGCAGTCCGACCCCGATGTTGACCGTGCCGTCGCCGACCGGGAAGATCCAGCCGTAGCCGGGCATCGGGTTGCCGTTGCGATCCTTCACGTCGAGCGCTGACTCGATCCACGGCTCGGCGTGACGCGGTGACTCCCAATAGGTGCGAATCGCCGTGCCATAGGGCCACTCGCGCGTGCGGAAGGTACCGAGCGAGCGACCGAAGCGACTGTTGGCGCCATCGGCGACCACGACGTATCGCGCCCGGATCTCTATCGGCTCGCCCTCGGGTGGTTGCACGACGGCGCCACGAACGAAGCCGCGATCGACGATGGGTTGCAGTGCTTCGTGTCCCTCCAACAAGGTGGCCCCAGCGTCGACGGCGTTGCGTGCCACCATCGTGTCGAGCTCGCGACGGCGCACGACGTATCCGTATTGCGGGTACACCGGATGCGATGGCCATTGCAGCTCGAGCTGGCGACCCATGCCCGTGGCGCGCAGGCCGTTGTAGCGATGGAACCGGGCGAGCTGGTCGCCGAGGCCCATCTCGTTCAATTGGTGAACAGCGCGAGGCGTCAGGCCGTCGCCGCACGTCTTCTCACGAGGGAACGACTTACGTTCGACGATCGTCACCTGGTGGCCGTACTTGGCCAGCCAGTATGCGGCTGAGGCGCCGGCGGGGCCTCCGCCGATGACCAGTACGTCGGTCGACGGCGTCACTCAGGTGCCGGCGGACGAGCCTGCCGCAGGTTCAGTACCGACTTTGATCGCACCGGGAACCTTGGTGTCGATGTTGTCGAGGGTGGCTGACCCATCTTCCAGCGACGTCCACGCGGGCGAGTCCTCTGCGCACCAGTCGTTGAACTCTGTCTCGTACTCTCCGATCGGGTCCGCACCTCCAAGGGTGTACCGCTCGTGGCACACCACCGCGAGGATCTCGGCGTCCGTCAATTGGCCTGCCTGACCCGGCATGACCCCCAAGGCCTTGGTGATGTGCGGGCCGCCTTCGCGATTCGGATCGCCGTAGATCTCGACGCCGGCAGTGGCGTACGCGTCGGTGCCGAGATCCACCCAGCGCAACTGGTCTTCGATACGCGGGAACGTCTTGAGGATCTCCCCTTGGGCGAACGCGTAGCCGACGCCGCCCTCGCCTCTGCTGCCGTGACAGCTCGAGCAGCCGGTGTACACGGTCGCACCCTCGCCGAGCGGCCCGGCGACCACGTCCGCCGATGGTGTCAGGGCCCGGACGTACATGAACGCCCACAGCGGCAATGTGCTGAGGGTCGCGAATGCCCAGAACGGAATCTTCTTGCGCGCCTTGGCCGCGGCGACGACAGGTATGTCGGGCTTGGGAGGTGGCGGGCCGGCGGGTGTCGCTGGTGGAGCGGCCGGCGTCGGGACCGCCGGCGAGGTCGACGCTGTCGTCGCCGCAGCTGCGCCGGCGGCAGCAGGAGCAGCGGCGGACTCGGTGCCAGCGTCGGGAGCACCGCCCTCGGCCTGCACGCGTGCGGCCTTACTGCGCTTCAGCAGGTGCTCGGGAATCTCGGTCACGGGTGCCCACGATAGACGCCGGGAGCGTCAGATCAGGAAATCCTCACGACGATTTGTCGAAGCGACGTGCACGAGTTCACAACCGGTCGATTGTCGTGGTCGGGCGTGGTAGACCGGAGCACGATATGCGTGTCGCGTCCCCGAGAATGGCAGTCGGCATGACTTCGATGACTACAGTTTGTGCAGCAGTTCACGAGGAAGGACAGCCGAAGTGCTGATCGCATACGACTGGTGGAAACCCTCAGAGTTTCCGTTTTGGAATCAGGCCTTCCTCTTCTCGTTCGCGTTGTCCACCATCCTCGCTCTCCTCGCGATCCCGTATGCGAAGCGCCGCCCGAAGGGCACGCCGGTGTCGTGGGGCGAGGCCATGCTTGCCTCGGTCTACGTGTTCGGCATCATGTTCGTTGCGTTCGGTGTCGTCCCTCACCAGTGGATTGCACACGCCGACGCCGAACTGCAGTGGACCAAGAGCTACATCCTCTATGGGCCCTTCGACATCTTCAAACCGACAGCCCTCGGTGGCAATTTCCCGTTCACGATCTCCTACGAAGCGATCCGCGACATCATCGTCGTCCTCCTGCACGTCTGGTACTTCGCGCTCATTCTCGTGCTGTGGAAGGTGTGGCAGGGCCGAGGCGACACCAAGCCCAGCACCGTACTGGCGACCAGCACCTACGGTCGTCCACTGGTCAAGAAGGGGTAGCGCGTATGGCACGCACTGACGCGAACCCCCCGATGATGCCGTACACCGACGAGTACCAACTCGTCGAAGTCGACGCCGACTACCTCTCGAAGGCGGTGAAGCCGAAACAGTTCATCCACATCGATCAGACCGAGTGCATCATGTGCGAGGGCTGCGTCGACATCTGCCCGTGGAAGTGCATCCACATGGTCACCCCCGACGCAATCGTCGAGGCCACGGGTACCGAGTTGCCGGGGCAGGATCCCAGCGACAAGGTCTTGTTCATCATCGACGACGACATCTGCACCCGCTGCGCGCTGTGCGTTGATCGCTGTCCCACCGGCGTGATCATTTTGGGCAGAGCGGGTGCTCCCGACAAGAGTGGCGATCCGCACGTCCGCACCAACAGCCACGGCTACGCCTACGGCATGAGGTTCTAGGGGATTCGACCAATGGCAAACATTCTCGACGAACGACCGAAACTGACCCTCAAGGACCGCCTCGCCAAGGTGTGGGCCGGCACCCAGGGCAGCCAGGCGTGGAACTCGATCTTCCGCCCCGGTTCGATCTTCCGCAAGGGCTACACCGACTCGCCGCGCAACCGCAGCTATGTGGTCATGAACTCGGTGCTGTACCACCTGCACCCGGTCAAGGTGAAGCGACACGCGGTCAAGGTCAGCTACACGCTGTGCCTCGGCGGGTTGAGCTTCTTCTTGTTCATCCTGCTCACCGTCACCGGCATCTTCTTGATGTTCTTCTACAGACCGACCGACGTTGCTGCGTGGAACGACATCTCCAACCTGCAGACCTCGGTGGCGTTCGGATTACTGGTGCGCAACATGCATCGATGGGGCGCGCACCTGATGGTGCTCAGCGTGTTCCTGCACATGGCCCGCGTCTTCTACCACGGTGCCTACAAGGCCCCGCGGGAGTTCAACTGGGTCATCGGTGTCGTGTTGCTGATGCTCACGCTGCTGCTCAGCTTCACCGGCTACCTGTTGCCGTGGGACCAATTGGCGCTGTGGGCGGTGACCGTGGGTACCAACATGATGGGCTACACACCGGTGCTCGGTAACCAGGTCCGCTTCGTGTTGCTCGGCGGCAAGGAGATCGGTTCGGAGACGTTGCTTCGTTGGTACGTCCTGCATGTGCTGATGCTTCCGTTCGTCATCGTCATCTTCATGGCCATCCACTTCTGGCGTGTCCGCAAAGATGGCGGAATCAGTGGTCCGCTATGACCTTCGATTTCGGAGCGAGGTGAGTCGTGACTGAGATACCTGAACATCTCCTCAAGCGGGCGCAAGAGGCGCGCGAGAAGGCCGCGGCCGATGCTGCGCCGGAAACGCCTGCTGCTGAGACCCCCGGTGCCGAGTCGTCGGAAGCGGCATCCGATCCGCGAATCCCGGCCCATCTGCTCGAGCGAAGCAAGGCTGCGAAGGCGCAGTCCGAAGGGTCCTCGGGCGGTGACGCGGGTGGTGGCGGCGCGGTCGCAGTGCAGGAGAGGGTTGCCAGCGTTGTCTCTGCCGGACCCAGCGCCGGTGGTGTTCCACTCGGTGCCGGTCCTGGTGGTCACACGCAGCGTCTGCTCACCGTGGTGAAGAGCGGTTCGATCCAAGACGTCAAGGCATCCCCGGTCGACAAGGTCCACACGTGGCCGCACCTGCTGGCCGCCGAGTTCGTCGCCGCCCTGGCGTGCACGTCGTTCACCTTCTTCTTCTCGATATGGGTCAACGCACCACTGCTGGAGTTGGCCAACCCCAACCAAACACCCAACCCGTCGAAGGCCCCGTGGTACTTCCTGGGTCTGCAAGAACTGCTCACCATGTTCCACCCGATGATCGCCGGCGTGACCCTGCCCGGCGTCGGGTTGATCGTGTTGATCTTCGCTCCGTACATCGACAAGAACCCCTCCAACAAGCCGGAGGACCGCAAGTTCGCCATCTCACTGATGACCGTGCACATCATGTTCTGGGCGGTACTGGTCATCATCGGTTCGTTCTTCCGAGGTCCCGGCTTCAACTTCACCTTGCCGTGGCGCGACGGCTTGTTCTTCGACCTGTGAGGTACGCACGATGAGCAACGCAGCCATCATCACCATCGCCGTAGTCGTCATCGTCGTCCTGGCTGCCATCGTGCTCGTCACCGCGGCTCGCCGAGCCGACGTGCGCGGTGCAGGGGCGCTGAGTCGCGAGACGCGACGCCGCGACAAGGATGCAGACATCGATCTCCCCGCGGCGACAACGGGTCGCGAGGTCGAGCGTGCAGTCAGCGAAGCACGTGGCACCGGCGTGGTTCCCGCCGCGCCGTCGACACCCGAGGTATGGGTACCGCCGGACGAGGACGCCATCGGCGTCAGCCGGAGAATGTTTCTGAATCGGGCGACCGTTTCGCTGACGGGTGCCGGACTCACCACCTTCGCCGCGGCCAGCTTCGTCGCATTCTTGTGGCCGACCGACAAGGGCGGCTTCGGCGGCAAGATCAATGTCGGCAAGATCGACGACGTCATCGCCAGCATCCAGTCCAGTGGCGGCTTCTTCTACAACGCGACTGCCCGCTCGTGGGTCACCCAATACCCGACCGATGCTCTCCCGAAGGCAAAGGGCGTGGAGACGTACAAGCCGTTGCTCGACGGGATGGAGAACGGCATCGTCGTCCTCTACCAGAAGTGTCCACACCTCGGCTGTCGCGTGCCGCAATGTGTCAGCAGCCAATGGTTCGAATGTCCGTGTCACGGCTCGCAGTACAACCGTGTCGGCGAGAAGAAGGGCGGCCCTGCGCCACGCGGCATGGATCGCTTCCAATTCGCGGTCTCGGGTGCCGGTGACGTCGTCATCGACACCGGAACGGTGTGGCCCGGTCCGCCCGTCGGCACCAACACCACCGGGCAAGAAGCCGAGGGTCCGCACTGCATCGGTGGCGGAGGTGGCCACGGATGATCTCCTTGGCGACCACGGCTATCGCCTGGGTCATCTTTGTGTTCAGCGTCGTCGGCTGGGTGGTCTATTACTTCGCCAACCGCAATGCTGCGCGTCCCGAACTTGGTTCGGAGATCGAGCTGGCGCCCAACCGCCGGCCGTACTACGACGACGAGACCTTGGAGGGCTCGCGGCTGACCCGGGTCAACCTCATCGGTGTGCTCTTGCTGGTGACCATGGTCATCGGGCTTCCGGTCTACTGGGTGTTGGAACCGGGTCGCCAGGCCGGTGCTGTCACCGCCAAAGAAGACATCTTCGTCGGTTGGGGCGCCGAGCTGTTCGACACCACTGCGAACGGCGGGTTCAACTGCGCAGGCTGTCACGGTGGCATGAAGGCCGTCGGTGGTCAGGCGCCGACTGCTGTCACTGACCCGAAGACGGGCGAGATTCGAGCGGTCAACTGGTATGCGCCGGCGCTCAACACGGTGCTCTATCGCTTCTCGGGCGAGGAGGTGCGGTTCATCCTCAACTACGGTCGCACGTTCTCGCCGATGTCGGCGTGGGGCACCGTCGGCGGTGGCCCGATGAACACTCAACAGATCGAAACGGTCATCGCGTACATACGCAGTATCCAACTGCCACCTTCCAGCTGTCTCACCGATCCCGCGTTCCTGCCTGTGTCTGGGCTGACCGATCTCAATCAGCTGAAGATCTGCGACGAGGGCACACTGCCCGACGACGAGAAGGAGAAGATCAGCGCGTCGGCGACGGTGGCCGCACAGAAGTTGGTCGATGCGGGCAAGTACCCGACAGTCGAGCGGGCGATGGGTGAGGCGTTGTTCAACCTCGACATCAACAGTGGCGCCTACAGTTGCGCTCGCTGCCACACCGAAGGCTGGAGCTATCAGAGCCCGGGTGTACCCGGCCAGGGCGCGTTCGGCTGGAACCTCACGGCCGGCTCCACGAACTCTCACTTCCCGAGCGAACAGGACATGATCGACTTCATCAAGAGTGGTTCCGAACTCGGTCAGCGTTACGGCAAGCAGTCTCAAGGCACTGGGCGCATGCCTGGCTTCGGCGCACTGCTGACCGACGAACAGATCAAAGCCATCGTCGAATACGTTCGGAGCCTGTGATGGCTGCACTTCTGGCAATTGGCTGGGAGCCCGAACTGCGCGGCATCCTCATCACGATCATCTCGGTGGTCACGTTCTGCGGCAGTGTCTACTTCATCCTCAGCACCAACCTCGGGGCTCGTCTCGGCTTTCTCGTAGCGTTCGCCGGGCTGGCCGGATGGATGTTCCTGATGGGCGCCACCTGGTGGGTGTACGGCAAGGGTCTGCTCGGCCCCGAGGCGTCGTGGGCACCCGTCAGCGGCCAGACCGTGCTGCAGACCACCGACGCCCTCAACAACTCCGGCGCACTCGGCGACCCGATCGTCGTCGAGCCCGACGCCGATCCCACCGCCACAGCGGAAACCGTCACCAACACTCTGATCGCGGAGGGTTGGACGCAGCTCGAGTCCTCGGTGCCGTCGTTCCAGCAGGCCGGCGCTGCCGCCGCCGTGCTCCTCGAGGAATCGGGCGCGATGGCCAACGGCGAGTTCCAAGTGGTCAACGTCTTCGATAGAGGTGGCGAGCGCGGACCGCAATGGCTCAATGGCAGTCTCGACTTCTTGGCGTTCTTTCACGAGCCGCACTACGCCTTGGTCGAGGTTGCGCCACTGATCGAGCAACGCGTGGAACCCGGTCGAGCGCCGGCGAGGCCGGAGATCGACACTTCTCGTTCGCGTCAATACGTGTACATGATCCGTGACCTCGGCTCGAAACGAAAGCCCGCGGCCCTCATCACCATTGGATCGCTGGCCGTGTTCTTGATGTTGTGTTACCTGCTGCACACTCGCGACCGTCGAGTGCACGCGAACCGATCGGCCAAAGCGCTGCCCGCGCAAACGTCGCCACCTCAACCTCCGGCAGTACAGACCTGATGGGTCAGTACCTGCCGGTCGTATGCCTGTTGGTACTGGCGACGTTGTTCGGCGCGCTCAGCTTCTTCGCGTCGCGGCTGCTGGCGCCGCGCCGGCCGTCGTCGGCCAAGGAAGCACCCTACGAATGCGGCATCGTGCCGAGCCGCGAGCCTCCCGAACGCTTTCCGGTCACGTTCTACGTGGTTGCCATGTTGTTCGTGATGTTCGACATCGAGTTGATCTTCATCTACCCGTTCGCGGTCGACCGTCAGTTCCTCGGCAGCTATGGCTTCTGGGAGATGCTGGCGTTCAGCGTCGTGTTCTTCCTCGCCTTCGTGTACGTGGTTGCACGCGGTGCATTGGATTGGGGTCCTGCGCAGAAGCAGCGTCGTCTCGAGGAGGCTGTCTCCGCGGAGCGCACACTCGGCACCACGATCCGCCGCGTCGGAACCGAGGGACGCCTCGAAGAAACGTCTGCGGCATGAGCCTGATCCGCAACATTCAAGACGACGGTCTCGGCGGGATCCAACACAACGCCATCACCGCTCGCATCGAGGACTTGGTCAAGTGGTCACGCAGCCGCAGCAGTTGGCCGGCATCGTTCGGATTGGCGTGTTGCGCAATCGAGATGATGGCCACGGGTGCGGCGCATTACGACATCAGCCGCTTCGGCATGGAGGTCTTTCGCGCTTCGCCACGCCAAGCCGACATCATGATCGTCGCGGGTCGAGTCAGCCAGAAGATGGCGCCGGTGCTTCGTCAGGTCTATGACCAGATGATGGAGCCGAAGTGGGTCATCTCGATGGGCGTGTGCGCATCGAGCGGCGGCATGTTCAACAACTACGCCATCGTGCAGGGTGTTGATCAGGTGGTGCCCGTCGATGTGTATGCGCCCGGTTGCCCGCCCACACCTGAGACGCTCATTCACGCGATCGAGACCTTGCACCAGTTGATCGAGGACGGCCACCTGATGAAGCGCCGCGCCGAGACGGGTGCAGGTGCCAACGTCCATGTCCAAGAGATCCCCTCCGGAGCCGAGTCGATCCCTGTCCTGCTCGGAACGCGGTGACACATGAGCGACACATCCGCCGCAATGCCCGACGAGGCCGCCCCAACTCCTGAACCTCCGACGATGCACGGCTGTCCGATCAGCGACAGCCGTGGTCAGGTAGTGCTGCATCCCAGCCGCTCGCAGTACGTCGCAGTCGTTCGGGCCCTGCTCGACGAGGGCTATGAGATGTGCGTCGACCTCACGGCTACCGACTATCTGCTGATGCCGGACCGCGAGCTACCAGAGGGCGTCTCCGCCGAGCGGTTCGAGGTCGTGGTCAACCTGCTCTCGTTGTCGGCGCGCCGACGCATCCGCATCCGCGTGCAGGTATCTGCCGATGATCCGTCGATCGAGTCGTTGTTCGATCTTCATCCGGGAACCGAGGCGATGGAGCGGGAGGTCTTCGACATGTTCGGCATCACGTTTGCCAATCACCCCGATCTGACTCGCATCCTGATGCCCGAGGATTGGGAGGGGCATCCGCTGCGCAAGGACTACGACCGTGGCGCGATCCCAGTGCAGTTCTCCTCCGACTTCGGGGCCCGGTCATGAGCATCGTCGACACCATCCGGGCCGGCAACGAACCCGAGCAGGGTCTTCGGCCGCGCAGTGAGCTGACGGCTCGCGAGCTTCTCCGCGAGGTCGGCTCGGTGCTGCGCATGAGCGAGGCGGAGGCAGCCAAACTCGGCGACATCCCCGTCGATCCTTCTGAGGATCAGACGATGATCATCAACATGGGCCCGCAGCACCCGAGCACGCACGGCGTGCTGCGGCTGATGCTCGAGCTGCGCGGCGAGGAGGTGCTTCGCTGCAAGCCCATCATCGGCTACCTCCACACGGGAATGGAGAAGACCGGCGAGAACCTCACGTACATGCAAGGTGGCACCAACGTCACGCGCATGGACTACGTCAGCCCGCTCAACAACGAGCTGGTGTTCTCGATGGCGACCGAGAAGTTGCTCGGCATCGATGGCGACATCCCCGAACGAGCCACGTGGATGCGGATGCTGCTCAGCGAGCTGAACCGGATGAGCAGCCATCTGCTGTTCCTCGCCACCAACGGCATGGACATCGGCGCAGTGTCGATGATGATCTACGGCTGGCGCGAACGAGAAGAGGTGCTGCGCTTCTTCCAGAAGGTCACCGGCTTGCGGATGAACCACAATTTCATTCGTCCCGGTGGCGTCGCTGCCGACCTGCCGCCGGGCTGGCGGGACGACGTGCTGCGACTCCTCGACCTCATTCCGCCGCGCCTCGAGGAGTACGACACCTTGATGACCGGCCAGCCGATCTGGCGCGAGCGGTTGCAGGGTGTCGGTGTCATCACGGCCCAAGAAGCAATTGCACTGGCAGCGACCGGGCCGATCCTGCGCAGCACGGGGATCGAGTGGGACCTGCGTCGCGACATGCCGTACCTGAAGTACCCCGAGGTGGAGTTCGATGTGATCGTCGGCTCGTACGGCGACGCGTTCGATCGTTACGCCATCCGCCTCAACGAGGTGCGCGAGAGCATGAAGATCGTTCACCAGATCCTCGACCGCATGCCCGGCGGCGACTACCGGATCCAGGACAAGAAGGTCACACCGCCGCCGCGAGCTCGCATCGATGAATCGATGGAGGCGTTGATCCACCACTTCAAGATCTTCACCGAGGGTTTCAAGGTCCCCGAGGGTGAGGTCTACATGGCCATCGAGAGTCCCCGCGGCGAGATCGGCTGCTACATCGCCAGCGACGGATCGGCGACGCCGTATCGCATTCATGTGCGAGCCCCGAGCTTCGTCAACATCCAGTGCATGCCGCACATGTTGCGCGGTGGGTTGATCGCCGACGCCGTAGCCGTGATCTCCTCTGTCGACCCCGTCCTCGGCGAGGTGGATCGCTGATGGCGCGTCTCAACGAGGCCAACGTTGTCTACGCGAGGGAGATCATCGGGCGCTACCCGAAGGCTCGTTCGGCAACGATTCCACTCCTACATCTCGCCCAACAGCAGGATGGCTACGTGACCAACGAGGCCATCAAGCACATCGGCGAGTTGGTCGGGGCGACGTCGGCCGAGATCTTGGGGACCGCCACGTTCTACGAGATGTTCAAGTTCGAGCCTGTCGGCAAGTACCTCATCAACATCTGCAGCACGTTGTCATGCGCGTTGCTGGGTGCCGACGAGTTGATGCACCACGCCGAGCACAAGCTCGGCATCAAGGCCGGCAGCACCACCCCCGATGGCATGTTCACGCTGGAACATGCCGAGTGTCAGGCGGCGTGCACCGAGGCACCGTGCTTGCAGGTGAACTACCGCCATCGTTACCGAGTCACGTCCGGCGACCTCGACTCGCTGATCGATGATCTGCAGAACGGCCGCCTCGAGGGCGACGTGCCACCTCACGGAACCGTTGCGCGCGTTCGCCAGCACATCCCTTCCGAACGCGCCGTCGGCGCCGTTCCACCCGAGGATGTCGTGACCGCGCCGGAGTGGATGCCGGCACCTGCCGAGGTGCAGAAGTGAACGGCACCACGTATTCCCACGCCGCCGGCTTCGTCGCCGGCGATCGCCCGCAGATCGTGACGTCGCGGTTCCAGCACGACGACGCATACACGCTGGATCGGTTCCTTGCCACGGATGGGTACAAAGGGCTGAGGGCCGCGCTGGCCAAGTCGCCTGTCGAGGTTCACGACGACGTGAAGGCTGCCACGGTCCTCGGCCGCGGTGGCGCCGGCTTCCCGGCCGGTGTCAAATGGGGTCTCACCCCGCAGGCGGTGTGGCCGCGCTATCTCGTCGTCAACGGCGACGAGAGCGAGCCGGGCACCTACAAGGACCGCCTGCTGATGGAGCTCGACCCGCATCAGCTCATCGAGGGTTGCCTGATCGCCTGCTATGCGGCCGGGCTCTCGCAGTGCTTCTTGTACATACGCGGTGAGATGGCGCTTGCCCAAGAGCGCGTTGCGACAGCGCTCAACGAGGCGTACGCAGCCGGGTATGTCGGCAAGAACATCCTCGGCACCAACTTCAGTGTCGACATCGTGCTGCACTGGGGCGCCGGCGCGTATGTCGTCGGCGAGGAGACAGCGCTGATCGAAAGCCTCGAGGGCAACCGCGGCATGCCCAGGTTGAAGCCGCCGTTCTTCCCCGCGGCCATCGGCCTGTACGGCATGCCGACGATCGTCAACAATGTCGAGACACTCGCCAACCTGCCGTGGCTGTTGCGCAATGGCGTCGACGCCTACACCGCCATCGGCACTCCGACATCGCCCGGCACACGCATGGTGGCAGTGTCTGGTCACGTCAAGCGTCCGGGCGTGTACGAGATCGTCAACGGCACCACGACGTTCCGCGATCTGCTGTACGGCGAAGAGTTCTGCGGCGGGATTCGCGACGACAACCAACTCAAGGCCTTCGTGCCAGGCGGCGGATCCGCGCCGTGGTTCCTTCCCGATCAACTCGACCTGCCCTTCGAGGCCAAGCTCGTCGGTGCCGCTGGTTCGATGCTCGGTTCCGGTGCGGTGATGGTGATGGACGAGACGACCGACATCCCCTACGCGGCGTACAGCCTGGTGCGTTTCTATGCCCACGAGTCATGCGGCAAATGTGTGCCGTGCCGCGAAGGCGGCACGTGGCTCGAACGGATCATGAAGCGCATCGTCGATGGTCACGGGACCATGCAAGACCTCGATCAACTGCTGGAGATCGGCCAGTCGATCTGTCCCGGCGACTTCCCGCATCCGTCCAGCGAACGACTGGGCATCGAGGCCAAGCCCTTCCCGTTCCGCATGACGACGATCTGTTTCGTCGGACCCTCGGCGTACACCGCCGTCGACTCCGCGCTCACGCTGTTCCGCGACGAGTTCGAAGCGAAGATCGTGCAACGCACTCTCATCCCGGTATCGGCCGTCCCGGTGTCGGCAGGAGCAGGCCATGACTAGTACCGACATCCCCGTCGAGAGCGCGGCACCCCCGCCGGATCCCAACGAGGTACGCCTGACGATCAACGGGCGTGAGGTCGTTGCCCGCAAGGGCGATCTGGTGATCGCCGCCGCGCAACGAGCCGGCGACTACATCCCGCGTTTCTGTTACCACGAACGAATGAGTTCGGTCGGTATGTGCCGCATGTGCCTGGTCGATGTCGACAGTGGGCGCGGCCCCGGCTTGCAGCCGTCGTGCATGATCACCGTGGCACCGGGCATGGTGGTCGACACCCAGAGTCCCGCGGCCCTGCGCGCTCAAGAGGGCATCATCGAACTGCTGCTCGCCCAGCATCCCCTCGACTGTCCGGTCTGCGACAAGGGCGGCGAATGCCCGTTGCAGGATCAGTCGTTCAGCCACGGTCCGGGCGAGAGTCGCTACGTCGAGGAGAAGCGGCACTTCGAGAAGCCGATCCCCATCAGCGATCTCGTGCTGCTCGATCGCGAGCGTTGCATTCTGTGCGACCGCTGCACCCGCTTCGCAGACGAGGTCGCCGGCGACGCGCTGATCCACTTCACCAGTCGCGGCAACGACACCCAGATCACGACGTTTCCCGACGAGCCGTTCGTCAGCTACTTCAGCGGCAACACCGTGCAGATCTGCCCGGTCGGTGCGCTCACGGCCAAGCCCTACAGGTTCAAGGCCCGCCCGTGGGACCTCGAGCAGACCGAGAGCACGTGCACCACGTGTGCGGTCGGGTGCCGCACCGTCGTGCAATCGAGTCACGACCAACTCCTGCGATATCAGGGTGTCGACAGTGATCCCGTCAACTGGGGCTGGATGTGCGACAGGGGGCGATTCAACTTCGAAGCCGTCAACAGCGACGCCCGGTTGAGCGCGCCGCTGGTACGCGTCGACGGCGAACTGGAGCCCGCCACGTGGAACGCAGCGCTCGCCCGTGCTGCTGAACTGATCACAGAGGCCAAGGCTGCCGGCGGTGCCGGGTCCGTGGCAGTCATCGGCGGAGCCCGCGGCAGCAACGAAGACGCGTACGCGTGGGCCCGCCTGGCCCACGATGTCATCGGCACCCCGCACGTGTACCCGCAGATGGGCGACGGCGCGCAGATCAACCTGCTCGGGTTCGATCGGGCGACCATCGACGAGGCGGCCAACGCGGACACGATCATTCTCATTGCACCGGATCTGAAAGAAGAGCTACCGGTGTTGTACCTGCGTCTTCGCGATGCGGCGCAGAAGCGTCGCAGCAAGATCATCGAGTTCGCCCAGAAGCGCAGTGGTCTTTCGGCGCAAGCGTGGAGGACGATCGAATATCAAGCCGGCGGAATCACCGATGCCGTCGCTGCCTGCAGCTCGGATCCCGACATCGTCCGCCAGCTCGCCAAGGGCAGCGTCGTCATCGTTGCCGGTCGGGCCAACCTCGCCGAACACCCGCTCGAAGTCGGCAACGGTGTCGTCGCCGCACTCGGGTTGGCCCCTGGTGCGAAGGTCCTTCCCGCCTTTCGCCGGGGCAACGTCGTCGGCGCGATCGAGATGGGCATGGTTCCCGGCGAGGACGGCATGTCCGTCCTACAGATCGCCAACGCTGCGGCCGCCGGAAAGATCGAATGCCTCGTCCTCCTCGGTTGCGATCCGATCGCCGACTTCCCCGACACCGACCTGGCGCGGCGGATGATGGCCGGCGCCCCACGAGTCATTGCGATCGACACGTTCCTCACGAAGTCCAACTCGTCGGCCGACGTGGTGCTGGCCGCGGCCGCGTATGGAGAGAAGAGTGGCACGACGACCAACATCGAAGGTCGCGTCACCACGCTGTCGGCAAGGGTGACTCCGCGAGGCACCAGCCGTCCCGATTGGATGATCGCCACCGAGCTCGCCGAGCTGCTGGGTGTCGACCTCGGGGTGACATCGATCGACGATCTCACCGACGCGATCGCAGCCAACGTCGCCGGATTCGGTCCGGCCACGGTCGCCGCACTGCGTACCGCTCGCGACGGCATCGTCTGCAAGGGATCCCTCCCGCCTGCGACGGCACGCGTCAGAGAGATCGATGCCCGCAACAGCTACGACTACCGACTCGTCGTCAGTCGGAAGTTGTACGACAACGCCGTCGGCACCGCGATGTCGCCGTCACTCGCCCATCTGGCAACGGGCTCCGAACTGCACCTTCATCCACTCGATGTCGAGCGGGTCGGTTCGACGGACGGCGCCGAGGTCAAGGTCACCAGCAAGCGGGCTTCGATGGTGTTCACCGTCGTTGCCGACGACAGTGTCGTGCGTGGTTCGGCGTGGGTGCCGTTCAACCAGCCCGGTCCGAGCATCGGTGAACTGATCGATTCGGCCGATGTCGTCACCGACGTTCGGGTGGAGTCGTTCTGATGCTCGCTCTCGATCCGATGCTCGACGATCTCTCGCTCGAGGTCGTGCTCCTCGTGCTGTTGAAGGTGGTCGTCATCTTCGTCATCGGCCTCGTTTCCACGATGCTGATGGTGTGGTTCGAACGCAAGGCAATCGCCGGCATGCAGAACCGGATCGGTCCCAACAAGGCCGGCCCGTGGGGCATCCTGCAGACATTGGCCGACGGCATCAAGCTGTTCTTCAAAGAAGATCTCATCCCCGACAAGAGCGACCGCTTCGTGTTCAAGCTGGCGCCGTACCTCTCGTTCGTGCCGGCGTTCCTCGTGTGGAGTGTCATTCCGCTCGGCGGTGACTTCAGCGGAGGCAAGACAGGTGAGGTGATCTGGTTCGGCAATGTCACCAGGCTGCAACTCGCCGATCCCGCGATCGGGGTGCTGCTGCTGCTGGCGCTCAGTTCGATCGGGGTCTACGGCATCATGCTGGCCGGGTGGGCCAGTGGTTCGAAGTATCCGCTGCTCGGCTCGGTGCGTGCATCGGCCCAGATGGTCAGCTACGAGGCCGCTCTCGGTCTCAGCCTGGCCGCAGTGATCCTGGTGTCCGGCACGCTGAGCACCAGCGGCATCGTGTCGGACCAGTCCAGCCTCTCCCAATGGCACGTCGTCAGTACGGCATTCGTGCCCTTCGTCATCTTCCTGATCTCGGCGACCGCCGAGTTGAATCGACCCCCCTTCGACCTCGTCGAGGCCGAGCAGGAGTTGGTGGGTGGGTTCAACACCGAATACTCCAGCATTCGCTTTGCATTGTTCTTCCTTGCCGAGTTCATGAACACGGTCACGATGAGCGCGGTCATCGTGACGTTGTTCTTCGGGGGTCCGCAGCCGTTGAAGATCGCCGGCAACGACAACATCCTCGAGTTCCTGGGTCCGTTCTCCGGCACCGTCTGGTTCTTCTTGAAACTGATGGTGTTCCTGTACGTCTACGTGTGGTTCCGGGCCACGCTGCCTCGACTTCGCTACGACCAGTTGATGAACCTCGGCTGGAAGGTGTTGATCCCGGTAGCGCTGGGCTGGTTCATGTTGCTCAGCCTGTTGCGCCTCGGTACCGATCACGGCTGGACACGGCTGCACAAGACAGTGGTCGGCCTCGCCGCCCTTGTCGTGTTGGCAGCGGCGGGAGCCCTGCTGAACCTGGCAACCAAGGTCAGTGCGCGCAATCGTGAGCGAGAGGGGGCAATGTTCTGATGGGCTACCTCGAAGGATTCCTCGTGACCGCCCGACAGCACCGGCTGTTCGGCGGCAAGCGTGTCACCACCTCGTATTCCGGTGGTCGCGTCGCCAAGAAGGGCAATGAGACCGAAGGTCGCGACGAGAAGATCGACAAGCCCGAGCGGCTGCACGGACGTCATGTTCTCAACCGGTACGAGGACGGAATGGAGAAGTGCATCGGCTGCGAACTGTGCGCCGGCGTCTGCCCCGCAAAGTGCATCCATGTGCGCGGCGCCGACAACGATCCGCAGAACCCCACGTCGCCCGGCGAGCGGTTCGGGTTCGTCTACGAGATCAACTACCTCCGTTGCATCCACTGCGATCTCTGTGTCGAGGCCTGCCCGACCGAGGCGATAACCGAGTCGAAGTTGTTCGAGTTCAGCTTCACCAACCGGCGCGATGCCGTCTACACCAAAGAAGAACTGGTGGTCGACGACGAGGGCAAGCCGAAGCACCTCCCGTGGGAGGACTGGCGCCCCGGTGAAGATCAGCACACCAGCGGATGGATGCGGGCAACGTCGCCTGGCGGCGACGCCGACTTCGTCGGCCAAGTCGGGTGGAGCAGCGAACTCGGATACGGGGTTCGCGATCCCGAGGAGAACGAGCCGTAATGCAGTTGTTCGTCTTCATCTGTGCCGCATTGATGATCCTGGCCGGCGCGATCGGCGTGATCACACGCGCCCACCCCGTGCACGCTGCCCTCAGCTTGGTGCTGACCTTGTTCGGCGTTGCCGTGATGTACGTGTCGCAGCAGGCCGAGTTCCTCGCGGCCGTGCAGATCATCGTGTACTCGGGTGCGATCGTCGTGCTCTTCCTGTTCGTCATCATGCTGCTCGGTGTCGACAAGGTGGAGGACCTACAGGTCGAACCGTTCAAGTTGCAACGCAAGGTGGCCGCCCTCGTCGGTGGTGCGTTGATCGGCTTGATCGCGTTCGCGGCAATCTCGTCGCGCGACAACATCGGAACCACCGGCAACGTTCCAGTCGACACATCGGCAGACCCGGACAGCAACATCAGAGCTCTTGCCCGTGACCTTTTCAGCGACCACGTGCTGGCATTCGAACTCACCTCCGTGTTGTTGGTGATCGCCGTCGTCGGCACCGTGCTGGTGGCTCGCCGGGCGCCGAAGTCATCCCCGGACTCACCGTCATGATCGCTGCCCCCATACCTACCACCACGTGGTACCTGGTCTTGGCCGCTGTGCTGTTCGGCATCGGCACGGTCGGCGTGCTGGTGCGACGCAACCCACTGATCATGCTGATGTGCGTCGAACTGATGCTCAACGCTGTCAACCTCACCTTTGTCGCCGTCGCCCGCAAACTCAACGACATCAGCGGACAGACCACGGTGTTCTTCGTGATGGTCGTTGCCGCCGCCGAGGTCGTGGTGGGCCTCGGCATCATCGTCGCGATCCTGCGCCGCAAGCCCAACGCCACAGCCGACGATCTCGCGGAATTGAAGGGCTGAGAGCATGCTCGACGTCGTCTGGCTCATCCCCGCGCTACCGCTCGCCGGATTCCTATTGATCCTGCTGTTCGGTCGCCGCCTCGGCGACCCGAAGGCTGGCTACCTGGCAACCCTGACGTGTCTCGGTGCGTTCATCGTCACCGTCGGCGTGTACTTCGACCTGCTGTCGAAATCGGTCGAGGAGCGCGAACACATCGACACGGTGTTCTCGTGGGTGCCGGTCGGTTCGTTGCAGGTCGACCTGGCGTTCCTGGCCGATCCGCTCAGCATCACGATGTGCCTCTTCGTGACCGGCATTGGAACCCTGATCCATCTGTATGCCATCGGCTACATGCACGGGGATCCGCGGTTCTCCAAGTTCTTCTTGTACCTCAACCTCTTCGCCCTCAGCATGCTGGTGCTCGTGCTCGGCGAGAACATGCTCGTCACGTTCCTCGGGTGGGAGGGTGTCGGCACGTGCAGCTACTTCTTGATCGCGTTCTGGCACGAGCGAGAGAGCGCGGCGACTGCCGGAAAGAAGGCGTTCGTCACCAACCGAGTTGGTGACTGGGGTTTCATGATGGCGATGTTCTTCGCGTTCCAGGCAACTGGCACGCTGAGCTACATCGGCGTCAACGCTGCGGCCTCGACCATGGCGCAGACAACGGCGACCGCCATCGCCCTGTTCTGCTTCATCGGTGCATGCGGTAAGAGCGCACAGCTGCCGTTGTACCTGTGGTTGCCCGACGCGATGGAAGGACCCACGCCGGTCTCGGCGCTGATCCACGCCGCCACGATGGTCACCGCGGGCGTTTTCTTGATGTGCCGCATGAGCCCGATCCTCGACGCAGCGTCGTCGTATGCGCCGACGTTGATCGCCATCGTCGGCGTGGCAACGGCGTTGTTCGCGGCCACCATCGCTGTCGCCCAGAACGACATCAAGAAAGTCCTGGCGTACTCGACGGTCAGTCAACTCGGGTACATGTTCCTGGCCGTCGGCTCCGGCGCCTACACCGCGGCCATCTTCCACATGGTCACCCACGCGTTCTTCAAGGCGCTGCTGTTCCTCGGTTCCGGTGCGGTGATCCACGGGATGCATCACGAGCAGGACATGCGCCGCATGGGCGCGCTGCGCAAGGTCATGCCCGTCACCGCGGTCACGTTCATCATCGGCTGGTTGGCCATCGCCGGTGTACCGCCGTTCGCGGGATTCTGGAGCAAGGACGACATTCTGCTGGCCGCCTACGACAAGAGCCCGGTGCTGTGGGCGATCGGTCTGCTGACGGCGCTGCTGACGGCCTACTACATGACTCGTCAGGTGATCATGGTGTTCTACGGCAAGGCCCGATGGCACGATGCCCACGACGAGCACGGAGCCCATGGCGACTTCGAGCCCCACGAGAGCCCGGTCATCATGCTGGTGCCACTTGTCGGCCTTGCCGTGTTGTCGATCGTCGGGGGTGCGATCAACCTGCCCTTCGGTGCGAACCCCGAGAAGCTTGCCCACTGGCTCGAGCCCGTCGTCGGTGAACACCACAGCACCACAGCCAAGTTGCCGTTCGCGTTGATCGCCACCGTGGCCGCACTGATCGGTATCGCGGTTTCCGTGATGATCTACGCGAAGCACAAGGCCGAGCCGATCGAGCCGCCGGTGCTCGCCGAGGGTTGGTACTACGACGCGACCGTCAGCAGGTTCATGGGCGGGCCGGGACGCGAGGGCTTTGCCGCCGCTGCCTGGTTCGACTCGCACATCATCGACGGAACGGTCAACGGGGTAGGTCGCGTCGTGCGCGGCACCGCCCAACGGATCCGCACCGTGCAGAGCGGCAACGTTCGCAACTATGCGGCAGCGATCGGAGTCGGCGTGGTCCTGTTGCTCGCCTGGTTCGTGGTCGTGCGGGGCAACCTGTGATCCCGTTCCCAATCCTCACGATGCTCATCGTGGTCCCGGCCGTCGGTGCCTTGCTCGTCGCATCCCTGTCGAATCGGCGTCCCGAATGGGTGAAGCTTGCTGCGCTGCTCACCAGCGTGCTGGCCGGTGGTCTCAGCATCTGGGTGCTCGCCGCGTTCGACAAGGCCGACGCCGACTTCCAGTTCGTCAGCAAGCACATCTGGATCAAGCCATATGGGATCTCCTGGCATCTCGGTGTCGACGGGATCTCGTTGTTCCTCGTCGTCCTCACCGGCGTCTTGTTCCCGCTCGTCATCGCCGGCACCGACCCGCACAAAGAT
Organism: Ilumatobacteraceae bacterium; assembly: GCA_963779295.1. Taxonomy (GTDB): domain Bacteria; phylum Actinomycetota; class Acidimicrobiia; order Acidimicrobiales; family Ilumatobacteraceae; genus JAENVT01. Next base: position 947,429 of record CAVZXO010000008.1, read on the forward strand.
CACAAGCGGTATCTGGCGTGGATGTTGATGCTCGAGGCCGGCTTGATGGGCGCGTTCATCAGCCTCGACCTCTTCTTGTTCTTCGTCTTCTTCGAGATCGTGCTCGTACCGATGTACTTCCTGATCGCCGGCTGGGGTTACGAGGGTCGCGTCCACGCCGCGATGAAGTTCTTCCTGTTCACGATGGTCGGCTCGGCGTTCATGCTCGTCGGCGTCATCGCCACAGCGTTCATAGCCAAAGGCGACGGGCCGCTGACGTTCGACCTCATCGAACTGGCAAAGGCCGACTTTGCCGCGAGCACCGGCCGTTGGCTGTTCTTCGCTCTTGCGATTGGGTTCGCGGTCAAGGTGCCCGTCTTCCCGCTGCACACCTGGCTGCCCGATGCGCACACGCAGGCACCCACCGGAGGCTCGGTCATCCTCGCCGGCGTGATGTTGAAGCTGGGCACGTATGGCCTGCTGCGGTTCGGCGTCTACCTGTTCCCGGAGGCCGCGCATTGGAGCCGCAGCCTGTGGTTGACACTCGCTGTCATCGGCATCATCTACGGCGCCATCGTGGCGACGATGCAGAAGGACCTCAAGCGACTGGTCGCGTACTCGTCCGTCGCGCACCTCGGCTTCATCGTCTTGGGCATCTTCGCGATGACGACACAGTCGATCACCGGTGGTGTCATTCAGAACATCAACCATGGTGTGTCGACCGGTGCCCTGTTCTTACTGGTCGGCATGATCTACGACCGTCGGCACACCCGTCAGATCTCGGAACTCAAAGGGCTCCAGAAGGTCGCTCCGATCTTCGCAGGCGTGTTCATGTTGGTGATGTTGTCGTCGATCGGGGTCCCCGGTCTCAACGGGTTCGTCGGCGAGTACTTGGTGCTGATCGGTTCGTTCCTCACCGCGCGGTGGTGGACCGTCGTTGCCGCCACTGGGGTCATCCTCGCCGCCTTGTACCTCCTATGGGCATACCAGCGGGTGTTCCACGGCGAGCCGGACGAGGCCAACAAGGGGTTCGGTGAACTGAAGCTTCGCGAGGCAGCGGTGATGCTGCCACTGGTCGGCGTGATCATCTTCACCGGTATCTATCCCAAGCCGATGCTCGATCGTGTCGAGCCGAGTGTGAAGAAGTTGATCGAGCACGTCAGCGAGAAGACGTCGTACGTCGAGCCGCAACCGGTCGGGGTGAACCCATGATCGGCGCCGACCCCGTATTGGTCGGGCCTCCGGTCGACTGGTTCGCGCTCAGCCCTTTGCTGGTGATGCTCGGCGCGGCGATGGTGCTGCTCGTGCTCGGCGCGCTGTTTCCCCGGTGGCCGCGGCACTTGTATGCGTTGTTCACCGCTGCCGCGGGCCTCGCTTCCATGATCCTGTGCTTCTTCTTGTGGGACGACATCACCGACGAGGGCGCCAGCACATTGGTGCGCGGCGCATTGCGCTTCGACGTGTTCACGATGTTGATCACGATCACCATCTCTGCCGCCATCGTGCTCGTTGCCCTGGTCAGCGACGACTACCTGCAGCGCGAACAACTCGACGGACCTGAGGTCTACGCGCTGTACCTGCTGGCGGCAATCGGCGGCGTGGTGATGGGATCGGCCAACGATCTCGTCGTGCTGTTCCTCGGACTCGAGATCCTGTCGATCGCCCTATACGTGATGGCGGCGAGCCATCGCCGGCGAATCGAGAGCCAAGAGAGCGGTATCAAGTATTTCATCCTCGGTGGCTTCTCGTCGGCGTTCTTCCTGTACGGGATCGCATTGGTGTACGGCATCGCCGGCAGCACGAACTTCACCGAGATCGTCGACTCGTTCAACAACAACATTCCGGCCGTACGCCACGATGCGTTCATCCTCGCCGGCGTCGGTCTGTTGATGGTGGGCCTGGGGTTCAAGGTCGCCGCTGTTCCCTTTCACTACTGGGCACCTGACGTCTATCAGGGCGCCCCGACTCCGGTGACGTCGTACATGGCCTCGGTGGGCAAGGTCGCCGCGTTCGGCGCGATGTTGCGTGTCCTGATCTATGCCTTGCCGCACTGGCGCGACGACTATCGCCCCATCGTTTGGGTGCTCGCGGCGTTGACGGTCGTTGTCGGCTCGGTGATGGCAGTCGTGCAGACCGACGTGAAGCGCATGCTCGCGTTCTCGTCGATCAGCCACGCCGGGTTCATCCTGGTCGGTGTCGAGGCTGCCTCGCATCGCGCCGGCGACCCCGATCTCGGCAACGGTGTGCCCTCCGCGCTGCTGTACCTGCTGCTGTATTCGGTGCTGGTCGTCGGCACGTTCGCGGTGGTCACGATGGTCTCGCGTACCGGCGACGGTGCAACCGATCTGTCGGCGTTCCGCGGGCTCGGCAACTCGCACCCAGTCCTCTCGCTTGCCATGACCGTGCTGCTGCTCGCCCAGGCCGGTGTGCCGTTGACGTCGGGCTTCGTTGCCAAGTTCGGCGTGATCGAGGCGGCGGTCGAGGAGCGCAGCTACGCCATCGCCATCATCGCCATGGTCGCCTCCGTCATCGCCGCCTTCCTCTATCTGCGGATCATGATCTCGATGTGGGTCAGCGAGCCGGAGTCCGGCGACGCCGACCGCGAGCTCATCCGAGTCCCGCTGTGGACGGGTGTGGCGTTGACGCTGTCCGTCGGCTTCACCCTGCTGATCGGCTTCTTCCCGGGGTGGCTGATCGACGCCACCAAAGCCGCCGTCGCCGTCACGCCCTAGTCCTGCCGCTCCGCTCCGCCCAGGTTGCGAGCGAGTCGAGAGAGGATCTCGCCGATGTCGGCCACCGCAGCGCGGAGCCCGCCATTGACATCGATGTCGGTCATGCGCGCAGACGCCCAACCCACCGTGGCCAACTTGCGGTCTCGCCCCTTGTCCCTGTGCGAATCGCGGGCGCCGTCATGCCACGCCGGATGGTCGACCTCGACCGCCAGCTTGACAGTTGGCCACGCGAAGTCGATGGCAATGTCATGCGCGTAGCCGGGTGGGCGCATCGGATACTGAGTCACCGGGACGGGAAGGCCCTGCCGCGCCATTTCCTCCAGTACCTTCACCTCGAGGTCGGATTGCAGCGCTTGTCGCCATGCAGGGCGAGAACTGATGACGGTCAACAGCGTGACGGATCCTGGGCGTTGTGGGTGATACAGCCGCTGAAGGGTGTCGGTGACGGTTCCAAACGTGACTCGCTGCTCGTTGAGCAACTGTTCCATCACAGACGTAGTGCCTTCGACACCGAGCAGATCGGCGCAGTCGAACAGCGTTCGTGGGGGACTGGTCAATCGGATGCCATCAGGACGCTGGACGATGTCGACGGGATCGATCTGACGGCATCGGTGCACAACGACGCCCTCCATCACGGGAGACCGACCGTGCGGCACGAGAGCGTGAATCCTCACATCGGTCATCCGACGCAGGCCCCACTCTCGACCAGCGGTTGTGAAACCGATCATGGCTGCTGAATTCCGCGCACACACTGCCGCCATCAACTGATCGCGATTGCAGGGCCACTGCGCCCCCCGGAACACTCCCGGCAACATGGTGATGAGCTCGCCGTCCGCGACGAGATTCGCGAGTGATCGGCTGGGGCACCCGAGTGCTGTCAGACGACTGGTGGAGATGACTCCAAGATGGGTGCTGAGGAACCCATTCATCGCAACCTTCCACTGACGACCCACGGGCGACCTCCGTCACTGCTGTGAAGACTGTGTCGGGGGAAGCCGCTCGTGTGAAGGCTATGGGTTGCACCCAGATTTCGCGTCGTATTGGCGGCATGGGCGCGTTGGATGCCGCGGTTGGCGTGATATCGCGCCCGGTGGGCGAAGTTGATGGACGTCTGGGCGCGTGAGATGCCGCGGTTGGCGTGATATCGCGCCCAGTCGGCGCCGCTGGGGTGGAAGGCGGGGAGCCGGGCGGGGAGTAGGTGGCGGCTAGCTGGCTTGGCGGATCAACTCGTCGAACAGACCTTGTTGTTGCGGGTCGTCGGCTGCCGAGTCCTCGGGGTGCCATTGGGTGCCGACGATCCAGCGCGCACTGTCGAGCTCAGCCGCGTGGACCGTGCCGCCTGCATCGCGGCCAACGACGCGCAGTCCGTCGCCCAGCCGGTCGAGGCCTTGATGGTGCACACAATGGCAGCGGCCGGGAGACTCGGTGCCCATTGCCTTGGCCAGTCGGGAACCGGCATCGAGCTCGACCGGGGTGAAGCGATGCCAGTGGTCATCGTTGCCGATGTCTTGCACCAGCGTGCCTCCGAGAGCGACATTGAGCACCTGCAACCCGCGGCAGATCGCGAGCACCGGTCTGTCGGCGTCGATTGCCGCGGCGGCCATCGCCAGCTCCATCGCGTCGTGCTCGGCAACGATGCCATACAGCGATTCCTCGGTGGGCTCCTGCCCGTAACGACGCGGATCGATGTCGCCACCGCCGTGGAACACCACTGCGTCGACACGTCGTAGCAGGTCGGGGATGTCGTCGATCAACCCAGTGATCGGCGGCAACATCAGCGGCGTACCCCCGGCTCGCTCGACCGCTCGGAAGTACGTCTGCCCAGCAGCGAAAGGATCGCCGCGCACGCCCTGGGCCTCGTGCGACTGGCGGCCGACGATGACGACGAGCGGGTTCACCTGGTCGATTCTAGGATCAGTGCAGGCCCGCTCTTCGGACGAGCTCGTTGTAGATCGCCTGCTGCTGTGGCTGGCGGGCGGCGGTGTCTTCCGGGTGCCACTGCAGGCCCACGACCCATGACCTGGTGGGCAGTTCGACGGCCTCGAGCTGGCCATCCTCGGCGTACCCGATCGGCACGAGCCCGGTCCCCAGTTCACCGATTCCCTGGTGGTGTACCGAGTGGCAGTGATCGAGATGCGTGTCGCCGACGAGGTCGGCCACGATCGAACCCTCGGCCAGTTTCACCGAGTGCTCGCGCATCCAGTGCTCGTCGTTGCCGATGTCTTGCACCAAGGTTCCACCGAGCACGATGTTGAGCACCTGCATCCCCCGGCACAAGGCCAGCATGGGCAGGTCGAGCTCGAGAGCTGCGCTGGCCACTGCCATGTCGAGCTCGTCGTTGGCAGCCACGATTCCGTAGAGCGATTCCTCACTCGGCTCCTGTCCGTAGCAACGAGGATCCACGTCGCCACCACCCGGTAACAACACACCGTCGAAATGCTGCAGCACGGTGAGAGCGTTGACCGACAGTTCATGGATCGGCGGGACCAGCACCGGCACACCTCCGGCGCGTGCCACGGCACGGCTGTACGGCTGACTGCTGGAGAAGGCGTCGCGCTTACCTTCGTCGCTGAAGGTCAGCACGCGTGCACACACGGCGATCAGCGGCGGTGGTTGGCTCATGGCACGTGGAATTGTAGAGCCGGTGGATTTCATCTTCATGCTCACACGTTCAGACGAGACCATTGCCGACTGCCTCGACACATGGGATGCGGTGCACGACGTCGGCGTCCGACACGCGGGCTTCAAGGACATCGGTGTGGATGTGGAGACGCTTTCGGAATTGAACCGGCGGATGCAGACGAGCGGGGTCACCACCTACCTCGAGGTGGTCAGCACGTCCGCCGAGGAGTGTCTTCGCAGTGCCTGGGCCGCTGTCGAGATCGGGGTCGACCGCCTGATGGGCGGCACCGAGGTCGCCGAGATCCTGTCGATCATCGAGGGATCGGGAATCGAGTACCTGCCGTTCGCCGGGCGACCCATTGGTCATCCAACTCAGTTGGGTGGTGACTCCGCCCTGGTCGAGCTGCAGTGCCAGGAGTTCGACCGGAGGGGATGCGCCGGCGTCGACCTGCTCGCATACCGCGCAACCGATGCCGAACCGCTCGACCTGGTTCGAGCCGCGCGCCGCGGCACATCCGGCTACTTGGTGGTCGCCGGCAGCGTCTCCACCACAGCCCAGATCGAGGATCTGCGGGCAGCCGGAGCCGACGCCTTCACCATCGGCTCGGCGATCTTCGACGGGTCGTTCTCGCCGAGGAAAGGCAACCTCACGTCGCAGTTGCGCGATGTGTTGGAGGCGTCGGGCCCGTGAACTACTTGCTGATCACATCGATCTCGTAGCCGGCGTTTGCAGCTGCACGTGCCACTGACTCGGCGTGGCCGCGACCGCGAACTTCGAGCACCACCTGCACTCCCGTCTCGCGAACGTGAAGATCGACGCCTTCGCGAACGTGCTCGACCTCGATGAGGTTGGCGCCTCGTTCGGCGAACAGCGCCAGTAGCCGTGCCAGACCTCCCGGTCGATCGCTGATGCGGGCGAACAGGATCAAGCGTCTGCCCGCCTGGGTCTCGTGACGCCTGATCAGGCCCGGAAGGAGCCCGAGGTCGACATTGCCTCCGCTCAGAACGACGCACGTCGTTCCGACAGGTGACGGAGCAACTTGTTGCGACAGCAATGCCGCGACACCGACAGCACCTGCCCCTTCGACGAAGAGCTTGGCCCGCTCCATCAGCAGCACCATCGCCTCCGCCACCTCGTTCTCTTCGACGACGACGACCTCGTCGATCCACCGCTCGACGAGTGGGCGAGTGATCTCACCGGGTCGCTTCACCGCGATCCCATCGGCGAGCGTCACGACGGGTCCGCTCGGCGGAGCCCGGTGGGCATACGGGGCGCAGGCCGAGATCTGCACGCCGATCACCTCAACGGTGGGATTGCCGGCCTTGATCGCGATGGCGATGCCGCTGGCCAAGCCTCCGCCTCCGAGTGGCACGATGACACGTTGCAACTCGGGTACGTCGTGGACGATCTCGCGCCCGAGGGTCGCCTGCCCGGCAACGACATCCACGTCGTCGTACGGATGACAGAACACCATGCCGGCCGCCATCGCACGGGCACGCGCTGCCATCATCGCCTCATCCAGCGAGTCGCCTCCTTCGATGAGCGACGCCCCATAGGAACGGCATGCTTCGATCTTGGAGATCGGCGCCCCCGACGGCACGAAGATCTCGCAGAGCACCCCGGCGTGACGAGCAGCGAAGGCGATCGATTGTGCGTGGTTGCCGGCGCTTCCCGCAGTGACCCCGTTCGCCGCGTCGGCGCCCAACGCGGAGAGCTTGCTCATCGCGCCGCGGATCTTGAAGCTGCCCGTGCGTTGCAGGTTCTCGGCCTTCAACACGATCCTGCCGCCGCACCGTTCGCTGAGGGCCGCGGAGCCGGTGACCGGCGTGTGGGTGACGACGCCACGTCCGGCCTCGACAGCACGATCGATCGCGGTCTCGGAAATCTCCAGGGCGGGCATGCGAGCGCGTACCGTAGTGCCGATGCGAGCGCTGCTGATCGCCAATGCCGCTGATGCCGACGGCGGCTTTGTCGCCGAACGGTTTCGCCAGCAAGGATTCTCCTTCACCGAATGCCATCGCGAGAACCTCGCCGACTGGCCGGCGCTCGACGGCTACGAGTTGATCGTCACGCTCGGTAGCGAGTGGAGCGTCTATTGGCCGCACGTCGCCGAGTCCGTCGAAGCCGAGGCGGAGTTGATCCGCGCCGCCCATCAGACAGGTGTGCCGATCTACGGCATCTGCTACGGCAACCAGATCATGGCCCACGCGCTCGGGGGCACGGTCGAGCGAGCACGCGAGCCCGAGATCGGCTGGAAGGAGGTCGTCAGCGATGTCCCGGAGGTGATATCGCCAGGCCCGTGGATGCAATGGCACTACGACGTCGTCACGACACCACCCGGTTCGCTCGAGCTCGCCCGCAGCGCGGTCGGTCCGCAGGCGTGGCGAATGGCGCGAAGTTTCTGCACCCAGTTCCATCCGGAGGCGACCGAGACCATGATCCGCCGCTGGGCCACCAGCGAGGGAGGCAACGCAGAGTTGCTGAAGTACGGCATCAAGCCCGATCAGCTGATCGACGAGACCCGACGCAACGTCGCCGAGAGCCAGCCCGCCGCGGACCACCTGGTCGACTGGTTTCTCGATCGAGTTGCCGGCGATCCGCCTCGAACTACGTGAGCCCGTCGAGCGACTCGATGGAGTCGAGTTCCGATCGGAGCTGATCGAGTCCCATAGCGCCCATGTCGAGCACCACTCGGTGGAAGCGCTTGAGATCGAACATCGAACCGAGACGCTGTCGCGCCCGATCCCGGCCCTCGAGAAACACCCGTTCACCGACCTTGTACGAAATGGCCTGACCCGGCATACCGAGGTAGCGGTCGACCTCCGAAGCGAGGAACTCCTGTGGATGGCCGGTGCGTTCGACCAGGAATGGCAGACCAAGTTCCGATCTCCACCGCTCGCCCGGGTGGAACCGTTCGGTGGCCGGGATGCGCATCTCGCAGTGCAGTCCGATGTCGAGGATGACGCGCGCGGCCCGCAGCGCTTGACCGGCGAGCCATCCGAGCTCGTACACCGGGTCGTCGAGGTATCCGAGTTCGTGCATCAATCGCTCGGCGTAGAGCGCCCATCCCTCGCCGTGCCCCGAGATCGCGACCCCGAGACGTTGGAATCGAGTCAGCGAATCAGCCTGGTACATCATCTGTGCCAGCTGGAGGTGGTGGCCGGGGGTGCTCTCGTGGTACTGGGTCGACAAGGCCTCCCACAGCGGAAAGTGGTCCTTGCCGGCAACCTGGTGCCAGATCTGACCCGGTCTGGAGAAGTCTTCGCTGGGCGGGGTGTAGTACGTGGTCTCGGGTCCGCCGGCGGGTGCAGCCATGGCTTGGCATCGACGAAGTGGCTCGGCGATGTCGAAGTACGTGCCATCGAGGTCGTCGATCGTCCGATCGATCACGCCTTGGCTCCAGGCCAGGAAGTTGTCGGCGCCTTCCACCATGTACCGCGGATCGTGCTTCAACGTCTCGATGCATTCATCGCGCGAAGCGCCCGGAAGAATTCGCTCGACCAACGCCGACATGCGTGTCTCGATGGTGTGGAGTTCCTCCCAGCCCCACGCGTACGTTTCCTCGAGGTCGAGATCGGTGCCGTTGTGGAAGCGGACGAACAACCGGTAGCGCTCGGCGCCGACGGGATCGTGGGGCGTTGCGATGGCCGCGTAGTCCGTCTCCAGCCATCTGCCGAACTGGGTGAACGCGGCGGCGGCTCCGGCTGCTTCGGAGGTCAGATCCAGTGATCGACATTCCGAAACGAGCGCGGCGAAGAAGCCATCGGGTTTACCCCACACCGAGCATTGCGCGGCACAGGCCAACGCTTGACGACGCGCTGCGACCTGACGGTTGTCGGCTGCGTATTCGAAGCTGGCCCGCAACTTGTCGAGCGCCGGCGGCACCTCCGTCAATCTCGTGCGCACGTTGCGCCAATCCTGCTCCGACTCCTTTGGCATGTAGTCGAAGATGTCGCGGACATACGCATGATGGCTGTTCAACACGCTGAGCCACCGGTGGTACTCGCCGGAGTCGATCAGGTCGAGTTCGGCTTGGACACGCTCGCGCATGACCTCGATGGCGATGCGGTCGCTGCGACCTCGCGGCTCGACCTGGGCGAGGTCGAGGATTGTCCTGCACTGAAGGTCGAGCCGCGCAGCCCAACCTTCCGGCGAGTAGTCGGTCATCTCCTCGTCGTGGCCGGGTATCCCCCAGAAGGTGGCAAGCATCGGATCCAATGCCGCGCTCTCGACGATGTACTGATCAGACAACTGAGAAGATCCCGGGCGCGCTCGCGACCGTCTGCGCCGGATTCGTTCAGCGTCACCTTCGTCCCACCATCGAGCGTCAGCACCCCTTGCTGTCGAAGATTCTCGCAGGCCGGGGCTTGATACGGCAATGGAAACCTTGCCGTTGGACGATTGCGCGATGGGCGCTTTCGTACGTGCTAGACATCGCCAAGTTCGATGTGCGGCTGGGGGCCGCACCGGGCCAGAACTGGGGGTTCTGTATGACTACCGTCGATTCAGGATCGCGAAGACCTACATGGAATGGGTTACGCGCAGGAGTTGAATCGAAAGCTCGGCTGGTTCAGCAACTTTGCGATCAGCTTCTCGATCATCTCGATCCTGGCGGGCGGTATGACCGCCTACTGGTTGGGAATGGTCGACTGGTGGCCCGATGGTCATCACACTCGGATGGCTCATCGTCGGTTTCTTCGCACTTGCTGGTCGGCATGGCGATGGGGGAGATCTGCTCGAGCTACCCGACGGCCGGCGGCTTGTACTACTGGTCGGCAAAGCTGGCGAGGAAGAACGGCGCACGGTGGTCGTGGTACACGGGCTGGTTCAACCTGCTCGGCCAGATCGGCGTCATCGCCAGCGTCGACTACGCGCTGGCAGTGTTCATCGCCTACTTCATCCGCATGTTCGACGATGGCTACAAGCTGACCGTGATGGGCATCTTCGTCATCTTCTTGGTGGTGCTGGTCGCCCACGGCTTGCTCAACACCTTCGGGGTGCAAGTCGTGAAGATCCTCGGAGACATCAGCGTGTGGTGGCACGTTGTCGGCGTGGTCATCATTTCTCCATCTTGATGATCGCACCGACCAACACGAGGGGCCTCAGTTCGGTCTTCGATACAGGCGCCACCTGGGCTCACCGGCTGGACGGGCGGCGCCTTCGTCTCCATCTACCTGTTCGGGTTGGGATTGCTACTGGCGCAATACACGATCACCGGTTTCGACGCGTCCGCGCACGTCAGTGAGGAGACGATCGGGGCGAGAACCGAAGCTCCGAAGGCCATCGTCCGAGCGATCTACGTCTCGGCGATCGCTGCGTTCTTCTTGAACCTGTCCATGACTCAGGCGATCCCGAGAAGGGCGACCGCGATGCGATGCCGATTACACCGCATCGCGTTCGGCAACGCGCAGGATCCATTCCTCATCAATGCCGCGCCACGGTTGATCTCGTCGCCGTCGGAACGGAACCGCGAAGTTCCTGGTGTTCATCTGCATCGTCGCCCAGTTCTTCTGTGGCATGGCGTCGGTCACCGCCAACAGCCGCATGATCTACGCGTTCAGCCGCGACGGCGCGCTGCCCGGCTCGAAGCACTGGCACAAGATCAACCGCAAGACGCGTACACCAACCAACTCGATCTGGCTCGGCGTCGTGCTGTCGGCCATCGTCGGCGCAAGCTCGCTGTACGTTGCCGGCAAGGGCGCCGGAAGGTACTCGACGGCGTTCTTCGCGATGACGGGTATCTGTGTGATCGGTCTGTACATCGCCTACGCGATCCCGATCTACCTTCGCCTCACCAATCCCGATTTCGAACCCGGGCCGTGGAACCTCAAGGGGCACCACAAACTGGTTGGCTGGACGGCGCTCGTCTGGATCGGTCTCATCACCCTCTTGTTCTTCGTCCCGCTGTTCTGGCCGTTCTGGCCGATCTGGGGCGACGAGAACCTGATCGTCGACGATGGTGAGGGCAACGTGTTCTACAGGCAGAACAACTTCAACTTCACCGGTCCGTTGATCTCTGCTGGCGTTCTTCGGGATGTGGCTCTACTGGCATTTCAGTGCCCGCAAGTGGTTCACTGGACCGAGGGTCCAGGGCACCAAGGAAGAGCTGCTGGCGATCGAGCGGGAGTTCGAAGCAACTCGGCTGATCAGGCGAGGTATTGCGGTGAGATCTAGAGATGGGGCTGCTTCGGGGGATGCGGCCCCATCTCTTGCTTTTCGCGTTGACGCCGGCTGTCAGTCGATCGGATTGGCCGCATCGGCGAGCCAGCCCTCGAACTGCGGCTGGCCGGCCAGTCGCTCGCAGTTGCCGAGCCGGTCGTTGGCATACGAGACGAAGTCGGTGTCGAGCGTGCTGATGGCTTGTTGCACGACGGCCCACATGCCTTCGCGGAACTCGCTCATCATCTTCATCAGTTGCAGTCGCGCCCACGACGACTTGGTGACCTGACCGAAGTACAAGGTCAACAGCAACTCCTCTCGTTTCGTGGCCGAGTTCGCTGTTGACGCTGAGGTTGCCGAGGTCGAAGAACACATCGTTCATTCCGGCGTACTCGAAATCGAGCAGCCACACGCGGTCGCCGGCGAACAGCACGTTGCCGGGTAACAGATCGTTGTGACATGGCACCAGCGGCGTTGGGGCGCGCGCGAACGCGGATTCGATTCGCCTGCTCTGCTGGTGCAGCCGCTCGTAGGCCTTCGGTGGCATCACCCCACACGCCGATGCGTCGCGGGCGTGCCACTCGACGACACGGTGGATCGGGAACGCACCGCCGAGCGGACCGCTGTCGTGAAATCGGCGGACCAGATCGACGACATCGCCGAGGCGTTCGCTGAAGGGCGTCGGTTCGAGGTGATGTCCTTGCAAGAACTCGGTGACCAGCGTTCCAACGCCCTCCAACATGCCCAGCACGCCGGGGCCGATGCCCAGTTCAGCGGCGCGCTGCGCGGCCTCCGCTTCGTACGCCCGGTCGATGCCGAGCAACTCGGTGCGCTCACCCGGTATGCGCACGACGTACTCGCCATTGTCGGTCGAGGCGATGAAGTTGCGATTCGTGATGCCGCCGCCCAATGGGCGGATCTGAACCGTCTGCCCGTCGAAGAGGCTGCTCGCGCACGAGCCGCTCGACCTCTGCCCTCTCGTTCACACACAACGGTGTAGCACGTCGTAACCTCGCCGCGTGACGACCGAATGTGTGTTGGCGATCGACTTGGGCACCGGCGGGCCCAAGGTCGCGCTCGTCGCATTGGATGGCTCGACCGTTGCGTGGTCGAGTCGTCCGGTGGCCACGCGATTCATCGAAGGTGGCGGAGCTGAGCAGGACCCGCACGAGATGTGGCGAGCAATCGTCGACGCCACCCGTGCCACTCTGGCCGCTGCCCGTCCGACTCCGCCGATCGTCGCAGTGGCGGTGACGAGTCAATACATGAGCGTCGTACCGGTGGCTGCGGACGGCATGCCGACCGGGCCGTGTGTGCTGTGGATGGACACCCGCGGAGCCGAGCACAACCGGTCGCTGTTGACCGAGGAATCGCTCGCGCTCTTCGTCGAGCGACATGGCCTGATCCCCTTGCCGACTGGCAACGACGACGGTGGTCACATACACGTGCTGCGTACGTTTCATCGCGAGTCGTACGACGCAGCCGTCGCGTTCGTCGAGCCGATGGACTACATCAATGCGCGCCTCACCGGATGCATAGGTGCAACCCAATCGACCGCTTTCGGACAGTTGGTGTGCGACAACCGGACGTGGGGCATGACCGAGTACGACCCGCAACTCGTCGCCGCGACGCAGTTGGACCACGAGAAGCTGGCTCCGTTGCTGCCGATGAACGGCATCGTTGGCACAGTCACGTCCGCGGCTGCTGCCGAGTTGGGGGTCGCCGCGGGACTTCCGGTGACGACCGGCACGATCGACTCCATCACGTCAGCGATCGGCGCCGGCGCGCTGACTGCCCGCGATGGCTCGATCATCGTGGGAACGACGTCGGTGATGGTCACACATATCGACGAGTTCCGTGGTGACCTGCGATCCGGGTTGCTGGCCGTGCCCAGTCCGCTCGCAGGGAAATACTTCGTGATGGCCGAGAACGGCGTCGGAGGTCGAGCGCTCGAGTGGGCGATGCGATTGTTCGGCTACGGCGACGACTATGTCGCCGCAACCGACGATGCCGCAGCGATCAGCGCGGGTGCCGATGGGGTGCAGTTCGCCCCGTGGTTGCTCGGGTCGGTCGCGCCGAGGCCCGACGACGATGTCCGCGCCGCTTTCACCGGCCTCTCGTTGCAGCACGATCGTCGTCATCTGGTCCGGGCGGTGATGGAAGGGGTCGCGGTCAACGTCGCCTGGTTGCGTCCCGCCGTGGAGGCGTTCGTCGGCAATGACTTCTCGTCGGTTCGGTTCGGCGGTGGTGCGGCGCAAAGCGATCTGTGGGCGCAGGTGATGGCCGACGCGTTGGATCGCCCAGTTCACCAACTGGAAGAACCACGCGCCACCAATGCTCGTGGCGCAGCGTTCCTCGCCTTCGCCACGATTGGTCTGCTGTCGATGGATGATGTGCCCTCCCTGCTGCGCACGCGTGCCGTTCGCGAGCCCGATCCTCGTGCCCGCGCGGGGATGGACGCGGCTCTCCGCCGTTTGATCGAGCTTCACCGAGCGCTCGCAAACTTGACCAAGTACTGAATCTTTGTTCGACGACACTTGAGTCAACTCGGGCCTGCATCGGGCCGATGCCTTGATCGGAACGGGCGGGCGCTCGCAAGGTGCCTCGTGAGCAAGGGACGGGATATGAAAATTCGGATGGTTCGGTTGGCTGCTGCGTCTGTAGTGGCAGGTTCACTTGTCGGCGGACTCGAGTACAGCCAGGTCTCGGCCGCGGCGAATCAAGCTCCGATCGTCAACGGTGGTTCGCTGACGACGCGATACGAGGACATCTATTCGATCCACTTCACGGCATCGGATCCGGATGGTGGCGACCTCACGGTGGTCGTGCCCCCGGTCAACGATGACTGGATCGGTTGCGACGAAGGGCCCGCCTCCAGCTTCACGTGCGAGTACTCGTCGAGCCGCTACTACGACGAGGCGCCACTCCCCAGCGAGTCATTTCAGAGGACCATCAGCTACAGCGTGAGCGACGGGACGACCACCACGACGGGAGTGTGGACGGTCACCGTGGAGCCACCTCCGACGCTGCAGATCCTCGGCCGACCGACGGTGACCGAAGGTGGTCAGGCCGTCCTGCAACTCCAAGCGTCGTCGAACAGGTACGGGTCGCTCCTGTTCCCAGCTCACGTGACCGCTGTCGACACCGCCGACGGCAGCGTGATCTCCACGACCGACTTCGTGGTTGAACTGGCAGACGGCCAGACGGTCGCCGAGTTGCGAATCCCGATCGACGACGACGCGATCGACGAGCCGACGGAGTACTTCACGGTGTCGGTCGAAGCTGCCGATGCCGTGCCGTTTCGATTCGCCGGTGGTGACAACCTCGTCACGGTTCTCGACAACGACGGCAAGGTGACCAGCGACACGACGGCGCCGGCAGTCGCCAAACACCGCAATGTCGTCGTCGAGCGCGGCGGCAGTCGACCGGCTTGGGTGTCGTACACACCGCCCACAGCAACCGACGCAGTCGATGGAACGCTGCCGGCACAGTGCAATCCGGCACCGATGGCAGCGATGCCCATGGGCCGGAGCACGGTGACATGCAAGGCAACCGATGCAGCCGGTAACTCGGCGTCGAACACATTCCAGATCGACGTTCGCCGCTCGAAGGGCGGTGGATCGGCCAAGGTCGTCGGCGGCTCTCGCCAGTGCCTCAGCTCCGGGCAGTCGATGTGGGTCGAGGCCGAGGGCTACACCGCCAAATCGAACGTGACGATCCAGCTCCAGGCGTCGAACCTCGACATCACCAGTCTCAAGACGATTCGTGCCGACAAGAAGGGGCGCGTTCGCCTCTTCGTCAAAGTGCCGCTTGTCGCTGCCGGCGATGCTGATGTCGTTGTGACGGGGCCGGCAGGCAACAACGACCTCGTCCGGATGGTTCCAGTGAAGATCGCTCCGAATCGCCACCAGTACGGGCGGATGGTCCACTTCCTGCGCAACCGCCAGTGTGACTGATCACGGGCCCTGATCTCACCGTTGGTAGGTTGCGGCGATGGGCCTCTATCCGTACGCCGACCGCTACCAGGTCGAGCGCAGTCTTCCGCAGTCCGGGCGTAACCACGACGAGATCCTCGCTGAGATCGAAGCGATGTCGGCGATCGAGGACGCGGTCGCCGACGAAGGCAAGATCAGTGGCTCGATCTATTCGGGAGACCACCAGCACTACGCATTCTTGAACGAGGTGTTCGGCCACTACAGCCACGCCAATGTCCTGCAACGCGACGTGTATCCAAGTGCGACTCGGTTCGAGGGCGAGGTCATCGCCATGACCGCCGGGCTGATGCATGCCCCGGAACCGTGTGGCGTCGTCACCAGCGGTGGAACCGAGAGCTTGATGAACCCACTGCTCGTGTACCGGGAATGGGGCCGTGCCCGAGGCATCACCAGTCCCAACGTGGTGATGCCGGTGACCGCACACCCGGCGCTCGACAAGGGTGCCCACTACTTCGGTATCGAGTTGCGCAAGGCAACCGTGACCGATCAGTTCGTCGCCGACATGGACTCCGTGCGTTCGCTGGTCGACGACAACACCGTCGCACTGGTCGGCTCGGCCGGCACGTATCCCCATGGCCTGATCGACCCGATCGACGAGCTCTCGTCGTTGGCGGTCGAGCGCGGGATCAACCTGCATGTCGACGGCTGCCTCGGGGGGTTCATCCTGTGCTGGGGCGAGTCGCTCGGGCTGCCGGTTCCGGTGTTCGATTTCCGGTTGCCAGGCGTGACGTCCATGAGCGCTGACACTCACAAGTACGGCTTCGCGCTGAAGGGTTCGAGCGTGTTGTTGTATCGCACTCCGGAGCTACGTCGACTGCAGTACTTCCTGGCGCCCGAATGGCCGGGCGGGTTGTACACCTCGCCGGGTATGAGCGGCTCCCGTTCCGGTGGGATCATCGCCTCGGCGTGGGCGGCGATGGTGTCGCTCGGTCGCGAGGGTTACATGAACATCGCGGGCGACATCTTCCGAACTGCGTCGGAACTTCGCGGCATCATCGGCGAGCACCCCGAACTGACCGTGATCGGAGACCCGTTCTTCAACGTGGCTTTCTGTGCCGCGCCCAGTGGCGAGGTCGACATCTTCCATGTCAACGACTACCTGGCGAAGCAGAGTTGGCGGATGAACGGTCTGCAGCACCCACCGGCGATCCACTTCTGCATCACCCGTCCGAACACCGCGCCGGGCGTGATGGACCGTTTCGCCGAGGATCTCCACGGTGCCGTCGCCTACGCACGCGAGCGCGTCGGCACCTCACCGAAGTCGGGCGCGGCGTACGGCGCCGGAGGAATCAGCGTGCCTCGCGAGATGGTGCAAGCAGGCATGTCGGGCTGGCTCGACGCGACGCAATCCCTGCCGCCCGCCGGCTAGCTGTACTCAGGCGTCGGCGGCGCCGTCCTTGTTGTCCTCGGCGTCGTCATCCCCATCGTCTTTGTCTTTGGCGTCGTTGTCGAAGACGTCGAGGACCTTGTGTGCCGCCTCGGCCAGAAAGCCTTTGATCCCACCTTCCTCGGCGATCTCCTCCATCCGGGCATCGACCAATCCGAGCCGTGCCCGTTCGTGGTCGATGACCCCGATCTCGCCGTCACCATCCAGGTCGTAGGTCTCGAGCTCGAGTTCGTCGTCGGTCGGCTGGTCGGTCGGCGCCGGTCGAGGTTTCACTTTCATCAGGCATGCGCCAAGTATGCCCGACATCAGCTCGGGAGGGGACCCGTGGGTCGATGTGCGATCGGCGAACCGAGCGCCCGCGACGGGGCCGCAGACGCCGAACGCAGCTGAGGAGAATCGCAGGGAGCCGGACGAACCCGAGCACTGACGAGGGTTTGTGAGGCCATTCACGCCGCGTAGTAGCGTCGGCCGCGATGTCGGACTTCTTGCGCGACTACCTCACGGTCGTCTGGTTCGGGGCAATCGCCCTGCTGTTGGCCGGATTGTTGTTGGGCATCTCCGCACTCGTGCGTCCCAACAAGCCCTCGGTCGAGAAGCTCACCGCGTACGAGAGCGGCGTCGATCCCGTAGGCGATGGCTGGTCGCAGAGTCAGATCCGCTACTACATCTTCGCCCTGCTGTTCGTGGTGTTCGACGTCGAAGCTGTGTTCATCTTCCCGTGGGCCACACAGCTCGAGCGTTACGCCGTTTTCGGACTTGTCGAGATGGGAATCTTCGTGTTCGTCCTGCTCCTTGGCCTCGTGTACGCGTGGCGCAAGGGCGTGCTGCGTTGGGTATGACCGTATGGGATTCGTAGACAAGGGGCGGATGCCCAAACCGCTGACGTCGCTGTTCAATCTCGGCCGTTCGTACAGCCTGTGGGTCTATCAATGGGGTCTGGCCTGCTGTGCGATCGAGATGGGCGCGGCGTTTGGTTCACCCCGCTACGACGTGATGCGCCTCGGCGTGATCCCGCTTCCGGCCAGCCCGCGCCAGGCCGACCTCGTGGTCGTCTCCGGAACTGTGACCGACAAGATGGCTCCGGCAGTCAAGCGGCTCTACGAGCAGATGCCGGAACCGAAGTACGTCATCTCGATGGGCTCCTGCGCCAACTGCGGCGGACCGTACTGGGACAGCTACTCGGTCACGAAGGGCGTCGACCAGATCATCCCGGTCGACATCTACGTGCCCGGCTGCCCGCCCCGTCCGGAGGCCCTGCTCGAGGGCATCGTCTTGTTGCAGCAGCGGATCAAGAACGAAGACATGGGCGCCCGTTGGCGTGGCGAGGGCACCAAGCCGATGGTCAAGGATGTCTCGATGCGTGAACCGATCGTGGTGGGTGGTGGTCCCATTGAGTGATGCCGGCACCGAGACGCTCGCATTGCCTGGCGATGGCCTGCGCGAAGGCATCGTGCAACGAATGCGCGACGTGTTGGGCGACGGGCTGGTCGACAGCTTGGTGAAGCCTGGCGACGACGTCTGGATTCGCGTCAAGCTCGACGCGTGGCGCGCTGCCGGCATCGCGCTTGCGCGATGTGATCGGCTGCGAGTACTTCTGCTTCTTGTCGGCCATCGACTGGCTGCCGAGCCCGTTCGGTCGTGGCGAGGATGATCCGACCCAGCCCCCGACAGAGCGCGACGACACCATCCGTCAGGGCTATACGGGCGGCGAGACGCGAATGCAGATCTTCGCGAGGGTCACCAACATCAAGGAGCACTTCGGCGTGACCATCAAGGCCGACATTGCCGACGACGATCCCGTCGTCGACAGTTGGATCTCGGTGTACGCCGGTGCCAACTGGCACGAACGCGAAGCGCACGAGATGTTCGGCATCGGGTTCGCCGGCCACAACGACCTGCGCAACATGTACCTGCCGATGGAGTTCGAGGGTCACCCGCTGCGCAAGGACTTCCCGTTGCTCGCGCGCATCGTCAAGCCATGGCCCGGCATTGTCGATGTCGAGCCGTTGCCAGGCGACGACGAGGAGCCCGAAGCAGACGAAGGCACCGCGACATGACCGACCTCGCCGATCGTCAGAAACTCAGCTACATCGCCGCCCAGGCCGCCGACGCCCGTCTCAACATCGAACTCGAGACGGAGGGCATGACCCTCAACATCGGGCCGCAACATCCGGCCACACACGGCACGCTGCGCATCATCGTGCGACTCGATGGCGAGCAGGTGGTGTGGGCCGAGCCGAGCGCCGGCTACATGCACCGCGGCTACGAGAAGCTCACCGAGGTCCGCACGTTCCCGCAAGTCACCACCCTGATCAACCGCATCGACTGGCTGGGCAGCTTCGCCAACGAAGTGCCGTTCATCCTCGCCGCCGAGAAGTTGATGGACATCGAGGCGCCGCCGCGAGCTCAATGGATTCGCACGATCCTGTTCGAACTCAGCCGCATCGCCAACGTCGGGCTGTTCCTCGGCGACCTCGGCGTGCAACTCGGCGCCATCACGCCGGTGTTCATGGCCTTCCGCGATCGCGAGTACGTGCTCAACCTCATCGAGGCCGCGACCGGTGGCCGATTCCACCCCAACTTCGACCGCATCGGTGGCCTGAAGGACGACCTTCCTGCCGGGTGGATCACCGAGACCAAGCAGGTGATGAAGAAGCTGCGCACGTTCTGCGACGAGATGGACGACCTGCTTGTTCGGCAACGAGATCTTCCAGAGCCGCTTGCGCGGCATCGGCGTGATCCCAGCGGATGTCGCCAAGCAGTACGGCCTCAGTGGGGCCAACCTCCGAGCCAGCGGAGTCGACTGGGACCTGCGACGCGACCAGAAGCTGCCGATGGCGTGGGACAAGGTCGACTGGAAGGTGTGGACGCACCCCGACGGCGACTGCTACGCGCGTTGCTGGGTTCGGCTGCAAGAGACACGCGAAGCAACAAAGATCGTCGATCAACTTCTCGACGGGATTCCGAGCGGGCCCGTGATGGCGAAGGTGCCGCGCATCATCAAGGTGCCCGAAGGCGAGGCCTGGGTCAGCACCGAGAACCCCTCGGGGAGATGGGCTACTACGTCGTCAGCAAGGGTGACCTCGGCCCATTCCGAGTCAAGATCCGTTCGGCCAGCTTCAACAACGTGTCGATCGTGCCGTGGGTCCTGCGCGGCGTGTACGTCCCCGACGTGATCTCGATCCTGGCGTCGCTCTACTTCATCCTCGGGGACATCGATCGCTGATGTTTGCTGTTGATCTCCCGTATTGGGCGCAATCGCTGCTGCGCGTCCTCGGTGGGACCGTGGCCGTGTTGTTGCCGGCCGGCACCATCGTCTATCTCTTCCTGTTCAAGATGATGAGCTTCATGCAGAGCCGGCTCGGCCCGATGGAAGCGGGCCCGTACGGGTCCATGCAGCTGTTCGCCGAGGTCGGCAAGTGGCTGCAGAAGGAAGACATCGCTCCGGAAAAGGCCGACATTCGCATCTTCAAAGCGGCCCCACTGGTCGTGCTGGTCAGTACCTTCTTGCTCGTCGCCGTCGTGCCCTTCGGTCCGGACGCGTACTTCACCGACTTCGACGCAGGCGTGTTCTACATGCTCGCCGTCAGCAGCATCAGCACGCTCGGCATCTTGATCGCCGGGTGGTCGAGCGCCAACAAGTACTCGCTGCTCGGTGGGCTCCGCGCCGCCGGGCAGCTGATCGCCTACGAACTGCCGATGGTGCTGGCGGTGCTCGGCGTGGTGATCCAGGCCGAGACGATGAACATGCAAGGAATCGTCGTGCGCCAGAACGCCGGCGAGATCTTCGGCTGGGACGGTCTCGGCAACCCGTACATCCTCACGCAGTTCCTCGGGTTCGCGATCTTCATGATCGCGGTGCAGGCCGAGCTCACCCAGACGCCGTTCGACATGCCGATCGCCGAATCCGAACTGGTCTCGGGCTACATGACCGAGTACTCCGGATTCCGCTTCCTGATCTTCTTCATCGCCGAGTTCGCGACGGCCGGTGTGTTTGCGCTGATTGCCAGTGTGTTGTTCCTCGGCGGCTGGGGAGTGCCGTTCAGTTGGTTCGGGTGGACCAGCGTCGACGATGTCGACAACTGGATGAATGTCGCCGGCCCGGTGATCATGCTCACCAAGATGTTGGTGCTGACGTTCTTGATCATGTGGATTCGATTCAGCTATCCACGATTCCGCGAAGATCAGTTGCAGCGGTTTGCGTGGAAGGTGCTGATCCCACTCACATTGGTCAACATCATGGTGACCGCGGTGCTGAAGGTGGTGTTCTGATGGCTCCGAGGCCGCAGATTCCAGGGCTCGTGAAGGGGCTCGGCGTCACGTTCAAGACGTTGGCGCAGACCGTGAAACCCAAGAGCATGGGCGGCGGTGCCAACACGGTGCAGTACCCGCACGAGAAGGAAGCTCCGCCCATCCGGGCGCGCGGTGTCATCGCACTACGCGAAGACAACTGCACCTCGTGCATGCTGTGCGTCCGCAGCTGCCCCGACTGGTGCATCTACATCGAGGCTCACAAGACCGTCGCCCCACCGCGTCGCGCCGGCGGCGCGCCGCGCAAGGTCAACATCGTCGACCGCTTCGACATCGACTACGCCCTGTGCATGTACTGCGGGATCTGCGTCGAGGTGTGCCCATTCGACGCGCTGTTCTGGAGCCCGGAATACGAGTACAGCGAGCCGAAGATCGCCGACCTGTTGCACGACAAGACAAAGCTCGGCGAGTGGATGGAAACGGTACCCGAGGCACCCGAGCTGGAAGTCGGCGCCGACAAGAAGGGCAAGAAGTGATGGTTGCCGCCGATCTCAACGTCGCCCAGAACGTCGGGTTCGGCATCATCGCCGCGTTCATGATCATCTCTGCCATCAACGTCGTGCGCAGCAACAATGTCGTGCATGCCGCGTTGTCGTTGGTCGGCGTGATGGCCGGCGCCGCAGCGCAGTACCTGTTGCTGGCCGCCGAGTTCGTCGCCGTCACCCAAGTGCTCGTCTACATCGGCGCGGTGATGATTCTGTTCCTGTTCGGCGTCATGTTGACCCGCGCCCGCGTCGGCAAGGAGACAGACCTCAACAACAAGAGTTGGGCAATCGGCATCCCCGTGGCCCTCTTGATGTTCGGGATCATGGCGTACGTGTTGATCAAGGGTTTCGGCGATGATCATCTCGAGCCCACGGCGCAAGTCTCCACCGCCGAGCTCAGCGACAACATCTTCGGACCGTTCCTGCTGCCGTTCGAGGCGTTGTCATTCGTTCTGCTCGCCGCCGTCATCGGCGCCATCGTTCTTGCCAGGAAGGATTAGCCGTGTTACTGAACCAGTTCCTGCTGCTGGGTGCGGTGCTGTTCTGCATCGGCGTGTACGGCGTGATCGCCCGCAAGAACGCGGTGATGGTGCTGATGTCGATCGAGCTCATCCTCAACTCGGTCAACATCAACCTGTTGGCCTTCAGCCAGTTGCACAACAACCTCGAAGGGAATGTCTTCGCCCTGTACATCATCGCGGTCGCGGCAGCAGAGGTCGGGGTTGGCCTGGCAATGGTGCTGTTGATCTACCGCAACCGCAGGAGCATCTCGCTCGACGAACTCTCGGAAATGAAGGGCTGAGCGAATGCTCGCTGCCGAAGAAGTCGCCCATTCCGCGGGCTGGTTCCTCGAGAACGCCTGGCTGATCCCGCTGATCCCGGGCGTGGCCTTTGCCGTCATCATCCTGTTCGGCAAGTTCGAGATCAACGGGAAGCGAGTATTCAGGTGGGCCGGCGCAGAAGTCGGCCTCGCCAGCATGGTGGCCGCGCTGGTGATCTCAATCGGCGCGACCTATCAGTGGATCCACTACGTCCGCGACGCCCACGAAGCAGAACCGATCATCAAGTCGTGGACCTGGTGGGAGTTCGGCGGGATCGAGTTCGGGATCGGCCAGCACATCGATGGCCTGGCCATCATGATGTTGCTGCTCGTCACGTTCATCTCCACGCTCGTGCAGATCTACTCGCTCGAGTACGTGCGCGGTGACCGCCGCTTCACCCACTTCTTCGCATCTCTCACACTGTTCAGTGCCGGCATGTTGACAATGGTGCTCGCCGAGAACATGGTCCAGTTGATCCTCGGCTGGGAGATCATGGGCCTGTGCTCGTTCCTGCTGATCGGGCACTGGTGGGAGGAGGAGGCCAACAGTCGCGCCGCACTGAAGGCGTTCCTCACGGTGCGCGTCGGTGACATCGGCCTCTTGGTCGGAACCGCGATCATGTTCGGTGCTGCCGGCACGTTCTCGATTCTCGGGCTCAACGAGTGGGCGGTCGACCCGTCGACCGGCCACACCGTCTTGCTGTGGACCTCGATCGCGCTGTTCTGTGCGTGCATCGGCAAGAGCGGCCAGTTCCCGCTGCACACGTGGTTGCCCGACGCCATGGCTGGACCCACGCCGGTCAGTTCACTGCTGCACTCCTCGACGATGGTGGTCGCCGGTGTGTTCCTGGTGGCGCGGCTCTACCCGGTGTTCCACACCGGCTTCGACATCAACATCGCCGGCCAGACACTTCAACATGATCGCGGTGATCGGCGGCATCACCATCTTGATCGCGGCCGCGCTCGCGTTCGTGCAGAACGACATCAAGAAGGTCTTGGCGTACTCGACGGTCAGCCAACTCGGGTACATGATGATGGGCCTCGGAGTCGGCGCCTGGGTGCCGGCGGTGTTCCACATCTTCACCCACGCGTTCTTCAAGTGCTGCCTCTTCTTGTGCGCCGGGTCCGTCTCGCACACGGGCAGCCATCACAGCTTCGATATGAAGAGAGACATGGGTGGGTTGGCCCGCAAGATGCCGATCACCTTCATCACGTGGATGGTGTCGACGGCAGCGCTCTGCGGTTTGCCGTTCTTCAGCGGGTTCTTCTCCAAGGACGAGATCATCGACTCGGCCGGTCACTTCCACTACACCACATTCATGATCATCGGGTTGATCGGCGCGTTCATGACCACCGCGTACATGACACGTGCCACGTACCTCACATTCTTCGGCGAGCCTCGTGGTGCGGCGGCGCACTTCGTCCACGGCGATCATGCTCATGACGATGATCATGCGCACGCTGACGCTCACGGCGACCATGCCGATGCACACGATGCACATGCGCCGGAGCTCGTGCCTTCCCGTTCGCTGCCGTTCGCCAAGACCGACTCGCCGTGGCTCATCGTCGTGCCGTTGATGATCCTCGGGTTCCTCGCCGTCGTCGCCGGCTACATCAATGCCGCGCCCTTCAAGCTTCACTACTTCGAGCATTGGGTCGAATCGTCGATCGGTGTCGAACTCCCCGAACCCGCCGAGTTCAAGTGGATCAATGCGCTGCCCTCGATCCTCCTGGTTGTCGCCGGGTTCCTCGTCAGTTTGGCCATCTGCAAGCAGGTGTTCGGTACCGCCGCGTCGAAGCTGAAGGGTCTCACCGAGCGCAACCCGGTGCTCGGTGCCGGCCACCGCTTCCTCGTCAACAAGTACTACCTCGACGACCTGTACGAGAAGGTCATCGTCCACGGCATCGCCCATCCGATTGCTGCTGCCGCGTATTGGACCAACCAGCACGTCATCGATGCCATTGTGAATGCCGTCGGCATCGGTGGACGCAAGTCCGGCGACTGGATCTACAAGAACATCGACCAGCATCTGGTCGACGGAGCGGTCAACGGCAGCGGTGCCGTGGCCCGTGGCACCGGAGGCGCGCTGCAGCCGGTGCAGTCAGGCAAGGTCAGCCTCTACGGAGCGCTGCTGTTCGGTAGCGCAGCCGTCGGCGCGCTCGTACTCGTACTCGTCAACAGCTAGAGGAACCCATGGAAGTACTTGAAAACCAACAATGGCTGCTGAGCCTCGGTACGTTCCTGCCGCTGGCCGGCGTGCTGGTGATGCTGTTCACGCCGAAGCGGGAAGAGTCGTTGATCAAGGGCACCGCGATCGTTACCGCCGCGGCGACGTTGCTCGTCGGCGTGTACACACTGATGCAGTTCGACTATGGGCAGGCGGAGAAGCAGCAGTTCTTCACCACCAACGGCTGGATCAGTCCGATCAAGGCGACCTACACGATCGGCCTCGACGGCATCAGCCTGCCGCTCTACTTCCTCTCGATGGTCATCACCTTGCTGGTCATGATCTACTCGTGGGACCACGTGCCGGCGCCCGGCAATCCCAAGGCGTTCTTCATCTTGATGCTGGTACTGCAGACAGGTATGGCCGGCACATTCGTTGCTCAGGACCTCATCTTGTTCTTCGTCTTCTTCGAACTGGTGCTGCTGCCGATGTACTTCATGATCGGCGTGTGGGGTGGCGACAACCGGCAATACGCGTCGCTGAAGTTCTTCCTCTACACCATGTTCGGTTCGGCGCTGATGCTCGTCTCGTTCATCGCATTGTTCGTCATCACCAAGAACAACAGCGCCACACCCGAACTTGCAACGTTCAAGTTCCAGTGGTTCTTGGAGAACGGCGCGGGAGTCGCCCGTAACACCGCCATCTGGATCTTCGCCGGAATGTTCATCGGCTTCGCGGTCAAAGTGCCGATGTTCCCGTTCCACACCTGGCTCCCCGACGCCCACACCGAAGCGCCCACGCAAGGCTCGGTCATCCTGGCCGCGATCCTGCTGAAACTCGGTACGTACGGCTTCGTTCGAATCGCCCTGCCGTTCCTGCCGCAAGCGGCTGTCAAGTGGGCGCCGATCATCGGCGTCCTGGCCGTCATCGGCATCATCTACGGCGCGCTCGGGTGTCTCGCCCAGACCGACATGAAGCGGCTCATCGCGTTCTCGTCGGTCGCGCACATGGGCTTCGTGATGCTCGGCATCTCGACACTCACCACGGTCGGCATCGACGCGGCCATCTTCGGCATGGTTGCACACGGCCTGATCACGGGAATGCTGTTCTTCCTCGCCGGCTCGGTGAAGGAGCGCTACCACACGCTGCAGATCAGCAGGCTCAGCGGCATGCTGAAGCAGATGCCCCGCCTGGGCTGGATCCTCGGGTTCTGCGCGATGGCGTCGCTCGGCTTGCCGGGCCTCGCCGGCTTCTGGGGCGAGTTCCCGGCCATCCTCAGCGCCTACACCCCTGCCGCGGGACTCAGCCTGGCGCTGTTCCGCACATTGATGGTCATCGCCGCGGTCGGCACCGTGCTGGCTGCGGGATACCTGTTGTGGCTGTACCAGCGAACCGCGTTCGGCGAGCCCACCGCAGAGTTCAGCGGTCATGGACAACACGCACATGCCGTCGGTGCTGCTGCCAACGACGAGCATCACGACGACATCCACGACGTGACGATCTTCGAGTGGCTCGCCTGGACGCCGCTGCTCGTCGCGATCCTCGTGCTCGGTGTCTATCCGCAGCTCCTCTTCAAGGTCATGGACCCCGCCGTCGATCAACTCACCGCGGTGTTCAGGAAGTAACGCATGCTTTCGTCGTTGTTCGCCGCCGGAGACTTCGTGTCACCGCAGATCGACTATCACGCGCTCGCGCCCGAGATCGTCCTCGGGGTCGGTATCGCGGTGGTGCTGCTCGTCGACCTGTTCGTCGCCGAGAGCAAGCGGTGGATCGTGGCGACGCTGTCGGGCTTCGTGCTGCTCGCCGCCATGTTGCCGGTGGTCACGCTCAGCGTGCTCGGCGACGACGTTCGATCGATGTTCGACGGCAGGTATGTGGTCGACAACTTCAGCCTCGTGATGAAAGCGCTGTTCCTGCTCGCCGGCTACATCGTGGTGTTGCTGTCCACCCACGAGATCGAGGAAGGTGGCTACCACCAGGGCGAGTACTACGTGATGTTGCTCACCAGCATCATGGGCATGGTGGTGATGAGCTCCGCTCGCGATCTCATCAGCGTGTTCGTCGCCCTCGAGTTCCTGTCGATCCCCGCCTACATGATGGCGGCGTGGCGCAAGCGCGACCGCAAGAGCAACGAGGCCGGCGTCAAGTACTTCCTCCTCGGCGTGTTCGCCAGCGCGGTGATGCTCTACGGCATGAGCCTGCTGTACGGCGCGACGGGCACCACGAAGCTGACCGAGCTCGGCGAACAGATCACCGGTGCGGGCAAGCTCGGTGGCATCGAGGTGATGGGCGTGGTGTTCGTCATCGTCGGGTTCGCGTTCAAGGTCAGTGCCGTGCCGTTCCATACGTGGGCCCCTGACACGTACGAGGGTGCTCCGACCCCGGTCACAGCGTTCCTCAGCGTTGCGTCGAAGGCCGCCGGATTCGTGGCGCTGATCCTGATGATCTACCTCGCGTTCCCCCAAGCGTCCGACGTGTATCGCCCGTTCCTGTGGGTGCTGTCGGCTCTGACGATGACGTTCGGCAACGTGTTGGCCTTGCGCCAGACCAACATCGTCCGCCTGCTCGCGTACTCCAGCATCAGCCAGGGTGGGTTCATCCTGATGCCGCTGGTCGTCGCCGGGTCAGCTGGCTCCGCCGAGGCGTCGCTGCGGGCCATCGTCGTGTACCTCATCATCTACGCGGCCACCAACCTCGGCGCATTCGCGGTCGTCATCGCTGTCAGCCGCAAGACCCGAAGCGGTGAGATCTCGAGCTTCGGTGGCCTTTTCGGCTATGCGCCGGGGTTGACGGTTCTGATGACCATCTTCCTTGCCTCGCTCGCCGGTATCCCACCGCTCGGTGGTTGGTACGCGAAGTTCGGCGTGTTCAACGCTGTGTTGACTGCCCGCAGCGGTTGGGGTTACAGCATCGCGGTGATCGGCGCAGTCAACGTGGTCATCGCCACCGCGTACTACGTCACCGTCATGCGCGAGATGTGGATGAAGCCGGCCCCCGATGGCGATGTCGCGCCGATCCGGGTTCCAGGCTCGATCAAAGCGGCGCTGGCCATCACCGCTGCTGCAACTGTCGTGTTCGGCGTGCTGCCCGGGGTGACCAGCTATAGCGGTATCACCGAGCTCGCCGGTGCATTCGGCCTCTGACGAGATACGTGCGGCGATCGTCGCGGCCGGCGGCGCGATTCGCTTCGACGAGTTCATGCGCATCGCTCTGTACGGGCAGCACGGCTTCTACACGACCGGCGGCCAGGCCGGTCGGCGTGGCGACTTCATCACGTCACCGGAGGTCGGCCCGTTGTTCGGCGCAGTGCTGGCGCGCTGGATCGATGTGGAGTGGCGGCGTCTCGGCGAGCCTGACGACTTCACCATCGTGGAGTGTGGAGCGGGTCCAGGAACTCTGGCGCGTGCCGTGCTCGCATCGGCGCCCCATTGGCGCGATCACTATGTGGCTGTCGAGGTGTCGGATCAACAGCGGCGACAGCATCCCACTGATGTTCGTTCGCTGGCGTCGTGGCCACAGGAGCCGTTGCGCGCCGGTGTCGTCATCGCCAACGAGTTGCTCGACAACCTTCCGTTCCGGCTTGCGGTGTTCGATGGCGGCTGGCGGGAGGTGATGGTGTCGGCGGGTCGCGACGCCGGCTTCGTCGAGACCACGATCGCGCCCGATCCGGCCTGGGATTGGCTGCCGCCGTCGGCCGTTCACGGGGCGCGCCTGCCGATTCAGAACCAGGCGGCCGAGTGGGTCCGCGCAGCGCAGCGGATGCTTCGTCAAGGATCTGTCACGGTCTTCGACTACTTCACTGCTACCACCGCCGAGCTCAGTGCCCGACCCTGGCGGGAGTGGTTGCGTACCTACAGCGCCCAGGGCCGTGGGGGGCATTACCTCCGAGATCCCGGAACCCAAGACATCACCGCCCAAGTCTGTCTCGATCAGCTGCCGTTGCCGCAGGTAGTGGGTCTGCAGCGACGATGTGCTGCGGCGATGGGGGATCGACGAGCTCGTCGAGGAAGGACGCCAGGCGTGGGTTGCCGCGGCGTCGCGTCCCGACGTGGCGGCGTTGACGATGCGCAGCCGAACCCGCGAGGCCGAGGCGCTGCTGGAGCCCGATGGGCTCGGTGGGTTCGGTGTCGCATCCTGGCTGGTAGGGGGTTCGGGCAGCCACTCACTGTGAGTACCTTGAGAAAACTCACCATGGGTGATTGATTGAACTCTCACTGCGAGTGGTCCGAATGGCCCATCGTCACGGACCGTGGTGTTCATTTACTCTTCTTTACAGCACGAGGCGGGCATCCGAACTGGTCGGGCCCCATGGGGAAGGACGACAATGAGACACGTCATTCGAGACGGCGGTTCGAATGCAAGTCGGCACGGACACCGGCGCACACCGCGCACGCGGTTGGCTGCATTGGTCGCAACATTCCTGCTCTTGGTTGCCGGTGTACTGGTGACCGCCCCTGGTCTCATGACCGCGAGCGCGACGGGTTCTTCGAGCCCCTCCGATGCCTACGACGACAGCGGTAGCGGTGACGAAGACGACGACGACGACGGCGACGACCACGGCGACGATGGAGACCACGACGACGACGATGGTGACCACGACGACGACGGTGACCATGACGACGACGACGGTGACCACGACGACGACGAGTGCGTGAACCCTGACGGAGATCACGACGACCACGAAGGCGACGATGACGACGCCGAGCACGAAGACGACGCCGAGCACGAAGACGACGACGAGGGCGACGACGAAGGCGACGAGGGCGACGACGAAGGTGACGACGAAGGCGACGACGAGGCCGACGACGACGAAGCTGAGTACGAGAACGAGGGCAACTTCGCGGCCATGACGGTCGACGTGGATGGCGACGATGGCGGCGACGACGCCGAGCACGAAGACGACGCCGAGGGCGACGACGAGGGTGACGAGGACGAAGGCGACGAGGACGAAGACGAAGGCGACGAGGACGAAGGCGACGAGGCAGCGACGACGACGCCGACCACGACGACGACGATGAGGACGAAGGCGACGACGAAGGTGACGAAGACGAAGACGACGAGGCCTGCAACGTCGTGACGACGATCCACGCCTACAAGACGCTCGGCGACAGCCACGGCGGCACGCTGGCGCCAGAAGACTTCAACCTGTTCCTCGACGGTCAGTTGATCGAGCAGGGGGTCGACATCGAGATCGAACCCGGCCAGCACACCATCAGCGAAGAGGAAGTGTTCGGCTACGTCGAGCGAGCCACCCTGTGCACCGACATGGCGACCAACGAGCAGGTCTCCCAGGGCGGCGACATCTACGTCGAAGAGGGTCAACAGATTTCATGTGAGGTCGTCAACGACGAGATTCCGCCGACGATCGTGATCCACAAAGAGGTCGACGGTGGCCCGGCCTATGCCGAAGACTTCGTGATGACACTCAACGGCGAGCCGGTTGCTCAGGACACGGTCTACGAGATCATGGCCAATGAGCCGACGGTCGTTTCCGAGGACGATTCGATCCCTGGCTACGTCCCGACCTCGGTGGTCTGCGAGTCCGACATCATCGACTCCCCGAACAACGACACCGCCCTCGACACCGGTGCGCTCACCGTCACGCCGACGCTCGGCGAGAACATCTACTGCGTGATCACCAACGAAGAGGTTGGTGCCGGCCTCACCGTTGTGAAGGAGATCGACAGGGGCGACGGTGGCGACGAGCTCGTCGGCGACTTCGAATTGCAGGTCAACGGTGACCCGGTCGCCTCCGGTGAACTGATTCCCTACGAGGCTGACGTCGAGCTGTTGATCTCGGAGACTCCGGTCCCCGGTTGGGTTGCCAGCAACGTGCATTGCGTCAGCTCGGATCCCGAGTCGGCCAACAACATCCCCGCCAGCGTGGATCCCGACCCTGCTGCGTTGGCCACGGTCATCTTGCAGCCCGGCGAGTCGGTCGTTTGCACCATCACCAACGACGACATTGCTCCGACAGTCACAGTGAACAAAGTGGTCATCGGTGGCACCAAGCCGGCCAGCGCCTTCCAGATGACGGTCGCCGGCGATCCGGTCGCCCAGGGTGCGGTGACCGCGACCCTGGCCAACACCTCGATCGAGGTTTCGGAGGTCGACGATCCCGACTACTTGATGAGTGTGGACTGCGCCGACGCCGACACCGATGCAGCAACTGGAGAATCCGCTGATCCTCGACGAGGGCCAGAATGCGGTGTGCACCGTCACCAACACGCTGGCGACTCCCAGGAGCATCGTTGATCTGTCGATCACCAAGACCGACAACGGTCTCGACCAGATCGCCGGTGGCGACACCTTCACCTACACCATCACGGTCGACAACCTCGGCCCCGACGATCCGTCGGGACCGGTCACGGTGACCGATGAACTGCCTGCTGGTTTGGTGTTCGTCTCGTTCCCCGCCAACTGCAACCAAGCTGGTCAGACGCTGGTATGCGACATCGACCCGGCCGACGTGCAGGTCGAGCGATGACCCGGTGGTGCTGCCGGTCGTGGTGCGGGCACTCGCCGACGCACCGAGCGGTACCTACACCAACCTCGCCTTCGTCGACACGCCGCAAGACCCGATGTCCGAGCCGACATGTCAGACGCAGAGCAACAACGTTGCCTGCGAGAACACCAGCATTCGGCGCCAGGCCAGCATCACGGTCGAAAAGACCGCCAGCGTCGAGGTCGTCAGCCCGGGCCAGTCGTACTCCTACACGATGACCGTCACCAATCCGGGCCCGTCGACGTTCCTCGCCAACCTCACCTTGACC
This sequence comes from Ilumatobacteraceae bacterium, assembly GCA_963779295.1. Lineage (GTDB taxonomy): Bacteria > Actinomycetota > Acidimicrobiia > Acidimicrobiales > Ilumatobacteraceae > JAENVT01. The sequence goes on from CAVZXO010000008.1 coordinate 978,861, forward strand.
GACGATCTGCCCGAGGGTCTCCAGCTGAATTCAGTGACCCCCGGTGCCCAGTGGAGCTGTAACGATGTCGATCCCCTCGTCTGCACCTACTCGGCCAATGTGCTGCCTGGTGTCGAGACTGCGGCGGTGACGATCGGCGTCACGCTCGATGCCGGCTTCCTCGGCGACGTGGTTGTCAACGAGGCCACGGCGCTCGCGGTTGTCGATCCTCCGCTGCCGCAGGAGCCGCCGGCGTTCAGCGCCGAGGCCACCACCAGTGATCCGGGCACCGTGGTGACGGCCACCGACGACGCAACGACTCCGGTCGTGCGCAACGCCGACCTCGCCATCGTCAAGTCGGTGTCGCAACCGACGGTCGTTGCCGGCGGTCAGTTCAGCTGGATCCTCGACATCACCAACAACGGACCGAACGTAGCCACCGACGTGGTCGTGAACGACACGGTGCCGGCGCAGTTCGAACTGTTGGCCGCAGTCCCGTCGATCGGCGTCACCTGCACCACCTCGTCGAATTCGGTCCAGTGCACCACGGCGACGTTGGCGGTCGGTAGCTCGATACGCATCGTCATCGACGTTCGAGTCGTGGCCAGCGCTGCCGTCGGTACTCTCGTCAACACCGCAACGGTGTCGGCGACGTCGACCGATCCGAACACGGCCAACAACACGGACGACGCGTCGATCAGTGTCACTGGGGCACAGAGTTCGCCCCCGACAGCACCGGCTGTGGGCTCGGGCGCACCGACTCCGCAGTTGCCTCGCACTGGTAACAGCTCGCTCGGTGGTCCGTTGACCCTCGCCTCGCTGCTGGTTGCCGGCGGCATGTTCTCGCTGATGATTGCCCGGCGCCGTCGGGCTGCAGCAGCCCAATAGATGTCAGCGTGACGTTGTCCGCCCGACAGGGACGGCGGGCGGCAACGTCACTGCTGCACAAGGCCTTGATGTCGTAGGGCCGGCGTTGTGTCGTTTCGCTAACGTGCCCGTGGGGGTTACGACATGAGCGACAACCACAACACGATCGACGACCTGATGCTGGAGAACCGAAAGTTCCCGCCATCAGACGAGTTCAAGCGTCAGGCCCTCGTCGTCGACACGTCGTTGTACGACGAGGCAGACGAGGATTACCAGGGCTTCTGGGCACGCCAGTCTGCAGATCTGCTGACCTGGAGCACCGACTGGACCACGATCTGCGAGTGGAAGCTGCCCTTCGCCAAGTGGTTCGTGGGCGGCCAACTCAACGTCAGCTACAACTGCCTCGACCGCCATGTCGAGGCCGGTCGCGGCGACAAAGTGGCGTTCTACTGGGAAGGTGAGCCAGGCGACTCGCGGGTGCTGACCTACGCCGATCTCCTCGACGAGGTCCAGCGATTTGCGAATGCGCTGAAGGGGCTCGGCGTGCAGCGTGGCGACCGAATCAACATCTACCTGCCGATGGTCCCCGAAGCCGCGATCGCGATGTTGGCGTGTGCGCGCATCGGCGCCGCGCACAGCGTTGTGTTCGGCGGCTTCAGCGCACAGTCGCTGTCAGACCGCATCAACGACGCCGAGGCCAAGGTGCTGATCACCGCCGACGGTGGCTATCGCCGGGGCGACGTGTTCGCCCTGAAGCCGGCGGCCGACGAGGCGATTGCCTCGACACCGACCATCGAGCATGTCGTCGTCGTTCGTCGCGGGGGCAACGAAGTGGAGATGAAGCCGGGCCGCGATCTCTGGTACCACGATCTGATTGCAGCGGCCGACCCGGTGTGCCCTGCCGAACCGATGGACTCGGAGCAACTGCTGTTCCTGCTGTACACGAGCGGCACCACCGGCAAGCCGAAGGGCATCATGCACACCAGTGGCGGCTATCTCACGCAGGTCGCCTTCACTCACAAGTTCGTGTTCGACCTCCACCCCGAAACGGACGTGTTCTGGTGCACGGCCGACGTCGGCTGGGTCACCGGCCACAGTTACATCGTCTACGGACCACTGGCCAACGGGGCCACCAGCGTGATGTACGAAGGCGTGCCCAACTTCCCGGGCAACGACCGGTTGTGGTCGATCATCGAGAAGTACAAAGTCACCAAGTTCTACACGGCACCGACCGCCATCCGTACGTTCATGAAGTGGGGAGCGGCCGAGCCTGCCAAGCACGACCTCTCGTCACTGCTGTTGCTCGGTTCTGTGGGCGAGCCGATCAACCCCGAAGCGTGGATGTGGTACCGCGAGCACATCGGTGGCGAGCGCTGCCCGGTGGTCGACACATGGTGGCAGACCGAAACTGGTGGGATCATGATCAGCCCGTTGCCGGGTGCGACCACGACCAAGCCCGGATCGGCAACGTTCCCTCTGCCGGGCATCCGTGCCGAGGTCGTCGACGACACCGGCGGTCGCGTCGACCACGGCGGCGGGTATCTGACGTTGACGCATCCGTGGCCGGGGATGCTGCGCGGCATCTGGGGTGATCCGCAGCGATACTTCGACACATACTGGAGCCGGTACGAAGGTCGATACTTCGCCGGCGACGGCTGCAAGCTCGACGACGACGGGTACCTGTGGCTGTTGGGTCGAGTCGACGATGTGATGAACGTCAGCGGCCACCGCATTTCCACGACCGAGGTCGAATCTGCGCTGGTTTCGCATCCGGCGGTTGCGGAAGCTGCCGTCGTGGGTGCCCTCGACGACACCACCGGACAGGCGATCATCGCCTATGTCACGTTGCGCGGCGGCCACGAGGTCGACGTCAACGAGTTGCGCAATCATGTGGCCACCGAGATCGGTGCCATCGCCAAACCGAAGACGATCTATTTCACCAACGATCTGCCCAAGACCCGCAGCGGCAAGATCATGCGCCGGTTGTTGCGCGACGTCGCCGAAGGTCGCAACCTCGGCGACACCACCACGCTCGCCGACGCCTCGATCGTCGGCGAGTTGCAACGGCGCGCCGCGGACACGGCCGGCGAGGACTAGTCAGCGAGGTTTGGGTCGCCCAGGTTTGGCGGGCGACTCGATATCGGCCAGTTTGCTCTTAAGCCGCCAGCTCGTCGTGCCGATACAGGGAAGGTGACGGACGAGGAATTGGCGGGGCAGCCCGGTGCGGTAGCTACGCGCTCGGAGGATGAGGCAGACGTCGCCGTCGGCGAGCCCGTGTTCTCGCCCAAGGACTTCCGCCTCAATCTCGGTGCCCGTCTGGCCGTCGCCGAAGAAACAACGCCTACCGTCGCAGCCCATCTCGGTGTCGTCGACGACGAACCACTTCCCAACCTCGACAGCCCAGCGATTCGTAAGTTGACCTGGGAGCATGTCGTACCCGACCGGCCGGCGTCGTCCGCGCCGAGTGCGGCAACACTCGTCCCGTTGCCGCCGCCGCGTCGGGTCCCTCCTCCACCACCGCAGCCGGTCAACGCCTTTCGGCCACCTGCTCCGGTGGTCACGCCAGAGCCCGCAGTCGACCATCCGGAGCCCGAGGATGTTGTCGACGATGTGATCGACGATGTCAGATCATCGACGATGAGATCGACGAGGCCGAGATCGAAGTCGAGGCTGCGATCGAAGTCGAAGTCATCGAATCAATGGACGTCGATGATCTCGATGATCTCGATGATCTCGATGTCGTCGATGTCGTCGAACCCGTCGTCGCCAGTTCGACGGCCGACGCCCAGCCAGAAGTCAATCGTCTGGCGTCGGTCCCAGACCTGTTCGACGACGAGGATGATGCACCGATCGAGTTACCGCCGATCAGCCCCTCCGGTCCGATCGTTGCTCACGCCCAGCCCGTGTACGCGCCCGTTCTCGCCGAGACCATCTACATCCCGGCGCCGGCGCGGTCGGCGACTTCGATGGTCGCTGCAGTCGAGGTCGATCAAGGCAAGCAGGCAAGGGGCAGGAAGGCCAAGCGAAAGGGCGGCCGCAAGCCGAAGCGTCATCTGTTCCGCACGTTCATGACCCTGGTGCTCTTGTTCGGACTGTTGGCCGGTGGAGCGTTCGCTGCCAAGAAGTACCTTCTGCACACGCCGACCTGGCCGGTGGAACTCAAGCCACTCGCCGACAATGTCGCCGCAACCCGTGGGTTGCAGTTCGAACAAGCGGTCGATGTCACGCCTGTGCCTGTCGCCGATTACGCGGCGCGTCTCGCCGGCTCGGTGATCGATACGAGTGGACAGACCGTGCCGATGTGGCGGGCACTTGGTCTCCTGAACGGCGATCTCGACCTCGAGGCCGTCGGACGACAGGCGATGAACGACTCGCCTGCGTTCTACGACCCCACAACCAAGAAAATCTTCGTCAGCGATGACCTCCAAGCGCAGCCGCACCTCTATCGATTCGCACTGCATCGGGCGATGACGGTCGCATTGCTCGACCAGGCGTACGACTGGAGTGGGCGAGCTGCCTCGACCTCACCGGCAGCGTCGTTCGCGCTGCGAGCGATCATCGATGCCGACGCCTTGGCCGTTGCCAACACCCTGGCCGCGAACGACAGTCCCGAACTACTCGCACCCGAACTGCTGGCGTTCGTGCAAGGCCATGGCAACACCGTGTCGACCTCGCAATACGCGGCGACTCTCGCCGGTCGTGGGGGCGTCGCCTTGCGTCCCACGATCGCAGCGACCGATCCCACGGCATTGTCAGCCCTCGAGCAGGCAACCCCGGTCAGCGACGACATCTTCGATGCCCGTCGGCCTCCGGCGATCGTCGCATCCCCGCCAGGTACGCAGGGCATGATGTTCTGGTACTACGTGCTCGCCAGCCGCATCGACGATGGCCAGGCCTGGGCGGCGGCTACGCGGTGGATGGGTGACTCGGTGGTGACATCGACCGACGCAACAAGTCAGTGCGTGGACGCCAAGATCGCCGCAGCCGATGCCGATGGTGCCGCAGTCTTGCTGGCCTCGTTCACTTCGTGGGCGGCCACAGCTCCTGCGGAATCGACGACGATCGTCGTGCCGATCGAGGGCAACCAGATCGCCATCCGAGCTTGCGATCCCGGTGTCGTGGTATCGGCTCAACTCCCGGCGCGGGTGCCGGTGGCGTTCGGTGGTGCCGGCGTCGAGCGTGCACTCCTCGAGACCGCCAACAGCGCCGCAGGGGATGCCGCGGTCGACGCCGCGTGCCTGATCACCGCAGCACGCCAACGTGGCGCCGTTCTGGCGTCGCCGGCCGACGACGCTCCCGTGCTGGCAGTCGGCTGGCAGCCGGCGTATGTCGCCGCCAACCTCGACCTCGGCGCCGGGTGCGTCGTTGCGGCACCGGTTGCGGCGCCCGTCGAGGCAACGCCGACCCCGTAGTTGCAGGGACTTCTAGTCGCGGAAGTTCTGGAACTGCAGCGGAATGCCGAGGTCGGCACCCTTCAGCGTGGCGATGATGGCTTGCAGGTCGTCGCGCTTCTTGCCGGTGACCCGAACGGTGTCGCCCTGCGTCTGGCTGCTGACACCTTTCGGACCCTTCTCCTTGATCATCTTGTTGATCTCGCGGGCCTTGTCGGATGAGATGCCGACCGCGATGGTCAGGACCTGGCGCACGCTGTTGTGCGTCGCCTCCTCGATCTTGCCGTAGTCGAGCCCCTTCAACGACACGCCGCGCTTCACCAGCTTCTCCTCGATGACGGTGCGCAACGCAGTCAAGCCGATCCTCGCTCTGGGTGCGCAGCGTCAGTACCAGCTCGTTCTGTTCGATCGACGAGTCGGTGTTCTTGAAGTCGTAGCGCGTGGCGATCTCGCGCTGGGCCTGATCGATGGCATTGCGCAGTTCCTGCCGGTCGACCTCGGAGACAACATCAAAACTGGGCATGTCGTGAGACTAGTTGGGCCGCTAGCCTCGATTCCCGCAGATGGGTCGGTACCCGAGTGGCCAAAGGGGGTTGACTGTAAATCAACTGGCATAGTCCTACGGAGGTTCGAATCCTTCCCGGCCCACCCTGAATCGCCAGGTCCCCAACCGGGGCCTGGCGATTGCACTTTTGATCGTCCAGTCACCGCTGAAGCACCCAATGATCCTCATCGACGCCGAACGACTCGCCGCCAGCCGGCCGAACCGACCGCTGTTCGCCGACGTCTCGGTGACGATCAGCGACGGCGACCGGCTCGGCGTCGTCGGGCTGAACGGCAGCGGCAAGAGCACGCTGCTGCGAATGCTGGCCGGCGAACTGCGACCGGAGACCGGTGAGGTTCGATGGGGCCGCGGTGCCCGCGTCGGGTTCCTGCTGCAGAATCCGGTGCTGCCGGCCGGCACCGTACGCGAGGCGGTCGGTGGCGAGTGGCAGGGCGAGGCAATGCTCGATCGGCTGGGGATGACGCCGTTGCTCGACGCGTCGACCGCTGAACTGTCGGGGGGTCAGGCCAAGCGGGCTGCGCTGGCGCGGCTGCTGGTGGGCGAGTACGAGGTGCTGATCCTCGACGAGCCGACCAACCACCTCGACCTCGATGCCATCCAGTTCCTCGAGGAGTGGCTCGCGGCGTACCGCGGTGGACTGGTGTTGGTCACCCACGATCGCCATGTGCTCGACAAGGTCACGACACAAGGTGCTCGAACTCGATCGCGGCACCGCATATCTGCACGTGCCGACGGGCTGGCACGCCGGGTCCGGGTATGCGGCATACCTCGCCGGTCGCGCCGAGCGCGAGGAACGCGCCGAGGTCGCCGAACAGGTCCGCAAGAACCTGGCGACACGCGAGCTCGCCTGGTTGCGGCGTGGGGCGCCGGCCCGCACGTCCAAGCCGAAGGCCCGGATCGCCACCGCGACCGCCCTTGGTCGAAGGCAAGGCCCAGGCGGCAGCCCGCGACGGCGACCTCGGCCTGTCGATGGGATCGAAGCGGCTCGGATCGAAGGGCATCGAGCTGACCGACGTCGCGTTCTCGTGGCCCGACGGCACACGCGTGCGTCGATCCCTGCTCGCTGGTGTTCGAACCCGGCGACCGGGTCGGAGTCGTCGGTTCCAACGGTGCCGGCAAGTCGACGCTGCTCGATCTCATCGCCGGCCGCCTCACACCATCCACTGGCAAGGTCGAGCGTGGCGCAACCGTCCAGATCGGCTACTACGACCAGCTCGGCCGAGACCTCGACCTGACCCAACGGGTCCGCGAGGCGGTCGCCGGCGACAAGGGAGAACCCTCGCTCGCCGACGTCAACCTGATGCGACGGTTCTGGTTCGACGGCGATGCCCAGTTCGCACCCATCGGCACGCTCAGCGGTGGCGAGCGGCGGCGCCTGCAACTGCTGCTCACCCTCGTCCCGCAGCCGAACGTGCTGCTGCTCGACGAGCCGACCAACGACCTCGACCTCGACACGCTGCGGGCGATGGAGGACTTCCTCGACGATTGGCCGGGGATCGTCGTCACCGTCAGCCACGACCGTGCGTTCCTCGATCGAGTGACCGACGAGCTGCTCGCCCTCGACGGCAAGGGCGGCGTTCGCTGGATTCGCGGTGGCGTCGCTGCCTGGCTGACCCAGCGCGCGACAGCGGATGCCGCTCCGCTGCCGCAGATGACCGCGCGGGCGCCGGCGCCGACTCGGACGAAGCCGGTGTCGGGTCGCAGCCCGTCGACCGTCCGCCGCGATCTCGGCCAGGCCGAACGGCGCGTGGCGGCGGCCATCGCAGCGCGAGACAAGTTGGACAAGGAGATGGCGTCGACCAACGCCCACTGGGAGCTGTCGAAGCTGGGCGAGCAGCTGGCCGCCGCTCAGGCCGACGTTGCTGCAGCAGAGGAGTCGTGGCTGGCCCTCGCCGCCGAAGCCGAGGCCCTCGGCCTCACTCCGTAGGTCCTGCCCTCGGGCGCGATATCACGCCAGAGTTGGCTCGCTCGCGCCCATGAACCTCACTGGGCGCGATCACGCCAGAGTTGGCTCGCTCGGCCCAGGTGACGGGTTTAGAGCAGGGCTTGCATGATGGCGACGTCGTGCCAGTTGTTGAACTTGCGGCCGACCTCGCGCTCGATCCCGACCAGCTCGAATCCGCACGAGCGGTGCAGGGCGATCGAGGCCTCGCTCGACGCCGAGATCCGGGCGAACACGGCGTGGAAGCCCGACGCGGCAGCGACGCTCAGCAGCTCGTTGACGATCAGCTTGCCGATCCCCTCGCCGTTGCGGTCGCGGCGGACGTAGACCGAGTCCTCCACGCTGGTGCGATAGGCGGCGCGCTCCTTGTACGGCGAGAGCGACCCGAAGCCGACGACGTCGCCGTGTTCGTCAACCGGGTCGATGGCGACGATCGCCGCGAACGCTCCGTTCCGGTCGGCAATCCACTGCTGCTGGTCCTGCAGCGACCGGGGCACCAGGTCGAACGTGGCGACCGTGTTGGAGACCTCGTAGTTGTAGATCTGGCGGATCTGTTCGGCATCCGCCGCCGATGCCAAGCGCAGCGTGATCGACTCGATCCGGCCCTCCTTCACGGCGGCCGAGCGTAGTGCCGAAAGCACGAGAATCCCGTGGTAGATGCCCCGCGGTCGGCGCTATGCTTCTCGGCTGGCTTGCGGGTAGAACCGCGCGCCAGCGATCGCCCTTTTAGCTCAGTCGGTAGAGCAACGCCATGGTAAGGCGTAGGTCGTGGGTTCGATTCCCACAGAGGGCTCGACCAGACGGTCCGCTGCCTCCGGGGAGACGAAACCGGTTCGGCAAAGCCCTGGCGGCGTAGCTCAGTTGGTCAGAGCATCCGGCTCATAATCGGAAGGTCATCGGTTCGAGACCGATCGCCGCTACAACACAATGCAACAATCACTCACCGAACAGAATCACAACACAGGAGAGGGTCTCCCATGAGCAAGGCAAAATTCGAGCGGAACAAGCCGCATGTCAATATTGGCACGATGGGTCATATTGACCATGGCAAGACGACGTTGACTGCTGCGATTTCCAAGACGTTGGCGGGTAAGGGGTTGGCGAAGTACACGCCGTTCGATCAGATCGATAAGGCGCCTGAGGAGAAGGCTCGTGGTATCACGATCTCGATTGCTCATATCGAGTACGAGACCGAGAATCGTCACTATGCGCATGTCGATATGCCGGGTCATGCTGACTACATCAAGAACATGATCACTGGTGCTGCTCAGGTTGATGGTGCGATCTTGGTGGTTGCGGCGACGGATGGTCCGATGCCGCAGACGCGTGAGCATGTGTTGTTGGCTCGTCAGGTTGGTGTGCCGTACATCGTGGTGGCGTTGAACAAGGCCGACATGGTGGATGACGAAGAGTTGTTGGAGTTGGTCGAGCTCGAGGTTCGTGAGTTGCTCAGCGAGTACGAGTTCCCGGGTGATGATGCTCCGGTGGTGCGGTGTCAGCGCGTTGAAGGCGTTGGAGGGTGATGAGGAGTGGCAGGGCAAGATCATGGAGTTGATGGATGCTTGTGATTCGGCGATCCCTGAGCCTGTGCGCGAGTTGGACAAGCCGTTCTTGATGCCGATCGAGGATGTGTTCACGATCACTGGTCGTGGCACGGTGGTGACCGGCAAGGTCGAGCAGGGCAAGGTGCACACTGGTGATGATTTGGAGATCGTTGGGTTGAAGACGACGCAGAAGACGGTGTGTACGGGTGTGGAGATGTTCCGCAAGATCCTGGATCAGGGTCAAGCGGGTGACAACATCGGTGCGTTGTTGCGTGGGACGAAGAAGGAAGATGTGGAGCGTGGTCAGGTGTTGTGTAAGCCGGGCAGTATCACGCCGCACACCAATTTCGAGGGTCAGGTGTATGTGTTGTCGGCGTCCGAGGGTGGGCGTCACAAGCCGTTCTTCAACAATTATCGTCCGCAGTTCTTTTTCCGTACGACGGATGTGACTGGCACGATCCAGTTGCCGGAGGGCACGGAGATGGTCATGCCTGGTGACAACGTGGCGATCACGGTCGAGTTGGGCAAGCCGATCGCGATGGACGAGGGTCTGCGGTTCGCGATCCGCGAGGGTGGCCGTACCGTAGGCGCCGGCCGCGTCACCAAGATCACCAAGTAACAGTTCTCGCCCAAAAACAATTCGCACAGAGCGATCAGGACAAGGAGCCGGCCCAATGGCCAGAAACGACAAGAGGGTGAAGATCACCCTCGAGTGCACCGAGTGCAAGCGGCGCAACTACATCACGATGAAGTCCAAGGTCAACGACCGCGAGCGACTCGAGATGAAGAAGTACTGCTCCAACGACCGTCGCCACACGACGCATAAAGAGACCCGGTAACCCGCAGACCGCCGGGTAAACCTCGTTGGGTGGCTGGTAGCGTTACCAGTCGCCCTTCCGAGGGCAGTAGCTCAGTTGGTAGAGCATCGGTCTCCAAAACCGACGGTCGGGGGTTCGAGTCCCTCCTGCCCTGCCCACATCCCTATGGGAGCAATCAATGTCACTGGATGACCTCAACCGAGAGCAAAAGCGTTCGCTGAAGAAGATGGGTGCGCTTGACGAGCAGGGCCGGCCGACGCGCGCCCCTGCGCCGCAGGCCCGCCAGCGCAAGCAGCGCACCACTCCGGCGATGTATCTCCGTGAGGTCCGCGACGAGATGCGCAAGGTTGCCTGGCCGAAATGGCCGGAAGTCCGCCGCTTCTCGCTGATCGTGTTGACCACGGTCATCATCTACACCGCCTACGTCTTCGGCCTCGACTCGCTGTTCGGCGTGCTGTCGGGCTGGTTGTACGACACCTGATCATGAACGACGACCTGCTCACCGAAACCGATCCAGAAGCCACTCCTCTCGAGGAGCGCGCTGTCGACGACCCGACCGCCGAGATCCCTGCGCCCGACGCGGCAACCGAATCGACGACGACCGACACGGAGACGACCGAGGACACCGACGAGACCGTCGATGCCTCGTTCGACCTGTCGCACGACGCCGAGGCCGAGGCCGACGACGACGAGGCTGCGGTCGAGGAAGAGATCATCGACGATCCCTGGACCCGTCCGGGTGCGTGGTACGTCGTACACACCCAGTCGGGGTACGAGAAGAAGGTCACTGCCAACCTGCATGCTCGCATCCAGAGCATGAACATGGAGGAGAAGATCTACGAGGTCGTCATCCCCATGGAGGAAGTCGACGAGTTCAAGAACGGTCGCAAGCAGACCGTGCAGAAGAAGGTCTTCCCCGGCTACCTGCTGGTGCGTTGCCAGATGGACGACAACAGCTGGTACTGCATCCGCAACACTCCCGGTGTCACCGGCTTCGTCGGGCAGAACAAGCAAGGCCAAAAGCCGACGCCGTTGTCACGCCGCGAGGTGCAGACGTTCCTGGCTGCCAAGGGCGATGGCACCGGTGGCTTGCCGAACCGCAAGAAGCCCAAGCTCGACTACGAAGTGGGCGAGAGCGTGCGTGTGAAGGAAGGTCCGTTCGCCGACTTCGCCGGCACGATCGCCGAGATCAACGCCGATCACATGAAGCTCAAGGTCCTCGTCAACATCTTCGGTCGCGAGACCTTGGTGGAGATGGACTTCAGCCAAGTCTCCAAGCTGTAACGCAGCACACGTTCGAATCACATCCAAGAATCAGGCACAGGAAAGTAGTCATGGCAAAGAAGAAGGTCAGTGCGATCGTCAAGATCCAGATCCCCGCAGGCAAGGCCACCCCGGCCCCGCCGGTGGGTACAGCGCTCGGGCCGCACGGCGTGGGCATCATGGATTTCGTCAAGCAGTACAACGCCGCCACCGAGTCGCAGGTCGGCACCATCATCCCGGTCGAGATCACCATCTTCGAGGACCGTACGTTCACGTTCATCCTCAAGACCCCGCCGGCACCGGTGCTGCTGCGCCAGAAGGCCGGCCTTGCCAAGGGCTCGACCGAGCCGGGCAAGACAGTCGTCGGCACCGTCACCGAGGCCGACATCGAAGAAGTCGCCAAGATCAAGATGCCCGACCTCAACGCCTACGATCTCGAAGCTGCCAAGCAGCAGATCCGTGGCACCGCCCGCTCGATGGGCCTCAAGGTTTCCTAAGTCTCAGCAGCACAGTTCACCGAGTTCCATTCAGCACACCGCTCGACCGGGATCACCTCGCCCGGCGGCGCTAACACCGAGGGAGACAGAAATGTCAGGAAAGAAGTTCGCAGATTCCGTCAAGGCGTTCGACCGTGACCAGCTGTTCACGCCGACCGAGGCCGTGACGCTGGCCAAGTCGATGGCGAAGGCAACGTTCGACGAGGGTGTCGACGTCGCCATCCGCCTCGGCGTCGACCCACGCAAGGCCGACCAGATGGTCCGTGGCACCGTTGCATTGCCCGAAGGCACGGGCAAGAACGTCCGCGTCGCCGTGTTCGCCTCCGGCGAGGCCGCCCAAGAGGCCCGCGACGCCGGTGCCGACATCGTCGGTGCCGACGACCTGGCCGAAGAGATCCAGAAGGGCAACATGGACTTCGATCTCGCCATCGCAACGCCCGACATGATGCCGCTCGTCGGTCGTCTCGGCCGGGTGTTCGGCCCGCGTGGCCTGATGCCGAACCCGAAGACCGGAACCGTGACTCAAGACGTCGGCCGTGCCGTCGCCGAGTTCAAAGGTGGCAAGGTCGAGTACCGCACCGACCGCTACGGCAATGTGCACGTCACCATCGGCAAGGCGAGCTTCGAGCCCGTTGCGCTGGAGCGCAACTTCCGTGCTGTGCTCGACGAACTGCAGCGCGCCAAGCCCGCTTCGGCCAAGGGTCGCTATCTCAAGAAGATCTCGGTCTCATCGACCATGGGCCCTGGCATCAAGGTCGACACCACCCGCCTGCGCCCCGAGGTCGGCCACCCCGATTTCAAGCAGTAGACGTACCGGTCAAAACCGCCGGTAGCGTTGCCGCACAACCAAAGCAATCGCTCGCCAAAGACCGCTGGTCCCCAGGGATAATGGGTTCGCCCCACCAGCCGAGGTGAACACGTGATCGAGTCATGGCTCCAACGCCTTCGCTCCTCCGGTGTTCGCTGCAAAGCGAGCACCCGAGTAGAAGCGAGAGGAGGTGTACATGACAACTGAGAACCCCCGTGCCGAGAAAGTGGCCGTGGTCGACGAGGTGTCCGCCAAGCTCACTGCAGCAGACGCGGCGATCATCACCGAGTACCGCGGCATGAGCGTCGGGCAATTGGCGACATTGCGTCGCCAACTGCGCAACAGCGGTGGCGAGTACAAGGTGTACAAGAACACATTGGCTCGCTTCGGCGCCGAGAAGGCAGGCATCGACGGTCTCGCCGAACTGCTGATCGGCCCCAGCGCAATCACGTTCGTCAGCGGCGATGCCGCCGGCGTCGCGAAGGCGCTGAAGGACGCAGCCAAGACCAACCCATTCCTGATCATCAAGGGTGGGGCGATGGGCGGCAAGTCGATGTCCTCGAAGGACATCGAAGCGCTCGCCGATCTGCCGAGCCGCGACGTATTGCTGGCAATGCTGGCCGGAGCCTTCCAGGCCCCGCTGGTCAAGACCGCAGGTCTGTTGCAGGCCCTGCCACGCAGCTTCGCCTACGGCCTCAAGGCCCTCATCGATCAAAAGGAAGCTGCCGCGTAAGCGGTTGTTTCGACTCACCAACCCATTTCGTAACAACACATTTCGTAAGGAGAAATCACCATGGCAACACTCACCAAGGACGACGTCCTCGACGCCATTTCAGGTATGACCGTCATCGAGCTCAAGGAACTGCTCGACGCGTTCGAAGAGAAGTTCGGCGTCACCGCCGCTGCCCCGGTAGCCGTTGCGGCCGCCGGCGGCGGCGCAGCCGCCGCAGCACCGGCCGAAGAGGAGAAGGACGAGTTCGATGTCATTCTCACCGAGGCCGGCGCCCAGAAGATCCAGGTCATCAAGGTCGTGCGCGAGCTGACCAGCCTGGGCCTGAAGGAAGCAAAGGACCTCGTCGACGGCGCTCCCAAGCCCGTTCTCGAGAAGGCCACCAAGGAGGCCGCAGAGGCCGCCAAGACCAAGCTCGCCGAAGCCGGCGCCACGGTCGAAGTCAAGTAATTCGAAGCGGCTGATGCCGCCTCGATGTGGAAGTGCGGAGCAAGGCCCGGGCGTCGTCCCGGGCCGTTCTGCGTCTGCCGTGCGAGGCGTTGTGGAGTGTTTCGAGCCCACCCGGGGTGTCGCCAAACACTCCACTAAGGTCTGGCGCCGTGACGCCGCGACGTGTCGATCCCGTGGCCGAGCCGGCGACACTCGACGCGATGGATGCTGTGATGTGCCTGGCCTACGGTGCATCGTCGTTTCGTGGCAGCATCGACCGATTCGCAGCCGTGCAACCCGATGGTCTCGTTGTCGTCGAAGATGGTGGATCGGTGGTGGGCACGGGTACCTGTATCGCCTATCCGGACGGGAAGTTCGGTTGGATCGGTCTGGTCGCGACGGCACCCGGTTTCGAGCGCAGGGGAATCGGAACCGCGATCACCGAGTACCTCGCCGAAGTGCTGACCGGGCACGGTTGTGCCTCGGTGCTCGACGCCTCCGCCTCCGGCGGGCCGGTCTACGAGCGAATGGGCTTCGCCGATCATGGCCTCACGAAGGTGATGGAATTCGCGGGCGGCGACGCACGTCCGGCCGGCGACGACGAATGCCAACCGTTGACGGACGCCGACCTCGATGAGGTCGCACGGTTCGACGCTCCGCGATTCGGAGCATCTCGCCGAGAGCTGATCGCCAAGTTGGCCGAGCAGCATCCCGGTCGAGCATTGGTCCTGCGACGCCGCGGCAAGGTCGCAGGCTGGCTCGTCGCCCAGCCGACCACGCTGGCACCCGTCGTCGGAGACACTTCCGAGGCGCTCACCAGCCTCATTGCCGCAGCACTGCAGCTGGAGTGGGCGTCACCGCCGAGGGTCAACGTGCCACCCGAGAGCGGTCACATCGCGACGCTGCAGCGCCTCGGCTTCGAACAGCGCCGCGAGTTGCGCCACATGCGCCGCGGCATCGCCAGTCTTCCCGGTCGCCGCGAGAGCATCGCCGCTCAAGTCAGCCTCGGCGAGGGTTAGAGGGCCGGCAGTCAGTGCTGAGTTGGGTAGCAACGTCAGAAGCGGGGCTGCATCACGGCTTTCTGGCGCGACATCACCTTTGTCTCCCGCGCACGGAACGGCAGATGTGTGCGGCAGTCAGTCATCGCAAGTGTCATCGTCGCAGCAGCGTTCGCCCCGCCATGCCTCGCGCCCCTCATTGAATGCGAGAGCGGCGATGAGCAGCGCGGCGAGCGGATCAGCCCACCACCATTCAACGGTCGCGTTGAGCACAAGACCGACCAGCAGCACTGCCGATAGGTAGGTGCAGAGCATCGTCTGGCGGCTGTCGGCGACGACGCTGTTCGAGCCGAGGCGTCGTCCGTTACGGCGTTTCAATGCGGCGAGCACCGGCATCACGACGAGGGACACCGCAGCGAGAACGATGCCCACACGTGCTTGTTTCCGGCTCGCTCGTGGTGGCAAGGTCGACGACCGCTCGCACCGCCACGTACCCGGCGAGGGCAAAGAAGCTCACAGCGATGAGCCGCAGCGCCATGGCCTCGCGGTCTTCGGGAACGTCGCGGGTCATCTGCCAGACGATGACCGACGCTGACAGCACTTCGACGGTGGAGTCCAAGCCGAATCCGACGAGCGCAATCGAGGAGGCAGCAGCACCGGCGACGATGGCAACGCCAGCCTCGACCGTGTTCCACGCGATCGTTGCCCATGCCAGCCCAAGCGCGACGCGCTGCCGACGACGCCGCTCTGGCCTGGCCGACTGGATCTGCACCGCGCTCAGACTGCCCGATCGCGAGTCGGCTGTCCAGAACGCCGATCGGCAGCGATGGCGCGGCTAGCCCGGAGTGCTTCGAGGCACCCAGGTGGGCACCAAGAACTCCACAGGGCTGGTGTGGAGTGTTTCGAGCCCACCCGGGTGAGCGTGAAACACTCCGATAGCCAGTGCCGGGCCGGAACCACTCGATCGGAGTTCGGGCGGGTCAGGGCTCTGGCCTCGGGGTGATCTCTCCGGTACGGGCGACGTCGGCGTACCACAGAGCGCTCTTCTTGGGCGTTCGGTGTTGGGTCTCCATGTCGACCGCGACGAGGCCGAATTTCGGTCCGTAGCCGAAGGCCCATTCGAAGTTGTCGAGCAGCGACCAGGCGAAGTATCCGTCGACCGGCACGCCATCCTCCATCGCCTGGTGCACCTGGGCGAGGTGGCCGGCGATGTACTCGAGTCGGTCGTTGTCGATGACCCGGCCGTCGACCACCTCGGCGTCGGGCATCGCCGCACCGTTCTCGGTGATGAAGTAGCGGGGAAAGCCGTGGGTCGCGTGCAGGCCACGCAACAGGTCGCCCAATGCCGGCGGATGCACCTCCCACCCCATCGCCGTCAGCGCGCCTCGGGCATCGCGCTCGCCCTCGAGGGCGCCGACCATCTGGCGGGTGTAGAAGTTGATGCCGAGCATGTCGATCGGTCGGGCAATCAGGTCCATGTCGCCGTCGCGCACCTCGGTGCGTGCCCAGCCCAGTCGATCGACGGTGTACTGCGGGTATCCGAGCCCGCCGATCGGATCGACGTACCAGTGATTGTGGACATCGTCGACTATTCGCTGGCGGTCGACGGCTGCCGGGGAGCTGCCGATCGGCGTGACCGGGGTGAAGTTCAACACGATGCCGACGCTGGCACCGGGAACCGCTGCTCGCACCCGCTCCATCGCCAACCCGTGACCGACGAGCACGTGGTGCGCAGCAGCCAGCGAGTCGGGCAGCGAACTGCGGCCGGGCGCGTGCTCGCCGGTGAGGTATCCGAGGTTGGCGATGACGTACGGCTCGTTCATCGTCATCCAGCTGCTGATGCGATCTCCAAGCCGCTCGGCGACGATTTCGGCATAGTCGGCAAAGGCCTCGGCGGTGGCGCGCACCGGCCAACCACCTTCGTCCTCCAACACCTGTGGCAGGTCCCAGTGGTACAGCGTCGGGTGGGGCTGGATGCCGGCAGCGAGCAGCGAGTCGACCAACCGGTCGTAGAAGTCGAGACCCGGCGTGTTGACCTTGCCCCGACCCGCGGGCAGGATCCGCGGCCAGGCGATCGAGAACCGATAGGCGTTGAGGTTCAGTCGGGCCATCAGGGCGATGTCGTCGGGGTAGCGGTGGTAGTGATCGCAGGCCACGGCGCCGTCGGTGCCGTCCGAGATCGCCCCAGGGACCGTGCAGAAGCGATCCCAGATGCTCTCTGCGCGGCCGTCTTCGGCCACCGCGCCTTCGATCTGGTACGACGAGGTCGCACAGCCCCACACGAAGTCGGTGGGGAATCGGCGTCCCGCCTCCGTCGTTGAAGCGTTCTCTGCCTGTGCGCTCGTCATGGTCACCGAACTACATCCCCTCGATCAAGTCTCGACATCCTTGCTGCCGATCTGGAGCGCGGTCAAGTGACCACGCCTCGTCCTGACCTGCGGTTTCTCCGTAGGTCCTTGACAGGAACGGCTTTCGGGCTTACCGTTCGCCCTCACGAAATCCCGTCTGGCAGAAGTGCCAGCTGCGGTTGACGTTGCCTTGTGCTGCGGATAGTATCGAACGTTGCCGTGCGTCTTGTCTCTTGCTATCGCTATGCCCACTTGACCTTGCGCGCCCCAGTTCTGCTGTTTGCCGTCTCACCGCCTGCTGCCAAGGAGTAATTGTGGCCTCTCGATCCACGTCCCGCGAGCGTTATTCGTTCGCCAACCTTTCCGAGCCGCTGGAGCTGCCGGACCTGATCGCGGTGCAACGCGAGAGTTTCGAATGGTTCCTCAACGAGGGACTCGCCGAGACGTTCCGCGACATTTCGCCGATCAAGGACTTCAGCGAGGCCTTGCAGCTCGAGCTGGAGTTCGATCCCGACGACGAGGACCTGCGCCCGCCGCCGAAGTTCTCGGTCGACGAATGCAAGGAAAAGGACATGACCTACAGCGCGCCGATCTTCGTGCGCGCCAGGTTCATGAACCGCAACACCGGTGAGATCAAAGAGCAGACCGTGTTCATGGGCGACTTCCCGATGATGACCGAGAAGGGCACGTTCATCATCAACGGCACCGAGCGCGTCGTCGTGTCGCAGCTCGTGCGCAGCCCCGGCGTCATCTTCGAGCCGGGCGAGCGCTTCCGCCTTCGTAACCTCAGCAAGCACCAGCTCGTCAAGGGCACGGTTCACCCGTACCGCGGTGAGTGGCTCGAGTTCGACGTCGAGCACAAGCCGGGCAAGGACGTCACCGCCGGCACCCGCGTCGCCCGCAAGCGTCGCATGGGCATCTTCACGCTGCTCCGGGCGTGCGGATATGACGAAGAGCACGCTCCCGGCTTCCTCGAGCGCTTCGTCGCCCAGTTCGACTTCCTCGAGGGTCAGTGGGAGAAAGAGAAGCACGTCGCCCCGACGCAGAACGAGGCGTTGGTCGAGATCTACAAGCGTGCCCGCCCGGGCGAGCCGCCGACCGTCGAGTCCGCACGCGCCTACTTCCGCAACGCGTTCTTCGAGAACCGTCGCTACGACCTCAGCCGCGTTGGCCGCTACAAGCTCGACCGCAAGCTCGGTGGCGAAGTCGGCAAGCTCGACGAACTCTTCGGCAAGGGCACCCGCGAGCTCGGCTCGTTCTTCCGCAGCGAGGGCGATGACCCGACCAAGCGCAGCATGAACAGCGACCCCGACGACACCGACGTGTTGCGTCCCAACGAGATCGTCGCCGCTGTCAGCTACATGCTCCACCTCGTGAAGCAGGAGCCCGGGTACCGCCTCGACGACCAGGACCACTTCGCCAACCGCCGCATCCGCAGCGTGGGCGAGCTGATCCAGAACCAGGTTCGCATCGGCCTCAGCCGCATGGAGCGTGTGGTCCGCGAGCGCATGACGACCCAAGACGTCGAGGCCATCACCCCGACGACGCTGGTCAACATCCGTCCCGTGGTCGCGGCGATCAAGGAGTTCTTCGGAACCTCGCAGCTGTCGCAGTTCATGGACCAGGTCAACCCGCTGTCGGGACTGACCCACCGCCGTCGCTTGTCGGCGTTGGGGCCGGGCGGCCTCAGCCGCGAGCGCGCCGGCTTCGAAGTCCGCGACGTGCACTTCAGCCACTACGGCCGCATGTGCCCGATCGAGACCCCGGAGGGCCCGAACATCGGCCTCATCGGTGCGCTCAGCACATTCGCCCGCGTCAACCCCTACGGCTTCATCGAGACGCCCTACCGGGTCGTGAAGAACGGCAAGGTCTCGGGTGAGATCCGCTACATGGCCGCCGACGAAGAAGAGAACTACGTCGTCGCCCAGGCCAACACCCCGATCAACCCCGACGGCACGTTCAAGGACGAGCGCGTCCTCGTGCGCCGCAGCCCACAAGCTGCCAGCCTCGAAGACCTCCGCAAGATGCTGGAAGCAGAGAGCTTCTTCGGTGCCACCACCGACATTGCGTCGGTGCCGCCGATCGAAGTGCAGTTGATGGACGTCAGCCCGAAGCAGATCGTTTCGGTCGCGACGGCACTCATCCCGTTCCTCGAGCACGACGACGCAAACCGCGCCCTGATGGGCGCCAACATGCAGCGCCAGGCAGTCCCGCTGGTGCGCGCCGAGGCGCCGTACATCGGTACCGGCATCGAGGATCGTGCGGCGCGCGATGCAGCCGACCTCATCCAGGCCACCGGCGACGGTGAGGTCATCGAGGTCAGTGGTTCGTCGATCACGGTGATGTACAAGACGCCGGGCGAGGGCCAGACCAGCGGCAAGCGGGTCTACCCGCTCAGCAAGTTCCGCCGCAGCAACCAGGACACCTGCATCAACCATCGTGCGCTGGTGAAGGAAGGCGACAAAGTCGTCAAGGGCACCATCATCGCCGACGGTCCTTCGACCGATCATGGCGAACTGGCGCTCGGCAAGAACCTGCTCGTTGCGCTGATGCCGTGGGAGGGCTACAACTTCGAGGACGCCATCATCCTCAGCGAGCGTCTCGTCAAGGACGACGTGCTGACCTCGATCCACATCCACGAGCACGAAGTCGATGCCCGTGACACCAAGTTGGGCCCCGAGGAAATCTCTCGTGACATCCCCAACCTCAGCGACGACATCCTTCGAGACCTCGACGACCGCGGCATCATCCGCGTCGGTGCCGAAGTCGGCCCCGGCGACGTGCTGGTCGGCAAGGTCACCCCGAAGGGCGAGACCGAGCTCACTCCAGAAGAGCGTCTCCTGCGCGCCATCTTCGGCGAGAAGGCCCGCGAGGTCCGCGACACCTCATTGAAGGTGCCGCACGGCGAGAGCGGCAAGGTCATCGACGTGAAGGTGTTCACCCGCGAGGATGGCCATGAACTGCCGCCGGGCGTCAACGAACTGGTCCGGGTCTACGTCGCCCAGAAGCGCAAGATCTCGGTCGGCGACAAGCTGGCCGGACGCCACGGCAACAAGGGTGTCATCTCCAAGATCCTCCCGATCGAAGACATGCCCTACATGGCCGACGGCACTGCGGTCGACATCATCCTCAACCCGTTCGGTGTTCCGAGCCGAATGAACGTCGGCCAGGTGCTCGAAGCGCACCTCGGTTATGCAGCCCGTTGGGGTTGGACCGATGTGAAGAACGGCAACAAGCTGATCGGCGATACACCCATTCGCGGCACCGAGAGCAAGACCCGCCCCAACACCAAGCCCAGCACCTTCATCGCCACCCCGGTGTTCGACGGAGCTCACTGGGACGAGGAAGATGCTGCCGGCAAGCACCCGACGATCCAGTCGATCTTCGAGAACCTCAACGCCGAGTCCGTCGACGGCACACGCCTGATCCAGACCGATGGCAAGACGGTGCTGCGCAACGGCCGTACCGGCGAGGTGTACGACAACCCGGTCACCGTCGGCTACATGTACATCCTCAAGCTGGCGCACCTTGTCGACGACAAGATCCACGCCCGCTCCACCGGCCCGTACAGCATGATCACCCAGCAGCCGTTGGGTGGTAAGGCACAGTTCGGCGGCCAGCGCTTCGGTGAGATGGAAGTGTGGGCCCTCGAGGCCTACGGCGCGGCGTACTGCCTGCAGGAGCTGTTGACCATCAAGTCCGACGACGTGTTGGGCCGAGTCAAGGTGTACGAGGCGATCGTCAAGGGCGAGAACATCCCCGAACCCGGCATTCCCGAGAGCTTCAAGGTGCTGATGAAGGAGATGCAGGCGCTGTGCCTCAACGTCGAGGTACTGGCCGACGATGGTTCCGAGATCGAGATGCGCGAGATGGACGAAGACGTCTTCCGCACCGCCGAGGAATTGGGCATCGACATCAGCCGCAACGAGCGCGGCACCGACGAAGACGACCGCGAGCGCGAGGCACGTCGTGCCGCCCGCAACGCAAGTTACTGATACTGAAAACGAACGAGACGAAGAACCGAGAGAACCATGCTTGATGTGAACATGTTCGACCAGTTGAAGATCGGGTTGGCCACGGCCGACCAGATCCGCCTGTGGTCCCACGGTGAAGTGAAGAAGCCCGAGACGATCAACTACCGCACGCTGCGTCCCGAGAAGGACGGCCTGTTCTGCGAGAAGATCTTCGGACCAACACGCGACTGGGAGTGCTACTGCGGCAAGTACAAGCGCGTGCGCTTCAAGGGCATCATCTGCGAGCGCTGCGGCGTCGAAGTCACACGTTCGAAGGTCCGCCGCGAGCGCATGGGCCACATCGAGCTCAGCGCACCCGTCGTGCACATCTGGTACCTCCGCGGCACCCGTAGCTGGCTGGCCTATCTGCTGGCCGGCATCGAGCCGAAGGAAGAGCTGAAGGCCAAGCAGCTCGAGAAGGTCATCTACTTCGCCGCCAACCTGGTGACGTGGGTCGACGAGGATGCCCGTCACGAGAACCTCGCCAACCTCGAGGCCGAGTACATCGAAGAGCGCGACGCCATCCGCAAGGAGCTCGATCTCGCCATCGATCGTCGGATCAAAGATGCCGAGACCGAGGCCGAGAAGGCCGAGTCCGAAGGCGCCGACGCACGCAAGGCGCGCAACGCCCTCGACAAGGAGCTCACCAGCATCCGCGAGCGCTACGAGATGGAGCTCGACCTGCTGGCCCGTACATGGGACGAGTTCAAGGGTCTGCACAGCCGTCTGATCATCGACGACGAGTTGCTGTGGCGCGAACTTCGCGACCGCTACGGCGACTACTTCGAGGGCGGCACCGGTGCCGATTCCATCAAGTCGCTGATCGACCGCATCGACTTCGACGTCGAAGAGGTCAAGCTGCGCAGCGCCATCGACCACAACGCCAGCGGCCGCAAGCCGTTGTCGGCTCAGCGTCGCCAGAAGGCCATCAAGCGCCTCAAGATCGTTGCCTCGTTCAACCAGCGCGACGACCACGGCCGCCGCCTGAACGATCCGAAGGCAATGATCCTCGACGTCGTCCCCGTGATCCCGCCGGAACTGCGCCCGATGGTGCAGCTCGATGGTGGCCGTTTCGCCACGAGCGACCTCAACGACCTGTACCGCCGCGTCATCAACCGCAACAACCGCCTGAAGCGACTGCTCGATCTCGGCGCACCCGAGATCATCGTCAACAACGAGAAGCGCATGTTGCAGGAGGCTGTCGACGCGTTGTTCGACAATGGCCGTCGTGGCCGTCCCGTCACCGGGCCCGGCAACCGTCCGCTCAAGTCGCTGTCCGACATGTTGAAGGGCAAGCAGGGTCGTTTCCGTCAGAACCTGCTCGGCAAGCGCGTCGACTACTCGGGTCGTTCGGTCATCGTGGCCGGCCCGACGCTGAAGCTGCACCAGTGCGGTCTTCCGAAGCTGATGGCGCTCGAGCTGTTCAAGCCGTTCGTCATGAAGCGTCTCGTCGACCTCGAGCTGTCGCAGAACATCAAGTCGGCCAAGCGCATGGTCGAGCGTCGTCGCCCGCAGGTGTGGGACGTTCTCGAAGACGTCATCAAAGAGCACCCGGTTCTGCTCAACCGTGCACCAACCCTGCACCGTCTCGGCATCCAGGCCTTCGAGCCCGTACTGGTCGAGGGCAAGGCCCTGCAGATCCACCCGTTGGTCTGCACCGCCTTCAACGCCGACTTCGACGGTGACCAGATGGCCATCCACGTCCCGCTGTCTGCCGAGGCGCAGGCCGAGGCTCGCGTGCTGATGCTCAGCGCCAACAACATCTTGTCGCCGGCGTCGGGTCGTCCGATCGTGACTCCTTCGCAGGACCTGATCATCGGTGGCTATTACCTCAGCGAGATCATGGACGACTCGAAGGGCACCGGTCGCGTCTTCCGTCACACGTGGGAAGTGCTCCGTGCTCTCGACGAGGGTTCGTTGAACCTGCACTCGCTCATCACGCTGCGCCGTCCGTCGATCGGTGGCCGTCCGGCCGAGACGTTTGAAACGACGGCTGGACGACTGTTGTTCGAAGAGGCATTGCCCGCCGACTACACCCAGCGCTTCGGTCACATCGATCACCTGGTGAAGAAGAAGGAAATGGGTGTGATCGTCGAGCGACTCAGCGACCACTATCCCAAGTCGGCTGTTGCCGCATCGCTCGACGCGCTCAAGAACGTGTGCTACCGGTACGCATCGCAGAGCGGCCTGACGGTGTCGATCGACGACGTCAAGACCCCGAAGGCCAAGAAGGCGCTACTCGACGAGTACGAGGCTCGCGCCGACAAGGTCGAGAACCAGTTCCGTCGCGGCATCATCACCGACGGCGAGCGACGCCAGCAAGAGGTTCGCATCTGGACCGACGCCACCGCCGAGGTCCAGAAGGCGATGGAGTTGGAGTTCAAGGCCCAGCGGTTCAACCCGATCGACATGATGGTCGGTTCGGGTGCCGCGAGGCAACATGACCCAGATGCGTCAGATCGCCGGCATGCGTGGCCTCGTGGCCAACCCACGTGGCGACATGATTCCGCGCCCGATCAAGAAGAACTTCCGTGAGGGCCTCGAAACCCTCGAGTACTTCATCGCCACGCCTGGTGCCCGTAAGGGATTGGTCGACACCGCGCTTCGTACCGCGGACTCCGGGTACCTCACCCGTCGTCTGGTCGACGTTGCTCAGGAACTGATCGTGCGTGAGCCCGACTGCGGCAGCAGCCTCGGTCTGTGGCTCGAGCATGTTGCTCCCGACACCGCCAACAAGCGTGCCTACCTCGAGACCAAGCTGTTCGGTCGTGCCCTGTCGCAAGACGTCACGCTCAGCGACGGTCGGTGATCGCCCAGCAACACGATCATCGGCGACATCGAGATGGCTGCATTCCGCGACGATCCCGAAGGTCAACCGAGTCCGCATCCGTTCGGTGCTCACGTGCGATGCCGAGTTGGGCGTCTGCGCGTTGTGCTACGGCCGTTCGCTGGCCACCGGTAAGTCGATCGAGCTCGGCGAGGCCGTCGGCGTCATCGCGGCACAGTCGATCGGCGAGCCCGGGACCCAGCTGACCATGCGTACCTTCCACACCGGTGGTGTTGCAGGTAAGGACATCGCCGGCGGTCTGCCTCGCGTCGTCGAGTTGTTCGAGGCTCGTACGCCTCGGGGCTCGGCCCGCCTGGCCCGCGCCAGCGGCGTCGTGCGCATCGGCGACGACGAGGGCAAGGGCATCCCTGTCACCGTCATCGACGATCAGGGCGAGGAGCACTTGGTGATCCTTCCGACCGGTAGCCGTGCGATCGTCACCGATGGCCAGGACATCAAGGCCGGCGAACCGATCACCGACGGTCCCTTCGACCCGAAGGAGATCATGGAGATCAAGGGCATCCGCGAGACGCAGACGTACCTCGTCGAAGAGGTCCAGAAGGTGTACCGCGACCAGGGTGTGTCGATCAGCGACAAGCACATCGAGCTGATCGTGCGCCAGATGACCCGCCGGATCGGCGTACAGGAGCCGGGCGACACTTCGTTCCTGCCCGGCGAGCGTGCCGATGCCAAGGTCTTCCGCGACACCAACCGTCGCATGGTCGAAGACGGCAAGAAGCCTGCCGAGGGTCGTCCCGAGCTCATGGGTATCACCAAGGCATCGTTGGCAACCGAGTCGTGGTTGTCGGCGGCATCCTTCCAGGAGACCACCCGAGTCCTCACCGAAGCCGCCATCGATGGCAAGGGCGACAACCTCATCGGCCTCAAGGAGAACATCATCATCGGCAAGCTGATCCCAGCCGGCTCGGGCATGATGCGGTACCGCGAGTTCGATGTGAAGGCGCCGGAGTACCAGCCGATGGCCTACTTCTCCAGCGATGTCGACGAGGATCCGGCTGCCTGGCTCAGCAACATCCACGGCACCTACTCCACCGACGCAGTCCCCACGGACGCCGCCGCCGAAGTGTGATGCTGGCACGCCTGTCGGGCGTGATCCGGTCTCACACCCGGACGTCGCGCCCGATTTGCGTTTGCGCCGGCATGCCTTCGGCGGTGCCGGCTCACACTGCTGACGCTCGTCTCAACGAGGTGGCGTCGTGACCACCGCGGCGTTACGCGCAGCGCGGGAGTCGCGGTCCTCGGAAGTGAGGGCATCGGCGAGCCATCGATCAGCGTCCTCCCAGGCATCCGGGTGGGCGTCTTGCCAGCGCTTGATGCCCTTCGGGCTCCAACCCGTCGAGTCGATCGAGTAGACGTTCGGCACCAGCTCCTTCCAGTCGAGGCTGGAGATGTCGTCGGGGACCTCTGCTTGCACGCTTGGCCGGCGCGTCGATCTGCTCCACGGGCGGTTGGCCTGGACCGGAGCTCGACGGAAGCGCCGGGCGGTCGCTCCACGGTCGACCGTCGGCGCGTCGACCTCGGCCATGTCGGCGCGGCGACGGCGGCGACCGGAGCCGGAGCCTCCTCTTCGACCGCCACTACCACCGGATCCTCGACCGGCTCGATGACCTCGTCCTCGAGCGCTGCTTCGACCGGCTCCTGGAACTGTTCGAGGAAATGATCGTGGACCTGCTCCTCGAGATGTTCGTCGAACGGCTCCTCGAACTCGGGCTCGAACTCGAAGTCGAACAACGTTGCGGCGCTGGTCTCGAACTCTGGCTCGAACTCGCGGTCGAACACGGTGGCGAAGGTCGTCGCGAACTCGGACTCGAACTCCTCCTCGAAGGTCGGCGCGACGATCGGCACGATCTCGACGAGGGGGCTCCAGACCGTCGCATCCTCGACCAGCACGTCGTCGAGATCGTCGTCCTCTTCGGTCGCGTCTTGGACCTCTTGGACCGGGCGGTAGTGGCGGTACAGCTGGCGGATCGACTTCCAGAAGATGACCACGAGGGTGGACAGCGCCAACACGATCCACGGAAGTTCGAGGGTTCCACCTTCGACGATCGACTGGATCCACCACGTCATCGGCACGACGAAGGCAGCTGCGAGCCCGGCGCCGGCCACCACACGGATCGGGCTGGTCCGGTCCATGTCGTTGGCCAGCAAGCCGGGCACGAACAACGGTGTCAATGCCATCGAGGCCAGGTCGAGGTGGTTCGTGACGCGGGCGCTGAAGAACGACGGTCCCACCCACAGCAGCGTCCACGAGAGCATCGAGGACGTCAGCAGCATCGCCGAGAACTTTCGTCGCCCGAACAGGATGAGCACGTTCATCAGCACGTACTTGACGAGCAGATATGTGAGCAGCGCGATCGTGAAGGCGACCGCGACTTGGTACGGATCGCCCATGAACATTCCGACGTACGCCGCGCCGACGAACCCACCCGCCTTGAGGTTGTAGTTGTGCGCCACGCCCCACGAACTCGCGGCGGACAACAGCACCGCCACGGGGATCCACCGGCTGTCGATCGACATCGTGCCGAACCCGGCCAGCGGAGCGAGGTCGTTGACACCCTGCAGCTGCAGTACCAGCGCCAATGCGATCGGGAGAGAGACGATCACACCGGCCAGCAGAACCGCCTTCGTGGTGCGCTTGATGCCCTGGCGGCCCATGTCGTGGGCGATCAACGCGGGCACCACGTAGCCGGCGCCGACGAACAACGGGATGTTGCTCTCCCACAGCCACGGCCCGCTGGGACTGAGCTTCAGCATGATGGTCTGGATCGAGATCGAGATCAGCGCCATCAACGTGAACTTCGTCGTGCCGTAGAGCATGAAGTGCTTGCGCAGGAAGTGGTTCATGATGGCGTACGACAACAAGGCGTTGACGAACGTGGCGAGGACCACCATGGGGTACACGAGGAACACGGCGATGTAGCCCGGAACGACGATCGATCCTGTTGTCAGGTGCATCCGCTCGTACAGCATCATCGACACGCAGATCCCGAAAACGAAAGCGAACCGCACGATCTCTGACGAGAAGAGGTAGTCGTGCACTAGCCGGCCTCGACGGGGTCGGCCTCGCCGGTGCCGGCCGCTGTGGCCTCCGGTATCCAGGGTTCAGCGATGTTCTCGAAGTAGTCGAGCATCATCTCCGCCTGGTGAGTGTGGATGTTGACGAAGCCGACGACGAGCACATGCGGCGTGGGCATCTGGCCGATCATCCTGTCGACGATCGTCTCGACCGGCGGGCTGTGCGTGTCGCCCAGGTTGATGATGTGATCGAGCGGGTAGCCGTTCTGAACGAGTAGGTCCGTGACCAATCCTTCGAACGCGCCGAAGGTGACGAGGCGCATGAAGTCGAGATCCTGGACGGCGACCTCGGCGAACTGCACGGCACGCCGTTCGCGGTCCGTCCGGTTGTTGAGGATGCCGACGGTCGTCGTCTCGGGCGTCATGAAGGGGACGAGCTTCTCCATCGCGACCGTCATCGACTCGCGATCGTTGACGGCGAAGAGGTTCGCCCACGTCACGCGCTTGCCGAGGATCTTCAGCTCCTTCATGCGCAGCACGCCGGGATCCGGCTCGGCCGCCCACATGCCGCGGAAGGCGACATCTCGGGGGACCCCAGCGAGTTCGGCAACGGCCAGGGCGATGGCGACGTTCTCCTTGAACGCGATGTAGTCGAACTTCTCCAACTCCTCGTCGGTCACCCACTCCGGATCGACGACGATCAACCGGCTACCCCGCTTGGCGGCGACCTCTTCCATGATGGGCACGATCAGCGGATTGCGCTCCGAGGTGATCAACACACCGTTGTACGGGCAGGTGTTCAGCAGGGAACGGGCGATCTCCGGCAACGTCTCGCCCATGACGTCTTGATGATCCTCGCGGATGTTGGTGATGACGCCGATGTTCGAGCGGACGATCATCTTCTCGCTGACAGCCTGGTACTGCGGCTTCAATGCCATGCACTCGATCACCAGGGCGCGCACGTCGCCGTGCACGTACTTCTTGGTCACCTCGATCTGTTCGAGGATCGTCGGCGCGGCCTTTCGTTCGATCGGCTCGTCGACGCCGTCACGGTTGATCACCGCGGCGGCTGTGCCCGTCGACTTCGCCACGGTGACGATTCCACCCTCTCGCAGGAGCCCGGCGATGATGCGCGAAACCGTCGACTTGCCGCGGATTCCGTTGACGTGGATTCGGAAATCGAGCTTGTTGATCCGCCGCCGATGCGCGAGCGATTCGCGCCCCCACCGCGCAAGAAGCGCGAGGCACACGAGGTACCCGCCGATGACTGCCAATGGCACGAGAAAATCATCGGCATTCTTGACAGTTTGCTGAAGGTGATCGGACAAGGTAATTCGAAGGGAAAATATGTCCGGAGCAGGAAAGTTGGTCCTACGACCGCGCGCGTGTTGCCCCTTTCACCTGGCGCCTCTAACATTGCAGGGTCCTGCGTTGGATCACCCGGCGCGCAAGTTGACAATACGTTCGCAAAGGTAGACGCGTGCCCACAATCCAACAGCTGGTCCGGCAAGGTCGCAGCACCAAGTTCTCGAAGACAAAGACGCCCGCCCTCAAGGGGTCGCCGCAGCGTCGTGGTGTGTGCACCCGCGTGTATACCAACACCCCCAAGAAGCCGAACTCGGCCATGCGCAAGGTCGCTCGTGTGCGTCTGACCAGCGGTGTCGAGGTCACGGCGTACATTCCTGGCGAGGGTCACAACCTGCAGGAACACTCCATCGTGCTCGTCCGTGGGGGCCGCGTTCGTGACCTCCCGGGTGTTCGCTACAAGATCATCCGTGGCGCGCTCGACGCAGCCGGCGTGAAGAATCGCAAGCAGGCCCGCAGCCGCTACGGCGCAAAGCTGCAGAAGTAAGGATTGTCGACACATGCCTCGTAAAGGTCCTGCACAGCGTCGCGAGTTGACTCCCGACCCGATCTACCGGTCACTCCTCGTCGCCCAGATCGTCAACAAGGTCATGCTTCATGGCAAGCGTTCGGTAGCCGAAAAGATCGTCTACGACGCCCTGAAGATCGTCGAAGAGAAGTCCGGCGCCGAGCCGATTGCCACGCTGAAGCGTGCGATCGACAACATCAAGCCGCCGCTCGAAGTGAAGAGCCGCCGTGTTGGTGGCGCCACCTACCAGGTGCCGATGGAAGTGCGTCCGCGTCGTGCGTCGACCCTGGCCATTCGCTGGCTGGTCGACTTCAGCCGGGCCCGCCGCGAGAAGACCATGGCCGAGTGCCTGGCCGGCGAGCTGCTCGATGCCGCCAACGGTCTCGGTGCATCGATCAAGCGTCGCGACGACATGCAGAAGATGGCCGAGAGCAACAAGGCCTTCGCCCACTATCGCTGGTGATCTCGGCGCCATCCGGCCCGCAAAGGCTGAGATTGGCCTTTTGCGTACTCCGGTACGCTGACCGACGGGCATAGAGGAGGCACCCATGGTTCCGAAAGATGCCATCGCCAAGGCGATCACCACATTTCATCGCTTCGTGTTCGACGTGTCGAGCGGCAAGATTGCCGGCAGGGCAGGCGGCATGCCGGTGGTCAAACTGACCACGATCGGTCGCAAGTCGGGCAAGCCGCGCACCACGATGCTGACCACTCCTCTCGAGGAGGACGAGAACGTGGTGCTCGTTGCTTCGTACGGCGGCGACGATCGCGATCCGATGTGGTACTCGAACCTCGTCGCCAACCCCGATGTCGAGGTCGTGATGAGCGGCGCGCACCGCAAGATGCACGCCCGAGTTGCCGAGGGCGACGAGCGGACGCGTCTCTGGGAGGCGTTGACCGCGAGCCACGCCAATTACGCCGGCTACCAGCGCAAGACGTCGCGGCAGATCCCCGTTGTGGTGCTGGAGCCCCAGCCGTAAAGGTCTCGTGTTGCGTCAGCTATGGCTGGCGTCGACGACGCAGAAGCGATTGCCCTCCGTGTCGGCAAGCACGACGAAGTCTGGGTCCTGCGGGTACGAGTCCCACTCCACTCGGGTCGCGCCGAGGCCAACCAGACGCTCGATCTCCGCGGTCTGCTCGGCAGCGTTGTCGACGATGAGGTCGAGATGGACCCGTGGGTGTTCCTGCGCCGGTGTCTCCGCTCGTTGCAGCGCCACCCGCGTTCCCTCCTTCGAGCGCGGAACGAGGATCGTGAACTCGTTGTCCGAGTCGGGAAAGTACACGGGTTCGTATCCGAGCACGTGCGACCAGAACGACACGGCACGCTCTACATCGGCGGCGCCCAGCACCACCGTTCCAAGACGAATCATCACACGATTCTGACACCATCGAATCTGCCGCAGATCCGTCGTGCTTGCGCCGTCGTGGGATGAGCAGGCAGTATCGCTGCGAGCCACGGGAGGCACGATGCCAGAGGAGTTCGAGGGAGATCTTGCAGGAGCGGTTTTCTGGGGAGCCGATCTCAGCGGCGCCCGCTTCCGCGACGTCAACCTCACGGACGCGAAGATCAGCCACGCTTGGCTGGTCAACGTCGACATCGACGCGTTGGTCGACACGGTTGTCATCAACGGAGTCGACGTCACGTCATACGTGAACGAGCGTGACCCGTGGTATCCATTGCGGGCGATGCTCCGCCCGACGGACCCGGAGGGCATGCGCGTCGACATGGGCGGCTGTCGAAGACGAGTGGGCGAAGACGGTCGCCGTGGCGAAAGCCCTCCCCGAGGAGACACTGCACGAGTCTGTCAACGAGGAGTGGTCCTTCGTCCAGACGCTTCGACATCTTGTGTTCGCGATGGACAAGTGGTTCACGGTGCCGATCCTCGGAGAAGGCTTCGACCCGATCGGGCTGCCGAACTCCGGCTCCGTCGATTTCCCGTGGCCAGGCCTCGATTACTCCCTGTCGCCCTCGGTCGCGGACGCCCTGGCCGTGCGTGCCGATCGTGCCACGCGCTTTCGCGACTATCTCGCATCGGTCTCGGCGACTGACTTCACACGACCGATCGACGTGCTCGAGAACGGCTCGAATCCGCTTCAAGAGTGCCTCTACACCGTCTTCGAGGAAGAGTTCTGGCACAACCGCTACGCGCGACGCGACCTCGCCCAGTTGCAGGCGGCGCAATGAACCCGGCGTCGACTGTCAGGTAGCCGGCGTCGGGCGGCGGGCACTGGTTGCCGTCGCCGAGATCCTGCACCGTCGCCGCCTCGCCGACCTTCCAATTCGCTCCATCGAAGTACAGCGCCTGCTTCTCGCGGACGCTGATGATCTTGTCGTTCAGCACTGCCGGCTGACCGGTTGCATCGACAGGGCCGAGCAGGATCGAGGCGTCGTACCAGCACGAGAATGTGATCGCGCTGGTGGGGTCGTCGAGTGCGACCGATTGGGTGACGATGTAGGAGCCGCGCAGATCTGGCGAGAAGTATTCACCGCGCGCTGCCAGCCCTTGGAAGTACACCGTTCCTTGTCCGACGGCGGTCCCACGTGTCGAGTGGAAGTCCGCCGCGTGACAGTCCGCGGGGGCTTGGCCGCACGCCATGTACGCGGCGAAGAAGTCCTGGATGCCCTTCTTGATCGCCTTCTCGACCTCTGGATCGAGAGGAGGTGCGATGGTCGACGCCACCGTCGTCTGGCCGGCAACCGTCGGCGGCGGCCCGTCGGGACCCAGGGCTACTGCCTGCGTCGTCGATGTCGACTGGCTCGGACAGCGTACCGGTGAAGGCGGTGGCGGCAGGCGACGTTGTTCCATTGTCATCGCAGCCCGCCGCAATCAGCGTGATCAGCGCGACCGCGGCAAGCGGCAACGCAGGTCGCAAGGTCCGCCGAATCACCGGACTATTCAAGCAGGCCGGGCAGCGGCTGGCTCGGCGACAACTCCGCAGGTCGAAGGTGGTCGTACACCGCCCTGACACCGTCGGCATCGAGGCGCGCCGGCTGCCGGCACAGCCAATCACGGATGTCGTGCTGTGTGCGCACATGCACTTCGGCGGGTCGGCTGAGGGTCTGCATCGTCGCTGCGTCGATCAACATCAGTACCGACTGCACAGTCACGTCGAACCCGCACGCATCCGTCAGTCGGCCACTGGCGCGTCGGGCCTCGAAGCGCACCTGACGCAGATGGTCGCTGTCGCGTCCGTTGATGGTGACCTTGTGCTCGCTGATCCAGACCTTTGCTCCAGGTTGATGATCGAGGTAGATCGTGAACACGCCGGCAGGGCCGATCGCAACATGGTCGACATGGCGGGCGTCGGTGTCCGGGTCGATGTCGACCGAGTGCAGCACGAACCATCCTGCAGGCAGGTCGTCGAGCTCGGCGCTGATTCTCTGTTCCTCCTTCAGCGCTGCGTGCTCGGCTCGTTCGCTGCGACTGCTGAGGCGCTTGGCGGTGTGGAGCAGGGCAGCGACGGCCTGTCTGGTCGGGCTCGGGCCGGGTGTCTCGTCGTGCGTCGGGGGCACCGGATCGGCTACCACTGCGTCGGCCAACACCAGGTCGGCCAGCGTCGGTGCCGGCCACGGTGGGGATGCCGGCGACTCTGTCATACCGTGATCATCGGCACACTGACCCGACCACGTGAGTCTTCATCGAGCGGTCGACGGAACTGCGTTCTACGATGGCGACATGTGCCGCAACATCACCACACTTCGAGGGTTGGAGCCGTTGGCGACGCCCCAAGAGATCGAGGCCGCCGCGCGCCAGTACGTCCGCAAGATCAGCGGGGTGCAGAAGACCTCGCCGGCCACGGAGGCCGCATTCGAACGAGCCGTCCTGACCATCACCCAGGCATCCACCCAGCTACTGCGCGAGTTGCCGCCCCGAAAGCAACCGCCGCCCACCCTGCCGCCCCTGCGGCGCATCGCCTTGGCCAAGGCGGCGACGATCAGCTGAGGCTGACCTCTACAGGGTCGGGACTCGGTGGAACCAGGGATCGGCTTGTTCGAGTTGGGCGGCGAGCTGCAGCAGCAGCGCTTCGTCGCCGGCTCGGGCCATGAAATGGGTGCCGATCGGCAGTCCGGCCTCGTTCCAGTACAGCGGAACCGACATCGCCGGTTGGCCGGTGCCGTTGGCGAGCGCGGTGAACGGTGAATACGCCAGTACCCCGCTGGGTCCCATGCGGTAGTCGACGAAGTCGTCGTTGTCGGGCTTGAATCGTCCGATCGTCGCGGGTGGCTCGGCCAGGGTGGAGGTGAGGAGCATGTCGAATCCACGCTCGTCGGCCAGGAACCGGGCCATCTGCCGTCCGATGTCGTGCACGTTGTTGACAGCGTCCAGGTAGTCCGCTCCGGACAGGGTCCGACCCAGCGCAACGGCGCCGAGCGTGACACCGTCGAGTTCGCCGGGGGCCGCTGGGCGGCCGAGCTCGGCTTCTCGTGATCGAACCGTCAGTTCAGTGCCGCACGCCACGATGTTGGTCCACGATCGCATGAACCTGTGGATCTCCACCGCTGGATCGGCTTCGATCAGGTCGTGCCCGAGCTGGGCGCACACTGCGGCGGTGTGGTCGATCGCGGCCCGGCAATCCGGGTGGACGGGATCGCCCGTGAACGACAACGTCGAAAACGCGATCCGCAGTCGTCGTGGGGCAGTTGTGATCGCGTCGCGAAGGGATCCCTCCAGCGGAGGGGCGTAGTACGGAGTCCCCAGGTCGGGTCCGTGGGTCGCGTCGATCAGCGCCGCTGTATCGCGCACGCTGCGCGTCAGGAACCCGTCGATCGCCATGCCGGCCCATCCCTCGCCGGCAGATGGCCCATCGGGGAGGCGGGCGCGGGTCGGCTTGAGGCCGAACAACCCGCACGACGATGCAGGGATGCGCACCGAGCCTCCGCCGTCGCTCCCATGTGCGATCGGCACGATTCCCGCTGCCACAGCAGCTGCCGAGCCGGCAGATGATCCTCCGGCGACATGGTCGAGGTTCCACGGATTGCGAGTCGGCCGGCCGTAGGCCGCGCCCTCCGCGGTCGGCCCGATCCCGAACTCCGGGCTGGTAGTACGGCCGAATGTGACCAGACCGGCGCGCTCCAGCCTGGTGAACAGCTCCGAATCGACCGGGTATCGGTAGTCGCGGTAGAGGCCCGATCCCATGCACGTGGGGAAGTCGACGGCGTCGCAGCCGAGGTCCTTGATCAGGAAGGGAACGCCGGTGAACGGACCATCAGGAAGGCCCGAGGCGATCTTCCGACGGGCTCGCTCGACCTGCATGTAGACCACGCCGGCGATCTGGTGATCGGTAGCCGCTGTCTGTCGCAGTGCGAGGTCGAGCAGCGCCTCGGCAGACACCTGCCCTGATCGCACCAATTCAGCCAGACCGACAGCGTCGTGGCTGCGGTACTCCTCCGGGCGCATTCCGGCCACCGTAACCGGCCACGGTCCGCGCAAACGCAAGCACAGCGCCGATATCATTGAACACCGTGCCTATGGCCGAATTGGCCCTGCGTACCCCCACGCAATGACGCAACCTGTTTGCAAGACCCAGAGAGAGAAGTAGAGAGATGGCTAAGCGCGAATTTCCACTCGAGCGCACCCGCAACATCGGCATCATGGCCCACATCGACGCGGGCAAGACCACGACGACCGAGCGCATCCTCTACTACACCGGGAAGAGCTACAAGATCGGCGAGGTGCACGACGGCGCCGCGACCATGGACCACATGGCGCAGGAGCAGGAGCGCGGCATCACCATCACCTCGGCGGCCACGACCTGCATCTGGAACAACCACCGCATCAACATCATCGACACCCCCGGTCACGTCGACTTCACCATCGAGGTCGAGCGATCGCTGCGCGTGCTCGACGGCGCAGTCACCGTGTTCGACTCCGTTGCCGGCGTCGAGCCGCAGACCGAGACCGTGTGGCGTCAGGCCAACAAGTACAAAGTGCCGCGCATGTGCTTCGTCAACAAGATGGATCGCATCGGTGCCGACTTCTACCGCACCGTGGCCATGGTCAAGGATCGACTCCAGGCAACCCCGGCGGTCATCCACCTGCCCATCGGCGCAGGCGGGCCCGAGTCCAACAAGCCGTTCGTCGGGTTGGTCGATCTCGTCAAGATGAAGGCCCTCGTGTGGCACGACGAAGAGCTCGGCGCCAAGTGGGACGAAGTCGACATTCCGGCCGACATGGTCGATCAAGCCGACGAGTACCGCGAGCTCCTGCTCGAGACCATCGCGACCAGCGACGATCATCTGATGGAGAAGTACCTCGCCGGCGAAGACGTGACCGAGGACGAGATCAAGGTCGCCCTGCGCGCCGGCACGTTGGCGTTCGACTTCGTGCCCATCCTGTGCGGCTCGGCGTTCAAGAACAAGGGCGTCCAGCCGATGCTCGACGCGGTCATCGACTTCCTGCCGAGCCCGCTCGACATCCCACCGACGCAAGGCACGAAGCCGAACCACGAGGAAGAGATCCTCTATCGCAAGCCGTCCGTCGACGAGCCGTTTGCCGCGCTGGCGTTCAAGATCGTCGCCGACCCGTTCGGCAAGCTGACCTACTTCCGTGTCTACAGCGGCCAGATCAACAAGGGCGACGAGGTCTACAACTCCACCAAGGAGCGCCGCGAGCGCCTCGGCCGCATCCTGTTGATGCACGCCAACCAGCGCGAGGACCTCGACGTGGCCATGGCCGGCGACATCGTCGCCGGTCTCGGCTTCAAAGACACCACCACCGGCGACACGCTCTGCGATCGCACCAACGCCATCATCCTCGAGCGCATGATCTTCCCCGAGCCCGTCATCCACGTGGCGATCGAGCCGAAGACCAAGGACGACCAGGACAAGCTCGGCAAGGCCCTCAAGTCGCTCAGCGACGAGGACCCGACGTTCCGCGTCCGTACCGACGAGGAGACCGGCCAGACCGTGATCTCCGGCATGGGCGAGTTGCACCTCGAGATCCTCGTCGACCGCATGCAGCGCGAGTTCGGCGTGGTCGCGACCGTCGGCAAACCGCAGGTTGCCTACCGCGAGACCATCACCAAGATGGTCGAGTCGGTCGAGTATCGCCACATCAAGCAGTCGGGTGGTTCAGGCCAATTCGCAGTCGTCAAGATCACATTGGAACCAAACCCGGGGAAGGGTTACGAGTTCGTCGACAAGATCAGCGGCGGCAAGATTCCGCGTGAGTACATCAACCCCACGAACCAGGGCATGCAGCAGGCGCTCGATTCGGGCGTGCTTGCCGGCTATCCCACCGTCGACGTCAAAGCGACACTCGTCGACGGTCAGTACCACGACGTCGACTCGTCGGAAATGGCGTTCAAGATCGCCGGCCAGATGGCATTCAAGAAGGCCGCCGAGATGGCCAAGCCGGTTCTGCTGGAGCCGATCATGGGCATCGAAGTCGTCACGCCCGAGGATTACATGGGCGACGTGATGGGCGACCTGTCCAGTCGTCGTGGCCGTATCGAAGGCATGGAGGCACGCGGTAACACGCAGGTCATCAAGGCACAGGTGCCGCTGTCGGAGATGTTCGGTTACTCCACCGATCTCCGGTCACGCACACAGGGCCGGGCCACGTACACGATGCAGTTTGCCCAGTACATGGAAGTTCCCCCCAACATCGCGAGCGACATCGTCAAGCGCGTCCGCGGCGAATAGAAAGAAGCCCTTTGATGATGAAGCGACTTGCACTGCTCCCCGTCCTCGCGTTCGCCTTCGCCGCGTGCGGTGGCAGCGATGGCCAAGCCGCCTCGGCATCGGAGGGCGACGAGTTCTGCACGCTCGCCCAGGTCGCCAAGGACGACAACGACGCCTTGGATGACATCGACATCTCGGACTCGGCGGCGGTCAAGGTGCAGCTCAGCGGCGCGATCGACTCGTTGGCCGCGGCGGCCGCCAAAGCCCCCAGCGACATCTCCGAAACCGTCGACAAGTTGTTGGCCAACGAGGAGAAGCTCGAGGGATTGTTGGAGGACAACGACTTCGACTTCACCAAGTTGGCTACGACGGATGAGGGCAAGGAGCTGATTGCCGAGGCCGAGGACGACACGACCGGCGAAGAGTTCGACGCGTACCTCAACGAAAAGTGCGGCATCGAGATCGACGACACGGTTGCCACTGACGACACCGTTGCGACCGACGACACTTCGGGCTCCGACATCTCGATCGACCTCGGCGAGGGCGAAGAAGCCATCAACCAGTTCCTCGACTTCTTCGAACTTGGCACTGGCACCGAGTTGACCGACGAACAGCGCACCTGTGTCGTCGACGAACTCAAGGATTCGATCACCGGTGACGAGCTCAACGAGGCGATCGCAGGCAATCCCAGCGAGGCAGCAACACAGGCACTCGGCCTGGCATTCATCGGTTGCGACATCGACGTCCAGACCTGACGATTGCGATCCGGCGGGGTATCCACACCGCCGGTTGACGACTCCTCGAAGAGATACGGCAATTCCTGCTGTGAATCAGTGACAAGCTGAGCGACATCGAGAGGAGGCAGTCATGCCGTCCAAGCAACCGATGGGCGATGTCATCGTGCTGCTGCCCGGGATCCTTGGCAGTGTCCTGGAACGCGACGGGCGCGACGTGTGGGCCATGTCGGCCGGCGCCGCGTGGCGGGCCATCAGGACGCTCGGTCGCAGCGTCAACGGTCTGGAGTTGCATGGCGACGACCACACGGTCGACGATCTCGGCGACGGGGTCACGGCGCCGCGCCTGCTGCCCGACCTGCACCTCATCCCCGGTCTGTGGAGCATCGACGGCTACTCCCACATCCGTTCGTCGATCTTTGCGACGTTCGATGTGGTCGAAGGGCAGAACTGGTTCGACTTCCCGTACGACTGGCGGCGCGACAACCGCGTCGCCGCGCGCCATCTGGCAGAGCGCGCTCCCGACTGGCTGAAGGCCTGGCGACAGCGATCAGGCAACAACGAAGCCAAGTTGGTGCTGGTCGGTCATTCGATGGGTGGGCTCGTCGCCCGGCACTACCTGGAGGTCCTCGGCGGTTGGCGCGATACCCGGATGCTCATCACATTTGGCACTCCGTATCGCGGCTCGTTGAACGCGCTCGACTTCTTGTGCAACGGTTTCAAGAAGAAGGTCGGGCCGATCGGCATCGACCTCACCCGGCTGCTTCGCTCGCTGACCTCCGTGTACCAGTTGCTGCCGCGCTATCCGGTCGTCGACAGCGGGTCGGGACGGACTGACAAGAGTCGCCGAGACAGCCGACCTTCCCGGCGTCGATCCGGCCCGCGCCGCTGCGGCCCTGCGGTTCCACCTCGACATCGACGATGCGGTCGAGAACCGTCCGGCCAACGCCTATGCGATCCACCCGGTCGTCGGGATCCTCCAGCCGACGTTGCAGTCGGCGCGCATGCAGGGTGGGTCGGTGGAGATGTTGCGGTCCTACTCCGGGACCGACAGCGGCGGCGATGGAACGGTTCCCCGAGTGTCGGCGACGCCGTTGGAGCTCTCCGATCAGGGCCGGGAGATCTACGCGCCGGATCAGCACGGTTCGTTGCAGAACGGCACCGGACCATTGACCCAACTGATCGGGCTGCTCTCGGCACGGCCCACGTCGACCTTCCGAGGCGAACTCTCCGGCTTCGGGTTGGAGATGGATGAGCTCTTCGAGCCAGACGAACCGATCAGCGCGATCGTGTCGGCCGACGATCCGACGCGAGCTGTCAACGCGGTCGTCAGTGATGCCGCCACGGGTCGCCCGATCATCGAGTCGCGAGAGGAGGCCGACGGTGACGGGATGTACCGCGCCGAATGGCCACCGCTTCCACCCGGCGACTACCGATTGACCGTCTCGGCGATCGACGCAGACAGCGAGCGAGAACCGGTTCACTCGGTGTTCATCGTCGCTGAACCGGACGCCGCTCCAGGTGACGGTCCGCCATGATCGTGATGGTGCTGCTTGCAGCATGGTCGAGCCTTGTCGGAGCGTTCGACCCGACAGCGGGGGAATCGGTGACCTCCCGTCGCGCCGAGGAATGCCTGATGGCGATCGACGGCCGCGACATCCGTGAGTTCGAGGATGCGGACAATGCCCTGCGGCTGAATGTCAACGACACGGTTCAGATCGACGCGCTGTCGTCGGTGCCGACGTCGGTCACGAAGATCTCCGTGGATCTGCCGATAGGCCCGTCGATTCCGGTGAAGACATTGCGACACCAGCTCGGTCAACGGTTCACCGAGTCGTTCAGCATCGCGGATATCAGCGGCATCGGCGTCGGCTGGTATCACATCGAAGTTCGCAGCGGTCCGTGCGAGGGCTCGTTCTGGGTTCGGGTCTATGGCCGATCACCGTTGACCACTGCGATCGGTGTCGGCGCGGCGCTGGTGTTGGTCATCGGCGTCGGGCTGCTCGTCATGATGGTGGTGCGGGCCCGGCGCGGCCGTTCGTCCCTCGGATGGGGCTGTGGCGGCGGGACTCCTCATCGGCATCGCGCTGTGTGTGCTCGCCCAGCAGTTCAGCGTTGTGGCCTTCACCCCGCTTGCGCTCGCCGCGTTCCTCGGTGGCGGTGCGGCCGGTGGTGCCGGCGCAACCGCAGCTGCCAACGCCGCGGGTGGGGCAGGGTCGGCTGCCGGTGTTCCGGGGGCAGCGCCACCGCCACCCTCGTCCCCGGTCCCCCCGCCACCGACCGCGGCGCCATCGACTCCTTCGATGAGTCCGCCGGGGGCAGCGCCATCGCCGAGCCCGCCTGTCACTCCGGGAGCCGCAGCGCCACCGCCGCCTGGATACGCACCGCCGAGTCAGCCGCAACCGAGTCACGCGGAGCCGCCGAGTGGCGCGGAGCCCAGTGGCGCCGAGCCGAGCGGCGCCGAGCCGAGCGGCGCGGAACCGAGTGGCGCCGAGCCGAGTGGCGCCGAGCCGAGTGGCGCCGAGCCGCCTGCCGATCCTCCACGGCGCGCCTTCGCGCGAATCGAGTGCGACGAGACAGTGGTCGCCGGCACGGCTTTCGACCTCACCGTTGGACTCTCGCCGACGCCGGTCAGCGGTGTCGTCGGCCCTGCCCTGGTACGTCCACCGTCGAGCGTCGGTGACTACGAGTTGACGGCACATGTCGTCGCCGACGGCTTCGAACTGGCGCCGGGCGAGACCTGGCGCAAGACGATGATGGTGACTGCGGCAGCGCCGTATCCCTTTGTGGAGTTTCATCTCGTGGCGCCGCCCGAGTCGGACGAACAGGTTCACGAGATCAACGTCTTGTATTCGGTCGACAGCCAGACGATGGGCCTCGGCATTCGCCCGGTCCGTGTGGTCGCCAGCATGGCCGAGATGGGTGCCGGGTTCCCGCCACCGCTGCCGGCTGCTATCGGATCGCTCAGCGTTCCGGTCGCCGACCGTCCGCCGGATCTCACCATCCGCATCCTGCGCGGCAGTGAGCCTGGCCGCCTGATGTGGTCGTTCGAATCACCGCACGCAACGTTCGACGACGATGGCACGACATCGATCGGCGACGATCCCGACGCGTTTGCACGCACCGTGATCTCGACGATCGCCGCGCATGAGGGCCGTCCAACGCTGGCCCTGGGACTCAATGGAATCGGTCTCACGATCGGTGCAAAGGTTCCCGACGAGATGTGGGCTGCGCTCGCCACCGTGATCGCCGCCGTTGCACCGCGTCGCCCCACCGTCCTGCTGCTGTCGGAGGAGGCGTATGTCCCTTGGGAACTGGCGACGATGCCGACGCCCATCGATCCCACAATCATCGGTTTCCTCGGAGCACAGGTGACGATCGGCAGATGGGTGTTGGCGGCGGATCGACCGGCGCTGCCTCCACCACGTCTGGTGCACGTCGACGGCATGATCGTGATCAGTGGGCGCTACGAGCAACCGGGATGGAGCCGGCTCGAACATGCGGAAGCGGAAGCCGCCGCCCTCGTCGAGCGCTATCAGGCGATCGGGGTCGACGCGGTGACCGACAAGGTCGTCGGTTGCCTGCTCGGAAATCCGGCGGCAAGCGTGCTGCATTTCTCTCTTCACGGCAAGTACGACCCAGGGTCCGCCAAGCAGGGCCTGATGTTGGTCGACGGCGACGTCATCGATTCGTTGGTGGTGAAGGGAGGGACATTGACCGAGGCTCCGCTGGTGTTCCTCAATGCCTGCCAGGTCGGAACCGGACAAGAGACCCTCGGCGACTATGCCGGTTTGGCGGAGTCGTTCCTGTTCGCCGGTGCCTCCGCCGTGGTCGCGCCGTTGTGGTCGATCGACGACGGTGTCGCCAGCGCGCTGGCCGAACGCTTCTACACACGGGCATTCGGGGGCGAGAGCGTCGCTGAAATCGTTCGGGCCGAGCGCGCTGCATTCGGCACCGGCGCTGACCCGAACACGTCGACCCTCGTTGCCTATCAGTTCTTCGGCCACCCGGAGATGCGTCTCGAAAAGTAGGAACGTCGATCCGCCGAGACCAGCCGCGTAGCATCGGTTCGGCGTGAACCACCACTACGACGTCGTCATCGTCGGTGCGGGCTCGGCCGGGTGCGCGCTGGCGGCCCGTCTCAGCGAGAATCCCGACCGCTCGGTCCTGCTCCTCGAAGCCGGCCGGGACCTGGTCGACGCGACCGACGATCCCTTCGATCTGCTCGATGCTTCGGCAATGGTGGGGGCGGCCGAGGGACACTCTGCGAACTGGGCCTTCGACGTTCGATTGACCTCGTCGAGGGTGGCTTCGGTGCCGCGAGGCAAGGTGATGGGTGGATCCAGCACGGTCAATGCCGGCGTGTTCGTTCGAGCCACGGCGGCGGACTTCGACGGGTGGGCCGCACAAGGAAATGACGAATGGTCCTTCGCCAACGTGCTGCCGTTCTTGCGGCGGTTGGAAGACGACCTGGACTTTCCCGATGATCAGTACCACGGCAGCGGGGGCCCAGTGCCCGTGTCACGGTCCGCTGCCGACGCGTTGCACCCATTGAGCCTGGCGTTCACTGAGGCGTGCGCCGAGCTCGGTTTTGCCGGAGGAGCTCGACAAGAACGCTCCGGGTGCGCCGGGATGGGGCCGTCTGCCGCGCAACGTCATCGATGGGATGAGGGTCAACGCGGCGTTGGCGTACATCTCTCCGAACCGCAACCGGCCCAACCTGACGATCGAGAGCGGTGTCGCCGCTCGACGCGTCGTGATGGCCGCTCGCCGAGCCGTCGGAGTCGAGGTGGACCGATCGGGCCGGGCCGAGACATTCACGGGTGATGAGATCGTGTTGTGCGCAGGTGCCGTCATGTCGCCGCACCTGCTGCTCTTGTCGGGGATCGGACCAGCGGACGAGTTGCGACGCCATGGCGTCGACGTTGTGGCAGATCTCCCCGGCGTCGGGAGCCACTGCAGCGATCATCCGCAGGTGTTCCTCGGCTTCGAGTCGCCGGACGAGTCGGTGCGACAGGCGACGGCCGGCGTTGTCGAGGTCGGTCTGGATGCCATCGTCGGCGATACTCCGGTGGCGGTGATGCCCTACCTCGCCTCGATGGCCGAACTGGTTCCTGGCTCGGGAGCGTCGCCGACCGAGTTGGTGCTGGGAGTGCTGCTGCATCGCGCCGACAACACGGTGCAGCTGACATTGGCATCGGCCGACCCCGTGCGGCAGCCGTCGATCGACTACCACTCACTCGATTCGGCAATCGACCGAACTCATTTGCTGAACGCCGCTGAGATCGGCATGTCGATCATCGACTCCGCGGCCATGCGCGGCCTCGGCGTGAGGCACACATCGCCACTCGACCGTGGCAGCCTCGACCAGTGGATCAACGACAACGTCACAACAGCGGTGCATCTGTGCTCGAGCGCGCCGATGGGCCCGGACTCTGATCCGATGGCAGTCGTCGATCAATACTGTCGGGTGCGCGGAGTGGAAGGTTTGCGGGTCGTCGATACGTCTGTGCTCCCCACCGCACCTTCTCGCGGGCCGGCCGCAACAGCGGTGCTGATCGGTGAACGCGCCTCAGCGTTCTTCGATGGCGGCGGGTCGTGAGCGCGTTCTCGGTCACCGATCATCTGATCGCCGCTGTCGCCGCAGGTGGTGCAGGTGCGGTGAATGCCATCGCCGGCGGTGGAACGCTGATCTCATTCCCGACCCTGGTTGCACTCGGCGCCAGCAAGGTCGGCGCCAACGTCACCAACACGGTCGCGCTGTGTCCCGGTTACTTCGGGGGTGCTGTCGCCCAACGGTCGCAATTGCCGGGGCAGCGGGCCCGTTTGGTACGACTGTCGATTGCTGCTGCGCTCGGCGGGCTCACCGGATCAGTGCTGTTGTTGTCCACCGGCGAGGCCGCGTTCACCAAGCTGGTGCCGTGGCTGATCCTCCTGGCATGTGCACTGCTGGGTGGTCAGAACTACATCCGCAAATGGCTCCGCATCGGAAGCCGTACGCACGGCGCACCGCGCGCGGTCGCGGTGGCATCGACATACTTCGTGTCGATCTACGGTGGCTACTTCGGGGCCGGTCTCGGGATCGCTCTGCTCGCCGTGCTCGGGCTCGTGATCGACGAGACCTTGCCGCGGTTGAACGCCCTCAAGCAGGTACTCGCGCTGGTGATCAACGTCGTCGCAGCATGTTTCTTCGCCACCTCCGGCGAAGTGATCTGGAGCCTCGTGCTGGTGATGGCTCCGGCCAGCCTGCTGGGCGGTGTGGCGGGTGGAAAGCTGGTCAACAGGATCAAGCCCTCGCTGTTGCGAGGTGTCGTTGTCACGTACGGGACGGTGTTGGCGCTGTACTACCTGTTGCGATAGCCGACAGGGTTACGGCCACAGCAGCTTGAGCGCCCCCGCGGTGGACAGCACCAACACCCCGATCAGGAACGCTCGCTCTGGCAACCTGTGTAGCAACCTGCGGCCGCTGTACAGGCCGATCAACACGGCGGGAAACAACAGGGCATCGAATGCCAAGGTGCTCGCCGTGAAGAATGGACCGCCACTGGACCAGAACCCGATGGCCAGATACACGGGAACCTTGGCGACGTTGACGGCGAAGTAGAACC
This sequence comes from Ilumatobacteraceae bacterium, assembly GCA_963779295.1. GTDB lineage: Bacteria > Actinomycetota > Acidimicrobiia > Acidimicrobiales > Ilumatobacteraceae > JAENVT01. Next base: position 1,022,755 of record CAVZXO010000008.1, read on the forward strand.
AGGCCGAGGTGCCGACCATCTCCTCCTTGCCCAGTCCGAGGCGCACGAGGTAGGTGTTGAGGATCGGCCCGGCGGCGTTGGCGACGAACGTCGTGAATCCGCCCGAACTGCCGTAGACCGCTGCGGCCAGGGGGGTTGGCTCAACCGGCGCCTGCTTGTGCCCCATTCGCCACGACTGGATGGCCACCATCAGCAACACGGTGAGTCCGATGACCACCTCGATCGGTCGTGTCGCCGAGCCGACGACGACGAAGAAGATCGCGCCCGCTGTGAAGCCGACGCTGACGGCGATGATCATCGGACGCAACAGATCCCAGCGCGTGTGGCGGCCGTACCAGGTCACAGCGAAGAGATCGGCGAAGATCAGTACCGGCAGCGCCGTCCCGGCGATCAGCCGTCCACTGACGATCGCCGCGAAGATCGGCGTCGCCACCAACGCCGCGCCTGGGAACGCCGTCTTCGACAAACCGATGATCAGGGCCGCGATCGATCCAAGGATCAGGTCGCCCGCGGTGAACACCGGCGCAGCCTACGTGTCGTACACATTTGTGCCGCCACGCAGGTGCGTGCGTGTGGCCTGCGGCGCTACACTCCATGCGTTCTTTGACAACCCACAGATCCCCGAAAGACGGAGATAGCAATGAGCAAGGCAAAATTCGAGCGGAACAAGCCGCATGTCAATATTGGCACGATGGGTCATATTGACCATGGCAAGACGACGTTGACTGCTGCGATTTCTAAGACGTTGGCGGGTAAGGGGTTGGCGAATTACACGCCGTTCGATCAGATCGATAAGGCGCCTGAGGAGAAGGCTCGTGGTATCACGATCTCGATTGCTCATATCGAGTACGAGACCGAGAATCGTCACTATGCGCATGTTGATATGCCGGGTCATGCTGACTACATCAAGAACATGATCACTGGTGCTGCTCAGGTTGATGGTGCGATCTTGGTGGTTGCGGCGACGGATGGTCCGATGCCGCAGACGCGTGAGCATGTGTTGTTGGCTCGTCAGGTTGGTGTGCCGTACATCGTGGTGGCCTTGAACAAGGCCGACATGGTCGATGACGAAGAGTTGCTGGAATTGGTCGAGCTCGAGGTTCGTGAGTTGTTGAGCGAGTACGAGTTCCCGGGTGATGATGCTCCGGTGGTGCGTGTGTCGGCGCGTTGAAGGCGTTGGAGGGTGATGAGGAGTGGCAGGGCAAGATCATGGAGTTGATGGATGCTTGTGATTCGGCGATCCCTGAGCCTGTGCGCGAGTTGGACAAGCCGTTCTTGATGCCGATCGAGGATGTGTTCACGATCACTGGTCGTGGCACGGTGGTGACTGGCAAGGTCGAGCAGGGCAAGGTGCACACTGGTGATGATTTGGAGATCGTTGGGTTGAAGACGACTCAAAAGACGGTGTGTACGGGTGTGGAGATGTTCCGCAAGATCTTGGATCAGGGTCAAGCGGGTGACAACATCGGCGCGTTGTTGCGTGGGACGAAGAAGGAAGATGTTGAGCGTGGTCAGGTGTTGTGTAAGCCGGGCAGTATCACGCCGCACACCAATTTCGAGGGTCAGGTGTATGTGTTGTCGGCGTCCGAGGGTGGGCGTCACAAGCCGTTCTTCAACAATTATCGTCCGCAGTTCTTTTTCCGTACGACGGATGTGACTGGCACGATCCAGTTGCCGGAGGGTACGGAGATGGTCATGCCTGGTGACAACGTGGCGATCACGGTGGAGTTGGGCAAGCCGATCGCGATGGACGAGGGTCTGCGGTTCGCGATCCGCGAGGGTGGACGTACCGTAGGCGCCGGCCGCGTCACCAAGATCACGAAGTGAGCTGACGCACCAAATGGCACAAAGCATTCGCATCCGCCTGAAGGCGTTCGACCACGAGATCATCGACCAGTCGACGCGCAAAATCGTCGAGACGGTCACTCGCACCAGCGCCACGGTTCGTGGCCCGATCCCGCTGCCCACCGACAAGCACCGCTATACGGTGATCCGTGGTCCGCACATCGACAAGGACTCACGCGAGCACTTCGAGATGCGCGTCCACAAGCGTCTGATCGACATCATCGATCCCAATGCCAAGACCATCGACAGCCTGCAGCGCATCGAGCTGCCGGCCGGTGTCGACATCGAGATCAAGATTCAATCCAGCTGATCCGCCGCCGCAGGCGGAGAGTTCTGGGGGAGCCAAAGGAAGAACCCCGTCGGGCCTCGGTCCGGCGGGGTTCTTTCCTTTGCTGTAGATCGATCCGGTCAGTGCATGGGTGAGACGGTACGACGAAGGAGTACCGGCTCACGCAAGGCAGCTGATCTTCCGATAGAACTTCATCATCGAATCGAATCTCCCGCCACCTCAGTTCAACGCGCCGCTCGGAGACGACCTCCCAGTCGGCGAGCCGATCGGGCCGGCGAAACCAAGGAAGTTGTTCGGTCTGCCAGTTCGGCATGCGTTTCTTGTCGTCGGGTTGGTCATGATCGTGTGGTTCGCCGGGCTGGTCGGCGCCCTCATCGGTGTGCAATGGGCGCAACAGCGCTCGGCGCCGCTGCGCAAGCCGTCGACGTTGGGAATCGAGGTCGTGGCACCTCGCTCGCAGGACCTGCCGCGTCTCGACGTCGAGATGATCGCGAACGATGTAGCTCCCAGCGTCGTGGCCGTGCAGGCCGAGATCGAGCGCTTCGGTCAGCTGGGGGAGTCCATCGGCTCCGGGCTGATATTGACCACCGACGGGGAGATCGTCACCAATGCACACGTCGTCGGCGATGCAAAGATCGTGCATGTACGCCTGACGGGGGAGAGCGAGCCTCGCGATGCGGCCGTCATCGCCTCTGATCCGTTGCGCGATCTGGCACTCTTGCGCGTCGATACGACCGGCCTCAGCCCGGCGACGTTCGCGGCACCCAACGACGTGCGCCTCGGCGACGAGGTGATGACCATCGGCTACGCCTTGGACCTCGATGGAGATCCGACCGTGACCCTGGGCATCGTCTCATCGCTCGATCGCACGCTCGACACCGAGACCGGATCGTTGAAGGGGCTCGTCCAGACGGATGCGGCCGTGTCGTCGGGCAACTCCGGTGGACCGTTGGTCGACGCGCTCGGTCATGTCGTGGGCATCACCACACTGGCCTCGTCGAGTGGGCTGGGTTCAACGGCGAACGGTCTGGGGTTTGCAATCTCGACCGCCGAGCTGCTGCCGGCGCTCGAGCGGCTTCGCGCCGCGGCAAACGGCGACATCGTCGAGTCCGGCTACATGGGTGTCGAACTCGACAGCCGTACTGACGGCGGCAGTGGTGCGCTGGTCGCCGACGTGGTGAGCGGGTCGGCGGCCGCCAAGGCCGGCATCATGGTGGGTGATGTCGTGGTTGCCGTGGACGGCGAGCAGATCAGCGGTCAAGCGGGCCTGATCGCCACGATTCGTGATCTCGTGCCGGGCGATGCGACCGAGGTCTCGTTGGTGCGCGATGGCGACGAGCTCGAAGTCACCGTGGTCCTCGACCAGCGTCCCCCCGATTCCTGAACAGTGATCCCGCCCAGGCAAGACGAGGCTAGGCGGACACCAGCGGGAAGCGCTCGTCGTCCAGTGGTTCACCGGGCGAGATCGGGTCGTAGGGCGGCGAGTGCAGCCACGGTCGAGTCGCAAATCGGGCGTCGCTGCCGAGGTACCGGAAACTGACTGCCCGTCGCCGGGTCGCTGTGAGACCGGCGGTGCCGGGGGCGCCGTGCAGGGTGCGATAGTGGAATGCGATGACGTCGCCGGGCTCGACATCGAATGAAACGACGTCGTGCTGGTCGCGCACCGGGTCGATGTCGGGGACGATCTCGAAACCGTCGGCACCGGCAACGTACGAGGTCTGGTCGACGAATTTGCGCGGTACGAACCTGCGGCCCCACAGGTGCGAACCGACGATGAACTCGACGCCTGCTCGGCGGGGCACCGGGTCGAGCGACACCCACAGGCTGACATTGCTGGCACCGTCGATGCAGTAGTACGGCTCGTCGTGGTGCCATGGAGTGACTTCGCTGGTGTCGCGTTCCTTCACCAGTGTGTGTTCGTGAAAGAAGCGGGGTGTCTCGCCGAGCAGGTCGCGGGCCAATCGCGGTAGTGGCCCGTCGAGGGCCAGGTGCCGGTAGCCGTCGATCCGCGCCCAGTTGACGTAGTCGCCGAAGAAACGACCGGTCTGGCCCTGTGGTGTGTAGTCGTTGGCCCATGGACCCGGCGAGGCCAGGTTCTCGTCGACCGCATCGGCGAGCACGGCAAGGTCGGCCTCGCCCAACACGTCCCGCACGCAGACAACACCATCCTGCTGAAATGCGGCTTTCAGCTCCGCAGCATCGGATCGGATGCCATCTCGGGTGCCCATCGTTTCGGAGCCTACGCCCGCTGGAATAACCGTGCCACCCGCGTGTCATACTCTCGCGCAATCAAATTCCTGGGGAGAATCAAATGCGTCGTTTGTTGTTCGTGGTACTGCTGATCGTTGGTGCGACCTTCGTACCGACCGCCGGGGTCAGGGGTGCAGACAAGATCACCTTCACGGTTGGGCAGCTGCAGAACGTCGACTCGCTCAACGTCACCGTCGGCTGCACTGGTCATCGACTACGAGATCTGGAACCTGATCTGGCCGTCGCTCACCAACATGGCGGCCAAGGACTTCTCTGCTGAGCCGAGCATGGCCGAGAGTTGGTCGAGCAGCGACGATGGGCTCGACCTGGACCTACAAGATGCGGCCCGACATGAAGTGGAGCGACGGCGAGCCGATGACGGCCGAGGACGTGAAGTACACGATCGACCGGGCCAACGAAGAGGCATGGAACAGCCACATCAGCATCACAGCAAATCTCACGGCCGAGATCGTCGACGAGAACACGCTCGAGATCACGACGTCCGTTCCCGATCCACGCCTGCCCGCGTTGGGCGTCTACATGATCCCCAAGCACATCTACGAGAAGGTCTCTGCCGAAGACCTGCCCAACTACACCGCCGAGGACAAGATCGGTGGCGGGCCGTTCATGCCTCGACGAGGTCGGCGCAGGAGTTCACTCGCCTGGTCCGGAACCCCAACTGGTTCGGGAAGAAGCCGGCAATGGACGAAGTGATCTTCCGCTTCTACGCCGACTCCGAACGCTCAGTTCCAGGCGCTGCAGGGTGGCGAGATCGACGCCGTCGACGGTGTTCCCGAGCAGTCGTTCGCCAGTATCGAGAACAGCGACACGATCGAGGCGATCGCAGGGCAACCAGGGCGGCTTCAGCGAGCTGTCGATGAACTCCGGCTGCTCGATCGTCGCCCGGCGACGGGCATCCGGCACTCACCGATATCAAGGTCCGTCAGGCCGATCAACTACGCGATCGATCGCGACCTCCTCGTCGAGAAGACGCTTGGTGGGCCATGGCATTCCCGGCACCGCCGATCGTGCCGTCGGCCGACCCGTCGTGGGATCTCAAGGTGCCCGAAGGCAAGCTGTTCTCCTACAACCCCGAGAAGGCCAAGTCGCTGCTCGACGAGGCCGGCTGGATCGACTCCAATGGAGATGGCACTCGCGACAAGGACGGGGAGGAGCTGAGGCTGCGGTACTTCGATCGCAGCGAGGGTGACGGCGGGCAGAACACCGACTTCCTCACCGGCTGGTTGAGGGACGTGGGAATCGCCACCGAGGTCGACGACGATGGACGACGACGCGCTTGATCGCAGCGATCGGCCAGAACGAGTTCGACATGTTCACGTGGGGATGGGTGCCGTTCGTCGATCCCGATCCGATGGTCAGCTACTTCACCAGTGAACAGGCCACGACCGATCCCGAAAGTCGTCGGATACAACGACGCCAACTGGTGCAACGACGAGTACGACGAGCTGTACGCAGCAGCAGCACGTCGAGCTCGACATCGCCAAGCGACGCGAGATCGTGCAGCAGATGCTCGAGATCATGTACGACGAAGCTCCGTACGCCGTTCTGTACAAGTACGACGACCTGCAGGCCATCCGCTCGGACCGCTGGGAGAACTTCGTTCGCCAACCGGCCGAGACCGGCCCGGTGCTGTTCACCAACACGTCGCCGGCCTACCTCGAGCTGGTGTACAAGGGCGGAGGTGGCGATGACGGCGGTGGTTCCGCAGCCTTGTGGGCAGGCGTCGCCGTCGCCGCCGTGGCCATCACCGGCGGTGGCTTGTGGTTCCGTTCCCGCCGCAAGGGAAGCGACGACGAGCGCGAATAAGCCGTGAGCCTTCGCCTGCTCGTCAGGAAGCTGCTCGACGCCGTCGTACTGCTGGCGATGGTGTTGGTGTTCAACTTCTTCCTGTTTCGCGTCGTCGATCGCGACCCGCTGGCGAGGTACAGAGGCCGTAGCAAGCTGAGCCAGGAGCAACGGGCAGCGATCATCGAGCGATTCGGTCTCGATGGCAGCAAATGGGATCAGTTCGTCCAGTACATCAGCAACACCCTGCGCGGCGACTTCGGCCGGAGCTTCGACTCGACCCAACGCGTCAAGGACGAGATCTCGAAGCCCTCCCCAACACGTTGCTGCTGGTCGGCATCTCGACGGTGTTGACCATCGGCATCGGATTGTGGATCGGCATCCGAGCGGGATGGCATGCGAGGGAGCAAGTTCGACAAGATCAGCACCCCCGCGACCATGGCGTTGTACGGCACCCCCGAGTTCTTCCTGGGGATGATCTGTTCTCGCCTTCTTCGGAGCCAGGCTCGGCTGGTTCCCGACCGGCGGCGTCTCCGATCCAGCTGCCGACTACTCGGGGTTCGCCGCAATCCTCGACCGCGCCCGGCACCTGGTGTTGCCCGTGGCCACCCTCACGCTCGGCTATCTCGGCTCGTATTCGCTGGTCATGCGGACGTCGATGCTCGACACCGCTCCGCGAGGACTACCTCACGACCGCTCGTGCCAAGGGACTCCGCGACCACGACGTCATGCGTCGCCATGCGGTGCCCGAACGCGCTGCTGCCGTCGGTGTCGCTGATCGCCATCGGTTTCGGGTTCATCATCGGTGGTGCCATCACGACCGAGACGGTGTTCTCCTACCCGGGGCTCGGCCTGGAGACGTACCAGGCCATCGGCAACAACGACCTGCCGATGATGCAGGCGCTGTTCATGTTCTCCAGCATCGCGGTGATCCTGTTCAACATCTGTGCCGACATGGTGTTGACCGTTCTCGACCCACGGATTCGAGTCGGTGCATGAGCTCGCCGACCTGGAGACGTCGCCGGCAGTCGGCCAGCCGGGTGTGGCGCCAGCTTCGCAGCGACCGCGCTGCCTTGGCCGGCCTCATCCTGCTCGTGTTCTTCGTGACTGATGGCGCTGACTGCGCCGCTGTTCGCGACCGCAGCGAGTTGGCCGCGGTCGCCGGTCGCAACAATCCCGACCTCGCTCCACCGAGCAGCGAGTTCTGGCTCGGCACCGACGAGATCGGGCGCGACGTGTTCGCACAGGTGGTGTGGGGCGCCCGGGTCTCGCTGTACATCGGTCTACTCGCAACGGTGGTCGCAGTGGTCATCGGCTCGGTGTCGGGATTGATCGCCGGATACGCAAAGGGCTGGATCAGCCGGGTCATGCTGCGCGATCGACGACTTCTTCCTGGTCCTGCCGTTCATTCCGCTGGCGATCGTGTTGGCAATGCTGCTCGGCCGGTCGCCGACCGTGATGGCCTTGGTGATCGGCGGCACCTTCTGGGCCGGCAGGCTCGCGATTGATCCGCGCCCAGGTGCTGTCGTTACGTGAACGCGGTTACGTCGAGCGGGCGACGGCGTTGGGTGCGATCGAGTCGGCACATCGTCACTCGCCACGTGCTGCCGGGCGTTGCGCCGCTGATCATCGCCAACGCCTCGTTGATCGTGCCCGGCGCGATCCTCGCCGAGAGCACGCTTGCATTCCTCGGTCTCGGCGACCGCTTCTCGCCGAGTTGGGGCAAGGTGCTGGAGGGCGCGTACTCCAGCGGCGCGTTGACGCTGAATGCTTGGTGGTACTACCTCCCGCCCGGGCTGTGCATCATCGGCATCGTCCTGGCCTTCACCTGGTCGGCAACGCCTTGGAGCGGATCTTCGACCCGCGGATGGTCGGGTCGATGAGCGAGCCATTGCTGGAGGTGCGCGATCTCAACGTGACATACAACAGCGCCCGCGGGCCCGTGCCGGCGGTTCGCGATGTCTCGTTGCACCTCGACGCGGGTGAGACGTTGGGTCTTGCCGGCGAGAGCGGCAGCGGCAAGTCGACGATGACCATGGCATTGCTTCGCCTGGTGCCGGTCGGCACAAAGGTCACAGGGACCGTGACGCTGGCCGGTGAGGACGTTTTGGCGATGAAGCCCGGCCGGTTGCGTGCGGTGCGCTGGGCGGAGGCCGCCGTCGTGTTCCAGGGGGCGCAGCACGTGCTCAATCCCGTGCGGCGCGTCTCTCACCAGATCCAAGAAGCGATCGACACCCACGAGGGCGACAACAAGGTCGGCGACCTGCTGGAACAGGTGGGCATCCCCGCTGGCGTCGAGGAGGCATACCCGCACGAGCTGTCCGGTGGGCAGAAGCAGCGAGTGATGATCGCGATGGCGCTGGCGTGTGATCCGCAGTTGCTGATCGCCGACGAGCCGACCACCGCCCTCGATGTGATGGTGCAGGCGCAGGTGCTGCAGCTGCTGGCGGACCTGCAACGCGATCGCGGGCCTGGCGATGATCTTCATCACGCACGACCTGTCGGTGCTCTCGACGGTCGCCGATCGATTGGCCGTGATGTACGCCGGGCGGCTGGTCGAGACCGGTCCGGCAAAGGAGATGCTGCACGGCGCCAAGCACCCGTACACCAAGGCACTGGCCGCGGCTTTTCCGACCATCGGTGATCAGGCTTCGCGGATGGCGCCGTCGGGCCTTGCCGGCGATCCGCCCGAGCCATGCGGCGGTACCGACGGGCTGCACCTTCCATCCCCGTTGCCCGATCGCGACGGAGGAATGCAGCGACGACCAACGTCGAGCTCCACGAGCTATCGAGCCGGGATGGGAGGCGGCGTGCCTCAAGCTGTGAGCGCACCGCTGCTGCAGGTGTCCGGGGCCAAGGTCGCCTACCCCGCACGTCGCCGCGGTGGGGCTTGCCGGTGCACGCCGTCGATGGCGTCGACCTCGAGCGTCGCGCGCTGGCGAGGTCGTCGCACTCGTCGGCGAGAGCGGCTGCGGCAAGACCACACTGGCTCGCGCGATGCTCGGGCCTGCAGCCACTGACCGACGGGTTCGATCAGCTTCCACGGCGTCCTCGCTCCCGACGATCGCAGGCAGGCTAAGGGCTACCGACCGCAAGGCGCAACTCGTCTTTCAAGACCCCACCGGCAGCATCAATCCTCGCCAGTCGATCTACGAGATCGTCGCCGAAGGGTCTGCGCATCCATCGCGAGCGCCGACAATGAGGAGGCAGCGCGTCGCCGAGGCGCTGTCGCGATTGCCGGCCTGCGGCCACCCGAGCAGTTCTTCCTGCGATTCCCGCACGAGCTGTCGGGCGGGCAGCGCCAACGTGTGGTGATCGCCGGCGCGATGGTGTTGAAGCCGACGCTGTTGGTCGCCGACGAGCCGGTCTCGTCACTCGACGCCTCGGTGCGCGGCGAGATCCTGCAGCTGCTGCTTGGGCTGTCGCGCGAGCGGGGCATGACGATCCTGGTCGTCACCCACGACCTCGGTCTGGCATGGAACATCGCGGATCGTGTCGCGGTGATGTACCTCGGGCGAATCGTCGAGGTCGGCACGACCGAGCAGATCCTCGCCGCGCCGCAGCATCCGTACACCAAGGCGCTGCTGTCGGTCGTTCCCGAGCACGACCGAATGGACCAGCAGATCCTCACCGGCGAGGCACCCGATCCGACGCACATTCCGGTTGGTTGCCGGTTTCACCCTCGCTGTCCGGTGTACCAGAGCGGCGAGGCCGAGCGGTTGGGGGTGTCCATTGCTTGCACCTCCGACGACCCACGGCTGATCGATGGCGTCGCCTGCCACGTGGCGCACCTCTCACCCACCGTGTGATTCATCCGAGTGTTTCCGTGCACCCCGGGTGGGCGGCAGATACTCCGACGAGCCGCAAACACTCGGACAAACCCCGCCGCCTGACGCAAGCCGACTCACGCCAGGTTGCGGGGGATGCGACGCGACCAGCGTCGCTCGGCGACGAGGTCACCGGCTTCGAACGCATCGAGCTCGATGTCGACGACGAACTCGTCGGTGGTGCTCGCAACGCTGAGACGTGACTCGACAGCAACCGAGGCCTCTGGCCAGTCGACTTCGAACCGCACGGTCCCGCCGGCGGTCGCCAGCGCCGGATCGGTGTTCGACACGGTCGCTGTTCCTTCGTAGCGATCGGTCATCTTCCCACCGTGGCGCACGTCGTACGGGCCGCCGTACCTGGTCGCCACGCTCGTGATGCGGCTCAAGGCATCGTGGCTCGTGCTCCAGAGAACGTCGCCGGGGTCATCGCGCACCGGGGTGTCGACTGTGACGAACGACGGCACGCCGGCGCCACCGGGCGGCAGCACGGGTAGTTGCATCTGCAACGACTCAATGGTCAAGGTGACGGGCTTCGGGGGGACCCACGTGTTGGGCCAGTCGTTGCCGGCGACACTGAGGCGGATGGAGTGGCCGGGTGGGAACACCCACGACGTCGCCTCCATCTCGATCTCGATCTCGTACGGCTCGCCGGGACTCAGCAGCTCCGGTGGATCGACGCGATGGGTCAGGTTCAACAGGCCGCGCGTGACCAACGCCAGAGGTGCCGTCGGGCCACACGTCGTTGAGCTTCACCGACAGATAGGCGATCGGCTGATCCGACGTGACCGTCGCCTTGACAACGACATGACCCAGGATCTCGGTCGGGTCGGCGAGTGGCCAATCGGTGGTCAGCGACCAGGCGTCGTCGCTGCGTTGATCCAGCGGCTGACCCCACGGCAACCCACCCGCGCACGAGTTCCAGGCCGCGACGCCCGTGTCGGGCCTGGTCGCGAGTGTCCGCCGGCGCCCGTCGTACAGCGTTGTCGGCGTCAGCCGGGCCGGCGGCCAGGCCTGCTCGTACCGCCATTCGCCATTGACGACGGCAAGATCCGGTTCCGGCTTGGTGGAGTGGCGTACGAACACCCGGATGGGTGGCCGGGGTTCGAACGGATCGTCGCGCAACCACTTGCCGAAGAACGTGATCATCTCCGGCACGAGGTCGATGTGGGGTCCGGGTAGCGAGCTGGAAGGCGCCATGTGGCTCCACGGACCGATCAACAGTTCCTTCTCGCATTGCAACCGCTCGAACGGGCGGAAGGTGTTGTTGCGGTACCCGTCGGCCCATCCGGCGACGATCATCGTCGGACACTCGATTCGGCCGTAGTCGGGTCGCACGGATCCATGCCGCCAATACGGCCCGTCGAGTTGCTCCTCCATCCAGATCAGCAACCACGGCTCGTGCTCGGCAATTCGTGCCAGCCATTCATCGCGCCATCCCTCGCCCCAGATCGCAGGAACGGGTGGCAGCGCGTTCATGGGAACCATGTAGTGGCAGTAGTCCACCAGGTCGATCGCCCGAAGTGCCCCACCCATGTAGTGCACGTCGTCGGTGTAACGGTCGTCGGTCGCGTAGATGGCGCAGATCGCGCCGAGCGCCGAGGGCCGCTCGCATGCCAGTTGCAGCGAGTTGAACCCCGAGTAGCTGTACCCGAACATGCCGACTCGTCCGTTGCACCACGACTGCGCGGCGAGCCAGGCAATGACGTCGGCCAGGTCGTCGAGCTCGGAGATCGGGTATTCGTCGGTCGCCCGGCCCTCTGACGATCCGGTACCTCGGACATCCACGCGGCACACTGCGAATCCGCCTTCGGCGCGCAGCCGCAAGTAGTCGTCGGCGTGCGAGTCGCCGGTCAGGTCGTCTTTGCGATACGGGAGCGCCTCGAGCAGCGCGGGTGCTGGGGAGTCGGCGGTCGGCAGGTACAGGTCGGCAGCGAGCCGAGTGCCATCGCGCACCGTGATCCACACCTGCTCGCACTGCACCGGCCCGAGCGTAGTTCGAGCGTGATGAGAGATGAGCCGCTCAACGCCGCATATCACTCATCTCACGAGGGCTGGCAGAGGACGCGATGAGAGATCTGCGGCGCCTGGGGGCTCATCTCTCATCGTGTGGTTACTTGGGGAGGAGGGTGTAGCCAGGGTTGGTGAACTCGAGGTGGTCACCATGCATCACGGGGACACCGTTGATCGCGATGCGGCGACCGAGTGTGATGCCGCCGATCTCTCGGCGGCCGGTCCAGACAGCGGTCACGGTTCCGGTGTCGTCGGAGATCGAGATGGCGAGCGCCGGTTGACCCGAGGTCGGTCGAGCCGTCATTCGGGTGACCTTGCCGCAGACACACACGCGCTGGCGTGGCTGCGTCTCGCCGATCGGGGTGGACTCCGGTGGCGTGACAGCCGCAAGGGATTGGGATTCCTGGCGCTTGCGACGAAGGATCGACATCGTCAACCGACCAATGCGCGCCGTACGTCGTCTTCGACACCACCGGAGACCAGGACCAGCACTTCGTCGCCTTCGTGCAGCACGGTGTCGCCACGGGGCACGACCACATGGCCGTCGCGGAGAACAGCGACCACCGTCGATTCGCGAGGCAGACCGAGATTGGTGAGCTCCTTGGCAATCGCCGGCGAGCCGGCCGCCAGCGTGACTTCGGCGAGTCGGGCCTTGCCGCCTTCCAGGCTGAGCAGTCGTACGAACGAGCCGACGGTGACAGCTTCTTCGACCAGTCCGGTGAGCAGATGAGGAGTCGAGACCGAGACGTCGACCCCCCACATGTCGTTGAACATCCACTCGTTCTTCGGGTTGTTGACGCGAGCCAAGACCCGAGGAACCGCGAACTCCTGCTTGGACAGCAACGAGACCACCAGGTTGTCTTCGTCGTCGCCGGTGACTGCGGCGACGACGTCGGCTCGGTCCGCGCCGATCGCGGTCAGCGTGGCGACCTCGCAGGCATCACCGAGATACCAGGTGACCCCGACTGGTGTGCGGGTCGCCCGGCCCTGGGCGACGACGGTCGGGTCGCTGTCGATCAGCGTCACGTCGTGACCCGAGTCCTGCAACTGGCCCGGCCATGTAGCGACCGACGCTGCCGGCACCGGCAATGATCACGTTCATCAGTGCGATCCCTCCGTGATGTGCAGCGCGTCGTCGAGCAGCGCTGATTGATCTGCGGGGACGACGACATGCAGCACGTCGTCCTCCTGGAGCAAGGTGGCCGCCGACGGAATGCTCGTCTCGCCGAACCGGCCGAGCACCACGACCCGGCCGTGGGACGCGGCTTCGAGGGCGCCCACCGACATGCCCGCAGCGGCGGCCGTGACACTCGTCGCTCGATGATGGTGAACTTGGCGGACGGGTCGATCCAGTCGGGTGTCGAATCCGACGCCAGCAGGTGACGCAGCACCCGAGCGCTGGTCCACGCCACCGAAGCGACCGTGGCGATGCCCAGGCGCTCGTAGATCGAGGCGCGTCGTGGGTCGTAGATACGAGCAACGACATGCTTGACGCCGAAGGTCTCGCGGGCGACGCGGGCGATGAGGATGTTGGAGTTGTCGCCGCTGGTGACGGCGGCAACTGCGCAGTTCGGGGTGATGCCGGCCTCGGTCAACACGTCGCGGTCGAAGCCGACGCCCACCATCGTCGTGCCCTTGAAGTCGTCGCCGAGTCGACGGAATGATTCGACCTTGCGATCGATCACGATCACGTCGTGCTCGGTGGACGCGAGGCTGAGTGCGACCTCGGAGCCGACCCGGCCGCAGCCGACAACGATGACATGCATACCCGAAACTCCTACTCCTCTTCCGTTTGATCGCCCATCGTATGGATCGGTACCGAGACAACGGCGGTGTGCGGACGGTAGAGCAGTTTGGCCTTGAGGGCAAAGGCGCTGCCGTTGTGCAGCCACTGGGTTCCCACTGATCGTGACGAACTCAGGGATCACCACGGTGATGATGTCGCCCTGGTGTTGCTCGTCGAGCTCGTCGATGAACTGCAGGATCGGGCGGGTCAGTTCGCGATACGGCGAGTACACCGTGTGCAGTTCGATCGGCACCTCGAACTCCTTCCACTGCGCTTCGATCGCCTTGCGTTCCTCGTCGTTGCTGGCGACGGTGACGGCCAGGATGCGGTCGGGGTTCAGCGATCGGGCGTACTGCACGCCGCGCAGCACTCCCTTGTTGACGCCACCGACGAGCACGACCATCGTGTGCGTCTCGCGTGGCGCCCGGTATCCCGGCGGGGCGACGACCGCGCCGCGGCTGCGCTTGTAGTGCTTGCCGATTGCCGCGGAATCCGACGACCATGATCGGGATCAGCGCAGCCGGAATCCACGCCCCTTCGGTGAACTTGGAGACGACCACGACGAGCGCGATGATTCCAGTCGCGACGGCGCCGATGGCGTTGATGGCCAGCTCGGCACGCCAGTTGGGTTCCTTCTCCTTGAGGTGGTGGCGGACCATTCCCGCCTGGCTGAGGGTGAAGCCGGTGAAGACCCCGAACGCATACAGCGGGATCAGTGCCGAGATGTCGCCGTTGAAGACGATGATCAAGATGCTGGCGATCGCGGCAAGGAAGATCACGCCGTTCGAGAACACCAACCGAGCCCCGCGGTTGAAGAACTGGCGCGGCAGGTAGCCATCCCTGGCGATGATCGAGGCCAGCCGCGGGAAGTCGGCGTAGGCAGTGTTGGCGGCCAGGATGAGGATCAGGAAGGTGCCGATCATCATCATCCAGAACAGCATGCCCTTGCCGCCGAAGATGTGCTCGGCCATCAGCCCGAGCCCGTTGCCGTCGTTCTCGCCCCGGTACGGCTTCAGATGCGAGGCGAGCACCGACACCCCGAGGAAGCAGGTCCCGAGGATCACACCCATCCACACCAGGGTTGTCGGAGGCGTTCTTGCTCTCGGGCTTCTTGAATGCCGGCACGCCGTTCGAAACGGCCTCGACTCCGGACAGGGCCACGGCACCGGATGAGAACGCCCGCAGCAGCATGTACAAGCTCGAGGCTGCCCGTGAGTTTGGACGCCTCGATGGCCTCCTCGGACAGCAGCTCCTCCGGAATCGGTCCGAGATGCTGCACGAAGATCCGATAGAAGCCCGTCCCGAGCAAGATCAGCAGCATGATGATGTAGAAGTACGTCGGCCCGGCAAATGCCGCGCCGCTCTCCTTCACGCCGCGCAGATTGACCACCGTCATCACGACGACGCACAACAAGACAGACCGGCACCGTCCACTTGTTGTCGAAGCCCGTTGCGGTTCGAATGGCAAGCACTCCGCCGGCGACACTGACCGCCACGGTGAGGATGTAGTCGACCAGCAGCGACGATCCGGCCACCAGCGACGGAATCGCGCCCGAGGTTCTCGCGACTGACGATGTAGGCGCCGCCACCCGACGGGATAGGCGTGGATCGTCTGCCGGTAGCTCATGACGACGATGACCAGCAACACGCAGACGACAATGGCGATCGGGATGAGCGTGTTGAAGGCCGACGGCCCCGATGCCGGCCTGCAGCAGCAGCACGACCAGGATCTCGTCGGTGGCGTACGCGGTCGACGAGATGGCGTCGGAGGCGAACACCGGTAGCGCGATCAATCTTGCGTAGTCGCTGATGCCCCTCGTCCTCCGATGAGATCGGCTTTCCGATCAGGATTCGTTTCAGCGCTCGGCATACTGGTCACCGAACGTAGCCGGTTCGGAGCGCAACCGCATTGTGCGTGAAGTCGAAGTTGGCAGGCGCTGCCAGGTCCGATAGAGTCAAATCCTCGTGTGCGCCATCCGGCGTGCCTCCAACTGAAGTCTGTGTGCGCCCCCAGAAGTGTCTGGACGGGGGGACCTCGCAGCAAGAACTGAATCCGGTGCTCCGCCGGCCGTTGGGCCTGCGGAGCATTTGCGTGTAGCGACCATTGCCCGGGTAACCGGGTCTGACCGAAAAGGCTGCCGATTATGGCACTGAAAGCGATCGTTGGCGAGAAAATCGCCATGAGCCAGGTGTGGGTGAACGACAAGGTCGTGCCCGTCACCGTGCTCCGCGTCGAGCCGGCCCGCATCGTCCAGGTGAAAACCACCGAACGTGACGGCTACTCAGCACTCCAGGTCACCTTTGGCCACAAGGATCCGAAGAAGCTCACCAAGCCCCAGGCCGGTCACTTCGCCAAGGCGGGCGTTCAGCCCGGCCGCCGCGTCGTCGAACTGCGCCTCGACTCGGTCGATGGCTTCGAAGTCGGCCAGGAGATCACGGTCGACACCTTGATCCAGGGTGAGCGCGTCGATGTCACGGCTGTCAGCCGAGGCAAGGGTTTCGCCGGTGGCATGAAGCGCCACAACTTCAAGGGCCAAGGCGCCAGCCACGGTAACCACAAGCACCACCGAGCCCCGGGCTCGATCGGCTCGGCCAGCTATCCCGGCCGCGTGTTCAAGGGTCTGAAGATGGCCGGTCACATGGGCCACGAGCAGGTCACCACGCTGAACCTCGAAGTGGTCCAGGCCGACTCCGAGCGCAATCTGCTGCTGGTCAAGGGCTCGGTGCCGGGCCCCAACGGCGGCGTCGTCATCGTCCGCAATGCAGTGAAGGGTAAGTGACCGACATGGCATCGATCACCGTGAAGAACTCCACCGGCAACGACGCCGGCAGCCTCGACCTCGACGACGAGATGTTCGGCGTGCAGCCCAACGTGCCGCTGATGCACCAGGTCGTCACCGCCCAGTTGGCCGCTCGTCGCAGTGGCACGCAGAGCACCAAGACCCGCGCCGAAGTCCGCGGCGGTGGCAAGAAGCCGTTCAAGCAGAAGGGCACCGGCAACGCCCGCCAGGGCTCCAGCCGTTCGCCGCACATGAGCGGTGGTGGCGTCGCCCACGGCCCGAAGCCGCGCAAGTACGACCAGAAGACCCCCAAGAAGATGATCAAGCTCGCTCTGCGTTCGGCGCTCAGCGATCGTGCCGCCGACGGCAAGATCGTCGTCGTCGACTCGTGGGGTTTCGAGGCTCCCGAAGACCAAGGACGCCACGCAAGTTGCTCGGCGCACTGGGTGTCGAGGGCAAGGCGTTGGTGGTGGTCGACATCGACGACACCAACACCATCAAGAGCTTCCTCAACCTGCCCGAAGTGCAGCTGATCGAGAGCCGCGAGCTCAACGCCTACGACGTGCTGTGCAGCGACTACGTGATCTTCTCCCACGCCACGCTTCCCGGCGGCGGCGAAGTGATCGAGAAGGCTCCAGCCAAGAAGGCTGCTGCGAAGAAGGCTGCTCCTGAGAAGGAGAGGCCGAGGCCGCGCCAAGAAGGCGCGCAGCCAAGAAGGCAGCGCCCGCTAGCCAAGGCTGCAGCAAGGCCGAGACGCCGGAGATTGCTGTCTGCGGACGACAAGCCGTTGCCGCCAGGTGCCAAGGCAGCGACTGAAGATGGCGAGCCGCCGAGGGGTTACAAGATCAAGGGCAACGCCGACTCTGGCCTCTACCACGTGCCGGGTTCGGCCTTCTACGACCGCACCGTCGCCGAGATCTGGTTCAAGACGGCCGAAGATGCCGAGGCCGCCGGCTTCCAGCTGCCACCAAGCCAGCGCGACGAGCCCGCAGATAACGGAGACGAGTCATGAAAGACCCCCGCGACATCATCCTGGCACCCGTCGTGTCGGAGAAGAGCTACGGACTCATCGAGCAGGGCGTGTACACGTTCATCGTTCACCCGAGCGCCAGCAAGCCGGAGATCTCCGACGCCGTCAAGGCGATCTGGGGCGTCGACGTCGATCCAGGTCAACACCCTCAACCGGAAGGGCAAGGTGACGCGTGGGCGTCGCAGCAACCGTTCCGGGTCCAAGCCCGACACCAAGCGGGCACTCGTCAAACTGGCCGCGGGCAATGAGATCCCGCTCTTCGAGAGCTGAGCTGAACCATGGCTATTCGTTCACGTAAACCAACCAGTCCCGGCCGTCGTTTCCAGACGACGTCCGACTTCGCCGAGATCACCAAGACCGTGCCGGAGAAGGCGCTGCTGTCGTCGCTGTCAGCAAGAGTGGCGGTCGCAACGTCTACGGCCGCAAGACATCACGTCACCGCGGTGGCGGCCACAAGCGTGCGTACCGCATGGTCGACTTCAGCCGCATCAAGGATGGTGTCACGGCCAAGGTCGCGGCCATCGAGTACGACCCCAACCGCACCTGCCGCATCGCCTTGCTGCACTACGCGGACGGCGAGAAGGCCTACATCCTCGCCCCGAAGGGCCTCACCGTCGGCGATCACGTCAGCAGTGGCCAAGGTTCCGACATCAAGCCGGGCAACGCGTTGCCGTTGCGCTACATCCCCGTTGGTACCACGGTGCACAACGTCGAGCTGCGCCCCGGTGGCGGCGGCAAGATGGCCCGTTCTGCCGGCGTCGCCGTGCAGCTGGTTGCCAAGGAAGGCGAGTTCGCCACGTTGCGTCTGCCCTCCACCGAAATGCGCCGGGTGCTGATCGACTGCCGGGCAACGGTTGGCGAAGTCGGCAACAGCGAGCACGAACTGATCACCATCGGCAAGGCCGGCCGCAACCGCTGGAAGGGTGTGCGCCCGCAGACCCGCGGCGTTGCCATGAACCCGGTCGACCACCCCCTCGGTGGTGGCGAAGGCCGCACCTCCGGTGGTCGCCCGCCGGTGTCGCCATGGGGCAAGCCAGAGGGTGTGCGCACCCGCAATGTCAACAAGCCGTCGCAGCAGCTGATCGTGCGTCGTCGCCGCACGTCGAAGGGACGCCGCTAGTCATGAAGGGTAATTCGTAATGTCACGCAGTCTGAAGAAGGGCCCGTTCGTCGACGACCATCTGCTGAAGAAGGTCGACGCCCAGAACACCGCCGGCGAGCGCAAGGTCATCAAGACCTGGAGCCGTCGCAGCACCATCATCCCCGACATGGTCGGTCACACGATCGCTGTTCACGACGGTCGCAAGCACGTACCGGTGTACGTCACCGAGTCGATGGTCGGTCACAAGCTGGGCGAGTTCAGCCCGACTCGTACCTTCCGCTATCACGCCGGACAAGAGAAGAACACGAAGGGTCGCCGCTGATGACCGGTCCGAAGTTGAACGAAGGCAGCATGCTCGCCGGCGAGCGCAGTGGCACCAAGGCCAGTGCCCTGTACCTGCGCGTGTCTGCCTACAAGGCCCGCGTGGTGCTGAACCTGATCCGCGGCCTTCCTGTGAAGCGCGCCGACGAGGTGCTGCAGTTCAGTGACCGCGAGGTCTCCAACGACATCCGCAAGGTGCTGGCCAGTGCCGTCGCCAATGCTCAGCACAACGACGAGCAGGATCCCGACGAGTTGTTCGTGAAGGCCTGCTTCGCCGACGAGGGCCCGACGCTGAAGCGGTTCACGCCACGTGCCCGTGGCCGTGGCAACCGCATCAACAAGCGCACCTGCCACATCACGATCGTGGTCGCTCGTCTCGACGACGCCAAGCTCGAGATCGTTCAGGCTCGCGAAGCCAAGCGCACCGCCGCCGGCCGTCGCCGCCCAGCAGCAGGTGGCACCGCCGCCAGCCGCCGGGCACGCGTCGAGCGCAGCCGTCAGCGCGCCGCCGAAGCACGAGGCGGAGAAGTCGGTGACGCCCAAGACCTCGCCGAGCAAGAAGCCCACGCCACGAAGACAGTAGTGGACGCCATCGATTCCATCGAGACCGAAGTGGTCAGAGGACGACGTCGAGACGGACGCAACTGAGGTTGTCGAGTCAGCCGAGAGCGAAGCGAACGACACAGCCGATGCCACCGAAGGTGCCGAAGAGAGCGCCAGCGACGAGGCACAGTCCGACGCAGGCGAAAGCGCAGCGGACGACAAGGAGAGCCAACTGAAATGGGCCAGAAGATCAATCCCTACGGGTTCCGGCTCGGCATCACGACCGACTGGAAGAGCCGTTGGTTCTCCGAGCGTGACTACAAGGAATACCTCACCGAGGACTGGAAGATCCGCAAGGCGCTGATGACCAAGCTGGAAAGCGCAGCCGTCAGCCGCATCGAGATCGAGCGCACACGCGACAAGGTCCGCGTCGACATTCACACCGCCCGTCCGGGCATCGTGATCGGTCGTCGTGGGGCCCAGGCCGACGAGTTGCGGGCCCTCCTCACGGAGATCACCGGCAACCCGAAGGTGCAGCTCAACATCGTCGAGATCAAGAGCCCCGAACTCGACGCCGCGCTGATCGCCCAGGGTGTCGCCGATCAGCTCGTCAATCGCATCGCATTCCGCCGCGCCATGAAGCGCGCCGTGCAGAACGCCCAGAAAGCCGGTGCCCTCGGCATCCGCGTGCAGTGCTCTGGTCGTCTGGGTGGCGCCGAGATGAGCCGCACCGAGTGGTACCGCGAAGGCCGTGTCCCGCTGCACACGCTGCGCGCCGACATCGACTTCGGTGTTCGCGAGGCCCGCACCTCCAGTGGCCGCGTTGGCGTGAAGGTGTGGATCTACAAGGGCGACATCGTGCCCTACAAGAGCGTCAACGAAGACAAGATCACCCGTGAGGCCGCGATGGCTGCTGGTGATCCGTCGAGCGCCGGTCAGCCGCGCCGTGTTGTGTCGTCGGCGGGTCGCCGCCCGGCCGATGGCGATGTCGAGACCGCGCCATTGATCAAGGAAGCAGATCCGGAGCTGGAGAAGCTGCTTGACGAAGAAGAAGAGATCGCTCGCCGCACACACGGCGGGTCGGAAGCTCCGCATTTCCGTGGAGAGGACTGATTCATCATGTTGATGCCTCGTAAAGTCGCACACCGCAAACACCACCGTGGTCGCACCTCCGGTCTCACCAAGGGCGGCGCACATCTGAGCCTTCGGCGAGTACGGGATCCAGGCCCTCGAGCCCGGCTGGCTCAGCGCTCGCCAGATCGAAGCCGCTCGTATCGCCATGACCCGCGCCATCAAGCGTGGCGGCAAGGTGTGGATCAACATCTTCCCCGACAAGCCCGTCACCAAGAAGCCGGCCGAGACCCGCATGGGCTCCGGCAAGGGCAACCCCGAGTTCTGGGTGGCTGTCGTTCGCCCGGGACGGGTGCTGTTCGAACTGTCGTACCCGAACGAAGAGATCGCTCGCGCTGCAATGAACAAGGCGATCCAGAAGCTGCCGATCAAGGCCCGCATCATCACTCGCGAGGAGGTCTACTGATGGCCAAGTCAAATGCAGAACTGAAAGAGCTCGACCTCGGAGCACTCGTCGACGAGCTCCGCGCGACCAAGCAGGAGGCGCTCAACCTGCGCTTCCGCAACGCCACCGGCCAGCTCGACAACAACGCCGAGATCAGCACGGTCCGCCGCCAGATCGCCCGCATCAACACCTACATCCGTCAGCGTGAGATCTCTCATCGCCGAGGCTGGGAAATAAGACATGCCTGAAGACACCGAAGTCACAACTGAAGCAACCGAAGTCGAAGCCGCACCTGCGGCTGTGGCCACTGCGCCCGCCCGCAAGGCGGCGCCCGTCGCCGACGAGGTCGACACAGCAAGTCGCAAGAACCGCAAGACCCGCGAAGGTCTCGTCGTCTCCGACAAGATGGACAAGACCGCTGTCGTCGCCGTCATCGAGCGCGTCCGTCATGCCAAGTACGGCAAGTTCATGATGCGCACCAAGCGTCTCTACGCCCACGACGAGACCAACGACGCCCACACCGGCGACAAGGTCCGCGTCATGGAGACCCGCCCGCTCAGCAAGAACAAGCGCTGGCGCATCGTCGAAGTGCTGGAGAGGGCCAAATGATCCAGCAGGAGAGCCGCCTTCGCGTGGCAGACAACAGCGGCGCCAAAGAGGTGCTGTGCATCAAGGTGTTGGGCGGCACGCGTCGCCGGTACGCCTCGATCGGCGACATCTTCGTCGCAACGGTCAAAGACGCCATCCCCGGCGCCGGCGTGAAGAAGGGCGATGTCGTCAAGTGCGTCGTCGTTCGCACCAAGAAAGAGAAGCGCCGCCCGGACGGCAGCTACATCCGCTTCGACGAGAACGCGGCCGTGATCATCAAGGACGATCTGACCCCGCGTGGCACGCGCATCTTCGGCCCAGTCGGCCGTGAACTGCGCGACAAGAAGTTCATGCGAATCGTTTCCCTGGCACCGGAGGTGCTGTAACCATGAAGTTGAAAAAGGGTGACACCGTGAAGGTGATCTCAGGCAAGGACAAGGGCCAAGAAGGCGAGATCGTGCACGTCTATCCGGCCGACAACAAGGTCCTCGTCAACGGCATCAACACCGCCAAGAAGCACTCGAAGGCACGCAAGGCCAACCAGCAAGGCGGCATCATCGACCGCGACATGCCGGTCCACGCCAGCAACGTCATGCTCGTGCACAAGGGCAAGCCGACGCGTGTCGGTTACAAGATCCAGGCCGACGGAACCAAGGTTCGCGTCGCGAAGAGCACCGGTGAGGTGATCGGATGAGCACAGCAACCGAAACAGCAGCGGTCGAAACGCGCAGACCAGCATCCCGCGTCTGAAGCAGAAGTACAACGACGAGGTCAAGGCGGCGCTGAAGACCGAGCTCGGCCTGCCGCAACGTCATGCAGGTGCCGAAGATGGAAAAGATCGTCGTCAACATGGGCGTCGGCCGAGCCACACAGCAGCCGTCGCTGCTCGAGGGCGCTGTCAAGGATCTCACCCGTATCACCGGCCAGAAGCCGATCGTGACGAAGGCCCGCACTTCGATCGCCAGTTTCAAGCTCCGTGAAGGGCAGTCGATCGGCTGCAAGGTCACGTTGCGCGGCGATCGCATGTGGGAGTTCTTCGATCGTCTGGTCAGCGTGGCCATCCCTCGTATCCGCGACTTCCGCGGGCTTCCGGCCAACAGCTGGGACGGGCGTGGCAACTACACGTTCGGTCTGTCCGAGCAGGTCGTCTTCCCGGAGATCGACTACGACAAGATCGACGCCCCACGCGGCATGGACATCACCATCGTCACCACTGCGGCTACGAACGAGCAGGGCAAGGCATTGCTCGACGCATTTGGTTTCCCGTTCAAGAGGGAAGCGGATGTTTCGCAACCCGAGAAGGTCAAGCGCCGCGGACCAGCGTTCCGCGGCAAGGGCGCAGGCGGCAAGTCCTCTGCGAAGAAGAAGTAAGGGAAGGGCATCGAAGTGGCAAAGAAGTCATTGATCAACAAAGCGAATGCCAAGCCGAAGTACAAGGTGCGTGGCTACAACCGCTGCCGCAAGTGCGGCCGGGCGCGTTCGGTGTACCGCAAGTTTGGGTTGTGCCGTGTCTGCCTTCGCAGCATGGCCCACGCCGGCGAGATCCCCGGCATGACCAAGGCGAGTTGGTGAGGAGCGCATCATGATGACTGACCCCATCGCAGACATGCTGACCCGCATCCGCAACGCCAACACGGCAATGCACGACGAAGTTCGCATGCCATCGTCCAAGCAGAAGATCGCATTGGCGACCATCCTCCACAAAGAGGGCTACATCCACGGCTTCAGCACAGCGCCATCGACCACTGGTCCGGGCGACGTGTTGACGATCTCGATGAAGTACTCGGCGGAGCGTCACCGCACGATCTCCGGCTTGCGCCGAATCTCCACACCTGGCCTTCGGGTCTACCGCAAGGGCGACGCCGTACCGCGCGTCCTCGGCGGGTTGGGTGTGGCTGTCCTGTCCACCAGCCAGGGGCTGATGACCGACCGCGAAGCGCGCAAGCGCAAAGTGGGCGGCGAAGTCCTCTGCTACGTGTGGTGAATCGGAGACCTCATGTCACGAATTGGTAAATCTCCCATCGCTGTACCCGGCGGCGTCGACATCACGATCGACGGCGGCGAGCAGAACACCGTCACGGTGAAGGGCCCGAAAGGCACCCTCAGCCGTTCGCTTCCCGGCATCATCACGATTCGCCGCGACAGCGAGATGATCGTGGTCGAGCGTCCCGACGATCTGCGCGAGAGCCGGTCGTTGCACGGGCTCACCCGCACGCTGGTCAACAACATGGTCGTCGGCGTCACCGACGGCTTCAGCAAAGAACTCGAGATCATCGGCGTCGGCTATCGCGCCGAGGCCGTTGCGCCCAACAAGCTGCGCATGGCCCTGGGGTTCAGCCACCCGGTGATCGTCGATGCTCCTGAGGGCATCACGTTCGAGGTGCCAGTACAAACACGAGTGATCATCAAGGGGATCGACAAGGAAGTCGTCGGCCAAGTCGCCGCCAACATCCGCTCGATCCGCAAGCCCGAGCCGTACAAGGGCAAGGGCGTGCGATACCTCGGTGAGAAGGTCCTCCGCAAGGCCGGCAAGACCGGTAAGAAGTGAGCGAACGATGAGCAAGACTGCAGAAAAGCGCCGGCAAGGCCGAATCATCCGCCACCGGCGGGTACGCAAGAAGATTCATGGCACCGCGGTCCGTCCGCGCCTGGCCGTGTTCCGTTCCAACAAGCATCTGTCGTTGCAATTGATCGACGACGAGGCCGGTCGCACCGTTGCTGCTGCCTCGACCGCCGAGGCTGCTATGCGCGCCGAAGGCAGTGGCGCGACGGTCGCCGCGGCGACCCGACTCGGGCAGTTGCTGGCCGAGCGGGCCAAGGCCGCCGGTGTCGAGCAAGTGGTGTTCGACCGTGGTGGATTCCTTTACCACGGCCGTGTTGCAGCGGTTGCCGCTGCCGCACGCGAAGCAGGTTTGGAGTTCTGATGGCTGCACCAACGAATTACGCGAACAATCCGTCGACCCACAACCAGGTCGACTCCGGCGGGCTGCGCGAGTCGCGCGTCATCCACATCAACCGAGTCGCCAAGGTCGTCAAGGGCGGTCGCCGATTCTCGTTCACCGCGCTGGTCGTGGTCGGCGATGGCAACGGCCGTGTCGGTTTGGGTTATGGCAAGGCCAAGGAAGTGCCGTTGGCAATCCAGAAGGGCACCGAAGAGGCCAAGAAGAACCTGTTCGACGTTCCACTGGCCGGCAGCACCATCACGCATCCGATCATCGGCGTCACTGGCGCCGGCCGGGTGATGATGAAGCCGGCAGCAGCAGGTACCGGCGTCATCGCCGGTGGCGCGGCCCGAATCATTCTCGAAGAAGCCGGCGTGCACGACGTGTTGTGCAAGTCGCTCGGCTCGTCGAATGCCATCAACGTTGCCCGGGCGACGATCAACGGCCTGCAGTCGCTGCAGCGTCCCGAGGAAGTTGCCAAGCGTCGCGGTCTCGCCGCAGAAGAGTTCGTGCCGAAGGGCATGCTCAACGCTTACAACGATCGCAAGAAGCAGATCGCAGCAGGAGAATCACACTGATGCCGCAGACAAAGAGCGACACCACCGGCGAGAAGATGATCACCGTCAAGCAGATCCGCTCGACGATCGCCAACAAGCCGAAGACCCGTGGCACCATGCGTGCCCTCGGCCTGCGCAAGATCGGCGACACCAACACGTTGCCCGACCGCAAGGAGATCCGCGGCATGATCGCCCGGGTCGGTCATCTCATCACTGTGACGGAGGACTGACATGCGCGTCGATCAACTCGCCCCATCACCCGGATCCAACAAGGCCAAGCGGCGTGTTGGCCGCGGCATCGGCGGCAAGGGTGGCAAGACCGCCGGCGCCGGTACCAAGGGTCAGCAGTCGCGTGGTCGCGGCAAGGTCGCCCGAGGCTTCGAAGGTGGCCAGATGCCGCTGAAGCAACGCGTCCCGAAGCTGAAGGGTTTCAACAACCCGTTCCGCGTGGAATACAGCCCGGTCAACCTCGATCAACTCGAGGCCAGTGGGGAGTCGACAGTCGATCCCGACGTGCTCGTCGCCAAGGGTCTCGTGCGCAAGGGCGACTTCGTGAAGGTCCTCGCCCGTGGTGAAATCACCTCGAAGATCGATGTGACCGCGCACGGAGTTTCGAAGGCCGCCGAGGCTGCCATCACCGCTGCAGGCGGTAGCGTCACGCTGTTGCCGCTGCCCTTCAAGCAGGGTCGCCCGCCGGTCAAGGGCAACCAGTTCACCAACCGCTGATTCTCATCACTACCGCCGAGCCGACAAGGGAGTCGCTGTGCTGTCGAACCTGAAGAACGTCTTCAAGGTCACCGATCTGCGGAACAAGATTCTGTTCGTCATGGCAATGATTGCCCTGTACCGACTGGGCGTCGCCATCCGCGTTCCCGGCATCGACGCTGATGCGGTCAAGCAGTTCAAGAAGGGTGTCGAGTCGCAGGGTGCGCTCGGCTTCCTCGACCTGTTCTCCGGCGGAGCGTTCGGTAGCTTCTCGATCTTTGCGCTCGGCATCATGCCGTACATCACAGCCAGCATCATCATGCAGGTGCTCGGCGTCGTCATCCCAAAGCTCGAGAAGCTGCAGCAAGAGGGAGCGGTCGGTCAGCGCAAGATCACCCAGTACACCCGGTACCTGGCCATCGGTATCTCCCTCATGCAGGCCACGGCGCTGACGTTCATCTTCGGCAACGGTAACGGCAACGCGTTCTTCGGCGCGGCGCAACGCTTGCCGAGCAACGTCAAGCTCCTGCCCGACGGAATGTGGCCGCGCGGCTACCTCGTCATCCTCACGCTCGTCGCCGGCACCGCGGTGTTGATGTGGATCGGCGAGCTCATCAGTCAGCGCGGCATCGGCAACGGCATGAGCATGATCATCTTCGCGTCGGTGGTCAGCAGCTTGCCGTTCGGCTTCTACGCCATTCTGCAAGAGAAGAAGTGGTTCGCATTTGTCCTGCTGGTGATCGTCAGCTTGCTGATCGTCGTCGCGGTCGTTCGCGTCGAACTTGCCCAGCGCCGTATCCCGGTGCAGTTCGCCAAGCGGGTGGTCGGCCGGCGCATGTACGGCGGGCAGAACACGTACATCCCGTTGAAGGTCAACCAGAGCGGTGTTGTGCCGATCATCTTCGCCAGCTCGGTCCTGCTGCTCCCCGTGCTGCTCATCAACTTCCTCGGTGGCAGCGACGGCACCGGCTGGAGGGCGACGATTCAGAGGTGGGTGGACACCAACCTTGTCAACAGCCAGAACCTGGTCTACATCCTGCTGTTCTCGCTGCTGATCGTGGCGTTCGCCTATTTCTACAACTCGATCGCCTTCGACCCGATCCGCCAAGCCGACCAGATCCGTCGTCAGGGTGGCTTCATCCCTGGCGTCCGACCCGGTCCCCAGACGGAGCGGTACCTGGCCAAGGCCGTCAACCGCATCACCCTGCCCGGCGCACTCTTCGTCGCGGTCATCGCCATCACGCCGTACATCATCTTGTGGTTGTTCGACGTGCAGAACTTCCCGTTCGCCGGCACCACCGTGTTGATCGCCGTCGGCGTCGCACTCGAACTCATGCGTCAGATCGACAGCCAATTGATGCTGCGCAACTACGAGGGCTTCCTGAAGTGACCCTGCCCCGTCTTTCGAAAGGCGGGTCGACAGCGGCATGATCCCCGGCGCTCGGCTCATTCTGCTCGGCCGGCAAGGTGCGGGTAAGGGGACACAGTGCGTTCGTTTGTCGCGTCATTTCGTGGTTCCGCACATCTCGACGGGCGACATGCTTCGTGCCGCGGTTCGCGAAGGAACCGACCTCGGCCGAATGGCGAAGAAAGTGATGGACGATGGCGGGTTGGTCGGCGACGACATCATGATCGGCATCGTCAACGAGCGGCTGAGCCATCACGACGCCAAGGGTCGCGGCTACATCCTCGACGGCTTTCCACGCACCGTGTATCAGGCCCAGGCTCTCGATGGGATCACTGCGGAGCAGCCGATCGATCTCGTTCTGGACCTCGATGTGCCACGTGAGCTCGTCTTGGCTCGATTGAGTGCTCGCCGCGTGTGTCGGGACTGCGGCACCAACTATGTGGCGAGTGGATTCGAGAAGTTGCCGTGGATCTGCGAGGTCTGCGGCGGCGACGTGATGCATCGCGACGACGACACTCCCGAGGCGATCGAGCATCGGCTCGACCTCTACGAGGAGCAGACCTCGCCGCTGATCGAGTACTACCAGAGCCAAGGTCGGTTGGCGGTCATCGACGGGGTCGGGTCTCCCGAGGCCGTGTTCAGGCTGCTTGCTGCCGCAGTCGACGCGACCCGCTGAGGCAATCGTGAAGCGGCTGGCTCGACGCTCTGCGGAGGACCTTGGGCTACATGCGCGCTGCAGGCCGGGTAGTGGCCGAAATGCACGAGGCCATCCGCGTTGCTGCTCGGCCGGGGGTCACGACGCTGCATCTCGATCGTGTCGCCCGCGATGTGTTGGCCACTCGCAACGCAACGTCGAACTTTCTCGGCTACCACGGATTCCCGGCCGTGATCTGCGCGTCGGTCAACGACGAAGTGGTCCACGGAATCCCCAACGAGCGACCGCTTCGCGACGGCGACATCGTCTCGATCGACTGCGGCGCGATCGTCAACGGATGGCATGGTGATGCTGCGTTCACGATGGCCGTCGGCGAGATCGACGGCGACGCCCAACGACTGATCGATGCTGCCGACCGAGCCTTGGCCGCGGCGGTGGCGGCGATGCTGCCCGGCGGCCACCTGGGCGATGTCGGTGCTGCGGTGGAATCAGTGGTCAATGCAGCCGGCTACGGCAGCCCGCGCGACTACTGCGGTCATGGGATCGGTCGGGCGATGCACGAGGAACCCGACGTCGAGAACCGCGGCAGGCGTGGCAAGGGCCCGCGGCTCGAGCCCGGGGTCGTGCTCGCGATCGAGCCGATGCTGATCGCCGGTGGTCACGACGATGTTCTGGTGCTCGACGACGATTGGACCGTGGTCACCGCCGACGGCTCGCTGGCTGCCCACACCGAGCACACCGTGCTCGTCACCAACCACGGCCCCGAGATCCTCACCCGCCTGTAGTTGTGACGATCAGCGTCGGTAGACGTTGTTGCCCCAATTGGTGCCGGCCATCTCGTATTGATTCTCGAATGCTTCGAACTGCAGCCACAGGTCGCCGTTCCACGGATCCATCACGTGGACTTGGCTCGGCTCGACCGACTCGTCCTCGCTGACATTGATGCCTGCCACGACGATGCTGTGATAGGCGTTGCCGGGGACCTGGATCAGGAGCGGGCCATTGTCGTTCAACCACTGGTCCCACCCTTCGGGGCCCTGGCACACCGGGTAGATCTGAGTGAAGCCGTACGCCTGCGCGACCTGGCCGAGCTCCAGCTGCGTGGCCCCGTCATCCCACACGCTGTCCGGGAACTTCTCCTTCATGTCCCGTACGACCAGCATGTCGTCGCTCCATCCCAGGAGCATTGCCGTCGACGCTGCCCAGCAGGTGTTGTTCGTGGACTGGGCGACGTATCCCACGGGGTTGTCGGTGCTCATCGCATGTCCTTTCGTCCGGGTCCGAGTCCCTGAGAAACTGGCTGCAGTGTGAGGGTCGTGTCGGGACGCGACAAGGTCCGATCGGGCAACCATCAGGCCCACGTGAGCGGGTCAGCGCTGGGCCGTCGAGTCGATGACGACGGGTATGCCGGCGAGCAGGGTGTGGCGGACTTTGCCGCGCACGGTGCGACCCGCGTACGGCGTGTTGCGACTCTTGCTGGCCAACGTTGCCGGCACGACCGACCACTCCATCGAGGGGTCGAACACGACGAGGTTGGCAGGCTCGCCGGCGGCAATTGGCCGGCCATGACGATCACCGATGCCGGCGATCGCGGCCGGCTTCCAGCTGAGCGAGGCGATGATCTCTCGCCAAAGGCATGTCGAGCTCACTGATCGCCAGCGCCAGCGCGGTCTCGAGCCCGAGCATTCCCGGCGGCGCCTGGTCGAGGGGCGCTTCCTTCGACTCGGGCGGATGTGGAGCGTGATCCGTGGCGATTGCGTCGATTGTGCCGTCGGCGAGCCCGGATTTGATCGCCGCGATGTCGTCGGGCGTTCGCAGCGGCGGATTGACCTTGAACACTGGGTCGTACCCGGCCAGCATCTGGTCGGTCAGAGTGAAGTGGTGCGGCGTCGCCTCGGCCGTCACCTTCAATCCGTCGGCCTTGGCGGCACGGACCAGCGCGACGCTGCCGGCGGTCGACAGATGCAGCAGGTGGATGCGTGCTCCGGTGAGTCGCGACAGTTCGATGTCACGATGGACCATCAACTCTTCGGCGATCGACGGCCAACCGGGGAGACCGAGGTGGCTGCAGCACGAACCCTCGTGCATGACAGCGCCCTTGGTCAGCGTGGCGACCTCGCAGTGCTGGGCCAAGGTGATGTCGAGGGCACTCGCGTACTCGAGGGCACGACGCATGAGCTGGGCATCCTGCACGCCGTTGCCGTCGTCGGTGAACAGGTGGACTCCGGCAGCAGCAAGTTCACCGAACGGTGCCAGCGCCTTCCCGTCGCGGTTGACGGTGATGCATCCGGCGGGATGAACATCGCACAGACCAGCACGACGGGCCTGCGCGCGCACGAACTCGATCACCGACAGCGTGTCCTGGGCGGGCTCCGTGTTGGGCATTGCGACGATCGCGGTGAACCCGCCGAGCGCGGCAGCGCGGCTGCCGGTCTCGATCGTCTCGGCCTCCTCGCGGCCCGGCTCGCGCAGATGCACGTGGAGGTCGACGAATCCGGGTGAGACGATGCAATCGGCCGCCTCGAGGTAATCGTCGCCGTCCAGCGATGTGCCGACTTCGGTGACCCGACCATCGCTCACTGCGACGTCGGCGCGACGCTGGCCGGTCTGATCCAGCACGGTTCCGCCGCGAATCACGATTCGGCTCACGACGCGTCACCTTTCAAGTCGCTCCCCGATCCGAGCAGTTGGAACAGCACCGCCATCCGCACGGCAACGCCGTTGGTGACTTGGTCGAGGATGACGGAGCCGGTGAGCTCGGCGGGGTCGACGACCATCTCGACACCGCGATTCATGGGTCCTGGGTGCATCACCAGCGAGTGTGGCGACAGTCGCGCAGCACGTTCGGCGGTCAGGCCGTACATCGACGAGTACTCGCGCAGGCTCGGCAGCAACGCATCGTCCATACGCTCGCGCTGCACCCGCAGGAGATACAGCACATCGAGATCGGGCAACACCCCGTCGAGCTCGTACGAAACGTCGACAGGCCAGCCCTCGAGCGATGGAGGGAGCAGTGTCGGCGGAGCCACCAGCGTCACGTGCGCACCGAGCGCGGTGAACGCCTGCACGTCGCTACGCGCCACCCGGCTGTGCTTGATGTCGCCGACGATCGCGATCCGCAATCCGTCGAAACCGTCACGGCGATTGAGGTTGGTGCGAATCGTGTAGCAGTCGAGCAGGGCCTGGGTGGGATGCTGGTGCCACCCGTCGCCGGCGTTGACGATGCTGGCCGTCGTCCATCGCGTGATCGCTTGCGGAGCACCGCTGGACTTGTGGCGCACGACGAACGCGTCGACTCCCATCGCGGCAATGGTCTCGATGGTGTCGCGCAGGCTCTCGCCCTTGTTGACGCTGCTGGACGACACGGCGAAGTTCATCGTGTCGGCGCTGAGCCGTTTCGCTGCCGTGTCGAAGCTCGTTCGGGTGCGGGTGGAGTCTTCGAAGAACAGACTGACGACGTTCTTGCCACGCAGGGCCGGCACCTTGGGAATTGGTCGCTGCGAGATCTCGACCATGTGGTCGGTGAGCTCCAACAGTCCGTGAATGTCACCTGCCGAGAGATCGGCGATCGAGAGTAGATGCTTCACGCGATCACGACACCCTGTGCGCTGACCTGCACGTCCTCATCGCCAGCGGTCGGCAGGTTCTTGCCCACGTAGTCGGGGCGAATCGGCAACTCCCGATGTCCACGGTCGACGATCACCGCAAGTTGGACGGCGTGCGGTCGCCCGTATTCGTTCAGCGCCTCGAGGGCGGCGCGAACGGTGCGACCGGTGAACAGGACGTCGTCGATGAGGACCACGGTCGTGCCGTCGAGCGACACGGGAATCGCGGTGACATGTCCCGGCACGATCGGGCGCAGACCGACGTCGTCGCGATGGAAGCTGACATCGAGCGACCCGACCGGCACCGCTGCATCGATGCCGGCGAGGATCGCCGCGAGCGCGTCGGCGATCCACACCCCGCCTCGCTGCAGCCCGACCAGGACGACTCCGTCGGTGCCGTGGTTGCGTTCGACGATCTCGTGGGCGATGCGGGTGAGTGCACGGCGTACGTCGTCGGCACTCAAGACCTCTCGCGGCCCGGTCGTTGCCCGGGGCCCCGTCGTTGGCGGCATGACTTCCTTCCACGTATCGGCCTCACGGGACCGATTTCACGTTCGGCCGTCGATGTTACTGGCTCGGGTGGCGAGCCTCTAGCGTCGCGGTGCGAAGTGACAGGAACTGGGGGGTTCATGAGCACACATTGGATCGTCGAGGGCCAGGTCGACCCGCGGTGGCCAATCAACACTCGCGGCAACATCGGTGAGGTGTTCCCTGAGGTGTTGACGCCATTGTCGTACAAGCTGGCTGTGATCGCGGCCGAGAAGGCCTGGCGCGACGCATTCACCAAGATGGGCATCCTCGCGGCCGATGATCTTCGGCGCCCTGACCCGACCATCATCGGCTTGTACGGCGGCTACGGCTACCTCGATCTTTCGTTCCTGCGGATCGCCGGTGTGCGGGCTCCAGGGTCGAGTCCCGAGAACATCGACAAGAGCCTCTTCGGTGATGGCAACCCTCCGCCATACCAACCGCAGAAGGGCGACAAGAACCTTCTCTGCTCGCTGAAGATGCTGCGAACTGTCCTCAAGGCGCTGTCGATCAAGGAAGTCCCGCCGCAGGTCGCGGACTCGCGCCGACGCGCCGACGAGTGGATCGCCCGCCGCCCCGCTCTCGACGCGCCGAACGCTGAACTGTTGGCATATCTGCACGAATACCAATACGTGTTCGCTCCGGCTTTCGAGAACCACATGATCACCACGTTCACCGCATCGATCGTCGGCGGACTGCTGAACGATGGTGCAGCCGCCGCCGGTGACGCCTCGATCGTGACCGACCTCATGGGAGCCTTCGGCGAGGTTGCGTCGGCGCAGTACGCGCGACAGATGTTGGAAGTTGCCAAGATCGTGCGCGCCAATCCCACGGTCAATGCCGAGTTCGACAAGGGCGTCGGTGGGCTGTTGGACCGCCTCGTCGGAGTGCCCGAGGCCGCCGAGTTCCGAGCCGCATTCGATCGGTTCGTCGAGGTGTACGGCCATCGAGGACCGAACGATTGGGAGTTGTCGAGCCGCACGTGGGAGAACACACCAGAGCTCGCTCTCGTCGCGATCAACTGCATGCGACAGGCCGACCGCGACCTCGATCCGTCGACGCGGCTCGGCAACATCGAGCAACTCCGCGCCGACGCCGTGGCTCGGGTCCTGCCGCATCTGAACATCATGGACAAGGCAAATTTCCGCAAGGCCGTGAAGGTGATGGGGTTCTGGTTCCGTGGCCGGGAAGGCACCCGCGATCAGGCCATCCGGATGCACCTCCCCACTCGGCAGGTCTTCTTCGAACTCGCTCGACGAGTGACAGAGCACGGCGGTTGCGATGATCCGCGCGACGTGGCGCTGCTCGATCCGTTCGACGAGTTGCCGCAGTGCCTCGACGACCCCGCCGCATGGGTGACGACGATCGCCGAGCGGGCCGCACTCCGTGATCGATTCGCCGCCGTCGAACCACCGTTCTTCATCACCTCGCAGGCCGACGTGCCGGGAATCGAAGAGTTGGAGGCCAACGCTCGCCTCCGTACCGGGCACGCGCCAACCGGTGCGGTGCTACGCGGCGCCGGCGGGTGTTCGGGCGTTGCCAGAGGACGAGCGCGCGTGGTGCTCGACCCTGCCGATCCGAACGGCCTCGAGCCCGGCGACATCCTGGTCGCTCCGTTGACGGATCCGGCGTGGACACCGCTGTTCCTGCCCGCCGCCGCCGTCGTGGTCAACGTCGGTGCGTTGATGAGCCATGCGATCATCGTGTCGCGCGAACTCGGTATCCCCTGCGCGGTCAGCGTCGAGCACGCAACCGAACGAATTCCCGACGGCGCGCTGATCGAGGTCGATGGAGCCCGCGGCACCGTCAGGATCATCTCCAGTTCGGTGTGAGCAGGCGACGGCCACCCGTAGCGCCCTGTTCAGGAAAGGTTCATGTTGTGTCGAGTGCGATTGGTCTCCCGATCTGGGAAGATGGCGGATGATCGAGCGTGAGTTCAAACTCGCCGCAGCGGGCGGCATCGTGCTCCCCGATCTCACTGATTCGGCACCGGGCGTCACCGTTCGGCAGAAGGAGACGGTGCAACTCGAAGCGGTGTATTACGACACTCAGACGCTCGCGCTCGCGCGATGGGGAGTCACGTTGCGATCGCGAAGTGGCGAGCCCGGTCCGGTCTGGACGCTGAAGCTCCCGGTCTCATCCGCCGACTCGGCGCTGTCGCGCCACGAGATCATGTTCGACGAACCGGTCGGTCCGGTTCCGGCAACCGTACGTCGGGCGGTGAAGGCCTACACGCGTTCGCACACGCTCGGCCCCGTGGTTCGACTGCAAACCGAACGGACGCAATTCGTCGTGGAGCTCGACGGGCAACCGCTGGCACATCTTTGCGACGACACGGTTGTCGCGGACGGCGCGGCCGAGCCGGTCACCGTGTTCCGCGAGATCGAGGTCGAACTGGTCGATGCCGAGCGTGATGCTGCAGCTGTCTCGGCGATTCTCGCCAGGCTTCGCACCGCCGGTTGCAAAGACGACGAGGCGCCGGTACCGAAGGCGATCCGCGCCCTGGGACCCCGGGCGTTCGATCCACCAGACGTCGTGATCCGCGAAGGTCGGCAAGCATGCGACGGTCGGTGGACTTGTCCGTCAATCGCTTGCCACGTCGGTGTCACAGCTCATCGGTCAACACGCCAAGGTGTGCGTGGGCGACGATCCCGAAGATCTGCACCAGTTCCGGGTCGCCACTCGGCGACTCCGCTCCGATCTCCGAACCTTCGCGCCATTGCTCGATCGTCATCTGACGAAGTGGCTCCGCGACGAGCTCGGATGGCTGGGCCGCGAGGTCGGGATCGGACGAGACGCCGACGTGCTCGCAGCGCGATTGCGTTCGCAGCTGGCCCGCCTACCCGATCGCGATGCCAAGCCGGTCGACACCCTCCTGAAGCACCTCGCGGCCACGACGGCCGAGGCGTCTGGACATGTCCTCGAGATCTTGAACGATGATCGCTATGTGGAACTTGCTGGAGGCATTGGTCGAGACCGCCCGGCAACCACATTTCAGGACCGATCCGGCGGGTATGGCAGATCGTCCGGCGCGACGCGTTGTCACGGACCTTGCCCACAAACCATGGCGTCGCCTCAGCCGCGCAGTCGATGATCTTGCGCCCGACGCGCCGGATGCTGCACTGCATGCGATCCGCATCCTGGCAAAGCGCGCCCGCTACGCCGCCGACGCCGTCGTGCCGCTGTACGGCGAAGATGCGCGGCGGTTTGCACGCGCATTGGCCGACCTACAGACAGTGCTCGGCGAGTATCAGGACACGACAGTGGCCGAAGTGTGGCTGCGATCAGCGGCGAAGGCGCTGCCCTCCACGCGGCTGGTCGCAGGCGAATTGATCGCGTTCGAACGGGACGATCGGGTGCGGTTGCGGGCCCAGTTCCAGAAGGTGTGGAAGAAGGCTTCGCGCCCAAAGCTGCGCAAATGGTTGAGCTGATCTCGCCGACGGTGGTTCAGAACCTGCGCTGACTGGGTGTTACGGAAAACGACACTCTGCGTTCAGGCGTCGTTCCCTGGGTGGTCACCGACGTTTGTTACACCTCTCGGGTCCCCGGACACCAACTCCCTGATCCGAACTGGAGATGCTTTACATGAAGAACTTCTCACTCGGCCGATCCAAGCAAGTCACCGTAGGTGGCCTGCTGCTCGTCGGCTCTCTCTTCGCAGTCGATACCGCCAGCGCACGAGATGTCCGGTTCTCGGACTTCACCCC
This sequence comes from Ilumatobacteraceae bacterium, assembly GCA_963779295.1. Lineage (GTDB taxonomy): Bacteria > Actinomycetota > Acidimicrobiia > Acidimicrobiales > Ilumatobacteraceae > JAENVT01. The sequence continues at coordinate 1,058,555 of CAVZXO010000008.1, forward strand.
CCTCACCGCGTCGGCTGGCCCTACCGCCGACGAAGCGACGCCGATCACCTTCGGCAATGCTGCCATCGAGCAGTTGTCCGTTGCCGATCGCACGACCCAGCTGGCAGCGGACACGCCCAACAGCGGCAACTGGGACATGATCACCCTCAACGAGACGGGCCGCAACAAGGGTCGTTTCCTGTTCACCGTGTTCGAGACCGGCCAGGCGGGCGTCATGCGACACGAGGTGAAGACGGGCAAGACCGACACCATCTGGTACAGCCCGGCTCCAGGTGGCCATGTTGCGTTCGACGCCTCGTTCTGGACGCCATGGGGCACGTTCATCACGGCTGAGGAGTCGTGGTGCACCGACCCGGCGGGCTGCAACAGCACCTACGGCCGCCTGTTCGAGCTGAAGAACCCGACCACGGCTCCGGCCATCACCAATCCGCTGACGGCGTCGAGCAACGACGGCGCCGACTTCGTGCACCAGAACATCATCCCACGGACCTCGCACGAGGGCATCCAGTTCGACGAAGACGGCAACATGTACTTCATCGACGAGCTCAACGGCGGCGGCCTGTACAAGTACACGCCTGCCGCAAAGATGAGCAAGATCAAGTCCGGCCGCGCCGACTACTTCGCGGCCGGCCAGACGTCGGTGCTTCGCGTCGGCGACGGCAACACCCCGAACGCCGTCGGTGGCTATACGTGGGTTCCGATCACGGATGCGTCCGGCGCGGCGCTGCCCGGCGCGATCTCGATCACCGATGCCAACGGTGTGACCTCGGTCGACGCCCGCAACACCACTGATCTGGCGGCGTTCAAGGGCACCGACTACCAGCGTCCGGAGGACCTGCAGATCCAGAAGGTGAAGGGCGTCGAGTACCTCTACGTGGCAACGACGACGACGAACGAGGTCTACCGGCTGAACCTGAAGTCCGACAGCATCTCGGTCTTCGCGAACCGGAGCACCATCGACCTCGCCACCGGCGCGGCCGTCGATGCCGGACTGACGAGCCCCGACAACCTGGCGATCGACCACGACGGCAACATCTACATCGTCGAGGACCGCAACGGCGGCGTCGACGACGACATCTGGTTCGCCAAGGACAAGAATCTGGACGGCGATCTCACCGACCCGGGCGAGGGAATCGGTCGTTGGGCGTCGAACGGCACACCGGGCTCGGAGTTCACCGGCCTCTACTTCGATCCGAAGGACAAGCGTCGTGCCTGGGTCAACATCCAGCACCCCGCCAGCGGCAACGACCGCACCATCGAGATCACGATTCCTGACCGTTGATCGATTGAGCACAGGGGCACACTCGCTCACGGGCGAGTGTGCCCTGTGCTACTAGACGAGGCGGCCGGCGTCGAGGTGCAGCACCTGATCGGCACGGTCGAACGCGATGGCGCGGTGTGACACGGCCAACACGGTGATGCCGGCTGCGGCCAGGTTCGACCACAGCTGCAACTCGGTCTCGATGTCGAGCGCGCTGGACAGGTCGTCGAGCACGACCAGCTCGGGGGAGTGCACCAACGCTCTGCGCGGTCGCAACCCGCTGGCGTTGACCGCCCGACAGCCGCAGTCCGCGGGGACCGATCAGCGTGTTGACGCCATCGGGCATCTCGTCGATGTCGGCGCGCACGGCAGCGAGCTCGAGCGCCAGCGACAGTTGTCGTCGTCGACGATGCCGAGCGCGATGTTGTCGGCGACCGAGTCGGAGATCAGCTGCGGAACCTGCGGCAGGAACGCGGCGTTCGGTGGAATCAGGAACGCGGCGCGGTCGTCGAGCACGCCGACCGTTCCACACGACGTCGCCCGTGACCGACGGCGTGCTGTGCGAGGCCGAGCAGGGCACGCAGCAGCGTGCTCTTGCCGGCGCCGATCGGGCCGGTCAACACGGTGAAGCTGCCGCGCCGCACGCTGAAGCTGACGTCGTGCACACCGGCGCCGGTGGGGTATGTGGCACTGAGGCCACGAACGTCGAGCACGTCGAGTGGCACTCGCTCTGGCCGCTGAGGCTGTGGCCGTGTGCGCGTGTGACGTATCCCGATCGGCAGGTCGCGACTGGAGACGGTGTTGCTGACGTCGGCGTCGGCCACCAGCACGCGCATGCGATCGAAGGCCACTGAAACCTGCTTGCGGCGGGCCAGCATGCGCCCCACCATTCGCGGCAGGAAGCTGAGCCAGCCGAGATATGCGGTGAAGATTGCCAACTCGCCGACGCTGAACTGCGCCCGACGCCATCGCGCTCGCGGTGGTCAGCAGCACCAGGCCGAGGCCGACGTCGGCAGCGCCTTGGCTGAACGCCCACACGCTCTCGTCGAGCACACGGTCGCGCACTGCGGTGCGCCGCCGTTCGTCGACCAACTTGCGGAGGTGGGCGATTGTCGGCTCGATGGCGTTGTTGACCTTGATCGTGGTGGCCGCTGCCATCACGTCGCCGAGCATCCCGCCGACGGCCTCGGACGGCAACCCGGTCGGCAGCGCGGTACCGCTTGATCCGCGAGTCGAGCGTGCGCGTTGCCATGGCCACGCCGACCAGAGGAATCAGCAGCACCAACGCGGCGCTGGCCATCGACGCTGCCCAGCACGAGTCCGGCGAGCACCGTGAACACGATGCCGGCGGAGATGTCGACGAAGCCGTCGATGAACATCGTGACGTCCTCGACGTCGTCGCGGAAGTGGGTGATCGCCTCGCCCGCGGACCCGACCGGTTGACCGGCTTCGGGCCCGCCGCTGGCGACCTGAGCGGTGAGCAAGTTGGCACGTAGCAGCGACTGCATGTGCACCCATGCCCTGGTCCACATCAACGCGCCGAGCGTGGATGGTGCTCATCCGCGCCACTTCGCACAGCACCAAGGCGCCGGCGATCCAATAGACCCGTGAGTTGTCGCCGGTGGAGAGAGCACTGAAGCCGCGGCCGAGCAGCCATCCGCTGAGCACAGGGAAGGTGAAGAACAGCACGAACAGGAGATAGCCCGACCAGAAGCTGCGCGGTTCGTGCTGAGACACGCGCCATCCGAGCCGCCAGACACTCATGGCACCGTCGCACCTCGTTCGGCGCCTCGTCGTGAGCCAGGTCCAGCAGATGGCGGAAGCGGCTGTCGATGTCGTCGGCCAGATCGGCACGGTCACCGTGCTCGATCACGCGGCCATGGTCGAGCACGACGATCTCGTCGACGAAGCGCAGTGTCGACAGTCGATGGGCGATGATCAACGTCGTGCGGCCCCGTGTCAGCCGCGCAATGGCCGCTTCCAACAGCACCTCGGTCGCAGGGTCGATCCGCGCCGTCGCCTCGTCGAGCACCACGATGTCGGGGTCGCGCAGCCAGACCCTGGCGAGTGCCAGGAGCTGCGCCTCGCCCGCCGACAGGCCCGCGCCGCCGGCCCCGAGCTCGCGATGGATGCCACCGTCGGCGAGCGCGCCGAGTCCGGCATTTCGAAGGGCCGTCTCGACGGCTTCGTCGGTAGGTGTCTCGTCGAACAGGGTGACGTTGTCGCGGACCGTGCCGCTGAGCAGTTCGACCTCCTGCGGGATCAGGGCGACACGCCGCCGGAGCTCGCGCGAATGGAATGTCGTCGATCGGGACGCCGCCCAGCCGCAGTGTGCCGCTGGTGGCCTCGACCAGCCGCAGCACCAGTCGCGACAACGTGGTCTTGCCGCTTCCCGTGCGACCGACGATCCCGACCGATCGACCCGCGGCGAAGTGCAGATTGATCGTCTGCAGCACGATCTGATCGTCGCCGTAGTCGAAGGTGACGTCATCTGAACTCGACGCTCAGCGGGCCACTCGGCAGGAATCGTGGTTCCGTCGTCGCGGATGTCGGGCTCGACGGCGAGCAGGTCGATGACCCGCACCATCGCACCGTTGGCCTTCTGCACGGTCTCCAGCTGGTCGACCATGTCTTCCAGCGGACGGGCGAGCAGCAGGACGTACTGGAACAGCAGGAACGCGTCGCCGACGGTGATGATGCCGCGGCTGACCAGCATCGCGCTGACCACCAACGACACGATGGATCCGGCGGCCACCGAGCCGTCGACTGCCCACCACATCCGCAGGAAGGCCTTCTCGCGACGAACTGCACTGCCCATGGCGTCGGCGCTGTCTTCGACGAACCTCCACATCGCGTGGCCACCGGCGCCGTTCGAGCGCAGGTCTTCGGCCGCGGTGAGCCGCTCCTCGATGCCTCCGTACAGGCGGGCGTAGGAGCCCATCTCGTCGGACGACTCGCCGACGGCACGGTGACGACCGCGGACGACCACGCCGACTGCGACGGCCACGTAGAGCGTGGCGCCGACCGCCAGGCGCCAGTCGACGACGATCAGCACGCCGATCATGCCGACCATCATGAACAGGGCGCCGGCCGCGCGTGGGATGACCCGGCCCATGAAATCGGACACAGATGTGACGTCGCCGTCGACCCGCTGGATCAGTTCGCCCGGTGTGTGCTGGCGATGAAAGGCGTGGCTGAGGCCCAGCACGTGCTGCGCAAGCCTGATGCGGATCTCGTTGGTGGTGTGCCAGGCCGTGACCGTGGCCATCCAGGCCACAGCCATGTTGATCAGCTGGGTGGCGATCGCCACGATGAGGAACAGGACGGCCAGACGTGCCAGTTCGCTGGTTGTCGTGCCTGTGGTGGCCAGGTCGACGATCTTGCGGACGATCAGCGGCCCTGTCAGGATCAGCGCCGATCCCACGGCCACGAGCGCGCCGAGGCCGACCCAACGCCCGGCGTCGGGTCGCAGCAGGGCGGCAAGTGCGCGCCAGCGAGAGGTTGCTGTGGCCATTGGAGAGATTCTTCCGCGTCGAGGGTCCCCGACGACGCTGATTTTCCATGCTATGGCGCTGGCGATTTTCCGATCACTGCCACTTGGCGTTGACTTCCTCGGGCGATAGCATTGCACCTCGGCCCAGGTCAGCTTCACGCGTGCGGAGCAGGTTCTCGGCTGTAGTCACCACCGTTCGAAAGAGGCCCACTCTGCCCAAGCCAAAAGACGACGCCATCGTGCTCGAAGGCACGATCCTCGAATCTCTCCCCAATGCAATGTTCCGGGTCGAGCTCGAGAACAGCCACAAGGTGCTGGCGCACATCTCGGGAAAAATGCGGATGCACTACATCCGAATCCTCCCTGGCGACAAGGTGCAAGTGGAACTCACCCCGTACGACCTCACCCGCGGTCGCATCACGTATCGATACAAATAGAGAGCACGGCCCACATTGAAGGTTCGTCCGAGCGTCAAGAAAATCTGTGAGAAGTGCAAGGTCATCCGTCGGCACGGCCGCGTCAGGGTGATCTGCGAGAACCCGCGTCACAAGCAGCGTCAGGGCTGAGGAAGAGTTTCGACATGGCACGTATTTCCGGCGTCGACATCCCCCGCGAGAAGCGGCTGGAGATCGCGCTCACCTACATCTTCGGAATCGGCAAGCCCACCGCGCAGCGGATCTGTGGCGACACCGACCTCGACCCCAACCAGCGTGTCCGCGATCTGACCGAGGACGAGGTCAACAAGATCCGCGTCTGGGTCGATGCCAACCTCACCGTCGAGGGCGACCTGCGCCGCGACGTGGCCCAAGACATCAAGCGCAAGATCGAGATCGGCTGCTACCAAGGCGTCCGTCACCGCAAGGGCCTGCCGGTGCGTGGTCAGCGAACCCACACCAACGCCCGCACCCGTAAGGGCCCGAAGAAGACCGTCGCCAACAAGAAGAAGGCAGTGAGGAAGTAATGGCCAAGCCGAAGCCAGGTGGGCGTCGCCCCCGCAAGCGCGAGCGCAAGAACGTCACCGTCGGTGTCGTTCACATCAAGAGCTCGTTCAACAACACGATCGTGTCGATCACCGATACCGAGGGCAACGTCATCTCGTGGGCGTCCTCCGGTGGTGTCGGCTTCAAGGGCTCGCGCAAGAGCACCCCGTTCGCCGCGCAGATGGCTGCCGAGAAGGCTGCCCGCGCTGCAATGGAGCATGGTTTGCGTCGCGTCGAGGTGCAGGTCAAGGGCCCCGGCTCGGGTCGTGACACCGCCGTTCGCAGCATCCAGCAGACGGGCATCGAGGTCACCTCGATCAAAGACGTCACCCCCGTACCCCACAACGGCTGCCGTCAGCCCAAGCGTCGCAGGACCTGATCCGATATGGCTCGTTACACCGGCCCGAAAGTGCGCGTCTCGCGTCGTCTCGGCACCAACATCTTCGAAAACGAGAAGGGCCGCAAGGCCCTCGAGCGTCGTCCGTTCCCGCCTGGCGCGCACGGCCGCACCCGTCGCCGCAATGCCGGTAGCGAGTACCTCGCCCAGCTGCAGGAGAAGCAGAAGGCGAAGTACATCTACGGTGTGCTCGAGCGCCAGTTCCGCAACACCTACGAAGAGGCCGTCCGCTTGGCGGGCCCGACCGGTGAGAACCTGTTGCGCCTGCTCGAGCAGCGCCTCGACAACGTCGTGTACCGCGCCGGCTGGGCAAGCACTCGCCCGCAGGCCCGCCAGTTCGTCAGCCACGGCCTCATCCATGTCAACGGCAAGCGCGTCAACATCGCCAGCTACCGCGTCCGCAAGGGCGAGGTCATCAGCCTGCCGCCGAAGGCTCGCGAGATGATCGTCATCCAGCACAACCTCGACGTCATCGACCGCAATGTCGTCGGCTGGCTCGAGGTCGGAGACGGCGGCAAGCAGGTCACCGTTCGCGATCTCCCGCAGCGCGACCACATCGACGTTCCAGTTCGCGAATCGCTCATCGTCGAGCTCTACTCCAAGTAATTCACGAAGCCCACAACGCAGTCAAAGGCACATTCATGCTCGTCATTCAGCGCCCCACCGTCGAAGCCATCGGCGACGAAGACAACAACCGTCAGCGTTTCGCTGTCGGCCCGCTCGAGCCCGGCTTCGGCCACACCATCGGTAACTCGCTGCGCCGCACGCTGCTGTCGTCGATTCCCGGTGCCGCCATCACAGCGGTTCGTTTCGACGACGCACTGCACGAGTTCGACACGATCGCCGGCATCTCCGAAGACGTCACCGACATCATCTTGAACCTCAAGGACATCGTCCTCACCTCGACCAGCGACGACGACATCGTCCTGCGTCTCGACGTGCGTGGCGCGGCCGACATCACCGCCGGCGACATCAAGTGCCCCAGCGAGATCGAGATCCTCAACAAGGAACTGCACATCGCCTCGCTCAACACCAAGGGCCGCCTTGCCGTCGACCTCACCGTCGGCCGTGGCCGTGGCTACCTGTCGAGCGACCGCGACTCGCAGAACCGCACCATCGGCGTCGTGCCGATCGACGCGATCTTCTCGCCGGTGCGCCGAGTGATGTTCGAGATCGAGCCGACCCGCGTCGAGCAGAGCACCAACTACGAGCGCCTGGTGCTCGACATCGAGACCGACGGTTCGATCACGCCTCGCGAGGCACTGGCCTCGGCCGGCGCAACGCTGCGTTCGCTGGTCGACCTCGTCGCCAATCTCAGCGACGAGCCGCAGGGCCTCGAGCTCGGCGAAGTTGCAGCCGTCGCTGCTTCGTCGCCCGACCTCGACCTGCCGATCGAAGACCTCGACCTGTCGGAGCGTCCTCGCAACTGCCTGAAGCGTGCCCAGATCAACACCGTGGGCGAACTGCTGACCAAGACCGAAGACGACCTGCTCAACATCACCAACTTCGGGCAGAAGAGCCTCGACGAGGTCAAGCAGAAGCTCGACGAGCGCGGCTTGACGCTGCGCGGCTGATCGCAAGCGAAGTCAAGACGTCACGGAGACAGACATGCCCGCAACCCCACGCCGAGCCCGCAACTTCGGCGGCAGCTCGCAACACCAGAAGTTGATGATGGCCAACCTCGCCGCGTCGCTGATCGCCGCCGAAGGCATCACCACCACCGAGGCCAAGGCCAAGGCGCTGCGCCCGATCGCCGAGAAGCTCATCACCAAGGCCAAGAAGGCACCAGGATGAGGGCGCCATGCGCGTCCACCGCATCCGCCAGATCCAGGGTTACCTCGGCGACAAGGAGATGACCCACAAGCTGGTCAACGAAGTCGCCCCGCGCTACGAAGACCGCAACGGTGGATACCTGCGGATCCTCAAGCTCGGCCCGCGCCAGGGCGACAACGCCCCCATGGCGCGCATCGAACTCGTCTGAGTAGTAGTCGCGGTCACTGGACATGGAGTCGTCCAGACCGACTAAGTTCTGACCGCTGCTACCAGGGCGCACCGAAGGAATGGGGTGGTGTTCGATGAACTCGAGCTCGATCAAGCTCAACCTCAAGTTCTGGTTGGCTGGTTTGGTCGCCGGTGTGGTCCTCATGGAGAGATGGCGCCGCTACGGCAACCGCAACGTCGCCTTGCCGGACGAAAAGCCGAAGGCGTCCACGATGATCGTCGCCGGCGCGAAGGCCGACGCGGAACGTGCAAAACGGTTGCTCAAGCAGACCCCGCCGTCACCGTCCACATAGGCTGGGTTCGTGAGCAAGCACCACGTCTCCATCACGTACTGCGTCCCTTGAGACTATTCAGAGCACGCCGTGAGCGCTGCCAACGATCTCCTGAGGGACTATCAGCACGTCATCGCTGAGCTTGATCTGATCACTGGTGCGAAGGGGATCTTCGACGTGATCGTCGACGGAGAGGTCCTGTACTCGAAGGGCGTCACCAGACGTCATGCACGCTCAGGCGAAGTGCTGGAGCTCTTCCGCAACCGAGTACGCGCAAGGTGTCGAGGTCTACGAGCGCTAGTTCCGGTGGGTCCCGACGAGCAGGAACTGGGGGCGCTCCAACTCGACGGACCACTCGGGGAACTCGGCGATCTGTTCGGCGCTCGGCGCCCACTCGCAGAGGTCGTCCAGCGTGAAGCCGGCGTGCACGAGACCAGACACGTAGGTGCCGATCGTGCGGTGGTACTTCTGGACTCCCGGCGCCAGCCAGTCGGTCGTCCGCGGACCCTCGATCTGGTACTGGTCGAGCGGCCACGACGACGTGTCCGGACGAGTCGGGATGAACTCCGGGCGAGACGGTGAGGAGTAGATGGGGTGCTCGATCGAGAAGACGAACACCCCGCCCGGGACCAGCGATCTGTGGACGGTGGCCAGGATCCGACCGAGATCCGGCAGATAGTGGAACGCAAGCGAGCTGTAGGCGACATCGAACGCGGCGACGGGCAGTTCGACCATGTCGAGGTCCTGGCGCTGGTACGTGATCCGAGGCATCTGACGTGTCGGCAGCGGCGCGTTCGAGCATCCTCTTCGACAAATCGATCCCCAGCACCGATGCTGCACCCGACTCGGCTGCCCACCGGCTGAACCACCCGAACCCACAACCGAGGTCGACGACTCGGCGGCCCGGCATCGCCGGAAGCATCGCGCGCAGAGTCGGCCACTCCGGCGCGCCGTCGAGTCCTTCGACCGAGCGCCGCAAGCCCGAATAGGCGACGAAGAACTCCTCGTCGTCATAAATGTTCTGGGCCATTACCGCCGAAGGTACTTGACGTCTAGTCTGCCGCCGTGCGCTTTCGGCTGATACCCCGGGACAACGGGTTCTATCCACTGTTCGAACAGCAGGCCTCGGTAGCTGTCGACACCGCCATCCAGCTCGAGAAGCTGATGGCCTCGCTACCGATCGTCTCCGACCGCGTCGAGACCATCGTTGCCGCGGAACGAGCCGGCGACGAGGTGATGCGCTTGGTCCGCAGCCGCCTGGAGACTTCGATCGTCACGCCATTCGATCGCGAAGACATCCAATCGCTTGGCCAACTCGCTCGACGATGTGCTCGACGAGATGCGTGCGGCCGCCGACCTTGCGCACCTCCACCAGTTGTCGTCGCCTCTCGCCGGGCGTCGGCGACCTCGTCGCGCTGCTGCGCAAGATCGTCGAAGCCAACACGATCGTTGGTCGGCAAGCTCTCGACATTGAACGACGTTCATGGCGACATCGACCTGATCGACTCGCTGGAGAGCGAGGCTGATGCGCACGTATCGCAGGATCATGGCCGAACTGTTCAGCGGCAACCACGACGCGCTCGACATCTTGAAATGGAAGGACATCGTCGAAGCTGTCGAGCGGGCGATCAACTGCGTCGAGGACGCGAGCGATGTCATTCAAGCGATTGCCGTGAAGCACGCCTGAGACATGGAACGACTGTTGCTGGTCGCCGTCGTGGCGATCGCCCTGATCTTCGACTTCGTCAACGGGTTCCACGACGCCGCCAACTCGATCGCCACGGTGGTCGCCACACGAGTGCTGGAGCCGTGGCAGGCGGTGATCTGGGCGGCGTTCTGGAACTTCATCGCCTTCGCAGTGCTCCCGTTGAAGGTGGCCAACGAGATCGCCAAGATCATCGACAGCGACGTGGTGTCGATCGGCCTGGTCTTCGCCGGTCTGCGTCGGCGCGATCGTCTGGAACGTCGTCACCGCCTTCCTCGGGTTGCCGTCGTCGTCCTCGCACGCCCTGATCGGGGGCATGGTCGGCGCTGGCATCGCCAAGGCCGGCGGGCATGTCGTCAACCTCGAGCTCCTGCAGAAGACGGCGGTCTTCATCGTCTACTCGCCGCTGCTGGGTCTGCTGTTGGGCTTCGTCTTGATCGTGCTCGGTGATGTGGCTGGTCCATCGCAGCCGCAACAAGCGCGGCGTCAACCGCACGTTTCGCAGCCTGCAACTGGTCTCGGCGGCGCGTTCAGCCTCGGTCACGGCGCCAACGACGCCCAGAAGACGATGGGCATCATCACCGCTCTGCTGGTGGGTGCGAACAAGCTCGACGCCAAGTGTGCTGAGCGATCCCGAGGCGATGCCGTTGTGGATCGTGCTGTCGTGTCACAGCGCGATTGCGCTTGGGACGATGTTCGGCGGCTGGCGTATCGTGCGCACGATGGGCACCAAGCTGACACGGTTGCAACCGATGGGCGGCGTGTGTGCAGAAAGCGCCGCGGCAGGTTCGCTGTTCTTCGCCTCGTTCGCCGGCATTCCGGTCAGCACGACCCACACCATCACCGGCGCCATCATCGGTGTCGGCTCGGCGAACCGCATGTCGGCGGTCAATTGGAACATCGCAGGCGAGTTGTGTGGGCGTGGGTGTTCACGATCCCGGGCTCGGCGATCATGGCCATGATGGCGTACTGGGTTGTGGCGGCGGTGAGCTGAATGGATCGTCGCGCCGTGTTCTTCTTGTGCAGTTCGATCGTTTGCGGCCTGCTGACATTCGTCACGCCCCCAGAACTGCGCTGGGTGGGCCCTGTGATGGCCGTCTCGTACGCGTTGTTGTCGGCGGCATCGTGGTTGGATTACTCGTCTCGTCGTCGCGTAGCAATCGCTGATCACCGATGCTGCGGCGGGCCAGGCTGACCGTTGCGTACGACGGCACGTCGTTCCACGGGTTCGCCGAGAACGATGGTGTCCGCACGGTGATGGGCGAGCTCCGCGAGGCGATCGAGCAAGATCCTCCAACAGCCCGTCGATCTCGTCGGCGCCGGTCGAACCGATGCCGGCGTCCACGGCTGGGGCCAGGTCGTCAGCTGCGACCTTCCCGACGAGATCGATCTCCAAGCGATGCTGCGGCGCGTCAACCGAATGTGCGGGCCGGCCGTCGTCGTGCGGGAGGCGGGATGGGCCGAGTCAGCGGACTTCAGCGCCCGCTTCTCTGCCAAGTGGCGCCACTACCGATACGACATCTGGAACGCGCCGGAGCCGAACGCGTTCCTGGCGCCCACGTCGTGGCACGTCTACCAACCGCTGTCGATGCCGCTGCTGCGGCTGGCGTGCGATCCGTTGATCGGTGAGCACGACTTCTCGTCGTTCTGCCGCAAGCCGAGGTCGGTTCCCGGTCAAGCCGATCCGTCGATGAAGCGCAACGTGATGCTGGCGCGGTGGTCGGAGGTGCCGACCGACTACGGCGCCGGTTTGTTGCGCTTCGAGATCCGGGCCAACGCCTTCTGCCACCAGATGGTGCGTGCCATCGTCGGCACGATGGTCGACGCAGGCGCCGGACGGCTTCCGGCCGGCGAGATGCGCGGCATCCTGCTGGGCAAGGACCGACAGGCAGCCGGGCCAGGTTGCCCCACCGCACGGTCTGTGCCTGTGGGAAGTCGGGTACGACTGACGCAGTTCGGCGGGCACGTCGGGAACAATGCTGCGAACATGGTCGTTGAGTCCGGGGCACACCCGCCTGGAGGTTTGATGTCGTCACAGCGAATACTGATCATCTCGACGCCGGTCGGGCCGTTGGGCAGCGGCGTGGGCGGTGGCGTCGAACTGACGCTGCACAGCCTGGTGCTGGGCCTGACCGGTCGTGGTCACCATGGTGGAGGTGCTGGCGCCGGCAGGGTCGCTGCACGTCGGCGCCGTCGTGCACCAGATCCCGGGAACGCTGCAACCGACCGCCCACACGGCGGATCGGGACACCATCGTCAGTGTTCCGGCGGACGGAGTGTTGGCGGCGATGTGCGAGTGGGCGCGAGTCCACCAGGACGAGTTCGACGTCATCCTCAACCTCGCCTACGACTGGCTGCCGTTCTACCTCACGCCGTTCTTCGTCGTCGACGCCACTGGCCCACCTGGTCAGCATGGCGACGTTGAGCGACGCGATGGACGACGTCATCACCCGGGCGGCCGCGCTGCGCCCGCGAAATGTGGCGATGCACAGCCGGGCCCAGGCCGACACGTTCCCAGCGCTGGCGCGATCAGGTGCCGATCATCGGCAGCGGGGTCGCCGTCGAGCGATACGACCTGCACATCACCGCCGACGAGCCCCGACATCTCGGTTTCATCGGAAGGATCTCGCCCGAGAAGGGACTGGACGATGTCGTCGCCGTTGCCGAGGCCAGCGGCCTGCCACTGAAGGTGTGGGGTCTGATGCAGGACCAGGCGGTGTGGGATGCGGCGATCGCCGCCCATCCCGGTGCGCGGGTGTCGTACGAAGGGTTCCTGCCGACCGACGAGTTGCAGGCGGCAATCGGCGGCTGCGCGGCCGTGGTCATGGCCCCGAAGTGGATCGAGGCGTTCGGCAACGTGGCAATCGAGGCCATGGCCACCGGTGTGCCGGTGATCTCGTACCGGCGTGGCGGGCCCGCCGAGATCATCGTCGACGGCGAGACCGGATTCCTGGTCGAGCCCGATGATGTCGACGGGCTGATCGCCGCGGTCGGCCGGATCGACGAGCTCGACCGAGTCGAATGCCGTCAGCGTGTCGAGGAGGAGTACTCGATCCCGGCATTTGCCGCTCAGAGTCGAGAAATGGCTCGACGCCGTGGTCGAGTGCCACCGCAACTCGTGGTACGCCGATCCGGCCTGATTGTCGCGTGATTTGGCGCGGCTTGTTTGCCGGTTTCCGCCAGAAGCCCGTATCATTTCACGGTTCCCTGGCGACGCACCGCCCGGCGGAGACATCTAGTTCTAAAGGTCTGAAATGCCTACTTACAGCCCGAAAGCAAGCGAGATCACCCGCGCCTGGCACGTCATCGACGCCGATGGCCTCGTGCTCGGCCGGATGTGCACCGAAGCCGCCCGCGTTCTGCGCGGCAAGCACAAGCCGATCTTCGCCCCGCACATCGACACGGGCGACCACGTCGTCGTCATCAACGCCAGCAAGGTCGTGTTGACCAAGGACAAGGCTGCCAACAAGGGCGTCTACCGCTACAGCGGTTACCCCGGCGGCATGAAGACCGAATCGTACGAGAAGCTGCTCGGCCGCAAGCCGGAGGAGGCGATCCGTCGCAGCATCGCCGGCATGTTGCCGAAGGGCCCGCTCGGGCGCCAGATGATCAAGAAGCTCAAGGTCTACGCCGGCCCGGAGCACCCCCACGCAGCTCAGCTCCCAGTCGCCCTCGAACTCGACGCGGCCAAGGCCCGTTGAGCGCGAAAGGAACCAGTTCAATGGCAACCAAACCGCTCACTCAGACCACAGGTCGCCGCAAGGAAGCCGTCGCCCGCGCCCGCCTGCGCCCGGGCACCGGCGTGCACACGATCAACGGCAAGGCCTTCGACGCCTACTTCACCACGGCGATGCAGCGGATGACGGTGACCGAGGCGCTACGCGTCACGGAGACCGAGACCAGCTACGACATCGACGCCACGATGCACGGCGGCGGTATCAGCGGCCAGGCCGGCGCGCTGCGCATGGCGATCGCCCGCTCGCTCGTCGAGCTCGATCCCGAGGCTCGCGCCTCGCTGAAGAAGGCCGGCCTGCTCACTCGCGACCCACGTCGCAAGGAGAGCAAGAAGTACGGCCTCAAGAAGGCCCGTAAGGCCCCGCAGTACACCAAGCGCTGATCGAAGCTCGGCCGTGGGCCAGCTTCGTTTCGGAACCGATGGGGTACGCGGTCAGGCACTGACCGAACTGACGACCGAGTATGTCGCCTCGTTCGGGCCGCGCCGCGGCCGAGGTCATCGGGGGTGGCGACTGGCTGATCGGTCGCGACACACGCGAGTCGAGCCCTGCGCTCGAGCAAGCACTGATCGACGGGCTTCGCGCCGGTGGCGGCGTGCCGACATCGCTGGGTGTTCTGCCGACCCCGGCATTGGCGTACCTGTCGTCGAGCCACGCTGCCCCGGCAGCAATGATCACCGCGTCGCACAACCCGTACCGCGACAACGGTGTCAAGATCTTCGACATCGGCGGCGCAAAGCTGTCGAGCGACATCGAGCAGGCGATCGAAGCGGCACTGGGTCCCGCACCGGCGGCTTCGTCGGCACCCGACGTCGGCCACTCAGCCGCGGTCAGCGAGTATTGCGACTACCTCGTCGGCACTGTGTCGCCCGGGTCGCTGGAGGGGCTCACAGTCGTCCTCGATTGCGCCAACGGGGCGATGTACGAGGTGGCTCCGGTGGCCGCCCGTCGCTTGGGAGCCGACGCGATCGTGATCAACGCCGAGCCGAACGGACGCAACATCAACGAACACTGTGGCGCCACCCACACCGCGTCGTTGTCGGCCGCCGTTGTCGCCCACGGCGCCGATCTCGGATTGGCCTTCGACGGTGACGGCGATCGCGTCGATCGCCGTCGATCACCTCGGCAGCGTCGTCGACGGCGACAGGATGATTGCGTTGGCCGCTCTGCAGCTCCGGGACGAGGGCCAGCTGACCAACAACACCGTGGTGGTCACGGTGATGAGCAACCTCGGCTTCCACAAGGCGATGGATGCCGCAGGGATCGACGTTGTCACCACGGCTGTCGGCGATCGATACGTGCTCGAGGCGCTCGAAGCCGGCGACTACGCGATCGGCGGCGAGCAGAGCGGCCACATCATCTACCGACATCTCGCCACGACGGGGGACGGGTTGCTGGCCGGGCTTGCGATTGGCCTCCTACAGCCACAACACCGGCCGATCGCTGGCAGATCTGGCCGGCACCGATCATGACGTCGTATCCGCAGGTGCTCGTCAACGTCAAGGTGGCGGATCGGCACCCCAATGTCGCCGTCGAGCTGGCCGACGAGATCGCGATCGCCACCGAGACGCTCGAACGGTGAGGGCCGGATCCTGGTGCGCCCCAGCGGCACCGAGCCACTGATCCGGGTCATGGTCGAGGCGGCAACACAGCCGCTCGCCCAGGTCACGGCCGACACCTTGGCCGAGGTGGTGCTGGCCCGCTTCGGGTGACAGAGGCGACGGATCGCCGGCGATGCTGCTCGGTAGCCTGGACCTCATGTGCGGCATCATCGGAATCGTCAGCAGGCCATCGCAACGGCGGGTGCCGGAGCCCACTGAGATCCTCGGCCACCTCGATCGAGCAGTCGCGTCTGACGGCCTTGCCGCCGCCGCAGCAGCCGCGAGGCAATGCGATGAACTCCTGAAGGGAGTGCCGGGGGCCCGTGCCCTGATCGGCCACTACGAACTGGTCGCGGTCGATCACCGCCCGTCTCGATCAGCTCGATGCTCGTGTCGAGGAGACGGAAGGTCTCATCGAGGTGGAAGGTGCGCTCGATCTCGACGAGCACGAACGTGTTGCCGCCGAGTTGATCGACCTCCGCGATGCCACCTGGGCAATCCGTCACGACCGTCTGCGCACAGCACGCGAGGTCGAGGCGCTGGCCGGCCTCGACAGCACCGTGGCAGCGGTGTCGGGTTACCTGGCCGTGCAGCAGTCGCTGTCGGCGCTCGATCGACTCGAGGTGCGCGGTCGTGACTCTGCGGGCCTCCACCTCTTCGTCTGGAACCACGGCTTGTCGGCGTCCGACCCGGCGGTGCAGCGGATGCTGTTCGAACGCAACAGCGACGCGCTGTTCCAGAACGGCTCGGTGCGCGTAGCGGGTCAGTGCCTCGGCTTCGTCTACAAGGCCGCAGCGGAGATCGGCGAGCTCGGCGACAACACCCGAGCGCTGCGCGCTGCGATCAGTGCCGACCAGTTGCTGCGTCTGGCGCTGTCGCAGCCCGAGGCGCGGCTCACCGTGCTGGGGCACACGCGTTGGGCCAGCGTCGGGATCATCAGCGAGGCCAACTGCCACCCGCTGAACAGCGAGGAGCTGGAGCAGTCCGGTGGCGCCCCCTACATGGTCGCGGTGCTCAACGGCGACGTCGACAACCACGCCGACATCAAGGTCCGCCACGAGCTGCGCATCGCCGGACCGATCACCACCGACGCCAAGGTGATCCCCGCGGTGATGGCTCGTCACGTCGCCGAAGGTGTGACCGATCTCGGCGAAGCATTCCGCCGAACCGTCGCCGAGTTCGAAGGAAGCGTCGCCATCGGCGCGGCGGCCGCCGATCATCCCGATTCGCTGTACCTGGCCTTGCGCGGCAGCGGCCAGGCGCTCTACATCGGCTTCGCCGACGATTGTTACGTCGTCGCCAGCGAACCATACGGAGTCGTCGAGGAGACGACGACGTTCGTGCGGATGGACGGCGAGACCCCTTCGCCCTCGGGTAGCCGCGGGCAGGTGTTCGTGCTCGACGGTGCGCATGCGGGCGAGCTCGGCGGCATCCGCCGCATCGCGTACGACGGAGCCGAACTGCCGTTGACCGAGAGCGATATCGGGACGGCCCAGGTCACGACGCGCGACATCGACCGCGGTGATTCACCCCACTACCTCCTGAAGGAGATCAGTGAGGCGCCTGCCAGCTTCCGCAAGACCGTGCGCGGCAAGATCGTCGAGATCGATGGCTTCCGCCGGGCTTCTGTCGGTGCCCGCGCCTTGCCCGCCGACATTCGCGGTCGCCTCGCCGACGGAAGCATCACCAAGATCAAGGTCATCGGGCAAGGGACGGCGGCAGTCGCCGGTCGCAGCATGGCAGCCGTTCTCGATGCACTCTCGGACGGCCAACTCGACATCGATCCGATCACGGCCACCGAGTTGAGCGGCTTCGGGATGCGTCTCGACATGACCGACACGTTGGTCGTGGCGGTCAGCCAGAGCGGCACGACCACCGACACCAACCGAACGGTCGATCTCGTGCGCGGGCGCGGTGCAGCAGTGCTCGCGATCGTCAACCGACGAAACAGCGACCTCACCGACAAGGCCGACGGTGTGATGTACACCAGCGATGGCCGCGACGTCGAGATGAGCGTCGCCTCGACCAAGGCGTTCTACGCCCAGGTTGCCGCGGGCGTCCTGCTGGCATGCGCGATCACCGAGTCCGCAAACGTGGGTTCAGTGCAGCGCCGCCATGATCTGCTGTCGTCGTTGCGGCAGATGCCCGAGGCATTGCTCGAAGTTCTCTCGCGGCGCGATGTGATTGCCGAGGCGGCACGTCGATTCGCGCCATCGAAGCGCTACTGGGCAATCGTCGGAAGTGGACCCAACACCGTCGCAGCAGAGGAAGTGCGGATCAAGCTCAGCGAGTTGTGTTACAAGTCGATCGCCTGCGACGTCACCGAAGACAAGAAGCACATCGACCTTTCGAGCGAGCCACTGATCCTGGTGTGCGCTGCCGGGTTGGTCGGTGGTACTGCCGACGACGTCGCCAAGGAGGTTGCCATCTACAAGGCGCACAAGGCGACGCCGATCGTGGTCGCTACCGAAGGAGACGAGCGGTTCGCTGCTGCGGCCGCGGTGCTGACGGTTCCGAAGGTCGACTCGGCGCTGGCGTTCGTGCTGTCGGCGATGGTTGGCCACCTGTTCGGCTACGAAGCGGCGCTTGCGATCGATGCCTCAGCTCGTCCTTTGCGCGAGGCACGCGAGGTGATCGAGCAGGCACTGATCACCTCCGACAACGGTGACGAAGTCCTGCGAATGGTCTGCCACGAGATCGGCCAACACGCCGAGCGCTTCGGGGAGGGATTGCGGTCCGGTCTCTACGACGGCCATCTCGAGGCATCCACTGCGGTCCGTCTGTCGGCGATGCTCGCCGACATGCGCAACGAGCTTCCGCTCGAGGCGTATCAGCGAGCCACCGGCAAGGTGGCAACACCGGGAGTCATGATCGACGATCTCACCGCATCACTGACCCGCGCCATCGAGGAACTGACCCGGCCCGTCGACGCGATCAAGCATCAGGCCAAGACGGTGACGGTCGGCATCAGTCGAAGCGACGAAGGCGTGCTCGATCGGGTGTTGGTGCAAGCGACCCTGTCGGCAGGAGCAGCGCGCGATGCGCTCAGCTATCACACGTTGAAGGTGCTGGCCGATCTCGATCCGGCGGTGTTGTCCGTTGCCGGCTTCACCCGGTATCGCATCGACGGCGATCCGGCGGTCGATGCCCAGATCTCGATCGTCGACCGCGGTGGTCTTTCCACCCAGGTGTCGAGCAGGGTCGAACGCAACCCGCAACTGGTCGGTACCAAGAGACGCGTTGCGGTCGAGCGACAGGTGCTCGTCGCGCGTGGACGCGCCGACAACCGCACCGTGATCTTCGTGCCCGAGGTGAAGTCCGGCGTGTGCACCGGGATCACCTTGTTGCATGTGCAGTTTCCCGATCGGCTGCCTGCTGCAGTCATGCGTGGCGTGCTGCAGGGTTACGACCATCGCTACGACCGCCTCGTCGACTGGGTGTCGGAGACCGAGGGCGTCTTCCGCGACGATCTGCTCGGCGAACTCTCGGTCGCCGATCTGCTGATCGCTCCGATCTCGGAGACTGCCGACAAGTGGCGTACGTGATCCGAGGCATCGGAGTCGACGCTGTCGACATCGAGCGATTCCGTCGGTCTCTGGAGCGCACGCCGTCGATGCAGCGTCGGATCTTCACGGACGACGAGCTCGCCTACGTGGCGCCGAAGGCCGACCCTGTGCCGTCGTTGGCTGCTCGGTTCGCTTCTCGCGAGGCAGTGATGAAAGCAATGGGTCTCGGTCTCGGCGCATTCGGGTTCCACGAGGTGTGGGTCGATCACCGCGACAGCGGAGAACCGCACCTGCACGTCACCGGGCGGGCATTGGAGTTGGCATCACAACGCGGCATAGCCACCTGGCACCTGTCGATCACGCACACCGATCTGGTTGCCATCGCCTACGTCGTTGCGTCGTGACGACGTAACCTCGTCGGCATGCTGCCGATCGTCACGCCGGAGGAAATGGCAGCCGTCGACGCTGCGTCAGGGCTTCCCGAAGCGGTACTGATCGAGCGGGCCGGCACTGCCGTTGCGTGGGCAGCGTTGCGATTGCTCGGTGGTGCCTACGGCCGCACGGTCAACGTGCTGTGCGGAAAGGGCAACAACGGCGCGGACGGCAGGGTCGCGGCGCGCCATCTGGCGGCGAAGGGCGTCCGCGTGCGCATCTTCGACGTCCCTTCGTATCCGTCGGTGCTCCCCGAGGCCGACCTCGTGATCGATGCCGCCTACGGCACCGGCTTCCACGGCACGTGGTCCCCGCCGGATGTCGGCGAGACCCCGGTCCTCGCCGTCGACGTGCCGAGTGGCGTCGACGCACTGACCGGTGACATTGCCGGCGATGTCCTGGCGGCCACACACACGGTGACGTTCGCGGCTCTGAAGCCGGGCTTGCTGATGCCGCCCGGCAGCGCGCTCGCCGGAGTGCTGGAGTTGGCCGACATCGGTCTCGACATCGGGTGGACGCGTGCGCACCTGGTGCAGGGCCCGGACATCGCGAGATGGTGGCCGGAGCGCGACGAGTACGCCCACAAGTGGCAGAGCGCAGTGCGCGTGATCGCCGGCAGTTCGACCATGACGGGCGCCCCTCGCCTGGTTGCCCACGCCGCGATGCGAACCGGCGCCGGCATGGTGCACCTCTCGGTTCCCGGCATGACCCTGGTCGACGCGCCGATCGAGATCGTCCAACGATCGCTGTCGAGCACGGCGTGGGCCGAGGCCGCGCTCGCCTCACTCGACCGGTTTCACGCCGTCGTCGTCGGCCCGGGACTCGGTCGGTCGGACGACACGGGCGCGAATGTTCGCAAGCTCGTCCTCGAAGCGCCGCTGCCGATGGTGCTCGACGGCGATGGACTGTTCGCCCTCGGTTGGAGCGCCGAAGGCGCCACCGCGCTGTTGCGCCGTCGATCGGTGCCCACGGTGCTGACCCCGCACGACGGCGAGTACGCGTTGCTGTCGGGCAGTCAACCCGGCGCCGACCGAATGGTCGCTGCCCGACGTTTGGCCGCCGACAGCGGATGCACGGTCCTGTTGAAGGGAGCGGCCACGATCATCGCCGACCCCGACGGCGACGCTCTCGTCGTGACGGCGGGCGACGCTCGCCTCGCCACGGCGGGCACCGGCGACGTGCTGAGCGGAATCATCGGCGCATTGCTCGCCGGCGGCATGCGACCACTGCACGCCGCTGCGGCCGGCGCGTGGGTGCACGGGCAAGCCGGTCGACGCGGCAAACGACACGGTTTGGTTGCCAGTGATCTTCCCGACCTGATTCCGGCGGTGTTGGAAGAACTGCTGTGAGCCGCTGGGCCTGGGCCGAGGTCGATCTCGGTGTCATCAAGAAGAACATCGAGGTGATGTGCGCGGTGGCTGCTCCCGCTGCTGTCTGGGCCTCGGTCAAGGCCGATGGTTATGGTCACGGCGCGGCTCATGTCGCCCGGGCGGCGTTGGACGGTGGCGCAACCGGCTTGTGCGTGGCCTTGACGCAAGAGGGCGTCGGCTTGCGGGACGACGGCTTCACCTGCCCGATTCTGATTCTCAGCGAGCAGCCCGCATCGGAGTTGGAAAGCGCCATTCGGCACGGCCTCGAGCTGACCGTGTACTCGCATGCGCAACTGGATGCGATTGCCGCCGCCGGCGGGCGCGACCATCCCGTGCACCTCAAGATCGATACCGGCATGCGACGAGTCGGTGCGGCGGCCGACGACGCACTGGATCTGGCGGCTGTGATCACCACATCGGCCGCTGTGCGACTAGCAGGGATTTTCACTCATCTTGCTGTTGCCGACCGGCCGGCTGATCCCTTCACCGCTGCACAGATCGAGGCGTTCAACGACGTCGTGACGGCGCTCGCGGTCGGCGGATACCACGCGCCGCTGGTCCACGCAGCAAACTCTGCGGCGACGTTGTCGATGCCGACGGCCAGGTTCGAGATGGTGCGTGTAGGCATTGCCATGTATGGCATCTCACCCGGCCGGGAAGTCGACGAGCTCGCTGCACTGCTGCGGCCCGCGCTGTCGCTGCGTGCTCGTGTCTCGTATGTGAAGCGAGTACGGGAGGGCGACCGCATCTCGTACGGGCTGAGGCACCGTTTCGGCGGTGATACGACGGTGGCCACGTTGCCGCTCGGCTACGCCGACGGCGTGTCGCGGCGCTTGTTCGACTGTGGCGGCGAGGTGTTGATCGGCGGGCGCCGCCGGCCGATCGTCGGCGCTGTCACGATGGACCAGACGATGGTCGACTGCGGCGACGATCCGGTATCCATCGGCGACGAAGCGGTGCTGATCGGTAGCCAGGAGGGTGAGACGATCACTGCGACAGAGTGGGCCGATCGTCTGGGCACGATCGTGTACGAGGTGGTGTGCGGGATCTCGGCTCGCGTCGAGCGGCGATACATCTCGGTCTGACGCTCTAGCATCATCCGCGGTCATGTTGCATCTTCGGTCCGACTCGGTGACGGCGACGTCTGCAATCGCCGCGTCGTTGGCCGGGGTGGCGCGCCGCGGTGACCTCATCGTGCTGGCAGGTGAAATGGGCGCCGGCAAGACGGCGTTCGCCAAAGGATTCGGCGAGGCACTCGGCGTGTCCGAGCCGATCACGTCGCCGACCTACACACTGGTGCACAGTTATTCAGCCGGTCGGGTCACGTTGCATCATGCCGACATCTACCGATTGACGAGTCTTCACGAGGTGGCCGATCTTGCGTTCAGTGAGTTGCTCGAGTCCGACGGAATCGTGATCGTCGAATGGGGCGACGTGGTCGCCGGCTCGCTCGGGGATCATGTGCTGGTCCGCCTCGCGTTCGAGGAGGGCGACGATGAGGCCCGCGAGATCGTGATCACGGCCGTCGGGCGCTCGTGGGCGCCACGTTGGGCCGAGATCGAGCGCCGACTGGCGGCTTTCGCATGCTGATCCTCGGGATAGAGACAGCCACCGAACAGGTCAGCGTTGCGATCGGTGGACATGAGGGCGTGCTCGCAATGTTCGAGGTGTGTCGTGGCCGCCGCCATGCCGAGACGCTGATTCCCTCCATCGAGTTCGTGTGCAAGCAGGCCGACATCGAGATGTCGGAGTTCGGCGCCATCGCCGTCGACGTCGGGCCCGGGCTGTTCACCGGGATGCGCGTCGGTCTGGCGGCGGCCAAGGCCATCGCCCAGGCGCTGCGGGTTCCGATGATCGGGATCAGTTCGCTCGATCTGCTCGCGTTCCCGCTGCGTCAGAGCGGCAGGGAAGTTGCCGCCGTGATCGACGCACGCAAGGGCGAATTGTTCTCCGCGTTCTATCGGCCTGTTCCAGGTGGGGTGCAGCGCATCGGCGAGCCGCGGTGCGGTTCGGTCGACGATCTGATCGGTGAGTTGATGGCCCGCGGCCACGACAGCGTGTGCGTCGGCGACGGCGCGTTGCGCTATCGCGAGGAGATCGCCGCCGCGGTGCGTTGCGACTTCGCCGAGCAGTTCCTGTCGCACCCTTCGGCGGCGCCGCTGGTGCAGTTGGCACACGCTCGAGCACTACGCGAAGAATGGGTCAACCCGTGGGAGATCCAGCCGTTGTACTTGCGCGCACCCGACGCCCAGATCAACTGGTCGACCCGAGCCTCGGCGTCGCGAGGTGGCCGATGAGCGTGCTGTCGCGGTTGCTCGGGCGTGAAGCAGACGATCAGCTGGTCATCGAGCCGATGCGCCGTCGCCATCTCGCCGATGTGCTCGAGATCGAACAGGTGTCGTACCCCAAGCCATGGTCGCGCAACGTGTTCCACAGCGAGCTCGAACTGGCGCGCGCCGGCGAGCGCTACTACGTCGTCGCCCGAGCCGGCGCCGTCGCTGTCGGCTACGCCGGGCTGATGTTCGTCGTGGGTGATGCCCACGTCACCAACATCGCCGTGTCAGCAGAGCGCCAGCGCGGCGGAATCGCGACCCGGCTACTGGCGACCTTGTCGTGGGAGGCGATCAACCGCGGATGCGAGGCAATGACCTTGGAAGTACGTGTCAGCAACACCGGCGCCCAAGCGTTGTATCGCGCGTTCGGCTTTGTTCCCGCAGGCGTCCGGCAGCGCTACTACGAGAACACCGAGGACGCCATCGTGATGTGGTGCCACGACATCGCTGAACGCGAGTTCCGCGACAGGTTGGTGTCGCTCAGTCCCGAGTCCGTACCGGCCGGGCACGGACCTGCACAGGGACACGGTCAGCGGTGAACGTCACCGACACAACCGTCGTGCTCGGCATCGAGACGAGCTGCGACGAGACCGCAGCGGCCCTGGTGATGGGTGGGTACGACGTGATCTCCAGTGTCGTATCGACTCAGGTCGACCTGCATGCCCAGTACGGCGGCGTCGTTCCGGAGATCGCCAGTCGAGCTCATCTCGACCTGCTCAACCCCGTGGTGGCGCGGGCGATCGTCGAGGCCGGGATCGAGCCGGAGCGCATCGACGCGGTCGCTTGCACGGTTGGCCCCGGATTGGTGGGCGCGCTCTTGGTGGGAGTTTCTGCTGCGAAGGCCTTGGCCCTCACGTGGGACGTTCCGTTCGTCGGCGTCAATCACATGGAGGCTCATCTCTACGCCGCGTTCCTGGAGGACGCGACCCTGGAGATGCCGCTGGTGGTACTCCTGGTTTCCGGCGGCCACACGATGCTCGTCGAGATGCGCGATCACGGCCGCTACCGCCTGCTCGGACAGACCATCGACGACGCTGCCGGGGAGGCATTCGACAAGGTCGCCCGATTCCTCGGTCTCGGATACCCCGGTGGTCCGGCCATCGATCAGGAGGCAGTTCGTGGCGATCCGACGGCGATTCCGTTCCCTCGGGCCATGCTCAACGACGGTCTCGATTTCAGCTTCAGTGGGTTGAAGACGTCCGTCGTCAACTACGTCCGCAAGAACCCCGACGTCTCTGCAGCGGATGTCGCTGCGTCCTTTCAGGCGGCGGTTGTCGACGTGTTGGTCACCAAGGCGCGGCAGGGCCGCAGCCTCGGTCGGTGCTCGTGGTCTCGCGCTGGGCGGAGGTGTCGCGGCCAACTCGCTGCTGCGCGAGCGATTCGCCGCTGCAGGCGCCGAGGATTCGATCCGGGTCTTCCTTCCGAGCCGGGCGATGTGCACCGACAACGCAGCAATGATCGCTTCGGCCGGCTGGCATCGCCTCGGCACCGACGGCCCGACCCCGCTCGACATCGGCGCCATTCCCAACCTCCGCCTCACCTTCGACCCCTGACCCAGCGCGATGAGAGATGAGCCGCCAGAGGCCGCACATCGCTCATCACAACCGAGGCCACGCCAAGCGCGATGAGAAGTTTGCGGTCGCGGCCGGCTCATCTCTCATCGCCTTACTGCTCGTAGCCTGGTCGAGATGATGATCGGCTCGTTCAGTCCTGTGGCGCCCGTGGTGTTGGCGCCGATGGCGGGAGTCACCAACGCGCCCTTCCGTACGTTGTGCCGCGAGTTCGCTCCGGGTCTGATCTACGTCAACGAGATGGTGATGGCGACGGCGGTCGTGCATGGCAACGCCAAGACCGAGCGGATGATGACGTTCACCGCCGACGAGCAGCCGCGCAGCCTGCAGATCTACGGCAGCGACCCGGTGACGCTCGGCGAGGCGATCCGCCAACTCTGCGACGCCGACCGCGTCGATCACATCGACATCAACTTCGGCTGCCCGGCTGCAAAGGTCACCCGCAAGGGAGGGGGCGCCGCGGTGCCCGCCAAGCCCAACCTGCTGCGAGCCATCCTGCGCGAGGCCGTCGCCGCGGCATCGCCGTACGACGTGCCGGTGACGATCAAGTTCCGCAAGGGTCTGTTCGATTCGTTGTTGACGTACGTGCAGACCGGTCGCATCGCGGTCGACGAGGGAGTCGCGGCCATTGCGCTGCATGCCCGCACGGCCGAACAGCACTATGCCGGTCTGGCCGATTGGAACGCGATCGGCGAGTTGAAGGCAGCGGTGCCCGAGATCCCGGTTCTCGGCAATGGCGACATCTGGGAAGCATCCGACGCGGTGGCGATGATGCGCGCGACCGGCTGCGATGGTGTGGTCATCGGCCGCGGCTGCCTCGGTCGCCCGTGGCTGTTCCGAGATCTGATCGAGGCACTCAACGGCCGACCGGTGCCGCCATCGCCGACGTTGGGCGACGCCGGCAAGGTCGTCAGTCGTCATGCCCGACTGCTGGCCGACCACCTCGGCGAGAACCTGGCGATGCGCGACTTCCGCAAGCACACGTCGTGGTATCTCACCGGATATCCGGTCGGTGGCGAGACCCGCCGGCGCTTCGCCAACATCTCGACCCTTGCAGAGTTGGAAGACCTCATCGGCGCACTCGACCCAGCGATCACGTTGGTCGAAGGTGGCGAACGCATCCGCCGTGGGCACACCAACGGACCAATTCGAGTCGCCCTTCCCGATGGGTATCTCGACCACCTCGACGACGTCACGATTCCCGACGACTCGCATGTGATGGCACTCAGCGGAGGATGAGCCACGTCGTCCTTGCCTCGGCATCGCCGCGCCGGCATGAGTTGCTGGCCAGGATCGGTGTCCAGTTCACGGTGCGCGAGCCCGACATCGACGAATCCCCGTTCGGTGGGTGAAACGCCGATCGCCTACGTGACCCGATTGGCCTCGGCGAAGGCTTCGGCGGTCGCTGCGGCGCCCGACGAACTCGTCATTGCCGCCGATACAACGGTCGATCTGGATTCGCAGATCCTCGGCAAACCGGTCGATGACCGCGAGACGATGTCGATGCTGCGCCGCCTGTCGGGGCGCACCCATCGCGTGCACACCGGTGTCTCGGTGCGCCGGAACGGGGTGGAGCTGGTCGAGGCGTGCACGACGCTGGTCAACTTCGTGGTGCTCGACGACGCGATGATCCGGTGGTACATGTCGACCGGAGAACCGATGGGCAAGGCCGGCGCGTACGCACTCCAGGGCGCTGGTGCAGTGCTGGTCGCCGGCGTCGAGGGCAGCGTCAGCAACGTCATCGGGTTGCCGATGCATGTCGTGGTGCAGCTCGCGGCCCGCAGCGGTGTCGAGCTGCTGGGTCCGGCAGGCTAGGACTCCGCTCGTCCGAACGTCGGCCACGTCGCGACGGTGGTGCCGTCGCCATCGACGATTCGAGCAGTGAACGTGACCGGCTCCAGGAACACCGAGGCTGCGAACTCCGCGGGAAGAGCCGGATCGACATCGCGCAGACGTGTGACGATCGACGGCAGACCGGTCGGAGCGACGTGTAGCTGTGCGCCGTCCATGGATCGAGGGATGCTGGCGAGCACGTAGGTGCGACCGTGTTCGACGAACGTGTCGATGCGAGGAGCGTTGGCCGGATCGCTGGGTCGTGTCTCCGACGGCGTGGTGGAGTCGCCCGGTTGCCCGATCCACCAGAGATACCCGTCGCCGGGATCGTCGGGGTTCCTCTGCGAGACCCGGATGTTCCAGCCCCATCCATCGCTCAACATCCCCGAGACGACCGTGGCCGGCTCGGTTTGCAACGCTGGCACGATCTGTGGCGGCGCGGCAGCGAGTTGCTCTTGTACCTGTTCGGTCGATGTCTCGTGCACTGTCTGGGCGATGGCAACGAGGCGCGACGAGTCGAGGTTGCCGTGCAGAGAGATCAGTCGGTCGCCATCGTGCCACTGGACGACGGCGATCGAGGGATCGGCCGCCCATTGGCCGACGATCGCCGGCAGGTCGCCGACCTTGATGCTCGTGATGTTGCTCAAGGCGAACGCCGTGACGAGCCGTTCGTCGGGTCGATCTTCGCCGGCGACGGTGATGGTGAAGCTTTCCGCCAAGTCGGCGGGCAGGCCGGTCGCATAGCCGACTCTGGCCGCCGGCAGGCCCAACATCGCCGCCGCCGGATCCGTCTGCATGATGCGCTGGTGATCCGAGGTGAAGAAGCCGTTACTGAAGCGGATGATCGAATCGTCGACGTTGACCGACCTGACGAGGCGGACAAGTTGCCTGTCGTGCCAGCCGTAGGAAGTGATCGCCATGTCGTGGCCGTCCTTCACGAACGAGACTCGCGTTTGCCCCGACGGCGGGTCGTGCTCGAAGACGACTTCGATCCCATCGACAATGGTGCGGTTGGAGTTGCGACCGGTCGCATGCTGCCTGCCCAGTGAGATCACGAACCACGAGCCGGTCGTGGCACTTGCATCCGCGGTCGCCCACAGTTCTGCCGCGCCGCTGTGGGTGAAGTCGGCGAGGTCGGTGCCCGCCTCGCCGCGTGCCTGGGCCATGTACATGCTGAATCCCGGCGGTGCGTCCGCTGCGTAGTACTGCGGCCTGATGAGCCCTGGTGGCGGTGGCTCCGATGGGCTCGAGCCGATCGATGAGCTGACCACCACGTAGGCCGCGACGGCGAGCAGCACGACAGCGACACCGGGCCCGAACCAGCGAGAACTGACGACTGGCAGGCTCCGTGGCGGATCGGCCGGCTGATCGCTGAAGGTGTCGCCGTCGTCGAGAATCTCGACGATCTCGGGAGCCGGCCCGGCTTTCATGACGTCGGCCAAGCTGCCAGTACGGCTCCGTCGGGACCGATGATCTGTGCGGTGTAGGAGGTTGGTTCGCTGAATGCGTAGGCGGAGAACGTGTGGTCGAAGCTCGGGTCGGTGTCGGTGAACGGCACCAGGACGGGCTCGAACCCGTCTCGCAGGATTTGCAGTTGGCACTGTGGGCGCGACTGCGCGCGGCAGGGCAGCCAGCACGTACGTGCGATTGCGCGTCGACCACGGTGCTGATCCCGGGCGTGTCGTCGAGTCGCGCCCCGTATCCATTTCGGTCCCATTGCCAATTGATCTGTTCTTGGTCTCCGAACGTCGCGATCGCCACGTCGATCGTCCATTGCTCGGCGTTGGCGTCGGTGCCGAACGAGACGGGGAGGAGTTCCGTCTGCTCGTAATTGCCGAAGTTGTTGTCGGCGTCGTGGCGAGACGCTTGGAAGCGCATCCCGGCCCATTCTTCCGGCGACACCTGGTGAACGGTCTCGGCGATGCCGATCAGTTCGGGGACCGACATCGAGCCGGACACTGTGACGATGTGATCGCTCGCAATCCATGTGGCCAACGAAATGCCCTGTTGCCCGATCATCTCGCCCGCCGTGGCCACGTGACCATCGACGACGAACGTTGTGGCGTTGTAGAGGAAGAATCGAAGGGCCGTCTGTCGATCGAGCGTGCTGCCGCCGATCGTCGATGCCGACCGAGGCGACACGATGATGCCGACGCCGCTCATCGGATCGTTGCCGTCTGTGTAGTACACCTGCTCGGCCGAGTTGCCTTCGATGGCGAACCAGGGGTGCACCGTGCTGAGCAGGCGATAGTCCGCAAACAGATCTCGCTCGTCGAACTGCACATGGCTGCGCACGACGTCGATGGATTCGGCCAGTCGAATCACCGTGGCGTCGTCCATGCCGAACGTCGTCAGGTTGACCATGGACGACGTGGTCGGTGTGAATTGGGCAGTCGTCTGCCCTCCTGGAACGTGGGCGATCGCAATCGATCCACGCTCGGTCTGTACCCGGTAGGCATCGACGACGTAGACGGCGGACAGGCCGGCGGAGTAGGTCTCGACCGAGAACCATGACCCGGACGTCGCCGAGGCGTCGTTCGTCGCCCACAACTGGTAGAAACCCGGGCGGAGAAGTAGCCCTCGTCCGGTGTCTGGGTCTCGGCGGATTGAACCGTGAGCCGTCGCGGCGGGTCTGCTGCGTAGTACGGAACCACTGGACGCGGCGGTTCGGTCGTCGTTGGCACCGGTTGGGTGGTGGTCGGCGCGTTTGCGGTGGTGCTCGGAGCAGGAGCGACGCTCGGGACGCTGCTCGTCGACGCCGACGTCGCGATGCCATACCCGATGATGGCAACAAGGGCGAGGGCAGCAAGGGGACCGGCCCAGCGCGGCCCGCCGGCGTCGTCGATGGTCGTGTTGCTCGGGCGATCGCCGAACACATCGACGTCGTCGTCGATGATCTCGATGATCTCCGCAGACGCGTCGCCCTGCAGGCCGGTGGCCCTCACCTCGCGAGTATCGCGCACCTTGGCCGGATTGGCACCGTCACTGTGCGCCGCGTCTGGCACCCCGTTAGCACTCTGGCCTCCCGGTTGCTAACGGTGATACCCACCGCCTAGGATTGGCACTCGCGGTAGCCGAGTGCTAACGCCGCACGTATCACCCCAACCCAGCCGAGTGCCCATGCCAACGGAGGCCCGCACCCATGAATCTCAAGCCCCTCGATGACCGAATTGTCGTCAAGCCCAACGAGGCAGAGCAGACCACCGCATCCGGTCTGGTCATCCCCGACACCGCCAAGGAGAAGCCACAGCAGGGCGAAGTCCTCGCCGTCGGCCCCGGCCGCTGGAGCGACGACAAGGGCGCCCACGCAGCGCTCGACATCAAGGTCGGCGACACCGTCCTGTACTCCAAGTACGGCGGCACCGAAGTCACCATCGAAGGCGACGATCTGTTGATCCTTACCAGCCGCGACGTGCTGGCGATCGTCGGCAAGTGAGCTGACGACACCATGGCAAAGCAACTGAAGTTTGACGACGAGGCGCGTCGCGCACTCGAGGCCGGCGTGAACAAGTTGGCCGACACGGTCAAGGTCACGCTCGGGCCGAAGGGCCGCAACGTCGTGCTCGACAAGAAGTTCGGGGCACCGACCATCACCAACGACGGTGTCTCCATCGCCAAGGAGATCGAGCTCGACGACCCGTACGAGAACATGGGCGCCCAGCTGGTGAAGGAAGTCGCCACGAAGACCAACGACGTCGCCGGCGACGGCACCACCACCGCCACCGTGCTCGCCCAGGCCATGGTCAACCACGGCATGCGCAACGTCGCCGCCGGGGCCAACCCGATGGGCCTGAAGAAGGGCATCGAGAAGGCTGTCGCAGCCGCTGTCGAGTCGATCAAGTCGCAGGCCCAAGAGGTCGAGGACAAGGATCAGATCGCCGCAGTCGCCACCATCTCGGCTGCCGACGCTTCGGTCGGCGAAGTCATCGCCAACGCGATCGACAAGGTCGGCAAGGACGGCGTGGTCACGGTCGAGGAGTCGAACACGTTCGGCACCGAGCTCGAGTTCACCGAGGGCATGCAGTTCGACAAGGGCTACATGTCGCCGTACTTCGTCACCGACGCCGAGCGTCAAGAAGCAGTGCTCGAGGATGCGTACGTCCTGTTGAACTCCGGCAAGATCTCGACGGTGCAGGCAATGTTGCCGGTGCTCGAGGCCGTGATGAAGACCGGTCGTCCACTGCTGATCATCGCCGAAGACATCGAGGGCGAGGCTCTTGCCACCCTGGTCGTCAACAAGATCCGCGGCACGTTCAACTCGACCGCCGTCAAGGCCCCCGGCTTCGGCGATCGTCGCAAGGCGATGCTGCAAGACATGGCCGTCCTCACCGGTGGTCAGGTCATCAGCGAAGAAGTCGGGCTCAAGCTCGAGAACCTCACCCTCGACCTGCTCGGTCGGGCCAAGCGGGTCATCGTCACCAAGGACAACACCACCATCGTCGATGGCGACGGTGCCCCCGACGATGTCGCCGGTCGCATCAACCAGATCAAGACCGAGATCGACAACACCGACAGCGACTGGGATCGTGAGAAGCTGCAGGAGCGCCTCGCCAAGTTGGCCGGTGGCGTTGCTGTCATCAAGGTCGGCGCAGCCACCGAGGTGGAGCTGAAGGAGAAGAAGCACCGCATCGAAGACGCGGTGTCGGCAACTCGTGCAGCCATCGAAGAGGGTGTGGTCGCCGGTGGCGGCGTCGCCCTCGTTCGTGCCCGTGCAGCAGTCCTCAAGGTCGTCGAGAGCCTGACCGGCGACGAGGCCACCGGCGCAAAGACCGTGTGGGATTCGCTCACCGCCCCGTGCCGTCTGATTGCCGACAACGCAGGCATGGAGGGCGCTGTCGTGGTCCCGCAGGTGGAAGCCGCCAAAGGCTCGATCGGCATGAACGCTGCGACGGGTGAGATGGTCGACCTGGTCAAGGCCGGGATCATCGATCCGGCCAAGGTCACCCGCGCTGCGTTGCAGAACGCTGCGTCGATCGCCGCATTGGTGCTGACCACGGAATGCCTCGTGTCCGACAAGCCGGAGAAGAAGCAGGCCATGCCGGCCGGCGGCGGTGGAATGGGCGGAGGAATGCCAGGAATGGGAATGATGTGACGCCCTGAGGCGTTACACCTCATATCCCCCCGACAAACGGCCTCGGTGCTGCGAGAAATCGCCGACCGAGGTCGTTTGGTTTTTCCGGACGGACCGTTCCAGCGTCTGTGGGGGCGCGCCGATAGGCTCCCGGCGATGGCAGTCGCGAAGCGTCCTTTCTGGATGCACCAGATCGTGGAGTACATCCTCGGTCTGGCGTTGATCGCCTCGGGGCTGCAGAGCCCGACTCCGATCGTGCCCGGCGTGCTCGGCGGCCTCATCATCGCTCAACGCAGCGATCACCAACGGTCCGGTCGGTGCGTTCCGGGTGCTCAGCCGAAAGGTCCATCGAGTCGTCGACGTCGTCTTGATCGTCATTGACTTTCGTCGCCGCATTCCAACCGTGGCTGGAAACAGACTCGGGAGTCAGGTTCATCGTTGTCTTCATCGGCGTCGTGTACGCATTCGTGTGGTGGCAGTCGA
The DNA here is from genome assembly GCA_963779295.1 of Ilumatobacteraceae bacterium. Taxonomy (GTDB): domain Bacteria; phylum Actinomycetota; class Acidimicrobiia; order Acidimicrobiales; family Ilumatobacteraceae; genus JAENVT01. Next base: position 1,090,598 of record CAVZXO010000008.1, read on the forward strand.
ACTTCACCGAGCGGGTCAAAGGGCCAAAGGTGTCGGCGGAAGGCGGGCGCAGCACCGAGGTGGGTCGCATCGCCGGTCGTCTTGTCGGCAACGGTGTCAACGCCGTGCGACGGCCCCGGGGAGATGATCGGTAACCTGCTCGCATGTCATTCGTCCCACCACCGCCGGATCTCCACAAGCTGCAGGCGGCCTGGCAAGAGTGGGAGCGCGGCGAGCAGCCTCCCGGCAAGGTGTTGGCAAACCTGAAGACCGCCGGCATGGCCATCGTGCTTGCCCAGCTGGTCGACAGTGGCTGGAGCCCCGCTGCATAGTCCGTCGTGGCGAAGTGGTGGTGGCCAGCGCATCCCTCGGCCGAATGGTTGGACGTATGGCGAGGCAGCCCCCTGGGCGGAGCGCGTTCGTGCGCTGCGCGCCTCCGATGTGGTGGCCGCGGTCGGCGAGAGGCCATTGAGCGAACCCGTCGCTCCCATCGACACGCTGCGGTCGTCGGCCGTGCTGGTCGCGCTGACCGATGGGGCTGCATGGCGCCGAGGTCTTGCTGACGCGCCGTTCCGAGACACTCAACCGGCACCGCGGCGAGATCAGCTTTGCCGGAGGCAGGGTCGATGCAGGCGAGACCTTCGAGGCCGCGGCCCTACGCGAGGCGTACGAAGAGGTGGCGCTGAACCCCTCGGCGGTGCAACTGCACGGTCGGCTCGATCCCGATCTCGACGATGGTCAGCCGCAGTTTCATCGTTCCCGTCGTCGGCACGGTCGACTCGCACCCCGTTCTGACACCCGCGGCGGCCGAGGTCGAACGAATCATGTGGGTCCCGCTGGCCGAACTGACCCGATCCGACACGTTTCGCGAGGAGCTGTGGGACTTCGAGGGTGGCCGTCGTCCGATGTACTTCTTCGAGCTCGACGACGAGACGATCTGGGGTGCGACCGCGCGGATCCTGCATCAATTGTTGCGGGTGGCCCTGGGCATTGTCGGCCCAGAGCCACCCGCACTGTGACGATTCGTGCTGGGATGGCTCGCGTTACAGTCCGCCGACCAATCGCACGCCGGCGTAGAACGTCTCCGCCCAGGCAAGACACGTCGGCTCGTCGTACCACGGCCGCGACCAGCAATGGCGACGCATGTCGGCGAGGAACAACTGGTCGACCCGCTTGCGGGAGGCAGCGGTCCAATGCCCGGCGCCGTAACGCCGGTCGAGCAGGTGCAGGTTGCGATACCCGAAGTCGTGTCGACGGCAGGCATTGGTGAAGTTGAACGTCCGACCGGTGTTGCCGACCAGCGGCGCCGAGCAGAAGTCGGTGCTCCAGTCGAACCAGTTGTCGCTGCCGACAGAGGCGACGAAGTTGTTGAGCGACGTGGCGTACATCATGCGTTCGACGTAGGCCCGGTCGGCCGATGCGGAATGGACAGGGGCGGCAAGAGCCGGCGATGCGACGGTCAGCACAGTCGTGACCGCGACGAACACTTTGAGAACATGTCTCATTGGTGCTCCTCGTTGTGTCGTGCCCGAGGTGGGCTCGGCGGAGTCAATCAACGCGCGGTGTCGTCGCGCAACCACTGTCGCTGAGATGTTCTGATGTCCGGCTACGTGGCGAGTTGTTGCAGGAGCATCCACGCGGCGCGTACGTGACGCTCTTGCGTCGCTCGCGCCCCGATCGAGAACCGCAGCACGGACCGGCCGTCCAGCACGGTGCGAGTGAACAGCACCGAGCCCGTCGCGTTCGCATCGTCGATCAGACGGTCCGTCGCCGCGTCGCCATCGCGGAGACGCCATGCACAACAGGTTGAGCGGATGTGGGCTGACGATCTCGAATCGCTCGTCGGCGGCGACCAATTCGGCCAACAACTGCGTCAGCCGGACATGCTCGCTGATCATCGCCTTCACCGGCTCGACACCATCGATGCGCAGATGGAACGAGCAGCTTCAACGAACGGAACCGACGTCCGAGGGGGATCTGCCAGTCGCGATAGTCGATCACGGCGCCGCTTTCGGCAGCCTGCGATCGGAGGTATTCGGGCAGGATGCTCAGCGCCCCGAGCAGCGCCGATCGGTCGCTCGTCCAGAACAGGTCGCAGTCGAAGTTGATCCCCATCCATTTGTGCGGATTCGTGCAGTAGCTGTCGGCGAGTTCCAGACCCGGCATTGACCCAGCGATACTCGGGCACCAAGGCCGCGATGCCGCTCATCGCCCCGTCGACATGCAGCCACAGGCCCTCGCGCTTGGTGACCGCCGCGATCTCGACCGTTGGATCGAACGCCATCGAGCTGGTCGTGCCGTGCGCCGAGCAGACCCAGAAGGGGATCAGTCCCGCGGCACGATCGGTTGCGATCATCTCGGCAAGCGCGTCCGGTTGCATCGCGAACGTGTCGTCGTGAGGCACGACGCGCAGCCGGTCGGTGCCGATGCCGGCAATGCGTAGGCCCTTCTCGATGCTGCTGTGCGCCTGCGATGTGGCGTAAGCAACGAGACGTGAGGCGTCGCCATCGGTGTTGACCGCGCCGTTGGTGATGCGCCACCGCGCCGCGAGGATCGAGGCCAGCGTTGCCTCGCTGGCCGAGCCGTGGATCACCCCACCGCCGGTCGCGCTGGTCGAACGGAAGTGTTCGGGCAGCCCGAGCAGCTCGTGCATCCAATCGACCATCAGTGTCTCGACTTCGGTGCATGCCGGGCCCGGTGACCCAGCTCATCCCTTGCACCCCGAGGCCGGCCGTCAAGAGATCGCCGAGGATCGCCGGGTACGACGAGTTGGCAGGGAAGTAGGCGAAGAAGTTGGGGTGCTGCCAATGCGTCAGTCCCGGCACGATCACCCGCTCGGTGTCGGCCATCACGGCGTCGAATCCGTCGGGTGTCGTCGGTGGGTGCTCGGCGAGTTGTGCGCGTACATCTCCGGGCTGCACCGTCGATGTCACCCGCTGCTGCTCGATGTTCTCGACGTAGTCGGCGATCCAGTCGATCAGCTCGTAACCATGCTTCTTGAAATCCTCGGGAGTCACCTGCTCACCGTATCGCTCAGGCGTTGGGCGCCTCGTTGGCGTGGGCCGCGAGCAGAGCGCTGGAGCCAGCGGCAGTGGACCTTCCCGTCGCTCGTCGAACGACGTCCACGCTGAGGCGGGTCGGATCAGCGCCCGCACCGACGAAATCGAGCAGGCGCCGGATCTCGCGCTCGGTGGCGCGGGCCCGCTTGCGGCCGGTCAACGCCACGCTGACGCCGGCCACGACTGCCGCGGGCACCGCGAGGAGTGCGACAGGCGTCGCTGCCACCGCCACCACGGCGACTCCCGTCATCCCGCCGACGGCAACGGCGGTGCCGCCACCGCCGGCGAACCGTCGGTTGGTCGTGCGGTCGATCGTGATCCTGACAACCGACGACCCACACCCTGTATCGCAGGCCTCCGCACTGACCCGCTCGAAGTCGCCGAGCTTGCCCTCGCCGGTCGCATTGCGAATCGTCCGCACGGTGACGCCGACCAGTCCAGAGCGTTTGCTCCACTCGCCGTGTCCGGGCCGCAGCACGTCACGGCGTAGGTGATGGCCATCGACCAGCCATGCGTCGACCCGGGCCAACGCAGCGTTCGCCGGCACGTCGACTTCGCCGTCGGCGAACACTTGCGACGGCCCCACCAGCCGGTCGCCGTGGAGGGACGCCGGCGGCGGACCGAGCCGTTCGATCGCGATCGAACGGCGCACCGCATCGACGGACAGGCCGACCTCTTCTGCGGCAGCAATCAGCGAGGCCTCGGCGACCGTGCCGTGCCCGTCGTGCACATCGCCGTCACGCTCGAGATCACCGGCCCGCCGCAGGATCCGGGCCACGACCTTGGCGTCGATCGGTGCTTGATCCGTCATCGCAAGCAGCTTATTGGACCGCTCGTGGCAGAGTGGTCGCGATGATCGTGCTGCTCCTTGCCGACACCCATCTGCGCGATGGTGACGGAGCGCGGCTCGTCGACAAGCTGTCCGGCCATCTCGAGACCGCCGATGTCATCATCCACGCCGGCGACGTCACCGCCCCTTCGATCCTGACAGCGCTGGAGGAATTCGCGCCTGTTCGTGCGGTGCTCGGCAACAACGACCGGGGCATGATCCTGCCCGAACGGTTCGTCGTCGAACTCGACGGATGTGAAGTCGCAGCCGTCCACGACAGCGGCCCCGCCGCTGGCCGAACCGCTCGCCTCCGCCGCTGGTTTCCACAGGCCGACGTCGTCGTCTTCGGTCATTCGCATCTTCCGTGGCACGAGATCGACATTCGCACCGCCGACGGCCACAGGCAGCACCACGTCAACCCGGGATCGGCAATGCAGCGGCGCTCCGCTCCCCACCACACTGCTGCGGTCCTGCAGTTGCACGACGGCGTCGTGGCCGACATCAGCCACATCGTCCTGGCGTAGCGCCGGCGGTCGCCGCGGACTCGGCGTCAGGGCGCCGCTTGGTGAGCCTGGTCGCGGGACTTCACGCCGCGGGCGATACGCCAGCCGATGAAGGTCAGGCCGGCTGCGAGGGCCAAGAAGACGAGATAGGTGTGGCCGTCGGCTCGGGCCTTGCTGCCGCAGTTGGCCTGCTCGACGGTGCCGACGCAGTTGGTGACGTCATTGTTGTCGGGGAACAGATCGTTGGTCACCACAGGCGGCGTCGTTGGTGGCGTCGTTGCGGACGCATGCAGCGTCGGGCCGGCGGCAATCAACACGATTGCCAACACACAGATCCGCCACAGTCTTGTCACCCGGTCATCGTCGCATCTCGCGCTGCCTTGTGACACATCACCCCCCAAGAATGCGGCAGAGTTGTGCCTGCCCGAGCGCGCCGACCACGTACCATCAAGAGGCAATGGTGCAGCGCAACGAAACGGTGTTGGTAGTCGACTTCGGGGCGCAGTACGCGCAACTGATCGCCCGGCGGGTACGCGAGCTCAACGTGTACAGCGAGATCGTGCCGCACCGGATCACCGCTGCGGAGATTGCCGCTGATCCTCCGGCGGCGCTGATCCTGTCCGGTGGCCCGAAGAGTGTGCATGTCGACGGTGCCCCCTCGCTCGATCCGGCCATCTACGACCTCGGTATCCCGATGTTCGGAATCTGCTACGGAGCGCAGTTGATCGCTCTGCAGCTCGGTGGCGAGGTCGGCCGAGGTCTGCGCGGCGAATATGGCCGGGCCAAGCTCGAGGTCGCCGACGGGCCGACCGACCTGCTCCACGACCTGCCGTCCACACACGACGTGTGGATGAGCCACTTCGATGCCGTCACCAAGGCTCCCGATGGATTCATCGCCACGGCCTCGACGGCGGATGCGCCCGTAGCCGCCCTCGAGAGCGCGTCGCGCAAGATCTGGGCTGTGCAGTTCCATCCGGAGGTCGTGCACTCGCCGCACGGGATGATCGTGCTGCAGCGTTTCCTTCACGATCTCGCTGGTTGTGCCCCGACGTGGACGATGGACTCGATCATCGACACGCAGGTCGCGGCGATCCGCACCCAGGTCGGAGCGGCGCGAGCGATCTGCGGCTTGAGCGGCGGAGTCGACTCAGCGGTCGCCGCGGCGCTGGTCCACAAGGCGATCGGTCACCAACTGACATGCGTGTACGTCGACACGGGGTTGATGCGCCGTGGCGAGAGCGACCAGATCGTCGAGACCTTTCGGCGGAACCAGGGCATCGAACTGATCCACGTCGACGCCGGCGAGCGGTTCTTCGAGCGCCTCGCCGGGGTGACCGAGCCCGAAGCCAAGCGCAAGGCGATCGGCGAGCAGTTCGTTCGGGTGTTCGAGGAGAACGTCGGTGGACTGACCGATGCCGAGTACCTCGTCCAGGGCACGCTGTATCCCGATGTCGTCGAAAGTGGCGGCACCGACGGCACGGCTGCGGTGATCAAGAGCCATCACAATGTGGGCGGCCTTCCCGACGACATGACGCTGAAGCTGGTCGAGCCGCTGCGTGCGCTGTTCAAGGACGAGGTCCGCCGCCTCGGGCACGAGCTCGGCCTGCCGGACGAGATCATCTGGCGCCAACCCTTCCCGGGACCCGGTCTGGGGGTGCGGATCATCGGCGAAGTGACGCCAGACCGCGTCGCGACTCTGCAACATGCAGATGCGATCGTCCGCGAGGAGATCCACCGTGCCGGCCTCGAGCGCGAGCTGTGGCAGGCGTTCGCCGTGTTGGCCGACATCCGCTCGGTCGGTGTGATGGGCGACGAGCGAACCTACGGGCATCCGATCATCATCAGGGCTGTGACCAGCGACGATGCCATGACTGCGGACTGGGCTCGGCTTCCGTACGACCTCCTGGAGACGATGTCGAATCGCATCATCAACGAGGTGGCCGGCGTCAATCGGGTTGCCTACGACATCACTTCGAAGCCGCCCGGCACGATCGAGTGGGAATAGCCGGGCCCCTGCGGCGGGTGTGACATCGTCGGCGCTTCGACATCGGTTCGTAATAATTGGTAGGCTGGCGTCCGCATGCGGTCCAGGGGCTTCCATCGATCTGTCGCGGCCGCCATCGCGGTCTGCAGTCTGTTGGCCTCAGCGACGGTTGCCAGCGCCGGCAGCGTCGGCAGCGAGAAGCAGAAGGTTGCCCAGCTGGCCGACCAGCTCGACAACCTCGAGAACCGCATCGGTCAACTCGGCGAGGACTACGGCGCCGCGCAGGACAAGAAGTCCGGTCTCGACCAAGAGATCGCCGATTCTCAAGCCAAGATCGCCCAGCAGGAGGCGCGCATTGCCGAGCTCGCCGGAACGCTCGGCGACATCGCGGTCACCAAGTACGTCACCGGTAGCGCCCTCGAACTGAGTCCGCTGTTCTCCAACGCCGCTGCGTACACCGAGGCCGAGCAGAAGGACTCGCTCAGCCGGTTGGCCCTCGACAGCGGTGCCGGCAGCACCGACGAGATGCTGGCCCTCTCCGACGATCTCGCCAAGGAGCAGGCATCCCTCAGTCGCAAGCAGCAACAGGTCGCCGACCTCGTCACGACGCTCGACTCCAAGCTCGCCGAAGCCCAGCAACTGCAGACCGAGTACGAACAGAAACTGTCCTCGGCTCAGGCTGACCTTGGTGCGGCGATCGAGCAGGAACGCGAGCGGCGCGCCGAAGCCGCGGCGGCTGCCGAGATCGCCAAGCAGAAGCAGGCCGCAGCAGACGCGGCAGCCGCAGCAGCTGCGCAGAACTCCCAGAACGCTGCGGCGACGCCCCGCGGTGGCGGTACCGGTGGGGGATCGGGTGGTGGCGGTTCGACGCCTGCACCCCAGGATCCGACACCCAGCAGTGGCGACAGCGGAGGCGGGGGCGGAGGCAACCCGGCCCCACCCGTGTCGTCGATGGCCGGGATCGCTGTCAACGCGGCCATGGGCCAGCTCGGAGTGTCGTACCGATTTGCCGCCGAGTCACCCGGTGTCGCGTTCGACTGCTCGGGTCTCACCAAGTACGCGTGGGGTCAAGCCGGCGTGTACCTGCCACACCAGTCCGGCGCCCAGTACGGCTCGGTCCCTCATGTCTCGCAGAGCGAGATCCAACCGGGTGACCTCATCTTCTACAAGTCCCCGATCGGTCACGTGGCGATCTACATCGGCGGCGGTTCGATGATCCATGCACCGGCTACCGGCCAGGTCGTCAAGGTGGCGGCGGTCAACTGGGCGAAGGTCGTCGGAATCGGTCGACCCGGCTGACCACCGGTACGGTGTCGCCCGTGCAGGGCATCGACACCGTTCGGGTCAGCTCGTGGCTCGAAGCGAATGTTCCCGGTGCCAGTCCACCGTTCGACTTTGCGCTGATTGCCGGCGGGCGATCCAATCTCACCTACGCGGTCGCTGACACCAACGATCAACGGTTCGTGCTGCGTCGACCGCCGCTCGCGCAGGTGCTGGCCACTGCTCACGACATGGCCCGCGAGCACAAGATCATCTCCGCCGTCGGGCGCACCGACGTACCGGTTCCGCAAGCACTCGCGCTGTGCACCGATGTCGAGGTGACCGGCGCCCCGTTCTATGTGATGAGCTACGTCGATGGGGTCGTGCTCGACAGCCCCGAGCGCGCCGCAGTGCTACCGATGGACCTGCGCCCCCGGGTCAGCGAGCATCTCTTCGACGTGTTGGCCGACCTCCATGCCGTCGATGTCGATGAGGTCGGGTTGGGCGACCTTGCGAAGCGCGAGGGGTACGTCGAGCGTCAGGTCACACGATGGTCGAAGCAGTGGGATCAGTCGAAGACCCGCGAGCTGCCGGAGATCGATGAAGTCGCCCGAAAGCTGCGCGAGCACCTGCCCGTGCAGCAAGGGGTCTCGATTGCCCACGGTGACTTCCGGTTCGGCAACTGCCTGACCAACGTCGCCGACGGCCGGATCAACGCGGTGCTCGATTGGGAGCTGTGCACCCTCGGCGACCCGCTCGCCGATCTCGGCTATCTCGGCGTGTATTGGTACGACGAGGGCAGCACCCAGACGGCGCGCGCCAACGATCCGACGCCCGCCGGCGGGTTTCCGCCGTACACCGATCTGATCGAGCGGTACGCCCGCCGCACGGGGCGCGACGTCAGCGGCATCGGGTACTACATCGCATTTGGTTGTTGGAGACTTGCGGTTATCAGCGAGGGGGTGTATTCACGTTATGTGCACGGAGCGATGGGTGATGGCGGCGATCTCGATGTCGCGACGTTCAAGGAGGGCACCGACTCGCTGGCCGCGAGGGCTCGTGAAGCGATCGAACAGTGGGCATGACCACCGCTCTCGATGGTTGGGGACGTAGCGAGTTCACCGCCGAGGGCCGTACCCGTCTCGTCTACCAACGAGGCACGGGCCCGGGTGTCGTCGTGATCCATGAGATACCGGGGATCACCCCGAAGGTTGCGGCGTTCGCCAACGACGTGGTGTCGTCGGGATTCACGGTCGTCATGCCGTCGCTGGTGGGCACCCCCGGACGTGCGATGTCGGGACCCTACGGGATGGCCTCGTTGGCGAAGGTGTGCATCGCCCGCGAGTTCACGGTGTGGGCGTTACGGCAAACCTCGCCGATCATCGGCTGGTTGCGCGCCCTCGCCACCGACCTCCACACGTCGGCCGGCGGACCCGGTGTCGGCGCAGTGGGTATGTGCTTCAGTGGTGGATTCGCGCTGGGGATGATGGTCGACAACGTGATGGTCGCCCCGGTGTTGAGCCAGCCGTCGTTGCCGTTCGCTCTGGGAGGTGGGGCGAGGCACGCGGACCTCAACCTGTCGGCGGCCGACGCGCAGCGGGTGGGCGAGCGCGCCGCGGCGGGCTGCGAGGTGCTCGGGTTGCGGTTCGACGAGGACAGGTTGGTCGGCACGCGGTTCGACTCGCTACGGGCGTTGCTGGGCGATGCCTTCATCGCCGTCGAGCTGTCGAGCACGTCGAAGCGTGACCACTCGGTGCTGACCGAACAACGTGACGAGGCCTCCGTCCAACGCGTGATCGACTTCCTCAAGTCCAAACTCCAACGCAGTTGAGTTCGGTACCAAGCCGAGATTGATCGGGCCGCTCGCTAGGCGAGGGTGCCGTACGTCGGCGCCCCGGCGGTCTCGTAGGTGAGGTGGAGCGTGCCGCTCGGGTAGGTGACCGATTCGGTCAAACGCAGCGTCGTGGGAACGGTCCCATCGGCGAACAACTGCTTGCCACTGCCGAGCAGCAGCGGGTACAACCACAGGTTCAGCCGGTCGACGAGGCGCAAGCGCAGCAGTGACTGCACGAGGTTGAGGCTGCCGATCACGTGGACTTCGTCGTGCCGGTCCTTGAGGGCAGTGATGCCCTCGGCGAGATCGCCGGTGACGAGCGTCGACCCATGCCAGGCGAGCGGGCCCGTCAGCGTGCGGCTGCAGACGTACTTCGGGACGCCGTTGAGCAGGCCGGTGAACGGGATCTCCTCCGAGGCCTTCGGCCAATAGTCAGCGAAGATCTCATAGGTCCTTCGCCCCAGGAGCAGGGCGTCCATGCTCCTCGCCTGCTCGAACACGACCCCGCCTGAACCCTTGTCCCCGAGTGGCGCCTGCCACCCGCCGTGCATGAAGCCGCCGTCGCGGTCCTCGTCGGGCGCTCCGGGCGACTGTGCCACCCCATCCAGCGTCACGAACTCGGTCACGATGAGCTTGCCCATGATGTTCTCCTTGCCTGGTTGCCGATGCGTCAATGTAAGACACCACCGTCGGGTCTGAAGCCCCTAACTGATTCTGGTCTACTCGCCGGATACTGGTGGAGTGCAGACGCCCGAACCGAAGGCCAAGGTACGACTTCCTCCTCGCTGGTTCATCCGGCTCTTCTGGTTCACCCATCGCCGCGTGTACCGCCTGACCGGCGGCCGCCTGGGTCTGTGGCGGCCAAAGCGCAACCGTTGGGGCGCCATGCGTCTCAACACTGTCGGGCGCCGGACCGGCGTCGAGCGCAGCGTCATCGTCGGCTACTTCGAGGATGGGCCGAATCTCGTCACCATGGCGATGAACGGCTGGGGCGAGGGCGAGCCGGCATGGTGGCTGAACCTGCAGGCCCACCCCGAGATTCAGGTCGATCTTGCCGACGGGCCGCGTCTGGTCACCGGCCGGAGTGCCCGCGGTGCGGAGCGGGAACGGCTGTGGTCACGGTGGCGAGAGATCGACAAGAACCTGGACGGCTACGCAGCACGCCGCTCGACGGAGACCGCCGTCGTCATCCTGGAACCGCGGCCGTGAGGTCTCACGGGTCGAGGGCATCCAGCGCATACTGCTTGGCGGCGTGGTAGTCGGCCTTGCCATTGGGCGCAGCGGGGTACCTCGGCGACGAACACGACGTGCTTCGGTGCCTTGAAGCGCGCCAGTTGGGTCTTGACGTGTGCGATCACGGCGGCCTCGTCGAGGATGGAGCCATCGGTCGCGGCGATTGCGGTGACGGCCTGCCCGAATCGCTCGTCGGCAACGCCGACGACGAGACAGTCGCGCACACCGGGGACACGCTTGACGGCCTCCTCGACCTCCTCGGGGAAGATCTTCTCACCACCGGAATTGATCACCTGGCTGCCGCGACCGAGCAGGATCAGGGTGCCGTCGGCAGCCACCTGGGCGAGATCGCCGGGGAAGGCGTAGCGCACGCCGTCGACCGTGCGGAAGGTGCGCGCCGACTTGTCGGGATCCTTGTAGTAGCCGATCGGCACGAATCCACCGGCGGCGACGACACCGATCTCGCCCGAACCCGGCGTGACCTCTCGGTCGTCTTCGGTGAAGACCTTGGTCGTCGGGTTCTGGGTGAACTTGGCGGTCTCCGTCGAACCGCCGCGCGTGCTCATCTGGTTGCCCATCGAGCCCTCGGTCGAGCCGATCGCATCGAACAGCACGACATGTGGGATTCGTTCCAGCAATTGATCTTTCACCTCGGTCGTCCACATCACACCCGACGACAGGATCACGCCGAGGCTCGACAGGTCGTACGGGGCGTCGTTTGCCACGGCCTCGTCGATGGCCGCGACAAGCGGCCTGGCGAAGGCGTCGCCGACGATGACCAACGATGTCGCTCGGCGAGCTTGAACGGTGCGCAGCACCTCGTGCGGGTCGAGTGTTCGGCTCGTCAGCGTGACGACTTCGCCGCCGGTGAGGTGTGAAGCGAAAGCGCCCAGCCACAGGCCCGTTCCATGCATCAATGGGGCGCACGGGATCGCGATCATCCGGTTGCCGGCCTCGGTGATGGCGGCGACGAGTGGGGCAACTTCCTCGGCGGTCGCGCGGGACTCGCTGGCCGAGGAACGGGAAGCCCGACCGCAGGAACAACCCGACGTGCGAAGCCATGTCGTACATCACCCCTTTCGGCATCCCCGTGGTGCCGCCGGTGTACAGCATGTAGATGTCGTCCTCGCTGCGGGCGATGCGCTCCATCGGCTGATTGCTCGCGAGCAAGTCGTCGTAGCTCAGTGCACCGTCGACCTGGCTGGTTCCTCCATCGTCGACTTCGATCAAGAGCCGAAGCCTCGGTAGTCGATCGACGATGTGAGCGACCCGATCGCCGAGCGACGAGTGAAACACCAAGTGCTTCGGCGTCGGCATTGTCGAGCAGGTACGACAGCTCGTCGTCGAGATAGCGATAGTTGACGTTGATCGGTACGCCGCGGATCTTGAATCCTGCGTACTGGGCCTCGAGGTATTCGTTGCCGTTGTACAAGTACAGCCCGATCTTGGAGTCGTGCCCGAGACCCGCTGCCGCGTACGCCGTGGCCAATCGCGAAGCTCGATCGTCGTACTGGGACCACGTGCGTACCGTGTCGCCGTGTACGACTGCGGTCGCATCTGGGATCGTGTCAGCGATCGATTCCCAGATGGTGGCGTAGTGCAACTCCATGGGCCCAAATGTAGGTGACCGGTGCGTAGGTGACCGGTGCGGTCATGCGGGGCGCTCGACCAACCCGCTGGGATGGCGGGCAAACCTCTCGGGATCTGTGCCGTGTACCGGACCATCGTCCTCCCACGGCCAACCACCGAACCCGGTGCGCTGGTAGTCGGCGAAGGCCTGCTCGATCTCGGCGCGGGTGTTCATCACGAACGGGCCGTACTGGGCAACGGGTTCGCCGATCGGGCGGCCCTGCAGGATGAGGACCTCGACTGGGGACGATCCGGCGCGCACCTCGACCTCGGTCTCGCTCTCCACCACCGCCCCGGTCGCCACGCCGAGTACATGATCGCCGATCGACAGACTGTCGCCCTCGAAGAAGTACAACGCTCGGATCACGTCGGGATGGGCGGTCGGTGGCATCGTCCACGAGGCGCCGGCCTCGAGCCGCAACACCCAGATCGCCACCTCGGCGTCGTCGCGTGCAGCCCACGAGTTGGGCGGAGGCGATGCCGGCTTGGCATCCCCAAGTGCACCGGCGACGACCGTGACACTGCCACCATCGAACTCCACGACGGGGATGTCGCTGGCCCAGAGCATCGTGAAGTACGGGTCGACCATCTTGTCGGAGGCTGGAAGGTTGAGCCAGATCTGGAAGAGCTCGGTCGGGTTGGGCTCGACCGTGTCGACGAGAGGGAACATCTCGCTGTGCACGATGCCCGCACCGGCGGTCAGCCACTGCGTATCGCCGCGGCCGAAGCGGGCGATTGCACCGAGCGAATCGGAGTGGTCGATCAAACCTCGACGCACGAGCGTGACGGTCTCGAACCCGCGGTGCGGGTGGTGCGGGAAGCCGGGAACCGAGGGGCCGTGGTACATCCGCCAACCGTCGACCGGATTGAAGTCGTTGCCGATCTCGCGACCTTCGAGCAACGCCGGATCGGGTCCGAACTCGCCGTTGCCCACGGGGTAGAGATCGAGATGATGGACGCAGAACAGGAACGGATCGATCGTCGCCCACTGGAATCCCAGCGGAATCTCCTGCAACACGGGATCGCTCATGCGTGAAAGTTTACGGGCTACACCAGCGAGGCGATGACGTCGCCGAGTTGCCTCAGCGAGCGAACCTCGAACGCGCCGCGGCAGTAGGCCCGGTAGTCGTCCATTGCCGAATCGGTCTCTCCCCACTCGACCTCGGGCTCGGGATTCAGCCAGAACACCCGCTTGGCTTGCTCGGCGATCGTTCGCAACGCTTCGGCACCGTCGGGGCGATAGTTGGTGCGGGCATCGCCGCAGATGATCACGGTGGAGCGCGAGGAGACTGCGTCGGCGAGATGGTGGTCGACGAACCGCGAGAGCGCCCGGCCGTAGTCGCTGTGCCCGTCGTCGCCCAGCACACCACGTCGCTCGACGAAACGGTTGACGTGGATCTCGTGACTCGCGGTTTCGAAGAGGTCGGTGACCTCGGCGATGCCGTCGACGAATGCGAAGCTGCGCACACGGCGCAACTCGTCGTGCAGGGCGTGCACGAGCGTGAAGGTGAACTGGGCGAACTCCGCCACCGATCCGCTGACGTCGCAGAGCAGGACGAGTTCTGGGCGATGTGGATGGCGTCGACGCATCACCACATCCAATGGCACGCCACCGGCCTGCAGCGAACGTCGGACCGTGCGTCGCGGGTCGAGTCGTCCGGTGCTGCGGAGTCGTCGGTGGCTACTGATTCGCGCCGCCAGCTGCCGGGCCAGGGGTTGTACGACGCGTCGCAGTTCGGTGAGCTCCAACGACGAGAGCTCCAGCATGTCGCGGTCGGCCAACGCCGCGCCGAGGTCGACATCGGCGTGGTCGATTCCGCCGCTGGTCATCCTCGCCGCTATCTCTGCGGCCAGTCGTCGACGGAACTGCTCGAGCATCGCCGCGAACTCGTTGCGCGCCAACATCAGCTCGAGCTCCGTCAGGTCGCCCTCGCGACGGAGTTGCTGCATCGCGGCGCTGAGCATCCGTGACAGATCGATGGCGCGCATGACCTTGTGGAGGTAGTACCGCTCGCTGTGCTCGGCGTCGTCGTCGAAGCCTGCCAACGTATCGACCGCCTGCTGGGCGAGGATCGCGATCTGTGCCTCGTCGCCCTGTTGCATGGCGTTCAACAAGGCGTTCGAGAGCTGTCCGGGTGTGCTGACCGACGGGGGCTGCAGGTCGGCTGCCTCGTCGAGGTCTGGCCTGGCGCCGGCAACGAAACCGGCGAACACGGCTCGAAAGGCGCGATCGAACTCGCCGGTCGGATCGGAGCTCTTCACGAGCGTCGCCCGCAGGCCCGCCTTCACCGACTCGGGCTCTTCGAGCGGGAGGTGGGTGAGCGCGGTGAACGCGTCGATCACTGCACCCGTCGTGACGTCGATGCCGCGACGACGCAGTTGATCGACGAGGACCTCGACGCGGCCGATCAGGGGATGAGGCGTCTCGGTCATCGCTTGGCCAGCTGCGCCTCGATGCTGCGTGCCGTACTGAGCAGATCCGGGAGGATCACGCCGCGCAGTTCCTTGAGGGTGACCCGCGCCGCGTGTGTGCCGACGTTGATCGCTGCCAACGTTCGCCCGCGTCGATCATGCAACGGCGCGGCGACGGATCTGATGCCGACCTCGAGCTCTTGGTCGATCAGGGCGTAGCCCTGGCTGCGCACCGCGTGGATCTCTGACCGCAGTGCCGCGACATCCGTGATCGACTGCAAGGTTGGTCCGGTCACGACGAGGTGCTCGAGGAACTCGTCGAGCGCGGCATCGTCGAGACCGGCGAGCAGGACGCGGCCCATCGACGTCCAGGCCGCCGGCAACCGCGAGCCGATCGCCAGCGAGATGCCCATGATGCGTTGGGTGTTGACCCGCGCCACGTAGACGATCTGTGGTCCGTCGAGCACCGAGGCGGACACGCTCTCGTGCACGCGGTCCGACAGCTCCTCCATGAACGGCTGGGCGATGTCGGGTAACTGCAGCGACGAGACATAGGCGAATCCGAGGTCGAGCACGCGAGGAGTCAGTTCGAACGTGCGACCGTCGGTGCAGACATAGCCGAGCGTGACGAGCGTGTGCAGCAGGCGGCGGGCAGTTGCCCGGGTGAGACCGGTCGCGCGGGACATGTCGGCGAGTGTCATCGCCGGCCGCTCGGCGTTGAACGCCTGGAGCACGGTAAGGCCACGGCTCAACGACTGGACGTAGTCTCTCTCCGGGCTCTCGCTCGACGCAGCGACGCCTGATAGCCGGACGCTTGACACTGATGCACACCTCCCGCGACAATGTTCACATATCGCACGAGTGTGCGCAATGCGAACATTTCTAGTTTTGAGGGGGTTGCGTGACCGAGTACGTCACCAAGTTCGGATCGCTCGCCGACTACGACAAGGGCGGAATCGAGCTCATCAACGACCAGGCGAAGAACTACGCCTTCTCCAACATCTTCGAGGTCGCCAACTCGTCGAAACCGTGGGAGAAAGTGGCCGTTGGCAAGAACATGCAATATGTCCTGGAGGCGATTCGCGCCGAGGGCACCAGCGAATGGCGTACGTGCGCCCACGACGAGTTCCCGCTGTGCATGGACGGTGAGGTCACCATCGAACTCGTCAAGCTCGACACACCCGCCGTGCCCGCCGACAAGGAAGGCTCCGTCAAGATCGACGGCGAGCCCGCCGGCAGCAAGATGGGTCGAATCGTCCTGCGTAAGGGCCACCAGGCCCTGCTGCCCGCCAATGCTGCCTATCGCATGAGCGCCTCGGCGCCCAGCGTCATCCTGTTGCAAACCATCCTCGGCGACGACACCGTCGAGCGCTGGGCCGACATCTGCCTGAGCTGAAAGAAGAACTTCATGACACTGACCGACGTTCAATCAACTGACCCAAACGCCCAGGGCTATCGCGAATTCAGTCTCGGTGCGTTCCATTTCACCCGCGACGAATACTTCGTGCACATCGCGTGGCCGACGGGCAAGCACGTGCTCAGCGCCGACGTGTTCCTTCGGGCGCTGCAGCGCGACGTTGCGTGGGATTTCTTCTACGGCACCGTCAATTTCGACAGCGTGTTCGGAACCGTCAACCACTACGGCACGGTCGACATGTTCGCCGGCCGGTTCAACGACGCGTACCGCAAGGCCGAACTCGATCACACCGAGAACTTCGAGACGACGCTCATCCGCGACACGTTCAAGGCGATGCTCGACGATTGGACAAACGCTTCGTTCGATCCGTTCGCCAGCCCGGCCGAGACCGACAAGCCGTTCGGTGTCAAGGACGGCAGCAACACCGAGGCGATCACCCGTCGCCGGGTCGCCGCGAATCGGATGGTCAGCGTGCCGGGCGACGAGCAAGTCCGTACCGACGAGACACACCCGGTCAACCGCATGTTCGCCGACGTGCCCCAGGACGAGCCCGAGGTCTATCCCGAGCCTGGGTTCGAGGACGAGGTCGCCGCCTACAACCTGTACAAGTACATCAGTCGCAGCGACGTCACGTGGAACCCCAGCGTCGTCAGCGTGTGCAAGGCCAGCCTGTACTGCCCCACCAGCGAGGAGTACGTGCTACCGGTGTTCCACGGCAACGATCGAGTGGAGTGGTTCGTGCAGCTCAGCGACGAGATCGTGTGGGACGTACAGGATCGCGACTCGGGCGCACCGCGCAGCAAGGTCACGATGAAGGCCGGCGATGTGGCCGCCATGCCCGAGCGACATCCGCCACCAGGGTTACAGCGCCAAGCGTTCGATGTTGCTGGTGTGGGAGAACGCTTCGCCCGAGTTGCCGGAGATGATCCGCACCGGCAAGGCGAGCGTGTATCCCGTCGACTTCTGATGCAGAACAAGCTGTTCATCGGCGGCGAGTTCGTCGACGCTGTGAGCGGCGGCACCATCGAGGTCATCAATCCGCACGACTGCTCGGTGATCACCGAGATCGCCGAAGCGCGGGCTGATGACGTCGATCGCGCCGTCGATGCTGCTTCGGCGGCCTTCCCAGCGTGGCGGAAGATGGCTGCCGCAGAACGTGGACGTCTGCTGCTGAAGCTGGCCGACGCGATCGAAGCCAACGGCGAGGAGCTGGCGCAACTCGAAAGCCTCGACACCGGCCACCCCATCAGCGATGCCCGCAAGCTCGATGTGCCGCGCACGGCGGCCTGCTTTCGCTACTTCGGTGGGATGGCCGACAAGCTGCAGGGCGATGTGATCCCGGCGGAACCCGGGTTCTTGAACTACGTGCAGCGCGAGCCGCTGGGCGTCGTCGGCCAGATCGTGCCGTGGAACTTCCCGCTGATGTTCTGCTCGTGGAAGATGGGCCCGGCGCTGGCTGCCGGCAACACCGTGGTGTTGAAGCCCAGCGAGCTCACCCCGTTGTCGTCGCTGCGACTCGCCGAACTGATGGTCGACGTCGGCTTCCCGGCCGGGGTGGTCAACATGGTTCCGGGCTTCGGCGTGGCCGCCGGCGAGCGGCTGGCCACGCATCCCGACGTTGCCAAGATCGCGTTCACCGGATCGACTGCAACGGGCCGGCGAATCGTCGAGTATTCGGCCTCCAACCTCAAGCGCGTCCAACTCGAGTTGGGTGGCAAGGGTGCCAACATCGTGTTCGACGACGCGATCATTCCCGCAGCGGTCGGCGGCAGTGCGTTCGCGATCTTCCACAACCAGGGTCAAGCGTGCATCGCCGGGTCTCGCTTGTTGCTTCACGAGAACATCGCCGACCAGTTCCTCGAGCGTTTCGTCGGATTGGCGAAGTCGATCAAACTCGGCAACCCGCTGGACCCCTCCACCGAGATGGGCCCGTTGACATCGCCGATGCACCGCGATCGCGTCCTCAGCTACGTCAAGGTTGCGATCGACGAGGGCGGCGAGATCATCACCGGTGGCAAGGCGCCCGACGATCCAGCGCTCGCCAACGGGTGTTACATCGAACCCACCGTGGTGCGCGCCAAGCCCGGCGACCGAGTGTGCCGAGAGGAAGTGTTCGGCCCGTTCGTCACCGTCTCGACGTTTTCCGATGACGACGAAGTGTTGGCGATCGCCAACGGCACGGACTACGGGCTCGGAGGTGGACTGTGGACGCAGAACCTGTCGCGTGCCCATCGCATGGCGGGTGCGATGCGCAGCGGCATGGTGTGGGTCAACTCGTACAAGAGGGTCAGTCCGGCCTCGCCGTTCGGCGGCACCGGGCTCAGTGGTTACGGCCGTGAGATGGGGTTCGAGGCGATGCGCGAGTACACCGAGGCAAAGAGCATCTGGATCAATGTCGATGCCAGCATTCCCCCGTGGTATGCGAGATGATCACGACGCTTCGCGAGGCCATTGCCGAGCACGTGCACGATGGCGACACGTTGGCGCTCGAGGGTTTCACACACCTCATCCCTCACGCCGCCGCGCACGAGATCATCCGCCAGGAGCGGCGCAACCTCCACCTCGTCAGGATGACTCCCGACCTCGCCTACGACTGGCTGATCGGGTCCGGTTGCGTCACCAAACTGACGTTCTCGTGGGGAGGCAATCCTGGGGTCGGTTCGCTGCAACGTTTCCGCGACGCAGTCGAGAATCAGTGGCCACAACCGCTGGAGATCGAGGAGCACAGTCACGCCGGCATGGCCACTCGGTACGCGGCCGGTGCCGCTGGTCTACCGTTCGGCATCTTGCGTGGCTACATCGGCACCGATCTGCCGAAGCACACCAGCACCATCAAGACAGTCGAGTGCCCATTCACGGGGGAGGTGTTGGCCGCGGTTCCGGCAATCAATCCCGACGTCGGCATCATCCACGCCCAGCGTGCTGATCTGGCCGGCAACGTCCAGATCTGGGGTCTGCTCGGTGTCCAGAAGGAGGCGGTGCTGGCCTCGCAGCGGTCGATCGTGACCGTCGAGGAGATCGTCGACGAACTGCCCGACGTTCCGGGTGCAATCGTGTTGCCTTCGTGGGTTGTCAGCGCGGTGTGCCACGTTCCGCGTGGTGCGCACCCGAGTTTTGCAATGGGATTCTCGGTTCGCGACAACGCGTTCTACAAGGCATGGGATTCCATCTCCAAGGATCGCGACGCCTTCATCGCCTGGATCGACAAGCACGTGAAGGGCACAGCGGACTTCGCCGAGTATTGCGAGAGCGTGGGTATCTGATGACCGAGTACACGACCGACGAGTTGATGATCGTCAACGCCTCACGCCAACTCGGCGCCCTCGCCGCGGCCGGCAAGCGGCAGTGTTTTGTCGGCATCGGCTTGCCGTCGACTGCCGCCAATCTTGCGCGCCGGCTCTACCCGATCCAGCCGGTCCTGATCTACGAGTCGGGTTGCCTCGATTCCAAGCCGACTCGGCTGCCGCTGTCGATCGGCGATGGCGAGCTTGCCGAGACCAGCGACGCCGTGGTCAGCGTCCCCGAGATCTTCGCCTACTGGCTCCAGAGCGGGCGCATCGACATCGGGTTCCTCAGCGGAGCCCAGCTCGACAAGTACGCGAACATCAACTCCACGGTGATCGGCTCGTACGAGGATCCGAAGACCCGGCTGCCCGGCGCAGGAGGAGCGCCGGAGATCGCTGCATCGGCAGGTGTCGTGATGGTGATCATGCGGCAGTCGATGCGCAGCTTCGTCGAGCGCTGTGACTTCCGCACGTCCATCGGCTACGGCGACGGCAAGGGCGATCGCGAGCGGTTTGGGCTGCGCGGCGGCGGGCCGAAGTGGGTCATCACCGACCTCGCCGTGATGGAGCCGGATCCCGACACCTGCGAACTGGTTGTCGTTGCCCTGCATCCCGGCGTCACCCGCGAACAGGTCGCCGCAGCAACCGGCTGGGACGTTCGCTTCAGTGACGAACCTGGCGACGACCGACGAGCCGACAGCGAGCGAGCTCGACACGTTGCGAGCGCTGCAGGCGGCATGAACCCGTTCACATACGACCAGCTTCCGGCACGCATCGTGTTCGGTGCGGGTCGGCTGGCCGAGGTGGGCGCCGAGGTCGAGCGTCTCGGCGGCCGACGCGTCATGCTGATCTCGGATTGGGCGGCCGAAGCGACCGCTGCCGCTGTCACCGGGCAACTCGGCCCACGGTTGGCACTTGCGTGGACGGAGGTCGCCCAACATGTCCCCGTCGACCTGGCCGATCGGGCTCGTTCTGCAGCAACCGAGGCAGCGATCGACTGTGTGGTGTGCATCGGCGGCGGCTCGTCGACAGGGCTGGCCAAGGCCATCGCCTTGAGCCACGGCGTCCCCATCCTCGCCGTACCGACGACCTATGCGGGCAGCGAACAGACGACCATCTATGGGCTCACCGGTGGTCGTCACAAGGAGACCGGCAAGAACCCGATCGTGCAACCGAGGACCGTCGTCTACGACCCCGAGCTCACGGTCCGCCTTCCCGCGCACGTCACCGGTCCCTCTGCCTTCAACGCGCTCGCCCACTCGGTCGAGGCGCTCTACGCGCCGGGTCACAATCCGATCACGACGGTCTTGGCGCTCGAAGGTGTACGCGCCATCCATGACTCACTGCCGACCGTGATGGCATCGCCCGACGACATCGATGCCCGCGGCACCTTGTTGTACGGCGCGTACCTCTCCGGGGTCTCGCTCGGAACAACCGCCAGTGGATTGCACCACAAGCTGTGTCACGTGCTGGGCGGAAGGTTCAACCTCGTGCATGCCGACGCGCACTCGGTCATCCTCCCGCACGCGATCGCGTTCAACGCTCCGGCGCTGCCCGACGACATGGCCCGGCTGGCCGCGGCACTCGGCTCGCCCGGAGGTGATCCCGCCGGGGCGCTGTGGGATCTGGCGATTGCCAGCAACGTGCCGACGCGCCTCGCCGACCTGAAAGGCCACGACGGTCTGCTGCAACGCGACGACCTGCCCGGGGCGGCGCATGCGGCCGCCGAAGAGATCACCGTCAACCCGCGTCCCGTGACCGAGGCCGACCTGCTCGGCATCCTGGAACGGGCCTACGAAGGAGAGCGACCATGACCAGCGAAGCGTTCATCGTCGATGCCGTGCGCACACCATTGGGACGTATCGGCGGGGCGCTGGCAGGCGTACGCCCCGACGATCTCCTCGCAGGTGCGGTTCGGGCGATCGTCGAGCGTTCGCCGTCGCTCGACCCGGCCTCGATCGACGAGGTCTACGCCGGCGATGCCAACGGTGCAGGCGAAGACAACCGCAACGTCGGCCGCATGGCGCTGCTGCTGGCCGGGTTGCCCACGACAATCCCGGCGGCAACCGTCAACCGGTTGTGCGGCAGCGGCATCGAGGCGATCTTCGGCGCATCTCGTACGGTCGCTGTCGGAGATGCCGACATCACGATCGCCTGTGGTGTGGAGAGCATGACCCGCGCCCCGTGGGTGGTGTTGAAGCCGTCGAAGGCGTACCCGACCACGCACGAGCAGATGTGGAACTCGGCGCTCGGCTGGCGGATGGTGAATCCGAAGATGCCGGGGGAGTGGACCATTTCGCTGGGTGAGGGCGCCGAGGTATTGGCCGACAAGTATTCGATTTCGCGCGACGAGCAGGATGCGTTCGCCATGGGCTCGCACCAACGCGCAGCCGCGGCCTGGGAGGCCGGACACTTCGCCGCCGAGACGGTGCAGGTCGCCGACGCACCGCTGGAGCGCGACGAGTGCATCCGACCCGACTCGTCGATGGACTCGCTGGGCAAGCTGAAGCCGGTGTTCAGGCAAGGTGGCACGGTGACGGCAGGAAACGCATCGCCGATGAACGACGGCGCCGCGGCCATGTTGGTGATGTCGCAGCGGGGATTGGAGACGTCGAAGGCCACGCCGATGGCGCGGATCGTCAGCCGTGCAACCAGCGGTGTCGAACCACATCTGTACGGAATCGGGCCCGTCGAGGCGGCGCGCACCGCGCTGCGTCGGGCCGGCATCGGTTGGGGGGACATCGCCGCGGTCGAGCTCAATGAAGCCTTCGCAGCACAATCGCTTGCCTGCCTGCGCGAGTGGCCAGAGCTCGACCCGGCGATCGTCAACCAGCAAGGTGGCGCGATCGCCATCGGTCATCCGCTCGGATGCTCGGGCGTGCGGATCGTCACGACGCTCGCCCATCACCTGCGTCGAACCGGCGGTCGCTACGGCCTGGCGGCGATGTGCATCGGCGTCGGCCAAGGCATCGCCATCGTCATCGAAAACCAGAGCTCTAGCCGCTCAGCGGGTTCGGGCGACTTGCGGCGACGGCGTCGAGCGATTCCGGGTTCTTCAGGGCACCGCGGCTTGCCACAGAATCCGGGTCGGCGCCGCGCAGGATCCTCTTCACCGGCAGTTCCAACTTCTTGCCGGACAACGTGGTGGGAATCGAGGGCAGCGGATGGATCTCGTCGGGCACGTGACGCGGCGACAGGTTGCTGCGCAGTGCTCGCTTGATCGGATCGACCAGCTCGTCGAACTGAGCGCCATCGACGATCGCAACGAACAACACGAGCGAGCCCGAGCCACCGCCTTCGCTGTCTTCGAGATGCACGATCAGGCTGTCGCTCACGCCGTCGACGGCTTCGACAACGCGGTAGATCTCGCTGGTGCCGATGCGCACACCGCCACGGTTCAGCGTGGCGTCGGAGCGGCCGGTGATGACACAACTGCCCTTTTCGTCGAGTGTGATCCAGTCCCCGTGACGCCACACCCCCGGATACGAGTCGAAGTAGGCCGCTCGATATCGCGAGCCGTCGGAGTCGCCCCAGAATCCGATCGGCATCGACGGCATCGGCTTGGTGACCACCAGTTCGCCCTGTTCGCCGACGACCGAGCGGCCGGTCTCGTCGTATGACTCGACTGCGGCGCCGAGATAGCGACACGAGATCTCACCGGCGATCACCGGCACCATCGGGCAGCCACCGACGAACGCCGAGCAGATGTCGGTGCCGCCGCTGATCGACGACAGCATCACGTCACGACCCACCGCGTCGTACACCCAGTGGAAACCGTCGGCGGGAAGCGGAGCGCCCGTCGAACCGACCGCACGGACGTGTGACAGGTCGAACTGCTCGCCCGGACGAAGCCCGTTCTTGCGGCATGTCATGTAGTACGGCGCGCTGGACCCGAACCACGTGATCTGGGTCTCGGCGGCCAGTTCCCACAATGCATCGAGCGTCGGTGCCGCCGGGTCGCCGTCGAACGTGACGATCGCGGCGCCGGTCAGCAGTCCGCTGACGAGGTAGTTCCACATCATCCAGCCCGTCGTGGTGAACCAGAAGAAGCGGTCGGCCGGACCGAGGTCGGCGTGCAGACCCAGCACCTTGAGGTGCTCCAGCAGGATTCCGCCGTGACCGTGCACGATCGGCTTGGGCATGCCTGTGGTGCCGGATGAGTACAACACGTAGAGCGGATGATCGGCGGCGACCTGCTCGAACTCGAGGGGACCCTGTTGGGCGGTCAGCTCTGCCCACGAGATCGCGTCGGGAAGATCGTCGTCGCGAAGGTACGGCAAGGCCACCGTGTGATCGAGGCTGAGCAGGCCTTCGCGAATTGCCTGCACCTCGCCACGTCGGTCGATGTCTCGAGTGCCGTAGCGGTAGCCGTCGACGACCAACAACACCTTCGGATCGATCTGGCCGAATCGGTCGAGGACTGCCTGTACACCGAACTCTGGTGCACAACTGGTCCAGATCGCTCCGAGGCTGGCGGTCGCCAGGAACGCGACGATCGTCTCCGGCAGGTTCGGCAAGTACGCGGCAACGCGATCGCCGCGTCCGACTCCGAGGCGCAGTAGTCCTGCTCGTGCCCGGCCGACTTGCTCGGCGAGTTGATCCCAGGTCATCGACGACGGTGGCCGACTCTGCGATCGAGCGATGATTGCCGGCGTGTCGCCGTGATGACGCAGGATGTTCTCGGCGTAGTTCAGTCTGGCGCCGACGAGCCACTTGCCTCCCGGCATCTCCTGCGAGTCGAGCACAGCCGAGAACGGCACGCCTGCCCTCACGTCGGAGAACTCCCAGACCGCCGCCCAGAACCCGGCGATATCGGTGACCGACCACTCCCACAGATCGGCGTACGACCGGAAGTGCCCGATGCCGCGCTCTTCGAGCCAACTGACGAACCGCCCGATGTTGGCTCCGGCAATTGTCTCGGGCGTCGGGGCCCACAGAGGTTCGGAGGACATGGCCACGATCGAGGTTTAGATCAACGGGGGCTGCGGCGCCAAGCCGGCCATCCATCCGGCGACAAGCTCAGCATGTCGATCGATGAACTCGGGCAGCCCCGGCCGTCGCAGGTTCAAGCCGAGGTTGATCACGTTGAGGCTGCGCGCCGCGCCGAGCGCTCGTTCGATCGCCACGTCGTTCAGCGGCCACGGGCGAATCGATCCGTATCCGGTCTTGAGCGCATCGATCAACGACTCGTCGTTGTAGAGCCGTCGCAAATCGCAGACGGTGATGGCGACGTCCTGGAGGTCGAACCCGAACTGCAGATCCTGAAAGTCGATCGGCGTCAGCGCGGTCCGGTACCGCATGATGTTCTGTGGACCGAAGTCACCGTGGATGAGGTGCGGTCGATGTGGGGGCGAGCTCCAGAGCGCGTCGAGGTGGGCCTGCACGCGATCGATCGCCTCGACGAACATCGAGCCGTATGACGACTCGAAGTTCGCGAGCCGGGTCGTGTCGCCGAAGTACACGACTCGATTGGCGCTGAGTTCGGAGGGGATCTCGGGTGCGCTGTATGCCGCCGCTTGGTCGTGCAGCATGGCTTGAATGATGCCCATTCGTCGGGCGGTGGAGTGGTCGAAGGTCCCACGAACGATTTTGCCCGGAACCCAACTCATCACCGAGCAATATCGCGGGCCCGGGACCAGCGGGTGGTGGCCGGCAGCGACGTGGCGGCCGTCTCTGTCGGAGCCAAGGTCGGTACGTGAAGGTCGGTCTCGTTGCGGATGGCGTCGAGCCACGCGGCTTCGACCTCTTCGACACCGTCGGCGTGGATGCGCACCTCGCCGACCCGAACGGCGAGCGGTGCGGCGTCGACCCGGTCGGCACGAAACATCGTGTTGAACGAGTGTGCGGCCAGCAACGAAAATCGTCGCGGTTGGATCCCGAACTCGGTTTCGATCGTCTCGGCTGCCAGCATCCGCAGGCGCGAGGTTCGTCCCGCCTTGGTCAACTCGTCGAATGTGCGCACGCCGACAGTGTGCCGGGCACTAGCGGCGGCGGCCCGCAGTCTTCGTGGCGATCTCGTCCAGGCGTGCACGGACCAGCCGTCGCACCAACGCTTTCGGTAGGGGCCGGTCGACCGGAAACTGCAGGGTGCCCTTCGTTGCCACAGTGCACCAGGCGGGGATCGCGCTGACATGCTGCACGACGTTGCCGCTGTGCGGGAAGTACGAGCAGTGCTGCTTGAAACCGTCGTAGCCGGCGACCGCTTTCCCGTCGACCTTGAAGCACGGCATGTTGTAACTGAGACACTCCTGCGCGTCGGGCAGCAACTCGCGCAGCATCGCCCGCAATGCCGCCAACGTGTCGCGTTGGGGTTGCGGAAGCGCCGCCAGATGGGCGTCGACCGAGGTCACATCGCTGTTCATGTCGTAGTACTACTACGACTGTTTGCAGAGTTCCGAACGTTGCGCTAATCTACAACCATATGGTTGTAGATGAGGTGGGGGCGACCGAGACGAAGCGGACAGACCTGCTGTTCCACGCGCTTTCCGATCCGACACGCCGTGACATCGTCCGCGTGGTTCTGCACCGGGAGCACTCCGTCTCCGACCTGGCTCGGCGGTACCCGATGAGCTTCGCCGCGGTCCAGAAGCATGTCGCCGTTCTCGAGCGGGCCGACCTCATCACCAAGCATCAGCGCGGCCGCGAGCGCATCGTGCGCGGGCGGATCGACGTCGTGCGCGACGTCAACCGCTTGCTCGACGAGCTCGAGGCCGTTTGGCGGGACCGCATGCAACGATTCGGCGACGTCCTCGCCGAACCCGACGAAGGAGAGCAACAATGGCAGTGACCGACATCCACAAGGACCCGACCGCATTGACAATGACGATCGCCAGCGAGTGGGATGCCCCGATCGCTCGGGTCTGGCAGCTGTGGGCCGACCCACGAAAGCTCGAACGCTGGTGGGGCCCGCCCACGTATCCGGCGACCGTTGTCGAGCACGATCTGCGGCCCGGCGGCGCGGTCAACTACTACATGACGGGGCCACAGGGCGACCAACACCACGGCTGGTGGAAGGTCCTCGCGGTCGAAGAGCCGCACCACCTTCGTCTCGAGGACGGCTTCGCCGATGCCGACGGCAAACCGAATGACTCGATGCCGATCACGCTGTCGACCGTCACGATCGCCGAGTTGTCGAGCGACCGTACTCGCATGGTGATCGAGTCGAAGTTCCCCTCGTCCGAGGCGATGACCCAGCTGATCGAGATGGGTATGGACGAAGGCATGGCCGCGGCCATGGGCCAGATCGAAGCGATCCTGGCCGCCGGCTGACGGCGATCGAGGGCGCTGTGGGTTGGGATCCGGGCGCATGCGGCCCGAATCCGTGACCACAGCACGTTGCCGGCACGCTGGTGTCAGATCAGGGGCGTGTTGGGTTCGAGGCCCAGCAGCAGGCGGCCGTACATCTCCTGGTTGGTCTCCAACTTCATCAGGCCGTGGTTGTTGATGGTCTGAATGTCGGCCAGCGCCCGGTTCATCGGGCTCGATGTGCGCACGCCGGTTGCGCCCGACTCGCGGAACAGGATCTCGACGCCTTCGAGCAGCCGGCGCACCGCGGTCGCGCAGTCGTTACGCATCTCGGCGCGGCGCAGGAGCGGAACCTCGCCATTGGCCTGGGCGGTCGCGTCGAGCTCGTCGGCGACGGCGTACAGCAGCAACTCGCCCTCGCGGATTCGCGAAGCTGCGTCGCCGAGGCGGATGTGGGTGAACGGGTGCGGCTCCTGCGGATCGGCGGTGTAGGCGATGATCTTGCCCTTGATACCGCCGGGAAGTCTTCGAGTGCCTGCTTGGCGATGCCGATCGCTCCGCCGCACAATGCGATGGTCAGCACCGGCACTGGTGCACAACGCTGCACCCAGTCGTCGCCGTGCAGGCTCGCGCCGGGGCTGTGGCCCATGATGAGCCCCGGAAGTGACAGGTAGCGGTGGGCGGGAACGTCGATGCCGGTCGACCACCATCGTGCACGAACCAGTGCCGGCCAGGCCACTGACGTACCAGTCGTCCTTGATCGTGACCTCGGAAGTCGGCACCATGAAATCGCCCTGGTCGATCTCGTTGCCGGCCTCGTCGAACACAACCGCGCCGAGCAGCAGCCAGTCCGACGCGTTCGCAACCGGAGCCGAACGGCCACACACCTTCCAGCCGGATAGCCGTCGGCGGTGCGCACGGCCTTGCCGCGCGGCCCGATGACTGCCGACACGCACTGCGTCGGGATTGTTGCCGTAGATGTCGTCCTGGCCCTGTTCGGGGAAGTGCGACACCAGCCACGAGTGGGCGTGCACGACCCCGGCCACCCACGCCGTCGAACCGCAGCCCCGCCCCAACGCGCTCATGACGTCGAGGTGGCTGCGGATACCGAGCGCGTAGCCACCGTTGCGCGTGGCCTGGATCGTCTTCAGCGCGCCGGCGCGGCGCAGCGCATCGATGTTGCTCTGCGGCAAGCCGCCGGTCGAGCGCGGTCTGCGCGGCACGCTCGCGTAGCTCGGGGATCAACTCGCTGGCGCGGGCAACTGCGTCGCTCGCTGTTACGGACATCGTTGTCGACACCGCTTGCTCCTTTGGACTCGGTTAGACCAGGAAACTGACGCCTTCGGTGAAGCCCATCAGCGCCCGACCGTAGATCAGCGCGCTGATCTCGGGGGCCACGACGGCGTGGCGACTGGCGATCTCGCTGTCGCGCCATATCCGTTGCATCGGGCTGGCCTCGGCGAACGACGATGCGCCGTGCGCCGAGCACAGCACGCGGATGGCCTCGCGAGCGGACTCGGCAGCGTGGCCGGTGTCGTTGCGCGTGCGAGCCCGCTCGACGTACGTCATCGTCCGGCCGGCCTTGGCGGCGTCGTCGATGTCGGCCGCGGCCCGGTAGGCGAACAGGTGGGCGGTGTCGACCAGCGTCGCCGCCTTGGAGATGGCCAGCTGGAACGTGGGTGCGTCGCGCTGCAGTTCGTACTCGCTGTAGGCGATGCCGCGCTTGTGGCCCTTCTCGATCACGTAGTCGAGCGCCGCTTGGGCAAGGCCGAGCTGTGGGCCGGCGAGGATGAGAGCCGCGACCGGGATGAACGCCGAGCGGTACAGCGCCTCGTCCTTGAACGGGGTGTCGTACTCGTGGTTCAGCAGCCCGGGCACCCAATGCAGATGGTGATCGGGCACGAACACCTCGTCGGCGTGGATCGTGTTGCTGCCGGTGCCGCGCATCCCCGACACGAACCACGTGTCTTCGATCGTGATCTCGCTGTTGGGGATCAGCGCCATGGCCGGGTACATGAACTCGCCGTCGTCGTTGTTGATCGGCACGCCGACGAACGACCAGTCAGCGTGGTACGAGCCGCTGGCCCAGTTCCATGCGCCGGTCACGATGATCCCGCCGTCGACCTTGCGGACTGTCGCCGTCGGGTTGAACACGCCGGCGATGCGCGCGTCGGGGTTGGCGCCCCACACGTCGTCCTGCGCTTGTTCGTTCATGCACGCCGACGAAGAACGCGCACACGTTCATCAGCGCCGTCACCCACGCCGTGGAGCCGCAGCCCTTGGCCACCTCGCGCGAGACCTCGAGCTTGGTGCGGATGTCGGCTTGCCAGCCGCCGTAGCGCTTCGGCACCATGATCTTGAACGCGCCGGTCTCTTTCAGGACGGCGATGTTCTCCTCGACAACCCGACGATCGGTCTCGGTCTGGTTGGCGTTCTTCTCGAGGATCGGGCGGACTGCGGCGATCCGCTCGAGCAGGCCATCGATGGTCTGCGTCATGTTGAGTCCCCTCTCAGGTTGCGTCAGGGTTGAGCGATCACCGGGTTCTCGAGAACGCCGAGCTTGTCGATCTCGATGCGCACGGTCGAGCCGGGCTTCATGCACCGCGGCGGGTCCATGACGAAGCCGACGCCCGCCGGGGTGCCGGTGGCGATGATGGTGCCAGGCAGCAGCGTGAACGCTGTCGACAGGTGGGCGATGAGCTCCCAGCAGTTGGTGATCATCTGCTTGGTCGAGGCGTCCTGGCGAAGATCGCCGTCGACCCACGTGCGGATGTTGAGGTCGTGCGGGTCGCCGACCTCGTCGGCGCTGACCAGCCACGGTCCGATGGGGCCGTGGGTGTCCCACGACTTGCCCATGGTCATGGTCGGCGTCGCCCGTTGCCAATCGCGCACCGACACGTCGTTGACGATGAGGTAGCCGGCCGACGACCGACGGCGCATCGGCGACCGACACGTTGCGGCAACGCGTGCCGATGACGACGCCGAGCTCGCCCTCGTAGTCGACCCAGTCAGGTGCGACCGTCGGCACCTCGATGCCGTCGCCGGGGCCGACCACGCAGGTGACCTGCTTGTTGAACACGACCGGCGCCTTCGGCTTGTCCATGCCACTTTCGGCCACGTGGTCGGCGTAGTTCAAGCCGATCGCCAGGAACGTCGGCGGCTGGGCGATCGGTGCTTCGAGCTTGACTGCGCTCAGCGCCAACCGCGGCGCGGACGCCGCCGTATCGAGCTACCGAAGCCATGCTGCCGGTGGCCAGCAGCACACCGACATCGGTGGGCAGCGACGGGTCGGCGGTGCCGACGTCGATGACCTCGTCGGTGTCGACGGTCGACGATTCCCAGGCGGGTGCGGCCACCTTCGGTGAAGCGGGCGATCTTCATGAAACTCCTTGCAGTGCGGCGGCGATCTCTTCGACATCGTCGGGGTGAACGAAGGCTTTCGGTACGCGGTGGTCCCCAGGCGTACAGCGACTTGTCGGGCGCCCAATCGCGAGCATCCCATTCGGCGTCTTCGGGGATCTGGTCGAGGTCGGCGTAGTACTCGGCGAAGTTGCCGGCCGGGTCGCGGAAGTACCAGAACAGGTTGCTGCCGAGGAAGTGACGGCCGAGGCCCCAGATGTCGCGGCTTGGGTCGACTGCCAGCAGGGTTTGCGCGCCCTGGCCGATCTCGTCGACGTCATTGACCTGCCACGACGAATGGTGGAAGAACGGCACGGGGCGTTGATGAGCCCGACGTTGTGGTGGTCGGTGCTGCAGCGCAGGAACGCGATCATGCCCGCGCTGGTATCGCTGACCTTGAAGCCGAGCACGTCGGTGAGGAACCGCATGCTGGCTTCGAAGTCGGGCGACGTGTAGAGCACGTGGCCGAGCTTGCGCGGCCGGGCCGAGCCTTCGTCGAAGATCGCCGGAGCACGCGTACCAGAGCGGGCCGGGTTGCCGGGCGAGTTCATCGCCTTCCATGTGTACGGCTCGGCCTGCACGATGCGCGGACGCACCGTGACCTTGGCGCTGATGCCGACGATCGGCTCCGCCATCGAGATGCTGCCGTCGTCGTGATCGGTCACCTCGATGTCGTTGCGCGCGGCTGCGGCGCGGATGCGTGCGATGTCGTCGGTGTCGTCGGCGGCCAGCGCGAACTCGACGAGTCGTCGGTAGGGCGACTCGACGACCCGCAGTTGGTCGCCGCCGTCGGCGGAGGCGAACATGCCGTTGTCGCTCTCGGCCAAGCCGAACTCGCGGTAGAACTGCCTGGTCGCGTCGACGTTGGGTACGCCGAGCGTCATCTCGGCAAGGCCGTGCACAGCCATCGCGAAACACCCCCTCTTGAGCCCCGGTTGCACAGTACATCGGGACCGAAATCGTTCTACCGCCCGATGTTCGACATGTCAAGAAAATTTCGATATTGCGCGTGATTCCCGAAAGTGCTTGACTATGCGCCATGGGGGAAAGCGAGGGAGCAACTGAGCGAGCCGAGCAGCCGGCTGCCCGTCATCGCTCGCCGCTCGCCGCCATCACGCGCTCCGAGCAGGTCTACGCGCAATTGCGCGCCGACATCTTGTCGGGTCGCGTGCTGCCCGGCACCAAGCTTCGATTCGCCGACCTGACCGAGCGCTACGACTGCAGCACCAGCGTGGTGCGCGAGGGCCTGACGCGTCTCGCCGAGCAGGGACTGGTGCAGTCCGAGCCGCAGCACGGCTTCCACGTCACGCCGCTGTCGCAGGACGATCTCGACGATCTCACGACGGCACGTTGCGAGATCGAAGGGTCTGGTGTTGCGGATGTCGATCGAGCACGGCGACATCGCCTGGGAGAGCGAGGTCGTCGCCGCCCATCACGCCCTCGATCGCACGCCGATGGAGAGCGATGGCGACCCGGTCGTGATGAGCGAGGATTGGACGCTCGCCCACGCTCGATTCCATCAGGCGCTGCTGTCCGCGTGCCCAAATCAGCGGCTGCGCAACATGGCGTTGTCATTGCGCGACGCAGCGGAGCTGTACCGACGGTGGTCGCGTCCGCTCGGCCACGACGAGGATCGCGATGTGCAGGGTGAACATCGTGCGTTGGTGGGCGCCGCGTTGCGCGGTGATTCCACCGAAGCGGTGCGGCTGTTGGAGGAACATCTCCGCCGCACCACGAGAGCGCTCGGCGCTCGTGAACGTGCTATGAGTACCCGTTAGTTCGATCTCGACGAAGCAACATCAACCACAAGGGGGATCCAACACGTCATGGAGGATCAGACCTGGCCAGCGCGGCCGATCTACAGCCGTCGCCGCATCCTGGCGCTCGGTGGCGGTGCCGCGGCGGCCGCGGCGATTCTGGCGGCATGCGGTAGCGACGACACGAGCACATCCGCCACGACGGCACCCTGCCGATGGCACCGCCGCGCCTGCCGACACCGCTGCGTCCCGACACTGCCGCACCGACCCCGACCGAGACGGTCGCCGTCAACACCACCGCGCCCGCGACTGGCGGAACCAACGCCGCCAAGTTCGGTGGCGGCGGCGGCGATGGCACCGTGAAGATCGGTTTCACCGCGCCGCTGACCGGTCCGCTGGCCGGCTTCGGCGAGGCCAACACGTTCATCCTCGAGGGCATCAACAAGCTGGTCGCCGACGGCATCATGCTGGGCGACAAGTCGTACACGGTCGAGATCATCCAGAAAGACGTCGAGTCGAGCAGCGACACGGCGGCGTCGCAGGCGGGCTAGCTGATCCTCGACGATGGCGTCGACCTGATGCTGGCCATCGCCACGCCGGAGATGATCAACCCCGTCGCCGACCAGTGCGAGGCCAACGGCGTGCCGTGTCTCAGCACGCTGGCGCCGTGGCAGCCGTACTTCTTCGGTCGCGGCGGCGATCCGGCGGTGGGATTCGACTGGACGTACCACTTCTTCTGGGGTGCCGAGCAGCTCGTCGGCGTGTTCGTCGACATGTGGGACACCGTCGAGACCAACAAGGTGGTCGGTCTGCTGTGCCCCAACGACCCCGACGGCAACGCCCTCGCTCGACCCGAGACCGGCTTCCCCGCTGGTGCCGAAGCCGCCGGCTACACGGTGGTCGACCCCGGTCGCTTCGAGACCCTGACAACCGACTTCAGCGGCATCATCGGCCAGTTCAAGGAGCAGAACGTCGAGATCGTCGTCGGCATCCCGATCCCGCCCGACTTCGCCACCTTCTGGACGCAGGCCAATCAGCAGGGTTTCAATCCGAAGCTGGTCACCATGGCCAAGGCCGTGCTGTTCTCGTCGGCCGTCGAGGCGCTCGGCGACATCGGCGACGGTCTGGCCAGCGAGATCTGGTGGACGCCGAATCACCCGTTCTCGAGTTCGCTGACCGGCGAGAAGGCGAAGGAGCTGTCGGATCAGTACGAGGATGCGACGGGCAAGCAGTGGACGCAGTTCGTCGGCTTCGTGCACGCCCTGTTCGAGGTGTGCTTCGACGTGCTGGCGCGTGCAGGCAGCACCGACAAGCAGGCCATCGCCGATGCCGCCGGTGCGACCAAGCTCGACACGATCGTCGGTCCGATCCAGTACGGGGCCAACGGCTTGCCGAAGAACGTCAGCCCGACCTCGCTGGTCGGCGGGCAGTGGCAGAAGACGGATGGTGGCGAGTTCCCGTTCGATCTGCTGGTCACCAACAACTCGCTGTCGCCCGAGATCCCCACCAATGGCACGCTGAAGCCGCTCGGCTGACATCAGCACCATGTCGGTATGACGGCACTGCTGCAAGTTGACGACGTCAGCAAGCGCTTCGGCGCGTTGCAGGTGGTCGACAAGTTCACGTTCGACGTTGCCGAGGGCGAGGCCCTCGGCATCGTCGGGCCGAACGGCGCGGGCAAGACCACCTTGCTCAACCTGATCGCCGGCGATCTGCGGCCCGACAGCGGCACGCATCCTCCTGGCGGGTCAGGACATCACCAAGCTGCCGGCACACGCTCGGTGCCATCGCGGCATCGGTCGCACTGCGCAGATCCCGCGCCCGTTCGAAGGGCTGACGGTGTTCGAGAACGTGCTCGTCGGCAGCACGTTCGGTCCGCAAGGGTCGGCTGTCGGTGTCGAAGGACGAGGCAGCCGTCGCCGCGCTCGAGCAGGCCGGCATGCTCGACAAGGCCAACATCGTCGCCGGGTCGCTGACGCTGCTGGATCGCAAGCGTCTCGAACTGGCCAGGGCGCTGGCGACGCAGCCGACCTTGTTGCTGCTCGACGAGATCGCCGGCGGGCTCACCGAGGGCGAGGTGCTCGAACTCGTCGACACGATCAAGCAGATCCGAGCAAGGCGGCGTGTCGATCGTGTGGATCGAGCACATCGTGCATGCGCTGCTGCGCGTGGTCGACCGGATGGTCGCCGTCGATGCCGGCCGCAAGCTGATCGAGGGCGATCCACACGAAGTGATGGCATCGAACGAGGTGCGCGCGGTGTACCTCGGCGACGACCTCGCCGACGAAAGTGCGCCAGGGAATCGACATGAGCGAGCTTGCTGCGCCTCGATCAACTCGACGTCGGCTACGGCGACTTCCAGGCCCTGTTCGGCATCGACCTGACCGTTGCCGAGGCCGAGACAGTATCGATCATCGGTGCCAACGGCGCCGGCAAGTCGACGCTGCTGAAAGCGATCGTCGGGCTCGTGCAACCGATGCGCGGCGACATCTTGTTCGACGGCATCTCAGTCGCATCGCGGCCCGCACACCGCCGAGTCGCCGATGGCATCGCCCTCGTACCGGAGGGCCGACGAATCTTCCCGTCGCTCACGGTCGAGGAGAACATCGTCATCGGCGGCGACGTCGGTCGGCCGGGGCCGTGGAACAAGTCGACCGTGCTCGGCGGCATTCCCATTGCTGGAGCGGCTGTTGAAGCGATTCGGTGAAGGACTCTCGGGCGGCGAGCGACAGACGCTGGCCATCGCCAGGGCGCTGATGTCGAATCCGCGCCTGCTGCTGCTCGACGAGGTGTCGCTCGGCCTCGCGCCGATCATCGTCCGTCAGGTCTACGAGGCCATCCCGGTGATCAAGGCCCAAGGCACCACGGTGCTGGTCATCGAGCAGGACGTCAACCAGGCGCTGGCCGTCGCCGATCGCTTCTACTGCCTGCTCGAAGGTCGCATCGCGCTCACCGGCGTGCCCGGGCAGGTCGGCAAGGAGCAGATCACCGAGGCGTACTTCGGCATGTCGACCGTTCGAGGTGATCACTGATGGTCTGGGTCAACGCCGTCGTGCAGGGCATCTTGCTGGGCGGCCTGTACGCGCTGTTCGCCACCGGCCTCTCGATCGCCTTCGGCGTCATGCGATTCGTCAACCTCGCCCACGGCGACCTGGCGATCCTCGCCGCCTTCATGGCGCTGTCGATCAGCACGGGTTTGAGCATCAACCCGCTGACCACGCTGGTCATCATCGTGCCGGGGGCATTGGTCGTCGGTTACCTGCTGCAGCGCCTGGTGTTCGACCGAGTGGTCGGCGTCGACCCCGCGTTCCAGATCGTCGCCACGTTCGGCCTCGGCGTCGTCATCCAGAACGCGCTGCTCGAGAAGTACACCGCCGACACGCAAGGTCTCAACGTCGGAAGCCTCGAAACCGCAACGATCAAGATCAACGACACGATCAGCATCGGGTGGATGCCGCTGATCACGCTGCTCGTCGCCATCGCCGTGCTCGGCGGACTGGCGGTGTTCATCAAGTACACCGCGCCAAGGCCGCGCTTTCCGGGCAACCTCTGACGATGCCGACGCAGCCCGACTGATGGGCATCAACATCCGTCGCGTGTTCGGCATCGCCATGTCGCTGGCGATCGCGTCCGTCGCGCTGGCCGGAGTGCTGCTGGGTGTCCGCGGGTCGTTCTCTCCCTTCAGCGGTCCGGAGAACCTGATCTACGCCTTCGAGGCGGTCGTCATCGGCGGTCTCGGCTCGCTGTGGGGCACGCTCGCCGGTGGCATCACATTGGGAGTTGCCCAATTGGTCGGCAACCAGATCGACCCGCAGTGGGGGCAGCTCGCCGGTCACGTCGTGTTCCTCGCCGTGTTGGTCTTCCGACCGACCGGGATGTTCGGCAAGGTGGAGATGCGATGAGCGCCCTCAAGGTCACCCGCGGCACCACCACCAGCCGAATCTTCGCGGTCGTCGCGCTGATCGGTGTCGCCGCGCTCGCGGCGATGCCGTCGTGGGGCGAGCCGTCGACGCAACGCAAGATGGTCGAGCTGTTCACACTGCTCGCACTCGCCCAGATGTGGAACCTTCTCGCGGGATTCGCCGGTGTGGTGTCGGTGGGCCAACAAGCCTTCATGGGGCTCGGCGCGTACTCAATGGTCGCTCTGGTCAACGTGCACGGCTACGACTTGTACCGGTCGGTGCCGATCTCGGCGCTCATCGTTGCCGTGCTCGCGATTCCGATGGGCCTCGTCGCCTTCCGACTGCGCGGCAGCTACTTCGCCATCGGAACCTGGGTGCTTGCCGAGATAGTCAGCAAGTTGATCATCACTCGCAAGAGCCTCGGCGCCGGCGACGGAGTGTCGTTGAAGGTCAGTGGCTACAGCGTCGCCTCGCGCCAGGACATGGCCTACTGGATGGCGATGGTGACCGGCATCGGTTCGGTGCTGCTGGCGTACCTCGTGTTGCGTTCGCGACTCGGACTGCAGATGCAGGCGATTCGCGACGACGAGGGCGGCGCCCGCGGTCTCGGTGTCAACGTGTATCGAACCCGCTTCGTGATCTGGATCGTCGCCGCGTTCTGGACAGGGCTTGGCCGCAGCGCCGTACTACATGCAGCAGTTGCGCGTGCAGCCGGTCGGTACCGGGGGAGCATTCAGCGTGGTGTTGTGGACGGCGCCGATCATCTTCATCGTGGTCATCGGCGGGATCGGCACGATCGAGGGCCCGATCATCGGCGCCGTCCTGTACTACTTCTTGCGCGACCGATTCCAGGACAATCAAACCGTGTACCTGATCGCGATGGGCCTGGTCGCGATGGGTGTCGCGCTGTGGCTGCAGGGTGGCATCTGGGGCACGATTCGCCGCCGCTTCGGCGTCGACCTCTTCCCCGTTCGCCGTCGCCTCGTCGACTGAAGCGATGCGTTAGTAACCGGGCGCCCCGCTACGGGGCCTGCGGCTCCGAACGCTGGGCTCTTGCGAGGCGGCGAGGCGTTCTACCTAGGTAGTCGTGTCGTTGTAAATGGGTAGTGGGTCCCGATGACGGGTTTCGGGTCTTTCCGTACTGTCGCTCGCATGAGACGGGCAGCACACCAACACCGCCAACACAACCAACACCACGACCAACCGGTCCAGGACTTTCCGACACGGCCGATGACGCTTCTCGGCGTCTGGGCTCATCCCGACGACGAGTCGTACCTCAGCGCAGTGCTGATGAGCCGGGTCGTGAAGCTCGGCGGCCGAGTCGTCCTCGCAATGGCCACTCGAGGCGAAGCCGGAGGTATCGGCGACCCCGACGAGCTGGCCGTCCTGCGCGAGCGCGAGCTCCGCACTGCGATGTCGGGCGTGTGTGTGCGCGATGTCCGCTTCCTCGGCTACGCCGACGGCCAGTGTGCGAGCGCGGACGCCGATGAGGCGGTCGGCTCGATCATGGCGTTGATCGAAGAGGTCAGACCCGATGTCATCGTCACGTTCGGGCCCGATGGGATCACCGGACATCCAGATCACGTTGCGGTCAGTGGATGGACAACCGCCGCGGCCGCCGCGCTTGGTCACGACAGGCTGCTCTACGTGGCGATGACCGACGAGTTCCTGACTCGGCACGAGTCGCTGCATTCCGATCTCGGCGTGTGGATGGGCGGGGAGCCCACCTCCGTCGGCGAGAACGATCTCGCCCTCCGTGTCGTTCCGACGCCGCTCGAGCAGGAGTTGAAGAGCCGCGCGCTCCGGGCCCACGCGTCGCAAACTGGACCACTGATCGACTTGATCGGCGCCGAGGCGTTCGACGGATGGTGGGTCGACGAGTTCTTCAGGCGACCGACGAGCGAGGAGTGGTCGATCGATCCAAAGGCGGTCGAAGCATGTCTCGTGGGCTGAACCGTTCGGTGGCGTACCACGATGTCGTCGTCGTCGGAGCCAGGTGCGCCGGCGCAGCGACGGCCATGTTGCTCGCCGCGGCCGGTCACGACGTGCTGCTGGTCGACCGCTGCGAGTTTCCGAGTGACACGTTGTCGACTCACGCGATCGCGCGCAGCGGCGTGGTGCAGCTGAACCGCTGGCGCTTGCTGCAGGACGTGCTCGACACCGGCGCGCCGCCGATTCGTCAGG
Organism: Ilumatobacteraceae bacterium; assembly: GCA_963779295.1. Taxonomy (GTDB): domain Bacteria; phylum Actinomycetota; class Acidimicrobiia; order Acidimicrobiales; family Ilumatobacteraceae; genus JAENVT01. Next base: position 1,128,508 of record CAVZXO010000008.1, read on the forward strand.
TCGCCTTCCACGTCGGCGACACGTCGATCACGCGGGAGATCAAGGACCGCTTCGGTGTCGACATGATGGTCGCGCCGCGACGTCATGTCCTCGACGCGTTGCTCGTCGACGCCGCGGTCGCAGCAGGGGCACAGTTGATGACCGGCACCACCGTCGACGGAGTGCGTTCGCGACGGAGCCGGTCGAGTGACGGGTGTGCGGACGCGCGGCAACAACGGCCCGCTCGACATCTCGGCTCGATTCGTCGTGGGAGCCGACGGTCGCAACTCCCGGATCGCACGGTCTGTCGGCGCCTCGTTCACCGAGGTGCGAGGCGGCAATGGCGCAGCTCACTACGCCTACTTCGCGGGCGATTGGCCGGCGATGGAGTACTACGTCGGCGACCGGGCGTTTGCGGGGATCTTCCCCACCAACGACGCGCAAGCCTGTGTCTGGCTGTGTTCGCCAGTCGACGATGCGCGGCGCCTCCGTCACTCCCACGACTCTGTCGACGCGGCGTTCGATGAGATGGTGCGGTCTGCTGCGCCGGGCCTTGCCGAGCGACTCAGCGGAGCAGCCCGTCGCTCGGCAACCCGCGGCATCATCGGGCTCCCGAACCACATCCGACAACCAGCAGGACCAGGTTGGGCCCTGGTCGGCGATGCCGGTTACCACCGCGACGCAATCACCGGCCATGGCATCAGCGACGCGTTCAGGGATGCTGAACTGCTGGCCACCGCTGTCGACCTCGTCCTGCGCGGCGACGCAGGCGAATCGAGCGCGCTCGACTTCTACCGGGCGACGCGTAACGAGCAGCTGCGCGAGATCTTCGAGATCACCTGCGAACTGACGACGTTCCCTCCAGCCGATCGATTCATCGAGCTGCAGAAGCAGCTTGGCGTGGCGATCGACACGCAGGCATCCGCACTGGCCGCTCAGCCGCTACCGCAGCTCGTGGCGGCATGAACAACAACCCAGGTCCCAATACCAAAGCAACACACAACACGCCGGGTGACCGGCGACCAACGAAAAGGAAATCACCACAATGACCATGACCGAAACCAATCCAGCGAGCCGCAACGGCGTCGATACAGCGACATTGTTTGCCACGCTGGACGCAGTGAAGCAGGCACCTGCCGCTGCGCAATTTCAATTCCGGGCCCACAACGAATGGATCAACGGCACGCACAGCCGCTCGAGCATCGGCGACTACTTCGGGGTCGGTGAGGAGCGAGCCCACGAGCAGACGTTCGTGTTCGATGCCGATCACCCGGCCGTGTTGGTCGGTACGGACAACGGGCCGACTCCGGTCGAGTTCGTGCTTCACGCATTGGCAGCGTGCCTCACGGCCGGCTTGGCGAACATCGCCGCCGCCCGCAAGATCACGCTGACCGAGGTGAGCTCGACCGTCAGCGGCGACATCGACCTCAACGGAATCCTGGGGCTCGACAAGGGGGTACGCAACGGCTATCAGAAGATCAATGTGCGGTTCACCGTGAAGGGCGATGCCTCTCCCGAGGTGCTGCGCCAGCTCGTCGAGCAGTCTCGTTCGCGCTCCGCCGTCTTCGATGTGATCACGAACGGTGTGCCCGTCGCCATCGACGTCGACGTGGCGTGAAGTTCGCGCGCCAACCTGATCTGTCCGGACGGGCGCGGGTCAGGTTGGCGCGGTCAGCCCCAGCTCGGAGGCGCGCTGCGCAGCCTCTCGCCGTGTCGCGACCCCGAGCTTTGTGAAGAGTGCGGCCACGTGGTGCTCGGCGGTGCGCTGCGACACCACCAACCGCTCGGCGATCTCCGCGTTCGTCAATCCCTCGGCCACCAGGACGAGCACCTCGACCTGACGTGCGGTGAGACCGGCAGGGTTCGATCGAGTCGACTCGCGCTTCCCCTGAGGGACACGAATCGACAGTTCCCGCATCCGCCGAGTCACACGCCGGACCAGCGGCTGGGCGCCGAGACCGCGGGCGATCTCGATCGCTTCGACCAATGCCGTTTCGTCGTCGAGCATCGAGAGCATCAGCCCGCGGTCGTACATCCAGCCCACATCGCCGAAGGCATCGGCCGCGCCTCTCCAGTCCTTCTTCGACATCGCCGAGAACGGCGTCGTCGACGACTCCTCGAGGCGCAGATCGATGCCGGCCACGGTTGCCCACGCTCCGATCCGCAGTGCGGCCCAACCGACGAGCCGGTACGGCCCGAACTCGGCGATCACCTCGCGAAACCGGTCGGTGGGCATCGGCTCGTTCCTGGTGAGGGCGTACTCGGTTGCCAGCTCGAGAACAGGGGTGATCCGTTGCAGCTCGCCTGCTCGATCCGCCAGAGCGGCGATGTCCTTCAGACGATCGGCAGCATCCGGATCGCCGCGGCGTACGGCCAGTTCGGCCAGCACTGTCTTGGCGAGCAGCTGGGTCACGGTGATGCCCTTGTTGATCTCTCCCTGCGTTACACGCTCGGCCTCGTCCCACGCGCCCGCTCTCAGGAGGAGCCAGCCGATCACCGTCGTCGAGTAGGAGGCCAGGTTGTGGACCTCGTGCGCGTCGGCGTAGGCCAACGTGCGCTGTGCGGATCTCATGGCCAGATCCGGCTGTGCCCAGCACATCGCCGTGTAGGCGAGGTTGTTGAGGGCTCGAGCCGCCTCGTATCGCTCTCCCGCTGCATCGGCGACACGGTGTGCCACTTCGAGCTCGTCCATCGAATCGACGCTCAGTTGCAGCTTGGCGGCCCCGAGGTTGACCAACGCATGCGCGCGAGTGCTCTCGTCACCCAGCCGGGTTGCCATCTGCAGTGCCCGGTTACCCCACAACAATGCCTGTTCGACGTCGGGTGCCATCATGGCCAGCTGCGACAGCCCGCTGTAGGCACGGGCCAGCTCGATCGACTGACCGAGTGCACCGAGGATCGATATTGCCTCGAGTGCTGCGGCGGTGGCGGATGCGCCGTCACCGGCAAACCAGTGCAGACGCGACAGCACACGCGTGCACCGGCCGACGGCTGCCTCGTCGCCCAGGTCGCGGTACGCGTCGATCGCTTGCACGATGTACGTGAAGGCCTCGTCGATCCGGTTGACGAGGTATGCGGCGGTTGCGAGCTCCTCGAGGACAGTTGCCCGATCGCTCGCGGGGCGGCGATCGAGGAATGCCGATGCCCGCCTGTAGTGGGCGTACGCCTCGCGATTGGATTCGAGAGCTGCGGCGCGGCGTGCTGCCACGAGCGCATAGTCGGCGAGCACGTCGTCGGCTCCTGCGGCCTCTGCGTGGTGGACGATGTCGGCGGGGTCTGCGTCGGCTGCCACCAGAGCGTCGAGGAACTGGGCATGCAATCGGCGTCGCCCGGCGATGGGAACGCTCGACTTGATCGTGTTCCTGGCCAGTTCGTGACGGAAACGGACATAGTCGGCGTCGACCTCGAGCAGTTGGATGCGCTCGGGCTCTTCTGCCGATGCGGCCCAGTCCGGCATCACCTCGTCGAGCAGCGTGGTCTTGACCCGGCTCGGTACGACCGAGACGAGCTCGACGAGACGTCGCGCCGACTCCTCGAGTCGCGACGCCCGACCGAGTACGGCATTGGCTACTGACGGCGGCAGATCCGAGACGGTGCGGGTTGCGAGCAACTCGCTCACGTAAAAGGGGTTTCCTCGGGTTGCGGCGTACACCTTCGCCGCGTTCTCGCCCGCGAGCAGGGTGACTGCGCCCTCCGACAACGGCTCGAGTTCCAACACTTCTGTGTCCGCGGCGCGAATGGCGCCGAGGGTCGCGTGAAGGCGATGCCCCGGCGACGCCTCGCCGCGTCGAAACGTCAGCACGAGCAACGCCGGAAGCGTGCTGATTCGCCGTCCGAGCACGATGATCGAGTCGAGGGTCGCATCGTCCGCCCAGTGCACGTCCTCGAGCACGAGCACCGTCGGCGACGGCGCGTGCTCGAGCTCCTCGATCAGCAGGGTTTGGATGTCGTGAGGCGCGGCGCCCTCCGACAACGCGTCGGCCAGCGGTCGCGAGACGCTGCCGGCGAGGTCTCGAAGTGGCCCGAGCGGACGCGGGATGGAGAGGTCGTCGCACGTGCCGAGCAGGACTCTCGTCCGCGGGTCGAGGTCTGTGAGGAACTGCCGTACGAGCCACGTCTTGCCGATCCCGGGCTCTCCCGTGACCAGCACGACCCGGCCCGCGCCACCCGCTGCCGCGTCGCGTGCCGCGGCCAGGGTCGCTAGCGCCAGATCACGTTCGAGGAGCTCCACAGAGCAAGGTTACGACGTGGCTCAGCAACGGTCAGGAGGTGGCCCACACGAGGAGTTCGGCTCCATCGTCGCCGGCGGTGAACCGGAGATCCTGCTCGCCGGTGATGCGAACACCATCGCCTGTGGCGAGTGATGTCCCATCGTCCAGCGTGCCACCTCCCAGTGCGACGAACACGTGGACGTGCTCGTCGGTCGGCACTTCGACGGTCGCGCCGCCTGGCAGTCGCCCGCCCCACAGCACCGCGTCCCTCTGGTGAATCGCGACAGCGCCTTCGTGACCCTTGCCGGACGCGATCGGCACGAGTTGCCCGCCGGCGAGAGCCTCGTTGATGTCTTTCTGCTCGTAGCCGGGCTTGACGCCGGCGGTGTCCGGCAGCACCCACATCTGCACGAAGTGAACGGGGTCCGTGTCGCTGGCATTCTGCTCGCTGTGGCGAATGCCGCTGCCCGCCGACATGCGCTGGGCGAGACCTGGGTAGAGCACCCCGTGGTTCCCCTCGCTGTCGCGGTGTTCGAGCTTGCCGGAGAGCACCCACGTCACGATCTCCATGTCGCGGTGACCGTGTGTGCCGAAGCCGCCGCCGGGGGCGACTTTGTCGTCGTTGTTGACCAGCAGCAGGCCATGGCCGTTGTCGCCTTCGCGATAGTGGCCGCCGAAGTTGAACGAGTGCTTGGAGTCGAGCCAGTCGATGTCGGTGACGAATCGATCGGCTGCTCGCTGAACGGTGAGTGTCATGATCGATACAACATAGTTGCGCGCACAACTATTCCCGTGAATCGGCTGCGATCATCCGACACTCTTGCCGTACATCTCCATCAACGGGTCGCTGATCAGCTCGAGGCGCTCGCCGTCGGGCCCACGGAAGTACAGCGACGAGCCGTCGACGTGGTCGTACTCGATGTGCTCCTGATCGAGCCGGGTCTTCAACTGCTCCCAGGTCGATCGTTCCACCGAGATGGCCAGGTGGTGGTGACCACCCAGCACTTCTTGGTATGGCCCGAGATCGAGACCGGGCAGATCGAAGTACGCCAGGGTGTTGCCGTGGCCGAGGTCGAAGAAGAAGTGGGTCGAGCCTTCGTAGTCGCGGTTCTCGAACATCTCGATCAAGGGAAAGCCGAGCACGCCTTGGAAGAACTGGACAGTGCGCTCGACGTCGCTGCTGATGAGGGCGACATGGTGCACCCCGCGGGCGGTGCTGGCCGGTCGCTCGGCGCGAGGTACCAGGTATTGGGCGCTCAGTTCGGCGCGCCGGGTCGCGAGATGGTCGCGTTGGTCGCTGTCGATGCTCATAGTGGCAACTCCACGGGGTCGGTCGGCAGGGGACAGAAGACGACAGAGCTGGCGCCGACCTCGACCCAGCGCTGTGCCTGTTCGATCCAGGTCACCGGATCGCCGGCGATCACGAGCTCGTTCAGCGGCACCTCCTCGTCGCCGTACGCAGACAACTGGCTGGCGAATCGAGGCAGCGCCATCTTCTCGGCCATCATCGCTTCGAGAGCGGCGACGTCGGCGCTGGCCTGGACGAAGGCAGTGAACTTGGGTGTTTCACCGATCTGGGTCCGGACCTGCTGGAGGTAGCGCGGGCCGGACCACTCGGCGAAGATCACACCCGCGCCGACCTCGGCGGCAAGCGCCATCGAACGGGGGCCACGGACACCCAGCGAGACCTGCGGGATCACCTGCGCAGGATGGGCGAGTTGCACGCCGTCGAGATGCACGTAGTCGCCGTCCAGTGTCACGTTCTCGCCGCCCAACAACTGCATCGTCGCTGTCACCGTTTCGCGTAGCGACGACATCCACGACTTCGGGGCGGCGCCGACCTGCTCGATCCAGAAGTCCACCCCGTGCCCGAACCCCATGTGGAAGCGACCGGGAAACATCTGGGCCAGCGTGGCGATCTCCATCGCGGTGTATGCAACGTTGCGGACAACCGCCGGAGCGATGCCGATCCCGACCCTGAGCCGCGACGTGGCCGCGAGCGCGGCGGTGGCTTGGGTGAATCCGCCGTGGAACGTGAGGTCTTCGACCACCCACATCTCGTCGAGGTCATGGGCCTCGACCTGGCGGGCGTAGTCGAGCAGACGATCGGCCGGCCACTCCCTGCGAAACATCACCCCGTAGGTGGTCATGGCGCCGGCACCGGTGCGGTCGATGTGGGTGTCGAGTCAGTCGTCGATCCGGGAATGCGGGCCAATGGCCCGATGGCCTGCCACGTCGCCGGGCTGTCGAAGCCGAGCGCCCACAACGAGACGGAGCCGAGTAATTCGGTGCGTGCCAGGTCGACTCGCAACCGGGCACCTTGCGCATCGACGAAGTGCACCGACGCGTGTCTGCGTGCACGTCGTCGTGCCGTCAGTGACTTCCAGCGGATATGTGAACGATGATTCCCCCGTCACCGGATCGAACACGGGCGTCGCCGCGCGCTTGGCGAGTAGCTCGTCGATGTTTGCCTGGCTCACGCTGGTCTTACCCTCTTGCTCGGCTGGACATGTACCCACCGTAGCGATCGGCCAGTTGTATCCGTACAGCGCGACGCCCAGCGCCAGCTTGTTGTCGTCGTCGGTGGCTTGCTTGGCGCCGTCGATCGCCTGTTGCACGAACGACAGCGGCGCGATCGGCCCGGCCTTGGCGGTGGAGTAGTCGTACGCCATGATCCTGATCTGATCGACGTGCGGCTCCATCCCGCCGTAGTCGTACACCCAATAGCCGCTGTCGTCGGTGCGTCCGTCGTCTTTGATGTACGGCACGCTGACCGACAAGGTGCGGCCGTCGGAGTGCAGCCGTGCGCCGAGTTCGGTGATGAAGTCGATCCACACGGGACGTGTGGTCGGCCAGGTGGCGCGGTTGTCGGAGAACGCGAACTTCTCGTAGTCGATGTCGATCCCATCGAAGCCGTTGATCGCCGCGAGATCGCCGATCGCGGCGACGTGTGCGGCGCGCGAGGCGGGATCGGCCAGCACCGCGGCCATCCCGCCCGCCGGCATCACGTCGACGATCGAGGGCACCACTTTCGCGCCGGCAGCGCGGACCGCCGCGACGAACTGCGCCGTGGCCTCCGGGGAAAGGTTGCCGTCGACGCCGATCGTCGTCGCACCTTGCGCCGAGTACCACACCGGTGAGACCTGGCGAATCATCTGGCCGTTGCTCGCCAGCGTCGCCTCGGCGTCGGGCAGCTCGAAGTACGGCACCCACGCGTCGACCGGGATGTCGGGTGGAGGTGGTGGCGAGGGCTGGTCGCGCACCATCGCGGCGGCTCCCACGGCCACAAGCGCGCCGACAGCCAATCCGGCCATCAGCACGGGACCGCGCCGACGCCGCGCCGGCGCCAGCAGACTGTCGACATCGAGCTCGGTCAGCGAACCGACTTGCCGATGTCCGCGGCCAGCCGGAACGTCGACGATGTGTGGGATCGCGATCACGTGGCATCCGGCCGCGGTAGCCGAGCGAACGCCGGTCGGCGAGTCCTCCAGCGCCACGCAATCCTTGGGTGAGACCGACAGTGCTCGTGCCGCGGCGAGGTACGGCTCGGGATGCGGCTTGCCACGGGTCACCTCGTCGCCGACGATGGTCGCGGCGAACGAGCCCCGTGGCAACTCGACGACGATCGCGTCGGCGAGTCGTCGCCACGACATGGTCACCAGCGCGCAGGGAATCTTCTCGGTGCGGAGTTGGGCGAGCAGATCCCTTGCCCCGGGTCGCCACGGAACCTTGCGGCGCACGCGAGCGATCACGCCGTCGAGCAGCTGGTTGACGATCTCGTCGATGGGCAGGTCGACGTCCCCGTGCTCGCGGATGTAACGAGCGGATTCGTGCAGGTCGCTGCCCACGATGGCGTGGGCGTGCTCAGTGCTCCATGTTCCACCATGTGCCTCGACCAGGTCGAACTCGCATTCGATCCAGTACGGCTCGGTGTCGACCAGGGTGCCGTCGAGATCCCACAGGACGGCGGCTGGTCGGCGGGCATTCATTCGGTGTTCAGTCTGGCGGGTGCCGGCCACCGATCGGTGGCATCGTGATGAGAGATGAGCCGCCGGACGCTGCACATCTCTCATCGCGCCGAGCCCGCACGCAGCGAGATGAGAGATGAGCCCCCGGAGGCCGCAGATCTCTCATCGCGTGACTAGCGAACGCTGTCGATGCTCAGGGCGGCTCGACGACCCTCGAGCACGGCTTCGTAGATCGTCCGTGGCGCGACGCAATCACCGGCGAACAGGTCGGCCCCTGCCAGCGGTTCGGTCGGGAGGCGGAAGCCGCAGTCGACCAGCGCCGCACACCCGATCGATCGACGCTCGCCGGAGAAGCGATCCTCTACCTCGACGTGTCCGGCGCGCACGACACGAAGAAGAGTGCGACGCTCGATGGTGACACCACGCTGGGCCAACCGGACGTTGGCCGGGGCCAGATCCCCGGTGCGTGACAGTTCGTTGCCGGCGATGTGATCTTGCGTGATGAGGATTGCCCGATCGCCCAGATCCTCGGCCAGCGCGACGGCGATCGGTCCTCCGACCGGATCGAACAGCGCGATCTTGCCTGCCGGTAGCACTGCACCGCGGCGAATTTCGGCGACGTCGACGACCATCGAGGGGCTCTCGATCTCGTACTCGCGGCGGCCGGGCTGGGATCCCGTGCATTGGATCGCGACGTCGCCCCTCGGTATCGATCGAGCGTTGGTGGTGATCTCGACACCGAGACGTCGACACTCAGCCTCCAGCCACGCGACCAGCGCTGCGCCGGGGCCGGCCACCGCAGCCATCCCGCCGACGTGGCTGGCCGTCTCGAACACGGCCACCCGATGTCCGCGCGTCGCTGCGACGCGTGCCGCCTCCAGCCCGGCGACACCGCCGCCGACCACTACGACATTGCGCGGCTCGGCCGTCGGCGCATACCAGTCGGGGTCCTCCGTCTCACGTCCTGCCGACGGTTCGCCGACGCAGCTGACGATCGGGTTGCGGGCATCGCGCACCTGGCACATCTGGTTGCAGCGGATGCAGGGGCGGATGCTGGCAGCGCGATCGGATCCGAGCTTGGCGACCAGGTCGGGATCACTGATCTGCGCCCGGGTCATCTCGACGCCGTCGCACACCCCGTCGTCGAGCGCCCATTCGGCCTGGCCGCAATCGACGATCGAGCCTTGGAGGATCACCGGTGTCGACGGCAAGGCTGCCTTCACGGCTCGGCAGACGGCGATGTTGAATCCGGGCGGCTCGTGGAAGTCGGGCCGCGTCTTCTCGGCGGAGTAGATCGAACCGCGCACCACTACCAGGTAGTCGAGGCCGGCCGCGACGAGTGCCGTGGCGATGTCGGGTGCCATTTCGGGCGTGATTCCGGCCCACGGCGCCAACTCGTCGCAGCACAGTCGCAATCCCAGCAACGGGGTGTGGGGGCGGACCGCAGCGATGGTGTCGCGGGCGAATGCCAACCGGTCGTGACCCCACGCGTCGTCGCGTTGGTTGGTCAGGCCCGAGAGGAACTGGCGCACCACGCTGTGCTGGCCGGCGTTGATCTCGACACCGTCGCAGCCGGCGTCCATTGCGATGCCCGTGGCAGCAGCGAATCCGGTGATCACCGCGTCGATGTCGTCGGGCTCCATCCACTTCGGTGTCTCGCGGCTGTTGACTTCGGGGACCCTCGACGGCGCGAGCAACGGCAACTGGCTGTAGGCGCTGCTGCCCTGGCCGCCGGCGTGGTCGAGCGAGGCGATCACCAAGGCCCCGTGCGTATGGCAGGCGTCGGCGATCTCCCGCCAGCCGGCGGCGCAACGTTGGGCGAGGGGTGCGCGTTCGTACGGCCAATCGCTGTCGTGCACGCTGGCGCCTTCTGTTACCACGATGCCGCAACCGCCCGCGGCGCGCCGGGCGTAGTAGGCAGTGTGGCGAGGCGTGAAGCGGCGGTCGTCGTCACCGAGGTTGGTGACGTGTGGGCCGAACATCACCCGGTTGGGAGCCTCGCAGGGTCCGAGCGGCAGCGGGGTCAACAGGTTCATCGAGTCGCTCATGGATGATTGGCCGACAGCTCGCGCCGGGCGAGCAGCCGCTTGATGTTGTCGATGTGGCGGACGAGCACCAAGAGGCAGAGCGCGATCACGTAAACGAACTCCCATGCCGGAACCCCCGAGACTGCGAGGCAGATCGGCAGCCCGAAGGTGATCGCCAGCGACGCCAACGATGCCTTGTGTGTGGTCTTGATTGTGATGAACCACACTGCGGTCAGCACCAGCGAGGTCACGGGGTGCAGTACGACCATCGCCCCGGCCATCGTTGCCACGCCCTTGCCGCCACGGAAGCGTCGAGTGATGGGAAACATGTGGCCGAGAACGGCGGCGGACACCAACACGTAGGCACCCGACCGCGAGCCGAGGGCAAGCCCGACCGCTGCCGGCAGCGCGCCCTTCACTGCGTCGAGGAGGAACACGAGCGCACCCCAACGGGTGCCGAGCAGCCTGGCGACGTTCGAGGCCCCTGGGTTGCCCGAGCCCTGCGTCAAGATGTCAACGCCTCGGGATCTGGCGACCATGACTGCGCTGGGAAATGTACCTAACAGGTAGGCCAGTGGGACGAGCACGAATTCAGCGGTGATCCGCCAACCTTACGGCAGCCCTTTCTATCGGAGTGTTTCACGCTCGCCCGGGTGGGACGGAAACACTCGTTCAGGCGTGGGCGAGGGCCTTGCGGCGCGAGTGGTCCATCGTCGGGCGCGGGGTCAACTCCACACGAACCGAGCCGAGGGCGGAGTCGGCCTCGCCATTGACACACTCGGGGTCGGGACCGTCGAGCGGCAACCCGGTGAAGAACTTGGCGGCCATGCACCCACCCTGGCAGGCGTCGTAGCTGCCGCAGCTGGCGCACGCACCCGCTGATTGCGGTTCGCGCAGCTCGATGAACAGATCGCTGTGCTTCCACACTTCGCCGAACCCGCCGATGTCGCGAACGGACCCTGCCTTGAACTCGTCATGGATCACGAACGGGCAGGCGTAGACATCGCCGATGGGGTCGATCAGGCAGACGACCCGTCCGGCGCCGCACATGTTGAGCCCTGGCAACGGCTCGCCCAGCGCGTTGAGATGGAAGAACGAATCGCCGGTCAACACGGTCTCGCCCTTGGCCAGCAACCAGTTGTAGATCTGTCGTTGCTGCGCGTTGGTGGGGTGCAGGTCGTGCCAGGTGTCTGCGCCACGCCCGCTGGGTCGCAGGCGTGTGATGCGCAGCTGGGCGCCATACGAATCGGCAAGTGCCTTGAACTGGTCGAGCTGGTCGACGTTGTGGCGGGTGACGACCACGCTGATCTTGAACGGGCCGAAGTCGGCAGCCGCGAGGTTGTCCATGGCTCTGCGCGCGGTCGCGTACGAGCCGGCACCGCGCACCGCATCGTTGGTGACCGCATCGATGCCGTCGAGGCTGATCTGGATGTCGAGGTAGTCCATCGCCGCCAGGCGCCGGGCGTTGGCGGCGTCGATGTAGGTGCCGTTGGTGGAGAACTTCACACCGATGCCGCTGCCACCATCGGGTGGATCGATCGCGTAGTCGACGAGCTCGAAGAAGTCGCGGCGAATCATCGGCTCGCCCCCACCGATGTTGATGTAGAAGACCTGCAGATCGCGCAACTCGTCGAGCACGCGCTTGGCTTCGGCCGTCGTGAGCTCGCGGGGATCGCGCTGACCGCTCGACGACAGGCAGTGCACACATTGCAGGTTGCATGCGTACGTCAGCTCCCATGTCAGGCAGATGGGGGCATCGAGCCCTCGCTTCAGCTGCTCAACCAGCGACTGGGCGCTCACGGACGATCTCCGATTCGTTGAGGGTGGCGAAGGCCTTGGCGAACGAGGGCCACCGCGACTGCGGGATCCCACATGCCTGCAACGCGGCGGCCAGCGATGGGTGCGCATCGAGTGCATTGGCGACAGCCAGCACATCACGATCCTTCAGGAAGACGAGTCGTCGGGTGCCGTAGTGATAGGCGAGCGCGCCGAACGGCTCCGGTCGCAGCGCGACTTGTGGGTCGAGCTGTAACGGCGTGTCGAGCAACGACAACGTCAGTACACGCCGCACATGCCGTCGATCGAGATCTCCTCGATCAACAGGTCTTCCTCAATCACCATGTCGTCTATGGCTGCGTCGTCGTCGATGCTCTCGACGATGTCATCGTTCTCCATCCACCGGATCGTAGTTCCTGATCGCCACCGGGTCGCCTTCGCCTCGTGCGGCTAGAGTCGGTGACCCCGTGGACGCTGACCTGTTCCCTGAACTCGCAGTCGAACGCGACCACCTGTCGTTTGCCCGGCGGTGTCGCGACTCGATGATCCAGCGGTTCCGCGCGGTCGATCCGTCTGCGTCGGCCGACGAGATCACTTCCGAATATGTCGAGGTCACGGTCGCAGAGGCGCTCGAAGACCTGCACAGCCCCGGCGCGGGTGATTTCTTCGGGCGGATCACCGACGAGCACGCCGACCGTTGGTACATCGGACGTCGTCACATCGAAGATGATTCGCACGACCCGGTAGTGGTCGACTGGCGCGCTCCGATTGCCGCACCTTTCTACCGGGCCACCGGCGTCGACCCGTTGGGGCTCAGCCATCGCCGCCGTTTCACGATGGTCGAAGGCGACCTGTCCGCGTACCTCGACGAGCAGCTGGACGATCCCGACTCCGTCGCCGCGACCGGCGTACCGGACCCGGTTCTTGCCGAGATCGGAGCCGCTCGCACCGGCGCGATGCGCGAGATCGTCGCCACGATCCAGGCCGAACAGGACGTGGTGATCCGTGCCCCGCTCGATCAGTGCCTCGTCGTGCAAGGTGGACCCGGGACCGGCAAGACGGCGGTCGGTCTGCACCGCGCCGCGTTCCTGTTGTTCGAGCATCGCCGCCGCCTGTCCCGCAGCGGTGTGCTGGTGGTCGGGCCCAACACGGTGTTCCTGGACTACATCGCCAACGTGTTGCCGTCCCTCGGCGAGCGCTTGGTGCAGCAGCGCACCGCACTCGACATTTGCGTACCCAAGGTCGAGATCACCGGTATCGACGACAACGAGACTCGGCGTTGGAAGGGCGCTCCGGAGATGCTCGACCGTTTGGCGCAGGCCAGCGTCGGCCACGTCGCGGGACCGACGGAGGATCTCCGCCTGCCGATCGGCGCGCGGACGCTCGAGATCTCCGCCAAGGAGTTCGGCGGGTGGGTCGATGAGGCCCTCGACGGTGTCACCCCGGTCAACAAGCGACGCGAAGGATTGAAGGGGCTGGTCCAGAGGGAACTGATGCGCCGCACCGATCGCGACGATCTGTGGGAACGCTCGCCGGAGCTCCGGGCAGCCGTCGCCCGGGCTTGGCCGATTCAGCAGCCGATCCGGTTGGTCGACAAGCTGCTCCCGGGCCCATCGGGAAAGCGGAGGCAATGGACGGTGGCCGACCAGTTCATCGTCGACGAGGCCAACTCGATGCTCAACGGCACGCCGTTCACGTTCGGTCACGTCGTCGTCGACGAAGCCCAGGACCACTCGGCGGTCTCGCTGCGGGTCATCGGCCGGCGCAGTCCGCACGGCTCGATGACGATCCTCGGGGACCTCGCGCAATCCACCACCCCGGCTGGTCAACAGGACTGGACCGACGCGCTCGGTCATATCCGGGCAACCGCCGCCGAGGTCGCCGTGCTGACGATCGGATACCGCGTGCCGGGGCCGATCCTCGACGCCGCCAATCGATTGCTGCCATTCACCGAGGTGTCGAGCGAACCGAGCCGCAGCGTTCGCCTCGAAGGATCGCCGCCCGTCGTGCGGGTCGTTGCGTCGCCGGACCTGTTCGACGAGGTCGCGAACGAGGTCGCCGCCGTCCGGCACCGCCATCACAACACCGGCGTCGTCGCGCCGGCCGCACTGCACGACGCCATCGGGTCGGCCCTGGCCGCACACGACCTGCGGCGTGTCGACCACGTTCACGATCTCGCCTACACCGACGTCCCGGTGTTCACGGCAGAGGCTGTGAAGGGACTCGAGTTCGACGGTGTCGTGGTCGTCAACGCCCACCAGATCTTCGACGGTTCTGCGCTCGGCGCCCGGTTGCTGTATGTGGCCATGACCCGTGCCGTTCAGGTCCTGCATCTCGTCGGCGACGCTCCGCCGCCACCTCAACTGTCGCTGCAGGTTTCAGTGAGCTGACCTGCCGCACCTTGCCGCTATGGTCGGCGGCACACACGTATGTCACTGGGGGTTTCTGCTGTGAAGACCAAGGCCGCAATTCTGTGGGAGCGCAACACGCCCTGGAGCGTCGAGGAGATCGATCTGGATCCTCCCAAGACCGGTGAAGTGTTGGTCAAGCTTGCCGCCAGCGGCATGTGCCACAGCGACGAGCACGTGATGACCGGAGATCTCGCCGGTGTCACCGGTGAACCCCCGTGCATCGGCGGTCACGAGGGTGCAGGCGTCGTGATGGAGGTCGGAGAAGGGGTCAGTTCACTGGCTGCAGGCGACCATGTCGTTTTCTCGTTCCTGCCCGCGTGCGGCAAGTGCCCGAGCTGCGCGTCCGGCCACTCCAACCTGTGCGATCTCGGCGGAACCACCGCCACCGGCTTGCAACTGTCAGACGGAACCAGCCGTCACCATGCCCGTGGCCAGGACTTGCGTCTCGCGATCGGAGGACTCGGTACGTTCGCCCATCACACGGTCACCAACGAGGCCAGCTGCGTCAAGATCGAAAAGGAATGGCCGCTCGACCGGGCCTGCCTACTGGGTTGTGGGGTTGTCACCGGTTGGGGCTCGGCGGTGTACGCGGCCCAGGTCGGCCCCGGCGACATGGTCGCCGTCGTCGGCGCCGGCGGCATCGGCGCCAACGCGATTCAAGGCGCGAAGTTGGCAGGGGCCCGGGTCATCGCCGCCATCGATCCAGTCGAGTTCAAACGCGAGAAGGCGATGGAGTTCGGCGCCACCCACACATACGCATCGATCGAGGATGCGATGGCCGACCTCGGCACCAGCACGTGGAGCCGTGGATACAACAAGGTCATCATGACGATGGGTGTCGGCAACGGCGAGGTGCTCGGTCAAGCATTCTGGCTGGCCGGCAAGGGCAGCAAGATCGTCATCACCAACATCCATCCTGTCTCCGAGCAGACGATCTCGATCCCTGCGATCTTGCTGACGTTGCAGGAGAAGCAACTGATCGGGTCGTTGTTCGGCTCGGCGAACATGCGCAAGGACATTCCGATGCTGATGGAGCTGTACACCCAAGGTCAGCTGGACCTCGACGGCCTGGTCACCCGCACGTATCCTCTCGAGGGCATCAACGACGGCTACGCCGACATGAACGCCGGCAAGAACATCCGCGGCGTGCTGGTGTACGAGTGATCGATGGCTGACGCCGCCGCTCTCGTCGAGCGGGTGTTGGGCCGTGTTGTCGGCCGCGAACGCGAAGTCGAGTTGGTTGTGGCCGCGTTGGTCGCCGACCGACACATGCTGCTGGAGGGTCCTCCAGGCACAGGCAAGAGCACCGTGCTGCGCGCCGTCGCCGACGAGCTCGGTTTCGGCTTCGAATTCGTCGAGGGCAATGCCGAACTGACCCCTGCGCGTCTCGTCGGCCACTTCGATCCGGCTCGTGTGCTGGCCGACGGGTACGACCCAGATGTGTTCGTCGACGGCCCGTTGGTGTCTGCGATGCGTGACGGATCGCTGTTGTACATCGAGGAGATCAATCGCATCCCCGAGGAAACGCTCAACGTGCTGATCACCGTGATGAGTGAGCGCGAGCTGCACGTGCCGAGGCTGGGGAGAGTCGTTGCCGAACCCGGGTTCCGACTGGTGGCTGCCATGAATCCCTTCGACGCGATCGGCACCGCGCGGATCAGCAGCGCTGTCTACGACCGCGTCTGTCGCCTCTCGGTCGACTACCAATCGGCTGCGGACGAGGAAGCGATCGTCGCCAGGCTCATCGACCCCGCGCCGGATCCGGAATGGCTTACCAAGGTCGTGCATGTCGTCAGGCTCACGCGAACCCATCCCGATGTGCGCATCGGCTCGTCGGTACGCGGCGCGATCGACATCGCCGCGGTGGCGGCGTCCCTCGCACCATTGCGGCACTCATCGACCACCGCGTTCGACGTCGGGCTCGACAGCGCGATCGTTGCGTTGTCGGGCCGTATTCGCCTGCGCGAGGGGTTGTCGCGCAACGCCGAATCTGTTGTGACCGAGTTGTGGGGCAAGGTCTTCGCTGAGCCAGAAGTGGATGGCCCGGGAAAAGCGACAGCCCCGGGCGGGGCGGCGCGACAAGCCCCCTGACCCGGGAAGGCGCCGAAGCCGACGCGGCGATTGCCGAGTCGCGCCGTCGCACCACATCGCGGCGCGAACTGGCGCGCAATCCACGCTTTCAGCAGATCTCGCCCGAGGTCGGCGAGCTCGACGAGATGGCGATCGAGGAGGGTCTGGCCGACGACGCGGACGAAACGCTCGCGCTCCTCGCAGATCTTGCCGGCGCGACGGACCAGCGGCTGCGTGAACTCGCCAGGCGGATGGCGGCGCGCCTGTTCCTGGACCTTGCTCGTCGCGGACCGTCGACGAGACGCGGTGTCGGCAAGCTCATCGAGCAGCCGTACCGGCACGACGGTGGTGACCTGGATTTCGACGCGAGCTTCGACACCATCGCCGAAGCTGCAGCGGGGCGTGTCGCCATCGATGCGGAGCGGTTGCGCATTCGGTCGTGGAGCACGCCCGACACGGCGTTGTGCCTTGTGGTGGATCGCAGCGGATCGATGGGCGGCAAGCCGTTGGCCACCGCCGCCATCGCGGCTGCAGCGGTTGCGCTGCGCAGCCCCAACAGCTACAGCGTGATCGCGTTCGGCAAAGACGTCGTTGCCATCAAGGGCCAGTCGACCGACAAGCCGAGCGAGCGCGTGGTGACAGACGTTCTTTCGCTGCGCGGGCACGGCACCACGGACCTCACCGCGGCCCTGCGCGCCGCCGGAATGCAACTCAGTCGTAGCAACGCATCACGCAAGATCGCGATCTTGCTGAGCGACTGCCGTCAGACGGTCGAAGGCGACGTCCGCGCGGCTGCCGCTGCGCTGCACGAGTTGGTGATCGTCGCGCCCGCGCAGGACTGCGAGGAGGCTGTCAAACTCGCGAGCGAATGCGGCGCGCGGATTGCAACTGTCGCCGGGCCGTCTCGAATCGTCGAGGCGATCGCCTCGGTGCTCGAACGCTGATCAGCACTCCACGGTGGCGTCGGGGACGATCGCGGACTCGGGAGCGTTCGACAACGGAGCCGTGTCGCCAGTGGGCGGTGCAGTGGTGTCGCCGCTGGCCGGTGGAGCAACCGTGTCGTCGGTGGGCCCTGTCGACGGCACGGTCGTCGTGGTGCGCGGAATCGTCGATGTCGTCGTGGTGTCGTCGAATTGCTGTTCTTCGGGGGCGTCGGCCAGCGGTGCGAGACCTCGGAAGATGTCGAGGATCGCCTGCATGTTGTCCGAGTTCTTGTGCCATACCAGCACGGAGGCGCCACCGATTCTCTTACTGGTCGCCTCGATCTGATAGGTGCGAATGGTCGATGCGTTGACGCCGCGGACAACACCGACGAACTCGATCATCTTGTCGATCGTCAATCCGGTGTCGATCACCAGATCGTCGCGGTACGACGCGTACAAACTGGCGATGATCTTCGGCTTGAGAATGTTCTGCTTCAACGCTGCCGTCAAGGTGCGACGAAGGAAGTCTTGCTGGCGAGCGATTCGACCGAGGTCCGATGAAGGATCCTCGTGCCACTCGCCCTCGGCGTCCATGTACTCGAAGTGGCGCGATCGCACGTACTTCAGGGCCTCGTCGCCGTCGAAGCTGTGACACCCGGGCTGCAGGACTTCGAGCCCGGTCGAGTCGTCGCGGACCGGGTACGGCAGCGGAACACTGACACCACCAACGGCCTTCACCAGTCGCTGGAATGCGCAGAAGTCGATCTGGATGAAGTGGTCGACGTGCAGATCGAACTCGTTCTGGATCGTGTCGATCAACAGCTGCGGATCCTCCGAGCGGTACGCGCCGTTGATCCGTTGCGTGCCGTGGCCGGGGATCTTGACCCACAGGTCGCGTGGGAAGGAGAGCACCGCAGATCGCTTGGTCACCGGGTCGAGGCGGATCATCATGATGGTGTCGCTGCGCTCGCCGGATCTCGGACCCTTGTCCTGCAGTTCCACGCAGCTCTTGTCGGTCGAGTTGTCGGCACCCGTGATGAGGAAGTTCATCGCCGCCGGATCGGCCTCGGGGAAGGTCTCGTCGGATCCGGTGTCGCCGGGCAGGGTTTCGCCGGGCGCGGCCGTGACAGGCGGTGCTTCAGCAGCAGCAGCATCCGGCAGCGTTGTCGCCGTGTTGATGACCACCTTGCGACCGTTTTCGCCGGCGTTCTTGCCGATCAACAGGCCGACTGCGCCGGCCAGACAGAGCACGACGATGAGGCAGTTCACCACCAGCACGAGCCGTTGCCCGGCGGTGTGGTGACCACGGAAAGGCTGGGGTTCAGTCGGTTCCGCGTCAGTCATGAGTCATCAAGGTTAGCGGGGCGTTCGATTGGTTTGGGAGCGCCCCCGATGGCTAGTCGGTCACAACCACTTCGGTGCCGATGCCGGCGAAGGCCCACATGTACTCGGCGTCAGCGGTGGCCTGTCGAACACAGCCACCCGACAACGCCTGCCCGAGCTGGGCCTCGGACTGCACGGGCACGCCGTCGCGTTTGGGGATCTCGTGGAAGCCGATGTTGTCGCCCTCCGGACCTTTGGCAAATCGAACCATGAACCTCATGCAGATGTTGGGGTGGTCGATGTTGCAGGTGAACGTCGAACGGGAAAAGACGTGATACGTGCCGGGATCCGGTTGACCGAAGCGCCCCGAGACTCGGTACGTGCGCACGGTGACGTTGTTCCCGTCGACGATCCAGACACGCATCTGGTTCTTGGAGTAGACCACTCGACGTCCGACTCCCGAGGCAAACGGAACGCCGGTATCGGGTGGTGCCAACTCCACGGTCGTGGTCGGCTCCTCGGTCGGCGGAGGCGGCAGCGTCGGCGTCTCTTGGATGCTGCTGCCGCGGGTGGCGGATGCCGGCGCGTCGGCCGGATCGGCGATGTTGCCGACGATCGGCGCGTCGACGGCGCCGCCATCGCCCTCGATCGTCGTGGTGGTAGAGCTAGCCGGTGGCGTTGCGAACACGGCGGATGGGACGGCGGCTGCCGTCACCCAAAGCGCCCCGATGCCCACCAGCAGCGCTGCAACCCGAACCCTCGACTTCACCTTGAGCAGGCTAGTGGGCGACTCTCGCATCCGTCGAGGGGGCAAGACGCACCGATGTCACCAGATTTGCGGCCTCGGACAAGCTGAATTCGGCGATCCCGCCGGCCTCGGCCAGGTCTGCACGGCAGGCCTCGATGGCGTCGAGAACGGATCGCGGACCGTGGACCACCAGCTCCTCCACGGCCGCCCGCTGGCTGAGCTTGGCTTCGGTCTTGCCGCGCCGGACTGCCGCGAGCACCTCGCTGACGGGGTCCAGCAGGAACACGTCGCCGATGGCCGTGCTGGCGCCGGCGGGCCATCGGGTGGCGTGCACCGATCCCTCGTGCCACCAGCTCCAGACCTCTTCGGTGACGAACGGCAGGAAGGGGGCGAACAGGCGCAGGACGATGTCGAGTGCCTCACGTAGCGCGGCTCGAGCGGAATAGGCGGCTTCGTCGCCCTGTGTGCCGTAGGCCCGACCTTTCACCAGCTCCACGTAGTCGTCGCAGAACCACCAGAAGAACGACTCGGTTCGCTCCAGGGCTCGGGCGTAGTCGAATTCCTCCAGCGCCCGAGTCGACTCGTCGACAACCTCGGCGAGCCGAGCCAGCATCGCTCGATCGATCGCAGTCGTCGGGGACGCGCCGTCGGGCGGCTCGCCGAATCCGAGCACGAACTTGGACGCGTTGAGCAACTTGGTCCCCAACTTGCGACCGATCTTCATCTGCCCGTCGTCGAAGGCGGTGTCGGAGCCGGGTCGACCGGACGCTGCCCAATAGCGCACCGCGTCGGTGCCCCATTCCTCGAGGAGGGGGAGCGGAGTGACGACGTTGCCGACGCTCTTCGACATCTTCTTGCGGTCGGGGTCGAGAATCCACCCGGAGATCGCCGCGTTGGTCCACGGCAGGCAGCCGTGCTCGTGATGGCTGCGCACCACACTGCCGAACAGCCACGTACGGATGATGTCGTGGGCTTGTGGTCGCATGTCCATGGGGAACACGCGTGCGAACAGATCGGGGTCGTCGACCCAGCCGCCGGCAATGTGGGGGGTCAACGATGAAGTCGCCCACGTGTCCATGACATCGGGATCGCCGATGAACCCGCCCGGCTTGCCGCGCTGGTCCTCGGTGAAACCGGCTGGGCAGTTCGTCGACGGGTCGATGGGCAGCTCGCCGTCGATCAGGCGTGAGGATGTCGTCGTGCACCGGGTTGCCATCGCCGTCGAGCCGGTACCACACCGGGATCGGCACACCGAAGTAGCGCTGCCGACTGATCAGCCAGTCGCCATTCAGCCCGCCGACCCAGTTCTGATAGCGGTTGTACATGTAGTCGGGGTGCCACTGCAGCTCTTGGCCGCGCTGCCAGAAGCGCCTCGCGCAGTGCGTCGTCGCGGCCGCCGTTGCGGATGTACCACTGACGCGTCGCGACGATCTCCAACGGGCGTGAACCTCGCTCGTAGAACTTCACCGGATGAGTGATCGGGCGTGGTTCGCCCAGCATCTCGCCGGACTCGAGGAGCAGCTCGACGATCTTGCGCTGCGCCTGTTTCGGTGCCAGGCCGGCGACCTGCTCGTACGCGGCCTGACCGGACGCGGTCGTGATCCACGGAGGTGTGTCGGCTGCCATGCGGCCGTCGAATCCGATCAACGCGCGCGACGGCAGGTTCAACTCGCGCCACCAGGTGACGTCGGTGGTGTCGCCGAACGTGCAGATCATCGCGATGCCAGTTCCCTTCTCGGGGTCGGCGAGGTGATGAGCGAGCACCGGCACTTCGACTTCGAACAGGGGAGTGCGGACGGTGGTGCCGAACATCGGCTTGTAGCGATCGTCGTTGGGATGGGCGACCATCGCAACGCAGCTCGCGAGGAGCTCTGGGCGCGTCGTGTCGATCAGCAGATCACCTTCGTCGCCAGTGCGATGGAACGCGATCTTGTGATATGCGCCCGGCACATCACGGTCCACCATCTCCGCCTGCGCGACCGCAGTGCGCTCGTCGATGTCGTACAGCGTCGGCGCGTCCTGCTGGTACGCCTCGCCGCGCGCCAGGTTGTGCAGGAATGCCAGCTGGCTGGTCCGCTGCGAGCGTTCGCCGATGGTGGTGTACAGGAGTGACCAGTCGATGGAGATCGCCAGACGGCGGACAAGTTGTTCGAACACTTCCTCGTCGTCGTGGATCACGTTGTGACAGAGGCTGACGAAGTTCGGCCGGCTCACCGGGATTGCCCGGTGATCTTTCGGCACGTCGCCGTTGAACGGGGCGGTGAACTCCGGATCGAACGGCAGCGAGGGATCGCAGCGCACGCCGGTGAAATTCTGCACCCTGCGTTCGGTGGCCAGACCGTTGTCGTCCCAACCGATGGGGTAGAAGACGCTCTTGCCGCGCATGCGGTTGAAGCGGGCGATGGTGTCGGTGTGCGTGTAGCTGAACACGTGGCCGATGTGCAATGCCCCGCTCGCCGTGGGAGGCGGTGTGTCGATGGCGAACACCTGGTCACGGGTCGCCGTGCGGTCGAAGCGGTACGTCCCGTCGGCCTCCCAGCGCGGCATCCAGCGCGCCTCGATACCGTCGAGTGACGGCTTCTCGGGGATGTTCGACGTCTGCTCAGCCATGGTTTCCCAAGGCTACCGACCAGCTACATGCACCGGAGTCCGAGTTTGTCGAGCACCTCGATCTCAGGATCTTCTAGGGTGCGAGCATGGACGGAGACCTTCCGAGCAGCGATCCCTTGGCAGATGGGATTGCTGAGGGTTGGATCACGCCCCCGGCGAAGCCGGGGTCATTGGGTGTTCCGAAACGTGTGCGGAGCGAGGAGCCGATTGACGTCGTCCTCGATCGCGACCGAGGCGATTGACTCCACCGGACTGAGCCACGCAGCTGTGAGCCCAGTGGTTCGCCAGACGCGACATCTGACTCACAACACCATCGGGCAGCCGTTGAGGGAGATCTCAGGACCGGTGCCGCAGGGCTGCACGCACCCGGTCGGACCAATCGATCGATTCGGTCGACACACCATCGGCCTTCAACTCGGCGCGCTGTGCTGCCAGCGTGACGGCCGCGTCGGCCGCACCGATCTCGCCCAACCACTTCTCCAACTCGCCGCGCAGGTGCGATGCGAGCGCCGGGCTGGCCCCACCGGTGCCGACGGCGATCGTGACGGCACCGTCGCGAGCGACAGCCGGCAACGTGAAGGTGCAATTGGCGGGATCGTCGGCAGAGTTGACCCAGATCCCGCGATCCGTGGCATCGGCCGCCACGGCGGCATTGACTTCCGGGTCGTCTGCGGCGGTGATCACCAATCGGACAGCTTCGAGATCGCCGGGCTCGTATCTCCGATCGATGATCCGAACTGCCAGTTCACGGATGGCGTCGTCGACTGAAGGAGCCACGACGGTGACTGCGGCGCCCGCTGTGAGCAGGCCTTCGATCTTGCGAAGGGCGATCCGTCCACCCCCGACGACCAGCACCGGGACATCGGTGAGATCGAGCATGATCGGGTAGTCGAAGGCCACGTCGGCAGGCTACCAATGACGAATTGCACCAATCTTGATCGAATTAGTCGTAATTAGGTAGGCTGCCGGGGTGAGTCTGCTCCAAGCCCCCGACAACGTCGAGCAGTTGCACCCATCGGAGGTGCTTCGCTGGGCGTTCGACACCTACGGCGTCGAGAACGTGGCCATCACCTCCAGCTTCGAAGATGCTGTGCTCGTGCACCTCGCCGCCAGCGCCGACCCGGCTGCCGACATCGTCCTGCTCGACACGCAGTACCTGTTCGCCGAGACATGGTGGCTCGTCGAGGCGATGCAGACTCGGTTCGACATCAACCTCCGTGTCGTCACTCCAAAGCCCGAGATCCATCGCGACAACCTGTGGCAGACCGATGTCGAAGGATGCTGCGCGGTGCGCAAGGTCGAGCCGCTCAACCGCTCCCTCGACGGCAAAGCCGCGTGGGTCACCGGTGTCCGTCGTGTCGATGGCCCCACCCGCGCCAATGCGCCGATCGTCAGCTACGACATCAACCGCAACCTCGCCAAGATCAACCCGTTGGCGACGTGGACCGACGACGACATGGCGCTGTACGCCGAGATCAACCAGTTGCCCGTCAACCCGCTCAGTGAGCGTGGCTATCCGTCGATCGGTTGCTGGCCATGCACGCGACCTGTCGCCGAAGGCGAGGATCGCCGCGGCGGTCGATGGGCCGGCAACTCGAAGACCGAATGCGGCCTGCACGTATGAACACCACTGCGAGCCCGCACCTCGAGTCGTTGGCCGACGAGGCCGTCACCATCATTCGCGAGGTCGCGACCGAGTGCGAGAATCCGGTGCTCCTGTTCAGCGGTGGCAAGGATTCGGCTGTCCTGTTGCACCTCGCAGTGCTGGCCTTCGCACCGGCCCGCCTGCCCTTCCCGGTGATGCACGTCGACACGGGTCACAACTTTCCCGAGGTCATCGAGTACCGCGACGAGTTCGTGCGGCGCGTCGGCGCCCGGTTGGTGGTGGCCAGCGTGCAGGACTCGATCGACAACGGTCGCGTCGTCGAGGATCCGGGCCCGCGGGCCAGTCGCAACCGATTGCAGTCGGTCACCCTGCTCGACGCCATCACCGAGCACGGCTTCGACGCAGCGTTCGGCGGTGGCCGTCGCGACGAGGACAAGGCTCGTGCCAAGGAACGGATCTTGTCGTTCCGTGATCAGCAGGGCCGCTGGGATCCACGCAACCAACGACCCGAGCCGTGGGATCTGCTGAATGCGCGGATCCGCAAGGGCGAGCAACTCCGCGCGTTCCCGCTGAGCAACTGGACCGAGCTCGACATCTGGCAGTTCATCGCTGCCGAGCAGATCCCGCTTCCCAGCATCTACTACTCCCACCAGCGTGAGGTTGTTCCTCGCGATGGGATGTTGCTGGCAGTCGGCGGCCCGGTCGTGCTCGAGCCCGGCGAGCGGTCGTCGATCGAGACGGTGCGCTACCGCACGGTCGGCGATGCCAGTTGCACCGGGGCCGTGCGTTCCGCCGCCGCCACCATCGACGAAGTGATCGCCGAGGTTTCCGCTGCACGCATCACCGAGCGCGGCGCAACACGCGCCGACGACACCTTCAGTGAATCAGCCATGGAAGACCGCAAACGAGAGGGCTACTTCTGATGAGCTCAACTACCACGCTTCGCATCGCGACTGCCGGAAGTGTCGACGACGGCAAGAGCACCTTGATCGGGCGATTGCTGCACGACACCAAGACGGTGTTCGAGGATCAGCTCGCCGCAGTCGAGAAGGCGAGTCGCCGCTACGGGGATGGCGAGCGCAACCTCGCCCTGTTGACCGACGGCCTGCGTGCCGAGCGCGAGCAGGGCATCACCATCGATGTCGCCCACCGCTACTTCGCCACGCCGAACCGCAGTTTCATCGTCGCCGATACCCCGGGTCACGCGCAGTACACGCGCAACATGGTGACCGGTGCCTCGACCGCCGATGTTGCGATCGTGCTGGTCGACGCGCGCCATGGAGTGCTCGAGCAGACTCGTCGGCATGCGTTCATCGCCTCGTTGCTCGGGGTGAAGGCGATCGCGCTGGCGGTCAACAAGATGGATCTTGTCGACTGGGACGAGGGCGAGTTCGACTCGGTGGCCAAGGATCTCGCCGGGTATGTCGAAGCGTTGCCGACACCGGTACCGGTGGTGGCGTTCCCGATCAGCGCGTTGCATGGCGACAACGTCGTCACACTCTCGCCCAACTCACCGTGGTACGACGGCCCGGCCCTGCTGGACTGGCTGGAGAACTTCGACGACGCGGCGCCGCGCCGAGGTCCCGGCGCGGCTCGACGTGCAACGCGTCATCCGTCCTCAGGGTTCGGATTTCCGGGGCTTCGCCGGTCGGCTGGCCGGCGGCGGTCTCCGTGTGGGTGATCCGGTCACCGTCTTGCCCAGTGGTCGCAGCAGTGTCGTGTCCGGCATACAGCGGTTCGGTCGCGAGATCCCGGTCGCCGATGCCGGCCAGGCAATCACCGTGTCGTTGGCCGACAACGTCGACGTCGCTCGCGGCGATGTGCTGGTGGTCGGGGTCGCCCTGTCGACCGAAGTGGTGTCGGGCCACGTGTGCTGGATGATCGATCAGCCGCTGCGCGCTGGCTCGCGGTACTGGTTCAAGCACGGCACCCGTGTCGGGCGCGCCACGGTGGACTCGGTCGAGTATCGCCACGACCTCCACACCCTCGAGCCGATCTTCGCCGACCAGATCGAGCTCAACGATCTGGCGATGGTGCGCGTGTCGCTGAGCGAGCCGATCGTTGCTTCGCCGTACGAGGTCAGTCGCGAGGGTGGGCGTTTGATCCTCGTCGATGAGGCGACCAACACGACCGCTGGGGCGATGATGATCACGGCTGCCGCATGATCTCGTTGGTCGGCGCCGGCCCGGGTGACCCGGAACTGCTGACCATCCGTGGATTGCGCCGATTGCAGGAAGCCGACGTCGTCGTGCACGACGCGCTGGTCGGCACCGGAGTGCTTGCACTCGCCCGACCGGGTGCCGAGATGATCGATGTCGGCAAGCGTCCCGGCGCGCCTGTGCCACAGGAACTGATCAACGAGTTGTTGGTGCAACTCGGTCGGAGTGGTCGAAACATCGTGCGGCTGAAGGGCGGCGATCCGTTCGTGTTCGGACGTGGTGGCGAGGAGGCCCTCGCCCTCGTCGAGGCTCGTCTCGAATTCGAGATCGTGCCCGGTGTCTCGTCTGTCATCGCAGCTCCGGCGGCAGCGGGCATCCCCGTCACGCATCGCGGTGTCAGCGCCTCGTTCACCGTTGTGACCGGGCATCGCCAGCGCGGCGAGAACGCGGTCAACTGGCATGCGCTCGCCCAGGCCGGTGGAACGATCATCGTCTTGATGGGTGTCGCCCAGCGGGCATCGATTGCCGCGGCATTGATGGAGGGTGGGTTGGCTGCTGACACCCCCGTTGCAGCGATCCGTCACGCGACGTCGAGCCACCAACATGTCGTGCGGTGTGCGTTGTCGGAGCTGGCGATGGTCGCAGTCGAGTCACCCGCGACGATCGTCATCGGCGCAGTCGCCGCCTTCGACCTGAACAGCGAATTCATCCAGAGGCTCGCGGTCGTCGACACGTAGGCTGGCGGCCCATGCTGCACCTGTACGACACCGCCACAAGAGAGGTACGTGAACTCGCGCTGCGCGAGCCGGGCAAGGTCAGCATCTACCTGTGCGGCCCGACGGTGTACGGCCCCCCGCACCTCGGTCACGGTCGGGCAACCCTGGTCTACGACGTGTTGCGCCGCTATCTCGAGTGGTCGGGCCTGCAGGTTCGGCTCGTCAGCAACATCACCGACATCGACGACGCCATCATCAACCGCGCCAACAACGAGAACCGTCCGTGGCAGGACATCACGACGAAGTGCGAGTCGGTGTGGTTCGAGGCCATGGGCAAGTTGGGGGTTCAGCGCCCGACCGACGTTCCGCACGCCACGGCGTATGTCGAGCAGATGGTGACGATGATCGGTGAACTGGTCGACATCGGCCGCGGCTACACCACCGACGACGGCGTGTACCTCAGCGTCGAGTCGGTCGAGGATTACGGCCTCCTCGTCAATCAACGCCTGTCCGACATGATCGAAGGTGGTGGCGACCGCGAGGTGTACGGCGCCGAGAACAAGCGCCACCCCGCCGACTTCGTGCTGTGGAAGTTGGCCAAACCGGGCGAGCCTTCATGGCCGTCGCCGTGGGGCGAGGGCCGGCCGGGCTGGCACAGCGAATGCGTCGTCATGAGCCTCGACATTCTCGGCGAGGGTTTTGATCTGCACTGCGGAGGGATGGACCTCAAGTTCCCGCATCACGAAAACGAGCGGGCCCAGGCAGTCGCGTTGGGCAAGCGGTTCGCGAACCATTGGATGCACAACGGATTCGTGGTCGATGCGGAGGGCGAGAAGATGTCGAAGAGTCTCGGCAACGTCGCCAACCTCCTCGACCTCGTGCAGCACTACGACCCCCGCGCGTATCGCATGCTGTTGCTGCAATCGCACTACCGCGGGCCGGTGTCGGTCGGTCAGGACAACATCGACGCTTCGGTCAATGCGCTTGCCGGGCTCGACTCCTTCGCCTCGCGCACGGCCGCTGTTCCGGCAGCCGACGCCGACTCCGATGTCTTGGCGCGCTTCCGCGAGCGGATGGACGACGACCTCGACACGCCTGGCGCGATGGCGTTGCTGTTCGACACCGTGCGCCGGGCCAATGCCGCGCTCGATGCCGACGACCCGGTCGCGCCGGGCTTGGTGGCTGCGGTGCACGAGATCTGCACAGCGTTCGGCCTGGTGCTGAATGCAGGTGGCGATGTCCCTGCCGCCGATGCCGCCAAGGCTGCCGCGCTCGATGCTGCGCGTCTTGCCAAGGACTTCGCGACCGCCGATTCCATCCGTGCCGAGTTGCAGGCTGCAGGTTGGACCGTCGAAACGACGAAGGCCGGTACGACGCTGCGCCGCTAGTTGTCGCCGGTCAGCTTCAGAGTTTCCGACTGTGCTGGTGTCAGCTCGCGCGAGTGCCGTCGATGGTCTCGCGAATGATGTCCGCGTGGCCAGCGTGACGAGCGGTCTCCTCGATCATGTGGAGGGCAACCCACCGCAGGTTCTCTTTGACTTTGTCCGACCGGGCACACGGTGCATCGAGATCGAGACTGCCCAAGATCTCGTTTGAGGCGACGATCTGTGCTCGGTAGACAGCGACGACCGTCTCGATGGTGTCTTCGTCGGTGAGCCGAAAGGTCGGGTCCACTTTCTCCGCCTCGACGTCAGGCACCGCAGGCCACTCGCCCGGGAAGTTACGACCGGCGACGATGATCTGGAACCATCTTCGCTCCCAGATCGCTGAGTGCTTGATCAACCCCAGGAGCGATAGCGAGCTCGCGGTCGGGGTCATTCGCGACTGCTCATCCGTGAGGCCTTGGACCCTGCTGATCAGCGCTTCGCGTTGGTAGTCGAGGAACTCGCACAAAGTGGCTCGTTCCGTTCCGGAAGAGCCATCGAATCCCGACATTGCCGCACACGGTACCCGGCGGGGCCGTAGCTGGACTCGCAGGTACGATCCTCACGGTTGTCGGGCGCGATTGTGGACATGTGACGTCCATTTTCGCTCCCGAGCTGGTCTGATGGGATCGATTTCGGAACGGGTGATTCCGCTATCGCGCCCGAGGTTGCGCAGAGTCGCCCGATCGGGGCCGTTAGTTGCCGCCGATCAGCCGGGGCACGACATCGACGGCACTGCCGGCATGTCGACATCGCTGCTGACCTTCATGGCGGTGTCGATGAATGCCTCGGCTGCGCGCGATTGCAGCCGATCGCGATGCCAGATGATCCCGATCTGACGTTCGAGGTTGGTGTTCAAACCGCGGATGGCGACACGGGCATCGGGGATCGATCGCTCGACCGTCAGCAGCGGCACGATGGCGATACCGAGACCGATGGCGACGAGGCGTTGGGTCGTGAGGTTGTCGTCGCTTCGAAACACGATGTCCGGCTCCACGCCGACACGCTCCAGCGCGCGTGCAGCGCGGATCGCGCAGGCGTCGCCCATCGGCATCGAGATCATCCGAACGCCGGCGAGCTCGGCGAGGTCGACGGTGTCGTGCTCCGCGAGCGGATGATCGGGAGCACAGATCAGTACCTCGGGATCGCGGATCAGTTCGACCATTGCATGCGAGTCCACGAGTGACGCGACATCGGCGAACGCCAGGTCTGCCTGCCCGCTGCGCACCAGACCCTCGACGTTGGTGATGACCGGTTCGTTGCGAAGTTCGACATTGATGTCGGGCCACGATGTGCGGAACATCGCGAGCGTCGGCGGCAGCAGCCGGGCACTGGCCGATTGGAAGGTGCCGACCCTCAGCACGCCCGCATCGCCTGCAGCCATCGCGTCGAGATCGGCCTTCGCTGCAGCGAGTCGGGCGATGATGTGGCCGGCGTGTTCGAGCAGCACCTTGCCGGCTTCGGTGAGCGACACAGATCGCGGCCCACCCGGTCGGTCGACGAGCCGATGGCCGACTGCCTTTTCGAGCGTGGAGATCTGCTGCGAGATTGCGCTCTGCGCGTAACCGAGTTGTGTCGCGGCCTGCGAGAACGAGCCGGTCTGGGAAACAGCCTCGAGGGCCATCAGATGGCGCACTTCGACGCCCACGGGTAAATCGAATTCAGAGATTGACTTCAGCATTAATATCTATTTCCCTTATCAATCGCAATGGACGATACTAATCTACAACATCAATTCAAGGAGATGATTCATCATGGCAGCTTTGGCCTTGCTCGCACTACTCGTGGGAGCGGTTGTCGCACCCAAGTTCGGCGTCGACTCACGCCCAGGGTTCACTGGACGACCCGACTGGCGCGGCCGCGGCGCGTGAATTCGCCCCGCCGTCGAGGCCCCCCGACCTAGCCCCGTCACCTTCCCCAAGGGGTGACGGGGCTGGCCCATCTCTCCAGCGTCCACGCTGGGAACATTCGGCGCGTGTGTGCTGCCATGGCGAGCGATCAGATAAAACGGGGAGTCGTGGCAAAGCGAGAGCGCAAGCCGGTACCCAAGGGGTACTGGACCATCTGGACAACGGTTGCGCTCGACCTCATCGGGTTCGGGATCATCGTGCCGATTCTCGGCCGGTATGCGGAACGGTTCGGGGCATCGGGCCTCACCGTCGGTCTCTTGTTCGCCTCCTTCTCGCTCGCCCAACTGATCTGTGCTCCGTTGTTGGGCCGCTGGTCGGATCGAATCGGCCGCAAGCCCGTCATCGTCATCTCCCTGATCGGCACAGCGGTCGGAAGCTTCATCACCGGCGCGGCCGGGGCGTTGTGGGTGCTGTTCGCGGGTCGCATCATCGATGGCGCGTCGGGTGGCAGTCTGTCCGTCGCCCAGGCCGCTGTCGCCGACATCGCACCTGAGGATCAGCGGCCGGGCCTCATCGGGATGCTCGGCGCTGCGTTCGGAGTCGGCTTCGTGCTCGGTCCGGCGATCGGCGGGCTTGCCGCGCTCGGTGGCCCACATGTGCCGTTCTACGTTGCCGGCGTTCTGGCCTCGATCAATGCCATAGCGGCGATGATCCGGTTGCCCGAAACGCGCCGACCAACCGAGCGCGTCCCCGCACTCCGGCATCAAGTCGCCGACATCGCCGATCCTGCGTCGCTTGGCGATCATCGGGTTCATCACCGTCGTCGCCTTCACTTCGTTCGAGGCAACGTTCTCGCTGTTTGCTGGTCGTCGCTTCGGACTGACGGAGGCAGGGACGGCAGCCGTCTTCCTCGGCGTCGGTCTGGTGTTGGTCGCGGTCCAAGGCGGCGCGTACGGACGATTGGTCGAGCGGTTCGGTACCGAGCGCCTCTTCGCGGTCGGGCTCGGCTTGCTCGTCGTCGGTCTGGCGGCGATGGCGGTGGCCAAGGAGTGGCCCCTGCTGATCCTCGCCCTCCTTCTCCTCTCGGTGGGCCAGGGTGTCGCTTCGCCGTCGATCACGACGTTGGTCACCGAGAACGCCCCAGCGGACCGGCGTGGCGAGGCATTGGGCTTTCAGCAGTCGGCCAATGGGCTCGGTCGAGTCGTGGGTCCGCCGATTGCCGGGGCGATGTTCGACCGGGTAGGAATCTGGAGCCCGTACCTCGCCGGATCGGTCCTCTGCGCGGTGGCGTTGGGCCTGGTTGTGACATGGGGCCTCGATCGCCGAATGCCAGTCATTCCTGCAGACGGCTGCGAGAATGTCGGGATTCATGACTGACGTTCTGGAGCACCCTGCACTCGATCGGCTTGCCGATTTCGAAGTCCGATGGCGTTCCAACTCGCTCCCCACCCGACGCCCGCTGCCTCCGATGGGCTACCAGCCTGGCCTCGACGGCCTCCGCGCGATCTCGGTGATCGCGGTCGTCTTCTACCACGCCGGGTTCAGCTGGATGCACGGCGGATTCCTCGGCGTCGAAGTGTTCTTCGTCGTGTCCGGGTTCCTCATCACCTCGTTGCTGATCGAGGAGCGCGAGCGCACGGGCGGCATCGCACTGCGTCAGTTCTGGCTCCGCCGGGCCCGACGGCTGTTGCCGGCGTTGTTCGCGATGTTGATCGCCGTCGGAGCATGGATTGCGGTGTTCGGAACCGCACGGCAGCAGTCCGACATGCATCGCGATTTCCTGCCGGGCCTCTTCTACTTCGCCAACTGGGGGCAGATCTTCGGGGGAGCGCAGTACTTCGGAAACTTCTCGCCGTTGCGGCACCTCTGGAGCCTTGCCGTCGAGGAGCAGTGGTACCTCTTCTGGCCGCCGATCTTCGTGTTGCTCACACGAGGCAACAGACGCATCGCCGACATCGGTCGATCGGTCCTGATCGCGGCGGGCGTGGTGATGTTGATCACGTGGCTCCTCGCATCCCCGACCGAGTTGACATCTGACCGTGCCAACTTCTTGTACCTGTCGACGCTGACGCGATCGAGTGGACTGCTGCTCGGTGCCGGTGCCGCATTCCTGTGGCGTCCCTGGCGGATGCGGGCTGCCGCCTCGAGTCCCGCCGGAGTGAAGTTGAGCGTCGCCGGTCTCGCCGCGACGGCGCTGCTGGTGTGCTTCTTCGCGACCACCCACCTCACCGATCGATCGCTCTACCGGTGGCAGCTCGCGCTCGTGTCGATCCTGTCGCTTGTCGTGGTCGCGGTCGTGGTGCATCCAGCGGCGGCGACGGCACGGGCGTTCTTCGGAATCCCGGCGTTGGTCGCCATCGGCAAGCGCTCCTACGGCATCTACCTGTGGAGTTGGCCGATCTCGGTGATCTGCGGCGCATACGACGGGTCGTGGACCAGGTTCATCGCGGCGATGTCCGTGACGATCGTGGTCTCCGAGTTCTCGTACAAGTACATCGAGACACCCATCCGCAAGGGCGGATTCCGCAAGTGGTTCGATCGGCCACGCGACAGTCAATGGTCGTCGCGCACGATTGCTGCTGGGTTTGCCGGCGACGGTCGTGGTCGGCTCGCTGGCGTTGTTCTACTCGCGCGTCGACCGGTTCGATGTTGCGGCCGGCGGGCCCGACGTGGCGATCGATCTGTCGGACGTGCAGACACCGGCCGCGGCGCTCGCAGGTGCGGCGCCATCGACGACAGTTGCGGGCACGGTGGCGGGCTCGCTCGTCCCAGGCTCGGTCACGGTGCCGGGCGCGGTGGTGACGCCGACCTCCGTTGCTCCCACGGTGGCAGTCGTCGCGCCGGTCGTGCAGCCCCCTGGCCCGGCACGAGTCGTCATCGTCGGCGATTCGCAGGCGCACTCGTTGGCGATCAACCTTCCATCAGGCATCGACAGCGCGTTCACGATCAGCGACGGCTCGGTCGAAGGCTGCAGCGTGTACGAAGACGGAAAGGTGCGCTCGGCTCGCAATGGCTTCAGCCGATCGTTCGCCGATTGTGGTGGCTGGGCCGACAAGTGGGGCAAGGCGGCGAGCAAGAACGAGGCCCAGATCGCGCTCGTCGTGTTGGGCGCCTGGGACGTGTTCGACGTCGAGGTCGATGGGCAGATGATTCCTTTCAACACGCCTGCAGCCGATCAGCGTTTCACCGAGAACCTCGGTTTCGGAGTTGCCGCGCTTCGAGCCGCGGGCGCGAAGGTCGCGCTGCTCGAGGTGCCGTGCATGCGTCCCACAGATGTGAAGGGTGCCGGTGTTCCGGCGCTTCCCGAACGTGGCGACGATGCTCGAGTTGCCCACCTCAACCAGTTGTTGCGACAGGTCGCGGCGAGCCGATCCGGCCAATGTCTCGTTCGTCAGCGGACCGACCGAGTGGTGCAATGATCCCGCGATCTCGAGCGATCTCGGCCACCGCTGGGACGGCGTCCACGTGTACAAGCCGGGCGCCAAGTTGATCTACGAGACCATCGCCCCGACGCTGTTGGCCATCCCCAGATCCTGAACCGCAAACCATCTGCAACTTGACATCCGGTGGTTACCCGGCGGTATAGTTACCCGCAGGTAACATTGCTGACCGGGAGTGATCATGGCTGATTTTGCACTCAACGAAGACCAACTGCAGATCCAGAAGTGGGTGCACGACTTCGCCGAGGACGTGATTCGCCCCGCAGGTCACGAATGGGATGAGCGCGAGGAGTTCCCGTACCCGATCGTCGAGCAGGCTGCCGAGATCGGGCTCTACGGCTGGGAGTTCTTGATGAACAGCTTCACCGACCCGACCGGGCTCACATTGCCCGTCGCGATCGAGGAGCTGTTCTGGGGCGATGCAGGCATCGGAATGGCGATCATGGGCACGGCGCTTGCTGCTGCCGGGATCAGTGGCAATGGCACCCCGGAACAGGTGCTGGAGTGGGTGCCGCAGTGCTACGGCGATGCCAAGAAGGTGCAGCTCGGCGCGTTCTGCGTCAGCGAGCCCGACGCCGGTTCCGACGTGTCGTCGTTGCGGACCCGAGCGGTGTACGACGAGGCCAACGACGAGTGGGTCCTCAACGGCACCAAGGCATGGATCACCAACGGTGGCATCGCCGACATCCACGTCGTGGTCGCCGCCGTCGACCCCGAACTGAAGGGTCGCGGGCAGGCGTCGTTCATCGTCCCGCCCGGCACCAAGGGTTTGAGCCAGGGCCAGAAGTACAAGAAGCACGGCATCCGTGCCTCGCACACCGCCGAGGTCGTGCTCGACGACGTTCGCGTCCCGGGTAGCTGCCTGCTGGGCGGCAAGGAGAAGCTCGACGCCAAGCTGGCCCGAGCCCGCGAGATGGGCCACACCGGCGACAAGCAGCCGGCGATGACCACGTTCGAGGCGACCCGCCCCGCGGTGGGTGCGCAAGCGCTCGGCATCGCCCGCGCTGCATACGAGTTCGCGTTGGACTACGCCAAGGAGCGCAAGGCGTTCGGCAAGCCCATCGTCATGCACCAGGCGATCGCCTTCAAGTTGGCCAACATGGCCGTCGAGATCGATGCCGCTCGATTGTTGATCTGGCGTGCCGCGTGGCTCGCTCGCAACGGCGGCTTCAAGAACGGCGAGGGCTCGATGAGCAAGTACAAGGCGTCAGAGGTTGCCGTTCGAGTGACTGAGGATGCCATCCAGATCCTCGGCGGATACGGCTACACCCGCGAGTATCCAGTCGAGCGCTGGCATCGCGATGCCAAGATCCACACGATCTTCGAAGGCACCAGCGAGATCCAGCAGCTGGTGATCGCTCGGGCGATATCTGGCCTGCGGATCGAGTAGTTCTCGACGGGATGATTCGGCTGGCTTGTCTCGTTTCAGCTCATCGTGCCGGCATGCGTGACTCGAGAAACTCGAGCGCGAGTCCGATCTCTTCCGCGCGACGCTCGTTGTCGTACGACGCGTGTCCGGTGTCCTTGCGGACATAGACCACGTCGTGCTCTCGTTGGCGCAGCCGGTCGACGTAGGTGTCGGTGGCGCGGGGCGGACAGCGAGGATCGTTGGCGCCGGCGGTGATCAACACCGGCGAGCGCACGGCATCGACGTAGGTGAGCGGTGAAGCCGCCCGATACTCGTCGGGCATCTCGTCGAGCGTGCCCCCGAACAGCACGTGGTCGTACGCCGTCATGAACGTCGGCTGGTCCTCCTGGCTCATGGCGAAGTCGGCCAGCGGCACGAACGCGATGCCCGCCGACCAACGATCGGGTTCGACGCCGAGCGCGAACAGCGTCAGATAGCCGCCCCACGAGCCGCCGACCACGGCCACGTTGGCGGGATCGATGATCCCGTCGGCTTCCAACGATGCGCGCACCGCACCGATGTCCTCCATCTCGATGGCGCCGAGCCGAGCGACCAACGCGTCGCGCCACGCTCGCCCGTACCCGGTGGAACCGCGGTAGTTCACTCGCACGACGGCGTAACCGGCATCGACGAGTGCCGCAGTCATCGGAAGGTACTCGTCGAGGTCCTGGGCAGTCGGCCCGCCGTGCACCGCGAAGACAGTCGGGAACGGTGCGCTGCCGACGTCGGGCCGGTGCAGAAAGGCGTGCACGCGGCCTGCTGGGCCGATAGGCGTAGACGTCCTCCGCCGGGACGGACGGCGCCGGGGGCTCCCCGTCGAACACGACGATCGATCCGCCACCGATCTCGACGATCCGAGGCGGCGCGACAGAGGACTCGACGAGCGCGTGGACCGTGCCATCGTTTCGGGGCGAGAACTCGTCGACGACACCGCGAGATTCGTCCAGACGATCCAACGAACCCGATTCCAGGTCGAGTCGAAACAGCACGTCGCGGCCGTCGAGCGACGACACGAGCAGCAGCCCGCTGGCGTCTGGCAGCCACTGCCCTCTCAGATCGCCGTCGAGGTCGACGACCACTTCCTGCACGGCGCCGTTGTCGGGCGACCAGATCAGCAAACCCTTGCGATCGTGGCGCGAATGGGCCACGAGCAGGCGCCGGTCCCGCGCGGGCGAGAAGGCGATCGGCGTCACACCAAGGCCCTGGTCGTCGAGTTCCGCAACGATCCGGCCGTCCGAGAGATCGACGATGCGCACGATCGGATGGAACAAGTCGCCATCCGGCGGGTGGCTGATCGCTGCGACGTGGTCGTCGGCGTCGAGCAGACTGGCGTGCTCCGGGGAGCGATACACGATCCCCCCGGGTCCATCAGCCGACGCGACGGCGAGTTCGAATCCGTCATCGCCGCCCCGCCCGACGACAGCGCCTCCGCCGCGTCGGGTCACGATGCCGCTTCCGTACGCCACCGGCAGATCCGCGAGGAGGGGCGTTTCTTCACCGCCGCCGAACGGCTGGCGTCGCCAACGCCCCAGCTCGTCGCCGTCCTGGTCATCGAACCAGAACACATCGCTGCCGTCGGGAGCGATCGCGCAACCGACCGTGCCTTGCGGTCGATCGGTGACCTGGCGCAACTGCGCCGGTCGCGACGACGCGTCGAACGCGTACACCTCGAATCGCCCGCTCGGGTTTGCGAGCAGCACACCGCGTTCCCGGTCCTGCGCCCAAGAGACCGAGGGCCCAAGGAGGCTCCATGACTTGATCTGTGGTGCAAGGAGGCGTTGTTGCCAGCGCGGCATCGTCGAGCTCATCGCGAGGAGTCTTGCATGCAGGGGCCGGGTTCTCGCCGGAGAGCCAGCACTTGAACGGCGGTGGCATCGTGCACGGGGTGCCCTGGTACTAGTACCTATGACCGATTGATTCGCCGGTCGAATTGTCGTGAAGTTGGAGGCCTGGGGGGCGCCTGAGAGTGCCGAGAGGTCGTCATGACTGGGATTCGCCGGATGACGAGGTTCGTTGCCTGCGTCGTCGTTGCCATCGTTGTTCTGCCTGGTATTCGAGGTTTCGAGGGCATCGCCGGGGCGGTGCCACCGCCGGCACCGGTTCTCTCGTCGCCCGCGAACGCGGCGAGCGTCACGATCCCGGCGACCATCTCGTGGTCGCAGGTGGCCGGGGCCGGTGGCTACAACTGGGAGATCAGCTCGTCGTCGGGCTTCACGACGGTGATCGAGAGGAACCCGTCGCTGTTGATCGGCGCGGCGACCACCCAAGACGTCGTCAGTGGTTTGGCCAATGGCACGTACTTCTGGCGTAGCCAAGCTGTCAGCCCCGACCTCGAACCGGGGGCTTGGTCGTCGCCGCGAAGCTTTACTGTCACAGGCGCAGGTCCCGGCGCTGCCTGGCACGGCAACGCTGAACCCGCCTCTGAACGCAACCCAGTTCCACTCGTGGGAGAACATCACCTTCACGTGGAGCGCCGTACCCGGAGCGGTTTCGTACATCCTCCAGGAATCGACAGATCCGAGCTTCCCCACCGGCACGCGCGTGCGGCAGGTCAACATTCCCGGCCCAACCGAAGTGATCTCGTTCAACCCGAGCATCCAGGGAAATTTCAAGGCACGCGTCATCGCGGTGAACGCCAACGGCGTGATGGGAACGCCGTCGAACCTCGTCGACTTCAGTGTCGCCGATAGCAACCCGTTCCCGGCAGCGCCGACGCTTGTGGCTCCGGCCAACGGGACATCGCAGCAGTTGCCGGTGACGCTCTCGTGGAATCACGTACCGAACCATCAAGACCTCGGCTACCAACTCCAGATCGCCACGAACTCCTCGTTCACATCGATCGAGTCCTCGATCGGGCTCTCGGAGAACTCGAAGATCGTGTCGTCGCTCACGCCGGGCACCAAGTTCTGGCGTGTGCGTTCCCAGCACGGTTACATCGGCGCCAACCCGGCCTACACCGCCTTCTCCGCGTCGGGCACGTTCACGGTGCTCGCCACACCGCTCCGTGTGGGAGCGGTCACATTCCCCGCGACGAAGTTCAGCGGTGGAGAAGCTCGCGGCACGCTCGAGCTCACCGGGAACGCGCCGACCGGCGGCGCCACCGTCGCACTGACCACCGATCGCCCGGACCTTCTGCCTGAGCTCCCGAGCTCGAGGGTGGTCCCGGCCGGCAGCTCGTCGATCGACATACTCGTGGCCCCGACCGGGTTCCCCAACTCGCTCCGGGGGATGCGCGTCGGCTTCGTCACGGCTCCGACACCCGGCGACGGTCACCGCGACGTACAACGGAACGTCGCAGTCCGCCATCATCACGATCGTTCCGCCGAAGCTGAACGACACGCCGTTCCAACTGTTCCCGGTCAAGGCGACTGGTGGCGCAGACATGCTGGGGATCGTGGATCTCGAGGTGGGATGCTTCGCCGGCTTCTGCGATGGCCTGGCTCCCCCCGGCGGATTCGTGGTGAACTTGTCGAGCTCCTCGCCGTCGGCGATCGTGCCCCCCACGATGACGATCCCGGCAGGTGCGGGCGGCGACCAGTTCCCCATCCAGACAACTGCCGTCACGAAGATGACGATCGTGACCATCACGGCACAGGCCGGCGGTGCGACAGCGAACTGGCAACTCACGCTCACCCCGGCGCCCGCGCCGGACACGTTCACACTGGACCCGGTCGAGACCGCGAGCGGTTCCCGCGGGATCATTCGAATTCCACTGTCGTCGATGGTGGGGCACGATCAACTGGTACAGGTGACGAGCAGCAACCCGCAGGTGGCAATGGTGCCTGCTTTCGCCACCATTCCAGCTTCGACCGAGTTCGGAATCTTCACGATCACGACAGCTGCGGTGACCACGCGAACGGTTGTCACCATCTCGGTGACCGGCGGCGGCGTCACTCGTTCCGCTGATCTCGTTGTTCATCCCAGCCTTCCGGCGTTGACGGGCTTCTCGGTCAATCCGACCAGCGTTCAAGGTGGCACATCCGCGACGGGCACGGTGACCCTCGGTAGTGCCGCACCGTCCGGCGGTATCGCGGTGAGCCTCAGCAGTTCACTGCCTGGCTCGGCGAGCGTTCCGGCCAGTGTCACCGTGCCGGCCGGCGCAACGAGTGCATCGTTCACCGTCACGACGTTTCCGGTCGACAACACGACAGCGCAGCTCACGGCCACGCTCGGCGACACCACGTTGTTTGCGCCACTCAGCATCACCCGCGCTTCAACGGTCACGCTCTCGTCGCTGTCGTTGAGCCCCACCATCGTGGTCGGGGGCGCCTCGTCCACCGGCACCGTGAGGCTCAGTTCCGCGGCTCCGTCGGGCGGGACGGTCGTGACACTCTCCGACAACTCCGCCAGCGCCACGGTGCCGGCCAGCGTCACCATCGCAGCCGGGTCGACGAGCCGAACGTTCACGGTGACGACGACGACCGTGGCGGCGCAGACCCAGGTCATCGTCACGGCTACCTCCGGCAGCGTGAGCCGAACGGCCACGCTGACGGTGAATCCGTCCGCGTCCGGCGCTCTGCCCGCCCCAACGCTCGTCAGCCCGGCTGCCGACGCCCGATTCAACTCAGGGCAGACGATCGTGTTCGACTGGTCCGATGTAGCAGGTGCCGCGAGCTACCTGATCCAGATCGACAATCAAAGCAACTTCTCGTCGCCTACCGTCAGCCAAACGGTCTCGGCGTCGAGCTTTTCGACGAGCACTCTGCCGAGGACACGCATGTGGTGGAGAGTTCGCGCGATCGACGCATCCGGCCTCGCCGGCGCGTGGTCGTCCACCCGCCGATTCGAGGTGAAGTAGGTCACCGCTCGCGGACGCGGCATTCACCTGCCCGTGACATTGCGGAAAAGTCGGAGGCGCACACTGTCTCCATGCGTCGTTCGACATCGACAGGTCCAATGCTCCAGCGCGCGGCCCGCGCCTTGCTTCGGGCGCCGATCCATCGGCTGTGGCCGACCGCCGTCACGGGACTCGACACGGTTCCATCTGAAGGTCCGGCCGTGTTGTGCGCGAACCACCTGAGCTTCTTCGATTCGATCGTGATCATGATGAGTGTCGACCGGCCGGTCTACTTCATCGGAAAGGCCCAGTACCTGGACTCCTGGAAGACACGCCGGTTGTTTCCGGCAATGGGCATGATCCCCATCGATCGCGACAATGGTGCGAAGGCGACCCTGGCCTTGGACACTGCGGCAGAGGTGCTTCGTGGTGGAGCGTTGCTGTGCATCTTCCCGGAAGGGACCCGATCGCGCGACGGCCACCTGCATCGTGGGTACATCGGCGCGGCGCGCATTGCAATCGCAGTTGGCTGTCCGATCCTGCCCGTAGGAATCGTCGGCACGCGTGAGATCCAACCGCCAGGTGCACGTCTGCCGCGCCCGGGTCGATCGTGCTCGGTGTCGATCGGAGCACCACTCGTAGCGGAGGGCGTAGAACTGAGCCGTCGACGCAGCGTCGCTCGGGCTCTGACCAACCAGACGATGGAGCGCATTGCCGAACTGTCCGGGCAGCGCTACGTCGCCGAACATCATGCGCGGCCACACGTCGGCGATGATCGCTCGCACCGGTCGCGTCCACGACGTTGGCGAGTACCTGTCGGCGCGGTCGCGCCACACATCTCGGTCCCTGCCTAGTCATCGCCGACTCGATCAACCTTCGAAGACACAGAACGCCACTCGTACGTGGCAATGTTATGGATCATGACTGCGACATGCCGCGCGCGAGCCGACGGATAACGCGTGACCGGTTCGGAGTTGGTATCGCTGTTGGTCCTGGCGTTCACGGCCGCTGCATCGCCGTTCAGCCTCATCGCATTCAGTCTCGTGCTGGCGACGGATCGTGGACCGAAAAACGGCATCGCATTCATCTGTGGCTGGATCGTCACCGTGACGCTCATCGGTGTGGCGATGTCCATCCTTGGCTCCAGCGTCGAATTCGAACAGTCCAACACGGCGGGTAAGTGGACGCTCGCGCTCCAGTTGGCCTTGGGTGTGATGCTGGTCGTTGTGTGGGTTCGGCGGCGGTTCCGACCGAAGCTGACGCCGGGGTTCAAGGACGTCGAGCCGAAGGCGGAGCCGGCGTGGCAACGCAAGATCGCGACGATGCGCTATCCCGGCGCGTTCATTACAGGTGGTGCGGTGCAGACCTGGCCCGTGATGATCGCTGCAGCGGCCGAGATCCTTCGTCTCGACCTAAGGCCCGCGGAGAGTCTCGGGTGGATGATCTTGTTCGCGGTCGCCACGACGGCCGGCATCGTCGTGCTCGAGGTGTTGGCGTGGCGGTCGCCGGGCAGCGCAGCCGACAGACTCGCCCGGCTTCGCGGATACGTCGACGCTCATCGCGACAGCGTGATCAACTGGGCGTTCCTACTCGGTGGTCTGTGGTTGTTCTTCCGCGGTCTCCTCGGGCTTGTCTGACCGTCCGAGACGGTGTTGGTTCGGTCGACGACGGTCAATCGGTTCGTCGAGGCTGAACCCGCGGCGGCGCCATGGATCGTGCGGTGCCGCGCTGGGGCGGTGCGAAGCCGCGGCCACGCAGGATGTACCAGCGTTCGAACTCGTCGCGCACGACCTTGTTCGGCTTGGCGTGCATCCAACCGGCGACCCACGTGGCCCACAGCCCGCGGATGTACGTCATGTGCGCAGGCCGGTACGACGTGCGGCGAACGATCAGGGTGACCGTGGTGATGAACCCGATGAAGACCAGCATCATCGCTGGATCATCGATGACCTTGGCGGGCTCGATGGTGCCGATGTACGGCACCATGGCGAGAGCCAGAGTCGCGGTGATGCCGGCCATCACGACTGTTCGTCGTGACGGCGTGGTGGGGTGGACTCCGATCGTTCCGTCGGCGATTGCGAAGAGCAGCACGATCTCCATCACGAGATAGAAGGCCGAAGGATCGACCCTTCCGGCCATGACGAACACCAGGTTCATCAGCGACGGCCCACTGCAGCGCGAGGCGCAGCGGCTTGCCGACTGCGATCGCCACCCCGCACGCAAGTTGGGTGACGACAACCACGATGGCGACCACTTGAGCGCCAGGGGTGATGAGGTGATCCAGGACGGGTCGAAAGAACGGGAGCGCGTCCTGGTGCTGAGCGGTCACGAACGCACGGAGCTTGTTTCCGCTCCACCACTGCGGATCGATCAGCTTCTCGGCCGCGGCGCGCAGCCAGCCCGCTGCGAGGAAGATGCGCAGCGGTAGCAATACGACGACGGCGGTGTGGTGGCCTGGGTGATGCGGCGCTGATTGATGTGAGACGGTGCGCGGTTCGATCCGCGCTTCATGGTCGAGAGTGTCGATCACGTGGTGTGTTCTCCTTTGCTTCATTTGCCGAAATCACGTTTCAGGAACGCGCACGACGACCCATGCGATGAAGGGAATGCGAGGAGGGTCGCGAGGCGTCAGCGTTACGAACGAGTGACAAATATTACGGATACATTACGAACAGACACGAACGACGCGCCGTCGATGTTTCGATCCAGCCCCGTGACACCATTCACGCATCGCCGCACAAGGTGGGTGAATGTTGCCGGCGATCGAGCATCGTGCCTGCGTAGGAGCTACGAGCGGGCGACGATCATCCCGTTTCGGGTATCACCGACGTGGTCTCGCGCTCTGCACGTACTGCCCTCATGCCGTAGATGCCGGCGACGATGGCCGAAATCCCTCCGATCGCGACGCCGCTGCGTGCACCGAAGTGCTGGCACACGTATCCGAGGATCGGGCCGCCGATCGGGGTGCTCCCGAGGAACACCATCGCCTGCAATGCCAACACTCGACCTCGCATCGAGGGATCGGATCGCAGTTGCACGATCGCAGTCGAGGATGTCATGAATGTGATGCTCGAGATGCCGACCAGGATTCCGATCGGATAGGCGAACGGAATGCTCGGTGTGAGAGCCAGGAGCAGCATCGATGCGCCGAACCCGTAGGCGGACATGATGATGTTGCGAACGGTGACTGATGATCGCCGAGCCGAGAGCAACGCACCGGCGAGCGAACCAACACTGATCACGCTGTAGATGAGGGTGAAGGTTGTGTCGGTGCCGTGCAGGGTGCGCTTCACAAAGAGCGGCATGACAGTCTGGAAGTTGAAGGCGAATGTGCCGACGATGGCCATCATCACCATGGGCACGAACAGTTCGGGCATGGTGCGCACATATCGCAGGCCCTCGCGCACCTGGCCCTTGCCGCGAGGTGTCACGAGCGTGTGGCCGGTTCTCGCTGGTGCGCATCAGGAACAGGCTGGCGATGACGGCCAGGTAGGAGATGGCGTCGGCCGCGAAGGTCCATCCGTATCCGACGGTACTGATCAGCAACCCGGCCAACGCCGGGCCGACCACGCGGGAACCGGTCATCAGCGCACTGTTGAGGCTGACCGCGTTCTGGACATTGGCCTCGGGCACCATCTCGACGACGTAGGCGCGGCGTGCCGGGTTGTCGAACGCCGTGGCGATTCCACCGAGCACAGCAACGACGTAGATCGCCGCAACCGATGGGTGATCCATGAAGGCGATGAATGCCAGCGCGAAGGACTGCAGCATCGCGAACGACTGCACGATCATCAGCAGCTTGCGCTTGTCGCTGCGATCGGCAACGAGGCCCGCCCACGCGCCGAAGATGAGCACTGGCCCGAATTGGCAAGCTGCCAACAGACCGAGAGCGAAGCCGCTGTCGGTCAGCTTCAGCACCAACAGGGCCTGGGCGATGAGTGTCAGCCAGTTGCCGATCTGAGAGATCAGCTGGCCGCCGAAGAAGAGGCGAAAGTTGCGAACGCGCAATGACTCGAACGTGCCGACGCGGGTCGGTGGATCGTCCATCGTCATCGGGGCAGCAGCCATCAAGCGGTTCCTTCAGCCGCCGCGACAAGCTTGGCGAGCACATCGACCGCGGCCGCCAGCCGCTGGCGTTCGTCGTCGGTCAGCGCGCTCAGCTGCGAGGCCAGCCACGACGTACGCCGGTTTCGAACCTCGTCGAGCTGGTCGATGCCGACCGGCGTGATTCGGATACGCGTGACCCGGCGATCGTTCGAGTCGGTTTCACGCGTGACGAGGCCCAGCGTTTCCATCTTGCCGACGACAGCCGTGATCGTCGGGGGAGCGACCTGTTCGATCGCGGCGAGCTCGCCGTGGGTGAGGCCGCCGTGCTTGTTGATCGACGACAGAGCAGCGGTGATGGTCGGACCGAGGCCGGTGTGGTCCTGCTGCCGAAGCCGACGTGCCAGGCGTGTGACTGTTGGACGCAGTGTGTTGGCCAATTCGAACGAGGCCGATTCCCGTCGTGAGGTCTTCTGCAGCGTTGGCATGCAGCCAAGGTATCGACAATTAGTTCGTTCGTCTAACTAATTGATATGGTCGTCTGTCACGTCGGCCGAGTACAACTAGTGCCTTGACCGGCAACGTTTGCCCTGTCCGCAGGGGGTCGAGGATCTGGTTGCCAAGGATTTCGCGGACCTGCGTCTGTGACCCGGTAGTGGCAACCAGATCGACTGAGTGGACGCACCGCTCGGATCGGTGTGTGTCCGATATCGCCAACACGGCCAGATCCGACACACACCAGGTCTGTCCACGCTCGCTTCCCGGCTCTGACCCCAAAGCGGTGTGCTGTGTGTCGGGTCTGGCCCATGCACGTG
Source organism: Ilumatobacteraceae bacterium (assembly GCA_963779295.1). GTDB lineage: Bacteria > Actinomycetota > Acidimicrobiia > Acidimicrobiales > Ilumatobacteraceae > JAENVT01. Next base: position 1,172,793 of record CAVZXO010000008.1, read on the forward strand.
CCATCGGACTCACGGCACAGCGGTCGACGCCCGTGTTCTACCGATCTGGATGCCAATCTTCGTTCACAGTCGCAGGTCACCGAAAACCGTGGCAACCAGATCGACGAACGCCCAGATCGATGATGCCACCGGACCCGTTCGTGGTCAGATCACTAGATGAAGCCGGCCGACGAGTGCAACGTCGAAAGGAAGTCGGCGGGCTCGAAGCCGGGGACGTGGGCGACGGCAATGCACTCCATCCAGCTCGACCTCACCGAGTTCGGGTTGGTGCGGACTTCGTTGATCAGCGTTGTCGAGAAGTCTGCCGGGAATTCATGCCGTGGCCAGGTGTCGAGCACCGCGCGGACGGCTTCGGGTGGTAGCCGATCTGCCCCGGCCCCTCGCACATCGATGCTGATACCGCGGTTGGCGATCCTGGTCTCGGGACTCTTGTGGGTCGCTATCGCGGTCGATGCGTGCAGGGCGATCACGTCCCACACGTTCTCGGCCCGAGCCCTGTCCATGCCGGCCTCCAGAAGCATGGCCCGGGCCGCGTTGGCGCCGCGCATCTCGAACCGATCCGGCCCGTCGAACCGCGTTGCCAGGCCGACGTCGTGCAGGAGTGTGCCGATGTAGAGGACCTCGAGGTCCAACTCCACGTCCTCGAAGCGCGCGACCAGCGCGGCGAACTGGAAGCTTCGTTCGCTGTGGGCGGCGATGTGTGGCTCGCAACAGTCGTGGACCAACTCTCGCGCCTGGCGTGCAAGCGATGTGGTCGGCGGCGCGATCGGAGGCTCGATCATGGCGTGTCGCCGGACGTCGACGCACGACGAGCGGCGACGACCTCGATCTCGATGAGCCACTGCTCGTCCCAGTGGTCGGTGACGAGCACGGTCAATGCAGGGCGGCGATCACCGAGCACTTCGTTGCGCACCATCCGGTTCGGTTCGCGATAGACGGCGGTCGCGGATGTACATGTTGACCTTGGCCACGTGATCGAGCGTGAAGCCGGCAGCAGCCAGCGTGCGCTCGACGTTGCGCCACGCCATGCGAGCCTGACCTTCGAAGTCCGTTGGCACAGATCCGTCGACATCTTCAGGCGTCTGCCCGCTGACGAACAGCAGGTCAGATCCGGCGGGCACGACTGTGGCATGAACGAAGCCACCGGCCGGCAGTCGCACACCAGGCACATCGACGCGTTGATGAATTGGAGTGGTCACTGTCGGAGCCTAAACGCGATGATGCCCTCTCCGGGCAGGGAGAGGGCATCATTTTCCAACTGTCCTGAGCGACGGATGGTGCTGCTCGGGACGAACATGCCGCGGCACGCCGACAGCACTCGCCGTTTCCGGACGTTGGTCCGTCGGTCAGGATGTGGAGCCGAGCGCTCCACATCCTGACCAGGCTTTGGACTACAGCAGGATGAAGTCCGTGATGTCGACGTTGGCACCAGTGACGCCGGTGAGGCGGATGGTTCCGTGACCGGCGATGGTGATCAACGTGTTGTTTCCTGCAGTGTCGCTCACGAGACCCCCGAAGGTGGCTGCAGTGATCCCGAGCCCGCGCAGGTCGATCAGGTCTTGACCGCCCGTTGCGTTGGCATCGAAACCGGCGATGGTGTCGTCACCGAATCCACCTGGGTTGAACCGGAACACGTCGTCATTGATTCCACCGTTCATGGTGTCGTTGCCGGCACCACCTTCGATGGTGTCGGTGCCGATGCCACCGTTGAGGGTGTCGGTACCGCCTCGACCGATGATCACATCGGCTGCAGCAGAACCGGTGAGGGCGTCGTTGCCGCCGCCACCATCGATCTCGACGATCCCCGTGAGGGTGACGTTGGTGAAGTTCAACACATCGTTGAGGGTCGAGCCGAGGATTCTGACCCCGGTGTTACCGTTGGCCGTGATCGTCTCCACCGTGGAGATCGACCGCAACCCGATGTTGGTGTTGATGGCCATGGCTTGGATGACGTCGACTCCGGCGCCACCCGTGACGGCATCGAAGCCCTCGCCGGTGCCGCTGAAGGTGATGGTGTCGTCGCCGGCTCCGGTAGCGATGGTGTCATCATCGGCGTCACCCGAGACGATGTCATCTTCGGCACCGGTCGACAAGTTGTCGAGGCCGGCGCCACCGTGGTACTCGTCCTGACCGGCGGTTCCGGTCTGGACGTCGGCGGCAGCACCACCGACGAACAGGTCACCAACCACGGTCGTGATTGCCGATGTCCGGGCTTCGGCTGTGCCGGCGTTGTCGACGAAGGTCACCGTCACCGTGAGGCGACGGTTGGCTTGCGCCTGGGTTGGGGTGAACGATACCGATGTGGCACCTGGGATGACGGTGTTGACCGCACCCGCCGGTGTGTTGCTTTGACGCCACACGAAGCTGAACACACCAGGTACACCATCGACGTCGGCAACCGTGCCGATCGCCGCCGTGACTGCGGTGCCCTCTGTGGGCGTGGTATCCGAGATGGTCGGAGCACCTGTCGCCACAGTGTTGTTCACACCTGTGCCGGTCAGTGGCACTGCCACGATCCCGGCGTTGGTGACGATGTTCAACGTTGCCGACAACGCGCCGGCCACGGTGGGATCGAACGACACTGTGAAGCTGCAGGTTCCTGCCGGTGCCACGGTGATGCATGTGGAGGTTGCCGAGAACGACGTCGGGTTGGTCCCGGCGATCGAGAACGACGACACCGTCAGGTTGCTGCCACCGGTGTTGGTGATCGTCAGTGGCAGCGTCGTTGCACCTGCGGGGACCGCACGATTAGCGAAGGCCAGTGAAGCCACCGACAGGCTTGGGACCGGGGCCCCGGGCCCGCCGACCAGGGCGATGTACTCCCACGCAATGCACAGACCGTTTGCATCGACGGCGGTGCAGAAGCCGGCTCGCTCCATGTTGTAGAGCGTGTCGGTGCCATCGACGGCAGCACCTGCCGCGTCGCTGATCGTCACAACTCCACCGAGGGTGGTGATGGTGTAGTTGTCGATTCCGGTGACCGGGTCCACGAACGGAGCCGAGAAGGACGCCGTGTCGCAGTTCAACGGAGTGGCCGAACCACAATCAGCCGTAGGAACCGTCGGCGCGAGGATCTCACGAACGATGGCGATCTTGCCCGGGTCGACAAGGCCGGCGAACACTGCTTGCTGCAGCGTCATGCCTGCGGTGCCGGTACCGAAGTTGCTGGCGACTGCGGCGTCGGAGAAGGGTTGACCAAGCCGGTGCCCGGTGTGACCACGTGCTCCAACAGATCGGTGGAACCGATCTGCGTCAGCGGATTGTTCACGTCGGTGCGGACACTGAGTCGCACGTTCATGTACTTGTCGCCGTCGAGGATGTCGTCGGCGCCGCGTCCTTCGATCGTGTCGCTACCGGCGCCGCCCAGGAGGATGTTGCCATCTCCCCAGACGTTCTGGAGCCGGATCGATCAAGCAGTAGCGCGTCGTCGTGTTAGCGAGGATCGTCGCCGCAGGGGTGTTCAACGGTGGGACAATTGCGTCGAGACCAGGGATGCGGTCGAGACCGGCCTGGCTCAAGACGTCGCAGCCGATGAAGCCGCCGCCGCCGACTGTTGCCGGAGCTGCGTCGTCGCCGAACAGGGTGTCGTTGAAGTTCCAACCAGACAGTGCCTCGACCTCGTTGAAGCGGTCGCGGACCTCCAAGAGAGGCTGGCCCTCAGGGAGGATCTTCATGTTGAGGTCGGCGAACTGCGCCTGGTTCTCGCCGACGCCGATCGACCAGTCGAAGCCCGACGAGCCGGCGTTCTTCTCGATGCCTTGACCGGCAACGAGGACGTCATCGCCGCCCTCGCCGTCGTAGTCGTCGTCGCCACCTTGGCCGATGAACACATCGTGACCCGGCTCGTTGTGGTCGTCGAAGAAGAACGTCGAGCTGTCACCGATCAGAAGGTCGGGCATGTCGCCGCCCTCTTCCCAGTCGTCGCCGGCGTCGCCGAACACGGCGTCGAGGCCCTGACCGGCGATGGCGAAGTCGTTGCCCGAGCCGAGGAACGCCTCGTTCAGGTTGGCCCCACCGTTGGTGAAGTCGGCGCCGTCGCCACCCATCAGGATGTCGTCGTTGACGCCACCATCGATTGCGTCGTTGCCAGGACCGCCCTTGAGGACGTCGAAGCCGGCGAAGTCGGTGATGATGTCGTTGCCGTCGCCGCCGAGGACGACGTCGTCGCCGCCACGGCCATCGATGATGTCGTTGCCTTCACGGCCCCAGAAGGTGTCGTTGTCGTTGCCGCCGTAGATGCGGTCGACGTTGACGGTGCCGTCGTAGACGGCCTGGCCGTTGATGCCGGACGGATCAACGCTGTTGATCGCTCGGTACTCGAAGCGACCGCTGGGCTGGCGAAGGAGCAGACGGTTCTCGTCGCACTCCGACCCCGGGTCGTCGTTCACCGAGCCGGGGCCGGTGATGAAGCTTCCCGGAGCTGCCGGCCATGTGAGGTCGACGAGGTGGAACTTGCAGTCGGCCGTCGCGAACGGGTCGGCCTTCAGCGCGTACGCCTCGGTGTTGCGCATCACGAGCTCGGAGAACGAGTTGCCCTCGAGCTGGCTGCGCAGGTTCATGCCTGGCGTGCGGGCCAGGTAGTAGAAGCGGTCGCCGTTCTGCAGGTTGGTGAGTTGGTTCTCGAAGACGTAGTTGAACGTCGAGCCCAACAAGCCGCCGAACACGTTGGTGATCTCGGCGAGGCCGCCGACCCACAGATCGATGTCGTCGACTCCGGTCAGCGAGGTGCTGCCAGTGTTGGCCCATGACGCCGTCGCTGAACAGGAAGTCGCCGGCATCGGCGGGGCGAGGATGTTGTCAGCGACCGTCGTCGACGTCGATCGTCGAGATCCGTCGGGGCCCGGAAGCTCCGTGCCGTTGACGATCTGCTCGGCAGCGATACGGCGTGCCACGAGACCGCCGGCCAGGATCGGGCCGGCACCGTCGGGGTCGAGCCCCATGATGTTGGGGTGCGTGCCGTAGGCGGCGATGAAGTTGGCGAGCGACTCGGGGTGCTTCAGGGCCTGACCGAAGTGGATCCAGTTCTCGTACGGGGCCAGCTGGCCGTCGTTGGTCGAGGCGAAGATCTCCTTGCGCACGTTGTTCAGCGAGGGGATGCCTTCGCTGCGGGCGCGGGTCATGTTGATGGCCGGCAGGTCCAAGGGCAGACCGAGCAGGTTGTTGCGCAACGTGTTGGTGACGAACTCGTCGATCTCGTTGCCGACCTGGTCGGACATGCCCATCATGATCGAGGTGGCCGCCTCCCGCGAGTCGAGCTCGCCTGCGGTTCCACCGTCGTAGTACGACGGCGGGGTTCAAGAAGCCGTCGAGTAGCGGTATCGAGTTGTCGCTGCCGTCGGCGTTGATGCGAGCGATGTCCTCGGTCAGCATCGAGTGGCCGAAGCGGTAGACGGCGTGTGCGAACTCGGCCGTGATGGCCGGGTTGATGTCCGTCTGGTTCATCGCGAACGGTTCGAACGGGTTGATCGCCGGCTGCACCTTGCGTGCGAACTCTTCGAACACGAGGTGCTGGTACTCCATCTCCGTCACGAAGCGGGCGGCCTGGAAGATGCGCTCTCCGTATTCGAAGGTTGTTGCCGAGATGGCGTGGAAATCGGCCGACAGGGCAGCGTTCGCCGGCAACGCCAGCGTCGCCTCGATGTCTTCGACCAACCGGTCGTGCTCCGCGTGGAACATCTGGTGGACCGCTGTCAGCGCGATGTTCTCGTTGCACCGGCCATCACCACAGATGAAGTGGATGCCGAGCAACTCGTCGTCGTACTTGCCCGCAGGGACCGGGGTGTCGAGGCTGCCGCCGGCAGTGAGGTCGGCGTCGGGGGCCTTCGGCGCGGTTGTCGAACCGGGGCCGGCCGAGTGAGCGATGTCGTTGAGGAACGCCGTGCCGATGCGCGATGCGCCGACCAGGCTGATGCCCAGGCCACCGTTGGCTGCCGGGTCACCCTCTTGCATCGTGTTGTCGGGGAACATGACCTGGGGCATACCGCGGGCGGGCCGGGGATGAAGTTGCCGTACACGTCGGCGGCGATCAACGGGATGTCGTTGACGTCGGTGTCGAGCAGTTGCAGACCGAGCAGCGTCGAGGCCTGCGCCTTGATCTCCGACCACGTGGCCATGCCTTCGCCATCGGGACGGCTGAGGAACTTGCCCGTGGCGAGCGGCCCGCCGGCGCTTGGGGCGTACTCGCGGAGGAAGACCTGGTGCGAGGAGTGCGATGTGTATGTCTGGCTCTGATCGACGAACGGCGTGTCGGTGTTCGGCGCGCTGCGGTTTCCGTCGGGACCCGTCACGATGGTGCCTCGGGTCAGAGTCATGAACCGTAGACCCGGCGGAACTTCATCGCAGTTCGCAGCTGAGGACGTGCCGCAGTTGGTGCCGGCGATGCCGTCCGGGCCGAGGAGGACCAGCGGGTCGTCGGCCTTCAAGGGCACGAAGACAGTCCCCGCGCCACCGTTGGTGATCTTGTCGAGGCCGTGATCGAAGAACTGGCCGAAGATCGTGAACAGACCGTTGAACGGCGGCGAGAGGCCGACGTCGGTCGTCACGTTCGGGATGAACAGCGTCTGGTGCTCCGGCACGCAATGCGGGCGGAGCGGGAGCGCCGAGCGTGCCGCACACCTGGATGCCCGGGTTGCCCTGGGTGCGCACCGGGAACCCGGCTGCGGCAACAGCGGCCGGGTTGTCGGATGTCTGGTCGACGATCAGGTTGCTGACCGTACGGGGCTCGGAGTCGAACACCAGGCCGCCGGTCTGGTCGTAGCTGTGTGACTGGGACCGCCAGTCCGAACTCGGCTGGGGCGAGCTTCGGCCGTCGTTGAAGACAGGCGTCGTGAGACGGGGGAACGCCTGGTCGGAAGCGCCGAACTTGTCCTGACCTTCGATCAGGTTGTTGCACGAGCCGTCGACGGTACGAATACCGAAGGGCAGCAGCGGGCTGGGGATCTGGTTCGGGCCGGTGCCGAGCATCGCGCCGCAAGGACCGGTTTCCAGCGTGGTGTTCTCGACGTGGGCCTCACCGATCTTGATCTGATCGAGGATGAACCTGAGGTCCGCCGCGGTGACGGTGAACCCCTGGCCGGCGGGCGCGGCTTGCACCCCGACGGAGGTGACCATCAGTCCGCCCAGCAGCGAGACAGCCGCAACGCTGGCTGCCAGCCGGGTTCTCCGACCGCCCCGCTCGGATCCAATGTGACGATCGGAGGCAGGGCATTTGGCCCGCGTCCGACCAGCGCCGCGTCAAGCGGCGCGCTGAATACAGCGCATTCCCAAACATGTTTTTCCGTCCCTACAGTGAGTCCTGCGCCCGAGTTGGCAGGAGCCCTATAAAGATTCTATGAATCGACCGAAAGTCAAAGGGGCCATTAGCCACTGGCCCGAGGGTGTAACTAACCGTGCCGATTGTCAGCCTAAAGACTTAAGTCTTCGAAGCGAACATCGACGATGAGCGTCGCCACTAGCTCGCTGGGCGTGATCGTCTGCATTTGCCCGCCCGGTCAACTTGGCCGTTCTGGCGGTCGATGTGGCTTCGGCGGGCCTCTCTTTCACCGTCAGTCGCACGGTCACGCTGCAAGTGCGCGACCATGTTCGAGGTACAGGCACGAGCGAGAGAGGATGCGATGTTGTGAGCGACACGGCCGCGAGTGGAGAACAAAGCATCTTGGTCGTCGACGACGAGCCGGCGATTCTGCACGCCCTGACCAGCGCATTGACGGCGCGCGGATACGCGGTACGTCAAGCCCTCACAGGCCAATCGGCGATCGACATGGTGGCCGTCGATCCTCCCGACGCGATCGTGCTCGACCTGAGATTGCCCGACATCGACGGGGTCGAAGTCTGTCGCCGGGTACGCATGTCGAGTTCGGTGCCGATCATCGTGCTGTCGGCCGACGGTCTCGACCAGCGCAAGGTCGACGCACTCGACGAAGGCGCCAACGACTACGTAACAAAGCCGTATTCGACGCCTGAGCTGCTGGCGCGATTGCGGGCCGTGCTTCGATCTTCCGTTGGTGGCAAGACGCAGGTCGAAGACGGAGTGCTCGTCGTTGGGGATCTTCGAATCGATCCGGCCCGACGGGCGGTGACGGTGGGCGGCAGGTCGGTGGATCTGACACCCAAGGAGTTCGCGTTCCTCGCCTTGTTGGCCAGATCCCCCGGTCGGGTGTTCACCCATCACACGATCCTGCAGGAGGTGTGGGGTCCCAACTACGGAACAGAGACCCAATACCTGCGTGTCTACGCCGGCCAGATCCGCAAGAAACTCGACGACGACATGCGCAATCCGCGTCTCGTCACCGACCTCGGCGTCGGTTACCGGCTGCAGCCCCGGGTCGAGCCCCCGAACGAATCGACGAGCGAATCCCCAGCTCAGTGATCATCCAACAGCCAGAGTCTCAACCTCTAGTGAAGACTTAGGCCAAACGCGATGATGCCCTCTCGCTCGGGCGAGAGGGCATCATCTTCAACTGTCCGGGGGACGGATGAAACCGCTTTGGGACGAGGCTCGGGCACGCCTTACGGTTCCACTTTCTTCCGGACGTTGGACTGTCGGTTGTGGGGTGACGCTGTAGCAGCGTCACCCCACAACACGGGTTTGTTGGTTATGCCAGAACGAAGTCGGCGATGGTGACTCCGGCCACGGCGACGCCGTTGAGGCGAATGGTTCCCTGCCCTGCGATCGTGATCAGGGTGGCATTCCCTCCGTCGGCTGCAATGGTGATGTTGGCAGCGAAGTCGCAGTGATGCCGAGCCCGGCGAGGTTGATCAGGTCCTGACCTCCGCCGCCGGGGTTGGCATCGAAGCCGCCGATCGTGTCGGCTCCGAAGGCTCCAGCCAGATAGCGGAAGACGTCGTTGCCGTTGCCACCGTTCATCGTGTCGTTGCCGCCACCACCATCGATGGTGTCAGCACCAAGGCCACCGTTGAGGGTGTCGGTGCCGCCACGGCCGATGAGGGTGTCGGGTCCTGCCGAACCGGTGAGGGCGTCGTTACCGCCGCCGCCATCGATCGACACGATGTTGACCAGTGCCACGTTGGTGAAGTTCAGGACGTCGTTGAGGGCCGAACCGAGGATGCTGACCCCGGTGAAACCGGTGGCGTCGATGGACTCCACTGTCGAGATGGACCGCAGGCCGATCACGGTGTTGTTGGCGAGAGCCACGATGGTGTCGACTCCGGCACCACCGGTGACTGCATCGACGCCGTCACCGTTACCTGTGAAGGTGATGGTGTCGTCGCCTGCACCTGTGGCGATGGTGTCGTCACCAGCGTCGCCGGAGACGAGGTCGTCTCCGCCGGCAGTCGACAGGTTGTCGTTGCCGCCGCCACCGTGGTACTCGTCCTCGCTGGCGGTTCCAGTGAGAATGTCTCCGACGTTACCGACACCGACGAACACATCGCCGACCACCGTGGTGATCGCAGATGTCCTCGCCTCGGCCGTATCCGGCGGCGTCGACGAACGTGACCGTCACAGTCAGTCGACGGTTGGCCTGGGCCTGAGTCGGAATGAACGTCGGGTTCGTCCCTTCGGGAGCGGCGATGGGGATGTTGACCGCGCCGCCCGGCGTGTTGCTCTGACGCCACTGGAAGCTGACCACCGGAGGAACACCGTTGACGTCGGCGACATTGCCGAGTGTGGCATTGATTGCGACGCCCTCAGTTGGTGTGGTGTCATCGATGGCCGGAGCACCCGTTGCCACGGTGTTGTTGACGCCGGTACCGGTCAGCGTAACCGTCTCGGTGCCGCCATTGGTGACGATGCTCAACGTTGCCGTCCTCGCACCCTGGTTCACCGGATCGAACACCACGGAGAACGTGCACGTTCCACTAGGAGCAAGTGGAGTTGTGCAGGTATTGGCTTGGCTGAACGAGGCCGTGTCGTTGGCGGTCGGACCGGCGATCGAAGCGCTGGTGACGCTCAGACTGCCGGCGCCGTCGTTGGTCAATGTCACCACTTGCGCGGCGGCCGGACCAGCAGGAACCGCACGGGCCGCGAAGCCCAAGGCAGCTACCGAGACGCTGGCATCCGGGCCACCAGGAGGCGGACCGCCGAGGGTACCGGAGCCGACGGGTTGTCACAGGTCGGTCGAGGTCGGTGTCCGGGTCGTCGCAGAAGACTGCCTGCTCGACGTTGAACAGCGTGTCGACGCCGTCTGTGCCGACGTTGTCCGTGACGGTGAACGGGCCGGGGGCGGTGCCGACGATGGTGTAGTCGGCCTCGAGGTCCGGTGAACACTGCGGTGTCGATGCTCGAGCCGGGCGCTGCCGTCACGATGCTTCGGACGATGTCGATGTTGCCCGGGTTGGTGAGGCCGTTACGCACGTCGTTCTGCAACTGCTTCATGGCGTCGACGAGCTTGGTGTCGGCAGGAGCCGGCGTACTGTGGTCAGGCGCACGGAGCTGAGCGTTCAGCCAGCGGTCACCGTCGAGGATGTCGTTACCTGCACGACCTTCGAGGCTGTCGCTGCCGCCGCCGCCGAGGATGATGTCGCCATCCGCGAACGTCGTTGCGCCGCTCAGGATTGCGGCGATTCCGTCGATACGGCCGATACCGGCAGGAGTGAGCTCATGCCCGACCAGATCGCCGGCGACACGGTCGGTTCCACGAAGAATGTCGTCGTGGTCCCAGCCCGATACACCTTCGGTCAGGTCGAAACGGTCGCGAAGCTCGTCGAGGTTCGGCGCAAGGACGACGTTGATGCTCATGTCGACATCGACCGGGAGAGGATCGCCACGATATGTGGCGAGGTCGAAGCCGAGCATGCCTTCAAAGCGCTCGGTTCCCAGGACGTCGCCGATCATGATGTCGTCGCCGCCCTCGGAGTCGTAGTCGTCGTCGCCCTTGTTGCCGATGATCACGTCGTGACCGCCGTTCGGGATCGTCCTGGAACTGGTTGTTCTCGTCGCCGACCAGCAGGTCGAGCTGAGGGCTACCTTCGATCCAGTCGTCACCCGCACCAGCGAATGACTCGAGTCCGCCGTCGCCGACGTAGATGACGTCGTCGCCGGGGCCACCGAAGACCTCGGAGGTGTCGTTGCCGGCGATGATGTAGTCGTCGTCGGCGTTGCCCTGCAACAGGTCGAAGCCTGGACCACCGAAGATGGCGTCGTGACCCGGGCCACCCTTCATGACGTCGTCGCCGAAGATGTCGGTCAGGATGTCGTCACCCATACCGCCGATCGGGTTGTCGTTACCAGAGCCACCCTCGAGGATGTCGTTGCCGCCATTGCCTCGCATGGTGTCGTCGCCTTCACTGGAGATGATCCGGTCGTTGACGTTGGGTCCACCAGGGACCTGATACGTCGACGCCGTTCCAGTTGACGTGCTCGCCGCCGTTGAAACGGATGGTGCCGTTCGGCAGACGAACGAGGAAGGTGCTCTCGTCGTACTCGGTGGTGTCAAGGTCATCCTGGATTGCGCCGCCAGCACCCAAGTTGGCGACTTCGACCGCGAAGTCGGGCCTCGAGAAGATGTCGGCGGGCATGCCCGTAGCCGAGGTGTTGCGCATGACGATCTCAGCCAACGAGTTGGCCTCGAGTTGTGGCAACAGGTTCAGACCGTCGAGGCGCTCCAGGTAGTAGAAGCGGTCGGCGTTCTGCAGGTTCTCCATCTGAATCTCGAAGATGTAGTTGAACGTCGTGCCCAGCATGCCGCCGAATGGGGCGGTGCGCTCGGCCAATCCACCCATCCACAGGTCGATGTCGTCGACGCCGGTGACGGTGGTGCCGTCAGCCAGGTTGCCCCATGTGCCGCCGAGGCTGTTCATGAAGTCCTCGCTGTCTGCGGGACCAGCGACGTCGTCGAGGCTCTCGTCCTCGGGGGTCGAGATGTCGTCGCCGACTATGCCGTCAGGGCCTCCCCACACACCGTGGACGATCGCCTCGGCTGCGGCTCGCCGCGAGTTGATGCTGCCGGGGAACTCAACGGTTCCCGCGCCGTCGAGCGTCGAACGACGTGATCGACGGGTGCGTGCCGTAGGCAGCGATGAAGTTGACCAGTGACTCCTGGTACTTCATGTTGAAGGAGAAATCGACCCAGCTCTCGTACGGGGCCAGCGAGGTTTCGCCGGTGGAATCCAGCAGCTGCCGGCGCAGGGAGTTGAGCGACGGCAGACCTTCGCTGCGACCACGTGCAATGTTGAAGACAGCCAGGTCCAACGGAAGGCCGAGGAGCTGGTTGCGCAACACGTTGGTGACGAACTCGTCGATGTGGTTGCCCCGGTCGCGAGCGCCGCCTTGGAAGATTGCACCAGCGGCCGCTGCCGCGTGAGCGTCCCGCCGGTAGCCATGTCGTTGAACTCCAACGGGTTGAGGAAACCATCGAACAACGTGATGTCATTGGTCGATCCGTCGGTGTTCGTGCGGAGGATGTTCTCGGTCAGCATCGAGTGACCCAGTCGGTAGACCGCGTGGGCGAACTCGGCGGTGATGGCCGGGTTGGTGTCGCTCTGGAAGTTGATGCCGTCACCGATGAAGGGGTTGATCGTCGGCGACAGCTTGCGGGCGAACTCCTCGAAGACGAGGTGCTGGTACTGCATCTCGGTCACGAATCGTGCGGCCTGGAACAGGCGCTCGCCGTACAGCCAGCCCGACGGTCCCAATCGCTTCCCATGCAGTCACTTCATCGTCCGTCAAGAAACCGGGCGTCTGGATGAGTTGGTCGATGTTCTCCTGCAAGCGGTTGTGCTCGGAGTGGAAGATGGTGTGAACGGCGGTGAGGCCGATGTTCTCGTTGCCACGGCCGTCACCGGTGACGAAGTGGGCGTCCAGCAATTCGTCGTCGTAGACGCCTGCTTCTGGGAGGGGTGCCAGCATCGGCGTATTGACATCGTCGTCAGCGTCGGGGGTCATGAGCACCCCGGTCTGACTGTTCTTCGGGTGGGCGTTGTGGGCGATGTCGTCCAGGAACGCATGACCGGTCTTCGCCGAAGCGCGGCTGGATGACAGGATGCCGCGGGCGTGCCGGAGGTCGAAACCGCCGGCTGCAAGCTGCCACCTGCGGGAACCCGTCCGGGTCCGGGGATGAAGTGGCCATATGCGTCGGTGACCACCAACGGAACATTGAAGACGTCGCTGTCCTCGAGCTGGATGCCGAGCATGGTCCAGTGCCTGTTGCTTGACTTCGGCCCAGTTACCGATGTTGCCGACCGGCACCATCGATCAGTCGGCCGGTGGGCCGTGGGGCCTCGGTCACCGCTGACTCCACGCGCGTACTCGCGCAGGAACACCTGGTGTGCTGGGTGCGACGTGTAGGTCTGGTTCTGGTCGACGAACGGTGTGGTGGTGTTGGTTCCTTCCTTGACGTCGTCGGCGCTCTCGTCGACAGCCGGCGGCGACGGGTTGAGCTCGGTGCAAACAACCGGCGGACCGGTGGTTCGTCGGCGTGCGGTCGCCGGTGATTCCGTCGGGCCCGGGCTGGTTCGTGGCGCGTGTCAGCGTCAAGAAGTTGGGCGCGCCAGGGGTGTACAGCGGGTCGTCGGTCTGCAAGGGCACGAACACTGTGCCGCCGCCCTTGGTCACGAGGTCCAAGCCGTGGTCGAAGAACTGACCGAAGAAGGTGAACATCGAGTTGAACGGCGCGGACAGACCGACGTCGGGTGCCTCGTTGCCGATGAAGCAGGTCGGACCATCCATCTCAACGCAGCCGTCCGATACGGCGACAGCGGCAGGGTTGGACTCTGTCTGGTCGACAATGATGTTGCTGATGAGGCGTGGCTCCGAGTCGAACACCATGCCCTTGGTCTGGTTGTAGCTCGTCGGCACATCGGGTGCCCCGGGCGGCAGGAACTGGGCAGGCACGTTCTCGCCATCCCGGTAGACCGAATCCCCCATGCGCGGGAAGACCTGATCGGCGGCACCGAACAGCGTCTCGCCGGGAGTCAGGTGGTTGTAGGAACCGTCGACAGTGCGCAGGCCAAATGGCAGCCTGCGCTCATTGACCTGATTTTCTCCTGGACCGAACAGATCGCCGCCGGCCGAGTGGGCCTCAGCGATCTGGATCTGCTTGAAGATGAACCGCAGGTCGCCGGCATCGAGTTCGAATCCGGCTCCGACGGGCGCGGCTTGGACGAAGACGCCGCTCCCGGTGACAAATGCCGAACTCAACAGTGCGAGGGTTGCGATCCCTGCGCCTGCCTTCACCCCGCGACGGTGGCGACCCGTCGACTTTGGTTGCTCGAGCTGCTGCTCGTGCTCCACCGCGGTTGAGCGCCGCGTAAAACGGCGCGCTGAATACAACTGGTTCCCGAACATGTTTCCGTCCCTCGGATATCTGGTCCTGTCCCAAAGACAGGAGCTGCCATAAAGATGGTATAAAGATCCTCGTAGGCAAATGGGTCATTAGACGCTGGCCCTAAGATGCACATTGGTACAGTGGATCATCATCCGGATGAACTAAGCCCGACGATGAAGTGTTGACCTTCCGTGGCATGGCCGTCACGTTGAGCGCAATTGGTGATCGAGCCCCCACGTCGAACGCAGCCCCGCGAATAAGGAAATCTTTGCACGCGTCCGTCAGAGTTCGGTCAACGTCCCGTTCGCCGACATCTCACGCAGCTTGTACTTCTGGATCTTGCCCGGCCCCGTCAGTGGGAAGGTGTCGACTTCGAACCAGTGAGCTGGCGTCTTGTGCGGCGCAAGGTGCTGACGCATGTACGCGACCAGTTCGCTCTTGTCGACCCGTTCACCCGACACCGGGCGGATGAACGCGGCCACTTCCTCGCCCCATTTGTCGTCCGGTAGGCCCACGACGGCCACTTCACCGACCTTGGGGTGGGCGAACAGCACCTCTTCCAGCTCACGCGGGTAGATGTTCTCGCCGCCACGGATGATCATGTCCTTCAGTCGTCCCTCGATCGTGCAGTAACCACGGTCATCCATCGCGCACAGATCGCCGGTGTGCAGCCAGCCGTCCGCATCGATGGCCGACGCGGTGGCTGCGGGATTCTCGAAGTATCCGTGCATCACGTGGTAGCCGCGGGTGCAGAACTCGCCGACCGCGCCGATGGGTTGCGTGTCGCCCGAGACCGGGTCGACGACCTTGACCTCGACGTGAGGTAGAGGTCCACCGATGGTTCCTGCCATGTCGGCCAGAGCGTCTGCTGGATAGGTCGCCGTGGCAACAGGCGAGCACTCGGTTTGACCGAACAGGATCGTGCACGTTGCGCCAAGGCGCTCTTTGAACCTCGTCACGAGCGCAGCGGGAACGGTGGCCGCGCCGCACGAGAGCCGCTGCAGCGACGACAGGTCTGCCGTCGCGAAGGTCGGCTGGTCCGACATCGCGACGAGCATGGTGGGCACGGTGCTGGCCACCTCGCACCGGTAGGTCTCGATGAGCTCCAAGACCAGAGCAGGGTCGAACGCCTCGACGAGGACTTGTGTTGCTCGCTTCGAGATCGCGCCGAGCACGCACATCGCGCAGCCGCCGGTGTGGAACAGCGGCATCATCGTGATCGACACAGCGCCATCGCGGACGCCGATGCGATCGAATGTGTGCGCACCGTTGTTGACAAGCCCGCGGTGATGTAGCAGCGCTCCTTTCGGGAACCCGGTTGTGCCCGACGTGTATTGGATCATGACCGGATCGAGCGGTTCGACGGCCGGCAATTCTCGAGGCGAGTCGGCGGGTGCATCGATGAACGCTTCCCATTGGTCGAACCGGATCACCTCGCGAAGCTCGGCACAGCGCGGCCGAACCGCCTCGATGGTGGCCAGCATCGGATTGCCCCTGAACTCGGTGTACACCGCAATGCCCGCAGCCCTCGACTGCGTCAACACGTACTCGACCTCGTGTTCCCTGAATGCCGGATTGACGGTGACGAGGACCAAGCCGGCAAGGGCCGCGCCGAACTCCATCATGATCCACTCCGGGACGTTCGGCGCCCACACCGCGACACGCTCGCCGGGATCGAACCTCCTCAGAAGTGCGTGTGCTGTGCGCACGGACTCGGAGTACAGCTCGGCGTACGTCCACTCTCGTCGTGCCGCCGGGTCCGCGACGCCGGCGATCAGCGCCACTCGATCGGGTGTCGTCGAAGCCGCCCAAGCCAGGAGTTCGCCCAGGGTCAGATCGCGAAGCTCCGGTTCGTCGGGTCCAACGGCGTGCGACAGCGTCAGCGACATGTGCCGATCGTCGCGCGTTCGTTGGCCAACAACGAGCCGAAGTGATCTTCTGTAGGGTGCTCGCCGATGAGATTGGCAATCGTCGGAGCCGGCGGAATGGGCTCGTTCCATGCGCGAACGCTGGCCGCGATGCCGGGCGTCGACATCGTCGCGATCGCCGACGTGCGATTGGCCGCAGCACAGTCGTTGTGCGACGAGGTCGGTGGCAAGGCGACGACCGATGGGCTCGCCGTCGCCGCGATGAGCGACATCGACGGCTTGGTGATTGCATCGCCTGAGGATTCGCACGAATCGCTCGTTCATGCCGCGCTCGCCAAGCGGACCCGGATCCTGTGCGAGAAGCCACTCGCCGTTGGAGTGGATGCATGTCGGCGGATCGTCGACGCAGAGCTGGCGCTCGGCCATCGGTTGCTGCAACTCGGTCTGATGCGCGTGTACGACCCCGCCCACATGCAGCTCGCCGCCGAGCTGCCCGGCCTCGGTGTCATCCACCATGTTCGGTGTGTGCATCGCAACGTGCACGAAGTTCGCCGCACGGCACAGCTGGTGTTGAACCAGTCGGTCGTGCACGACATCCATTCACTTCGTTGGCTGGTCGGCCGCGAGATCGCTCGCGTCACGACCATCGTCACGCCGAACCCGGACCACGTCGAGCACGTCTTGGTGACAGCTGAGTTCCACGGCGGCGGGTACGGCACCATCGAGTTCAGCGAGCACAGCTTCGCCTACGAAGTCACGGTCGAAGTCGACGCCGAGTTGGGTGGCGTCGTGATGGCGCCAGTGATGCGCCCGACGCTTCGCCGCGCCGGCGGGGCCGGCGTCGACATCGGTACCGACTGGTTCGGGCGATTCGCCGATGCCTACCGCGTCGAAGATGCCACATGGCTGCAGTCCGTCTCCGCAGGGGACACCATCGGCCCGTCGGCATGGGATGGGTTGGTGGCCGAACGCGTCGTCCAGGCAGCGATCGAATCACTGGTGCGGCATCAGCCGATAGACATCGAAGCGCTCGACACGCCGGCCCTCTACGTGTGAGCGGGCTGACCGGACCGAGACGGCGAGCCCACGCCGGGTTGATGCGACTCTATGGACCGTGGGCCATTCGTCGCGTGAAGCAGCAGCGGTCGTTCCGGTGGCGCGGGTTGAAACTGGACGTGCCGAGCGGTGTGTTCCATCCGGGTCTGTTCTTCTCCAGCGGCGTGTTGGCGGCCGAGATCGAGCAGCGCAAGCCCGCCGGTCGATTGGTGTTGGATGTCGGCTGCGGAAGCGGCCTGCTGTCGTTGGTTGCGGCTCGTGCCGGCGCAACGGTGACAGCGCTCGACATCAACATCGAGGCGGTGCGTGCAACCGCTGCCAATGCGTCAGCGAATGGTGTGACGGTCGAGGTGCTGCACTCCGACCTCTTCACCTCGTTGCTCGAGCGAAGGTTCGATCTGGTGGTGGTCAACCCGCCGTACTTCGCCAAGGACCCCGTCGACGACGCCGAGCGTGCATGGTTCGCCGGAGCGGATCTCGGCTACTTCGAGCGGTTCTTCGCAGGGCTCGGTGACCATCTCGCCGTCGGCCCGCGACCCGGCAGGGCGTTGATGGTGTTGAGCGAGGGCTGCGACATCGGGGTGATCACGGCAGCTGCAACCCGTCACGGCTTTCGTCTCGCCGTCACGTCACGCAAGCGCGTGTGGCTGGGAATGCAGGTCGTGTGGGTGATCGACCCGGTCGGCGCTGGGTGACCGGAAACACGTTCCCAGCGACGCGACGATAGCGTTGCTGTCGGCCCGCTGAATCTGGCGGGCCGTTTTCATGAGATGAGAGACAGTTGACTACAGGTACCGTGAAGTTCTTCAATGCCGAAAAGGGCTTTGGATTCATTGCACGCGAGGGTGGCGAAGACGTTTTCGTCCACTACTCCAACATTCAAGGCGATGGCTACAAGTCGTTGCAAGAGGGTCAGAGCGTCGAATTCGACATCGCTCCCGGCCGCAAGGGCGAGGAAGCACAAAACGTCCGTCCGCTCTGAGCACACTCTGCTCGGATAATTGTTGAACGAGCCGCTGGTCTTTCGGGATCGGCGGTTCTTTCGCGTCTGAGGGCTCGATGAGCACCAGACGCGGCGTCAGATGACGACGACTTTGGTACCGACCTGAGCGAAGTCCCACATGAAGGTGGCGTCGGCGTCGGCCTGGCGCTGGCAACCGCCCGAGAGCCGGGTACCCAACTCCGAGTCCTTCATGTAGCGAGATCCGTCCTCGACGTGACGGGGGATTCCGTGAAATCCGATGGCGCCGATGTCGGTCTTCAGCCAGCGGATCATCTTCGGCAGGAACGCCTTGCCGTTCCACGCGGTCGACACGTCGGATCGGCTGTACACCTTGTGAGTTCCCGGTACCTCGTTGTTGTACTTGCTCCCCGAGACCAACCACGAGCGAATGACGCGATCGTTCTTGTCGACCGCCCAGACGCGCTGCCCGGAGCGGTCGTACACCACTCGCTTGCCGCTGCCGGAATCGGCCGGCAGCGGGGGAGCATCGGGGCCGCTGGAGGCGACGTACGAGAGCGGGTAACCGAGCAGATCGGTGGCCCCGCTGGCCGGCGGCGGCGTATGAACCACCAACGACGCTTCGTCGGGCCACACGCCGAGTGCCAGTGCGGTCTCTCGACCGACCAGGCCATCGACGAAGAGGTCCTTCTCCTTCTGCAGCTTGTTGACGGCGCTGAAGGTTGCATTGTCGTACAGCCCGGTGGCCGAGCCACTGAGGTAACCGGCGGCGATCAAGCGCCTGTTGCAGGCAGGTGACAGCGGCGCCCGAATCATTGAGGCGCAGTTCGCGCTTGTCGAGCTTGCACCCGGCAGTGGCCGCGCCGGTGGGCTCGTCGCCGGCCAGATCCTGGCCGGCCTGTGTCAGTTGCGCCGCAGCAATTGTCGTGGCCGTGGGATCGACCACGGCAACCTGCTGCGTGGCCGAGGCGACGGTCGTGGTGGTTTCACCGACGACGGCCTGGCTGTTGGGCGATGCCGCAGTTGCCGCCGACGGCGAGTGTTTGAAGATGGATTGCCCGAGGGAGATGATGCCGATCAGCACGGCGCCGGCAGCCAGCACGGCAAAGGCGCGACGCACATCGCGTTGCACCTGCGTAGTGGGTCGGTTCGGACGTCGAGTGTCGGGAGTCATCGGTTGGTGTCGTATCGGGGGGTACGCATCATGACGAAATACAATTCTAGCGAACATCGGCCCCTGAACCCCGACACCGACGTGACAAGGTGTTGCCATGACGACGTGGATCGTTCTCCTGCGTGGTGTCAACGTGGGCGGCGCCAACCGGGTGGCCATGGCCGACCTGAGACAATTGGTGGCCACGCTCGGTCACACAGGCGTCTCGACGTACATCCAGAGCGGAAACATCGTGTTGACCTCGTCACGCTCGGATCGCGTGGTCATCGCCGACGAGATCTGCGCCGGGATCGAGGCATCGTTCGGTCCCAAGGTGTCCGCTGTGCTGCGAACTCACGATGAGTTGCGCGCCGCGCTTGCCACCAACCCGTTCACGAAGGCAGAGGACGGGACACGAGTGCTGATCACATTTCTGTCCGACACCCCATCGCCCGACGATGTCGCCTTGCTGGAGCGCGACCGCTTCCTTCCCGATCGATTCGAGGTGGTTGGCAGCGAACTGTTCGGCTACTACCCGAACGGCGCCGGCCGCTCGAAGATGACGCTCGATTACTTCGAGAAGCGACTGCGCGTGCGTGGCACCGCACGCAACCTCAACACGGTCGCCAAGCTGATCGAGCTCTCCAGCGGCTGACACTACGCTCGGCTCATGGCTGCAATCGCAACGCTCACCGTCTTCGCATTGGACTGCGCGGACCCCCAGGGAGTCGCTCGCTTCTACTCCGGGATCACCGGTTGGGAGATCGAACGCGATGATGGCGACTGGGTGCAGCTTCGCAGCGATGGTGGCGCAACGTTGGCCTTTCAGTTGGCGCCGGATCATCAGCCGCCTCTGTGGCCCAGTGACGATCATCCGCAGCAGGCGCACCTCGACTTCTCCGTCGACGATCTCGACGACGGCGAATCAGCAGTTGTCGCGCTGGGTGCGCGCAAGGCCGACGTCCAGCCCGAACCCGACGCGTTCCGCGTCTACCTCGACCCCGCGGGTCACCCCTTCTGTCTCGTGCTGCACGACTAGTCCGAACGCCCCAGATCAGGGCAGCAGCCCGACGTGTGCCAGTGCGAGTCGGATCAACCGATCATGGCCGCCCGTCATGTCTCTGCGCACCTGTTCGCTCATGACCTTCTTCCGGGGTGTACCAACCGAGGTCGAGCGCCTCTTGCGTTGGTTGACAGTCGCCTGCGACCGGCACCACGAAGGCCAAGCTGACCGCGTGATGACGCGGGTCGTGGAACCCGCTGATGTCGGGATCGGGGAAGTACTCGACGACGGTGAAGGGCGACACTTCCGGTGGGATCCGAGGCAGGGCGACAGGCCCGAGGTCCTTCTCCAGATGCCGCAGCAACGCGTCGCGGACGCGCTCGCCGTACAGCACGCGGCCGGTGACGACCATGCGACTGATCGATCCGTCAGCGGCTTGGCGCAGGAGCAATCCGATCTCGGTGACTCGACCGACCTCGTTGACACGAACAGGAACTGCGTCGACGTAGACCAGGGGAACGTTGGCGCGAATGTTGTCGAGCAGCTGGTTGTCGAGCCAGCCGGTCTTGGTGTCGAGTTGGTCGCTCACTAGGTCCCCGTGAAGTAGCCGTTGACATCGATGATGACATGTGTAGCCGTGTTGACATAGGTATTCAGGGATCCGCCGGCCGACAACTTGACCAGTGCGGCATTCGCGACGGTGGTCGCAGCAACGAAGTTGAGGTTCGACGACAGCGGGAACGAACCATCCGATGGGTAGGCGGTGACGAAGCCGGGACCCGCCGCGAGGTCCGACGTCAGGTTCATCGAAATCGCAGCTGCGCCGGGTGGAACGGCAAGGACACCCGCCAACAGCACCGCAACGGTCGAACCGCCGGCATGCATCGAGTTGGGGCCGACTGTCGTAGTAGCGGTTCGGCGCCACTGGCACGAACAGGCCAGCCGTGCTGTCGGGTGCTGTGCCATCGGTGATGTATCCCATGACGTCGACGACGATGTGCGACGAGTTGCTCGTGTAGATGCTGATGGTTCCATCGGCACCCAGCGGCACGATCGCATGGGTTGCAGCCGTCGCCCCGGCGTCGTAGTTGACCGTCGATGTTTGCCCCGGCGATGCGCCAGTTGGCAGCGCCTGCAGGAACCCCGGGCCGACCGATTCCGTGGCGGTGACGTTGACGACCAAAGCGGATAGCCCGGTCGCCGGGACGCCGATCCCAGGCGGGAACTGGACTCGAACCGATTCGCCGGGGGCCGGCTCGTGCGCAACCCAACCGGCCGGAACGGGGCCGGCCTCGGTCGGCCGGGTGTCGAGCGCACGTCGCGGGTTGATCGGTACGAACCGTCCGGCGGACGCCGTGGCCGACGGCGTGAAGTAGCCCATCGCGTCGACGATGATGTTGCCGCCGGTGGGGATGAAGATCGAGATCGACCCTTGGCCGAGCGGGACGATCGCGAAGTTCGGCCGGTTCTGACCTGGGCTTGTGACGTTCATCGTCGAGAAGCCGCCGAGCGCGCCGCCGAGGGTTGGCAGCGCCTGGACGTAGAACTGGCTGACCGACTCGGTCGAGGTGACGTTGACCGCGACCGATGTCGCGTTGGATGGAATGACTCCCGAGGTGGTGATCGGCAGATCGATGATCGAGTACTGCGGGTAGGGGCCCATCAAGTTCCCTGGCCCGACGAACGATGCCGGGCGAGTGTCGAGCAAGCGAACGGGTGCCGCGAGCGCGGTGAATGCGCTCGGCTGATCGGCCACTGCGGTCGGTGGGGTGGCCGGCAGTCGAATATTCGCCGGCGCCGTAGGCATTGTCGGGTCCGGGCGGGCCGAGATCGACGGACGAGATGCTTGACCAGTGCGGCCAGCGGCATGCCGGGCACCGCGAGGCCCTTGCCGAACAACAATGCGGCCATGCCCGCCGCGACCGGCGACGCGGCGCTGGTGCCGTTGAAACACATCGGTGCATACACCGTGCTCGCCACACACGACGGCGCGGAGACGTCGGGCTTGATGCGGCCGTCGTTGGTCGGTCCCTGCGAGGAGTAGAAGGCGATGCCTGTCGAGCCATTGGCCGGATCGATTGCGCCGACGGCGACCAGCGCCGGGTTGCGCGAGTCGACGACCGGTTTGGCCGAGCTGAAGGCGGCCGAGCGGCGACCGGGCTCGATGTCGCCGAAGAACGTCGCCACCTCGACGGTGTCGGGAGCGGATGGCGAGTAGTTGTGCTCGGCGTGGATGCGCAGGAACAGGGCCTGGCCGGGCCGCCGACGTTGAAGAACTGATCGACGGCCTCGAGCGGAGGGGCACCGGAGATCTGAGGGTCGTCGAGGAGCACCATCGGCGTGGCTGTCGCTTCGGTGATGCCCTGCCAGACCTCGACCGAGTAGTCGGTGATGTCGCCTGGCGGCAGGTGCCAGTCGTTCGCCCAGCGGATGCCGTCGAAGGCGACGCCGCCGCTCTGCGGGTCGATGCGCAACATCGTGTCGACGCCGGGACCGTTCAAGAAGTCGACGTAGCCGGAGGCATCGACGCCGTCGGTGTATCGGCCGTAGCCGAAAGGCTGCGTCGTTGCCGCCGGAGTTGAACCACGTGATGCTGCGAGCCGCGGCGTAGTCGACGACTGCGTCGAGCGGGCCGGTGCCGTCACCAGGCCCGTCGTACGGCGCGCCGAGCGAGCGAGTGACGATGTGCACACCGTTGTGCGCGAACCAGTCGATGGCGGCTTGAGTCTCGGCGGTGGTCGCCGTCGTTGCAAGGAACAGTTCGGCGCCGGGTGCCATGTCCTTGAGGATCTCGGCCACCGCAACACCGTGACGATCACCCATCGACGAGTTGATCTGCCCGCCGATGCACAGCCCCTGCGTCAGGTCGGGACAGAACTGGTGCGCGGCATCCGGCACCGGCCCGTTTTCGCTGGGGTTCCAGACAGCGAGATCGAAGAAATCGACGATGCCGACGCGTGTGGTGCCGGTGATGCCGGCCTGCGTGCCACACGACCGCATTGGTGAGTTGCACCTCGTCGCCGACGACGTGCCAAAGCCGATCGTCTCGTGACGCGGCAGCCGGTTGACGCGCAGAGGATGTTGAACGTATTGCACCGCTTCGATCACCGAGAGTCGATCAACAGCTCCAGCAGGCATGAACGCTTGCACCAACTGGCCGTCGACCGAACCGGTGACGGTGCCACCGAGGTCGTTGACGGCCCGCTCGACCGAGGCGTTGTCGGTTGTGAGCACTTCCACCGAGACCAATGGGTCGCGGCCGCTCGATCGACCTTCGGGCGAGGGCTCGATCGACCTCGACACGTAGCTCGGGATCCGTACGCGACCCGCGTGGCGCCCCGTGGCGACTGCGCGGCAGTCGGATGCGGCGAACCGACGGCCACTGCCCCGAACCACATGCTGACCGAACCATCAGACGAACCGCACCCAGCGTTCGTGATCTCATTCGCTCGCTATCGTCTCTTTCCCCGTCGTCGTCGGCTTGGCAACGGATCAGATCTCGGTTGCGGTGGTGCAACAACCGAGACGCTGTCGTCGACCGGCACAGTGATCCCCTCGTGATCGATGTCGACCGGCTCGTCGCTGGCCGCCATCACGATCGGGGCTTCCTCTTTCGGTTTACGACCAAGCGCCTGATCGAGACCGAGCATTCCGGCGGCCATGATGGCTCCGACTCCGCCGTGTCGCCGCCGTGCCGTGCTGACCGGATCGAACGGAGGCAGAAGTTCGACCTCAGCGTCGTCATCAGCAGACATGGCCCAACGTTACCGGTGAGCATGCCGCGTCGGTCCGCAGGCCCACGACTACGATTCGCCTGTGCCTGAAGGCGAAGCGATTCACCGCACGGCCGCTGCGCTGCGAACGGCCCTGGTTGGCAGGGCTGTGCTGTCGTTCGAGGCGCCCTTTCTCGACGGGCCGGTGCCGGCGCCCGGTCGAGTGATCGAACTCGTCGAGAGCCACGCCAAGCAACTCGACATCGTCTGGGACGACGGCCTGATTCTGCACACCAACCTCTTGCTCGGCGGCTCGTGGCATCTCTATCGCACGGGCGAGCGTTGGCGAAAGCCGATGTCGCAGCTCCGCGTCGGCATCACTGTCGACTCGTTCTCCGCCGTGTGTTTCGGCGCCCGAACCGTCGAGACCTACCGCGAATTCGACACTCATCGCCATCCCGGGTTCGGTCCGCTCGGCCCCGACCTGTGCGGGCCGGCACCGGATCTCGACGCCGCGGTCGAAGCGCTTTGTCACTACGGCGATCTCGATGCGCCGATCGCCGACGCGTTGCTCGATCACCAGGTGGCCTGCGGGGTCGGGAACGTGTTTCGAAGCGAGATCCTGTGGGAGTGCCAGCACCATCCGTTCGCTCCCGTCTCGATGCTGGCACGCGTTGACATGGAGCGGATCATCATGGCTGCCGTCAAGGTGCTGCATGCCAATGTGCACCCTGGCGACGCGGTGGTGTCGGACCAACGCGCCGGGCTTGCGGTCTACGGTCGCAACGGGCAGCGTTGCCGACGATGCGGCGACACCATCGAGGTTCGTCGTCTCGGCGAGCAGGCCCGGTTGCTGTACTGGTGCCCAGGTTGTCAGGTTCGTCGTGGGCCGCGTGCGATTCCCGCCGACGACGAACAACGGCCGATGGATCCACATCCCGCCGCGGCGAAGTTTCTCTCCGAGCTGCCCTGGCGCCGCCGCGACCTTGCCGGCTAATCGCCGGAGCGGATTCCGGTCGGGAGGTTGCCGATCACGTTGAGCCAGCCGGTCTCGAGCTGGGTCGGTTGATCGAAGGCCGGGTGGGGCCGACCGATCAGGTGTTGGTACGCGTTGGTGGCCAATGCGATCGCGACCACGTCGCCGACGTCGAGCGCCCGCACAACGGCAGCCTCGATCGACAGGGTCGCCTGCGACTTGTCGTTGAGTTGGGCATGGGCACTGGCTGCACCGACGTATGCGAACACCTCGTCGAGATACGTCGCACCCGCGGCGCGGGCCACTCTCTCGGCGTGATCGAGCGCCTCGGCGGGCGAACCCAGCGTGGCGTACAGCAGCGCGCCGGCGCCGTTGGTGAAGGGATGGTCGAGCGCGTGCGGTGCGAGGTCGGCGAACGCGACCAGTGCTTCGTCGACGCGACCGAGTTGCATCAGGCCGACGAGACGGGCGACATGCGGTTCGAAGGCCGACCCATTGATCTCGTCGGTCTCGGCGAGCGCCCGATCGGCGATCGCCACAGCAGTCGCCCCATCACCGCGGTGCATCGCCGCGCCGGCCACCGCCATCAGCGGGAACGGGCCCTGCACCGACATTTCTGCCAGCGTCAGTAGCTCCTCGGTGCTGCGCTGCGCTGCGCCCGCTTGACCCAATGCGATCTGGGCGCGGAGCAATGGGGCGGTTGCCTGGATCAGCCCGAACTTGTCGTTGAGCTTCTTGAATCGTGAGCGCGCTTGATCGGCGAGGTTGGCGGCCTCGCCCAAGTCTCCCTGCCACAGCCGCAGGTCGGCAAGCAGCGTCTGCATCATGCCGACCGCCCATTCGTCGCCGCGTTGGTCGGCTTCGCGGATGACCAGCTCGGCCAGCGCCTCGGCCTCTGCGAAGTGACGTTCGAAGAACTCGACGAACGCGAGCAGGCCGAACGCCCAGCCGACGCCGCCGCGATCACCGAGCTTGTCGAGTGCGTCCGCCGCGTGGTTGAGGCGATCGCGGGCCAACGCCATGTCGCCCGACAGGAACGAGATCCACGCCCGGTGCTGCTCGAGCCATGCCAAGCCGCGCTGGTCGTCGAGCAGGCGATACAGCGTGTCGGCTTCGCCGAAGAACCACTCGGCGTCGACCAGCGATCCGCCGAACAACTCGATGAACCCGCGAGCTCGCAGAGCACGGGCAAGCCGATCGGGTCGCTCGACTGTTCGCAGCAGATCGACGGCTTGGCCGAGCTCCAATCGTGCCTCGACAAGGCGGCTGGCAGCGTGATGCATGCTGCCGAGCAGACGGTGGGCATCGCCTTGGGCTGCAACATCGCCTCGCTTCTTGGCGCTGGCCAAGGCGCTGTCGAGATCGACTCGGGCAGCGTCGAAGTCGCGAAGATCCAACAGCGCGCCCGCTCTGATCAGTTGCAGGTGCACGCGACGTTCCTCGTGCTGAGGACCGGCCGGCAGCAGCTCCAGCGCCCTGGTGGCATGACGCACGGCGACGCGCATGCTGCCGTTGTCGTCGGCCCGCTCGGCCGCGGCCGCCAGCAACTGCACAGCCTCGTCGGCGATGTTGGCAGCGACGCCTTCGACCGGGCCGAGTTCTTTCACCAGCTCGGCAGCAGTCGCGGTGTGGTGGGCTCGGTCGTCGAGGCCGGCCGGGATGTTGGCCATCGCCTTGGCGACGCCGGCGTGACGTCGGGCGCGGGCTGCCTTGGTCAGGGTCTGGTATGCCGGCATCGCGCACCGAGTCGCTGTGGAACTCCCATCGGCGACCGCGGACTTCCAACAAGCCGAGGTCGTCGAGTTCACGGAGCTTGGCAGGGTCGAACTTCTGGCCGAGCTCGTCGGCAAAGGTCTGCAGCGAGGCGATCGATCCCGACGTTCCCAGGGTCGCCGCGTTCTCGATGATCTGACGCTGATCGGGCGACAGCTGATCAAGGCGGGCGATGATCAGGGCGCGCAGCGAATTGGGAAGCTCGCGGATGCCTCCGCCGGCCGCCGCGAGGGCTGCGAGCTCGTGCAGGAACAGCGGGTTGCCACCACTTCGCTCGTACATCGCCGTGAGCAATTTGGGGTCGGCGCATTGATCGGCGAGCAGTTGCGCGGCAAGCTCCTCGGTGGCCTCTTGGCCGAGCGGCTGGAGGTTCAACGACACGACGGTGGCTCGCTCGGTGTGCGGTGGCCAGGCAACGTCGCTGCCCGGGCGCATCGCCGTGATCAACGCGAATCGGCATCGGCTGAGCGAGGTGACGAGGTGTTCGAGCAAGCCGATCAACGCCGGGTCGGCCCAGTGGAGATCGTTGATCGACAGCACGACCGGCTGCTCTTGCGAGCGGAGCTCGAGCACACGCGAGATCGTGCGATGGATCAACGCTCGAGCTGCGGGTGCGTCGTACTTGTCGATGCTCGATGGGTGCCCGAGGATGTGCGCGAACACGTCGACGATTCGCTCGATTTCGGCCTCGTCGACGATCGCCAGCAACTGAGTTGCCCGAAGTCGAGCGATCTCGCGAATGTCTTCGACATCCAACGTCGGATCGAGATCGAGATAGCGGCACAACGCATTGGCGATCGGGAACCACACGTTCGCTTCGCCGTACGGCACGCAGGCGCCCTCCAGCACGGCCGCGTCGATGGAGTTGTGCAAGTAGTCGATCAGCTCGTCGGCGAGGCGCGACTTGCCCACACCGTTCTCGCCCGAGATCGCCAGCAGCACGCTCCGGTTGGCGATGCTGACGAGATCGAGCGCGGCCTTGCCGATGGCCAGTTCGGGTTGGCGGCCGACCAGGGGCCCGTTTCGTCCTCGGCGAGAACGGCTGCCTGGCGGCGCGGTGGCCTCGACTGCGAGCCAGACCTTGACGCTCTGCTCGCGGCCGCGGGCGTCGAGTTCGCCTGCAGGTTCGAAGTGGATCGCCTGCGAGGCGAGTGCGTAGGTGGTGTGGCCAACAAGGATCCCGCCGGGCGGGGCGGCGCTCTGCAATCTCGATGCCGTGTTGACGACGTCGCCCATCGCCGTGTACTCGGTTCCCGCCAGCGTCCCGACCAGGACCTCGCCGGTGTTGATGCCGATGCGCATCCGGATCCCAGCGCTTCCGGCGAGGCCGGATGTGCCGACGAAGTGCCCCAGCGTCGCCTGCATCCGCAGCGCGGCGCGCACCGCGCGCTCGGCGTCGTCCTCGTGCGCGACGGGTGCGCCGAACAGGGCGAGGATTCCGTCGCCGAGGATCTTGTCGACTCGACCGCCGAACGAGGTGATGTCGTCGACGAGCAACTGGAAGCACGAGTCGATCAGTCGTTTGACGGTCTCCGGGTCGCGGCGTTCGGCCAGCGCAGTGAACCCGACGAGATCGGCGAACAACACGGTGGTGATGCGCCGCTCCTCGGTCTGTGTGGCCGTGATCGCGTAGCCGCATGTCGAACAGAACCTGGCATCTGCCGGAATTTGAGACGCGCAGGACGGACACAGCATGACCCTGTGAGCGTAGGGCAGATCGACCCTACGGTGGAGGTTGGATAGCCCTCAACAGGTGGTGAGATGCCTGTCAAGTGGACTTACTTCACCCGATCTGGGGATGCACACCACGCTCAGTGTTGATACAAATAGACGCCATGACAGAGACAATGACGACGGCCACCGCTGCGGGCGCAGTCGATGCGACGAAGATCTACGGCGAAGGCGACAGCGAGGTCCGGGCCCTCGACGGCGTGACCGTCGCGTTCGAGGCAGGCAAGTTCACCGCCATCATGGGCCCATCGGGGTCCGGCAAGAGCACGTTGATGCACTGCCTGGCCGGTCTCGATTCGCTGACCTCGGGGGCCGTCTACATCGGTGACACGTACCTCGCCGCACTGAGCGACAAGGAGCTCACGGTTCTGCGGCGCACCGCGGTCGGGTTCATCTTCCAGGCATACAACCTGGTACCGACGTTGAACGCGTAGGAGAACATCACGCTGCCGTTGCTGCTCGGCGGCAACGATGGTGACAAGGAGTGGATCGACAAGGTCATCGCCACCGTCGGACTGCGTGACCGCTTGAAGCATCGTCCGAGCGAGTTGAGCGGCGGTCAACAGCAGCGCGTCGCCGTTGCTCGCGCGCTGGCGAGCAAGCCGACCATCATCTTTGCCGACGAGCCGACAGGCAACCTCGACAGCCATGCCGGTGCCGAGATCCTCGACTTCATGCGACGCGCCGTGCGCGATCTCGGACAGACGATCGTGATGGTCACGCACGACCCGAACGCCGCCAGCTACGCCGATCGGGTGATTTTCCTGGCGGACGGCAAGGTCGTCGACGAGATGCTCGCGCCGACGGCCGACCTCGTGCTCGACCGCATGAAGCGCTTCGGTGAGTGACCGATGTTCAAACTCGCACTGAAGGGCATCCTGGCTCGTAAGGGCCGGCTGCTGCTCACCTCCCTCGCTGTCATTCTCGGAACCTCGTTCCTGGCGGGCACGTACATCTTCTCCGACACGCTCACGAAGTCGTTCAACGATCTGTTCACCGATGTGTTCGAAGACACCGACGCGTACGTGCGCTCCTCGGTCGTCATCGAAGGCGACTTCGGTGCCGAGGAGCGCCAGCGGATTCCGGAATCGTTGACCGAGACCGTCGCTCAGGTCCCGGGTGTGCAGACTGCCGTGCCAAGCGTGATGGGGTTTGCCAGGGTCATCGGCAAGGACGGCAAACCGGTCGGTGCCGAGGGTAACGGCCCCCCGAACTTCGGCTCGTCGATCGTCAGCGAGGCCGATGGCGAAACGTTCTGGAGGATCAGCGAGGGCCGTTTGCCCGAGAACGGCGAGGAGGTCGCCCTCGACTCCGAGCACCGCCGACACCGGTGACTACAAGGTCGGCGACACGGTGAAGGTCGTCGCCCAGGCGGGGCTCGCGCGAGTTCACCCTCGTCGGGATCGCCCGCTACGGCGACGTCTCGTCTCCCGGTGGCGCGACGTTCGCATTGTTCGACCTCGCCACCGCGCAGGAGTTCGTCGGCAAACCCGGGTTCATCGACGCTGTCGTCGTCAGCAGTGACGGCAGCAAGACGGACGCCGAGTTGGCCGACGCAATCCAGGCGGCGCTGCCTGCAGACAGCCAGACCGAGACGCTGACCGGCGCCGAGATCACCGAGGAGAACCAGAGCGCGATCGAGGACGGTCTCAGCTTCTTCCGCATCTTCTTGACGGTCTTCTCGTTCATCGCCATGGGCGTGGCCTGCTTCGTGATCTACAACGTGTTCTCGATCACGGCCGCGCAACGCCAGCGCGAGAATGCGCTGCTCCGCGCAGTGGGGGCGCAGCGCGCCCAGGTGACGCGGGCGATGCTGATCGAGTCCGTGGTCGTCGGCATGGTCGGTTCGGTGTTGGGCGTCGTCGCCGGCATCGGCGTCTCGATGGCGCTCAAGGGATTTCTCGGTGCGCTCGGCGTCGAATTCCCATCGACAGCACTGCAACTGCTTCCACGCACGATCGTGCTGACGCTCGTGGTGGGCACGTTGGTCACCGTCCTCTCGGCGGTCATGCCGGCGCTCCGCACAGGGCGAGTTTCGCCCTTGGCGGCAATGCGCGAGTCCGCAGTCGAGCACGTCGGAAGCAGCCGCAAACGGATCCTCAGTGGGGCGATCGTTGCGATCGCCGGAGCAGTCGCAGTCAGTGCGTCGCTCGCCGGCGCCAGTTCGATCCTGCTCGGGCTTGGGGTGTTCATGATCTGGACCGGGGTCTTGATTCTCGGGCCGGTGCTGTCGCTCGTGGCCGCCAAGATCATCGGCGCACCGCTTGCTCGGGCGTTCAAGGTGACCGGCAAGATGGCTCAAGGCAACGCGTCGCGCAATCCCAAGCGCACGGCGCGCGCCGCCGCGCCAGTGCTCATCGGGGTCGCTCTGGTCACGGCCGTCGCGCTGCTGGCATCGACGCTCAAGGCCCAGGTCCGCGAGATCTTCAGCGAGCAGTTCGTCGGTGACTTTGTCGTGAAGACCGACGATTTCACGGGGTTCGGCGGGCTCAGCCCCGATCTGGCCGACCAGATCAACGAGCTGCCAGAGGTCGCCGCGGCGGCCGGCATCGGTGTGAAGCTGGCCGAGATCGACGACAAGGGGGTCATCGTCACCCTTGTCGATCCGACGACGGTGGGCGAGGTCTTCGACCTGCATCTCACCAGCGGCTCGTACGCCGACCTGACCACGTCGTCGATGATGGTCTCCGACGACAAGGCCAAATCCGACGACCTCGCGCTCGGCGATGTGCTGACGGTGACCCTCACCGGTCTCGGCGATCTGCCGCTGACGATCGTCGGCACCTATTCGTCCGACGAGCTCGCCGGCCAATTCGTCGCCAGTCGCGAGCTGTTCGCGGACACATCGGGTAGCTACTTCGACTTCTCCGTTTTCATCAACACCGCCGACGGTGTCAGCGATGCGGAGGCCCGCGCCGCGATCCAGCCACTGGTCGATCAGTACGGCTCGGGAGAGTTGCAGAGTCGCAGCGAGTACATCGACGACCAGGCGGCGGGGATCAACCAGTTGTTGGCGTTGATCTACGGGTTGTTGGCGTTGTCGATCGTGATTGCCGCCGTTGGCATTGTGATCACCTTGCTGCTCTCGGTCTACGAGCGACGGCGCGAAATCGGGCTGCTGCGCGCGGTCGGCATGACTCGCGGCCAGGTGCGCGCAACGGTCCGCTGGGAGAGCGTCATCACCAGCATGCTCGGTGCAGTCCTCGGAGTGATTCTCGGACTGATCAGCGGGTACCTCTTGGTGCTCTCGCTGCGCGACGAGGGCATCACGGTGTTCTCGATACCGATCGCCAGCACGATCGTGATCCTGTTCATGTCGTTCCTCGTCGGCGTGATCGCCGCAGTCATTCCAGCGCGGCGGGCCACCAAAGTCGACATCATCGAGGCGATCGCCACGACATGAGCACCGTGACATGAGCGTCGGCATTTGATCCGGCTGGCGTTGCGAAGCGTGCGGGCGCGGTGGGGGCGAGTCGTCCTGACCGCCCTCGCCATCGTTGCGAGCACCGCATTCCTCAGTGGGACGTTCATCTTCCGCGACACTGTGCAGCGGACCTTCAACGCCTTGTTCGCCGACGTGTTCGAACGCGTCGACGGCTACGTGCAGTCGTCGAACTCCGTCGAGGGATTCCTTGGATTCGAACGCCGCGACCGGCTGCCGGTGGAGGTGGTCGACGAGGTCCGCGCCATCCCTGGTGTCGCCGATGCCCAGGCGTTCGTGCAGGGCGACGCGGTGGTGATCGACAAGCAGGGCAAACCGATCGAGCGGCCGACCGCACCGACGTTCGGCGCAACCGTGAACATCGGTCCGCTCTCCGTGTGGCGAATCGCCCAAGGTCGCTTGCCGAGCGGATCGGGCGAGGTCGTGCTCGACACCATCACAGCCGAGGATGCGGGCTACGTAGTCGGCGACAAGGTGAAGGTCAATGCCGAGGGCGGATCGCGGGAGTTCACGCTCGTCGGGATCGCGGTGTACGACAACATCGTCTCGCCCGGCAATGCGACGTGGGCGTTGTTCGATGCCCCGACTGCGGAGGAATTCGTCGCCAAGCCCGGCTTCGTCGATGCCGTGTTGGTGAAGGGCGACGGATCGGTCTCCGACGATGTGCTGGTCGAGCGGATCCAAGGTGCGCTCGACCCGAACATCGCCGAGACGTTGACCTCGGCGCAGATCACCGAACAGACGCAGACCGACATCGAGAGAAGCCTCGGATTCATCACGTTGTTCCTTGCGATCTTCTCGTTCATCGCGCTCGGTGTCGGAATGTTCGTCATCTACAACGTGTTCTCGATCACCGCCGCGCAGCGCCAACAAGAGAACGCTCTGCTGCGCGCCATCGGCGCAAGCCGTCGCCAGGTCACCTGGGCACTGCTGATCGAATCCGCCGTCATCGGACTGCTCGGTTCGATCGCCGGTCTCTTCGGAGGGATCGGCCTGGCTCTCGGCATCCGCAATCTGCTCGACGCGCTCGACTATTCGATTCCCGCGCGCGGACTGGCGCTCGAACCGTTCACCGTCGCTCTCACGATCATTGCCGGCACCGCGGCCAGCTTGATCGCTGCGATCGCACCCGCAATCGGTGCCGGTCGTGTGCCGCCCGTCGCCGCAATGGCCGACACTGCGTTCGAACGAACCGGGCCGATGCGTGGTCGAGTCTTCGGTGCAGCTGCGTGCGCCGTGATCGGGGGCGGCACGATCGTCGCGGTGTTGATGGGCGCCGATGGCATCCTTCTGGGGGCCGGCATCGCCATGTTGTTCGCCGCGGTGTTGCTGCTCGGACCGGTGATGGCTCGACCGATCTCCCGGCTGCTCGGCGCGCCGGTGCAACGCTGGCGAGGTGTCACAGGTGCGATGGCTCGTGGCAACGTGCAGCGGAACCCGAAGCGCACGGCGCGCACCGCCGCGCCCGTGCTGATCGGTGTCGCCCTGGTCACCGGTGCATCGGTGTTCGCAGCGTCCATCAAGGTGCAGTTGCGCGACACGATCGGGTCGACGTTCGTCGGTGACTATGTCATCAATTCCAGCAATGGCGGGTCGCTGAGTTTCAGCCAGACGTTCATCGACGAGCTCAACACCTTGCCGGAGGTCGGTGCCGCGACCGGTCTCGGCTTCGTCCCGCTCGCCGATGCCGATGGCGAACGGGCCGGCGGCGCGACGATCAATCCTCAGACTGCGGGCGGGTTGTTGCAGTTCGTCTTCCTTCAAGGCTCGCTCGAAGCGCTGACGCCGGAAGGCGTGTTGATCAGCGAAGGCGAGGCCAAGCGCAAGGACGTGTCGCTGGGCGACGACTTCGATGTGCGAATCGATGGAGTTGTTCGGCCGCTGTCCGTTCAGGGGATCTACGCCACCGCCGACTTCATCCCGGCGCGCACGTATCACCGCGACACGTTCACCGGCACCAGTCTGTCGAACACGGCTGGATTCGTCTCGTTGACCCGTGCTGCGGGCGTGGGCGACGACGCGTTCCGCGATGCAGTGGATGCGCGCGTCGAGGTGTACGGCATCGGCGAGTTGCAGGACCGCGACGAGTTCATCGACAGTCGAGCGGACCTCGTCGACCAGAGCCTGGCCTTCGTCTACGGACTGTTGGCATTGTCGATCGTCATCGCTGTGTTCGGCATCGTGTTGACATTGCTGCTGGCCGTGTACGAACGGCGACGCGAGACCGGGCTGTTGCGGGCCGTCGGGATGACCCGCGCCCAGGTGCGTACGACGGTGCGATGGGAGAGCGTGTTGACGTCGGTCTACGGCGCAGTAGTCGGGGTCGTGATGGGTCTCGTGCTCGGCTACGTCGTGATCGTCGCGCTGCGCGATCAGGGGCTCACCAAGTATTCCGTGCCCGTCGCGACGATCGCCGCGATCATCCTCATCGCCTTCGTCGTCGGTGTCATCGCCGCCGTCGTTCCGGCCTGGCGGGCCACGAAACTCGACATCCTGCAGGCGATCGCCACAGAATGATGTCGATGAAGGACGTGTCGCCGGAGATGTTGGCGTTTCTGACGGAGCGGCACCTGGCGACGCTGACGACGTTGCGCGCCGATGGTTCGCCGCATGTTGTGCCGGTCGGCTTCAGCTACGACCGCGAGGCCGGCCTGGTTCGCATCATCACGTTCGCCAAGTCGGTCAAGGCTCGTAACGCATCACGAAACTCCCGTGCAGCGGTCAGTCAAGTCGACGGCGGTCGTTGGGCAACACTGGAGGGTGTGTCCCGCCTCGTCGACGATCCGCCGTCTGTCGCGCTCGCCGTTGCGGGCTACGCCGCTCGTTACCGGCAGCCCGGCGAGCGGGCCGACCGGGTGGCGATCGAGATCTCCGTCGACAAAGTGATGGGCAGGGCTTGATGGCCGGATATTCGGGAACACCGCTGCCGAAGAAGCTCGGGATCGTCGACGACGTCGTGTTCGTCGTCGTCGATGCGCCGGACGGATTTGCCGAGACGCTCGGTGACTACGGCGACGCGGTGTGGCAGAAGACGTTGATGGCGCCGCTCGACGTCGTCGTCGCGCTTCTTCACCTCGAGATCGAAGTTGGTCGCGGCCTGGCCGAAACTGACCAAGGCCGCCGCACCCGACGGCGGTGTGTGGGTGGCGTGGCCGAAGAGAACGAGCGGCGTGACGACCGACATCACCGAGGACGTGTTGCGTGCGGAACTGCTTCCGAGCGGATGGGTCGACAACAAGGTGTGTGCCATCGACGACACATGGAGCGGTCTGCGCTTCGTGATGCGCAAAGAGCTGCGGCGCCCCGGCGACAAGCGTCGCTGAATTGTGCGCACACTCTCTCGAGTCAACATCGCCGTCAAGGTCCTGCTGGTTGCGTTCCTGTTGCACGCCGTCATCTATCCCGACCTCCCCCAATATCAGGGCAAGGGCATCGGCTGGCGACTGCTGCTCTACCCGCTCACCGCTCTGATTGTTCCGGTCGTGTGGCTGGTACGCGGACGTCGACCGCGCCCGTATCCACATCACATCGACATCGTCGTCGCACTGCCATTCCTGCTCGATACGGCAGGCAACGCCTTCAACCTGTTCGATGCGATCAGTTGGTGGGACGACTTCATGCACGTTCTCAACTGGATCCCGTGGGTGATGGTCGCCGGGTTCATTGCCAGGTACTGGCCGCTCGGGCGCTTCAACGTGGCGCTGATCGCGTGGGGCTACGGCGCGATCACCCACATCCTGTGGGAGGAGGGCGAGTACCTCGCGTTCGTGCAGGCCAACAAGAACGAGTCCGGCACTGCGTATCGCGACACGATGGGCGATCTCATCTTGTCGCTCGCCGGCGGCCTCATCGGCGCCGTGCTGGTGGCAACGGTGCTGTGGCGGCCGGTCGAGCGACTGATGCGACCCGACTGACTACTTGTTGGGCTGTGGCAGTACTCGCAGATACGGCTTGACCGTGGTCCAACCCTGCGGGAACAACTTCTCGGCTTCCTCGTTGGTCACGGGCCCGCCGATGATCACGTCGTTGCCGTCGACCCAGTTGGCCGGCGTTGCGACCTTGTACTTGGCGGTCAACTGCAGGCTGTCGATCACGCGCAGGATCTCGTCGAAGTTGCGACCGGTGGACGCCGGGTAGGTCAGCGTCAGCTTGACCTTCTTGTCCGGCCCGATGATGAACACCGAACGCACGGTCAGCGTGTCGCTGGCGTTGGGGTGGATCATGTCGTACAGGTCGGCGACCTGGCGATCGGGGTCGCCGATCATCGGGAAGTTCACCGCTGTGCCCTGCGTCTCGGCGATGTCCTCTTCCCATTTCACGTGGCTGTCGACGGAGTCGACCGACAGACCGATGACCTTCACATTGCGCTTGTCGAACTCCGGCTTGATCTTGGCGACGTAGCCGAGCTCGGTGGTGCACACCGGGGTGAAGTCCTTCGGGTGGCTGAACAGAACTCCCCACGAATCGCCGAGCCAGTCGTGGAATTCGATCTTGCCCTGGGTGGTGTCGGCTGTGAAGTCGGGGGCGGTGTCTCCGAGGCGAACGGTCATGAGATGTTCCTCTATTTCAGTTGTGGTGTGTCGGTTCTGGTCTATATGGCTGTCTGGTGCGGGTCAACACTAACCAATACCCGACTATTCCGGTCAAGATTGACCGTTCGAGAAACGTCATTGACATGTGACCAATTAGTCACATATTATTCGACTCCATGGACGACGTGTTCAAGGCGCTGGCCGACCCGACCCGACGGTCGATCCTCGATGCGCTCTTCGAATACGACGGCCAAACGGTGCAGGCGTTGTGTGATCGATTTCCGGAGATGACCAGGTTCGGTGTGATGAAGCACCTCACCGTGTTGGAAGCTGCCAACCTCGTCGTCACCAAGCGAACCGGTCGCACCAAGCAGCACTACCTCAACCCGATCCCGATCGGCGAGATCGCCGATCGCTGGATCAGCAAGTATGCCCAACCGTTCACCCACGCGATGGTTGGCATTCGCCACGACCTCGAGCGCGGCACGTCGTAACACTGTTCATCCCAATCGTCAGTTCGAAGGAGCGCCGACATGGCAATCACCAAGCACGTCTACCAGATCTTCATCAAGGCCACGCCGGAACAGGTGTGGGATGCAATCATCGAGCCGTCGTGGACGCGCCGGTACTTCCACGGCACCGCCTTCGACTCGCCGCCGGTGAAGGGCGAGCCGTATCGCACGACGATCGGCGAGGCCGACCGGCTGTCGACGGCATCATCGAGGAGCTCGACCCGCCGAAGCGGCTCGTCATGACGTGGCACACGCTGTACGACGCGGCGATGGCGGAGGAGCCGCCGAGCCGGGTCGAGTGGATCATCGAACCGATGGGCGAAGGTCTGACTCGTCTGCGGCTCGAGCACGGCGATCTTGCCCGTAGTCCGCTGACATGGGCCAACGTGAAGGATGGTTGGGAGTACGTGCTCGACGGGTTGAAGACGGTGCTCGAGACCGGCGAGTCGTTGCCGCCGATGACGGCTGCGTTGACAAAGATCGAGGATGCTGCGGGCGAGTGGCACCGGGCCCAGGCGATCGAGTGCAACAACTCGACATGGGAGATGATCGAGGCGCCGCGTTCGCCGGAGAACGACGAGGAGATGTTGCGGCGTGCGTATGCGTCGACCTATCACTGGGCTCGCGCGGTGCGTCGTGGTCCGGCCAACGATGCTCGCGGAGCGTGGTTGCTTGCAAAGGTTCAATTGCTGGTCGGACAGCCCGAACTGTCGCTTCGCTACGCCGATCAGTGCATGGCGATCTGCAACGAGAACGGTCTCGTCGACTTCGATCTGGCCTACGCCCACGAGGCCCGAGCCCGAGCCCTGAAGGCTCTCGGCAAAGACATCGAAGCAGGTGAGAGCTGGGAAATGGCCAAGGCCGTGCCGATCGCGGATGCCGAAGATCAAGCGATCCTCGATGCCGATCTGGCCGTCGCCCTGTACAGGCGCCGACAGTCCCGCAGGCATTACGAATTCATGACCTTCCGCTCTAGCCAGCCCTTGATGATGCCGATACTCTCTTCGCGGCGGGCGGCCGGCTGCTACATCTCACGGAAGTTCGTCACATGTTCTCCACCCACTTCGATCACCGATTTGCCTTGGGACTCGCTGCAGTCGTCCTGACGGTTGGTGTCGGTGTCGGTGGCGTGGCCGACAACGGCGTGCAGGCCGCGACCGTCGGACCGACGCGCTTGGAAATCGCGGCAACGGCGCTGAAGCCTGCCGTCCGGTTGAGCCAGACCGGCGTGATCATGTTCCCGATGGATCCCCTGCCGAAGTGCGCGCTCAGCAGGACCAGCTTCGGTCAGCCCCGCTCGAGCGGTCGAATCCACGAAGGCGTCGACATCATGGCGTCGTTGGGCCAAGAGGTCTATGCCGTCGACAACGGTGTGCTGTGGCGCCAAGCCATCAACGGTGAGCCCAACGCGACGCTGTCGGGCAACGCGTGGTACGTGCAGGCGGCCGACGGCACGTACTACTTCTATGCGCACCTGTCGGCGTTCGCCACTGGCTTGAAGCTCGGCGACACCGTGACCCGCGGACAGTTGATCGGGTACGTCGGGGACACCGGCAACCCGGGACCAGGCAACTACCACCTTCACTTCGAGGTCCATCCGAAGGGCGGCGCCGCGGTGAATCCGGTCCCGTTGCTGACGATCCCGCGGTCCTGCACGGTCGCCGCCTGACGCGGTCTGCTCGCCGCCTGAGCCCAACTAGTGCCTTGACCGGCAACGTTTGCCCTGTCCGCAGGAGGGTCGAGGATCTGGTTGCCAAGGATTTCGCGGACCTGCGTCTGTGACCCGGTAGTGGCAACCAGATCGACTGAGTGGACGCACCGCTCGGATCGGTGTGTGTCCGATATCGCCAACACGGCCAGATCCGACACACACCAGGTCTGTCCACGCTCGCTTCCCGGCTCTGACCCCAAAGCGGTGTGCTGTGTGTCGGGTCTGGCCCATGCACGTGCCATTGGACTCACGGCACAGCGGTCGACACGCGTGCTCTACCGATCTGGATGCCAATCTTCGTTCACAGTCGCAGGTCACCGAAAACCGTGGCAACCAGATCGACGAACGCCCAGATCGATGATGCCACGCGAACGTTCGTGGTCAGATCACTAGTCTGACGTTGTGAGCATCGCGGTCGCGCTCGAAGAACTGTCCGACAAGCTCGCCGAGTATCCGTGGTGCTACCTGGTGACCAGCGGCGAGGAGCGCCCGCATCTGCTCGCCGTGAAGCCGTCGGTGGTCAAAGGCGGCCTGCGCTGCGAGACCGGCCATTCCAGCCGCGCCAACGTCGTGCGCAACCCGTTGGTGGTGTTGATGTTCCCGCCACCGCAGCCCGACGGTCTCTCGTTGATCGTCGACGGCGAGGGCGAAGTGAACGGCGACGGTGTGGTCGTGCGGCCGACATGGGCCGTACTGCACCGTTCGGCGATCTGATCAGGCCGTGTGATCAGGCCGGTGCGATGTCGAGGTCGAAGGCCGACTTGAACGCGGCGTAGTACTGGGCGTCGTCTGTGTGCGCGCCGAGTGCGACCCAGTCCTCATCCGACATCGCCTCGCGAGCGGCGATGAATCCCGGACCGGCCCAACTGACGGCATAGCGCAACTTCGGCGTGTCGGTGGTGACGGCATGGTGGATGACACGACCGACCTCGAACGGGTCGGTGGCCTGCGGGTACCCGGTCGCGTAGAACTGGAACATGCGCCGGTAGTGCGCGTCGTAGGCACCGCTCTCGTTCGGAGCTTCGGTGCTCTTGGCGAAGATCGCACTCTTGGTGACGCCGGGTTCGATGATCACCACGCGGATCCCGAACGGGGCGAGCTCCTGTGCCAATCCCTCGCTCAGACCCTCGAACGCCCACTTCGATGCGACGTAGGGCGACTGGGCGAGGGCGGCGATGCGGCCGGCGATGGACGTGATGTTGACGATGTTGCCGCTGTGTCGTTCGCGCATGCCCGGCAGCACTTGTTGGATGCAGCGAACTGCGCCGCACAGGTTGACGTTCATCACGTCGAGGTAGGTGGCCGGCGAGCACTCTTCGGCGACGGCGTTGGCTCCGACGCCGGCGTTGTTGACGAGCACATCGACAACCCCGTTGGTCTCTCCGAGGATGCGGGCAAAGCCGTCGCGCACCGACTGGTCGTCGGCGACGTCGAGCTCGACGAGGTTGATGTCGACACCCGCTTCGCCGGCCATTGCCTGCAGCTTGCCCGCCTTGTCGACGCTGCGAACAGTGCCGTAGACAGCATGCCCTTGTTGGGCGAGGTGGATGGCTGTGGCGCGGCCGATACCGCTGTTTGCACCAGTGACGACGGAGATGGTCATGCGGTCATGGTAAGTCGCGACCCACTAGGCGGCCTCCATGGGAGCGAAGTCCTCGAACCAGACAGGATCGGGGTCGCAGGCGATGGCCAGGCTCTGCACACGCTCGTGGTCGACCATCAAGATGTCGAGCAATTGCAAGCCCTGCAGCATGTGGATGCGTCGCAACTCGAAGTAGCCGATGCGATCCTTCTTGTCGGGTGGCGCCATCGGCACGTGATCGGCAACACAGATCATCATCGTCTGCGAGAACGGCACCTCCAGCCCGGGGCCGTCGCACCAGCCGACGAACAGCCCGAGCTCTGTTGGCGGATCGGCGAACATCGCGGTGACCTGGCGACGCTCGTCGAGCAATGTGAGCACTTCCTTGTCGACCGGCATGTCGAGCACACCGGACGCGAGGTTGGCGGCATCGGCGAACTCGGCGACGACCAACGGCTCATCGGGGTTGGGGAGCCAGACGTAGCACGGCTGGTCGCCGAAGCGGATATCGATGACATGCCTGCGACTGCGCAGGCGGGGGCGGCGGAACGACATGATTTCCTCCCGAACGAAGGATCGAGGTGTGGTTCGGGGGAAGCCGGTTCGCCGGACACTATCGACGGCCCCAGCGCGTTGCTACCCGACTTCCCAGTTCCAGCAGCGGCCATGCGACGCACGATGAACCCGGCCGTCATTGCATACGCCCATGGTTCGGTGACGGGTAGCTCGAACAGCTCGCGGCTCCATGGCATCAGGAACGCCAACGCGAACGCGACGACCATGGTGATCACCAATGCGGCGCGGAGCCGGTTCAGCGGACGAGCGACGCGGTACAGGTTCATCAGCGCCACGGAACCGGCGGCCAACACCGCGACCGAACGTGCGTGATCCGCATCGATGGAGTCGTCGATCTGGGCGATCGCGAAGACGCTCATCGTGACAATGGCGATCACGACGCCGGCGGGGATCGCCCGGCCGAGCACACGGCGGAGGAAGCCCTCGCTGACGCGTTGATCGTTGGGTTCGAGGGCGAGGACGAACGCAGGCAGTCCGATGGTGAACCAGCTGAGGATCGACAGGTGGATCGGGCGCAACGGATAGGCGAGCGCGAAGATGCCGGTGAGCACCGAGAGCACCACTGAGTACGTGGTCTTGGCGAGGAACAAGCTGGCGACCCGCTCGATGTTGTTGATCACTCTTCGGCCTTCGGCGACGACCGCCGGCATCGCCGAGAAGTTCGAGTCCATCAGCACGAGTTGGGCGACGCCGCGGGATGCCTCGCTGCCCGATGCCATCGCGACACCGCAGTTGGCGTCCTTCAATGCCAGCACGTCGTTGACGCCGTCGCCTGTCATCGCCACCGTGTGTCCGCGCGATTGCAACGCCCCGACCATTGCCCGCTTCTGATGTGGAGTCACCCGACCGAACACCGTGCTGCCTTCGACCGCATCGGCGAACTCCTCGGTGCCTTCGTCGGGCATCTTGCTCGCGTCGACGTTGTCTTCCCATCCTTCGAGCCCGGCACGGCGTGCCACTGCACCGACGGTCACGTTGTTGTCGCCGCTGATCACTTTCACGATCACGTCTTGATCCGCGAAGTACTTCAGCGTCGCGGCAGCGTCGCTGCGGACGATGTCCTCGAGGAGCACGAGTGCGACCGCAGTGACTGCGGGGAGTGTGGC
The DNA here is from genome assembly GCA_963779295.1 of Ilumatobacteraceae bacterium. GTDB lineage: Bacteria > Actinomycetota > Acidimicrobiia > Acidimicrobiales > Ilumatobacteraceae > JAENVT01. The sequence goes on from CAVZXO010000008.1 coordinate 1,214,713, forward strand.
GTCGGCTCCGTCCGCGAACGCGCCATCGGTGGTGGCGAGCACAAGCACGCGCTGGCCTTGCGCTGCGTGCACTTCGACCTTGTCGCGCATCTCGCCCGGCGTAGTCCGACGTCAAAACGTTCTCGGGTGCGCCGAGCACCCAGCTGCCTTTGTCGCCGAAGCTCATCGCGCTCCACTTGCGCGCCGACGAGAACGGGACGCGACCGGTCGCAGTCCACTCAGTAGTAACGGTGTACGCCTTCTGCAGCGCCAGCGAAGTCGCGTTGGGATCAGGGTCCAGTTGGGCAAGGGCTGCCGAGCGCGAGGTCGACCGAGTCGCGGTCCACGTCGGCGACGGTCTCGACTTCGGCGACCGCCAACGTTCCTTCGGTGATGGTGCCGGTCTTGTCGACACACAGCACATCGACGCGGGCGAGCACCTCGATGGCCGGCAACTCCTGCACAAGACAGCGTTTGCTGGCGAGGCGCACCACTCCTACTGCGAACGCGACGCTGGTGAGCAACACCAGACCCTCCGGCACCATGCCCACCAACCCGGCAACGGTGCTGATGATCGATTGCTGCCACGTTTCGTCGCGGCGCAGGAACTGGCTGCTGGCCAATAGCAGGCCGACCGGGATGATGAGGTAGCCGATCCACGTGACGATGCGGTTCACGTCGTTGCGAAGCGGCGAGTTGACGAGCGTGAATCGTCGCGCCTCCTCGGCAAGTTTTGCGGCGTAGTTCTCGGCACCGACCTTCGTCACGACCATGCGGCCAGTGCCCGCGACGACCGCGCTGCCACTGAGAACCTCGTCGCCGGCGTCCTTCACGACGGGATCGGCTTCGCCCGTCAACAGCGACTCGTCGATCTCCAGGTTCTCGTGCGTCAAGACGGTGCCGTCGGCGACCACCTGGGCTCCGGTTCGCAACTCGACGACATCGTCGAGCACCAACTCGTGCGTCTGCAGCTCGACGACCTTGCCGTCGCGCACCGCATGAGCCCGTGGCGCGTTGACGACCCTGAGTTGATCGAGGACCTTCTTGGCGCGCAGTTCTTGCACCACGCCGATCACACTGTTGGCGACGATCACGCCGGCGAACAGTGCGTCCTTCGGTGAGCCGGCGAGGATGACCAACGCCGCGAGGATCGCGACGATGAGGTTGATCGGCGTCAACACGTTGCCGCGCACGATCTCGCTGACCGATCTCGTCGGCGCATTGGGCACGAGATTGGTCTGGCCCTTGGCGACGCGGTCGGCCACTTCGGAGGCGGTAAGGCCGATGGCGGGATCGGTGGAGGGCTCGGTCACGCAGTGAAACTAACTGGAGCGGCACGCATGATGGCTGGAGCTAGCCTTTTCGCCCGTGGCGATCACCGACGAGAAATACGTGTTGCTGACAACGTTCCGCAAGAACGGCGACGCGGTGCCGACCCCCGTTTGGATCGTCGGCTTGCCGGATGGCACCGGTGGCTTCACGACCGAAGCGAGCTCGGGCAAGGTGAAGCGCATCGGCAACAACCCATCCGTGACGCTGCAGCCGTGCAGCATGCGTGGAAATGTGCAACCGGGTTCGACCGTGGTGAATGCGACGGCCGAGGTTTTGTTGGAGGCCGACGCCCGCCCGATCGAGGCTGCGGTCCGGCGCAAGTACAAGGTCGTCACGCTGCTGCTGACGTTCAGCGATCTCATTCGCAAGTTGTTCCGTCGCGCCGAAGCACCTGAATGCGCAATCCGCTTGCGATTCGAGCAACCGTCCGACTAACGACTTGAGGTGTTAGTGCCTCCGAGAGCCCGGGACGGGTGGACTCTCGGAGGCACCGCCATCACCATTTCCTGCGGCCGGGCCTCGTGCATATTGGATTGCACGGACGGCCGCAAGCGGTGAAGGACATTGCGGCGCGGGTGAGGAGGGGTGTCGGCACAATCCGCAATCGCTGCCAACATTCCATCGCTCCACCCGGTGTTCGTCATCTCGAACCGCAGGGTCTGGGCGGCACATGGCACTTTCGTGGCCAGTTGCCGTGACTCTAGCAAGTTCTTGGGCAGGTCGATTTTCGGACCAGAAAGTCCCGACCCCGTCGACCCCTCACCTGGTGGCCCTCGCTCGGCGGCCGGGGGGTGTAGACATCATTGACGTGAAGACAACGACACAACAGGCGGTTGAGCGCGCTGCGATTGTTCTCGGGCCTTTGCTGGCCTTTGTTGTGGCGTGGGCCACCTCCGCGGCGCGCAGCGATATGAGCATTGCCAACACCGCGCTGGTCCTGGCCTTCGTGTGCGTCGCTGCGGCGCTCGTCAGCCCGATCGCCGGGTTTCTGACCTCGGCAATCGCCGCGCTCGCGTTGAACTACTTCCACACCACGCCCGTCCATTCGCTGCGAATGACGGAAGGGGATGAGATCGTTACGGTCATCCTGCTGGTGTTGCTCGGGTCGTCGGTCAGCATCGCCACAACGATGAAAGTCCGCGCCAAGGTCGCGGTCCATCGAACCGATGAGTCTCTCGCCGCGGCCGGCGAATTGCATGAGCTGTTGTCGCACGGCGGCGCACTGCCGGCCGTATGGCTCACGGCGGTGCAGTCACTGTGTGCCCAAGCAGGTTCTATCGAGGTGACGCTGCTCGATGCGGCGCCGAGCGAAGTGCCGGTCGTCAGCCACCGCATGCCATCGGGCACCGGTTCGGATGCTGACGAGGTGGTCATTCCGGAGACCGGCGCCGCGCTGCTGCTCCCCAACGGACATGGTGCGGTGCTCCTCAGGCCGCAGGCGGGCCTCGGAGCGATCACGGCCGCGCGGACGCTGCTGCTCCAGTTCGGGGACCAGCTGGCGGCAGCGTTGGCCGACGCAGACCAGAAGCGATCGACGTAGAGGCATCGCGACATGGCCTCCGACAAAACAGCAGACAAGACCGTCACGCCGGAGCGGATCGTTGCGGCCGCCAACGCGGCCGCGCTCGCAAAGGAGAGCCCGCATCGCGAACACGTGGTGCACGGCAAGGTGGGCTCGACGGCGCTCGCGCTCGGGGCGTTGGGTGTGGTCTACGGCGACATCGGCACGAGTCCTCTCTACTCATTGAAGGAAGCGTTCACCGAGAAGTCGCACACGCTCGCGGTGGACGAGATCAACGTCTACGGGGTGTGCTCGTTGGCCTTCTGGTCGCTCGTCATCATCATCTCGATCAAGTACCTGATGTTCGTCATGCGGGCCGACAACAAGGGTGAGGGTGGGATCTTGGCGCTCACTGCGCTGGTGATGCCGAAGCGGGGGCGCACGGTCGCCAAGGCGGGCATCCTCGTCTCGTTGGGTGTGTTCGGCACCGCATTGTTGTACGGCGACGGCATCATCACGCCTGCGATCTCAGTGCTCAGTGCGGTCGAGGGCTTGGAAGAGGTGTCCACGTCGTTCGAGCAGTGGGTGATCCCGATCGCGATCGTCATCCTCGTCGCGTCTGTTCGCGGTCCAGCGGCGAGGGACCGGCGCGGTGGGCAGAGTCTTCGGGCCGGTGATGATGGTCTGGTTCGCCACCATCGCAATGCTCGGCCTGTGGCACATCTCCGATTCGCCGGGGATCATCAAGTCGGTCAACCCGTACTACGCGATCCACTTCTTCGGCCACGAGAGCACAAAGGCCTTCTTGTCGCTCGGTTCGATCTTCCTCGTCGTCACGGGTGGTGAGGCGCTCTACGCCGACATGGGCCACTTCGGCCGGCGACCGATCGTGCTCGGGTGGTACGGGATGGTTCTGCCGTCGCTCCTGCTGAACTACTGGGGCCAGGGCGCCTTCCTGCTCGGGCACCCCGAGGACGTCCACAGCGTGTTCTTCCGAATGGTCCCAGGTTCGCTGTTGCTGCCGGTGGTGGTTCTCGCCACGTGCGCCACGGTCATCGCATCCCAGGCGCTCATCACCGGCGTGTTCTCACTCACCGCCCAGGCGGTGAAGCTGGACTACTTGCCGCGCATCAAGATCCTTCACACCTCGCAATCGCAGGAGGGACAGATCTACGTCCCGCTGGTCAACTGGCTGTTGATGGTCGCGTGTGTCGGACTCGTGCTCGGCTTCCGCTCGTCCAGCAACCTTGCGGCCGCGTACGGCATCGCCGTCACGATGACCATGGCGATCACCACCCTGATCTTCTTCCGCGTCCTCACCGACCGGTGGGAGTGGCCGCGGGCCAGGGCGTTCCTGGTGTGCGCGCCGCTGTTGACGATCGAGTTGGGCTTTCTGGGCGCCAACCTCGTGAAGATCCCGCACGGTGGCTGGTTCGCCATCACCATCGGCGTGATCCTGATGGTTCAGATGCAGACGTGGCGTACCGGTCGAGCGCTGGTGGCCAAGCGCATCCAGCGAGGGGAGCGACCGCTCCAGGAAGTGCTCGATGAGTCGAACCCGAAGCGTGTGCCGGGCACCGCGGTCTTCATGTTCAAGGATCTCGGCAAGGCCCCGCCGGCGTTGGTGAACAACCTGCGGCACAACAAGGTGCTGCACCAGACAACACTGATCGTGTCCGTCGAGACCGCGGACACGCCGCGCGTACCGCCGGACGAACGGGCCATCGTCACCCGTGTCGAGCCAGGCGTGTTCCAGGTTCAGCTCGAGTTCGGCTTCATGGACGCACCCGACGTGCCGGCGGCACTCGCCCTGATCGAACACCGAGGCCTCGTGTTCGACCCCGATGACGTCACCTACTTCATCGGACACGAATCCATCATCGCCGGAAAGGCACCAGGAATGAATCCGGCCGCCGAGCATCTTTTCGTGTGGCTGAACCGTGGTGCGGACAGCGCCAGCCGCTTCTTCAGCCTGCCTTACGAGCGTGTGTTCGAGGTCGGTTCACGCGTCGAGATCTGAGCCGGGCTCTGTCTCGTGGGTGCTCGCTGCTGCGCCAGGACATCGGCCGTCAGTCCGACGAGCAGATCGCCGGTTTGGGTGCGCTGATCTCCGGTCCACCGGTCGCGAACCTCCGTGGGCGCGATTTCGGCCAGCGGTTGCGTATCTCCCGCGCCCAGGCAGGGAGACTGGGCGCGATCTTCGGCCGGCGGATGCGTATTTCCGCGCCCAAGCAGGGAGACTGGGCGCGGTCTACGGCCGGAACCGTCTTGGAAACGACGGTCAGGACTATCCTCGCAAGACGTGCGATCCCCCGGTATGACCTGGGACTCCGCACAAGTCCGCTCCCGTAGCTCAGGGGATAGAGCATCGGTTTCCTAAACCGTGTGTCGTAGGTTCGAATCCTACCGGGGGCGCTCAAAACACCTGGTAGACGGTGGTGCTTGTGCTGTGTGGTGACCGCGGGATTGTGTTGAACCATTCAGACCAGACTCGGCCTCTGTGAGCGTCGGATAGGACCAAGGCCTCTATCCGCGGAACCGCCAATACTTGACGATTCTGGACGGCAGTCACGCCGACCGTCCTTACCGAAGGGCCGAACCCCGTCGGCTCTTCAACCCGTCTCACCCGTTGTGGCAATTTCGGGCAGCGCCGAGGATGGTTAGATGGCCCGGCAGCACCCGAGCAGAACTATGGAGCCACCTATGAAGACGTACATCAGAGCCACTCGGTTCTCGTTCCTGGTCGTCGCAGCGCTTGTCGCCGTGGGTTGCGGGAGCGACAACAACTCGTCGAGCTCGTCCACCGCCGTGGAGGCCGCGGCGACCACACCGGCGTCCAGCGAGGGGTCATCGGGGACGACTGCCGGCGGCTCCGATGCGCAGCTGTGCGCCGCCCGCGACTCGCTGAAGAGTTCGGTGGAAGCGCTCGCCACCGCGGTCACGAGTATCGCCAGCACGGGCACGTCCGGGGTGCAGACGGCGATCGACAAGGTGGAGGCGGACCTCGCCTCGGTCAAGGAGTTGGCGAAGGGCGATGTTGCACCGCAAGTCACGGCGACCGAGACAGCGCTCACCGACCTTCGAACGGCCGTGACGAACGCCGGATCCAGCGGGGTCGGCGGCGTCGTGATGGCCGCGACGGCCTTTGCGACTTCAGTAGCGACGCTCCTCACCGACCTGAGCTCGCTGAAGTGCTCGTAGCGTCGCCGATTTCAAGAATGACGTCCCAGCCGGCCTTCGATCACGTCCCTGACGGTGACTGCTGATGGTGTGCGACGGATGATGCGGCGTGAGTGATCTCGTTCACACCATGGTGGTGTGTGGATTGGTGAGTGGTACTCAGCCGCTGACGATGATGGGTCTGCTGGTCGTCATCGGTGGAGCGAACGGCCGCCGCAACGCGTGGTACTACATCGCGGGCTCGTTCTCGATTCAGGCCGTCATCGTCCTGGTGTCGGGCTTCCTGCTCGGTGGATCAGTCGATCAGTCCTCGACACCTGGTCACACGCTGATCGGGCTCCGAATTCTGGCCGGCCTGGCGCTGCTCGTCGTCGGCTGGCGGTTCCGTCGACCGTCGAAAGCTCCTGCGCCGGCGGTGCCCAAGGTTCTCGATCGGCTCACGAACCTTGGGCGGTTCGGTTCGTTTTCCGCTGGTGTCCTCATCGCGGACTACACCGGAGCGGCGTTGGCCGCCGGGGCGCTCGCCAGCTCCTCGCTGTCGACCTCCGAGGCGGTGTCGGCCTGGATGATCTACTGCCTCTTGGCGACCGGTCTTCTCGTCGTCGCGACGGTCGTGGTGAGGCACTCATCGGGAGCCGAGCACGACCTCCAGCGGGGCATTGGATGGGTGCTGACCAACCGACGGCCGCTGATCTCGTGGATCTGCTTGCTGGCCGGTCTCGCGCTCGTCAGCGACGGCCTTTGGAGCCTGGTCGCCGCGAGCTGATTGCGCTCTCTCCTCGTCTGGCTGGCGACGCTAGCAGGCCGGCCCGATAGCAGTCGTCGGCGCAGTTCGGATGACGTGGTGAATCGTGGTGCGATCAGCGCACTACGACCACTGTGCACGGCGAATGGGTGATGCAATGGTGCGTCACGAGGCCGGTCCGCTGTGCGTGCCCGCTCGTCCCGAGCACGAGGAGGTCGGCGTCGGCTGCGCGGGCACTCAGCACCTGCGCCGCCTTCCCCTCGATGAGCTCTCCGACGACGGGTAGACCTGACGTGGAGAAGGGACGAGTCTCCGCCTCGAGAACTCGCTTGGCGACCGACGCAGCGTCGTCGGGTGGAAGCCTTGTGATCGCGCCGGCGTGCCGGTCGGGTTCCCACACCATGATCGCCGTGACCGTCATCCCGCGAAGGGCGGCCTCCTCGTGAGCCCACTCGAGTGCCTTGCGCGATTCCGAAGAACCGTCGACACCGACATAGATTCCACTCATTCGAGCCTCCAAACATCAATTCAGCGAGTTGACGCAGCCAACATCGCTGTGGTTCCCAGCGTGTGGGTCGCTGGCGAGATCTGCGAGTGCCACGGTACGAGTTTCAGCCATGAACCTCGTGTGAGACCCGGTGTCATCATGGGATGCCGTCCGCACTTCTGGGCCCCGGTGGTCAGGCGGCAGCCGAGTTGGTGGGAGTCGTGTCGATCGTGCTGACGGTCTTGCGGCGGGCGATCAGCTTGCCGATCTCCCAGAGGATCAGGAGCACCGCCGCGGGTGCCAATGCGAGCGACCATTGGGTCATCGTCAGCTGCACCGTGCCGAGCAGCGTGCGCAGGCCGTCCATCTGGGTGATCAGTACGGCGAGCAAGAGCTCGACGAGCGCGGCGATGTTCAGGTGCCGGTTGTCGAAGGACTCTGTTGTCAGCGCCGTGCCGGTCACGCTTCTGGCCTGGAAGACCGCGGCGATGATCATCAGTGAGAAGGTCGTCACGCCCATCGAGGTGCCGATCAGGACGTTGCCGTAGTGGTTCGTGCCGTAGCTGATCAGCGCGAGCGTGCAGGCGGCCATGAACAAGCCGACGAGGCCGGCGGTGGTGAGGAGCCCTCTCGTCATGATCGACTCGTCGCGTGAGCGTGGTTTGAGGTTCATGAGGCCGGGCGCCTCTTTGTCCATGCCGAGCCATACGCCGAGCGGGGCGTTGACGAAGAAGTTGATGTACAGGATCTGTACCGGCGAGAACGGTTGCCCGGCGGCAATGTTCAAGATGCTGGCGCCGAGGAACGTGAGGATGTAGGCCACGAGCTCGACGATCACGAAACGAATGAACTTGTTCAGATTGTCGTACACCTTGCGACCGCCCCGAACGGCGACAACGATCGTGGCGTAGTTGTCGTCGGAGAGGATCATCCGACTGGCGTTCTTGGCGACCTGGGTGCCGGTTCCCATGGCGATTCCGATGTCGGCGTTCTTGATGGCCGGAGCGTCGTTCACACCGTCGCCTGCCATGGCGACGACATCGCCCTTCTTTCTGAGGGTTTGGACGAGGAGCACCTTGTGCTCGGGCGCGACGCGTCCCGACCACGCCGATGTCGTCGATGCGCGCCAGACGCTCCTCATCACTGAGCGCAGCGAACTCAGCTCCGAGCATGGCCGTGCCCGGGATGCCGAGTTGCTTGGCGATGGCTGCTCCGGTGATCACATCGTCACCGGTGACCATCCGGACGCGGATGCCGGCGTTCTGGGCGTCGTGGACCGCCTTCATCGAGGCATCGCGGGGTGGGTCGACCATGGCGACGAGCGATGCCATCTCGAGATCGGTGACGTAGCCGAGCAGATCGCCGTCGGCGTTGAAGGTGGCAGGGTCGAGATCGCGGACGGCTGCTGCCATGACCCGATATCCCTCACCCTCCATGCGGGCGACGGCACCGTCTGCCTTCTGCTTCAGGGCTTGGTCCCACGGCACGCTGGCACCACCGATGCGGGTCGTCGCGGCGCGCTCCAGCACGGCAGGTGCGGCTCCTTTCACGAAGCAGCGCACCACGCTCTTTCCCGATGAGTCGGTGGCGGTGTTGAACGTCGCCATCATCTTGTAGGTGGGGTCGAACGGCAGTGTGGCCAATCGTGGGAGTTTTTCGCGGCTGCCTTCGATGTCGAGCCCGGCCTTGTGGGCCAGGACCAGCAGAGCGCCCTCGGTCGGGTCACCGACCACCTTGCCATTCACCAGCTTGGCGTCGCTGGCCATGACGTAGGGCAGGATCGCATCGTCGGCGGACAGCGTCGTCCCTGCCGCGTGGTGGACCTTGCCCTCCAAGCCGTAACCGATCCCCGAGATCGTGTAGCGGTCTTCGGCGTCGAGCAGCTCGATGGCGGTCATCTGGTTCATCGTCAGCGTCCCGGTCTTGTCCGAGTTGATCGCCGAGGTCGAGCCGAGTGTCTCCACCGAAGTGAGGTCCTTGACGATGGCGTTCTCGCCGGCGAGCTCCTTGGCCCCGCCCGAGAGAATCACCTGCAGGACCGTCGGGAGCGCAGTCGGGATCGCCGCGATCGCCAGGGCGATGGCCGTGATGAACAGCGTGTCCGCCGGCACGTCTCTCGACAAGCCGAGTATGACCATGATGATCATCGTCCCCAGCGCGGCGGCGCCGATCCACAAGGTCAACGTGTTCAGTTGCTTGGTCAGCGGTGATAGCTCTTTGGTGGAGCTCGCCAGCATGCCGGCGATCTTGCCGACCTGGGCATCGGCGCCCCTGGCCGTGACGATCATGGTGCCGCTGCCGTGTGTGACGGGCGTGTTCATGAACGCCATGTTCTTCTGGTCGCCCGCTCCGATCTCTGCGTCGGCGAGGGAGTCGGCCTCTTTGGATGCCGGCGTGCTCTCACCGGTGAGGGCGGACTCGTCGATGCTGAGCGAGTTGGCCTGGATGATCCGACCGTCGGCGGACACGTTGTCGCCCGCGGTGATCAACACGACGTCACCGAGGACGACTTCCTCCATGGGGATTGCCGATTCGACACCACCGCGGCGCACGCGTGCGGTCTGCTTCGTCAGCGACTTGAGCGCATTCATGGCGCTCTCTGCCTTGCCCTCCTGTCGCAGGCCGACCACGGCATTCAAGACCGTCAGCAGGATCAACATCGCCGCGGTGCCCCATTCGCCGATGGCGAGCGAGAGCGCCCCGGCGATGAGCAGGATGATCTGTATGTAGGTCTTGTACTGGTCGAGGAAGCGTCTCCACCCCGGAACGGTGGCCTCGGCGGGCAATGCGTTCGGCCCGTCCGACTGCAGCAGCTCGGCGGCCTTCGCCGCCGTCAGCCCGCTGTCCGGATCGACATTGAGTCGCTTGGCGATCTCGTCGGCACCGAGTGCGTACCACCTGGTCGATGCGGTGTTCGTGACGCTGTGTTCAGTCATCATTTCTCTCAGAACCTCTCCGGGACGTGGTGCAACGGCAGATCGGGCTCGACGTATCCCCGGGCGCTGGGCTTCCTCGGCATCTTCACATCGTCGGCCGGGACCGGCTCGTAGGGGATCCGGGACAGCATGTGGGAGATGATGTTCAATCGGCCGCGCTTCTTGTCGTTGTTGTCCGCGATGAACCACGGCGCCCAAGACGTGTCGGTGGCAGCGAGCATGGCATCGCGGGCCCGGCAGTAGTCGTAACGGCGGCTGAACGACTTCAGGTCCGTGGGCGACAGCTTCCAGATCTTGCGGGGGTCGTCGATCCGGTCCCCGAGCCGTCGAGCCTGTTCGTCGACGCTCACGTTGAGCCAGTACTTGATCAGGATGATCCCCGATTCGACCATTGCCTTCTCGACCGCGGGCACCGACTCGAGGAATCGCTCGGTCTGCTCGGGAGTGCAGTAGCCGAGAACCAACTCGACACCGGCGCGGTTGTACCAGCTGCGGTCGAAGATCGCGACCTCACCAGCAGCGGGGAAGTGGCTGATGTAACGCTGGATGTACATCTGCGACTTCTCGCGTTCGGTCGGAACCGCCAGGGCGATGTGCTTGAACACCCGCGGACTCGTGCGCTCGGTGATCCGCCTGATCGTGCCGCCCTTGCCCGCGGAATCCAAACCCTCGAACACGACACAGATCTTGGCGCCCGTGGCCTTGACCCACTCCTGCATCGCAACCAATTCACCTTGCAGGATCCGCATCTCGGCCTCATACGCCTTGCGCTTCATCCTGCCCTTAGGGCTCTCAGCGACGTCGCCGTCGGGTGAACCTGATGTCGACCCGGACAACTCGGCCGATCCCTCGGACTTCTTGGATTTCTTGGACTTCTTCTTCATGGACGCGATCCTCTCCGTTCAATGTGGACTCGGCCTTCTGGAACACGGGCTTTGTGGTCAACTGTGGTTGGCTTTGCGCCGGCGCTCAACCGGTCAAGTCGTTTCGGACCTGGGCGAACAACCCGGATCAATGGTGATCTGCTGGGACGTGAAGGCCTGTGGTCAGGTGCCCGCTTGGGCGTCCTTCTGAATGTCGTCGACGTCGGCCTCGAGCTGCTTCTCTTGGACTTTCTCAGCGCCGCTCATCGCGGCTTCGATCTTGGCACCCATGTCCGAGACAGCGACCACGACCAAGCCCGCCTGGCCGGCGTCGAGCTGCTCACCGAGTTCCTTGAGGTCCTTGCGGCTCATGCCCGCAGCTGCGTGGCCGGCGACCGCGCCGAGCGCGGCACCCACACCACCGGTACCCAGGAGCAGCCCACCGCCGATCGCTGCGGCCGGGAACAGCGCAATGACGAGGCCGGTCGCGAGGCCGACCGCGGCGCCGCCCACGCCACCGACGCGCGTCGGGGTCTCGTGCTTCTTGACGATCTTGACCTTGCCGTCGTCCTTGCGCTCGATGACGGCGGCGTCGTAGGCGTCGATGAGTTCTGCCTTCACGTGAAGGTCATGTACGAGGTCGTAATCGGCCTTGGCTGCGTCGACATCGGTGTAGACGCCGGCGTAGACCATGAACGTGTCCATTGCCATGATAGGGATCTCCTCTAATCGTTGTTGGTTGATTGAGCTTCAACCGCTGGTGGTCGTTTGAGCAGCCAAACCAAGGCGAACGGAACCCGTGGATATGCGACTGTCAGCAGATTCGAACCGGCTGGCTCGTGCAAGCAACACAGAGTCATTCGGCCAACGTGTCCAGAAGTGGTTCTTGTTCGTCACTCAGCTCCGTCTCCCGTGCCTCGGGCGGTCGCAGGCCGTCACCGCTCAATCGACAACTATTTCAACGAGGAGCGCTGCCGACCAGGGCCGAAAGTCACAGGTCAACAACGATGCATCGGCAGGCCAAGGGGGCAAGCTTGCTCGCGCGAGGTCAGGAGCCTTGCCACCCAAACGAAGCGTCGGCGCGGACGTGCGTAGCGAGCGCTGCGACCTGCGCGCATTTTGACAACCGGGCGGGACGTTCGGCCCTACTCGGTCAAATTCGGTGATGGTCCGATGTCCAACATGTCAATGCAGCTCCGTCCGACCTCAACGAGCTCACCGCTCGCGTGGGCAGAGCGTGGAACACCCACATCTGGGTGTCCGAGCTTGACCGAAGACGAGCCTGCGATCAGCGAGCCGTTGGACCTACGAGGACTCCCGCAGGTGGTCGCGTCCGTACAGAAGCACTATCCACTGGTCTCACCAGCGCTGGTCCAACGCTGCGTCGACGACGCAGTTCAGGGCTTGCGGGACGCCCGCGTTCGGCAGTACCTCCTGATCCTCATCGAACGTTGGGCCTCCGACGCTGTCCGCGACGCCCTCGCCCTTCCGGAGGAGGCGCTCGTGTCGCCTGCGGCTCCACCGAGCAAGCGCCGGTGATCGAGGCGGGGGCCCAGGGATCTGACGCTGATGTATCCCTCAGGGCGGATCCTCACCACCACAGGGCCCGCGCGACACGTGCGTCGTCGTCACGGACCTCGACCGTGAGAAGGGTCATGCAGCATCCTGCGTACGCTGTGCGCCGTGACACAAAACGAGGTAACCGGGACTGTGAGCCTGTCGGAGGTTCAGCCCGCCTCTGGCGGCTCGCCGGGTTCGGCAACGTTGGCCGACGTCATCAGCAGTGACGTGTTGGCGCAACAGGAGACCGTGCGTCAGCGCGGGGCGAAGGCAGCTGCGCAGAAGCTGGTCGCCCACCCGAGCATCGAGGAGCGGCGACGAAAGGGGTGCGTCGCCCGGTCCGAGACCCGACGCGAGGAGCTAGGGGTCTGGGACCCACCGGCAGGCCGAGCCGACCCGGTGTCCTTGCTGGAGGGCCAGGAGACCTCGCGGGTACAGGCGCTGGTCCCGGTGCGACACGCACGGATGGCCACGAGCGCCTTCGCCTTCTATCGTGGCGCAGCGCTGCTCATGGCCTCGGACCTGGCGACAGCGCCCCGTACCGGGTTGCAGGTGCAGCTGTGCGGCGACGCGCACCTGTCCAACTTCGGTCTCTTCGCTGCCCTCGACCGCTCTGTCGTCTTCGACGTCAACGACTTCGACGAGACCAACCCCGGCCCCTTCGAGTGGGATGTCAAGCGCCTTGCGACGTCGTTCGTCCTGGCCGGGCGTGACAACGGGCTGGCCAAGAAGGCCGGCCAGGCCGCGGCGGCGGCGGCTGCTGCCTCGTACCGCGCTTCGATGGCCAACTTTGCCGAGAAGGGCGAGCTGGAGATCTGGTACGACCGCATCGACGTCAGCACAATGGTCGCCGCGGTCCGGGAGCTGCCCGGCAACAAGGGCAAGCGCGGGACGAAGAAGCAAGCGAAGGGGGAGGCGGCTGTACAAGGGGCTGCAGCGAAGGCGCGGCTGCGCGACGCCTGGTCGGCGATCGAGAAGATCACCGAGGTCGTGGACGGCCGGCGCCGCTTCCGCGACCAGCCTCCGCTGCTCCACCGGCTGGACGTCAACTCCGACGCGGCCGCGTTGGTGAACACGCTATTCCTGGAATACCGCGCCACGCTGCAGGACGACCGCCAGGAACTGCTCAAGCGGTACGAGATCGTGGACATTGGTCACAAGGTGGTCGGGGTCGGCAGTGTCGGCCTGCTGGCGTTCGTGCTGTTGCTCCGCGGTCGTGACGACGGTGACCTCATGGTCCTCCAAGCCAAGCAGGCGCAGGCATCGGTCCTGGAAGCCTTCACCCACCAGTCGGCGTACGCCAAGCATGGCCACCGGGTCGTCACCGGTCAGCGGCTCATGCAGGCCGCCAGCGACTCGTTCCTCGGATGGATCGACGGGCCGGGCGGCCGAAGCTTCTACCTTCGCCAGCTCCGCGACATGAAGTGGTCACCGGACCCCGCGTCGCTCACCGAGGAACGACTTCACGCGTACGCGCAGCTGTGCGGCCACACCCTGGCCCGCGCTCACGCCCGGTCCGGCGACGCGATCGCGATCTCGACCTATCTCGGGACGGGTAAGTCGTTCGACAGGGCAATCAAGGCGTTCGCCGAGGCCTACGCCGATCAGTCGGACAAGGACTTCGCCGAGTTCACCGGCGCCATCGCCGCCGGACGGCTCAGCGCCCACGAGGACACCGGCGGTGCCGAGGGCACCCGCGCGGCCCAACAGTTCGCGGCGGTCCCCGCCAAGGCCAAGCCCGCTCCCAAGCGAAAAGCGGCGGCGAAGTAACCACCACGTCGTCCCGCCTCGGGCGCGTCGTTGGCGAGTCGCTCACATGATGTGATGTCTGAATCCTTCTCGATGGGCTTGAGTTGAACCGTACGGACATGCCACGGGACCGGCAGCGCCGTCGAATGGGACAAAGGCCCTTGCCTGCTCTGGCTAGCACATTCGATCATTGTCGAGGTGAGACCTCCGAGCCGAGGTTTCGTCATTCGCACCACGCGATAGATCACACGAAGATTCCCAACAGAATGGAAAAGACGATGAGTGAAGACCGACCCCTTCTCGACACAATCACGGACATGACCGCAGCGTCGATCAGCCGAGTCAACCTCGATGGCCGCGACATCATGATGGTACGCCTCGCCGCTTTGGCAGCGTCTGACGCTGCTCCAGCCTCGTATCTCTTGAACTTGGCCGCAGCGACGGCGACCGACCTGACGTTCGAAGACGTTCAGGGTGCCTTGATCGCGGTCGCCCCGATCATCGGCACCGCGCGGACAATGTCCGCGGCCACCGCGATCGCGACTGCTCTGGGCTTCGCCCTCGACGTCGAGGACGCCATCGAGCAACAGCCGACGTCCTGACTCGACAGCACAGCGTCGCGCCGTCACGACACCACCTCTCCGATCGTCCCGATCGAAGGGCAATCCCGCGGTCACGGCGGCGCGACGGCGGGTTCGGGTTTCTTTTGCGGATCAAGTGGCTCGTGGGGGAGTTCCCGTGTGAATGCTAGGGAAATCAGGGCGAGAAGAGCGGCCGCTAGGAGACCGGCCTTCAGTGATCGGAGCTGGGCTGTCTCGTAGTCGTCCACCAGCGCGGCTGTAGTGGCTTCGTCGATACCGGCTTGTAGCGCGGCGGTTTCGATTTGGGTGGACGAGACGAAGTTGGTGTTCGATCCCGCGGCCACACCGACCTCGGACGATATCTCTGTGCTGATGCGTGGGTCGTTCTGCACCGTGGAGATGAACGTGTTCGTCAACCCGATCAACACGATCGAGCCGATGAATGCCACGCCGAGAGCCGAGCCGAGCTGTTGGCCCGTGAACTGCAATCCTCCGGCCTCGCTGCGACCGGACTCCTCGACCGACGACTGGATCACATTGCCGAGCTGAGAGATCATCAGTCCCATTCCGATGCCGAGGACGCCCATGCCGATGGCGAACCCGGCATCCGCGAGCGTGGGTTGGATCGTCGCGAGCAGGACGAGCACACCGGCAATGGTCACGAGAAGGCCGCACCGGACGATCGTGCGCACTGGGAAACGGTTCGACAGTCGTGAGCCGACCGCCGCGGTCGCGAACATGGTGATCGAGATGGGAAGCATCTTGATGCCTGTCTCGAGGGCGGTGAGGCCGAGTACCAGTTGGAGATACAGCGGGATGACGAAGAAGACGCCCATGAGGATCAGGTTCTGGCTGAAGAGCCCCAACACTCCGGACCGGACCGTTGGGATCCGGGCCAGCGAGAGGTGGATGAGTGGGTCGCGATTGGTCGCTTCGCGGTGGCGTTGCCATGTGACAAATGCCCAAAGAAGAACGCACCCACCGCTGATGACGAAGATGGTGGGTGAGAAGCCGAAGATGGTGAACGGCGAGTTCTTGGGTGTGAGCCATCCCCAGGTGCTCGACTTGAGGACGCCGTAGACGAACAGTCCCAGGCCAGTGGCGGAGAGCACAGAGCCGACGATGTCGAGCTTGGGCGTGGGCGTCGGGCCCGGTGCGTCCTTCACCTTTCGCGTCATGATCAAGATGAAGGCGGCAATGAAGACCTCGCCGACGAACACGATCCGCCATGTGAGTTCAGTTGTCGCCCACCCACCAACGATTGGACCCACTGCGATCCCCGCACCGGCGACGCCGCCGATGATCGCATAGGCGGCCTTGCGCTGGGCTCCCTGGAAGTTGCCGGCGATCAACGCGGCGAGCGCGGGGAAGACCAGTGCGGCACCGACCCCCTCGAGTATCGACCATCCAAGCGCCAGGACGGCCACCGATTGCGACACGGCCGTCAATGCTGAGCCACAGGCGTAGATGATCAAGCCGATGACAAATGCTCGGCGGCGGCCGATCATGTCGCCGATCTTGGCGCCGGTGAGGATCAGCATTGCCATCACCAGGCAGTACAAGGTGATGACGCCCTGGATTGTCGTCACGGTGGTGTCGAAGTCCTTGACCAGTTGGCTGATCGAGACGTTCATCACAGACTGGTCCAGCACCATGAGGAACTGCGCCAGTGCCAAGGCGATCAGTGCCGCCCAACTCTTCGTGGCGTTGTCGGCTTCGTTCTCAGTTGTTGCCTGCTGAGTGTTCATCGCTGGCTGTCCCGCCATGCGAACACTCGGAAGGTCTCCCCCAGCTCGGTCATCGTGTCCTCCGTTGAAATAGCAGCCGCGCGACTTCGCGAATTGGTAGCACGAGGTACACGGCAACACCGAAGTAGAGCACGACTGCCACTCTCGGAAATGCGAGTCCGACCAGGATCGCGGTCACGTACGCGATGATGACGGGGAGCACCTCGCGCTCCTCGATCTTGTCCTCTTCCGTATCGTCTCTCCGAGCGCAGAGGCTTGCGCGGCGGGCGTAAGCGCCGAGGGCAAGTTGGAGAAGTCGAATCGTCAGAAGCGTCAACCCGTACATCGTGATGAAGACCCGCTCGCCTTCGATGTCGTGCAACGCCTCCGACACCAGACGTGTTGGGAACGGTAGGAAGGCGATCGCCAGTAGCAGGATGAGGTTGATGCGCAGCAGCAGCGAATCGGCGCCCAACAATCGGTCTGTCAAGATGTTGTGACCAAGCCAAGCTGCGCCGATCGTGAGGAAGCTGACGACATAGCCGAAGTACGACGGCCACGCGTGGAGCACCTGTTCCATCGGAGCTCCCGGCGGATGCAGCGTGATGTCCAATACCAACAGCGTCGCTGCTATTGAGAACACTCCATCGCTGAAGGCCTCCATCCGAGTGGCACTGAGCGACGTCGGCGGGGGTTCTTGAGGCGGCACGATTCGGACTCCTCATAGTGTTGGTGACAGAACCGTACCCTGAATTCAGGAGGGTGCTTGCTCGATGGCGTCCGCGATGTCGAGGGCGAATCCCAGTGCTGTGGCGATCGCACTCGCCACGGAGATCGTCCGGGCAGTGCCGATGATTGGAGCGACAGCGATGAGGACTGCCTGAACGTCATCGGACGTCAGGGCTGTTTCGGTCGCCGCGGCCAGTCGAGTAGGGGTCGATCTTGACTCATCGTCTGTTCCAATCTGTCGGCATTGCGTTCTTGAAGGATTGGGTGATCTTCAAGCACGTCCTCTCGGAGTGCCCGGCAGAGCGGCTCGGCGAGTGGTGACGAAGTCGATACGGTCTGGTCGACGAGGCCACCATGCCGGCGAACAGACAGGGAGAAGAACATGGACAATGCGGACGATCCGCGCAAAGAGCTCAAAAACATGGGGTACGAGATCTTCATCGGGATTCTGTCGATCTTGTCGATCGTGAACATCGTCATGATCTACATAGCCGAAGACACGAATCTCGACACCGTGATCTCCGTCATGAACGGACTCTTCAGCCTCATCTTCCTCGGGGACTTTATCTACCGACTGTTCACAGCTCAGTCGAAGTCCCACTACTTCTTTCAACAGTTCGGTTGGGCGGATCTTCTCGCCAGCCTCCCATTCCCGCAAGCGAAGGCCCTGCGCATCTTTCGCCTAGTACGAGTCTTTCGTCTGCTTCGTGAACATGGCATCAATACAATCGGCCGCACCCTCGTCAAGGACCGCGCAGGCAGCGCGCTGCTGACGCTGCTACTGATGGGGATTTTGGTACTCGAGTTCGGCAGTCTCGGGATCCTCTACATCGAGCAGCATGCGACCGGTGCAAACATCACCTCCGCATCGGACGCCCTGTGGTACGTCATCGTCACAATCTCCACTGTCGGCTACGGTGACCGCTTTCCTGTGACGAACAACGGTCGACTACTCGGGACCCTGATCATCGTCATCGGTGTTGGCATCTTCGGTACCTTCACCGGCTATCTGGCGAACCTGTTTCTCGCGCCGGCGAAGAAGCCGAGCATCGCCGAAGAATCCTCACCGGGCGCCGACGCTTGGGCCAAGGTCGACCACCTCAAGGACCTCAACGCCAAGCAGCAAGCCACCATTGACGAGATCCAGTTGCTCCTGAAGTCCGAAGGCTGACGAGATCTCCTCCATCACGCCACGGTAAACCAGGCGTCCGGAATGGTGGGTGTTCAACTGGGCGTCGGCGTGGCCTCGCCCGCGGGATGTAGCTCTGGTCAGGCTGCTTCCGCAGGAGTACTAAGTTTGAATGCCGCGTGTGCGGCGATGACGAAGGGGCTGGCCATGGCCAAGTATTTGATCAAGGCGAACTACAAAGGTGACGGCGTCAAGGGGCTGATGTCCGACGGTGGCTCGAAGCGTGTCGAGGCTGCTTCGGCTGCGATTCAGTCCGTGGGTGGAACTCTCGAGTGCTTCTACTTCGCCTTCGGGGACACGGATGTGTTCGCGATCTGCGACTTCCCCGACGCCGCGAGCGCTACTGCAATGTCGTTGGCGATCAACGCGACAGGTGCGGTCGCACTGTCGCTCACGCCATTGATGACGCCGGAGGATGTCGACGCGGCGGTTGCCAAGTCGCCCTCGTACCGTCCGCCGGGCAGGCTGAGACAGGAGTGACCGAGGCATCGGCAGCACGCAAGAGCCGATCGCAAAATGTCCCGTTCGCGAGGAGCGGACAGGCACGTCACGGGACCTTGAACCCTTGTCGTAGGCCCCGTTGCGACGTCGAATGATGCCATCGCACGAACGGAGGTGCTGTCATGACTCGACGCCTGACGCCGTTGTCGCCACTGATCATCGGCGGAGGCGTGATGGGTTGCTCGATCGCCTTTCACCTGGCGCGGGCCGGACACCGTCCGGTCGTCGTCGACAAGGGCCCAACGGCAGGCGCAGGCTCGACCAGTGCCTCGTCGGCCCTCATCAGGTTCAACTACTCGGCGCTCGACGCGGTGAAGCTGGCGTGGGAGTCCGCGCATCTGTGGCAGCGGTGGCCCGACTTCTTGGGCGTCGCCGACGAACTCGGTCACGCACGATTCATCCGCACGGGCATGCTCGTGCTCGATTCGCCGGCGACGGCGCTCGAGCGCGTCCGATGCCATTTCGACGAGGTCGGCGTTCCGTACGAACCGTTGGATGCGGCGGCGCTCCGCCAGCGATTTGCGGCGCTCGATCTCGGCCGGTTCCTGCCGCCGCGGCGGCTCGACGATCCAGCGTTCTGGAACGATGCCACCGGCCCGGAGATCACCGCATACCTCACGCCCGACGCCGGTTTCATCGATGATCCGATGCTCGCCGCGCACAACTTGATGGTGGCCGCCCAGCACTACGGCGCCCAGTTCTACTTCCACACCGAGGTCAGCGAGATCCGTGAGGTGGGCGGTCGGGTGCGCGAAGTCGTGTTCACGGATGGCACGACACGTGGGGCGTCCGTCGTGGTCAATGCCGCTGGGCCGCACTCGTCGGTTGTCAACCGCATGGCGGGCATTCCGGCTGCAAGCATCCAAACGCGAGCGTTGCGCCAAGAGGTGCATGTCGTGCCGGCACCGCGTGGATGTTCGATGGAGGATGGCGGAGTGGCAATCGCCGACCCTGACCTCGGCACCTACCGCGTCCGCATTTCGGTGGAACGCTCATCATCGGCGGTCTCGAGCCGGAATGCGATCCGCTTGTGTGGGTGGCCGATCCCGACGTGTTCGACGAGTACCCGACGCCCGAGGTGTGGGAGGCCCAGACCACGCGTGCCGCGCGCCGGATCACGACGCTCGGCGTGCCCAACCGTCCCTCAGGTTTGGCGGCTCTCTACGACGTTTCCGACGATTGGCTTCCGGTGTACGACTGCACCGAACTGGACGGCTTCTATGTGGCCATCGGGACGAGTGGCAACCAGTTCAAGAACGCGCCGATGGTCGGGCTGCTGATGACCTCGTTGATCGAGGCATGCGAGGATGGCCACGACCACGACAGCGAACCGGTCGTGGTCACCGGTCCCACCACCGGCCTGTCCATCGATCTCGGCCAGTTCTCGCGGCGGCGAACCGTGCACACCACGACCAACAGCGTGCTCGGCTGAGCGAGGCCACCAGGCGAAGACGCGAAGTCTGCGAGTTACCCGCGCAAGGCGTCGGCGAGTGGGGCGAGCAGGCGCGCCTCGAACGGCCCCCGCATCGAGAAGATGACGAGGTCGACCCCAACGGCGCCGTATGCAGCGGCGAGGTCGGCCAACTCCTGCGGATCGGCATCCGGAGCCCACATGAGGTGAGTCGACCGGCGGATGGTCGATGGGTCGCGTCCGATTTCGGCACAGTGTGCGAGCAGCACCTCGTTCGTTCGCGTCCACGCCTGTGGGTCAGGTGAGAAGCAGTCCCAGTGATCCGCCCACCGAGCCACTGCGCGCAGCGTGCGTTTCGGGCCCGTCCCGCCGATCGCGATCGGCAGGCGCGCCTGGACGGGCTTGGGCTCGCAGCGTGCCTCAGCCAATTGGTAGTAGCGGCCGGCGAACGTCGTGGTCGGTTTGCCGAGGAGCGAGACGATCACCTCGACTCCTTCGTCGAAGCGATCGAAGCGTTCCGTCAGCGACCCGAGCTCGATTCCGTAGGCGTCCGATTCGAGTTGGTACCAGCCGGCGCCGAGGCCGAGGATGAAGCGACCACCCGAGATGTGGTCGAGGGTCGCCGCCGCGTTGGCCGTCACTGCGGGATGGCGGTAGTGCATGCCGTTGACCATGCAACCCAGGCGGAGTCGCTTCGTGGCCTGCGCCATCGCGGCGAGCACGGCCCAGCTCTCCAAGTGCGGTCCGTCGGTGGGCGCGACGAGCGGGTAGAAGTGGTCCATCGTCCACGCCGACTCGAACACATCGATGTCGTCGGCCTCGCGCCAGATGGCGAGGAAGTCCTTCCACTCGCCGTGCTGGGGTGGGGTCTTGATGGCGTAGGCCGGCATGGCTTGTCTCCTCGGCACGTTTCACGACGCCAGACGGTGGTCGTGACTGCAGAGTAGTTCTGTGTCCGAAGGTGCGATCGAGTGGGGGACAGGGTTGATCGGTTCGACTACGGGAGTTTGCCAGTGGTTTCGCGAAGACGCTTTGCGAGAGCTTCCAACATCCGCAACAAGATGGCTGCGTTGTCGCCCGCAACTGCCATGAAACTCTGCCGCGAGAGTTCGACCGAAGTCATCTCGCTCGTGGTCGTCACGGTTGCAGAGCGGGGACCCGGATCGAAGAGGGCAATCTCGCCGAAGAAATCCCCAGGCCCGAACTGGGCGATGGTGTGGCCGTGTCGACTGACGTCGACGGTCCCATCGACGATGATGTAGCAGACCTGCGACTTCGTGTCCTCAGGTACGACACAGCAGTCGGCGGGCCAGCGACGGCTCGAGCAGCCGCGTGCGACGTCGTGCAGTTGTCGCTTCGACAGCCCGGCGAACAGTGGCACACGAGCGAGCACGTCCACCTTCAATTTCATCGCCAACTTCACGTCGTGGCCCTTCTTTGTCGGGCCTCCGCGTGGCATGGGCGCGTGGACCGGCCAACCAGTAGTTGCATGAGTCACGACATGACCTCCGACGACGACGAACCGAGGCGACCATACCACTGACGCCGCAACACGATGAGGGCCGCACGTGGTGGAATGGGCCTCATGGATGACCTCCACACAGATCACTACGGCGAACGCGACGTCGCCTTCCTCGAACAGCTCTGGGGCGATGGTTATCTGTCTCCCGGGGGACCAGCACGAGGTCAGTCGCATCATCGACGGTCTTGACGTCGGCGGTGCGACGATCCTCGACGTTGGTTGTGGCACGGGTGGCATCGCCGTGTCGCTGGTGTCCGACCACGGCGCCGCCAAGGTCGTCGGTATCGATGTCGAAGCCGCGTTGTGCGAACAGGCGCGTGCTGCGAGTCGAGCGTCACCAGCTTCAGGGTCGCATCGAGATACAGATGGTCACCCCAGGACCGTTCCCGTTCGCCGATGAGCAGTTCGACGTCGTGTTCTCGAAGGATTCGATCGTGCACATCTCCGACAAGGAGTCCTTGTGCCGGGATGCCTTCCGGGTGCTGCGCCCGGGAGGTTGGTTCGCTGCGTCGGATTGGTTGATCGCCCACGACAACGAGCCCTCCGAGGCCATGCGTCGGTACATAGCAGCAGAAGACCTGGACTTCGCCATGGCGTCACCTCGCCGGTACCGGGATGCGCTCGGTGCCGCCGGCTTCGTCGACATCGAGCTGCGCGATCGAAACGGGTGGTATCGGGATGTGGCCCGCGACGAGCTTGCACGGCTTCAAGGGTCGCAGCACGACCAGTTCGTGGCTCTGCTGGGCGAGGATGCAGTTCACCGGCAGATCGCGACCTGGACGGCAATGGTCCCGGTGCTCGACTCTGGCGAGCATTGCCCACACCACTTTCGTGGTCGGCGACCCGACCTGCGCAGTTAGCTCGAGCCCGCGGGTCGCGAATCAGCGGAAGCCGAGCACGAAGAATACGACCGCGGCCGCGACGAGCGCGACCGCAACCAGACCGAGCCAGGCTGCCGACAACTTGCCGGTCATCCATTCCAGCGCGACGTACAACCCGGTCACGGCGAGGAGTGCGATGGTCACGTGGAAGAGGACGCCGGCTGCGATGCCGGCGATCCATCCGGCACGCCGGAACTTTCCCCAAAGAAAACCCATCGCGACCGGGATGACGACTGCCCCGGCTACCCCGGTCATCAACTCCCACACGAAGGAGCCCTCACCCAACCACGGCAGGTCTCGAGTGAGCCACCACTGATCGCTTCGGTCGAACAGGTCGGCCGTGGCGGCGTACCCGAGCAAGCCAATTGCGATGAGCGTCGCCAACATGATCCAGCGGTAGTAGGTGCGCACGGAAGTGTGCTCCGACGTCCCCTCGCGGGACCACATGGTCGCCAGCGTCACTGCCGTCCAGACCAGCCAACGCCGCAGGAGGGTGGTCCCTGTGTCCGCCATGCCGTCACGAAAGATTCGATCCGCCTCGACCCGGTCGATGACCTTGCCTTCCGTCGAGATGTACGTCTGTGATTCCTTCGCCGGGTCCCAAACGAGTCCGTCGTGGATGAGGGCCGCCGGGAGGTGGGCGCCGGTCTTCGGTACGAGCCAGGTGAACAGGGCCGGCACCGACGTGAGGTCCGTCGGGAACGACTCGTAGCGGGGCGGCACGATGATCTCACCGCAGTGTCGGTCGTCGTAGGCGATGCGTCGCCGAAGGAGGAACACCTCGCTGACCCGGCCGCCGTTTTCGGGCATCAACTTTCGATCGAGGATCACCTTGACACCAATGGATGGGTCGGCCGGCTCGGCGCCAACCCCGTTGGCGTCACCCGGGTCGCCGCCGTCGTAGAAACGTGACCGTTCCTTCGAAACAACGGCCGGCAACTCCATGTCCACATCGTGCCACAGGGCATGAACGATGAGGCCAGGCACGAAATGTCCGTGGACCGAACATTTCGTGACTTGCCTCGCGAGAGTCAGCTACCCGACGTAGGCCGCGAGGTGCTCGCCGGTGAGGGTGGACCGGGCGGCGACGAGGTCCGCAGGTGTGCCCTCGAAGACGATCCGGCCGCCGTCGTGACCGGCACCGGGACCGAGGTCGATGATCCAGTCGGCGTGCGCCATCACAGCCTGGTGGTGGGCGATGACGATGACCGACTTGCCGGACTCGACGAGCCTGTCGAGCAAGCCGAGCAACTGCTCGACGTCGGCGAGATGGAGGCCGGTGGTCGGCTCGTCGAGAACGTAGACCTCGCCCTTCTCGGCCATTTGGGTGGCCAGCTTCAACCGCTGTCGCTCGCCGCCGGACAGTGTGGGCAGCGGCTGGCCGAGACTGAGGTAGCCGAGCCCGACGTCGACAAGCCGGTTGAGGATCTTGTGTGCCGCAGGCGTCTTCGCCTTGCCATCGGCGAAGAACGCTTCGGCCTCGGTCACCGACATCGCGAGCACGTTGCTGATGTCTCGCCCGCCGAACTTGTACTTCAGCACGTCGGCCTGGAACCGCTTCCCCTCGCACTCGTCGCAGATGGTGGCCACACCGGCCATCATCCCCAGGTCGGTGTAGATCACGCCGGCGCCGTTGCAGTTCGGGCAGGCGCCCTCGGAGTTGGCGCTGAAGAGCGCCGGCTTCACGCCATTCGCCTTGGCGAACGCTGTGCGGATCGGGTCGAGCAGTCCGGTGTACGTCGCCGGGTTGCTGCGCCGCGAGCCTTTGATCGCTGTCTGGTCGACCGCCACCACCCCGTCCCGGTTCGACACCGAGCCGTGGATCAGGGAGCTCTTGCCCGACCCGGCCACGCCGGTGATCACCACGAGCACGCCGAGCGGGATGTCGACGTCGACATCGCGCAGGTTGTGGGCGTTGGCGCCGCGCACCTCCAGCACTCCCGTCGGTTTCCGCACCGTCTCCTTGAGGGACGCCCGATCGTCGAGATGGCGGCCCGTCAGGGTGCCGCTGGCCCGCAACCCCTCGACGGTGCCCTCGAACACCACCTCGCCGCCCTCGGTGCCGGCGCGCGGGCCGAGATCGACGGCATGGTCACCGATTGCGATCGTCTCCGGCTTGTGCTCGACCACCAGCACGGTGTTGCCCTTGTCGCGCAGCTGCAACAGCAGGTCGTTCATCCGCTGGATGTCGTGGGGATGCAACCCGATCGTCGGCTCGTCGAACACGTAGGTGACGTCGGTGAGCGACGACCCGAGGTGGCGGATCATCTTGGTGCGCTGCCCCTCGCCGCCCGACAACGTGCCCGACGGCCGGTCGAGCGAGAGGTAACCCAAACCGATCTCGACGAAGGAGTCGAGGGTGTGGCGCAGCGCGGCGAGGAGCGGTGCCACCGACGGCTCGTTCAGGCCGCTCACCCACTCGGCCAGGTCGCTGATCTGCATCGCGCAGGCCTCGGCGATGTTGATCCGCTTGATCTTCGACGACCTCGCAGCCTCGTTGAGACGGGTGCCCCCGCAGTCGGGACAGACGGTGAAGGTGATCGCCCGCTCCACGAACGCCCGGATGTGCGGTTGCATCGCCTCGACGTCCTTCGACAGGAACGACTTCTGGATCGTCGGGATCAGTCCGGCATACGTCAGGTTGATGCCCTCGACCTTGATCTTGGTCGGCTCCTTGTAGAGCAGGTCCTGCAGTTCCTTCTTGGTGAACTTGCGGATCGGCTTGTCGGGGTCGAAGTAGCCGCAGCCGCGGAAGATGCGGCCGTACCAGCCCTCCATGCTGTAGCCGGGGATCGTGAGCGCGCCCTCGTTGAGCGACTTGCTGTCGTCGTACAGCGCAGAGAGGTCGAAGTCGGTGACCGAACCCATGCCCTCGCAGCGCGGGCACATGCCTCCGGCGCGGCTGAACGTGCGCTTCTCCCTGGTCTTGCCGCCGGCCTTCTCGATCGTGATCGCACCGGCACCGCTGACCGTCGCGGTGTTGAAGGAGAACGCGTTGGGCGAGCCGATGTGCGGCTTGCCGAGCCGGCTGAAGAGGATGCGCAGCATCGCGTTGGCGTCGGTCGCGGTGCCGACGGTCGAGCGGGGGTTGGAGCCCATCCGCTCCTGGTCGACGATGATCGCCGTCGTCAGGCCGTCGAGAACGTCGACATCGGGCCGGGCCAGCGTCGGCATGAAGCCCTGCACGAAGGTGCTGTAGGTCTCGTTGATCAGCCGCTGCGACTCCGCGGCGATCGTGCCGAACACCAGCGAGCTCTTGCCCGAGCCGGAGACGCCGGTGAACACGGTCAGCCGGCGCTTCGGGATCTCGATGCTGATGTCTTTGAGGTTGTTGACGCGCGCGCCGTGCACGCGGATCAGATCGTGGCTGTCGGCCTGGTGCAACGGTCAGGCCTGGGCGATGCGGACGAGGTTGCCCGAGGGGTCGCGGAACGCGCAGTCGCGCGCCCCCACGGCTGCGACACCGGCTCCTGGAGCACCTCGGCGCCCGAGCGCCCGGACCTTCTCGAACGTGGCGTCGAGGTCGTCGGAGCGGAAGATCGCAGCCTGCAGCGACCCTGCGTCACGAGCGTCAGGAGGGCGTCGCCCTCGGCCTGCGAACGACCGCCGTGCGGCTGGGACAAGACGATGTCGACGTCTTGCCCCGGAGCGCCGACGGTGACCCAGCGGAAGCCGTCGGCCGCGACGTCGTTGCGGACCTCGAGGCCGAGCGCGTCGCGGTAGAAGCCGAGCGCGGCGTCGGGGTCGTGGACGGGAATGAACATCGAGGAGACGGTGACTGTCATGCGACGACTGTACGAGCACCGACCCGTCGCGTGCTTCTCCGATCCTGCTCGATGCTCAGACGCGTCAGACCGTGCGGGTACGCCGCGGTCGGGTCGCGACCATGCTGACGCACGACGGAACGACCTCGCTGTCGCGGTGGTCGCGGGCGCGGTACTGCGACGGCGTCTCGCCGACGATCTCGGTGAAACGCGAACTGAACGAGCCGAGCGACGTGCAACCGACGGCGATGCAGGTGTCGGTGACCGACATCCCCTGACGCAGCAAGGCCTTGGCGCGCTCGATGCGTCGCGTCATGAGATAGGTGTAGGGAGTCTCGCCGTACGCCGCACGGAACTTGCGCGAGAAGTGCGCGGGCGACATGAGCGCGGCTCTCGCCATCGCCGGGACATCGAGGGGCTGCGCGTAGTCGCGGTCCATGAGGTCGCGCGCCCGGCGCAGGTGCACGAGGTCGGCGATCTCCTCCGGCGTCATGCCGACGACGGTACCCGCGCCTCGGGGGTCGACAAGACAGGTCGATGGCCTCGCTCAGTCGGCGGAGCAGTTTGCCAAGGCGTAGGTGACGAGTTCGTCCGCCGACATCTGGGCGCCGTCCAGCCTCGCCGCGTCGTGACCACCGTCGGCGTCGATGAGTTCGCGGGCACGATCGCGGAAGTGCAGACCGTGCTCGAACCCAAATCCGGTCGTGCGGGCATCGAGATGACCAAGGATGACCGCAG
Organism: Ilumatobacteraceae bacterium; assembly: GCA_963779295.1. GTDB lineage: Bacteria > Actinomycetota > Acidimicrobiia > Acidimicrobiales > Ilumatobacteraceae > JAENVT01. Next base: position 1,242,088 of record CAVZXO010000008.1, read on the forward strand.
CTTGTTCTGTGCGGCCTGCTGTCGCCAACGCGAGCGTCGCGGACTCGAGGGTCTGCCAGATCTTCTGCCAGTGGCGGATCTCGAACAGCGCGTCGAGGGCGTCGTGGCAGCGGGCGAGAGCGTCGGGAGCACGAGCCCGGTCGAGGCCATGGCGAGGCAACGCAGGGCGAGCGGCCAGGACTGCGGGTCGCCGGTGGCGTGTGCGATGTCGGCGACCTGTCCGAAGGCGGCGAGCGCCGCTGGCGTAGTCGGGAGGGGACGCGTCGAGGAGGCAAATCCATCGTACTGATGGACGAACATCGTCAGTCGCGGAGATTGCACCCGCGCGGCGATCTCGCTCAGCTGTTGCCGCAGCTCGCAGTCGTCATCCGATCGCGATCGCGTTCAGCGACGCATCGGTGAGGCAGACCACTGCCCACCAGTTGAGATCGAGATCAGGAGTGTTGGCCACCGCCGCGGCCTGATGTCGGAAGGCGGCCATCGCCTCTGGTGATCCGCGGCGACCGCGGCCGAGGCACCCGAGAACGTCCACCAGCAGTTCGCCGTAGAGGGATGATCGGGCGCGGGTGCGACCTCGAGGCCGCGCTGGGCGAGGCGCCGCGCCTCATCTCGCGTTGCCTTGCATGTCCAGCCAGTAGCTGAGCATGCCGAGCATGGCCGTCGATGGCCGGCCACACTCGTCGCCGAGTTGCACGGTTCGCTGCAGCATCGCGGCGTGTTCGTGGCGCATGTTGAACGCCGAGTATTGGAAGCTGCGCCTCGGTCAGCCGCTCGGCGAGGTCGAGATCACCTTGCGCCAACGACCACAGGTGCGCGGCGCGCAGGTTGTCCCATTCGATGGACATCCGCTGCTCGCCCTCCATCTGACGCGCACCACGGGCCAAGCGGTCCAGCTCTGCGATCAGGTCTGCGTAGTACGTGGCATGGCGGTCGCGCAGGAGGGCCGTCTCGCCGCGGAGCTCCATCTGTCCTCCCCGTACTGGCGCAGTGTCTCCAGCAGCCGATAGCGCATGCCGAACGCGCTCCGATCAGCGACGATCATCGACTTGTCGACCAGCGAGCTGACGAGGTCGATGACATCGACGCTGTCGATCGGGTCGAACCCGCAGACCGTCTCCGCGGCACGAAGGTCGAACCCGCCGGCGAACACCGACGCCCGATCGAACAGCAGGCGTTCGTCCTCGGTGAGCAGCTGGTACGACCACGACACCGTGGCTCGCAGGGTCTGGTGCCGATCGAGCGTGCTGTGGCCGCTGCCGCGGAGCAGGCGGAACCGGTCCTGCAGACGTTCGAGCAGCTCCTCTGCCGACAGCGATCGCATCCGGGCCGCGGCGAGCTCGATGGCCAGCGGAATGCCGTCGAGACGCTCGCAGATCTGGACGAGCGCATCGAGATGCCCGTCCGCGGTCGAACGAGGTGTCGGTCGCACGTGCCCGCTCGCAGAACAGTTCGACCGCGGCGCCGCCGGCGTCGAGCGAGGGAACACGTGTGGACACGTTCACCGTGCACCCCGCAGCGCCTCGCGACTGGTCGCCAGGATCTGCAGGTTCGAGCAGCGAGCCATCAGCTCCTCGACGAGGCCGCCGACTTCGGCGACGAGGTGTTCGCAGTTGTCGATCACCAGCAGCACGGCGGCGCTCGCCGATCCAGTCGAGAAGGGTCTCCAGCAACGAATGCTCGCCGCCGTGCACGATCGGCAACGCCGCCGCCAGCGCGCCGATGACCGCTCCGGTGTCGGAGACCGGGGCGAGATCGACGAAGAACACTCCCTGGTCGAAGTCGGCGAGGTGGCTGGTGGCCGAACTCGATTGCGGCTCGCGTCTTGCCCACCCCACCGGTGCCAGTGAGGGTGACCACGCTGCCGACTCGGAGTTGTTCAGCGATCGCGTCCAGCAAACCCTCGCCGCCGATGAATCGGCGTCGTGCTGTGCGGCAGGTTCGTGCGGTACCGAGGACCGGCTGGAGACGGATGGAGTGGTGAACGCCACGGATCGGTCACGTTGGCGTCGAAGTCCAATGCTGGATCCTGGACGATGATCTGGTGCTCGAGCATGGTGATCTCGGCACTGGGATCGAGACCGAGTTCGTCGCGGAGGATCTCGCGCAGACGAGTGCATGCCCGCACCGCCTCGGCCTGGCGCCCTGACCGGTAGAGCGCCAAGGCCAGCAACCACCACAAGGTGCTCACGCAAGCGGATGGTGGGCGACCAATGTCTCCAGCTCGCCGATGACTGGACGTGACCGCCTGTGCCAGGTCTGCCTCGATGCGCATCTCGATCATCGTCAGGCGGAGGTCGTCCAATCGAGCGATCTCAGCGGCGGCAAAGGATTCGTCTGACACGTCGACGAGTGGCAGGGCCACGCCACAGCGACAACGCCGTCGCGGCAGATGGCGCGAGCTCGCGCAGGCCGGTGTTGTTCGAGCGCTTGACGCGCAGCGGGATACAACTGCTCGAATCTCGACGTGTCGAGCGAGTCGCGCTCGAGCCTCAACATGTACCCCGACGTCCCTGTGACGAGCACCTGGTCGTCCTTGGCTGGAACGCTGCCGGCCACACACAGCATGTCGCGAAGCTGCGAGACCTGAACCTGCAGTGCCTTGGCGGCAGTCGGCGGTGGCGAGTCACCCCACATGTCGTCGATGAGACGGTCCTTGGAGACCACCTCGTTGGCAGACAGCGCCAGCCGGATCAGCAACGCCCGCCGGCGAGCACCGGAGATCGACACAGGTATCCCATCGACGCGCGCCTCCATCGGCCCGAGCAGAAGGAGCTCGAGCGAGCGGCGATCGGCGTCGTGTGTCACCCGTGGCTCTTGCTCAACCCGACGTCCCCTTCCTTGCCGGCCGGACGTTCGGCGCTCACCGTAGCCCGCCCGAACTCACCGAAATGCCGAGTAACCACCGCGTAACCGCGCGCTAGCCGCCCTCGCTCACCATCTCATCACGGCCGATAGGCGCCGCCAAACCAAGGAGAGATCAATGAGCCGCAAGACCATCACACGGACCCTCGTCACACTCGGCCTCAGTGCCGGCATCGTGACCATCTCAGCGGCACCGGCCGCAGCAGTCGACAAGCGAGTCGCGGTCGCTACGGCGCTCCGGACCGCGCCAGACGTTCTCAAGGGCGGGTTCTGCTTGAAGTACTTCGGTGTCGGTTCCCACGTCACCAGCATTGCCACCTTCTGCGACCCAATTCGCCTGGTCATCCCCAACTGATCCGCTACGAACCCGATCCAACAAGATCCAAAGGAGACATCAAATGAACCGCAAGAGCATCAAACGAGTCCTCGTCACAATCGGGATCACCACCGGGATCATCGCAGTCAATGCGGGGTCATGCCGCCGCCGCGATGAACCACAGCGAACCGACCCTGCGATCCGGATGAAGACCTTCCACGCGACGATCACAGCGGCTGTGATCGCCGCCGTGGAGCGCAGATGGGGGCGGTACCAGCATCGGCTGGCCGTTGGCTTCGCCTCGCTGGGCCGCCCCCATGACGCGCTACGACACGCCGAGAAGGCGACCGCCCACCTCGACCGTGCAAGCACCCGGACGCCGGGCTGGGCAGAGCTTTCGACACGCTGGCCGATTGCTATCAACAGCTCGGACAACTCGACGCAGCGCGGCCCACGCACGGCGCCGCGCCGCCGACGTTCTCGCCGACGTTGCACCGACCAGCACCGAATACGTGACCGTGCTCATCAAACTGGGCGACCTGCACCGTGTTCAGGGCGACTTCGACAAGGCGGAGCAGGCTCTCTGCCTAGCGGTCGAGAAGGCTGCCGCGAACAGCGTCATCGGTCAATGGAATGCCCGCACGCGCCGCGGCGCTCAACGCTCTCGGCATCGTCTACAAGGACACCGGTCGCTACGACGCCAGCGGGCGCGGCCGTACGGCGAGGCTCTCGATCTGGTCAACACGGCGATGGGCCCGGAGCACCCTTGCGCCGCAGCGCTGTGGCACAATCTCGCCGGCCTTGCCCACGCGCAAGGAGACTCAGACACGCAGGCGGAGCCTTTGGCCGCGCGAGCAGTAGAGCTCCGCGAACAACAACTCGGACCCGACCATCGCCTGGTCGCCCAAGACCTCGCCGTGCTCGGCGCAACGTTGCTGGACCAGGGTCGAGTGGACGAGGCCGAAGCCCTGTTCGAGCGGGCTCTGACAATCTTCCAAGACAGGCACCCAGTCGACCAGTACGAGGTCGCTGTCAACCTCAGCAACCTCGCCGCCTGCTCGGTCGCACGAGCCGACCCGGTCAGGGCCGAGCGACTCCTCCGGCACGGCCTCGCCATCAGAGCCTCGATCCTCGGACCCGACCATCCCGAGATCGGTCGCCAGTTGAACAACCTCGCGATCGCTGTCGATCAACAGGGTCGCATCGACGAGGCCAAAGGCCTTTGTCGCCAGGCGCTGTCGATCATCGAGCGTGCCCTTCCCCCGATCATCCCCTCACCGTCATTTGTCGAACGAACGCAGCTGACCTGCGGACCCGCGCTGCGACTTCGGCTCGAGAAGTTTGCGCTAGCGCGGGATGATCGTTCCCATGTTCATGATGCCGTTCGGGTCGAAGGCTCGCTTCAGCGTCTCCAGCATCGGATACGACGAGCCGTACTCCTCCCTCACCCATGCGGGCCCGGGCCTTGCCGATTCCGTGGTGGTGGACGATCGATCCTCCGAACCGCAGTGTCTCCTCGCAGATGATCGAGATGATCGGCAGGTAGTACTTCGTCGTCTCGTCTTCGGGAGCGCAGTCGATGAGATCGTAGAAGTAGTTGAAGTACATGTTCGTCCCGTTGATGTAGCTGTGCGACGAGTGGCCACCGAGCAACGTGATGCCGCGGATCTCGCGGCGAATTCTGCCGAGCGCAGCCTCGTAGATGTCGTTGATCGAGCTCCAGTCCGCGGAGATCTCGGTGGTGCGGTTGACATTGTGCGTGGTGCGGATCCGCTCGTCCTCGCGGGCTGATCTTGTCGACGCCCCACACGAGGTCGTCGAACCACTCGGCGATCAACCGGCTCTCGACGGGGACGCACTCGGCGCGGCGGCCGACGATCTCGGCGATGCCGTCCGCCGTGGCCTTGGCGATGCCGGCTGCGCCCTCGGCCATGAACAACAGGACGCAGTCGTCTGGCGCGGCGAACGAGGAGAAGTGGAGCTGACCGTCCTCGGGATCGTAGAGACGGGCGACGGACGGCTTGTAGCCGGCGACCATCACCTCGCGCAGCACCTCGAAGCCGGTCTTCATGCTCTTCAGCCTCCAGCCGAGAAACATGTTGTTCTCCGGCATGTAGGGGAACAGTTTGACCGTGACTTCGGTGATGAAGCACAGAGCGCCTTCGTTGCCGATGACGATGTGGCGGATGTCGGGGCCGGCGGCGCGGCGCGGCACGTTCTTGATCCGCGACACGCCGCCACCGGCGAAGACGACCTCGACGCCGGCCACCATGTCCTCGATGCCGCCGTACAGGGTGGAGAACTGGCCGATGCTGCGCGTGGCGACGAGGCCGCCCATCTGAGCCACAGGTTTCGACTGCGGCGAGTGCCCCGTCGTGAGGCCGAGCGCACGGGCGCGGTCCTCGAGCACCTGCAGCGGCACCCCGCATTGCACAGTGGCCTGCATGTTGTAGGCGTCGATCTTGATGATCTCGTTCATCTGCGAGCCGTCGACGACGATCGAGTTCTCGACCGGGGTCTCGAGCCCACCCTCGGTCGCGGTGCCACCCGTGCGGGCGACCACGTTGACGCCGTGGCTGTCTGCGAACTCCAGCACATTCGACACCTCCTGCGTGTCGCGCACCATCACGACAGCGGCCGGGGTCGGCATCGTGTACACGCCGAAGATGTTCTGCAGCTTGCGGAAGTTGTCGATGCTGCGCTGCTGCAGCAGATGCGGGTCGGTGAGCACCCGCTCGCCGCCCACGATTCGCTGCAGATGCTCGACGATTTCGTCGCGGCTGAGGGACATGATGATCCTTTGCGAGGTTGATTCAGTGAAAGAGGGGATAGGAGCGTTCGAAGAGCGCGTCGGTGTGGCTGCGGATGTCGTGGTACACCGTTTGACTCATCCGTTGGTAGATCGCAGCGTTGTCCGGATTCGGCGTGAACGACTCGCGCGGGCCGGTCATCGCGGCCGCCGCAGATTCCAGGTCGGGGTACACGCCGGCCGCCACCGCCACACACATCGCCGCGCCAAGGCTGGCCCCACCGCCGTCGGTGAAACGCGATGCGGGAATGCCGAACACGTCCGCAAATATCCGCATGATCAGCGGGCTGTTCGAGCCACCGCCCGACACGACGATGTCGTCGAGCGTGATACCGAGTTCGTCGCACATTGCGTCCACGTGATGCTTCATCGTCAACGCGATTGATTCGAGGATCGAGCGGTAGACATGCCCGCGCGAATGGCGAGCGTCGAAGCCCAGCATCATGCCTTTGCGGAATGGCTTGTCGGTCGGCGCAAGCCAGTCGAGCACAGTCATCAGCCCGTCGCTTCCGGCAGGTACCAGCACCGCCTCGCGCTCGATGTACTCCTCGCGCGAAAGTCCCAACGATTCGGCGCGCTCGGCGAACTCGTCCCCGAGCAGATCGAGGAACCAGGTGACCGTCCACATCCCGCGCCGTACGCCGTAACTCTCGTACAGGTAGCGGTGGGGGATGGAGGCGAAGTTCGTCCAGAAGTGGATGGGAGCCTTGTGGTTCTCGCGGCCGTGAACCATCGCGGCGATGTAGGTACCGAGCGACACCAGGGCGGTCGTCTCGCCCAGCGATCCCGAGCCGAGCATCTCCACCGCTTTGTCGTTGGCGGTGTGGACGACGGGAGTGCCGGCCGGGATCCCCGTCGGCGCGCCCGCGTCCGGCGTGACCGTGCCGATGACATCGCCGGGCATCTGCAGCTCGAGCAACATCTCTCGCGTGACATGGAACTGCTCGTAGAGCGCGGGGTCGTCGCTCCACTGCCATGTGTCGGTGTCGATCGGCCATTGCCGCAAGATGTTGTTGGCGGCAGTGTCTCTGAACTCGCCGGTGAACCGGTGGGCCAGGTAGCCCGAAGCTGTCGTGGCGTAGCGGAGGTCGGCGCTGTTCGGAATGTACGGCTGGTAGGCGCGGTCGTCCATCCAACTGATCACCGGCTCGGCCAACGACCCGTCCGCCTTCAGGAACGCTTTGCAGCAGCGAATGGGGCACAACCCGACCCCGGCGATCTCGTCGAGGTTGCCCGTGAACGCCTCCATTGCCTGGCGGCTCGCGAGCGCGATGGATCGCCACAGGTCGTCGTCGGGGTGGATCGCCACGCCGTGCCGGGGCCGGCTCATCGGCTGCAGGGCCTGCTGGCCGCGCGCCACGGCGCAGCCGGCGGTGTCGTAGACGACGACCTTCGCGCTCTGGGTGCCGCAGTCCACGCCGACGAAGTACGGGCCGTTCATCGCGCTGCCATGTCGATTGCTCGCCCTAGCGGACGAGGTAGCCGCCGTCCACGGCGAGGATGTGCCCGTTGACGTAGTCCGAGGCGCGGCTGGCCAGGAACACGACCGTGCCCATCAAGTCGATGGGCTCGCCCCACCGGTTCGCAGGGATGTGGTCGAGCACGCGCCGGCTGGCCTCGGGGTCGCTTCGGGTGTTGGCGGTGATCGCCGTCGCGTAGTAACCGGGGGCGATGCCGTTGACCTGGATGTTGTGCTCGGCGAGCTCATCGCAGTAGGCCTTGGTGAGGCCGGCGATTCCGTGCTTGGTCGCCGAGTAGGCCGGCGACATCCGACCGCCGAGAAAGCTGAACATCGAACAGATGTTGATGATCTTTCCGCTCCTCTGCGGCACCATCCGCTGGGCGACCTCGTAGCTCATCTCGAACGCAGCCGTCAGGTTGACCTCGACGGTTGCATCCCACGGCTCCCGCCCGAAGTCGAGCACCTCGGCCAGCGGGCACACGCCGGCGCTGTTGACAAGGATGTCGACCGAGCCGAACTGCTCGACGCACGCGTCGACGATCCTCTTCGGCGTCCCGACTGTGGTGATGTCGGCCTGCATGAACTCGTAGCGCACGTTCTCGGCCTCGACCATCTCCCGCGTCGTGCCCTCGTCATCCGTTCTGGCGTCGTCGGCGATGCTGGGAACGAAGACGTTGGCGCCGGCTTTGGCGAGAGCGAGCGTGAACGCTTGACCGAGACCGGAGTTGCCACCGGTGACGATCGCGTTCTTGCCGCCGAGACCGAAGTACCCCATCGCAAAGTCGTTGATCGTCATTGGTGCTTTCTCTCGTACGGCGCGCCTCCGCCACGGTACCCGAGCCCCCATTTGCCAGCACGGCTCCGGACACGGAGACTGTGCGAATGAGGGAACGGATCGGTTACATCGGACTCGGCAATCTCGGGTCGCACCTGGCCATGAGTCTGCTGCGCGCCGGCCACGAGGTGACGGTCACCGATCTGAATCGTCCGCTCGCGGATCCCTTGGTCGCTGCCGGTGCGACATGGGCCGACTCTGCGGCCGAGGTTGCTGCTCGGTCGACGGTGGTGTTCACGTGCTTGCCATCGTCGGCAGTGGTCGATGCTGTGGTCTGCGGCCCGAACGGGATACTCGAGCGGCTGGCGCCGGGCGGTACCTGGATCGACAACAGCACCAACGATCGCAGCGAGACGCTGAGGTTGGCGGCGCAGTGCGCCGACGCCGGCATCAACATGCTGGAGTGTCCCGTCACCGGAGGAGTCCACAAGGCCGCGCAAGGCGACATCACCGTGCTGGTCGGCGGCGACCAGGAAGTGTTCGAGCTGCACCGCCATCTGCTGGATGCGATGGGAAGCCCGGTCATCTACATGGGCCCGCTCGGCAACGCGGCCGTCATCAAGGTCATCACCAACATGCTCGCCTTCGTCCATCTGGTGGCAGTGGGCGAAGCGCTGATGCTCGCCAAGCGTGGCGGCCTCGATCTGTCCAAGTCATTCGAGGCGATCCTCAACAGCTCCGGCAACAGCTTCGTGCACGAGACCGAGAGCCAGGTGATCCTGAACGGCAGCTACAACATCGGGTTCACGATGGACCTCGCCCTCAAGGACCTCGGCTTCGCGGTGCAGATGGGCCGAGAGTTCGGCGTGCCGTTGGAGCTCGCTGGATTGGTCGAGCAGACGTTCGTGCGGTCGAAGGCCCAATACGGTGGCTGCGGCGTGGTCGTCGCAGGTCGTCAAATTGTTGGAGGACGCTGTTGGTACCGACCTCCGTGCCCCCGGCTTTCCTGAGGTGCTGCAATGAGCGATTCGTATGTCGACCGATCCGAGGCCTACCTGGCGGGCGATCGGCGTCGAGCGCTCAGCGACGGGCGCGAGCTCGACGACCGTGTCTCGGGCGCCGCCCTGTTCGCCGACGTCTCCGGCTTCACACCGCTGACCGAAGCCCTCGCGAACGAGTTGGGTCCGCAGCGCGGAGCAGAGGAGTTGACCGCCCACTTGAACCGTGTGTTCCACGCCGTCATCGACGACGTCGAACGTTTCGGGGGAGAGGTCATCTACTTCGGCGGCGACGCGATCACGTGCTGGCTCGATGGCGACGATGGTCGACGCGGTGCCGCATGTGGCATGGCGATCCAGCGAACGATGTCGTCGGTGGGAACCATCCGTACCCCCGCGGGCACCGAGGTCGTGCTCGCCATCAAGGTGGCAGTTGCAGTCGGCAACGCCCGGCGGTTCGTGGTCGGGGATCCGAACATCCAGCTGATCGACGTGCTCGCCGGTCGATTGATCGACGAGCTTGCCGACGCCGAACACCTGGCCGACAAGGGCGACGTGGTGCTGGCCGGCTCGGCGCGGGTTTCGCTCGGCGACAAGGTGGTCGTGATGGAACGTCGTGCCGACGACGAGCATGGGGTTGTCGTCGGTGTTCTCACCGATCTTCGCGTCGATGTCGAGGAGGCGGGACCGCCACCGGAATCGGCTCCACTGAGCGAGGCGCTCGTGCGTCCATGGATACTTCCGGCGGTCTACGACCGGCTCGTCAACGGCCGCGGCGAGTTCCTTGCCGAGCTCCGTTCCGCCTACCCGATGTTCGTGCGCTTCGGAGGGATCGACTACGACGACGATCCCGACGCGGTTGCCCAGCTCGACCACTTCGTTCAGCGCGCTCAGCAGATCCTCTCCGAGTTCGGCGGCAACCTGCTGCACGTGATCCTCGGCGACAAGGGTGCGTATCTCTGCGCGGTCTTCGGGACGCCGCACGCCCACGAGGACGACGCCACCCGCGCGGCGCGGGCTGCCATCGAGCTGTTGACGTTGGACAGGGAAACCGCCGCCACTGATCTGCAGATCGGAATCGCCTATGGCAGGGTTCGCAGCGGCGCATATGGTCATCCGACGCGTCGTACGTACACCTGTCTGGGTGACGCGGTCAACCTCTCGGCGCGACTGATGTCGCAGGCCCCGGCCGGCCACGCGTACGTCAGCGAAGAGGTGCACGAAGCGTTGAGCGAGCGGGTCGAGTGTCAGCTCGTCGGCGATCTCGTGGTCAAGGGCAAGGCCGACCCAGTGCGGGTGCTGAACATCGTCGGGCTCCGACGTGGATTGACCAAGCGGGAGATCAGGTATCCGCTGCCGATGGTCGGTCGCGACGCCGAGATGGCGGCGTTCGCTCGATCGCTCGATGAGGTGCTCGGGGGTGCCGGCCGAGTGGTCGCGGTGGCCGCCGAGGCCGGTCGGGGCAAGTCCCGGCTCGTCGCCGAAGTCGTGCGCGACCTGGTCGCCAAGGGTGTGACCGTGGCGTGGGGCGAGGCACAGAACTTCGGTCGCACGACCAGCTACCTCGTGTGGCGCGATGTCTGGCGAACGCTGCTCGAGGTGGACGAGGACGCCTCCGACGCCGCGCAGGCACGGGAGCTGACGCGCCGCCTCCGGGCGATCTCCGGCGACTACGCCCGCCGTGGTCCGTTGCTCGGCCCGGTTGTCGGCATAGGTATGGACGACAACGACCTCACTCGTACGTTCGACGCGAAGCTGCGCAAGACGTCGCTGGAGTCATTGCTGGTCGACCTGCTTCGCGCACGTGCAGCCAACGGTGCCCTCGCGATCGTGCTCGAGGATTGCCACTGGATCGACGCGCTTGTCGCGCGATCTCCTCGAAGAGTTGGTGCTCGCCTCGGCGTCGCTTCCGGTGTTGTTCGTGTTGGCCTATCGGCCGGCGGACTCGCCCGGCGGCGGACTCGGTCTCGAACGCATTCCACACTTCCGCGAACTCCGGCTCGCAGAGTTGGATGCCGAGGACGCGCAGCAGGTGCTGCGAGCCAAGTTGGCGCAGCTGTTCGGAGTGTCGGTCCGGCCGGCGCGCGAGCTCGTCGAGTTCCTACTGCAGCGGGCCCAGGGGAATCCGTTCTACCTCGAGGAACTGATCAACTACGTGCACGGTCATGGCGTCGATCCGGCCGACCCTGCAGCCTTCCGGCACCTCGATGTTCCCGACACATTGTTCCGTCTGGTGCAGAGCCGCATCGACATGTTGGACGAAGGACCGAGGACTGCGTTGAAGGTGGCGAGCGTCGTCGGCCGGTCATTCGAATCGCCGTTCGTGCGCGGTGTGTACCCCGACCTCGGCTCGCTCGACGAAGTCGAGGCAAGGTTCGAAGCAGCACGGCAGGCCGACATCTTGCGGATCGATCGCGTCGAGGATCGGTCATGGCTCTTCCGCCATGTCGTGGCACGCGATGTCGCCTACGACAGCCTGCCCTTCGCGATGCGCGCCCGACTGCACGATCGGGTCGGCGGCTACCTCGAATCGGAAGGCCCGCAGGGGATCGAGCGGAACCTCGATCTGCTCGCCTACCACTACTGGCTCGGGGAGGACGACGACAAGAAGCGCGAGTACGCGGTGCGCGCCGGAATCGCTGCCCAGTCGCGCTACGCCAACGACGCTGCGGCCGACTACTTCCAGCGAGCGCTGCCGTTGGTCCCCGACGCTGACCGGGCGGGGGTGCTGCGGCGGCTGGGCAAGGTGCTCGAACTGCGCGGCGGATGGGCGGACGCCGAGGCGACCTACAGCGAAGCCATCGAGCTCTCGCGTCGCCTGGGTGACGCGGCCGAGCAGGCGCGGGCGCACGCCGACCTCGCCGAAACGCTTCGCAAGGAAGGGCGGTTCGAGGACGCCCGCCAACAACTCGTCCTCGCCCGTGAGCTCTTCTCGGCCAACGTCGACGAGGCCGGGCTCGGGTTGGTCCTGCACCTCGAAGGAACGCTCGCCTCGCAGCAAGGTCACTACGACGAGGCGCGCGTCTCGTACGAGCGGAGTCTCGAGATCCGCGAGCGCTTGGACGAGCGGGCGAGCGTCGGCAGCCTGCTGAGCAATCTCGGCCTGGTTGCCGAGTGCGAGGGCAACCTCGAACTGGCCCGCACGATGAACGAGCGCGCCCTCGCCATGCGCGAGGAGGTCGGTGACCGCTGGGCCACCAGCGTCTCGCAGAACAACCTCGGAATGATCGCCCTGCTGCAGAAGGACTTCACCGTTGCGCAGATGCGATTCGAGGAATCGATGCGCCTCGCCTCCGAGATCGGAGATCGATGGGTCGTCGCCGTACGGCCATCACAACCTCGGCAACGCCAACCTCGGGCTCGGGAGACTGCGGCAAAGGCGGGCGACGAGTTCCTTCAAGCGCTCCAGGCGTACGAGGACTACAGCGACCAATGGTCTCTCGCGCTGCTGGTCGAAGACATGGCTCTGCTGGCGCTCGCCAAGGACGAGCTCGTCCAGGCAGTCGAGCTGATCGGTGCCGCCGATGCGTTGCGAACGCGGCTCGATGCGCCGCGACCGCCTGCGGTTGCGGCGACTCTGGAGGACGCACTCGTCGCCGTCCGTCCGCGGCTCGGTGACACCGAGGCAGCGGCGCACGACCGTGGGCTGCGTCTCGATGAAGTCTCGCTGGGGTTACTGCTTCGTGAAGTCGGACGCTCCACGTAATCGCTCGCCGATCGAGAGCGATTAGTGTGCCGAGATGGTTCACAGGGACGGATGCAGAACGCATGTTCGGACTCCGTAAGGTCGAAGTTTCGAGGAGATCATGCGCAACACAGCCATTCGGCCGCCGGTCCGTTCGCGTTCTTCATGTAGTGCTCGTCGCCTCGATGCTGGCGATCGCGACGCCGACAATCGGCGTCACACACGTCGCCGCGGCGACTCCAACTCCGTGGATCGGCGAGCGGGCCCGCCAACTACACGACGGACTCCGACGGTTCGGTCACGCCCCCGCAGATGTCGTACAACCTCGTCGACGATCCGACGATCCTCTCGGGCCCGTCCGGTTCACGCGACCAGACGTGGACGTTCCAGACCACGCCGACCAGCGACTTCACCGGCTCGGTGCCGTACGTCTACACCGGATTTCACGCCTTCTTCCAGGTACAGCGCATCTCGACGCATTCGTCATCCACAACGGGGTCACCACGCACCACGAGCTTGGTCGACGACGGTCCCGTCATCTGTTGCCCTGCATTCGGCCGTCGGGTGGGTTCACCTACACCGGTAGCCATCTGTTCGATGTGGTCAGCGGCGACACCTACGGGTTCACGCTCGGCGGCGAGAACTTCGACTCCAACCCGAGCTTCAACGGCACGCTGACCCTGTCGGCACCGGCGCCGTACACAGATCCGGCAACAGTTGCCAGCAACACGTCGTGGACGACTGCTGCACCGTTGACCGCTGCCGGTATCGACGGAACGCTGACCGCAACCCGGCGAGGCTCGCTGGTACAAGTTCCCCGTCCAGCCCGACAGCCAAGTGCAGGTCGACCTCAGCAATCTGGACCAGAACTTCGACCTCACGATGTTCCGCGACATCGGGCAGGCATTCACGACGCTCTCCACCCCGCAGGACCTGACCAAACTCAGTGCCCAGTTCGCCGCCGACGCGTACAGCCCGTCGATTTATTCGCCATCGATCTATTCGCCGTCTATCTACAGCCCGTCGATCTACTCGCCGTCGATCTATTCGCCGTCGATTTACAGCCCGTCGATTTACTAGCCCGTCGATTTACAGCCCGTCCATCTACTCGCCGTCGATTTATTCGCCGTCGATTTACAGCCCGTCGATTTACTGCCCGTCGATTTACAGCCCATCCATCTACTCGCCATCTGACGCGTTCCTGCAGGCGTTCTCGAGCGCCCAGACTCGCAGCCTCATCGGCGTGTCGGCCCACGAGAACGCCGAAGCCGAGTCCATTCGCACAGCTACGTGGAACAACACCGGCGAGTACTACGTGCGCGTCCAGGGTCGCAACGGCGCGTTCTCACCGACGCCGTTCCACCTCGGTCTCACAACGGCGGGAGGACCGTGCTCGAACCTCGCTCTCGATTCGTTCGGTTCGCTCCCGAACCTCGTCGGCGTACCCGGCGATGCACAGACAGTCATCCTCACCGACAGCTCGCGGCTTGCACAGGTACCGAACCCGCGCCCGGCACTTGATGCGCTCGCAGCTCGCACCGGTGGTGTGGTCGTCGACCTCGGCGCCAGCCCCCGTGTCCACGAACTGAATGTTCAGGCCGACACGTACGCAGCGTGTCCGTACGCGAAGAACCTCGTCGCCGAGGCGATCCGCGAGATCGTCAACTCCTTCCGCGATGCCAATGGCACGTTGAAGTACGTCGTCATTGCCGGTGGCGACTTCGTCGTGCCGTTCTTCCGGTACGCCGACTCGGCCGGCATCGGTCCCGAGTCCGACTACGAGCCACCGGCGCTCGACACCAGCGCGTCGCAGGCCAGTCTGCGACGTAACTACGTGCTCGGCCAGGACGCGTACGGTGCTGTCTCCGATCTCACGCTGAAGGGCGCAGTGCTGCCGGTCCCCGATCTTGCAGTGGGTCGTCTGGTCGAGACGCCCGACGAGATCATCGGCATGATCGACGCATATCCTCGGCTTGCCCAATGGCACGTTGCCGACCCCGACGTCCTCGCTCGTCACCGGCTACGACTTCTTGACGAGCGCGGCCGATTCGGTTCAGAGCGACTTCGCCGCGGGCCTCGGGCCGAACGCACGCACCGACACGTTGATCACGGACCAGGGCGTCCCGACGACGACCACGACGGTCGGAACACCGACACGTGACCGGTCGTGGACAGCAAACGACCTCTCCAACTCGCTTCTCGGTTCGCATCACGACCTCGTGTTCTTGGCCGGTCACTTCAGCGCCTTCAGTGCTCTGGCAGCGGACTACCAGACCAGCATTTCCACGACCGATCTCGACACCCACCCGAACGTGCTCACCAATTCACTGGTCATCAGCGCCGGATGCCACGCCGGATACAACCTCTTCGACGCCGACGCCGTACCTGGATTGACTCAAGGTGTGGCCGATTGGCCCGAGGCAATGGCCAGGCAGCGAGCCACGTTGATCGCTGGCACCGGGTATCAGTACGCGGACACCGACTTCCTTGCCTACAGCGCAAAGCTCTATGCCCTGCTTGCCAGCCAGCTTCGCCAGGGCACCGGCGCGGTCCCGCTCGGCGAGGCGTTGGTCAATGCCAAGCAGGACTACCTCGCCAGCGTCGGAAACCTCACCGGCATCGACCAGAAGTCGTTGATCGAATCGACGCTCTACGGCCTTCCGATGACCGGCCTCGACCTTCCCTCCGGCCGTGTCCCGGCGCCCGTCAACGGCACGGGGGTCACGCCTGCTCTCGTCGTCCCGGGTACGCCGGGCAATTCGCTCGGCTTGAAGAGCGCGCCGCTGACCCTTTCTCCCATCTTGACGGCGTCACCGGCAAAGCCGGTCCTCGACACCGCCGGCAACCCCACGGGCGCATCGTTCCGTTGGCTCATCGGACGCGACGGGGTGCAATCGCAGCCTGGTGTCCCGGCGCTGCCGAAGCAGATCGACGACGTGACGAGCACCACCGGCGAGGTGCTGCGCGGCGTCGGGCTTCGTCAGCGGTTCCTACACCGACAGAACAGGGGTCACTCCGTTGACGGGCGCCCCCGCGACCGAACAGAACGGGATTCACACCGACTTCGTCTCGCCCGTGTTCTTCCCGCAGAAGCTGGCGACCGTCAACTACTTCGGCGCGCTCGATGGGAACGGCAGCGGATGGACGCACCAGATTGATCACGACGCCCGCGCAGTACCGGTCCGATCCGGGCAACTCGTCGACCAACACCGAACGCCAGTACTCGCAGCTCGGCTTGGAGCTGTTCTACAGCCGCAACACCACGACCTATGGCGCCAACACGCCGGCACTCGCTGCACCGCCGTCCATCTCCGGCGTCACCGATACCGTCCTGCCGGGAGCTGTGACCGTCAGCGCGCACATCACGGGCGACCCGTCCGCCGGGATCCAGAAGACGTGGGTGACGTACACCGCCGAGTCCGGCCCGCTGTACGGGAGCTGGCGATCGGTGCCTCTGGTGCAGGACCCACTCGACTCGACGCTGTGGACCGGCACCTTCCCATTGCCGCTCGGGCAGTCGGTCGGTGCTGTCCGCTACATCGTGCAGGCAGCCAACGGTGTCGGCTTGGTCGGGCTCGACAACAACCTGGGCGACGGCTACACACCGGGGGTTGCCGTTGGTGCGCCGATCCCGCCCGCGGTGGTGCCGACCTTCATCACGCTCGATCAGCCCGCAGCAACCGGCATCGTCGGAACGAACCTCGACGTTGCGGCGGCGCTGGCCGGTGCCCCTGCCGGCAGCGCTGTCACGTTCTCTCTCGGCAGCGTCTCGAAGACTGTGATCATTGATTCGCTCGGACGAGCAACCGCTTCATTGCCGTTGCAGGACGCTGTTGGCGAGTACATCCTGTCGGCTTCGTACGCCGGCGACACCACGTACCAGGGTTCGACAGACACTCGTGCGTTCAGCATCGCCAAGGTCCCGACCGCCTTGACGATTGCGGTCGGCGCAGGCCAGACCGTCGACGCTTTCCTGTCCCGGACAGCGCCCAACATTCCGCTGCCGCAACAGACGGTGTACTTCACGGTCACCGGTCCGATCAGCAAGCAGTTGACGGCGGCCACCGATCCACAGGGACGCGCCCAGGTGTCGACCGCTGGGTTGCCGGACGGCACGTACACGATCTCGGCACGAGTTCCTCGGTACCCCTTCGACGTTCGCCGCGAGCAGCTCGCCCAACCTGGCGTTCACGGTCGATACCGCGGGTCCGTCGCTGACCGCGCTGCAGTTGACGCCGGCGTCGATTGTGGTGGGAGGCACCACCCAGCTCACCGCATCGGTGGTCGACGCCGCAGGGATCTCGCGCGTCGAGTACTTCGTCGGGTCTGATCCAGGTCTCGGTCTCGCGACGGCGGCGACAGTCGCCGCCGGTGTTGCCTCGGCGACCTTCGGCGCCAACCTGGCAGCGGGCACACACACGGTCAGTGTCAGAGCGCGCGATGGCTTGGGCAACTGGTCGGCGGTCTCTACTGTCACGCTGACCGTGACGCAGATGGGTCTCTCGGTCAGTACGAATGCCAACAGGACGGGTGCTGTCGATCTCGCCGGCGCGACCGTCTCGGGCAACGTCGCCGTGTTCGCAACACCGGCCGTCGAGCTCGAGTCGCGTCGTACTGATGGGGTTCTACATCGACGATCCCAATCGAAGCAGCGTTCCCTATTGGATCCAGCTGCAGAGCCCGTACGACATGAATGGCACGTTGAAGAACGGTACGGCCAAGCTCTTCGACACGCGACTGCTGCTCAACGGTACGCACACGCTGACTGTCGAGCTGCTTCGACTGAACGGCGCGCTCGAACGACGGACCGTGACCTTCACCGTCAACAACCCTGCGCCGGCAGTGACGCAGAAGCTGCAGGTCAGCACGACGGCAACACGCAGCAACCCGGTCGATCTCGACGGGCGCACGCTCACCGGCTCGGTCGCCATCTTCGTCTCGCCGACGACTTCGGTGAAGTCGGTGGCGTTCTGGCTCGACAAGACCAACCTCACTGTGTTGCCTCGCTCTGTCGACTCTGCGGCTCAGTTCGACTTCAACGGGACGGCAAAGAACGGGCAGGCGGTCCTGTTCAACGTCGGCACGTTGGCTGCCGGCTCACACCGAATAGCGGCGTTGGTCACCTACACGAATGGAACCACCGCCGTCATCTCGAGCACGTTCACGAAGTAGGGCCACACGGCGTCGCGTCAGCGGTGCCCACGAATGATCGAGGGAATCCTGTCGTCGCCGACGAGGTTCCGAAAGGCCTTGGCGCTGTAGCCGGTCAGGGTCGATGGGTCGCGGGCACGAACCGTTGCCGTGCGGTTCAGGCCGAACAGCGGGCCCATCTCACCGACGTATTGGCCGGGCTTGACGATGCTCAGCAACACCTCGCCATCGGGTGTTTCGCGGACGACTTCCAGTTCCCCGGAGTCGAGTATGTAGACGAGATCGCTCGGGTCGCCCTGCCTGAACAGACTCGTTGCGGCATCGACGTGGACCGCGCGCGAACTGTCGTCGTCGGGGCCGACGCTCGGGCGCATCTCGATGATCTGGTCCGCGAGCGCCAGCAGACGTTCGTCGTGAGTCGCGACGAGCACGGTGCGACCACCTTCGGTGAGACCACGAATGAGACGGAGGATTCCCTCGACCTGGATGTAGTCCAGGTGGGCTGTGGGCTCATCGGCGAGGATGAACAGTGGATCGAGGGCCAGGGCGCGGGCGATCGCAACACGTTGCTGTTGTCCACCGCTGAGGTTGTCCGGGCGATGCGTCAATCGATCCTCGAGCCCGACGCTCTCGAGAAGCGCGACGGCCTTGTCGCGCGCGAGTTGACCGCTGACGCCGGCAGAACTCATGGCCACCGCGACGTTCTCGACCGCGGTGAGACTGGGCACGAGGTTGAAGGCCTGAAACACGACACCCACCCCGTGTTGGCGGTAGTGCGTCAGCGCTTTGCCCGTGAGTGTTGTGACCTCGGTGTCACCGCACGAGATCGTGCCCGACGTCGGTTTGAGAATGCCGCCCAGACACGACAGCAGGGTCGTTTTGCCACATCCTGAAGGCCCGAGGAGCAGCGCCAATGAACCAGCACGAACGTGCAGCTGAAGTCATCGAGAGGCCGAACCGTGTAGTCGCCTTTGGTGTACTCGACCGTCAGCTTGTCGATGACGAGGTCGCCGCCCAGTTCTGCCACCTCAGCCCCCGAATGCCATGGCCGGATCGACACGAGCCGTGCGCCGAAGCGCGATCGACGAAGCCAGCAGACCGACGACGACAGTCACCACCGGGAGCAGCAGGTAGCCGCTTGCGGGAATCTCGACATCCAGCGGGAACAAGGGTGCCAGCACCGTCGCCAGGATCGCCGCCAGCACGGCAGCGGCCAGCGACAACATCACGGCCTGCAACGCCAGACCGGCTCCGATGGCAGCGGTCGAGGTACCCGTCGCCTTGAAGACCGCGAAGTCGCGGGTACGTTCGAGCGCCTGCAGGTACAGCACGGACCCGATGACGATCGCGGCGACGAGCCAGAGCAGCAGGCGCACGAAGCCGATCGACGACCGTGCTGCTGTCAGCGGACGCAGTACGTCGTCCTTCACCTCGCCGTTCGTCATCACTTTGAGCTCGGCGGGTAGGAACGCAGGGATCTCGGCGAACAGCATCGTCGTGGCCAGCGGCTGACCCAGCACGGCGACCGCTTGCGCGTCGGCCAACGTGATGTACACCAAGGGGATGCCGGCGAACAGGCTTTGACCCGACGTCGTGCCCACGATGTTGAAGTGTCTTCCCTCCGAACGAGATCGTGTCGCCGATCGACAGCACCGGGAAGACTCCGATCGACCACGACCTGGCCTGGCCCGGTGAGGTTGTCTCCACCCGACGCCTGCGGAGACCCGAGCGCGCCCGGCTCGACCCCCATCACGATGATGTCGCGCACGTTCGCCCCGTCCTGAAAGGTCTGGTGGAGGACCATCACCGGCGATCCACCGATGTCGGCCGCCCCTGCCGTCGAAATCGGGCTGAAGGAGTTGAATGGCCCGGATGCATCGGCCGCCACCGCCCATCGTTCGGCGCCGATCGAATCCAGTGTCCGGTCGACCTCGGCCGAGAACGAGGTGACGAGGCCGGTCATGATCAGGCCCATCGCGAACACCAGGGCGACGCCGATCATGGCGATGACGAATCGTTTCCAGCGCCATTGGAGATCGCGCAGCGCAGCCCTCAGCATGATCGTTTCCAGTGTCCCGGGTCAGAAGCGATGCGTGACTCTAACCCCCTCGCCGACGCGGGTGCTAGGCGAGTTGGACGCTGCGGCGGTGGCGAATTGCTGCCACTGTTTCCCACACGATCTGGGTGTCCTCGTCGCCGTCCCCGCCGGTCAACTCCTTGATTTCGAGCTCGGGCATCTCCTCGGCGGCGAGAAGCGCGCACGCCGTGATCCACGGACGTCTCCAGCGTCCGTCGTTGTCCTCGGCGATATCGACGACGACTGCCTGCGGCGTCGTCGGCGAGATGGGAAACCACCGGGTCAACCTGGCCAGTCGCACCTCGTGGGTCAGTTCGGGCTCGAGCAGCGCCACTGCGGCGCGATCGATCCCTACGAGGGTGACGTCGAGCCACTCCAGAGCGAGCGCATGATGGCGGGCATTTCGTTGGGCCAATTGGAACCCGACCCTGCTCAACTCCTCCGCCCCGTAGTGAACGGCCAGGCCGGCAACGACACGTCGTCGGAGCAGCTCGAGCTCGTCCGAAAGAGCGGATCGCAGAACGCCGGCCGACGCTGTGTTCTCCAGCGTCAGGAGTGCCCGGAGAACGACAGGTCGCGTGCTCGAGGATCGGCGCGTAACACCAGCGTCAACGCTGTCGAGGTCGGCTGGACTGATGGCAGCGAGAGACGTCATGACCGCAAGACCGACCTCGCGATCGCGGTGATCGACGTGGTGCCGAAGCACGGAGACCGCAGAGGAGCCACCGACCATTCGACAGACGCGGGCGAGTTGTTCATGCCCGTATTGGCCGAGGCGGTAGTGGCCGCGAAGCCCCCTGTCGGCGAAGTCGAGTGCGACGTTGCCGGTTCTCGCCAGCGCATCCACTGCCGCCCCCGCGGTGGGTCGATTGTCGAGATGCCCGACGACGTCGTCGAACAACTCAGCGTCGTCGGGCCAGCGAATCGCGGCGAGCGCTGCGTTGGCGACCACGTCGTCGCCCGAGTCGAGCAGCGAGGACAGAAGACGTCGATCGATCCATTCACTGTGCTCGCTGGCTCCCAACATGCGAGCCGCGAGGACGAGCGACTCGGGTGGACTCCGTGCTCGACAACGTCTCGATCTGGAAGGCGACGTGGCGTGGCGCAGAGTCATCGCCGAGTCGGAACATCGCCGTCACTACAGCTACCTGAACGTCGGGACTTGCGGTCGCCGAGACACGCTGTGATCGACGCGAGGTCAGCGGCGGACCCCGCCATTTCCGAGCGTGCGGACACTCGCCGCTTCGTACTTCCGGGCTGGGGTGTTGCAGACCCGTCGCGCGCCGCCGTCGCGGCGGCGGCGGGATCGACGCGGACGAGTCGATCGAGCACATCCGAGCGGACTCCGACCCGATCGTCCATCGCCAGCGACTGCAGGCATGGTGATAGGTCAGGGTGCCCGACACTGGTCAAGGTGTCGAGACCGAGCCTCACGTCGCGCTCGTCCGTGCTGTCGATGAGGCGGTGGATCGCTGCCAGGGTGCTGGCCCCCTCGACGGTCAGCTCGGCCGGATCGAGCGACCGGTGGCGGAGATTTGCAATGAGATTCACCCGGTAGTCGCGATAGACGAACAGTGCGACGACGGTCCATGCCACGACAACGATGCTCGTCAGAATCGGCAAAGCCATCCCGTCGGTACCGACCGTCCAACGCATCACCATCAACATCAGCCCGCTCAACCCGATGGCGACCGGCACCGCCAGCCCCTCGACGGCTGCCTGCGCGGACAGTCGCACAGGAGTCGGCACAGCCTGGTAGGCCGCGCTGAGCGACGTTCGGGCTGCGCCGTCGGCCAGCACCAGGTCACTGACCCGAGTTGCCACGACGAGCACGAAGACGATCGTTGCGCCCGATCCTTGAACCGCGGCGGCGTGATCATCACTGCGAGGAGCGCCAGGACCGCAAGCGGGTTCGCGGTCAGGCCATAGCGCAGCCCGAAGCGCGCGCATCAGTCCCACCAGCAACGAGGAGCAGGAAGATGATGTCTGCGCCGTACGCGATTGCCATGAACCTGCCGATGAACGCGGCCAATTCATCGGTGTCGGTGTAGCGCTTGCCGGCCCGGTCGAACACGAGGAAGTCGAGCCATTGGCTCTCCATCGCCGACAACATCTGGAACGCCACGATCAGCATGACGTAGCGGTGGCGAACCAGTGACCGCAGCGTGGGCCGTTCGGCGTCGGTGTTC
Organism: Ilumatobacteraceae bacterium; assembly: GCA_963779295.1. GTDB lineage: Bacteria > Actinomycetota > Acidimicrobiia > Acidimicrobiales > Ilumatobacteraceae > JAENVT01. Next base: position 1,264,412 of record CAVZXO010000008.1, read on the forward strand.
GTGGCGTCGGAGCCTCCATCGTCGACGCCGGACAGCTCGGTCGGGAAGTTCCGACGGGTCTCCGACACCAGGAACATGAACATCCCTGCGGCGGCAGCGCCCCCGGCGAGGAGGTGCTCGGTGCTGCCGAGCAGCGTGATCAGCAGTGGTCCCACGCAATCCGCCGACAACGAATCCCAATGCGAAGCCGGCGATCACTCGACCGTAGAGCGACTTGAGTGCTCGAACATCGAGGAGCATCCCGGCCTGGGCGACGATCAGCATGAAGCCGACCGGAACGACGATCGGCACGAGCACGAGCAAGCCGAACGACAGCCAGTCCGCGTCGACCGTCCACAGCAGCAGCCACGATGCGGTGACCACTGCGCCGAGGATTGCCAGAACCCTCATCGCAACCGACACCAACGGGCGGCGGCGCACAGCGACACCGAGCGCCGCGCTGGTCGCGGCACCCGCGACAGCGGCGCCGATGTACGTCAATGGGAGCATGCCCGAGCCGTAGGTCTCGAGAAAGATGGCGCTCGCGGGGATCGCGATCCACGCTGTCGTCAGACCGAGCGAGAAGGCCTGGCCTGCGAGCAGCGCGACCTTGCGACTCGATGTCGATGCGGGCGGATCGACCGGCTGGGTCATGCCTGCGCTACTCCCGCCCGTTCGTCGGCGACGGCCTGAAGTTGATGTGCCAACGTGGAGATGACCGCACGGGCGATCTCCGGCCGGTCGTCGAGGAGCTCTTCGAATGGTCCGCGTCGAAGACGCAGGAGCAGGGTCGGTTCGAGCGCCGTCACCGATGCGGATCGCGGGCCCGGCGCGAGCACTGCGAGTTCGCCCACGACTGCGCCTGGTCCGCTCTCGACGAGCGTTCGACCGTCCACGTGCACCCGCACCATGCCGTCGGCGACGATGAAGAGCCAATCTTCGACAGCGCCGCGTTCGATGATCGTGACGCCGGGTGCGACTCGAACTTCCTCGAGGAGTCGTGCCACTGCGATCAGCTTGTTTCCCGGGACACCGCTGCAGTAGCCCGACACGTTGCAACACGGCCACACGCTCGATCGTCAGCAACTCATCCGAAGCGGTCATGGCTGCTGGAGTGTCTAGACAAGGACGATGTCCCGTCGATTCCAGGATTGTTACGGCTCTGTGAACTCGGGTGGTCCGAGCTCGCTTCCTCCGAAGGCGGGTGTCAGCCGGGTTGACCCGGGGCGTTGTCGATGACCTCTTCGAAATCTGCCTCAGTGAAGCCGGGCGGGATCGGCCCGACGAGGCGCAGTGCTTGGAACGTCGCTCGGTCGACAATCACGACCTGCTCCAGTGGCGGAGCGAGGCCGGCTTGCACCGCACGGGCGTAGTCATTGGGGTCGTTGATCCACGATGCGACGATGCCGGATGCCGAGAAAATGGCATCGGCGTCGGCTGTCTTGATTGCCTTGATCATGTCGAATTCCTCCTCTGGTGGGATTGGGAGCTTGACTGCCGGTGGATTGCTGACTTCGAAGTCGAGCACTGCCTGCGGAACTGAGTCGCCCACGAACCACTGCACATGCCACCTCTCGCTCTTCGTTCCGTGGGCGAATCCAAAGTCGAGCTCGTGTGCGAACAACCACTCGACGACGTCGTCGGTGATGTTGTCGGGTGCGTTCCCTTTGTCGTTGCCGTCCGGCAGGGCCAGGTCGTCGGCGCACCACATGCCGTGTGGCGACGTGCCAGGCACGGCGGCTGTTGCCGGGAACTTGCCGTTCGGAAGTTGGATCTTCGTCCAATGATCCGACTCGGAGAATCACGACGCCGGGCAGCAGCGCAGCGATCGCGGCCCGGTCGCGTTCGGGGAAGACCTTTGTCAGCTCCTTGCCGAGCGCGTGATTGGCGTTGAACTCCGTCAGCGAACACGGTCGGTAGCGAGCCAGATCGCCACCGAAGATCGACCACTGCTGGGCAAGCGTGCGGCCACGGCCTGTCGTGGTGAGTGTGACCCCGAGATCGCGTCTGATCGCGGCGTGCATGGCGCGCATCCCTCGCGCGGGGAGTGCCGCCATCTGGAACATCTTCTCCGGACGATCGACGACGCCCAACAATCGCTCGTCGACGGCTCCGTTCGGTTGCGTTGGCGATGTCGCTCGGGGGCTTTGTCGGCCTGATCGGCATCTTCACGTTGTCGGGCATTGATTCACCATCCAATGCGTGGGGGGCGCCGCCTGAGTCGACGGGCATACCTCATCCTGTAGAGGTGTCGCAGACTCAGTCTTGATACACCGCTTTGCCGCACCAGTAGTGTTCGACGGGTGCGTGAGAACGATCGTGCCTGAGCCGATCAGCGTCACGTGGATGGGCCATTCGACGGCCGACATTTCGGTAGGTGGAGTGCGGTTCCTGACCGACCCGGTACTCGGTACCCGCGTTGCGCATCTCCGTCGCAGGTGTCCCGATCCGGTGCTCGCACCCGGTTCGATCGATGCCGTTCTCATCTCCCATCTCCATCACGACCACTTGGATCTCGCCAGCCTGCGACGCCTCGGTGCGGGACCGGTGATCGTGCCGCGTGGAGCGGGCAAGTTGATCAGCCGCACGGGCCACAGTGATGTCGTCGAGGTGTCGCCCGGCGACGTCGTGAACGTGGGTGCCGCTCGGGTTCTCGTCGTTCATGCAGACCACAGCGGTCGGCGCACATTGTCGCGGGCGCATGGGCCGGCGCTCGGCTTCGTGATCGAGGGAAGTGGCCGGCGGGTCTATTTCCCGGGTGACACGGATCTGTTCGACGACATGCAGTCGTTCGGTCCGCTCGATCTTGCGCTGCTACCCATCTGGGGTTGGGGCCCGCGGCTCGGACCCGGCCATCTGAACCCACATCGAGCCGCCGAGGCAGCGGCGATGTTGGGGGCCGCGTCGGTGTTGCCGATTCACTGGGGAACGTTCTCGCCGGTCAACGTTGGTTGGGGCCGACCTCGCTGGCTGGACCAGCCCGGTGTCGAGTTTGCTGCGGCGATGCCGATGGTCGCCCCGGAGTCGCGACTCGTCCTGCTGGAACCCGGCGGCGCGGCGCAGATCGGCGCGCCCGAGCGGTGAAGGTCGGTCCCGAAATCACGCGACGGCACTGTGCTAGACACCGTTGGCATGGCGTCGGGGGCTTCCGAGATGACTGACCGATCAGCTACCAATCGGCGCGTGCGGTCGCCCGCCGACATCCTGCGGGTGGTGGTGGCGGCATTCGTACTGCTGGTGATGTTGGTGCTGCAGTGGCTGTTCGGCGACACGTTGGTGACCTTTGCGTCTCAACTCCTCGGCGGCCTCGCGGCAGTTCCCGAGTGGATTCTGAACACGCTTGTCGCCGGCTCGCGTCTCCTGGCATTGGCGGTGTTGGCCTATCTGCTGATTCGTGTCGCCCTGCGCCACCGCTGGCCTGCGGTGAGCACCATGTTGTGCGCCGCCGCTCTTGCCGCGGTACTGGTCGCGCTTCTCGACGAAGTCGCCCGACGTCGACGCCGGCAACTCTGTCGTGCCGGATCTCGACCTTGGCCCGCTCTCGGCAGGCTGGTTCCCTTCGGCGGTGGGCATCGCGGTGTTGGCGGCGCTGCTCACGGCAACGGCCCCGTGGTCGAGCCGTCGGTGGCGACGAGTCGGCTGGTTGGCCGTGGTCGGTCTGACCCTCACCCGGTTCCTCGCCTCGTCGGTGTCATTCGACTCGCTTCGCGCCGTGTTGATCGGCTGGTTCGCCGGCGGCGCCACGCTCGTCGCGCTCGGGGCGCCGCTGCGACGCCCGACGGCCGGCACGATCTCGGCCGGCTTGGCCGCCGTTGGTCTCCCGCTCGCGTCCATCGAACCGGCCAAAGTCGACGCCCGTGGTTCCACGCCGTATTTCGCGGTCGGCACCGACGGCGGCAAACTGTTCGTGAAGGCGTTGGGCCAAGACGAGCGCAGCGCCGACTTGTTGTTTCGGGTCTACCGCTGGGCGCAACGGCGCGACCTCGGCGACGAGCGGCCTTTCTCATCGCTGCGTCGTGCCGTCGAGCACGAGGCGTTCGTCTCTCTGGCAGCTCGCGACCTCGGCATCCCGACACCCCGCTTTCGCGCGCTCGCCTCGGCGGAGCCGAACGCGTTCATCATCGCCTACGACGGAGTCGACGGTCGGTCCCTCGACCGCGTCCCTCCCGAGCAGTTCACAGACGACGTGCTCGCCTCGATCTGGCAGCAGCTCGCGGCGTTACGAACGCACCGCATCGCCCACCGCGACCTCCGTCTCGCCAACCTCTTCGTCAGCGCCGACGGCGAGGTGTTGATCATCGACTTCGGGTTCAGCGAGGTGGCCGCTTCCGACCTTCTCCTTGCAAACGATGTGGCTGAGTTCGTCGCCTCGTCGAGCATTGTCGTTGGTGCCGAGCGGGCGACCGCGCCGGCCCTCGCCAGTGTCGACGAAGCGACGCTTGCGCCGCGCCGCCGACAGGCTTCGTCCGTGGGCGCTCAGTGGTGCAACCCGTACCGCGATGTCCGAACGGCCCGGTCTGCTCGACGACCTCTCTCGCCGGCTCCGTCCCCGATGAACTTCGGGTGGCTGGCACTGACTGCCGTCGGTGCAGCAATCCTCGGTGGCTCGATCGTCGGTGCCCTGGGGCCGGTCATTCCCAGTGCAGAAGCTCGGGTGTTTCACGCGATCAATGGTCTGCCGGGCTGGCTCTACTGGCCGTTGTGGCTACCGATGCAGCTCGGCAACCTCGTCGTCGGCACGGTGGTCGGCTTGCTCGTGGCTTGGGCAGTCGGTGATCTTGCGATGGCGATCGGTGTAGTGGTGGCGATGTGGTTGAAGCTCGTCGTCGAACGCGTCGTCCGCAAGAAGATGGCCGCGCATCTGCAGGTCCGGCAACGGCCCGGCACCAGCGAGGTGGGTGCGATCCTGCGCGGTGATGTGCCTTCGTCGGGGCCGAGCTTCCCATCGGGTCACATCATCCTCGTCGCTGCGATCTCGAGCGTCGTGGTACCGGCGATGCCCGCCGTCTGGTGGTGGGTTCCCGCTCTGTTGACGTTGCTCGTGATGTTCGGCCGGGTCTACGTCGCGGCGCACAATCCCCTCGACGTAACGGCTGGGCTGGGTGCGGGCCTCGTCGTCGGCGGCGTGCTTGCCCTGTTCGTGCGCTGAGCGGTGGACCGTCAGGTTCCCAGGCCGTGGCGGTGGGCGAGGACGATGGCGCCGGGTCGATCTGGCGCCTGGATCTTGGAGAAGACGTTCGACACGTGGTTGCGAACTGTCTTCGGGCTGAGGAACAGCTGACGGGCGATCGCCGCGTTGTCGAGACCTTCGGCGAGCAGTTGCAGGATGTCGAACTCGCGATTGGTGAGTTGCGGGAATGGACGGGTGGTCGCCCCTCGGCGAACCTGTGCCAGTTCAGTGACACCCTGAGCGAGGGATTGGTCGAGCACGACGTCGCCGGACACGACGGTGCGAATGGCGTGCTCGACCCGCTCGGGACCAGCGCCCTTCACGAGGTATCCGCTGGCACCATCGCGGAGTGCGGTGAGCGCATTGTCGAGGTCTTCCGACATCGTCAACATCACCACCCGCACCTCTGGATGGTGCTCCGCGAGCCATCGGTTGACCTCGAGACCCGAGGCGTCGGGGAGGCGAACGTCGAGCAGCAGCACGGCGGGCGACGCCGACTCGACGAGCGCTGCCACCTGGTCGGCACGTTGCGCCTCCCCGACCAGGTCGATGCCATCCATCTCCTTGATCGCCGCCGCCAAACCCAAGCGGAACATCGGGTGATCGTCGACGATGGCGACACGAAGAGGCGCTGGCAGATCGGTCACGGCAGCGCCACAGGAATCCGAACGTGGATGTGAGTGCCGTGGGGGTCGCGTCGAGTGACCCGCACGCTGCCGCCGAGTTCCGTCGCTCGCTCGCGCATCGCCGTCCATCCCACACCGCCCGGCGCACCGTCCATCACACCGATACCGTCGTCGACGACGTCGATATCGACAGTCGGGCCAGTCGTGATCGACAACCAACACTGCGCGGCCTTCGCATGGCGGACCACGTTGGTCACCGCCTCGGTGACGATGCGGTACGCCGCTACCTCGACCGCGGCCGGCAGCTCGACCGGCGCGCTCGGCATGGTCAGGTGGAACTCGAGACTGTCTCCGAACGTGCGAGTGAACTCGCCGACTGCATCGACGAGCCCGAGTTGGTCGAGTGCTGTGGGTCGGAGATCGCGGACGACCCGCTTCACCTCGACGACAAGCGCGTCGACCTCGTCGGCGACACGGTCGAGAAGGTCGCGCGACGGTGCCAGGTCCTGCGCGTGCGGCGAGCGTTCGAGCTGACGCACCGCCGTGCGCAACCCGAGCGACACGCCGGTCAGTGCAGGACCGAGCCCATCGTGGAGATCGCGACGCAATCGGCGCCGCTCCTCCTCGCGCGCCGACACGATGGAAACGCTGGATCGACGCAGCTCTTCGGCCAGGCGAACCCATCCGACGGCGAGGCCGAGCGGCCCGGCGAGCTCCGCAAGCACTCGCTCGTCACGGGCCCGCAAGGATGGGCCGTGTTCCCAGCCGACGACCAGACGGCCCACCACCTCGCCGCGCTGCTGCAGCTCGACGACTCGCTCGTGCGACGTCGGGCGTCCACTCGCCGCTTCCCGCCGCCATCCGTCGGGGGTGCGAACATCGATCGCGACAGCGTCGAGACGAAGTTCGCGTTGCAGGCTGGCGGCGAGTGCCGGCAACAGCTCATCGCCGGAGTCGGTGCCCACATGATCGACCACGCCGCGCACGACCTCGAGTGGGTCGTCGCGGGCACCCCAGACGAGCCGGTCGACGGCGTTGCCGATTCGTCGCCTGGCCGGTTCCGCGAACACGGCGATGACGCCGGTCGTCGCCACCAGCAACCATGTCGGACCGTCACCACCGACGAGGCGACCGAGGCCGGCGACGACGCCCGTGTACACGATGATGATTGCGCACGAGAACGCCAGCCAGCCGATGACGTCGTGGGCGACCCCGTGAAATCGACCGGGCCGGTCTCGAAGGGCCTTCACGAGCACGGCGACGATCAACACGGGCAAGGTGGCGAGGAGCAGTAGCGGACCGACAACGTCACCGCCCGGGAAGCTCAACCCCCATATGCCGAACCGCTCGGGCACGAGAGCCAGCCACGCGGCGACGGCGCCCACAGCGAGCCAGCCCGCCAGCGGATCGTCGTCGTAACGAGTGCCTGCCCGCCAAAGGACCACGAGCCGCACTGTCGCTGCGGTGGCGGACGCGACGAGGAGCCATGTGGCGACATCGACGAGGTCAAGTCCCGACGACTGAGCGCCGACGGCTTCTCCGGTGGCAAGAACGACGATCAGTGCGGCCGTCGACCACCACACGGCCTCGAAGCGCGGCCGCCGGCCCGTGACGGCGAGTTCCCACGGCACGAGGGCGGCGAGCACGCCGGCGGCCAGCGGGCGCGCCCAGCTCTCGGCACCCGGCGACCTCGTCCCACCGACTGGCGTGGTCGACGAAGTCCGAGTAGCCGCCGGCCTGCTTCGCCACGGCGACGACGAGGAAGGCAAGGCCGGTGATCACGAGGGCAGCCGGCCAGGCGGCGTTGCCCGAAGTGGTTCAGGAGCGCGGCACCGGCCAGCGCGTACACGAGACCGACGACGAGCCAGGCAACGAGCCACCAGTTGAGATGACTCGGCTCGGGGCCTTTGTTGGCGACGCGCAGTCCGAGGATGACACCGACCGCCGCCAGGCCGGCAGCCATGGCGAACAGACCCACTGCCAGGCTGACCACTCGGCCGGGGGAGGACGTCGCGATGGCCCCGTTGTGCTTCATCGTGTCTCCTTCGAGCCAACAGTACGACGGGTGGCGTACCGGACGGATGGTACTCCTGTCCCGACTTGTGCCCGTCCGAAGTCGGGACACACGCGGGCTGCGACGTGACCGTGAGCCGTTGTGACCGGGACGCGCCTCGGCGGACCATCCAGTCGAACCAATCCGCTCAAAAAGGAGCATCTCATGAACACACACACATTGCGACGTGCCGGTGTTGCCGCCGCGATCATTGCGCTCGTCCCGGCGCCCGTCGCCATAGCCGACGGGGGGCACCCTCGTGACGATCCCCAGCTCATCGGCCGGGCAGTCCTGCCGGTCGAGACATACGCCCCGGGTCCGCCGTCCGGTTCCGGGCTCGTGCCCGCAGGCCAGACGGAGACCGTGATCAACGGCGTGCACTTTCCGACGCCGTCGCAACCCGTCGAGGGTTTCTCGGCGATCGTCGGCGGTCGTCATCGAGGCGAATACCTGATGATGCCCGACAACGGGTTCGGTGGAAAGGCCAACTCGCGCGACTTCCTGATACGTGCCTACTACGCCACGCCGGACTTCAAGACTGCAAGAGGCGGCTCCGGCACCGTTGCCATTCGTGACTTCATCCAGTTCTCCGATCCCAAAGGTCTGATCGGGTTCCCGATCGTGCGCGAGGGCACGGTCGAACGCTGGCTGACAGGCGGTGACATCGACCCGGAGTCGGCTCAACGCGATCGTCGAGGCGACTTGTGGATCGGCGACGAGTTCGGACCGTGGATCCTGCACTTCGACGCCAAGGGCCGCCTCCTCGAGGCGCCGATCGATCTGCCTGACGGTCTGGTCTCGCCGAACAACCCGCATCTGGTGGGCGCGCCAACGGTGCTCAACAGTCGCGGCATCGAGGCGATGGCGATCGCTCCGAACGGGCGTGATCTCGTCGTGGTACTCGAGGGCGCCGTCGTCGGCGACGACCCCCTGTCGCGCCGGGTCTACAGTTACCGCACAAACAGTGGGAGGTTCACCAGAATGGCCGACTACTACACCGACGATCCGGCTCGATTCATCGCCGACGCGCAGGCGCTCGACGATGACCGCCTGGTCGTCATCGAACGCGACGGCGGTCGGGGAGCAACGGCCACGGCGCGTCCCGTCTACGCCGTCGACCTCGAACCTGCCGGTGGCGTGATGACCAAGACCCTGGTCGTCGAGCTGGCGGCGGTCCCGGATCCCGATCTCATCTCGTTGCCGCCGATCCACACCGGGGACATCGGGCTCGGTGACCCGTTCCAGGTGACGTGCGAATCGATCGAAGCCATGCGGGTGATCGGTGACGACAAGCTGCTGTTCGGTTGCGACAACAACTTCCCGAACACCGGACGCAATCCCACCTTGGCCGACGACAATGAGTTCATCGTGGTCGAGGCGCCCGGCCTCACCGGTCGGCACCACACGCGGTGATGATGTCCTCCGACGTGGACGTAGCGGGTGTCGGCTTCGTGCCGGCACCCGCGGCACCGGCGGAGAAGGTCGACTCTCGACGAGCCCGCCGCATCGGAATGATGTTCGCGGGTGGGATCTGTCTGACCTACTTGTTGGTCAACCCGCCGTCGCAGGACTTCTCCAGCGGGCACTTCCGTGCAGAACTGGCAAGTCGCGAGGTGTACCTGTGGAACAACCTGTGGTTCGGTGGCCACTCACTACCGGGGTTCGGGATGGTTTCCCCGTTCCTCGGCGGACTGTTCGGCGTCGTACCGGTGTCGATCGTCTCGGTTCTCGTAGCCACATGGTGCTTCGCCCTCATCGTCGAGCGTTGGCGCGGTACGACGCCTGACCTTCCTGATCCTGTTGTTGGAGTCGTGCTGTTCGCGCTCGGCTGCGGCGCAAACCTCTGGGGTGGGCGACTCACGTTCCTGCCGTCGGTGATGTTCGGCGCGTTGGCGCTGCTGTTCCTTCAGCGTCGTCGGCCGTGGACCATGGCGACGTGCGCAGCCCTGTGCGGGCTGGCGTCACCGTTGGGAGCATTGTCGTTGCTGGTCATCATTGCCGCAGCCTGGTTCGCGCGATGCGCGCCGCGTCGGCTGCTGGTGATAGCGGCGCTCGCGGCGGCCGTGCCGATCGGCACGCTCGTCCTGCTGTTCCCCGAGGCCGGGTGGTTCCCCTTCACCAGCGGCAGTCTCGTCCTGCTCACGGCGGCCGTGCTCGGTGCTGGTTGGTGTGGTCGATACGTACCCCTCGTTCGATGGACCGTGATCACCTACGGCGTCGTTGTCGTTGGCGCGTTCGTCGTGAGGTCGCCGCTCGGGGGAAACGTGGTGCGGTTCGCCTGGCTCCTCGCCGGCCCCGTGGCGGCGCTGACCCTCTTGCGGCATCGTCGCACGGTGGTTCCGGTGATCGTCGCCGGCACGTTGATCTGGAACATGGCCTACATCTCCATGGCGTTCAGGCCGGCAGACCGAACTGCGAGTGCGGAGTACTACGACTCGCTGGTGTCATACCTCGACACGCTCCCGCAAACGTTGCGCGTCGAAGTCGTGCCGACGCTGACGTTCGCCCAAGCAGACACGTTGGCCATCCGGATCGGAGGCATCGCGCGCGGATGGCTGACCCAGCTCGACCGTGAGCTGAACCCCGAGTTCTACACAGGTCGCCTCGATGCCGACACGTACCACCGTTGGCTGCTGGAGCATGCGGTCGCGATTGTGGCCTTGCCACTGGGACGTCTACGCGAGATCTCGCACGACGAGGCTGCTGTCATCCGGGGTGGCCCGAGCTACCTGCGCAAGATCTGGGAGGACGACGATTGGCAGGTCTTCGAGGTGGTCGACGCATCGCCGCTCGTCGACAACGGCGCTGTCGTTGTCGACGTGCAGCCCGACGAGATTGCCGTCGACGCGACACGCACCGGGTGGGCAACCCTGAAGTTCAGGTTCACCAGCATGTACACGGTGTCGGAAGGTGACGCCTGCCTAGCGCCCGCCGACGGAGGCTGGATCCGCATCTTCGTCGAGCGTCCGGGCCGCATCCGCCTCACGGTCCGCTCGTCGATCGATGTAGTGGTCAACCGCAGCACGTCCGTGCGCTCCGGCCACGAACTAGTGCTGTGTCAGCCAACCTTTGCCCTTGTGCGATTGGCGTGTGGGACAGGCCGACTCTGCGCGTTCACTTGCCTTGCGGATCTGGGTGCCAGAGATTTCGCTGATCTGCGGCGGTGATGACGACTGGCACCCAGATCACCGGGACAGCTGACATATCGGTCACGCTCGAATGATCTGGACGCCAAGGGCTCCACAAGAACTGTGCTGATCATCAAGTTTGGCGACCAGATCGCCGGCTCGGTGCGCCGTTGTCGAGTGCCAACGGCGAGGGTCCTCGGGGCGACTGTGGAACTCCGACGTCGGGTCGCGCCCGAGCAGGTCTCGCGGGCGCGATTTTGGACGCTCGGTGTCCACTTCCGCGCCCGAGGAACCCGCACCGCCCTCGCACAGAGCGAGCCCACCCGTATTCCAATACCTGGCCGATCTGGACGCTCCGCCGGGCCGCGAAACGTTGGCGGAAGCGGCACTACGAGGCTGTGTCAGTCGCAGCGTCTCACGGAATGGGCGGGAGTCGTGCCGCGACGACGTGGCCGGTGTCGTCGCGGAACTGTGCATCAACGGTGTATGCCTCGGCCTCGAGCGGATTGCGGTGGTACGCCGTGGCGTCGGCGATGTGGGCCGGCAGCGTTCCACCACCCTCGATGTACCCGCGGCCGTACTCGCAGGCGAATCCCGACTCGCCTCCGTGGCGACGAACCTGGTCGACGTGGACGAGTTCGTGGATCAGCTTCACCAGATCGTCGGGATCGGACTCGTCGAGCTCGTCGCGCCAGAAGATGGTGTATCCGAATGTCATCGCGTAGATCGACCCCGTCGGGCGGAACCGATTCGACGGCAGGCGACACCGGGTACGGACCTTGACGTTCGCCAGGTCGAGGTCCGGGAAGAGTGGCTTCAGCCGAGCGATCGTCGAGGCCTTCAACGACCGACGAGGCCGGATGACATTGACGATCTGAGCCGAACGCTTTGCCTCCGTGAAGATCGACTGCCCGAGCACACAGCCGACGGGCACCACTTTCGGCTTCGAGATGCCGAGAGTTTCACCCACGGTCCGAACAGTCGACCACCATGACATGCCTCAGTTTCGCATACGACAGCGCGTTGCGACTTCTGCCACTCGTTCAGCCCCAGCGCGGCTGCTCGTCCGGGTTGATGCCCAGGCTCAGCTTGCCGACCAGTTCGTGGGTCAGCATCGAGTTGCCGGGGTGGATGCGACCGAGGCGGGCGTCGCGGAAGAGTTGCTCGAAGCGGCTGCGCTTGAAAATGCCGCTGCCACCCGTGAGGTCGAGCGCAGAATCGACGACGGACCACGCCCGATTGACGACGTCGTACTTGCAGGCGACGATCTTCACCGGCCAGTCCATGCCGTAGTCCACGCCGTTGGACCAGTCGTCGCACACACGGTCGAGGTGGGCCTTCATCGCCTCGAGATGGATCCGCATCTCGGCGACCGTGTGCTGCACCTCGGGGTGATACGCCATCGATCGCGTCAGAGCGATCGAGGTTCGCTCGTGCATTCGCGTGACGGTCTCGTCGAACGCGCGCTGAGCGATGGCCGAGTAGACACCCGCGAATCCCAGCAATGCCCAGGCGAACAGCGAGACCTGGAAGGCACCGGCGCCGGCGAAGCCGGCAGGGCAGACCAGGATGGTCGCCTCGTCGGGCACGAAAGTGCGGTCGAGGATCGTGTCGTTCGACATCGTGGCCCGCATGCCGAGTGTGTCCCAGGTCTCCTCGATCCGGTAGTTCCTGGAGTCACGGTGGACGAACCCGTGCACGACCTTGGGTGCCGTCGGATCACTCATGTCCATCGCGTGAACACCGAGGTAGGTCCACACGGGCGAGAGGCTGCCGAAGATCTTGTGACCGGTGAACTCCCAGCCGCCCTCGACCCGCTCGGCCTTCGACGACGACAGCAGCACTGGGATGTCGTTGCCGGCCTCGCCGTGGCCCGCGGCGAACACATGACCCTCGGCCGCACGTTCGAGCACCCAATCTCCCGATGGATCACCGGCTCGATGGAGGTCTGCACACAGACCGACGAAGTAGTGGTGCATGTTGACGGCGACCGCCGTCGCCGGCGCCACGTACGCGATGCGACGCTGCATGCGGTTGATCTCGGCGAGGCTGAGACCGGCTCCCCCGTACTCTGTGGGCAGGGATGTAGCGAGATATCCGGCTGCGCGTAATTCCTCGAAATCCTCGGTGAAGAAGCGGTTGTCGCGGTCGTAGAGCGGGGCGCGCTGGTCGAAGCGAGCGAGCATCTCGTCGGTGAGTACGTCGGCTCGAATGTCGGTGGCGGTCATGGGAATCTCCTTCGGTGTGTTGTCGAATAATTCGGTCGATCGACCGAATAGCAATGTCGCGCTTTTGGAAGAGACTGTCAACTGTTGATCCACAGACTCAAACGTGTCACACTGAATTTCGATCGATCGACCGAGGAGGTCACTGGTGGTACAAGCAGCGGACGTTGACACCGCCCAGAGCATCCTCACTGCGGCTCGGGCGCGACTGCTGCTCGACGGCTACGCAGGGCTGTCGACGCGCAAGATCGCCCAGGAGGCAGGCGTTCCTCTTTCGCAGGTTCACTACCACTTCGGCTCGAAGCGCGGGATGGTGTTGGCGCTGCTCGAGGCCGAGAACCGTCGGAGACTGGCGAGGCAGTCGTCGATGTACGCGCAGGACGAACCGCTGTCGCGTCGATACGAGCGTGCCTGTGATTTTCTGGAGGACGACCTCGAGTCGGGCTTCGTCCGAGTCCTGCAGGAGATGATCGCCGCCGGCTGGTCGGCGCCCGACATTGCCGAAGCCGCACGGGCGGTCTTGACCGGATGGTATGAACTGCTGACCGACGTGGCGACAGAAGCGGCCGACAAACTCGGTGGGCTCGGCCCGTTCAGTCCGCTCGAAGCGGCGACGGTGATCGGCAACCTGTTCATCGGATCCGAGGCAATGCTGCTCCTCGGGTTCGATCGTCAGCGACTACCGATCCGGTCGAGCCTCCGTCGCGTCGGTGAGGTGATTCGAATCGCCGAACAGCGCGCCGCGTCGAACCCGCCACGACAGGCACCGGCATGAGAGCGATGCAACCAGAAGCCGCCGGAATCGTCCGCCGCGATGGCATCGACATCGCCTGGGAGAACTTCGGGCAGGGCGAGATTCCGCTCGTGCTGCTGCCGACATGGTCGATCATCCCGTCTCGGTTCTGGAAGCTGCAGGTTCCGTATCTTGCTCGGCACCACCGCGTCGTCACGTTCGACGGTCGCGGAACCGGTCGATCCAGTCGACCGATGGGCGCCGAGGCGTACACACACCGTCAGTTCACCGCCGACACGCTCGCCGTGCTCGACGAGCTCGAGATCGACCGTGCCGTTCTCGTCTCTTTCTCGCGCGGAACGCTGTGGGGTCTGCAACTGGCGGCAGATCATCCCGAACGTGTTGCGGGTCTTGTTGCGATCGCGTCCGCCGTGCCGCTCGGCCCCCCGCCGCCCGGGCGCAGGATGCATCCGTTCGAGGAAACGCTCGACACGTACGAGGGTTGGTCGAAGTACAACGCGCAGTACTGGAAGGAGGACTTCGAGGACTTCCTCCAGTTCTTCTTCGGCAAGATCTTCACCGAACCCCACTCCACGAAGCAGATCGAGGATTGCGTTGCGTGGGGGCTCGAGGGTGATCCGTTGATGCTTGCCGATACTCACCGCGCTCTCGTCGACGACGACGATCGCGCGGCATTCCCCGCGTTGTGCAAGCAGGTCGTGTGTCCCGTGCTCGTCGTGCACGGCGACGAGGACGCCGTCCGCTCGCACAAGTCGGGAGTAGCCCTTGCTGACGCTGTTGGCGGACGGCTCGTGACAGTTGTCGGTGGAGGTCACGCACCGCACATTCGCGAACCCGTGTTCGTCAATCGGCTCATCGACGAGTTCGCCCACACCGCCACTGGCCGAATTGATGCGGCACGCCGTTTCGTTCGGCCGCTGCGTCGTCCCAAGCGTGCGCTGTACCTCTCGTCGCCGATCGGGCTCGGCCACGCTCGTCGCGACGCCGCGATCGCGGCCGAACTCCATCAACATCACCCCGACGTGCACATCGACTGGCTGGCGCAACACCCGGTGACGACTGTGCTGGAGGCCGCGGGGGAGTCAATCCATCCGGCATCGACGTGGCTCGTCAACGAGTCCGCGCACTTCGAGGACGAGGCGCACGAACACGACCTGCATGCGTTTCAGGCGATCCGTCGAATGGACGAGATCCTGGTCAACAACTTCATGGTCTTCCACGACGTCATCAAGGACGAGCACTACGACGTCGTGATCGCCGACGAGGCTTGGGACGTCGACTACTTCCTGCACGAGAACCCGGAGCTGAAACGCTTTGCGTTCGCGTGGATGACCGACTTCGTCGGATGGCTGCCGATGCCCGATGGCGGCGAGGCCGAGGCCACCCTCACCGCCGACTACAACGCCGAGATGATCGAACATCGTGCGCGCTTTCGTCGGCTGCGCGATCGTTCGATCTTCGTCGGTGATCCCGACGACATCGTCGCCGACACGTTCGGGCCCGGTCTTCCGTCGATCCGCCAGTGGACCGAGGAGAACTTCGACTTCGCGGGCTACATCACCGGCTTCGATCCGGCCGAGTTCTCCGATCGCGAGGCATTGCGGCACGAGTTGGGCTACCACCGCGACGAACGGGTGTGCATCGTGACGGTGGGAGGCTCGGGGGTCGGTCTGTCGCTGCTTCGCCGAGCCATCGACGCCATCCCGATCGCTCAACGCCTTGTCGATGACCTGCGCTTCGTCGTCGTCGCCGGCCCGCGCATCGATCCTCGTGCACTGCCCCAACTCCAGGGCGTGAGGTACCACACCTATGTGCCCGACCTGCACCGGCACCTGGCCGCGTGCGACGTCGCTGTTGTGCAGGGTGGCTTGACCACGTGCATGGAACTGACGGCCAATCGTCGCCCGTTCGTGTTCATCCCGCTGCAGAACCACTTCGAGCAGAACTTCCACGTCGCCCATCGGCTGCAACGACATGGTGCCGGCGTTCGCCTCGACTATCACGATGCCGTGCAACCCGAGGTGCTTGCTGCTGCCATCGTCGGCCAGATCGACGCGCCCGTCAACTATCTGCCCGTGGATCCGAAGGGTGCCGGTGCGCGCTGCGCAGCGCATCGGCGAACTGCTCTGACGCATTGCCGGGGTTGCGCTAGAGACGACAGGCTGCACGGCCTGTCGCCGAAGCATCAGATGGCAAGAAATCGGGGCACGTCGATTCGGTGAAACTTGGCTCGGGTCCCCCGTCGACGGCGAACACGGCATCGCTGAAGTCCGCCCCAGTGAGGTCGACACGGTGGAACGATGCCCCGGTCAATGTGGCACCCCTGAAACGCACGCCCGCCATCGGTGCAATTCCGTTGGCTCGGCTCGTGAAGCGCACCCCGGTGAGGTCGAGGTCACTGAGATTCGTTCCCGACAGGGTTTCGCCACTACGAATTCCGACGGTCACATTCCGAATCGCCGTCGGCAAGTCGCTGGCATCGAACAATGTTGCGTTCACGTCGGCTCCGGTCAGCGTCGCGCCGGTCAATATCGTTCGGGAGAGATCGGTCTCCGACAGGTCCGCATCCGTCAGCGAGGCGCCCGTGAGGTCTGCGCCTCGCAGCTTCCCGAGAACCTGGGCTGCGTCGAGGTGTGCGCCGTTCAGCACTGCGTCGCTGAGGTCGACATCCTCGCCCAAGGTGGCGCCGCGCAGATCGATGCCGGTGAGATCAATGCCCGGCCCGACCGGCGGGTTGAACGAATCGGAGTTCGAGCACTGTGCTCCCGGGAGCCGGAGCGCAGACCCGACTGCTTGATTGCGGGATGGCTGTCGCACTCGTCCGCGGGGTCGACCCGCTGGGCGTGCCGAACGTGCTCGGGGTCGTGTTGGTGGTAGCGCCATCTGCGGAGCAGGCCGCGACAACCAAGGAGCCGACGACGGCGCCAACCCACTGACCCGCCGATCGCCGCATCATTGACAGCCGAGCCTATGCCTTGGCCGGTCGCCTTGCTTGATGGCTGTTGCTACTCACTGCGCTGCGATCCACTCCTCGTGTGAGGTCTGCGCGCTCGACCACAGCCGGTCCTTCGCGCCGCGATCAACGCCGTCGAGGGGGAGCAGGAACTCATCGGCGAGCAAGGCGAACCAATCGTTGCGATCCGTCACGAAGGTCGTATGCGTCCCGCTGGAGTCGACTGTCCGGAATGTGAAGGCACGAAGCGCCGCCACCCGATCGGGACCTCGCCGTTGCGCAGTGACTGTCCTGACGAAGCCGGAGTCGGGTGACGTCGACAGCACCTGATGCCGCGTCGCGAAGTCGTCGATCGTGGCAACGGCGGAACGGAAGTTCATCCCTGGGAAGGAACCTGCCGAATCGTGGGTGAAGTGCCAGTCGCCGATGCCGCCGGGGGTCTCGCTGAGAGCGAATGTCATCGGAGTTTGCTCGTACGAGCCGGCCTGCAGCGGCAGGGGTTCGTACAGCGCGTCCCCCAGTCCCGCGTCGACGTACCAGTTGCCGGTCGGGTTGTCGGCGGTGGGAAGGCCTCGGACGAGCAGCACCAGGTGATTGGTCAAGTCGTTCTCACCGGGGTCGGGCCCGTGAACTCCGCCGATGTGCAACGTCACGTCGTACCCCAACGTCGACAGGAGTCGTGCGAGCGAACCGTTGAGGTGGAAGCAGTAGCCGCCGCGGCCACCGCGGGCGATGCGTTCGACTGCGGCGTCGGTGTCGACGCTCCACTTCTCGCCCAGATGTATCCATGTCGTCTCATACGGAACGCGATCGACGTGCGCACGATGTGTTCGAAACAGGGCGTCGGCGGACGGCGGCTCTGGATCGACCTCGAGCCGGCGCATGTACGCATCGAGCAACGCCACATCCATCGTTGCAATCCTCTCCATGCGCCGGCCGGTCAGGCGGGGCAGGCGACGAGCGCCCCGCTGACCACGACCTCGCCAGACGAACCTTGGGCGGCATCCTTCGGTGGAGCGACGGTTTCGCGGGTGACGGTCAGCACGGGATAGTCGTCGACCGATACCCCGGCCCACCCGGTGGCATCGTCGAGCTCGTGGAACGTGCCGATGGGCACCAGGAGGGTGCCCGCGCAGTTCTTCAACCAGCCCTGGTAGAACTCGTCGCCGTCCCGACGCGGCAACCCCGTCACCGAGAAGTCGATGCGGACCCCCGATTGCAACGAGGTGATGTCGGCATTGCCCGTGATGCCCGGTGCGAGGTCGGTGCCGACGATGTCGATGCGGGCATCGGCTTGCTGGTCGTCGTCGCGGGGCACGGCGATCAGCACGATCGCCGCGGCGGCGGCTGCACCGACGGCGGCGGCCACGAGTCGGCCCGGCCAGGCGCGACGCGCTCGTCCGATCGGGACGACGACGCGCCGCTCTTCGGCGATGTCCGCGACGATCCGGTCCTCCAACCCGGCGCCTGGCTCCTGCCACAGCGAAGGGTCGTCGAGGAGCGCGACGATGTCGGGATCGAGTAGGTCGTTCTCGTCGTTCTCATCCATCGTCACCACCTCCTCTCCAGTTCACACCCACCATTACGTCACCCATCTTCGATCGGTTCTCGTAGATGTTTCAGTCGGGTCGCCAGATGCTGGTGAGCACGATGGGATCGTGATTTCACCGTACCCAGGGCGACTCCCAACTTCGCGGCGATCTCACTGTGGCTGTGCCCCTCGATGTGTTGGAGGCGCACGACCTCGCGTTCCTCCGGTTGCAAGCCGTCGATGGCCTCGCGCACCTGCCATGTCTCCCACACAGCCTCTGCCGACGGCGGCAAGCTGACGAGTGCCGGTTCGTCGGCGCTGGTGACCTCGAGCGATGTCGACGGGCGACGGGCTTCACTGCGTTGAATGTCGATCGCCACACGTCGGGTGATGGTGGCCAGCCAGGGAGCTGGATCCTTGTCGGACTCGAACGTCGAAGCGGCACGCCATGCCTGCAGAAACGTCTGCTGTGTGGCGTCCTCGGCGAGTTGCCGGTTGCCGAGAATTCGCACCGCGACCGTGAACACCAGGCGCCCGTAGTGCCGATAGAGGACGCGCACGGCATCCTCGTCGCCGGCACGGAATCGCTCCATCACGGCAGGGTCGAGACCTGCATCGGGCACCTCACGATTGTTGCAGACACGGACGTGCCCGCCGTCGAGTATGTGCGCAGCGCTGGTACGACACGCTTGCGCGTGTGCACCGGCTGCGCTGCCTGCTTCCACCGACGACTCGATCAGCGTTGCGTCCGAGGCGCGATTCCGGTGAGCACACAAACCGACTGCTGGTTTCTGTGCTCACCGAAAGCGAAGCAAGCGGCCGAAACGTCCCGAGGTCGTGGCCACCTCCATGGACGAGAGACTGTCGCCGTAACCGCGGCACCTCGTACGCGCCGGCGTGGCACGGCGACACGATCGCGCCATATGCCACAGGGACGTCAGTCGATGTTCTCGCCTCGGGCCATCGCTTGCAGTAGGCCCGACAGGCCGGGATTGAAGGTGGAACCCCCGTTCTCGTCCGGCAGCCGAAGTTCGACTTCGACATCCTCGTCCCTGGTCAGTTGACGATCGAGCCAGAAGGTGAACTTGATCGGCTGGCCCGGCCCGGCAGGCTGACCGCTGTCGGTCCAACCAATGCAATGGTCGCCGCGCAACCCTGCCGATCCGGCGGTGACCGCGACGGTCACGACGATTCCCGGGCCGACCTCGGTCTGGCCGACGTTCATCGCGATGTAGGTGTACGAGTCGGTGGTCACGTCGTAGTGCCCGTCGTTCTCCCACTCCAGTCGCGGCGTCTCCTCCACGTAGGTGTGAGGTGCCCGGCCATCGGCGTGCGGGTCGAGGTTGTCGACGTTGCCGTGCAGCACGTTCCACGTCTCGTCGCCGACGACTCCGTCGACCTGGACATGGTGGAATTGCTGGAACTCGCGCACGTATCGCTCGGTCTCCTCGTCGAACACGCCGTTCGGCTGGAACGAGTCGGGGATGTTGATGACGCCGCCCCCCAACAGCTTCAACTGCGTCTGCAGGTACTCCACCCAGCCGTCGACAGACTGGTCACCGGGTCGCAATGTTGGTTCGTTCGCCATGCCGGTGATGGTGGCACGGGCGATGTCGGTCGTGAATGTCCGTCGGTGCAACCATTCGTGAAATCAGCCGGCGCGCCGCGCCGTCACACCGCCGTCGATGTGAATGGTCGTACCCGTGATGTAGCTGGCGTCGTCTGATGCGAGGAAGCGGACGACGTTGGCGATCTCTACCGGTTCGCCGATGCGCCGAAGGGCAACGCCGCGGATCATGGATTGCTCTGCGGCAACAGGATCGGGGTTGCGATCGATGCTGTCCTGCACCAGGCGGGTGCGGATGTAACCGGGCGCGACGGCATTGACACGTATGCCATGGGGACCCCAGTCGAGGGCGAGGCTGCGTGTCATGCCGACCAGCCCCGACTTGGCTGCGGCATAGGGGAAGAAGCCCTCGAGCGTCGCATGCGCGTGCATCGACGCGACATTGACGATTGCACCGCGACCGGCCTCGCGCATGTTGGGCAACACGTACTTCGCTCCGAGCCACGCGGACTTCAGGTCGACGCCCATGAACCTGTCCCACTCGTCGCCGGTCATGGTCGTGGCGTCGAAGTTGGCGTTGACACCGGCGTTGTTGACCAGGATGGTCGCCGGACCGAAGGTTGTCTCGCACGTCGCTGCCATCGCGGCAATGTCGGCTTCGACACCGACGTCGGCCCTGACGAACTTGGCGCGACTGCCGAGCCGCAGTTCCACGGCGTCGCCGAGCTCCGGATCGAGATCGCAGAAGACCACGCTCGCACCGCTGGCGACGAACACGTCGACAATCGCTTCGCCGATGCCTCGAGCGCCGCCGGTGACGATCGCGATTTCACCGTCGAGTGACGTGTGGTCAGACATGGGTCTCCTCCGCAACGGTCGTTCGACTTTGAGCTGCGAGCGAGATCAGATCACAATGCGCCGATGTCCGACAACCCGTCTCCTGCCGCGACGATCGCCGTCGCTGGGACCGCCCAGCTGGGCGAGGGACCGGTGTGGGACGACCGCAACGGTGAGCTGGTGTGGGTCGACATCTCCGGTCGGCTCGTCCATCGCTGGAACCCGGTCACCGGGGCAACATCGTCGTTCGCAACCGAGGGAGACGTCGGAGCGGTGGTGCTGTGCGAGGACGGTGGACTGGTGGTTGCGGTCGAGTGTGAGTTGTGGCGGGTCTCGGTGGCGGGCTCATGGACGTTGCTCGCCGAGGTCGAGCCGAAGCCGGGGGTGCGGTTCAACGACTGCCGCGCTGACCCGTGCGGACGGTTGTGGGCGGGCACGCTGCACCGAGACCGAGCGCACGGGCATGCTGCGTTGTACCGGCTCGATCCGGATGGCGACCTGACCGAGGTCTTGCCGGAGCGCACGATCTCCAATGGGATCGGATGGAGCCCCGACGGCGAGACGATGTACTACATCGACAGCACGACGCAGCGCGTCGTTTCATTCGGTTACGACCTCGGCACCGGCGATCTCGGCAAGCAGGCGAGCTTCGCGGAGATCGATCCGGCCGACGGGTTGCCCGACGGTCTGACGGTCGATGCACACGGTGGGGTATGGGTCTGCTTGTTCAGCGGCGCGAAGGTTCGTCGTTACCTCCCCGACGGCGTGCTCGACAGGGAGATTGCACTTCCGCTGACCAACCCGACGTGTCCCGGATTCGGAGGTGCCGATCTGCGCACGCTGTACATCACCACTGCCCGTCACCGATTGACGGCCGACCAGCTGGAGCGCGAACCCAATGCCGGGGCGCTGCTGCAGCTCGACGTCGGCGTCACCGGCCTTCCGGCGCACCGCTTTGCCGGCTAGTGCTGCAGCACGACCGCCACCGTCGAGGTCTCGACCTGTAGCCGCAGGGCCGCGTACCGGCTGAGTGTGCTCGAGATTTCAGCGTCGGCGTCGAGCAAGCCGGACTGCACCGCTCCCGCCAGCGCGATCGAGCGACTGACCGTCGTCGCGTCGAGCTGCGGATCGTCGAGTTGGTCGAGCCACGGCTCGCCGAACCCTGCGTCAACTGCTGCTCTTCCCGATTCGGAAAGAGTGATCAGCCCCTCCGACAACCACGACTCGATCGCGATCGCGGATGCTTGCAGTTCGGCGCGCTCGCGTTCCGAGACGTCGGACACGAAAGCGATGGTGCTCGGATCGCGAGCGACGTCGACGGCCTCCATCGCGGTGACGACACGCAGCTCGGCAATCGGCTCGCCGCTGAAACGGCGTCGCTCGCCGAACTGTCGCACGAGGACCGGGTCGTCGACCACGAACTCGATACCTCTGCTCTGCAGGCTGGCGAGCAACGGCACACCGAACACGTCGTAGTTCGGTGGTGGGCGATACAGGACTGTGTCCACGTCGACGCGACCGCTCGCTTCGCCGACCAGCTCGATGGCCGCGGGGCGTCGGTCGTTGAGCTCGCGTTGGCCCCGCAGGCTGGTATGACTGGGAACGTTCGCCAGGCAAACCACACCGATCGCGGCACCCGCGCCGAGGTAGCGCAGACGATGTCCGGCGACGGTAGGGACAAGGGTGCGCACGAGGCGCCAGATCGCCAGGCCGACGGCGAACCACAGGAACACGCCCGCAGGCCACAGCCAGCGCACATAGTCGGAGCTGACACCGAAGAAGGGCGACACCGGCGAGCGGATCGTCGCCATCCAGGCGATGGCGGTGGAGATGCCCGCAACCGTCATTGCTGCCAACACGTCGCGGTGTCGAGTTCGCCCAGCCCAGACCCACCCGACGACACATACCGCGAGCGTCGCAACGAGAGAGGCAGCGGCGAGGAGGCTGTCGGGCACAGTCGAGAACAACCCGACGCCGTCGAACTCGCTTCGGCCCCACCAGGGTGGAAGCGTGAGAGTCGCCGCCGCGATCTGAGTGCCCAGCCGAGTCCCCGGGTTGTTCCCGAGCACGCTCGTGGACCGGATCATGCGAGCAATGTTGCCGTCGGATCCGTGCATCAACTGCTCGATCAGTGGCTGGCTCCACAGCACTGCGAACACAACTCCGGAGCGAACGGCCAGAGGCCGCAGATTCATCGGACCCTGCCGGCGCGAACGCACGACGTGTATGCAGCAGACGGCCACGACCAGCGGCGTGAGGAACAGCAGGTAGCTGTTGTTGAGCTGCACGACGAATGAGGCGACACCGATCAGCCACACCAGGGCAGTCGCGTCGAGATCGACGGTGCACCATGCGAGGAACAAGCAAGCGAGGCACGGCAGCATCGCCGCCGTCGGGTTGTACGGGTCGAACAACGAATCGGATCCGGCAGCCCATCCGAGACCTGCGAACGAGAGCGCTGCGAGGGTGGCACCCGCGTGGCCGCCTCGGCGGAACGCGAAGATCGTGGCGATCGCGGCAGCCGCGAGATTGATCGCGCCGACTCCGACGGCAACCCCGGCTCCGCCACCGAACAGCCGAACCGGTAACGCCAGCGCGTCGAACATCAGCGGCCCCGGGTGGTTGAGCGCAACGCCACCCTCGCGGCTCAACGCGGCAGACGACGCGGTGCCGAGCAGAGGATGGTGCGCCGTCAGAACGTCGTGGGCGCGGATCTCCAGCAAGGCTTGATCACCGATCGGAATCCATCGTTGCGCGATCGCCCGTGAAACGGCGATGACGATGGGAATGGCCGGCAGCGCAATTGCCAGCGCGACGAACGCGTCGACGCGTCCCAGCCACTGGCGAATGCTCATCGCCGCTGCTGATGCTCGTCGAGAATCCCGCGATTGGCGAGACCCTCGGGAACTCGACCCTCGATCACGTCGATCACGGATGCCGTCGCCATTCGAATCATCACATCGACCGACTTGGTGCTGAGACCCCCGACATGCGGGCTGAGCACGACGTTTGTCATCGCGAAGAGTGGTGAGGTGACGGGCGGCTCGGTCTCGAACACGTCGAGGGCCGCACCCACGATCACCCCTTCGTCCAACGCCCGGATCAACGCCGCTTCGTCGACGACACCGCCGCGCGATGTGTTGATCAACACCGCATGTGGTCGCATCAGTTGCAGTGCGGCTCGATCGATGAGGTTGCGGGTAGAGGGGATCAACGGGGTGTGCAGTGACACCACGTCGGAGCGCGCGAGGAGCTCTGCGAGTTCGACCGATCGGGGTGACTCCGACTGGCCCAACGCCGGGTCGGACACGAGCAGTTCGACGTCGAATCCGGCGAGCCGTGCGGCCACGAGCCTGCCGATGTGGCCGTACCCGATCAGGCCGACGGTGCATCCGGTCAGTTGTCGCGGGGTATGTGGCCCGGTGCGATTCCACTCGCCCCTGCGCACGCCGGCGTCGTTCTCGGGAACTCGGCGCAACAGGCCGAGCATCATCGCGATCGCGTGATCGGCGACGGTCTCCTCGTTGGCTCCGGGCGTGGTCGTGATGGCGACACCGAGTTCCGTCGCGGCGCCAACGTCGATCGAGTCGATGCCCACACCGACGCGGGCGATCACCTGCAGATGCGGACTGTCGCGCAAGACGTCGCGAGTGAATGGGTCGGTGCTGACGATCGCGCCGGCGACGTCTGCCGACAATGCGAGCAGTTCCTCTGGTGAGCGGGCACCACGCTTTGCCGCGATTCGCATGGTGTAGCCGGCAGCGGTCAGCGCGCCGCCGTGTTGTGGATGATCGGTGTCGTAGTCGGGAAACGTGATCAACACGATCGGCGCCTTACCGTCGGCATCTGTTGGGCGACGCCTCATGGGCCGTCTTTCAACTCGACTTCGACAAAGGCGAACTCGGTCGAGTTGGGATTGATCACGTTGTGTTCGACTCCGGCGAGGCGCGCGTACGACTGCCCGAGGTGCAGCTCGACGTCGACGATCCCGTCGCCGGACTCGATGCGGAGCGTTCCGTCGTACAGCGGCACGACGAGGTAGTCCATGCCGTGCACATGCCATCCGGTCTCGGCGCCGGGAGCAAAGCGCCATTCGGTGACGCGAACACGGTCGTCGTCGATCTGAACGGTTGGGTGTGCGGCGGTCATGGATCGAGCGTAGGCATGTCGTCGGGATCGACGTCGAGACCCATGGTTCGGATGACACCCCATGCCGCCTGACGCGACGAATCGGAACCGGTCACCGCGATCAGAAACGGAACTCGATGGATGGCGAGCAGTGACCCGGGGGAATTCGCAGTGATGGTCGCGGTCCGCGGCACATCGGCGAGCAGGGCGACTTCGCCGAACCCTGCACCCCGCACGGCCGTGCTGACGCATTCACCACGGCAGCTGATGTCGAATGACCCGTCGGCTACTGCGTAGAAGATGTCGCCACGCTCACCTTCTCGCATCACCACTTCGCCAGTGGTCACAGAGACCTCGGTAGCGGCACGGGCGACCGACTCGAGTGCGAGAGGCTGCAGCGGCGCAAACGCGGGGATCCGTCGCAACAAGCTGATCGCAACCACGGGGATGTCGGCGCTGTCGTCGGCTTGCTCGAGCGATCGCCAGGTGAGCAGCAACAGGATCGCGAAGAAGCTGCCGAGACCGATCAGGGCGGTGTCTGCTCCGCCGGCCGCGATCAGCAGCTGTGCGCCCAACGATCCTGCGATCATTCCGATGCCCATCAACAATTCGATCGCGGCGAAGACGCCGGCAGTTGCGTCGGGTGGTGTTGACCGTTGCAGGAGCATTCTGCTGGCGAGGTTGAGGAGGGATTCACCGAAGCCCACGATCGGCAGCAAGATCAGAGCGGTCGCCAACGTGGGGACCGCACCGAGGAGCACACAGGCGATCGCAATGGCACCTGTCGAAACCATCAACAGCGAGGCCAGGCGGTCGCGGCGCACGAGAACGGTGGAGACAAGAGCGCACAGCAACGCGCCGACACCAACGCTCGTTTGCAGCAGCCCGGGGCCGGCGCTGCCGAGGCCGAGCTCGTCGGCGGCGAGCACCACCACGATGAGGTCGATCGCGCCGACCAGGACGAAGTGGCCGCACGCAATGGCAAACACGCCGCCTGAATGGGACCTCGACCTCAGCGCTGCCACGCTGCTCAACAGCGTGCGCACGGGACCGCGGGATTCTGCATCGTCGTCGGGGCCGGGCGGCGGCGACTCGATGCGGCCGCCCGACATGGTGATGACTGTGCTGGCGAACGCGAGGACCGCACCCCCCGCCAGCACCAACGCCGGACCTTGCAGCGCGAGCAACAGGGTGGCCACGAGCGATCCGGTGAGCATCCCGATGCTCTCGCACGACTCGATCCACACATTGGCGACGGTCAACTCCCGGGCTGATCTGACGATGGCGGGCAGCACGACCGCGCACGTGGGCCCGAGAAAGGTGAACGCGGCAGTGGCGACCGCACAGCATCCGAGGACGACTGCCGCAGGTGCGTCGGCGAACGCGGCCATCGCCGCAGCGCCGAGCGCGAAGGACAACACTCCGTACGCGGCGAGCCGCACGATCTGAGGTCGTCGGCGACGTGTCATTGATCCGGCGTACGGCGCCGCCAGCGCAGTCGGAACAAGCATCGCGAGCGAGGCAATTCCTGCGGCTTGTGCGCCACCCTTGTCGAAGGCGTACACCAGGCCGCCGATGAAGAATGCCCACTCGGCAATGATCGCCAGGAGGTTTGCGACCGTGAATCGAACGAGCGATTTGTTCCCGAGCGCTGTCCGTTTGATCGCGGTGAGAATAGCGTGCGGTCCATGCGCCTGACGCCGACGGATCGCGATCGACTATTGATCTTCACTGCGGCCGAGCTGGCACGCTCGCGACGTGCACGCGGGTTGCGGCTCAACGTGCCGGAAGCGACAGCGTTGATCGCCGACACCGTGTGCGAAGCGGCGCGCGACGGCGCTCGACTGATGGAGTCCGCCGCCGCAGGCGCGAGCGTTCTGACGGTCGACGACGTCCTGCCCGGCGTGCCCGACATCGTCCGCGAGGTCAAGGTCGAGGCGGTGTTCGACGATGGCACCCGCATGGTCGTCGTGCGCAATCCATTCGGCGATGGCGGCAGCCTTGGTCCCGATGCGCCGGGTGCAGTCATCGCCGCGCCGCGCGAGGCAGTAGCTCCACCCGGTCTCGTCTACATCGTTGCCACCAACACCTCCGACGTTCCCGTCAGCATCACGTCGCACTTCCACTTCTTCGAGGTCAATCCACGGCTCTCGTTCGACCGTGCCGCCGCGTACGGAATGCGCCTGGCCATACCCGCAGGTTCCGCCTTGCGATTCGAGCCGGGAATCGCGACCGATGCGCCGCTGGTCCCGATCGCCGGCGCCAGGGTCGCGATCGGGTTCGCCGGATTGGTCGACGGCCCGCTCGACGCCCCCGGCACCAAACAGGCGGCTCTCGCCCGAGCTGTCGCCCAGGGTTACCTCGGAGCGGATTCGTGAGCGACCATCAACATCCCCACAGCCACTCGCACGGCCAGTTCGCACACAGTCACGACGGCGGCGAAGTGCCTCACGATCACCTGCATCCCGACGAGATCCTGCCCGACGATTACGCCGCGATCCACGGCCCGACCGTCGGCGATCGCGTACGACTCGGTGACACCGGACTTGTGATCGAGATCGAGTACGACGCCCAGGAGCGCGGCAACGAGTTCTTGGCCGGGTTCGCCAAGACCGCCCGCGACGGCTTGATGCTGCAGGCCGCCGCGGCCAGCGAGACGTGCGACATCGTGATCTCCAACGTCGTCGTGATCGACGCGACCCGACGTATCGGCAAGTTGTCGATCGGCATTCGCGAGGGTCGTATCTGTGCGGTCGGGCGTGCCGGCAACCCCGACATCATGGACGGGGTCGAAGTGGTCGTCGGTACCGGGACGACCATCATCTCCGGTGAGGGTTTGATCGCCACTGCGGGAGCGATCGACACTCATGTGCACCTGCTGTCGCCGCGCATCATGGAGGCATCGCTGGCCTCGGGCGTGACCACCATCATCGGGCAGGAGTTCGGGCCCGTGTGGGGCGTCGGGGTCAGCTCGCCGTGGGCGCTACGTCATGCGTTCAACAGCTTCGACCAGTGGCCCGTCAACATCGGCTTTCTCGGACGGGGATCGTCGTCCAGCGAGGCACCGCTGATCGAAGCCCTGGTCGAAGGCGGCGCTTGCGGGTTCAAGGTGCACGAAGACATGGGTGCGCACACCCGTGCGCTCGACACTGCGCTGAACGTCGCCGAGCACTACGACGTGCAGGTTGCGCTGCACACCGACGGTCTCAACGAGTGCCTGTCGGTGGACGACACGTTGAGCGTGCTCGCCGGCCGCACCATTCACGCTTTTCACATCGAGGGTTGCGGTGGCGGTCATGTACCCAACGTCTTGAAGCTCGCCGGTGTGCCCAACGTGATCGGGTCGAGCACCAACCCGACGCTGCCGTTCGGACGTGATGCGCTCGACGAGCACTACGAGATGATCTTCGCAGCCCATGGCCTGAACCATCACTCGCCGAGCGACCATCATCTCGTCACCGATCGCATCCGCGGCGGCACGATGGGGGCCGAGGGTGTGCTGCACGACCTGGGTGTGATCGGCATCACGTCCAGCGACGCGCAGGGCATGGGTCGTGCCGGCGAGACCGTGCGCCGCACGTTCCAACTCGCCGCGCAGATGAAGCGTCAGCAGATCCGCTCCGGCTCGGGCCACGGACC
The DNA here is from genome assembly GCA_963779295.1 of Ilumatobacteraceae bacterium. Classification (GTDB taxonomy): domain Bacteria; phylum Actinomycetota; class Acidimicrobiia; order Acidimicrobiales; family Ilumatobacteraceae; genus JAENVT01. The sequence continues at coordinate 1,293,002 of CAVZXO010000008.1, forward strand.
GACCGCGCACGACAACGACCGCGTGCGGCAGTACGTGGCCAAGCTCACGGTCAACCCGGCGATCGCCCATGGCCTGAACCACGAGATCGGATCGCTGGACGTGGGCAAGTTGGCCGACATCGTCTTGTGGCGCCCTGACCACTTCGGAGCCAAGCCACAGTTGGTGCTGAAGAGTGGGTTTCCGGCCTACGGAGTCACCGGCGATCCCAATGCTGCGACCGATTCCAGCGAACCTCTCGTGCTCGGGCCGCAGTTCGGCTCGTACGGCTCGACCGCGGCCGATCTGTCGGTTGCTTTCGTCAGCCAAGCCGCTGTCGATGCCGGCGACGATCACATGACGACACGGCGTCGACGAGTGGCTGTGAAGGGCACCCGCAACATCGGCCCGGCCGATCTCGTGCACAACAACCGGCTCGGTCATGTCGACGTCGATGCCAAGACGGGAGCGGTCTCGCTCGACGGCGACACGGTGTACAGCGACCCGGCGGATTCGGTGTCCCTCAGCCGCCTGTACTTCCTGTGATGAGTTGGACGAGTCCGAGTGTTTGCCGCCCACCCGGGGTGCACGGAAACACTCTGATAGAAGTTGGGGGATGAGTTCGAACGCGCCGCCAGCTGGATTCTCGATGCCTCCGGAGTGGGTTCGTCACGAGCGCACCTGGATGGAGTTCCCGCCGGCGTGCACCACGTTCGGCGACGATCCGGACGCCGAGCTCGGTTACTACCGGGGTGTCTGGGCGGCGGTGACCAACGCGATCGCTCGCTTCGAGCCGATGTCGCTGATCTGCAATACCGGCGACGCCGACGCGGCGCGAGCCTTGGTCGATCCGTCGGTCACGATCCACGAAACTGCGATCGACGAGTGTTGGTTCCGCGACAGCGGCCCGACGTTCGTGACGCATCCCGACGGCCGGCTCGGCGCAGTCTCGTGGACGTTCAACGGGTGGGGCCAGCAGGAATTCTGCACGTGGGACGACGAGCAACACGTCGCAACGTTTGCCGGACAGTCCAGCGGCGCCGAAGTGTTCAAGTCGTCGATGGTCAACGAGGGTGGGGGCATCCACGTCGACGGTGAGGGCACCGTGATGATCACCCGCACCGTGCAACTGGACCCTTTTCGCAATCCCGACTGGGACGAAGGGCGGGTGGAGGCCGAGCTGAAGGCGTACCTCGGTATCGAGAAGGTGATCTGGATGCCGCGTGGTCTCACCAAGGATTACAAGCGATATGGCACTCGCGGCCACATCGACATCGTTGCCGCGTGGGTCCGGCCGGGACTTGTCGTCGCCCACTCGCAGCCTGATCCGAGCCACCCCGACTTCGAGGTGTGCAACGAGAACCTCGGAATCCTGCGGGCCAGCACCGATGCCCGCGGTCGGCAGTTGGAAGTTGTCGAGATTCAGGCTCCGACCGAGACGCACGCCGATGACGACATCGTCGACTGGTCGTACATCAACCATTACGTGTGCAATGGCGCGGTCATCCTGTGTTCGTTCGACGACCCTCGCGACGAGGATGCCGCGACCATCTTGAGCCGGTTGTATCCGGGCCGCGAAGTCGTGCTGGTCGAGGCGCGCCCGATCTTCGAGTGCGGCGGTGGAATCCACTGCATCACCCAGCAACAGCCGGCGGTCTGACTCAGACGACGATCACTGGCACGACACCAGTCGCGGCGCGGCCGAGGCGAAGGTCCGTGGTGACCAAGGGCGCCCCGATGTCTTCAGCTACAGCGACGTAGCAGGCGTCGTACGGCGACAGATCGTGGCGTAGGTCCCACACGCGGGAGGTGCGGGGCCACACGTGAATGTATTCGATCGGCGCACCTTGGAAGACCTGTGCCAAATGGTCGCCCTCCGACGAGCTGAGGTCTTTCTGCGACACCATTCGCCGGAGAACTGACAACACCTCGGGAATGAGCAGGTCCGGCGCGAACAGATCGTCGTCCAGGATGGGGATGAGTTGATCGCTGCGGGGACTCCCCGTGAGCGTGTCGATCATCGCTGACGCATCGACGACCTTCACCGTTGTCCACGGCTGTCCTCGAGTGCGCCTGAGACATCGTCTCTGCTGAACTCGTGGCGGGGGAGATGTGTGACTGTGTCGAGCCATTCGCGTCGTGACGGGCGGCGCAGATCGCGACGGATGAGGTCAAGGACGTACTCGCTGATGGTGACGCCCTCCTCGGCGACGCGCTGCCGAAGCTGTTCGTGAACCTCTGGTTCGAGATTCTTCACCTGGAGATTGCTCACGCCCCAAAGCCTAGCATGCGATTGGCATGCCTATCGCATGCCAACTCGTTCGTCAGTGGGTGTGGACGATGAAGACGTTGCAGGGGGCGTGCTTGGCGACGTCGCCGGCAATCGAGCCGAGTACTCGAGCGGCGCCTTGCACACGCTTGTTGCCGACGACGATGACCGAGGCTTCGAGGCGCGTGGCCTCTTCGCACAGCGCGCTGGCCGGATCCTTCATCACGACGGCATGCGTGACCGGTGATGTCACTTTCAGCTTTCCAGCGAGCGCCTTCAGCAGGTCCTCGGCGACGCTGACCGAGTCGACGTGCCATGTTTCCGATCCGCCACCGTGGATCTCTTGGGTGCTGTTGCGGGTCATCGACATCACGATGTGCAATGGCCGGTTGTAGCTGTTGGCCATTTCGGCCGCTGCAACAGCCGCCATCCGAGCCGTTTCGCTGCCGTCGACTCCGACGATGATCTCGTTCACATAGCCCCCTTGTCGCTCGGTCACGTTAACAGAACAACCCGGTGCCGGGTTCGGGCGCGCACGACCACCTTCGTCAGTCGGATGCTCCCGACAGCCGCATGTGTCCCATTCGCCAGTTGGCAATCAGGAGCGAGACGGCGGCGACGATCATCAGCCGCACGATTGCCGCCCCACCCTGCGGGATCCCGTCACGGATCAACCGGTTGGGAGGGTTGTCGAGGAGACCGACGAAGATGGCTCTGGACTCCCAGGTCGGTGAGAGTTGGGCGATCCCGGTCAGTGCGGCGCCCAGGAGACGTTCGATGAGAAACACGATCGCGAGTGACCACACGGCGGTGCGGCGGGTGATGCACCCGACCGTGATGAACAGGGCGACGTAGGTGATACTGCCGACCGCGGCAGCGACGTACGCCGGCCACGCACTGCTCGGCGCGCCGGCGATCACAGCGGCCAGGGCGCTGGCAGGAGCGATGGTGACAAGGGCAACCATGGAGCCCCCGAGCCAACGCCCGAGCACGATCTGCCAGGTCGGGGTCGGCGAGAGCCAGGTGAAGTGGAACGTGCCGGCGCGGACCTCGGCGCCAAGGACGGAGTCTCCGATCACGAGCGCGGCGATCGGCATCACGAGCGAGAAGATCCCCTCGGCGGCGACGTTCGCGAACGCACGCTCCGGGCGAGCGTCGACTGCGCGGGCCAGCAAGCCGAACAACAGCGCGCCTGCACACGGCAACAAGATTGCAGCCCATCTTCGGGGCGGCACGCATGACTGCAGGGTGTAACGCAGGATCGCACCGAACCGCGACCTCGGGCGTCGCACGGCGGGCAGCGAGGGCTGTGTCGTCGTGTTCGTCATCGCACCAGTTCCCGGAAGAGGCTCTCGAGTGAGTCGTCGAGGGCGCGAACTTCGAGCAGGCGTATCGATGCCTCGCGGGCAGAGTCGCGGCAGGGCCGTTGCCAGATCGCGGGCTTGCACCGTCTGGATCACCAGGCCGTCGCGTGTCGTATCCATGGTGACGCCGGCTACGGAATCCAGACCGATCAGCGATGCCGCCAAACGGCGCCCGTCGTCGGAGCGGACCAGCACGTGGCGCGGACGGTCGTCCATGGCGTCGCGGATCGCGTGCCGGCTACCCGCCGCTGCGAGGCGGCCGTGCATCAACACGATCACCCGCTCGGCCATGCGCTCGACCTCGTTGAGGACGTGCGAACTGACGATCACCGTGCGACCGTCGGTTCCGAGCTTCTTGAACAGGTCGATGAGGTGCACGTCGCTGAACCGGGTCGGCGCCGTTCAACGGCTCGTCGAGTACGAGCACCTGCGGGTCGGTCACCAACGCTGCGGCGATCTTGGTCCGCTGCCGCATCCCCTTGCTGAATCCGTCGACACGGCGGTCGGCGGCGTCGAACATCGCCACGCTGTGCAGCGCCTTGTCGGGCGCCTCGCGATCGACGATGCGGTAGAGGTCGGCGATGTAGGAGACGAATTGCCGGGCGGTCAGGCCGGCGGGAACTGCCTCGTCCTCGGGGACCAGCGCCATTCGAGCGTGCACCTGCCGGTCGTCGTCGCGGGTCTCGACCCTCGACTCGCACGGTCCCCTGGTTGACCCCGACGAGCCCGGTCATGGCGCGCATCAGCGTGGTCTTGCCGGCCCCGTTGGGTCCGAGCAGTCCCGGTGACGCCAGGCCCGAAGGAGCAACTGAGCTCCGACAGCGCGACCTTCGGCCCGAACCACACCGACACGTCGGCGATGTCGACGGTCGCGTCCGTCGCGAACGCCGGATCGCGCAGGACGGGCGGCGCGAACGGTGCCGGGGGATCGAATGGTTGCATCAGCGCTCCACCCATCGGTAGCGATACAGCAGCACGCCGGAGCCGACGAACAGCACGACGAGGTAGGTCACGACGGCGAACAGTCCGCCGTTGGCGACCCCGGCGAGCGGCGAGGCGGGGTCGACGTGCCCGATGAACACGAGGTCCCGCAGGTACAGCGGCAGGGACAAGATGTTGATCAACCCGGCAATGGAGCCTTCGCCGGGGGCGAAGTCGCCGACGATGATGCCCGAGGAGATCGACGTGATCAGCAGGAGCCCGATGACCCCAGCGCCGGCAACGATCCGGCGATCGGTGAGCGATGAGATCGCGACGCCGATGACGGCGTAGTAGACCGCAAGTATCAGCACGGCCAGTGGGACCTTCCACAACACGTCGAGGTGGCCGGTGAAGTAGTTGTACGCGCTGTCGCTGACCAACATGTTCCCGATGAACAGCACCACCTGCGGCAGGAACGAGAATGCGAAAAGGATCGAGGTGATGGCCCCGACCTTGGCGAGGACGTAGTCGATACCCGTCAGCGGTCGGGCGAACATCAACGGGAGAACGCGTTGCCGGCGATCTGGACACATGACGTCGGGGGCGACGAGCGCAACGAACAGCAGTAGTGCCGACGACACGCCGACGTAGTCGCGGTAGGTGATGATCTCGAGCCTGTCGACGAGCCGGTCGCGCGTGACGTAACCGATCCCGACGTTGACGATCGCGGGGATGGTGACGACGCCCAGCAGGACGAAGGGTGCAACCTTCTGACGCCACGGCCTCCGGATGCCCAGGGCCCGTCGTATCGACGCTTTGTAGAGGGCCAACGTGGCGGCGCCACGCCGACCGCGCGGCCCTTCGTACGGTCGGTACCCGCGGTCGTAGACGGCGCCGCGATCGCCGCTGACCACACTCACGACTGACTCCCTGCAAGGCGCAGGAAGACCTCGTCGAGCGAGGTCAGCCGGGTGGTCAGTCGATAGAGCGGCAGCCCGGCGTCCGCAATCGTGTCGCGCAGCAGATCCATGTGGTGCTCGCCGTCGATGGTCACCTCGACCAGTCCTTCGTCGGCAACCGCCGTGATGCCGACCGTCGACAGCGCAGTCACCAGCACCTCGCTCCGGTGACCGACATCGACGGTGACGAAGCCGGTCCGTTCGAGCAGTGCGTCCGTCGCCCCGGACACCACCAGCCGACCGCCATCGATCATCACGACGTGGTCGCACACCTGTTGCACGTCGTCCAACAGGTGAGTGGCCATCAGGACCGAGATCCCGAACGTGCCGAGGCGGCCGACGAGCATCAGCATCTCTTCGCGGCCGAGCGGATCGAGACCGGCCGTCGGCTCGTCGAGGAGCACCAGTTCGGGATCGCCGACCAGTGCTTGCGCCAACTTCGTGCGTTGCCGCATGCCCGTGGAGAACCCGCTGATGGGTCGGAACCGGGCTTCGTCGAGCCCGACGAGATCGAGGATGTCGGACGCCCGCTGGCGTGCGGCTCGTGCAGGCAGGCCACTGAGCTCGCCGAACGTGGACACCACGTCGGCGGCAGTCTGGTCGAGAGGAAGGCAGTCGTGCTCGGGCATGTAGCCGAGACGTGACCGCACCTCGATCGGGTCTGCATCGACGTCGATGCCGCAGACCTCGATGCTTCCCTCGGTCGGTTTGGAGATGCCGAGGAGCAGACGGAACATGGTCGTCTTGCCGGCGCCATTCGCCCCGACCAGACCGACGAGGCCGCGCGGCAGCGTGATCGTGAGGTCATCGAGTGCCGTCACACCCGGGTACTTCTTGGTGAGACCTTCGATGCGGAGGAGGGAGCTGGCTACCACGACAGGTGCGAGTCTGGCACGTGAAACCTTGCGCGGGTGCTCAGACCACCAGCGGGAACCGCGGATCTGTGTGCTTGGCCCTGCCCGAGGCGACACGGATGAACGCCACATCGTCGCCGAGATCTGCCGGCCGGCCGGGCACCGTCCGGCGCGGCGAGCAGTTCGTCGAGGATCGACTTCGTTGTCGCTACTCCGTCGCTCTTGGCAATCGTGGGTGCGCCGACGGCATCGGTCAGGTCAATTCCGTGCACGACAGCCTCGACCGTCCTGGAAGGGATCCACTCGTCGAGACGCATCAAGGCGAAGTACCCGGATCCCACCGTCTCGCCAGGTTGCTGACGGGCCCCGGCGATGGTCGCTTGGAACGTTTCGCCGAGTTTGTCGCTGAGTGACTCGGTGGTGTGCTGCGAGGCGAGACCTTTGGCGTAGTCGTAGACGACCGGTGCCACCTGGCTACGGTCGGCGATGAAGAAGCTGACACGATCGCGACCGGGTTGACCGTCTTGGATCGAATCCAGGAACCCCAATGTCAAACCGATGGAGATGTCGATGTGGGCGACGAGCTCCTTCACGGTCCAGGGCGGAGATCCGGCGTCGAACGGCTCCAGCAGTGTCGACCGGTTCCAGTCCTCGGCGGAAAGGCCACGGACGAAGTCCTCCACCGTGGCGAGCTCCGCAGCCAATGTTGATACGGCTTCGTCGTGAGCGTTCATTGTGGTACCCCCGCGACGAATAGTAGCGGTACAGTCGGAGCCGTCGGTCACGGCTGGCAAGGGGGGTCTGATGGCGAGCAAGGCACACGCAATCGGTGCGACCGATGTCGCGTTGTTGGAGGAGACCATCGGCGACGCCTTCGACCGCGTGGTCGCATCGTTTCCCGACCGCGAGGCGCTGGTGGTGCCGTTTCAAGACGTCCGACTGACGTATCGCCAGTTGGCTGAGCGCGTCGACCAACTCGCCCGCGGCTTGATCGCGCTCGGCCTCGGCAAGGGTGATCGGTTGGGGATGTGGAGCCCGAACAACGCAGAGTGGGTCTACATCCAGTTCGCCGCGGCGAAGGCGGGTGTGGTGCTGGTGAACATCAACCCCGCCTATCAGACCGAGGAACTGCGCTATGCCCTCGCCCAGAGCGGCTGTCGCGCGCTGGTGTCGGCGACCGGATTCAAGTCCAGCGACTACGCCGCGATGATCTCCGAGGTACGCGAGTCGCTGCCGACTCTCGAACATGTCGTGTTGCTCGACACTCCGGACTGGGACGCGTTGTTGGCTGGAGGCGACACCGTCTCGCCTGGTGAGTTGGCGGCACGTGGCGAGTCGCTGACCAACGTCGACCCGATCAACATCCAGTACACGAGTGGCACGACCGGCTTCCCGAAGGGTGCGACGCTGAGTCACCGCAACCTGCTGAACAACGGCTACTTCCTTGGTCTGGGATTTCGTTACACCGGGGTCGATCGGGTGTGCATCCCCGTGCCGTTCTACCACTGCTTCGGAATGGTCATCGGCAACCTCGCCAACCTCACTCACGGCACGACCACGGTGTTGCCGGCGCCGTCGTTCGACGCGCTGGCGACGCTGCAGACGCTCGAAGCCGAGCGTTGCACGAGTGTGCTCGGCGTGCCGACGATGTTCATCGCGATGCTGTCGCATCCCGACTTCCACACGTTCGACCTGTCGTCGTTGCGCACCGGGATGATGGCAGGCTCGCCGTGTCCGGTGGAGGTGATGAAACAGTGCGTCGACGAGATGCACATGAGCGAGGTGACAATCGGGTATGGCATGACCGAGACGTCGCCGGTGTCGACCCAGACATCGCCTGACGATCCGCTCGACAAGAAGGTGGGCACCGTCGGTCGCGTCCTGCCGCACATCGAGATCAAGATCATCGATCCGCTGACCGGTGAGACCGTCGGTCTCAACGAGCCGGGCGAGTTCTGCACCAAGGGCTATTCGGTGATGCTCGGGTATTGGAACGAACCGGAGATGACCGCCGAGGCGATCGACGCCGATGGGTGGATGCATTCGGGCGATCTCGCAGTGATGGACGACGATCAGTACGCGAGCATCGTCGGACGGATCAAGGACATGATCATTCGCGGTGGCGAGAACATCTATCCGCGAGAGGTCGAGGAGTTCTTGTACTCGCACCCTGACATCGTCGACGTCCAAGTGATCGGTGTGCCCGACCAGAAGTATGGCGAGGAGCTGGTTGCCTGGGTGCGCCTACGCGATGGCGCCAACGACCTGACCCGCGACGACCTGGCCGCCTTCTGCGCCGGCCGCATCGCCCACTTCAAGATCCCGCGCTACGTGCACGTGACCGACGAGTTCCCCATGACAGTCACCGGGAAGATTCAGAAGTACCGAATGCGAGAGGTTTCGATCGAGCTGCTCTCAGGCAGCTGAGCGGCTGGGAAGTGCGGTCAGCTCCGGGTGTTCCTCGAGAAATGCCGTCGACCATGCGGTGTCCTTCGGTGACCAGCCGGTCGCTGTGGCTGAAGTCGAACAAGCCGATGCCGTGCGTGTCGGGTGCCGGAAGCCGAACGACGTTCAAGTGCTCGTGCGAAGGTGTCAGGACCTCGCGAGTCACTGCAATCGACGACGTCAGCACGGCCAATGCCGAGAGCTTTGCGGGCAACTGGTGCTTGGTCCCGGCACGGCAATCGAAGGCGAAGATCGTCGTAGCGCCGAGATCACGGGCACGCTGAACCGGAAGCTTGGCGGCAATTCCACCGTCGACATGGCGGCTGCCGTTGATCACCACTGGACGGAAGATGCCGGGCAACGAGGCCGAAGCCACGAGGACCGTGCGCGGATCGCCCGTGGTGTGAAAGTCGATGCGAGCGTCGTCGATGTTGACCGTGCACGCCTCGAACGGGGTCGACAGTTCGTCGAGATCGTCGATCGGCAGGAAGCGGTTGACCAGATCGGCCAAACCGTCGGAGCTGTAGAGATGTGGATGACGGCGGGCGACGTGCCAGGCGCGCTCCATCCGGGATCCGCGGAAGATGTACTCGCGCCTCAACCCGCGCCAGATCGTGCCGAGTTGCTCGGCCGCCGCGACCGTTGGCTGGTGCGCTATGGCTGCACCGTTGAGAGCACCCGCCGAGACACCGATCACGAGATCGGGCGTGATCCCGGCTTCGAGCATCGCTTGCAACTGGCCGGCCTGCATCGCGCCGAGCGATCCGCCACCCGACAGCACGAAAGCGACCCGCTGCCGCCCGAACGGGCTCTCGTCAGGTCGCTGCCTGTGCCACTTCATGCCAGATCATCGGCGCCAGACCGGTCGACTTGAGCCGCGCCGTTCACAACGGTTCGGATGGACCATCAATCCCCGGTGACCCCGTCGATTGCCTCGCGCAGCAGATCTGCGTGGCCGCAGTGACGGGCGTATTCCTCGATGAGGTGCACCAGGATCCACCGCAACTTGACCTGCTGGTTCTCGCGCCGACCAACTGAGAGAGCATCGAACGGCGCTGTCGATGCAAGCTGGCGTGCACGACCCATCTCGGCGCGCAACAGCACGAGCGCGTCGGCGAGCGTGTCGCTCGCGACTGGATGGAAGTCGGCATCGCGATCGTCGGGGTCCTCCCACGGCATGGACTCGTTCATCCCGAGGAAGACAGTTCCGAGCCAGTACTGCTCGACTTCGGCGAGGTGGCGCACCAACCCGAGCAGGGTGAGATCGCTCGAAGCGGTCGTCATCCGGGCCTGCTCCTCGGTGATCCGGTCGACCTTGCGCAACAGCACGTACCGCTGATAGTCGAGCAACCAATTGACGACATCGCGCTCCTCGCCGCCATACGGCGAGATCTCGGGATCGAACGGCGGACTCACGAATGGCTCGTCAAGCACGGCCCCAAACCTAGGCCATGCGAGTGTTTCCGTCCCGTCCAGGCCTATCGGAGTGTTTGCCGCCCACCCGGGTGGGACGGAAACACTCAGACGGGGCCGACCTCGGCGAGTCGTCGCAGCAGGAATCGGCGGTCGCTGTCGTTGCAGGGGCACTCCAGGGCTTGCCGATACGCGTCCGCGGCCGCTTGCGTTGTCACCGAGGCGGCGTTCGAAGTCGGCCCGCGTCGACCAGTAGAGGTGCCATCGTTCGGTGGAGGTGCCGATCAGATCGGCGAGCAGTTCGAGACCGGCGCGTGGACCGGCCACTTCGGCTTCTGCCACGGCGCGGTTGACGCGCACGACAGGCGTCGGCCATCTCACCTCGAGCATGCGGTAGATCTCGGCGATCTGTTGCCAATCGGTCTCGGCGTAGGTCGGCGCGACGCCATGGAGGCACGCAATCGCGGCCTGCATCTGGTAGGCGCCGGGCCGTCCGCGTCGGAGAACCGACTCGACCAGAGCCGAGGCCTCGGCGATCGCCTCGTGGTCCCAAAGTGCTCGGTCCTGGTCGGCGAGCAGCACGATCTCACCGTCCGAATCCGTGCGGGCCAGCCGTCGGGCATTGGTCGCCAACGCCAATGCCAGCAGCCCGACGCACTCCCCTTCGTCTGGCATCAGTTCCACGAGGACGCGGCCAAGTCGAACGCCTTCGTCGGCCAGGTCGAGCCGTGCATCGAGCTCGCCGACAGGGGCGTGGTGACCGGCGGTGAAGACCGCGTACACGGTGGTCAAGCACTGGCCGAAGTCGATCGGGGAGCTCGTGCTCATCCGGGACTCGATATGGAATATGGGCCTTGGCGATCTTGGCCTTGGCGCGGCTGATCCGCTGCCCGATGGTGGGCTCGGGAACCATGAACACGCGGGCGATGTCGACTGTTGTGAGTCCGCAGATGGTGCGCAATGCGAGCGTGACCTGTGATTCCGGCGACAACGCCGGGTGACAGCAGGTGAACAACAGTCGCAGCCGGTCGTCGCGATTGTCGCTGTCGTCCGATGTCGAGCCCTCGGTGAGCATGCGAAACGCCTCTTCCTCCTTGGGGGCCCGTCGTGCTTCGCGGCGCAAGCGGTCGAGTGCCTTGTTGCGAGCGACGGTTGTCAGCCACGCCCCGGGCTTGTCGGGAATACCGTCCCTGCGCCATGTGTCGGCTGCGACGACGACTGCGTCGTGCAGCGCGTCCTCGGCCCGGTCGATGTCGCCCGTCAGACGAATGAGGGTGGCCAGAACCTGGCCACCCTCGATACGAATGATCTCGTCGAGCGGATCGATCAGCCGGCCTCACCGAAGTCGATGACCGGGCGCACTTCGACCCGCCCATGCCACGCGCCAGGGATCTTGGCCGCCCAGCTCAATGCCTCGTCGAGGTCCTTGCAGTCGAGGAGGTAGAAACCGCCGAGCGCTTCCTTGGTCTCGGCAAAGGGACCATCGGTCGCGATCACGTCGCCGCCCTTCGCGCCACCGCCGACTTGGACTGTCGTTGCGGTGGTGGTCGGCTGCAGCGCCTCTCCACCGCCGAGCACACCGGCCGCTCCTGCCTCCTCGCCGAAGTGGAAGTACTCGGCCATGATCTTGCCCCAGAGCTCACTGTCGTTCTCGGACTCGCTGGTCGGCTCGGCGCCGTAGATGAGTGCTGCATACCTGGGCATGATGCTGTTCCTTTCACTGGGACCCCCGGCGGGGTGGTTGTCAATGCACCGACGAAGACCACTGTCCGATTTCGACACCTTCGCCGGAATTCTTCCACGACTGCTGCAGGTCGATCTCTAGTCTGCGCCAATGGCAATAGGGGTGACGATCGAGGACGTACGCGCCCTGGCGTCGACACTGGAGAGGTCCTACGAGGCGATTGTCCGCGACCGGGTGAAGTTCCGTGTCGGGCGGATCGTGTATCTCGCCTTCAGTCGTGACGAGACGTTGATGGGTTTCGCATTCCCAAAGGAGGAACGCGCGGGCTTGGTGGGCGGAGAGCCGCACAAGTTCATGCTGCCCAAGGCCGGCGACATGCGCTACAACTGGGTTGTGGTTCGCCTCGCCGAGATCGACATCGAAGAGATGACCGAACTGGTCGTCGACGCCTGGCGAATGGTGGTACCGAAAAAGGTGTTCGCCGCCTACGAGCACAGGGAGCAGCAATGAAGTACGAGCACACCGTCGCCATAGAGGCCGAGGGTCTGAAGCAGCACTGTGAAGCCACGTCATGACCGGCGTGCTGACGGCAGAGGTGCTGACGGGCGAGACCGTCGAGTTGTTGCAGGCGATGATTCGCAACAAGTGCGTCAACGACGGCACCGCCGAGTCCGGCTACGAGACGCGCAACGCCGATCTGTTGCGGACCTACCTCGGCTCGACGGGACTGGATCTGCAGGGCTTCGAACCGACCGCCGGTCGGGCGTCGCTCGTGGCGCGCATCGAGGGCAGCGATCCGGACCGCGCCGAGCCTGTGCCTGATGGGTCACACCGATGTCGTGCCGGTCAACGAGAGCGGATGGTCGCGTGATCCGTTCGGCGGAGAACTGATCGACGGCGAGGTGTGGGGCAGGGGAGCGGTCGACATGCTCAACCTCACGGCGTCGATGGCCGTGGCCTTCCGACATCTGGCGATGACAGGGTTCCGGCCTCGGGGCGATCTCATCTACTTCGCCGTCGCGGACGAGGAGTCCGGGAGTGCCCATGGCATGCAGTGGATGGCCGACCACGAACTCGATGCGATCCGTGCTGACTACGTGTTGACCGAGTCCGGCGGCTTGCACAGTGGATCCAACGAACAACCGAACATCTCGGTCGCCGTCGGCGAAAAGGGAGTTGCCTGGCGACGTCTGCGCGTTCACGGTGTTCCGGGTCACGGATCCACGCCGTTCAAGGCGGACAACGCCTTGATGACCGCGGCCGCAGTGATTCAACGTCTCGGGGCGTACCGTCCGGCGCCGCGCTTTCACGAGATGTGGACCACCACCGTCGACAGGCTGGGTGTCGACGAGGAAACCAAACGAAACCTGCTCGACGAGAACCTCATCGACGACTTTCTCGAGACGCTGCCGCGACCCGGGCTCGGCGCGTTCCTCCACGCCTGCACCCACACCACGTTCTCCTCCAACACCATCGGTGGCGGCGGACCCTCGCTGATGAAGACCAACGTCATCCCGGATTGTGTCGAGATCGGCGTCGATGTGCGCACCCTGCCCGGCGAGCGCCACGACGACGTCACGGCGCACCTGCGCGCGGCCCTCGGCGATCTCTACGACAAGGTCGAGGTCGAGGTGATCATGGACGACCCTGCGTCGATCAGCCGCACCGACAACCCGCTGTGGAACAGCCTCGAGCGGGCGTTGGCGAAGCCGTTCCCCACCGCACGGCCGACTCCTCAGATCGAGGTCGGTTTCTCGGACGCGCGCATCTATCGAAACCTCGGTTCGATTGCATACGGCGCCGGCCTGTTCAGCCCCGATGTCGACCCCGCCGAGTTCGGTCGACGATTCCACGGCAACGACGAACGCGTCGACGTCGAGTCGTTGCGCCTCACCACACAGCTGTGGCTCGACGTGGTCCACGACCTGTTGGGGTGAGCGTTAGGCGAGCGTGATCCAAGCTGCCGCGGCGACCGGCAGCCTGCCAGGCCGCGTTGCAGCGGGTTCGCGATTCCGGTGAGGACACAAACTGGCTGCACGTTCTGGCGCTCGCGGAGTGACCGAAGCATTGGCTGGACTGACGAGGCGCAGACAATCAGCGATTCTCGAATCGACCAGCGACGGCAGCCAGCAACGTATGCGTTCCTAGGGCCGACTGCGACTCGGCCGTACTCTGCCCTTCGCGCGATGCCCGAGTCGGTCACTGTGGCCGCAAGTCGGCCAATCACCAATGCTTCCTCGTACTCGACGAGTTGTGACAGGTGCACGCTTCCCATCGTATTCCTGGTGGTGGAGCTATCGAACAGTGCTGCGGCGAGGCCTGCGGATCGGGAGAAGACTCCGCTGAGCGTTACCCGAGCGTGATCCATGCTGCTGCGTCGGACGGCAGCCTGCCGTCTTCCAGCGCCACACTCGACAACAGCACGGCTCCAGGTGGGAGCTCGATGGAGTTGTCGCCGAAGTTGACAACGCAGGCGAACCCGTCGCCACGCGTGAAGGCGATCACGTCGTCGGTGCCCTCCAACCACGTGAACTCGTCGCCATGCAACTCCGGAAGCTGGTGGCGAGTCCGCAGTGCATCGCGGTAGAGCCACAGCATGGAGGCGTGGTCTGCCTCCTCGGCTTCGACAGAGAGGTCCGACCAGTTGCTCGGTTGCGGCAACCACGGCTCGGCATCGCCGAAGCCGAACGATGGGCCGGAACGTGTCCACGGCAATGGCACGCGGCAGCCGTCGCGTCCTCGGCGAGTACGCCCCGATCGTTCCCACACGGGATCGGCGAGCTTGTCCTCAGGAATGTCGTCGACCTGCGGCAAGCCCAGTTCCTCACCTTGGTAGAGGTAGACGGCACCCGGCAGGGCGAGTTCGAGAAGTATCGCCGCTCGCGCCCGCCGGGTCCCGAGGGCCAGGTCGACGGGGTCGTCGGGCCGCCCGTGCAGCGGGTGGGCCGTAGGGCCGCGCCCGTATCGGGTGACGTGGCGGTCGATGTCGTGGTTGCTCAACACCCACGTCACTGGAGCGCCGACGACCCGATGCGCCGCCATCGATGCCGCGATCGCGTCGCGCAACTCACGGGGATCCCATCGGCAACGGGTGGTGTGGAAGTCGAAGGCCGTGTGCAGGTGCTCGGGGCGCAGGTAGGCGGCGAGCCGGTCGACCGACGAGACCCACGCCTCGGCAACGAACACGCGGGGCGGGTCGTACGAGTCCGCAAGCTCGCGCCATGCCCGATACACATCCGGCACACCGGGCTGATCCCAGTGCGGATGCCCTGGCATCGGTGGCTGACCCAGCCGTGGCTGGGCCGCCTCGCCGAGATCAGGCAGCCCCGCTTCCTTCAACAGCCCGTGGGCAACGTCGATCCGAAAGCCGTCGGCACCGGCATCGAACCAGAACCGCAGGACGTCGAGGAACTCGGCGCGCACTTCCGGGTTGTCCCAATTGAGGTCGGGCTGCTTCACGTCGAACAGGTGCAGGTACCACTCGCCGTCGGGCTGGTCGAGACGCGTCCACCCGCTCCCCCCGAACTCCGACACCCAGTCGTTCGGTGGCAGCTCGCCGTTGTCGCCGCGGCCCGGACGAAAGTGAAACCGGTCTCGTTCGGGGGATCCTGGCGGCGAGGCCAACGCCGCTTGGAACCACACATGCTCGTCGGAGAAGTGGTTCGGCACGATGTCCAACAGAACCCGCAACCCCACTTCGTGAGCATCGGCGATCAAGGCACGTCCATCTTCGAGCGAACCGAACTCCGGCTCGATGTCGCGGTAGTCGGCCACGTCGTAACCCGCGTCGGCCTGCGGTGACGGGTACCAGGGGTTGATCCACAGCGCATCGACACCGAGTGCGGCGATGTAAGCGAGTCGTGAGCGGATGCCGTTGACGTCGCCCATTCCATCGCCGTCGGCATCTGCAAACGACCTGATGTAGATCTGATACGTCACCGAGGACCGCCACCAATCGAGGTCTGAGTGGTTCACAGCGGTGCTCGTCGATGTCGTCACCGAGGCAGATTATCGAGGACCTCGGCGTCGCTGCAGAATTCTGGGGAGGGCTACGTTTGCGCCATGGCTGAAACAGTTTCCTTCCCGAGCAATGGCTCCGATGCATCCGGCTACCTGGTCAGGCCCGCTGGCGGCACCGGTCCCGGGGTGCTCGTGATCCAGGAGTGGTGGGGTCTCGACAGTGGCATCAAGGAGATGGCCACCCGGCTCGCTGCCGACGGATTCGTGGCGCTGGCACCCGACCTGTACCACGGTGAACTGGCGGCCCATGACGAAATGGACAAGGCCGGCGAGCTGATGAACTCATTGCCGCCTGATCGCGCGGCACGCGACATGAGCGGCGCCATCGACTACCTCGCCGGACTCGACGGAGTCACGGGCAGCGGGATCGGCGTCGTCGGCTTCTGCATGGGGGGAATGCTGTCGTTCTTCATCGCCGCAGCGCGGCCCGACAAGGTGGTCGCGGCGGTGCCGTTCTACGGATTTCCGCCCCCCGAGATGGAGCCCGATTGGGGACCGTTGACAGCGACGGTCCGCGGGCACATGGCAGAGCACGACGACTTCTTCACGCCAGGTGCAGCGGCAGCGCTCGAAGCCAAACTTCAGGGACTTGGCAAGGACGTCACGCTGACCATCCACCCCGGTACCGGTCATGCCTTCATGGCGCCGCACAACGCGCTGGGCACGCTGAACGAGGAAGTGGCGTCGGTGATCTGGCCGCAGGTCCTCACGTTCCTTCATGAAAAGCTCGACTGACATCCTCCTCGGTACCTGGGCGTACCATTTGGCGATGAGCGAAAACCTGCGCACCTACACGAAGGCCATCTACACCATGGACGCAGTTGTACAGCGTGTGCCCGACTCGGTTTGGGATCAGCAGTCACCGTGCGAGAAGTGGTCAGCGAAGGAGGTCCTCGGGCATCTCATGCGGGCGACGCAGAGCGTGACGGCAGCGGCGACCGACGGAGCGTTTCCGGGCGAGAGGTCGGAAGCGGAGGTAGCAGGCAGTGATCCGAAAGCGTCGTGGGAAGCGAGCTCGCGACGCGTTGTTAGCGGCTCTCGATCAGGAGGGGGCCATCCACAAGCCCTTCAACGGCCCATTCGGGCCTGGCACGATCGACAGTTTCCTGGCGATCCACAGCATGGATTGTTTGATCCACACCTGGGACATTGCCAAGACAGCCGGCATCGATGCCCATCTTCCCCCCGACATGGCCGCTGCTGGAGCAGCAGGATTGGCGTCGCTCGGCGACGGCATACGCGCCCCGGGTCTGTTCGGCCCCGCAGTCGTAGTCGAGTCCGACGACCCGGTCACTCGCCTCATCGCCATCGCCGGTCGCGACCCAAGCTGACCGCAGCGTCAGCGGGTGGAGACGTAGCGCCAGATCTCGGTGAAGTCGCTACCGGGCAGGGCCTCGTCGCAGCCGCGCCATGTCTCGGTGACGGCCGACGCGACAGCCGCCGCGGTCTTCACCTCGCCCGCTCCGTCGACGAACAGTCCGACGTCTTTCGTCATGTGTGCGGTCGAAAAGCCTGCGTCGTAGGTGCCGGTGAGGATGCGATTCGGGAACTTGTCGACGGTCGCCGAGTTGCGGCCGGTCGAGACGTTGAGCACGTCGATCATCGTTGCCATGTCGAGCCCGTGGGCGACGCCGAAAGCAACGGCCTCCGATGACGCCGCGAGTGCGGTGGCCGACAGGAAGTTGTTGGCCAACTTCATCGCTTGGCCCTGGCCGGCGCGGTCGCCGACATGGAAGACGTTGCCGGTGAACGATTCGAGCAGCGCCCGATTGGTCTCGAGGACATCGGCGGGACCGGAGAACATCAACGAGATCGTCGCTGCTCGCGCACCGGCGGCGCCGCCCGAGACCGGCCCGTCGCAGTACGTGATGCCGGCGGTTCGCAGGAGCGCCGCTGCTTCGGTTGCTGACTTCGGGCCGATGGTCGACAGATCGAACAACGTGGTGACGATCGAGGTGCCGGTGCTGAGTATCTCGTTCGCCACGGCCAACGTCGCAGCGCCATCAGGCACGCTGATGAACACCGTCTCGCACCGACTGGCGAGATCCGCGATCGAGTCGGCCGCGCTCGCTCCGGCCGGCAGGCGGGCCTCGGTGCCGGCCACGTCGAAGCACACGAGACCAGGTGCAGCCTTGACGACGTTGGCCGCCATCGGACCGCCCATCTTCCCGAGACCGATGAACCCGACTTTCATTGCCCGGCGCCGCCCGCGGGGACATTGGGCATTGGCTTGTCGCTCGGCGGTGGTGTCACGCCTTCGGCGTCGAGCACTTCGCGAGCCAGGCGGAACGCCTCGACACCTGCGGGCACGCCGGCATAGACCATCACCTGGATCAACGTGTCGCGCAGCTCGTCCAACGTGCACCCGTTGCGAAGCGCGCCGCGGAAATGCAGCTTGAACTCGTGCGAACGATTCAACGAGGCGAGGATGCAGAGATTGTTGAGACTGCGCTGGCGATCGGTCAGTGCGCTGCGACCCCACACGCCACCCCAGCAGTACTCGGTGACCATCTCCTGCATCTCGCGATTGAAGCTGTCGGCAGTGGAGAAGGCCTTCGTGACGAACTCCGGTCCGAGCACTCGCGTTCGGGCGTCGATGCCGGTCTGAAACAGTGAATCATCCATGTTCGGTACCCTAGGTCGATGACGGATCTCGAGTCCTACGAGGTGTTCGCGGTCAAGTACGCAGAGCGTGAAGCGCGGCGGCCCGAGCATTTCCTGGGTGGTGATCCGCATGACGTGCCGATGTCGATGGACTACTTCGTCTGGGCGATCGTCGGCCGCAACGGCAGCATCGTGGTCGACACCGGCTTCGACACGCACGACGCAGAGTTGCGCAACCGGCGACTCCTGCGAACCGCTGCCGAGGCTCTCGCGCTGGTCGGCATCGACGCGGCGATGGCCCCCACCGTTGTACTGACTCACCTCCACTACGACCACGTCGGCGGCTTCGATCAGTTCCCGAATGCCCGGTTCCATCTGCAGGATCGCGAGATGAACTTCGCCACCGGCCGCAACATGATCGAGAGCGAGTACAGCCACGCGTTCACGGCGCGTCACGTGGCGGACGTGGTCATGGCGGTGCACGCCAAGCGAGTCGAGTTCCACGACGGCGACGCAGAACTTGCACCCGGCATCTCGCTGCACCACATCGGCGGCCACACGGATGGCTTGCAGGCGGTTCGGGTCAACACCGCTTCGGGCTGGCTGGTTTTGGCGTCGGATGCCAGCCACTACTACGAGAACATGGAGGCGACCCGTCCGTTCCCGATCGTGTTCGATGTGCCGGCGATGATCGCCGGCTACGACCGGCTGCGGTCGCTCGCCGGTCCTGGGGGAGTGATCGTTCCGGGTCATGATCCGATGGTGTTCGAGCGTCACGCGCCCGCCGACCCTTCGCTATCGGGTATCGCCGTACGCCTCGCCTAGCCTTCCGTCATGCGTATCGGCTTGATGATGTTCCCTACCGATCGAGGCATTCAACCGGTCGAGGTTGCTCGTGAGGCCGAGGCTCGCGGGTTCGATTCGCTGTGGTTTCCGGAGCACTCGCACATCCCCACGAGTCGTCGCACCCCGTGGGGCGGCAGGGAAGGTGCGCCTCCCCTGCCCGAGGAGTACTGGCGCACGCACGATCAGTTCATCGCCCTCGCTGCTGCAGCAGTGGTCACGACGACGTTGCGGCTCGGTACCGGAATCACACTCGTTGCCCAACGCGATCCAGTGTGGCTGGCCAAAGAGGTTGCGACCCTCGACGTGATCTCGAACGGACGGTTCCTCTTCGGCATCGGCTACGGATGGAATCACGAGGAGATGGAGACGCATGGCGTCGACATCGGACATCGGCGTGCGGTGGTGCGCGAGAAGATCCTTGCTTGCAAGGAGTTGTGGACGCAGGAAGAGGCTGAGTTCCACGGCAAGTACGTCAACTTCGAGCCGTCGTGGTCGTGGCCCAAGCCGTTGCAGTTTCCGAATCCACCGATCTACGTCGGGTGTTCGCCCTCGGATCTGCACTTCCGTCACATCGTCGAATATGCGGATGTGTGGATGCCGATCGAAGGGCGCTGGCCCATCGACGAGGCGTGGCACACGCTGCAGAACACGGCCGAGACTGCCGG
The DNA here is from genome assembly GCA_963779295.1 of Ilumatobacteraceae bacterium. Lineage (GTDB taxonomy): Bacteria > Actinomycetota > Acidimicrobiia > Acidimicrobiales > Ilumatobacteraceae > JAENVT01. The sequence goes on from CAVZXO010000008.1 coordinate 1,313,023, forward strand.
ACGCGATCCGGCATCGCTGAGTCTCGGGTGTCTACGGAGCGAAGCCCGAAGCGGCCAACCTCGCCCGACTGCGCGATCTCGGCGCCAAGGAGGCAGCGCTGATCCTGCCGCCGCTCGACCGGGACGCGGCGATCGCCGCGATGGATTCGTACGCGCCTCTGGTCGAGGAGTTCAACGCCGCGGCCCCGACCTGACGGGCACGGTTCAATGGCACGAGGAGGCACGCCGGCGATCGTCGCACTCGATGCCGCGAAGGTGGCGTTTCGACTGCACGAGTTCGACGTCGATCCGGCCGAGCGACACTACGGCGAGGCCGCGGCCCTGGCATTGGGCGTCGAGCTCGACCGCGTGTTCAAGACGTTGATCGCGACCGTCGACGACGGCAATCACGTCGTCGGCATCGTGCCCGTCAGTGGGCAACTCTCCCTGAAGGAACTTGCGGCCGCAGTCGCGGGCAAGCGAGCCGAGATGTGCCTGCCGGAGACAGCGCAACGTCTCACCGGTTATGTGGTGGGCGGTATCAGCCCGTTCGGTCAGAAGCGGCAGTTGCCTACGGTGATCGACGAGACGTGCGTGCTCTTCGATTCGATCTTCGTCAGCGGAGGACGCCGCGGGCTCGACATCGAGATTGCCCCCGACGATCTGATCTCCGTACTCGCCGCAGTCACAGCCCCGATCGGTGTCTGCGAACTAGCGGTCACGGGTTCCTAGTTGCGTTTGACGCGACCTCGTAGCGCGGCGAACGCCAGGCCGAACGAGACGACGCCGACCCCGACGATCGCAAGCATCGCTCGTCCGATCGCCGCCCACACCCAGCCCTCTTGCAAGATGGCGCGCATCCCCTCGAGGAGATACGTCGTGGGATTGAACTTCGTTGCCGTCGCCAGCCATCCGGTCATGCTCTCCTGCGGCAGGTATGCGGTCGTCAGGAACGCGAACGGGAAGAACAACAAGAAGGCGTTGTTGACCGCTGTCGGGTTGCCGGTGCGCAAAGCGATCGAGTACGGGAATCCGGTGAACGCCAGACCCCACAGGCCGGCCATCACGATGAAGGCGAAGATGCCGAGCAATCCGGTCGCCGAGTGGATGCCGATGGCCAATCCCAACAAGGCGACCGGTGTGGCGAGCGCGACGATCAGCACCACATCGGCGGTCATCAGGCCGAGCAGCAACGTGACTCGGCTGACCGGGGTCAGCAGCAGTCGATCGAAGTAGCCATTCTGGATGTCCATGACCAGCGCGGTTGCTCGGCTGACACCCGTGACGGCGAACACGACGGCGACGGGCAGTTGGAACGCCTTGTAGTCGAAGCCCGGAGGAAAGCTGCCCTCCACGAACGACTGCAGAGCACCGACGTTGACCACGAAGAAGAACACGGGGATCACGAGTGCGGGCAGGAATGCTTCGGGGTCGCGCCACGTCAACCGGATGGCGCGCAACGAGACACTACGGAGATCCTCGATGAAGCCTGCACTTCGGGGGGTGACGCGCTGGCTGGCGATCGAATCGGTCACGACACATCCAGTTCGTTGCCCATGCGTCCGCCGGTCACATGCAAGAAGACATCGTCGAGTGTTGGCGTCCGAAGTGTCAGTCCCTCGATAGCGATGCCTGCTTCGGACAGGGCTACTGCCACAGGGCTGATTGCCTTGGCGCCGTTGGTGACGGAGATCACGACCTCGTCTCCAGCCGCTTCGAGCTCTCCCAACCCGTCCACCGAGGCGAGCGCGCGGGTGATCCGTTCGGCGTCGCCCGGTTGACCCTTGGCGATGATCACGTCGGACCCGATCGACCGCTTGAGACTCGTGGGTGTGCCTTCCGCAACGATCCGGCCCTTGGCGATGATGCCGACCCTGTCGGCAAGCGCGTCGGCCTCCTCGAGATACTGGGTGGTGAGGAAGATCGTCATGCCGCGCTCCTGATTGAGTCGACGCACCTCGTCCCACACTGCGGCGCGACTCGACGGATCGAGCCCGGTCGTCGGCTCGTCGAGAAACAGCACCTCGGGCTCGTGCACGAGCGCTGTCGCGACGTCGAGACGACGCTTCATCCCCCCGGAGTACGTGCCGATGCGCCGGTCGATCGCATCGCCGATGTCGATCATGACCAACAGATCGGCGATCCGCTGGCGGCGCTGCTCCGCGCTGAGTCCGTAGAGACGGCCCTGGAGATCGAGCAGCTCGCGGCCGGTCTGTTTGGGATCCAGTGCCGCTTCTTGCAATGCGACACCGATCCGTAGCCGCACCATTTCGGGCTTGTTCCGTATGTCGAATCCGGCAACCGTGGCCGCACCCGATGTGGGCAGCAGCAGCGTCGTGAGCATGCGGACGGTCGTGCTCTTGCCGGCACCGTTGGGTCCCAGAAAGCCGTAGATCTCGCCCTGGGCAACCTCGAGATCGATGCCGTCGACCGCCATCGTGTCGCCAAATCGGCGAGCGAGATGGAGCGTCTGCAGCGCGGCGATCACATGCCGAAGCTAGCTGCTACGCCGGGATCGCAGCAGGGCCTCGATCTGGGCGACACGAGTTCGCGCCGGCGGATGGGTTGCTGCCAGTCGCTCGCGCCAGTTCGTCGGCCGCTCGCCGCGCCGCTCACCGATGACGCGACGCAGGGCACTGGCCAACGGCCGGCCGAACCCCATCGTCACGGCGCGGCGATCGGCTTGCAGTTCGGCGTTGCGACCGACGACGTTCGCGATGGAGTTGCTCAGCAACAAGCCGCTGAGGAACACCCACGAGACCGCCATCAAGAGCGCGCTGACGATCTGTCCGAGCACCGTCAGTGACGACGAACGTCGCGCGAAGGTACGCGTTGCTGCGGTCGCGACGTTTTGCAGGAAGAACCCGATCCGGGCGAGCGCGAAGACCGGGAGGCTCAGCCAATGGCCGATCGTCAGCGCCACGGTGTGCGACCCGAGGTGGTGACTGAGCTCGTGTGCCAGGACGCCGCTCAATTCGTCGCGAGGCAGGGTGTCGATCGCATACGAGGTGACGACGACGAGGTGGCCGCCGCATGCGTAGGCGTTCAGTTCGTCGATCGGCAGCACTGCGATCACGAACCGCCGCGCCGGCAAGCGGTTGGCCTGGAGAACCGATCGCCAGGCGATGTCGAGCGTTGCTCGTTCGTGGCGCGTCGGCCGGCGGGCGCCCAGCAGTGGAGCGAGAATCGCAACCTGCACCGGGCGGAAGAACAACAGCAACGCCGCGGCGAGGTAACCGAGCGCAAGGGTGATGAACGAGATGTGCCACACCACGCGTAGTGGCAGCCACACGATGGCGAGCGCCAGGAGCCACAGCGGGATAACGGCAATGACCGGCAAGAAGGCGGACACCGCAGAGCTGTCGACTCGGCGCCGAGTGCTGGTCACCGCTGTCCGCCCTGCATCTTGTCAACGATACGGCGAGGATTCACGGCGCCGTACGTACACTGCGAGTGGTTGCAGCTCACTGTGTGTATCAGTCAAGCTTTGGTCACATTCTGCCGATATCCACGTGTGGCGCCGACGTGGCGTTCACAAGTCGTTTCACGTGGTCCGAGGGGACCGAAGGGTTGGTCGATCGTTGGCGATGTCTGCGATATCTCTGAAGGAAGGGGCAGGCAGCGGCAAGTCCGTTCGCGACCTTCTGGACGAGGCGCGCGCCATCGAGGTCGACGACCTGATCAAGTCCCGGTCACTCGTGCAACAGGCGCGCGTCCTGGCGCGCTCGAACGGCGACCAGCAAGGCGAAGCAGAGGCCTTGTACCGACTCGCCAGCGTGACCTATCAACTGGGTCAGCTCGACGAAGCGTTCGGTCTTGCACTCGAGGCACGGGACTTGGCCCGTCGCTGCGCGGCGCCCGTCGTCGAAGTGTGGGCCCTCAATCTGGTCGGCGTCGTCCATCATCAGGCGGGCAACTACTCCCAGGCGCTCGAGAGCTTGCTACAGGCGTTGGAGATCTACCGTACGACGGCCGACCTCGGTGACTTGGGCAACCTGCTCAACACGATCGCAGCTGTCCATCACAGCTTGCGCGACACCGACAGGGCCATCGTCACGTACGAGGCTGCGCTCGAAGCCAACCGCAAGAGCCCGCGTCGCGGATTCGACGCGATCACGTTGGCCAACATGGCCAAGGTCCGCGCCGAGCGACAGGAGAACCTCCTCGCCGTCAGTCTTGGCGAGGCAGCCCTCGAGATCGCCCGCGAGCATCTGCCCGAGCACGTTGCCGAGATCCTGGCGAACCTCTCCGAGGCATACGCAGATCTCCAGATGCTGTCGCAGGCCAACGCGTGTCTCGATGAGGCGGACGAGTCGCTGAACCGGATGGCTACGCAGCTGACCCGTGCTTCACCGAACGCACAGGTCGCGGTGCAGATCGCCCGAGGTCGCGTGTGCATCGCCACCGGAGACACCACAGGTGCAGTTGCCATGCTGGAGAACGCGGTTGGCGTCGCCCAGCAGAACGAGTTCTCCGACATGGAGCTTGTTGCTCATGGGCTACTTGCCGAGGTCTTCAAGTCGCTCGGTCAGTTCGAGAACGCGTTGCTGCACCGCGAGGCATGCACTCGTATCCATGAACAGATCTTCAACCGCGACACCGACTTGCGAATCAAGACGCTGCAGATCTCGCACGACACACTCGCTGCCCGCGACCAAGCCGAGCTCCTACGGGTTCGAACGACGGAGCTCGAAGAGTTGGTCACCGCCCGAACGCAAGATCTCGAGGAACAGCACTACGAGGCATTCGAACGACTGGCGGCGATCGCCGAGTACCGTGATCCGGACTCCGGCGAGCATTCGACGCGTGTCGGCGAATTGGCGGCCGAGCTGGCGATCGAGCTGGGCGAGGACCGGGGTTGGGCCGAGGAGCTCCGTTTGGCCGGCAGGCTCCACGATGTGGGCAAGGTCGGCGTGCCCGACTCGATCCTGCAGAAGCCGGGAGCGCTGACGGACGCAGAGTTCGACATCATGAAGACGCACACGACAGTTGGTGCGAGGGTCTTCGCCGGCAGCCGGTCGACATTGCTGCAACTTGCAGCCGAGGTGGCGATCTCGCATCACGAACGGTGGGACGGCAGCGGCTATCCCGCAGGTCATTCAGGAACCTCGATCCCGCTGAGCGGCCGGCTCGTGGCAGTCGCCGATGTGTACGACGCGCTGATCACCGCACATCGATACAAGCATGCATGGACGTCGGCCGAGGCCGTTGCTCACATCGTGTCCGGCCGCGGTACACAGTTCGAAGGCCGGGTGGTCGACGCCCTTGTCGCTGTCATCGCCCGACGCGAATCGGTCGGAACGACATCGCCGGACCCGGCAGCGACCGACAAACCCGCGACGGACGTCTAGACCTACACTCGGGCGGATGTCGGCGGCCCGAACCGAGCGCATCGCAACACGGACGAGAAGCCCGAAGTGGCACAACGACCCGTTGCGGATCGAGATGCTCGAGTGCATCAACTGCGATGCCTGCCTGCGCGCCTGCCCGCCGCAATTCGGGGCAATCTTCAACCACGGCCCCGACGTCGTCATCATCCCCGAACTGTGCAGCGGCTGCGACAAATGCTTGCCGGCGTGCCCAGTCAACTGCATCTATCCATTTCCCGAGTGGGAAGCGACCGGCGTGCCAGGCGATTGGTGGGAAGAACCGCTGTCATCGAACGATCCCTACGCCTGAATCCCCAACCCGCTGCCATAATCGTCGCCATGACCAATCCGATCATCCCCGGGGCGGAGCCCTGGTCGCACGAGGGCGACGGCCACCGCGGCGCAGTCGTGCTGCACGGCTTCACCGGCAATCCGTCGTCGATGCGGGGTGTCGCCGAGGCGCTCGCCGCCGTCGGCTTTCACGTCGAGCTCCCGAGGTTGCCCGGGCATGGCACCGCTGTCGACGACATGTTGCCCACTCGCTGGGCCGACTGGGCGGCCGAGGCCGAAGCCGCGTACCAGCGATTGGCACAGCGAGCCACGCACATCGTCGTCGTCGGTCTCAGCATGGGCGGGGCGCTGACACTTCGAATCGGGGCTGATCACCCGGAGGTCGCCGGACTTGTGTGCGTCAATCCCGTCGCAAAACCGCAGCCGGTGGAGATCACCGACATGCTTCGCGACCTTGCTGCCGGCGGGACGGCAGTGCTCCCAGGGATCGGCAGTGACATCGCCGATCCCGATGGCAAAGAGACTGCGTACGACGGCACGCCCGTCGAGCCGTTGCGCTCGATGCTCGTCGATGGCATCGAGCCGCTCAGCCACCAGTACCCGGGCATGCACATGCCGTTGTTGTTGATGAACTCGCCGCAGGACCACGTCGTCGAGCCGGTGCAGTCGCAGTTCCTCGCCGACCACTACGGCGGCCCTGTGGAGCGGATCACCTTGGAGCGCAGCTATCACGTGGCGACCCAGGACTACGACAAGGAGCTCATCTTCGAGTCGACCGTCGAGTTCGCCACACGAGTCGTCGCCCACTGATGATCGCACTCGTCGCCAGCATCCCGAGCCCGTCCAGCGGCTCGATCACGATCGGACCGTTGTCGATCCATGCCTACGGCCTGATGATCGCGCTCGGTGTGATTGCCGGAACGTGGTTGCTCGGCCGGCGGCTCGAGGCAAGCGGAGTCGGTACTCGCGAAGACGCCAGTTCGGTCGCCGTGTGGTCGGTGATCGCTGGGGTCATCGGGGCCCGGCTGTACCACGTCGTCACCGATTGGGACTTGTTCAGAGACGACCTTGGCCGGATTCCGCAGATCTGGCGCGGGGGTCTGGGTATCCCCGGTGGGATCCTCTTCGGCGCCCTCGCTTCTCTGTGGGCGTTCAAGCGGCGTGGCATCCCACCGGCAGTCGGCTTGTCGGCCGGCGCACCCGCGCTCGCGCTGGCGCAAGCCATCGCGCGTTGGGGCAACTGGTTCAACCAGGAGCTGTTCGGCAAACCCACCGACCTGCCGTGGGCTCTGCGCATCGACGCCGAGAACATCCCGGCGGAATATGCGCCGGGCACCACCTTTCACCCCACGTTCCTGTACGAGTCGCTGTGGAACTTCGCCCTGTGCATCGTGCTGTTGCGCATCGATCGAAAGTTCACCCTGCGTCCTGGCCGATTGTTCGCGATCTATCTCGTCGGCTACTCGATCGGTCGATTCTGGATCGAGGGTCTGCGCATCGATCCGGCCCATCTCGCAGGCGGCCTGCGGTTGAACCAATGGGTCGCACTGGTCGTCGGCGGCCTCGCTCTGGTGTATCTGCTGGTGGATTGGCAGCGCCATCGCGGCGACGCTGCCATCCCGCCGGCGGAGGATCCGGACGAGGACTCAGATGAACGTCCCGGACTCAGATGAGCGTCCCGAAGAGGACTCAGATGAGATCAGCCAGGAGGACGTGCCAGACCCCGAAGCTGACCAGCCAGATCTTCGGGAATCACTGGATTGAAGAACTCGCCGCAGGCCACCTCTGCGGCGGCAATGAAACGGGCGACTCCGGCACTGCGCCAGGGCGAGACGATCTCGATGTTGAACCACGATTGTGGCCATTCCTGGCCATCGGTCGGTCGCTGGTTCAACCACATCATGTACGGCAGCGGCTGATCGTAGAGCCGATCGAGTCGATCGTGGACGTCGACCAACAACGCAGCCAATGCGTTGCGGCTGTCGTTGCCGAGCGACGGCAGATCCGGGATCTGCTCGTTTGGTGCGAGCGTCAAAGCGATGGGGAACGTCGATGCTTCGGGAACGCACGCCACCCAACCAGCTGAGCTCCCGGGATCGGAACTGGCGACGAAGCGATCGCCGCAATCGGCCTCGGGCTTCCAGCCGGCACTCAGCAGCGACGCGGGTCGTTGGGGAACGTGGTCGTATGCATAGATCTGCCCGTGAGGATGGGCGATGGTCGCCCCGACCTGTGGACCGCGGTTCTCGAACACCAACACGAAATCGACATCGTCGCGCGCTCCGAGGGCCGTTGTTCGCTCGGCCCACAGATCGATCACCTTGCGCACACCGCCGACCCCGAGCGACCACAGCGTGGCATCGTGGTCGGGGGTGTACAGCACCACCTCGCACCGGTTGCCCTGCATCGCCGGCCAACGGTTGGGGAACCAGTGCACCTCGTATGGATCGGGTGCTTCGAGGCCGCCGACGCAGAACGGGCACCCCGTCGACGGCAGGTTCGGGCGAGCCTGGCGCGCGCCGACCACATGCACGACCGTCCCCAGGTATGGGTCGATCCGCTGATCGGCGTGGGTGGACATCCGTCAGCCTTCGAGCCGGGCACCGCTGGCGGTGTCGAAGACATGCATCGTCGATGTGTCGGGCATGAGGTGCACCGTCGTCCCCGGTTGACTGGTGTTGAGCCCGTCTGTTCGGGCGACCAGCGAGACGTCGTCGTGACCCTTCGGAGTGCAGTACACGAAGGAGTCCGAGCCGAGCTCCTCGACCGCGACGATTGTCGCCTCGAGACCTTCGTTGCCGATTCGCAGCGCCTCCGGTCGGACGCCGATGGTGACCTGATCGGTTGTCAGACCTGTGCGCTGAATGGATCGGATCGGCAGCGTGAGGTTGTCGAAGGTGAGGCCATCGGCATTCGCCGTGCATTGCAGCATGTTCATTGCCGGCGACCCGATGAAACCGGCCACAAAGGTGTTGGCCGGCTTGGTGAACAGTTCGCGAGGGGTCGCACATTGCTGCAGGATCCCGTCGCGCAGCACAGCGACCCGATCACCCATGGTCATTGCCTCGACCTGGTCGTGTGTGACATACACGGTGGTGACGCCCAACCGCCGCTGCAGGGCGGCGATCTGCGTGCGGGTCTGCACGCGCAGCTTGGCATCGAGGTTCGACAACGGCTCGTCCATCAAGAAGACCTTGGGCTGGCGCACGATGGCCCGGCCCATGGCGACACGTTGGCGTTGCCCGCCCGACAACTTCGCCGGCTTGCGATTCAGGAATTCGTCGAGATCGAGTAGTCGGGCAGCTTCGCGCACCCGCTCCTCGATCTCCGGCTTCGGCATCCGCTTGATCTTCAAATGGAAGCCGATGTTCTCGGCGACAGTCATGTGCGGGTACAGCGCGTAGCTCTGGAAGACCATGGCGATGTCGCGCTCGCGCGGCGGCAGCATCGTGACGTCGGTGTCGCCGATGAACACATAGCCACTGTCGATCGGTTCGAGTCCGGCGAGCATTCGCAGGGTCGTCGACTTTCCGCAGCCGGAGGGACCGACCAGCACGAGGAACTCACCATCGTTGATCTCCAGATCGAGATCATCGACTGCCGGATGTGTCGTACCCGGGTAGCTCCTGCTGGCTTTGGTGAAGGTCACCGTCGCCACTACACCCTCCTCCTCAGTTCGGTCATGGTTTCATCATTGTCGTTGAACAACGGATCGGCAGCCACGACGTGGCCGATGTGTGTTCCGAGGATCGTCTTCGCCGACGTAGGAATTCCGGTGTCGGTGATCAGCGTCTCTGCTTGCGCAAGCGGAGCGATGCTGCTGAGTCCGGTCACGTTCCACTTGGTGTGATCCGCCAGCACGATCAGTCGCTCGGTTGCCGCGACGAAGGCGCGATTGGTTTCGGCTTCCATGAGGTTGGGTGTGCTGAAGCCGGCGCGTTCGGTGATGCCGTGGACGCCCATGTACACGGCGTCGAGATGCAGCGACCGCAACGTCCCGATCGCGACCGGGCCGACGAGCGCGTCGGATGGGGTTCGGATTCCGCCCGTCAACACAACGGTGCGATCCGGACGTTGCGACTGATGCAGCACCTCGGCAACTCGAACGGAGTTGGTGACCACGGTGAGATCGGCGATGTCGACGATGTGGTACGCCAGTTGCCACGTCGTGGTTCCGGCGGTGATCCCGATCGCGCCACCGGGTCGAACCGTCGCGGCGGCAGCCATCGCGATGGCATGTTTCTCGCCCATGTTGCGCAACGACTTGGCTTCGAAACCAGGTTCGTCGGTCGTGCGTTCGTCGCGCAATGTCGCGCCGCCGTGCACTTTCAGCAGCAACCCAGCTTCGTCGAGGAGGTCGAGATCGCGCCGCACGGTCATGTCGCTGACTGCCAGAAGTGTGGCCAGTTCGCTGACGCGAACAGCCCCGCGCCGGCGCACTTCGGCAACGATGACCTCGTGTCGTTGACGTGCCAGCACCCGCGCTGCTACGGCGTCAATCGGACCCTTGACCATGTTCGGTAGCCTGCCTGTAGATGTCCAGAAAGTCAACAGTATCAAACAGAAATCGAGTGCGTTGACTGTCCAGATCCGGTCGATTTGAGGCGATCCACACATTTTCTGTGCGAAATTCAAACACAAGTCCTTGACATCCCGGTCCGCGCGTGACATGTTCACCACTGCTCGTCCGACTTTGGGCCGGACGCAACTGATCACAAATCCATCAGTCATCCATGAGGGGGAGCAGTGTCCGAAGGCTACGAATTTTCACCAAATCCACGCGACGTGGGGTTCAAGATCCTGTCTCGCCGAACGCTGCTCGCCAGCGCAGCCGGCATCGCCGGAGCCGGCCTGTTGGCCGCGTGCGGCGACGACGACAGTGCGTCCGGCGACACGACGGGCGCAGCGGCCACCGGCGCACCTGCCGGCACCGACGCCCCTGCCGCCACCGATGCCGCAGCCGCAACCGACGCTCCTGCCGCCAGCGGCGATGCCGGTCACGGTCGGCGTGTACGAGGCAACCGGCAAGAACCAGGAGGCGTTCGTTGCCGGCCTCGACGCCACCGGCGTTCCGTACAAGGGCAACTTCGTCGATCACAACAGCTTCCAGGACAACATCACCGCGTACCTGGCGCAGCCCGACGACGTGTTCACGTGGTTCTCCGGTTATCGCATGCGCTTCTTCGCCGAGAAGGGCCTCACCGGCGACATCTCCGATGTGTGGGCCAGACCTGCCCGACTTCTCCGACAGCTTCAAGGCGGCATCGACCGGCAACGACGGCAAGCAGTACCTCGTGCCGACGAGCTACTACCCATGGGCAGTCCACTACCGCAAGAGCCTGTTCGAGGAGAAGGGCTACGCGATCCCGACGACCAAGGACGAGCTGATGACGTTGGCTCAGAAGATGCAGGACGACGGCCTGATTCCGTTCGCCTACGCCAACGACGGCAAGTGGCCGGTGCAGGGCACGTTCGACATCTTGAACCTGCGCCTCAACGGCTACCAGTTCCACGTCGACCTCCTTGCAGGCAAGGAGGACTGGACGAGCGACAAGGTCAAGAACGTGTTCTCGACGTGGACCGAGTTGCTGCCGTTCCACCAGGAGAACCCCAACGGGCGTACCTGGCAGGAGGCCGCGACGGCGCTGGAGAACAAGGAAGCCGGCATGTTCTTCCTCGGCACCTTCGTCGCTCAGAACTCGACCGACCAGACCTACCTCGACGACCTCGACTTCTTCAACTATCCCGAGCTCGACTCGGCGATCGGCGCGACGGCGATCGATGCGCCGATCGATGGTTGGATGATGGCCGCCAGCCCGAAGAATGCCGACGGCGCGAAGGCATTGCTGGCCGGCATCGGCACGGCCGAGTACATCGATGCGTACCTCGCGGTCAACCCCAGCTCCGTTCCCGCGAACACTGCAGGCGGACACGTCGGGCTTCAACAAGATCCAGGCGAAGTCGGCAGAGCTCGTCGGCTCGGCGAAGTTCGTCTCGCAGTTCCTCGACCGCGATACCAGCCCGGACTTCGTGTCCAACGTCATCGGTGATGCGTTCGCCAACTTCCACGCCGACCCGACGTCGATCGACTCGATCCTGTCGGACATCGAAGCCCAAAAGTCGACCTATCTCAGCTGACTAGGCTTCGCCCGTGGCCATAGATGTGACGACGGCGCCCCCAGCAGGGTCGCCCGCCGGTGTCCACTGATGTCACGACGGCGCCCCGGAAGGGGCGCCGTCGTCGATATTCGCAACTGTCGCGTCGCGACAAGATCGCGCTGGGTTTCTTCGTCGGCATACCGACGTTCTTCCACATCATGTTCGTGTGGGTTCCGACGCTCAGCACCGTGGCGCTGTCGTTCACCGAATGGGACGGATTGAAGCTCGGCACGTGGAAGCTGATCGGGTTCGAGCAACTACTGGCGGGTCTTCACCGTCTTCGACAACAAGTTCTTTCCGGCTCTCTTCAACAACCTGATTCTGCTGGTCTTCCTGTCGGCCTGCAGCGTGATCGGCATCCTCTTCGCGTACCTCCTCGACAAGAACATCCGTGGCACGGCGATCTATCAGAGCGTGTTGTACATGCCCGTCGTGTTGTCGCTCGCGGTCGTCGGCTTCATCTGGAAGGGCGTCATGTGGTCGCCCAGCCAGGGCATGTTCAACGTGATCCTCGGGCGTACTGCACAGGGCGACCAGATCGACTGGGTCGGCAACGCCGAGAGGATCTTCACGATCCACGTGCCGTTTCTCGACTACCCCGCTCGGACTGTCGAAGAACTTCGCCGCGATCCTGATCGCGATGGCCTGGAGACACATCGGCTACGTGATGGTGCTGTACCTCGCCGGGTTGAAGAGCGTTGACCCCTCGTTGCGCGAGGCCGCGGCAATCGACGGCTGCAACGAATGGCAGAGCTTCCGACGCGTCGTCTTCCCGGTGATGAAGCCGATCAACGTCGTGGTCTTCGTGATCACGGTGATCGAGGCGCTGCGCTCCTTCGACATCATCTTCGCCCTGAAGAAGCCGCCAGGGACCCAGGTGTTGGGCATCTTGGTGCGCGACAACCTCGTCGGTGAAGGCGGTGGCAAGGTCGGTCTCGGCTCCGCGTATGGCGTGATCCTGCTGTTGATGTGCCTCGTCTTCATCATCTGGTACCTCATCAACAACAACCGCGAGAACGAAGCATGAGCGCGCAACTGACGGTCGTCAGGACGGCAGCCGCGGCAGGCCCGCCTGTGGCGTGTCGGGTTGTACGTGTTCCTGACGGCGATTGCGTTGTTGTGGCTGGTGCCTGTGGCCGGCGCGATCTACGCCTCGCTGCGTCCCGTATGACGAGACGAAGCGGCTCGGCATCTTCTCGCTCCCCAAGACGTTGACCATGCAGAACTACCGGAGATGCCTGGACGCAGGGCGGCATGGCTCGAGCGTTCGGCAACACGATGTTCATCGTCATCCCCGCGCTCTTCCTGATCCTCGCGTTCTCGAGCGCGATGGCGTTCGCGGTCAGCCGGTTCAGCTGGCGCTTCAACATCACCTTGTTGCTGGTCTTCACTGCGGGCAACCTGCTGCCGCCGCAGGTGATCTTCCAGCCGCTGTTCCAGATGTTCAAGGCCACGCCGTGGCCCGACTTCTTGAGCGACACCAACACCGGGAACCTCCTGGGCACGAAGATCGCCGTCATCATCATCCACGTCGCGTTCCAGACAGGGTTCTGCACGTTCGTGCTCAGCAACTACATGAAGACGATCCCGAAGGAGTTGGGCGAGGCGGCGATGGTCGACGGAGCCAGCGTGGTCCGTCAGTACTTCCAGATCATTCTGCCGCTGTGCCGCCCTGCGCTCGCTGCGTTGGCGACGCTGGAGTTCGCCTGGCTGTACAACGACTTCTTCTGGGCGCTCGTGTTGTTGAACCAGGGTGACCAGCGGCCGATCACGTCGTCGATCGCCAACCTCGGTGGTCAGTTCTTCAGCGACGACAACCTCATCGCCGCGGCATCGATGATCATCGCCGTCCCCACGCTCGCGGCGTACCTCGCGTTGCAGAGGCAGTTCATCAGTGGCCTGACCCTGGGAGCCAACAAAGGCTGATGCTCCCAGTTCTCGGACATTTCCGACCGTGGACCGATCCGACCATCACGGAGATCGGCCGGTTGCCGATGCACGTGCCGATTGCGCGCGGCGATCGGCGTTCGCTCGATGGCTCGTGGTCGTTCGCGTTGTTCAACCATCCCGACGTCGTGCCCGAGTCCGCGATCACCGGCGAGTTGCCCTCGTCGATGGATACGGCGATCACCACCGTCACCGTCCCAGGGAACTGGACGATGCAGGACACCGGCGATCATCCCCATTACACCAACGTGCAGATGCCGTTTCCGGGCCCGCCGCCGACGCTTCCCGAGCGCGTCACAACCGGTCTGTATCGCACGACGTTCGCAGTGCCCCGGGGATGGAAGGGCACGCAGATCGTGCTGCACGTCGGCGGCGCAGAGAGCGTGCACGCCGTCTACGTCAACGGCGTATTCGTGGGATACGGCACCGACAGCCGATTGCCGAGCGAGTACGACATCTCCAGTCGTGTCGCCGTAGGCAAGACCAACGACCTCGCCATCGTCGTCATCCGCTACAGCGCCGGCAGCTACATCGAAGACCAGGACCAATGGTGGATGGCCGGTCTCCATCGTTCCGTCCATGTCGAGTCGCGGCCGCTGGTGCACATCGCCGACGTGCGCTGCGATGGCGACTTCGACCCGTCCACCGGGATCGGGACCGTCAAGGTGGCGACCGAGATCGCGTTCATCACCCGACCTGAGGCCGGATGGACCGTCGCTACCACGCTGCGCAATCCGAAGGGGCGCATCGTCGGAAAGTCGCAGTCAGCCGCCGTTCCTCACGCGTTCGCAGTGCCGTACCTCTTCATGGGCCATGTCGTCGACGCCCAGTGGGACGTACCGGCCTGCGCGCCGTGGTCGGCAGAGAGCCCGAGCCTCTACGAGGTGACGTGCGAGTTGATCAGCCCCGCCGAGGAATTGGTGGAGACCTCGACACATCACGTCGGGTTGCGCCGTGTGGAGGTCGTCGATCGCCAACTTCTCGTCAATGGTCAACCGATCTGGATCTTCGGCGTCAACCGCCACGATCATCATCCCGACCGCGGCAAGGCGGTGAACGCCGACGACATCCGACAAGACCTGCAGGTGATGCGGTCACACAACATCACCGCAGTGAGAACCTGCCACTATCCCAACGACAGCGTGTTGTACGACCTGTGCGACGAGTTGGGGATGTACGTCATCGACGAGGCGAACATCGAGAGCCACGCGTACAACACCAGCATCTGCGACGACGCCCGGTACAGGGCCGCGTTCGTGGAGCGCGGTGCGCGCATGGTGCAGCGCGACCGCAACCATCCGTCGGTGATCCTGTGGAGCCTCGGTAACGAGAGCGGCTACGGCTCCAACCACGATGCGCTCGCCGGCTGGATGCGTCGCGTCGACCCGAGCAGGCCGCTGCACTACGAGGGTGGCGTGATGCACGGCGACGGAACCCATCCGCAGCGGTCGATGCAGAACTGGGTCGACGGCGGAATGGAAGCCAGCGACCTGACCTGCCCGATGTATCCGCAGATCGAGATGATCCGCCAATACGGGGCAGATGGTGTCGGCACACGTCCACTGATCATGTGCGAGTACAGCCACGCGATGGGCAACTCCAACGGCTCACTCGCTGACTATTGGGACACCATCACCTCGACCCCCGGGTTGCAAGGCGGGTTCATCTGGGAGTTCAAGGACCACGGTCTGCGCCGGCGTTTACCCGACGGCACCGAGCGGCTCGCATACGGCGGCGACTTCGGCGAGCGGCCTCACGATGGCAACTTCGTGGCCGACGGGTTGTTCTCCTCCGATCTCGAACCGCACCCGGCGATGCGCGAGGTGGCGTGGGTCTATCGCCCGGTGACGGTCGATCTGCAGGGCACGGCCCGATCGCGTGCGCTCCGGATCGAGAATCGCCGATCGTTTGTCGGTCTCGATGATCTCGTTGCCTCGTGGGAGTTGTTGGTCGGCGGCGAAGTGGCCAAGCACGGTCGGCTGCAAGTCCCGAAGGTGGGGGCCAGCGAGACCGTCACGGTTCCGGTTCCGTGCGCGGTTCCTGCGGGAGACGACGAAGTGCATCTCAGCGTTCGATGGCACTCGCGCCACGCCACCTGGTTCGCGCCGAAGGGGCACCTCGTCGCCTGGGATCAGGTGGAGTTACGTGCCGCCAAACCGATCGTGGCTCCGGCCGGTCGAGCGTCGAAAGTCGCCGCGGCGATCGACGATCTGTTGGTTCTGCCGATCGAATTGGCGCTGTGGCGGGCGCCGACCGACAACGATGGCTTCAAGTTGATGCCCGCGTTGGCGGAGCGGTTGGGGGTCGGCGGTCAGGCGCTGTGGTTGTGGAAGGCGGCGGGGTTGGCGCACACGTCGGCCGACGAGTTGGTGGACCATCGATTCGATCGATCCGTGTCCGACGGTGGGCTGGCGGTGACGTACCGGCATCGGGTGCGAGTACCCGACTCGCTTGCGGACCTGCCGCGGGTCGGTGTCCGCTTCTCGCTTCCCGGTCGGTTCCGGGAGTTGCGTTGGTTCGGACGCGGTCCGCACGAGAACTACCCGGATCGCCAATCCAGCGCGATGCTCGGCGTGTGGACCGGCAGCCCCGATGTTCCGCCGTACCTCGTGCCGCAGGAGTTCGGCCTCCGTACCGATACCCGATGGCTGGAGTGCAGTGATCCATCGACGGGTGAGGTGCTGCGAGTTGATGTGCTGCAACCGATAGGTCTGCACATGTCGGCGACGAACTTCCGCGCTGAGGATTTGTTCGTCGCTGCGAACGAAGCCGACCTCTGGCCGCGCGACGAGTTGGTCGTGCACCTCGACGTCGCCCATCGCGGCCTCGGGACTGCCAGCTGTGGCCCCGACGTCCTGCCCCAGTACCGCCTGCCCGCCGGCGAGTTCAAGTTCTCCTACCAGCTCACGTATTGGGCCGGGTGATATCGAGGCCTGGCCTCTAGCATCGACCGCTGTGTCGGAGCGCATTTCTGCAGAGGTCGTCGCCAAGGTCGCCAGGCTCGCCCGGCTCGATCTCACGCCCGCGGAAATCGAGCGCACCACGACGCAACTCGCCGACATGCTCGAGCACTTCGCCGACATCGATGCGCTCGATCTCGACGATGTCGCCCCGATGGCTCAGCCTTATCCGCTCACCAACGTGTTCCGCGAGGACGTGATCGTCCCGGGCCTCGATCGCGATGAGGTGCTCGCCGCAGCGCCCGCCGCTGAACACGGACGATTTCGGGTGCCGCCGATCATCGGCCTGGACGTCTGATGGCAAGTGCAATCGAGATAGCCGCAGGGGTTCGCAGTGGGGAGCTGAGGGCCGTCGATGTGGTCGAGCAACACCTCGCCGCGATCGCGGCACGCGAGCCCGAGATCCACGCCTTCAACCTGGTGATGGCCGATCAGGCCCGAGCGCGGGCCGAGGCGGTCGACGCGATGGTCGCGGCGGGCGACGATCCTGGCCCGCTGGCAGGGGTGCCCATCGCGTTGAAGGACAACATGTGCACGCGTGGGGTGCCGACGACGTGCTCGTCGAAGATCCTCGAGGGATGGAAGCCGCCCTACGACGCGACGATCGTCACCAAGTTGGCCGCAGCCGGCGCTGTCGTGATCGGCAAGACCAACCTCGACGAGTTCGCCATGGGTTCCAGCACCGAGAACTCGGCCTTCGGGCCGACACGCAACCCGCACGACACATCGCGTGTGCCGGGCGGGAGCAGTGGCGGCAGTGCGGCTGCCGTGGCCGCCGGCTTCGCGTCGTTAGGTCTCGGCAGCGATACGGGCGGATCGATTCGCCAACCTGCCGCGCTGTGCGGGGTGGTGGGTGTCAAGCCGACCTACGGCTATGTCAGCCGCTACGGGCTCGTCGCGTTCGCCAGCAGCCTCGACCAGATCGGTCCGTTCGCCACGAGCGTTGCCGATGCGGCGCAGCTCCTCGATGTGATCGGCGGCCACGATCCGATGGACTCGACATCGATCCCGGTCGAACATCCATCGCTCGTCGATGCGATCGACCATGGTGTCGAGGGACTGCGAGTTGGGCGGATCACCGATCTTCCGGAAGGCGCAGACCCCGATGTCAACGAGCGGGTCGAGGTTGCGTTCGATGCACTGCGCGCCGCGGGCGCGACCATCGTCGATGTACAGGTTCCGGCGTTCACCTTCGGCCTCACCGCCTACTACCTGATTGCACCTGCCGAGGCCAGCAGCAACCTGGCGCGTTACGACGGCGTGCGGTACGGCTTGCGTGTCGAAGCCGCCGACACCAACGCGATGTACGGCGTCACCCGCGCCGCCGGCTTCGGCGACGAAGTGAAGCGACGAATCATGCTGGGCACGTACGCCCTGAGCGCGGGTTACTACGACGCCTATTACGGCAAGGCGCTGAAGGTTCGCCGATTGATCCACGACGAGTTCGAACGCGCCTACGAGCACGCCGATGTGCTGCTGACTCCAGCGTCACCCAGTGTGGCGTTCCCGTTCGGTGCGAAGGGCGACAATCCACTGGCGATGTACCTGTGCGACGTCTACACGATCCCGGCCAACCTGTCGGGCCATCCGGGCATGAGTGTTCCGTTCGGCACCGGTGCCGACGACCTTCCCGTCGGTGTACAGGTCCTGGCCGGAACCCTGTGCGAGCCACAGATGTTCCGTGCCGCGGCGGCACTCGAACGGGCCGTCTCATGAGGGCAGGGCCGAAGTGAGCGCGCTCGACGGTCTGCCCGGCGATTGGCAACTCGTCGTCGGGCTCGAAGTGCACGTCGAACTGGCCACGGCGACGAAGCTCTTCTCGGGTAGCCCGAACCGATTCGGCGACGAGGCCAACACCAACATCGATCCCGTCACGCTCGGCCTTCCTGGCGCGCTGCCGGTGTTGAACCGCCAGGCGGTCGAGTTGGCGATGCGCATCGGGCTGGCGCTGAACTGCACGATCAAGCCGTGCACGTTCCATCGCAAGAACTACTTCTATCCCGACATGCCGAAGGCGTACCAGATCAGCCAGTACGACCAGCCGCTGAACGTCGACGGATTCCTCGCCCTACCTGACGGCACCCGCATCGGCATCGAGCGCGCCCATCTCGAAGAAGACACCGGCAAGAGCACCCACTACGGCGGTTCGGGCGGGCGCATCCACGGCAGCGACTACTCGCTGATCGACTTCAACCGCGCCGGGGTGCCGCTGGTCGAGATCGTCAGTCGTCCCGACATACGCACCGCGGAGCAGGCGCGTCAGTACGTCACCGAGTTGCGTGGCATCCTCCTGGCTGTCGAGGCGTCCGACGCCAAGATGGAGGAGGGCAGCATGCGGGTCGACGCCAACGTCAGCGTGCATCAACCCGGTACTCCGTTCGGTACCCGGTGCGAGATCAAGAACGTCAACAGCGTCCGTTCGATCGGACGCGCCATCGAATACGAAGCTCGTCGTCAGATCGATCTGCTGGAGGTCGGCGACCAGGTTCGCCAGGAGACCCGGCACTGGGACGAGACCGACGGTCGTACGCACACGCTGCGCAGCAAGGAAGACGCCGACGACTACCGCTACTTCCTCGAGCCGGATCTGGTGCCGCTGGCTCCTTCGCAGGAGTGGGTCACCGCGGTGCGGGCCGCGCTGCCGATGTTGCCCGCGGCACGGCGGGCCCGCTTGGCCGAGGCCACCAAGGTGGCCCCCGACAGCGAAGCGGCAATGGTGGTCGTGGATCGCGGTCAGGACGAGTACGTGCTGGCGGTCGGCGCAGCGGGTGGAGACGTGGCCCGAGCACTCGTCCACGTCAAGGAGGCGTGGGCCGACTCGCCATCGGTGCCTGCGGCAGACCTCGCCAAGTTGACGACGATGGAGGTCAGTGGCGCACTGACTGCGACGCAGGCGAAGGCAGTGGTGGCCGAGTTGATCGCCAACGGGGGAGGCGACGCCACGGCAATCGCCGCGGCGAAAGGCTTCGAGGCGATGGGTTCCGGCGCTCTCGATCCGCTCGTCGATCAGGCGATCGCCGAGAACGCGGAGGCGTGGGCCAAGTTCTGTGCGGGCGAGGGCAAGGCGATGGGCGCACTTGTCGGCGCGGTGATGAAGCTCAGCCAAGGCAAGGCCGACGGCAAAGCTGTCACCGCCCTGCTGAACCAGCGCCGCGATGAGAGATGAGCCGCTCCAGGCCGCATATCTCTCATCGCGCCGGGTGGCCGTGCCGTCGAGATGAGAGATCTGCGGCGTCTGGCGGCTCATCTCTCATCGCACGGAGTCAGAGATCGCCGGCGACGATCAGGTTGATGGCGCGACGGCATGTCCGGTGGAAGGCGTCGGCGGCCATCTGGAGATGCTCGACCGGGGTGTCCTCCTCCTTCGTGTGACTGAGGCCATTCGTCGACGACGAGAAGATCATCACGGTCGGGACCTCGCGGGCCATCTCGCTCGCGTCGTGCAGTGCACCACTCGGTAGCTCGACATCGTGGCCCTCGACCTCCTCGACGCTTTGCCGCGCCGCGTCGAGTAACGCTGGATGGAACGGCATCGGCGGGATCCGGAAGATGTGCTCCCACTCGACGGTGCAGCCCTCCGCCTCGGCGGCACGGTCGGCCGCAGCATGAGCTTCGTCGAACATCTTCTGCAACCCGATCGCATCGATGTGGCGCATGTCCATCGCCAGGCGGGTCTCGCCGGCGACGGCCGTCACCACACCTGGCCAACATTGAGCGACGCCGACGGTCGTGACGCCGTCGTGGCGGCGTCCGATCTCGGCGATCTCGAGCGCAAACCGCGATGCGGCGCGGAAGCTGTCACGGCGCATTTCCATCGGCATCGTGCCGGCGTGCGCAGCCTGCCCACGAAAGATCAAGCGCTCGCGCTCGATGCCCTTGGTTCCGGTGACCGTGCAGATCCCACGTCCCATCGATTCGAGGATCGGACCCTGCTCGATGTGCACCTCGACATAGGCCTTCACGTCGGCCATACGCGTGCGTGCCCCGTCGAGGTTGTCGATGTCGACACCGTGGGCGGCAAGGACCTCGGGCAGCTTGTTGCCGTCCTTGTCGGTCAAGCCGCGCAGCACCTCGATGTCGAGCGTGCCGACACTCGCCGCCGAGCCGAACAGGCTTCGACTGAACCGGGCGCCTTCCTCATCCGCCCAGTCGACCAACGCAACCGTGATCGGCGGCGTTCCCTCAGCGGCGAGCGATCGCAGCAACTCCAACCCCGACATGACGCCCAGCGCGCCGTCGAGCCAGCCACCCTTGGGCACACTGTCGAGGTGGCTTCCGACCACCAACGTGTCGTCACGCTCGCCGCGCAGCACCGCCCACAGATTGCCGGCCTCGTCCTCGTCGACTTCGACGGGAAGCGTCGTCAACGACTCGCGCAACATCGCCCTGGCCTGCAGCCACTCCGGTGTCCAAGCCAGGCGGCGGCTACCCTCGGGCCCTCCGGTGTGATCGGCGAGAGCACGCAGGTCGGCAACGACTCGTTCGGGTGCGAAGGTGGTCATGGGATGGAAATTACTGGCTAGCGCCATCGGACGCGGGCCAGACTCGCCCGATGCCGATCACCTTCCGAACCGCAATGGACGACGACTGGCTTGCGATCTGTCATGCAGACGCTCGCGCTTTCGGTATCGCCTACACACCGGAACGGATCGAACGGGCCCGCTCGATCTCCGATACGAGTCGATTCGAACTTGCCTTCGATGGCAAGGAGATCGTCGCAATCGTTGGCGCCTTCACCATGCAAGTGACCCTCCCGGGCGGGATTGGGGTGCCCATGGGTGCGTTGACGTGGGTGTCGACCGCGACCACCCATCGCCGCCAAGGGCTGCTGACCAAGCTGATGGCCAGATCCCTTGCTGATGTCGACCGCCGCGGTGAGCCGGTATCGATGCTCGCGGCGAGCGAAGGTGGGATCTACGAGCGCCACGGATTCGGCATCGCGTCGCAGGTTCGTGTGACCTCGATCGATCGACGCTCGGCACAGATCCGCCCCGAGTTCCAACCCGCCCGAGGCAGCGTGTGGTTCGTCTCCGGCGACGACGCCTTGCAACACGTCACACGCGTCTGGTCGCGGTTTCATCGCCTCCGCTCGGGAGAGGTCGACCGCGACGACGCCTGGCACCGGTTCGTCTTCGACATCGGCGAAAGCTGCGCAAGGCGGGTACAGCCCGGTGTTCTACATGGCGCACCGAGACGGCTACGCGTCCTATCGGATCGAAGAGCAGTGGAACGACGGACGACCGGCGCACAACATGCGCCTCACCGAGTTCGTCGCCAACACGGGCGACGCGCACGCCGCGTTGTGGCACACGCTGCTCAGTGTCGACCTGGTCGGAGCCATCATCTCTCGCCAGATGCCCGTGGACGATCCGCTGCCATATCTGTTGACCAACCCTCGCGCCCTGGAGACCACGGCGCTGAACGACGGCATCTGGGTCAACGTCCGCGACGTGGCCGCGTGCATGTCGGCGCGTCGCTACGGCACGACCGACAGCTTCGTGCTCGAGGTCGACGGTCAGCGGTGGCTGCTCGACGGCTCACCGGACGACGCCACCTGCAAGAAAGTCCGGACTCGACCGGACCTCGTGATGGATCAAGCCTCGCTCGGCGCGTTGCTGTTGGGCGGCGTGCGGCCGTCCGCGCTGGCCGCGGGCCGTCGGCTGCACGCGCGTAACAGCGACGTCGTGCGCCGCAGCGATGCGTTCTTCCTTACGTCGCCTGTGCCTCATTGTCAGACGCACTACTGAGGGCCAGATCCCGCCACACCTCGCGGTGGAACTGGAGGTATCCGCGATGGCGAAGCGTCGTGACGTTGTGTAGCTGCGCGTCAGCCTCGGACAGCCGCCACCAGGACGCGGTCGGGAACACGTGGTGGGCCAGATGGAAGTTCCCGTCGAGCGTCAGCCACCGGTAGACCGGCGTCGAACGAACGGAACCGGTCGCGGTGACCATCGGGTTGTTGTGCGGCGCGGCGTAGTGCTCGGGGAGTGCGAAGAACGTGTACGGACCGCAGAGGAACACCAGCATCGGCACCAGCCACCAGCGAACCAATTCGCCGGTGTGACCGGTCGAGATGGCGCCCGCTGCGACAGTGGTCCACAGTGCGAACGGCACCCAGCCCCACCGGCGTACATGCCGCTCGAGCGATGCTGCGCCCACGTACGCCGGTGGCCGGCCGAACATGGTCCCGATGGCGCCGATGACCAGTTGCATCGCGAACGAGATGCCACCGATCAACATGCCGACGACATACACGGCACGGGCGCGGAAGTTGAGTGGCCCGATGGAGAATGGTCGAGTCAAGAGCTCGTCGTAGAACGCCTCCGGGTCCGACAGGTCGTGGTCTCGTCGGGTCAACGCGTGGTGAGCGAGGTGGAAGCACCGATATGTGGGCCCGTGGAATCCCTCGAACGCGCCGGTGATCGAGGCGATCAGATCGTTGGGCCAACGACGGACGTAGAGACTGCGATGGACAGCCTCGTGGTGCGCCGCGTCGATCCGCATCATGCACATCACCAAACCGACCCAGGCGATCACCCAACCCCACCAGCGATCGATCGTCTGGCCGAACGCGACGAATGCCGCATAGAACGCCACCGTCTCGACCAGCATCAGCGTTGCGCGACTTGCGCTGCGCTGGGCAAGGCGAACACGAGCGCCCCACTGACGGATCTCGGCAGGCACGGCGAACAACGGCAATGTGCTGTCTTCGGCGACGGTTGGTGCCAACTCTGTAGGCATGTTTTCCAGACTGTGCTATCCGGAAAGCAGGCGAGCATCTGCATCCCGGCCGCCACGCCAAGATCCAGCTTACCGGTAACGTCGCTCGAGCATGGCCTCGGCGTCCCTCGCTCCATTTCGATCTCGCAACTTCAGCTTGATGTGGTCCGGAGCGCTCCTGTCGAACATCGGCACATGGATGGAGGCGGTGGGGCTGAGCTACTACGTCGCGCACACCACGGGAAAGGCATCGTGGTCGGCAATCGTCGGCGCGGCCGGCTTCTTGCCCAATGGCGTGCTCGGGCCGATCGGCTCGGCGATGGCGGATCGGTGGAGTCGGCGCCGACTGTTGATCGTCGGCAACGCGCTGTCGGCGATCGTCGCGGCGGTCCTCGCCGTGTGGGTCGGCGGCGGAGATGCGACGCCACTCGGGATCGCGATGCTCAGCTTCCTCGCCGGATGCATCGGCGCGTTCACGTTCCCGTCATTCCAATCCATCTTGCCGGATCTCGTCGAGCGTGAGCATCTCGTCGCCGGAGTCGGGCTCTCCAACGCGCAGTGGAACCTCGGCAGGATCATCGGTCCGTCGTTTGCGGCAGTCGCAATCTCGGTCGGCGGGATCGGGACTGCACTGTGGTGCAACGCGATCAGCTTCTTCGCAGTGATCGTTGCGGTCGCGCTCGTGAAGGTCCCGCATCGCGAGGGCGACCGGCGTCCCATCTTCGGTGCGCTGGCCGATGGTCTTCGCTTTGCGATCGCCCATCCGGTCATGCGGCGGATGTTGGTGGTGATGGTGCTGACCATCGGGATCGCCTCGCCGTTCATCGCGTTCGTGTCGCAGATGGCGACCAATGTGCTGCACGGCGACGCCAAGGCGACCTCGGTGCTGGTGACGGCTCAAGGCATCGGCGCGGTCACCGCGGCGTTCACGCTCGGCTCTCTCACCAAGAGGTTCGGTGTCAACAGCGTGATGTTCGGTGGCGTCGGTCTGATGTGCCCGGCGTTGATCGCGTACGGTTTCGCGCCGTATCTCTGGTCGGCCGCGATCATGTTGACGTTGGTCGGGCTCTTCTACGGCTACGCGTTCACATCGTTTGCCAGCGTCACCCAGCAAGCAGCGCCCGACGAGATGCGCGGCCGGGTGTTGGCTGTCAATTTCATGGTGCTCGGCATCCTCTTCCCGATCGGCACGCTGATCCAGGGACAGATCGCGGACGCGATCGGCCTGCGCTGGACCACCGCCGGATCTGGGTTCGTGCTCGGAGTCGGGCTCGTGGCCATGGCTCCGTGGCAGCGGCGGGCGGCTGCTCTCGTAACGTCGTGAGTCGTGGACTTCACGATTCCCGCCGAGATCCAATCGACCCTCGATCAACTCGACGAGTTCATCGAACGCGAGATCAAGCCGCTCGAGCAGGCGGACGACAACATGCGGTTCTTCGATCACCGTCGCGAGTGGGCGCGTACCGACTTCGACAACGGTGGTGTGCCTCGTGCGGACTGGGAGGAACTCCTTCGCGAGATGCGTCGCCGCGCCGACGCCGCCGGTTGGCTGCGTCTTGCGTTGCCCGCCGAGTTCGGTGGTCGCGACGCCTCGAATCTGGAGATGGCGATCATCCGCGAACACTTGGCGACGCGGGGGCTCGGGCTGCACAACGATCTGCAGAACGAGTCGTCGATCGTCGGCAACTTCCCGACCGTGCTGATGATGCGCGACTTCGGCACCCCCGACCAGGTCGCGGCGTGGATGCCCGGCTTCCTCGACGGCACTCGCCGGCTGGCCTTCGGACTGACGGAACCCAATCACGGCAGCGACGCGACGTACATGGAGACCACGGCCGTGCGCGATGGCGACGAGTGGGTGCTCAACGGGATGAAGCGTTGGAACAGCGGGCTGCACCACGCGACGCACGACATCATCTTCGCTCGCACCAGCGGTGATCCGGGCAACCCCAAGGGGATCTCCGCCTTCCTCGTGCCGACCGATGCGCCGGGCTTCAAGGTCGAGTTCTTCTGGTGGACGTTCAACATGCCGACCGACCATGCCGAGGTGTCGCTGACCGACGTGCGCGTCGGCGCCGATGCAGTGTTCGGCACGATCGACCGCGGGCTCGAACTGGCGCAGCACTTCGTCCACGAGAACCGGATCCGCCAGGCCGCATCGTCGCTCGGCGCTGCCCAGTTCTGCATCGACGAGGCGGTCACGTACGCGAACAAGCGAGTCACGTGGGGCAAGAAGCTGTCGACGAACCAAGGGATCCAGTTCCCGCTCGTCGAACTGCACACTGAGGCGGCGATGCTGCGCCAACTGGTTCGGTACACGGCGTGGATGTTGGACCACAAGCACCACATGGAGGTGACACACCTCGTGGCGATGTGCAACTACCGCGCCAACCGGCTGGCCTGCGATGCCGCGGACCGGGCGATGCAGACCTGCGGCGGGGTCGGATACTCGCGCCACATGCCGTTCGAGCACATCTACCGGCATCACCGCCGCTACCGCATCACCGAAGGCTCCGAGGAGATCCAGATGCGCAAGGTCGGCCAACAACTCTTCGGCTTCGGCCGTACCGGCGCTTAGCCAAACCTGCTGTGAGTCGGATGTCGCGCCGGCGTTGACACCGGACTCACACCGCGCCCGACTCGGGGATGCCGTGAGTCGGATCGTGCCGCTGGGTTGACATCGGGCTCACACCATCGAGAGTGGGCTAGCGGCCTTTCCAGATTGGGGGGCGGCGTTCCGCGAACGCGGCTTGGCCTTCCGCGGCGTCCTCGGAGTCGATGGCTCGGCGGTAGCTCGGCAGCGACTTCAACATCTCCATGGCATCGTGGGTGGAGAGGTTGATCGTGCGGCGCTCGATGTCGAGCAACGCGGCGACACTGAGCGGCGCCGAGGCTGCGATGGCGGCCGCAATCTCGTGGGCGGCCACCAACAGGTCGTCCGCCGGTACGGCGCGGGCGATCAAACCCCATCGCACCGCTTCGTCTGCATCCATCCGCCGACCGGTCAGCAACATCTCGCGAGCCACGTGTGGCGGTAGCAAGCGCGGCAACCTGACCGCGCCGGCGTCGGGCAGGATTCCGAGCGCCGGCTCGGGCAGCCAGAACTGCGCATGGTCGGCGGCGACGATCAGGTCGGCAGACATCGCCATCTCGAACCCGCCGCCGACCGCCATGCCGTTGACCGCGGCGATCACCGGAGTGGTGCGGTCGGGCAACTCGGGGAACCCACCGAAACCGCCGATGCCATAGTCGCTGTCGAAGTCCTCGCCAGCCGACAGATCCCAACCGGCGGAGAAGAACTTGGGCCCCGCGCCGGTGAGGATGATCGCCCGCACCCCGTGATCGGCGTCCAGCGACGCGAACGTGTCGCCCAACGCCTTGCTGGTCGCGGCGTCGATCGCGTTGGCCTTCGGGCGGTCGATGGTGATGACCGCGGTGCCGTCCGACAGCTCAACATGAAACCCGTTCACTTGACCTCCTCCAACCAGAGCGCGTCGACCGCGACAGCACCATGTTGACCGACGAGCACGGGATTGAGCTCGACCTCGACCACATCGGTGCCGACGACGGCTTCGGTCAACGTCACCACCAGTGAGGCAAGCGCGTCGATGTCGGCGGCCGGTCGGCCGCGGAACCCGGTGAGGAGTCGGTGACTCCGCAACTCCGACAGCGCCGAGCGAACGTCGTCGGCGGTAACGGGCGCGAGGAGATGCGTCACGTCGCTCCACACCTCGGTCATCACGCCGCCGAAGCCGAGCGAGACCAGCCATCCGATCGGCGGATCGCGGCGCACGGCGACCAGCACCTCGGCGACAACGTCGGTCACGGTGGCTTCGACGAGATAGTGGTCCGCAGCGGGCATCGCAGCAAGTGCCGCAGCCACCGCACCGCCGTCGATCAGGCCGACCTTGACCGCCCCCGATTCGCTCTTGTGTGCCTGACCGAGCGCCTTCAACGTGATCGGGAAGCCGATCTCGGTCGCAGCGCTCTCGACATCTGCCGCCGCAACGACGGTGCCGTTCGGAACGGCGATACCGAACGCTGCCAGCCGTTGTTTCGCCTCCGCTTCATCGACGAGTCGGGTACCCGCCGGTTGAGTCACCGGCGCATGTACGGGATCGCACCGCGTTCCGACGACCGCGGCGGCCTGCAACGCGGCCAACCCTTCGCTGAGTCCGAGCAACGGTGTCAACCCGCGGTCCATGATGCGCGTCCGCAACTCCTCGTTGAGGCACTCTGCCATGCTCGCGACGATCACCGCGCGTCGACCGGTGGCCTCGACGGCGTCGGCGAGCGCATCGGCCGAGACAACCCACGCGGCGGGATCGTTGTCGGGACTGGGCGGAGCGTCGAGCACCAGCATCGTGGCGTCCTGCGGGCCGTCCAGCACTGCAGTGAAACACTTCGAGATCGCTGCTCGGTCACCCCACATGAACGTGTGGTAGTCGAACGGATTGCTGACCGTCACCAGTTCGGTCAAGGTCGATTCGATCCGGCTGGCGTGCTGCTCGCTGAACGGCTCGAACTGCAACGTCCCGTGCTCGGTGCGGTCGGCAACCAGCGACGCTTCGCCGCCCGAGCAACTCACCGACACCATGCGTGGGCCGCTCAAACGCCCGCCGTTGTCGAGCAGCTTCAACGTCTCCAGCAACTCGGCCGGTGTCGTCACTGTTGCCACGCCGTATCGGGCGAACAGAGCGTCGTATGCCGCGGCGCGACCCGACATCGATCCGGTGTGCGAGGTGGCGATTGCAGCACCGGCCGTCGAGCGGCCAGTTTGCAGAGCGACGATGGGTACGCCTTGCTCGTGAGCCCGTCGGGCAACCGTGGCGAAGTGCTGTGGATCGCGCACCGCCTCGAGGAACAATCCGATTGTGGTGATCCGCGGGTCGTCGAGGAATGCCTCGACGCAATCCTCCAAACCGAGACTGGCCTGATTGCCGACCGACACGATCGTGCCGAGGCGAAGGCCGCGCTGTTGAAAGGTGAGGTTGACGGCCACGTTGCCGCTCTGCGACACGATGGCCACACCGCGGTCGAACCGCTGCATCCCATGCTCGTCGGGCCACAACGCGACACGGTCGAACGTGTTCACATAGCCGTAGCAGTTCGGTCCGAAGAAGGGCACATCGCCGGCCGCGTCGAGCAGATCACGTTGTAGATCCGCCTCGCCGGACTCGGCAAAGCCGGATCCATAGCAGACCGCGCCACCGGCACCGATCGACCGCAGCGTTGTCATCGCCTCGACGGTGGCGTGCCTGTTGACGCCGAGAAACACCGCATCGGGAACGGCAGGCAGTGCCTCGAGACTTGGCAGGCAGGACACCCCCGCAAGGTCGCGGCGCGTCGGATGCACGGGCCAGATGGGGCCCGGGAAGCCGAGCTTCAGGCATTGACGCACGACACGTTCCGCGGGTGCGCCACCGACGATCGCAATCGATCGCGGCGCGAGCAGGCGACTGATGTCGGGCACGGCTCAGGCTCCGAAGGGACGCAGCATCGCCCGGGAGATGATGTGACGTTGGATCTCGGATGTGCCGTCCCAGATGCGATCGACGCGGGTGTCGCGCCACATCCGCTCGAGCGGCAACTCGTCCATCAGTCCCATCCCGCCGAGGATCTGAATGGCTTCGTCGGTCACGAACTGGCACATCTCGCTGGCGAACACCTTGGCAATCGCCATGTCGGTGTCGGTCGCTTCCCCTTGCGCGTCTTTCCATGCTGCGCGCAGCGTCAACAACTCGGCAGCTTCGAGTCGCGTCAGCATGTCTGCGAGTTTGAACGACACACCCTGGAACTTGCCGATCTGCTGACCGAACTGCACCCGCGTCGCCGCCCATTCGGTAGCGATGCCCAGAGCGCGACGGGCCCGCCCGACGCACACCGCTGCCACCTGCAACCGGGTCGAGCCGAGCCACTCGTTGGCGGCGTCGAACCCGCGATGCTCCTCGCCGAGAATCTTCGACACCGGCACGCGGCAGTCGTCGAAGTTGATGATCAGGTTGTGGTAGCCGCGGTTGGAGACGCACTTGTATCCATCGACCACCTCGCAGCCCGGGGTGTCGAAGTCGACAAGGAAACCGGTGATCAGCTTCTTCGGTCCCCGACTGGTCTCCTCCTCGCCGCTCGCCGCAAACAGGATCACGTAGTCAGCAAGGTCGGCGTGACTGATGAAGTGCTTGGTGCCGTTGATCACGTAGTCGTCGCCGTCGCGTACTGCGCTGCATTTCATCCCGCGCACGTCGCTGCCGGCGTCGGGCTCGCTCATCGCCATGCAGTCGACACGCTCGCCGGTGATGGTCGGAATCAGGTACTCGTCGATCTGATCGCCTGTACACGCCCGCAAGATGTTGCTCGGTCGGGCGACGATGTAGTGGAGGGCGTACGAGGCGGCTCCGAACTCGCGGTCGACCAGCGTGACACCGAAGCTGTCGAGGCCACCGCCACCGAGCTCAGCCGGCATGTTCGCGGCGTACAGCCCGGCGTCGATCGAACGCCGCTTGATCTGCTGCACCAACTCTGGTGGCACCTCACCGAGCTTCTCGACCTGCTCCTCGTGGGGGAACAGCTCTCGTTCGGTGAAGTTGCGAACGGTGTCGACGATCATCTGGTGCTCGTCGGAAAGGGCGAAATCCAAGGTTCTACTCCGAATTCGGTACGGGAAAATGTCCGGCCCGGGCGGCCGGCGCAAGGGTGGAATGGGCGGCGCAGATCGCATCGAGCGCGGCACGCACGTCGGGAAGGATCGCGACCGATCGACCCGCGTCCATGTCGACGTGCACGAGCATCTGCTCTGTCGTCGCGAGCAACTTGTCGTCGTCGCCGTGAAACATCTCGTGGTAGATCAGCAGACGTTTGCGGTCGACACCGAGGACCCGCGTGGTGATGCGTAGCGGGGCGCCCTCGGCGGCTTCGCGCAGATAGGCGATGTGAGTTTCGACGGTGTAGAAGCTGTGGCCCTCGGCGCGGTACTGGTCGTCGTCGCCGATGTACGTGAACAGCGCGTCGCTCGCCCAACCGAAAGCGGTGAGATAGGCGGCCTCGGTCATGTGCCGGTTGTAGTCGACCCAACCGGGCAGCACGTGTCCACGGTAGAAATCGAGCGGCGCGGCCACGGTGTCGCCCGGCTGCCAGCGCGTAGGGGCGTGCACCATGCGGCCGTCGTGGTCGACCTGTACGTCCCCCGAACTCATAAGCTGAATATACACTCAGGATTCGCATGCCAAGACCTCGACTCGACCATGTTCGCAAGGCGCAGATCGTCAGCGCCGCCGCCGAGGTGTTGTCGGAGCGCGGCTACGCCAACGCGCGAGTGGTCGACATCGCCAAGGCAGCCGGTACCAGCCCGGCCGCGATCCTCTACTGGTTCGACGGCAAGCAGGGCTTGCTCGCTGAGGCATTGGCCCTGCGTGAGCTGGAGTTCCACGACCGATACACCGTTCGCATCGAGCAAGCAGCGACGTCGTCGGAGAAACTGCGAATCCTCGTCGAAGCAATGCTGCGGCACTACGACTGGGCGTTGTGGATGGAGCTGTGCGTGCTTGCCTTGCGCGATCCCGCAGCAGCGGCCGAGCGCGACCGAATGGACCGACGATGGCGGGCGATGCTGCGCAAGGTGATCCGCGATGGCCAGCAACGGGGCGAGTTCGTCGAGAGCGATCCCGACGAAACCATGTTCGTCCTCGCCGCGTTGCTCGACGGCATGGCACCGCTGTTGGCGATGAAGGCCAAAGGCGTGACCCTCGCCCAGGTGGAGCGGACCTGGCTGGTCGAGGCCGCACGCTTACTGGGCCCCGGATTCGATTCCGGCCCGCTACTGCAGACTCGTCGGGTACGCCCGGTGAAGGACCGCTGATCGCGATGCCGAATGATTCGTGCCTGTGGATCCGGGCCGACAGTTCGTAGTGTTCTGCACTGTGTTGATGAGGCGTTGCGCCGTTCTGTTCGCGTTCGCACTAGGAGTGTCGGCCTGTGGAGGCGATGGCTCCGCCGGTGGCTCCAGCGTGCCGCCGAGCGCCACCAGCACGCCGGGTGGTTCCGGCGACGCAGTGCAGGGCACGGCTGCAGGTACCGGGAGCGCGCCGACGGCATCGACCGTGGCCGAGATGGCCCAGGTGACAACCGTCGTTGGTGACGTCGAGATCACGGTGACCTCGCCGACAGTTGCGGCGCCGGGCAGTCGGGCGTTCGCTGCAGGTGGGCCCGCCTCGATGGTTGCGGTGGATGGCGACGACGTGTTCTTCCTCACCTTCGCGCAGGGTGGCGTGGCAGCGCTCAACAGGGTCAGCACGGCGACAGGCGAGCGGGCGACGAGCGCCACCAGTTGGGTCCTCAGCGGCGCGCTCCCGATTGCCCTGACTTCGCAGAACGTGTGGACGCTCAGCCCTGGAGACTCTGAGAGCGATCCGCAGCCCAACGGTTTCACTGTGCTCGATCGGGCCACGTTGGATGTCGTGGGCAAGTACGACGCGCCCGATGGGGCAGTTCCGGTCAGCGTCGTCACGGTGGATGAGACGGCATACGTACTCACGGTCGACACGCTCACGCCGGCCGCGGGCGAGCCGTTGGACTATCGCATCCGCTCTCTTGGTGTCGATGGCGAGTTCGGTCCCTCGTCGGCCGTGGACCCGCCGACGACGATGGTCTCGACTGGCAGGTTCATCGTGCTCACATCCACGAGCCCGGCGACCGGCGACGAACTGCGGGTCGTCGATCCCGCGACGCTCGAAGTCGTAGGCAAGTTCGACGTCGACGGCATCGGTTCGATCGGCGGCATGGGTGAGACGGTCGTCGTCTCGTCTGGCATCTACGACATCACGGATCCGGCCTACCCCGTTCGGCGTGACCCTCCCCCAGACCTTGGCGGCTCCGTCCTGATGGGCAACGGCCGATTGGTGGCTCTCGACATCGAGCTGTCGACGAGCGGTTCGCAATACGCGGTCAAGGTGTTCGATGCCGACACGCTCGAGACCACCGACGACATCGAGGGCCACACGCAGGCCAACATCGAGGTCTATGCGAGCGACGGACGCCGGCTGTGCGCCGACCTGGACACCCCCGACGGATCGATCATCTGCATCGATCTCGACCAGGACTCCACACCTCACGTCATCGTGCCGGCGACGACGACCCTGCCGGCCACGACCACGACCCTCGTATCGCCCATCACCCTGTCGCCGCCCTCGACTCAGCGCTCGCCGTCGTCGCTTCCTCCGCCGTCGTTGATCTGGGACGGCAAGTACGTCGCCGCACCGGGCGCCGGGCCGTTGCAGATCGGCCACCAGGGATCACGGGTCAAGGCCCTCCAAGAGGCGCTTGGGAGCGAGGGCTTGCTGGAGGGCAGGTTCGACGGCTACTTCGGGCCCGACACCGAGACCGCAGTCATCGATCTGCAACGTGGTGAAGGACTGCCGATCAACGGCATCGCCAACAAGGAAGTCGCCGAAGTCCTCGGCCTCACCGGCTACTAGTGCTCTGACCGGCAACGTTTGCCTTGTCCGCAAGGGGTCGAGGATCTGGTTGCCAAGGATTTCGCGGACCTGCGTCTGTGACCCGGTAGTGGCAACCAGATCGACTGAGTGGACGCACCGCTCGGATCGGTGTGTGTCCGATATCGCCAACACGGCCAGATCCGACACACACCAGGTCTGTCCACGCTCGCTTCCCGGCTCTGGCCCCAAAGCGGGTGCTGTGTGTCGGGTCTGGCCCATGCACGTGCCATTGGACTCACGGCACAGCGGTCGACGCGCGTGCTCTACCGATCTGGGTGCCAATCTTCGTTCACCGTCGCAGGTCACCGAGAACCGTGGCAACCAGATCGACGAACGCCCAGATCGATGATGCCACCGGACCCGTTCGTACAGCCGGCGGTCACTCACGCTCGCGTTTTCGTGCGCGCCCATACAAGCGCGGAGCGTCTATGTGCTCACATGGAACTAGCAAGCACCCAACGACGACGAGACCAACACGAGCCGCCACACACGGCACGCGAACGTTCGTGGTCAGATCACTAGGTTCGGCCGCTAGCGGCTAACGAAGTCCGTCGGCGCGTGGCGGTTCGAAGCTCGCCTTCAGGAGGCGTGTGGTTTCCGGGTCGAGGAAGCCGGCGACGGTTGCATCGGTCTCGAGCCGCAATGCCTCGGCAACGTCGGTGGATGCGGTGTGATTGAGCACCCGCTTCATCGCCGCGCTCGCCAAGGACGGCAGGTTGCCGAGTTGGATGGCAACGTCGCGAGCCGCTGACATGAGCTCATCGTCGGGAGCCACGCGCCACGCCACACCCAGCGTGTGCAGCGTCGAAGCGTCGTACCGGTTACCGAGGAACAGCATCTCGCGTGCCTTCATCAAACCGACGAGTGCCGGCAGGAACGACGTCACACCGCCCGTGGAGAAGAGATTCAACGACACCTCCGGGAAGAACCCCCTCGCGGTGTCCGCCCAGATCGGGAAGTCGCAGTTGATGGCCCATTCGAAACCTCCGCCGACGGCCCATCCATTGATCGCCCCGACCACGAGCTTCGGGCCGAACACGATCGCCTCTGTTGCTCGTTGGATGGCATCGACCAGGTCGCGGGCCTCGGCTTCGTTTGCCGGGTGCACGTGCTCGCGACGGTCGTCGCCGGCGCAGAACGCCCGCCCTGCACCGGTGAAGATGATCGCCTTGGTGTCCTCGTCGCGGTGAGCGTCGCCGAACGCAGCCGCAACATCGTCGATCAGCTGACGGTTCATCGCGTTGAGGCTGTCAGGTCGATTGAGTGTGATCGTGCGAATCCCATCGTCGAGATTGCTGAGCACCGTGTCGTACGCGAAGTTCTCCTGCATGACCTGCAACCTAGTAAGACCGAGCCTATGGACGTCCCGACGATCGATCGGCTGCTGGATCATCGTGCGGCCGATCGCGCCGACACGACTTTTCTGCGGTTCTCGTCGGGCGACCTCACCTACGGCGATGCTCGAAGTCGTTCCCTCGGCGTTGCCCATGGCCTGGCCGATCTTGGTGTGCGACGCGGCGACCTGGTGCCCGTCCTGCTGCCCAACGGACAGACGTTCGCGATCACCTGGCTGGCCCTGTGCACGGTCGGGGCCGTCTCGACCCTGCTCAACACCGAGTTTCGTGGTTCATCGCTGGCCCATGCGCTGAACCTCAGCGGCGCGGAGACCGTCATCGTTGATGCCAGGTTCGTCGCGAGTGTCGCGGCGATCTCCGGGGATCTGGTGCACCTCCGCCGCCTGGTCGTGGTTCGAGGCGCCGGCCCGTCCCTGCCCGTCCTGCCCGGCGTCGAGGTCATCGACTACGAGTCCCTCGCCACCGGTCGCACGGCATCCATCTCGGCAGGGCATTCGGTGGTCGATCCATCCATGGTGCTGTTCACGTCTGGCACGACCGGGCCCTCGAAGGGCTGCGTGTTGTCGCACAGGTATGCCGTTCGCCAGGCACAACTGATGATCGAGAATCTGCAACTGCGAAGTGACGACGTGTTGTACTGCCCGTTCCCGATGTTCCACATCGATGCCACGGTGCTGACAGTCCTTCCCGCGATGCTGCTGGGCACGACCGCCGCCATCGGCGATCGGTTCTCTGCGTCAGGTTTTTGGGACGAGATTCGTCGCGCCGGTGCAACGGTCTTCGATTTCATGGGTGCCACCTTGACCATGTTGCACAAGCGACCGGAGCGTGCCGACGACCTCGACAATCCGGCCCGCCTGGGATGGGGTGTACCCGTGCCCGAGTTCGGCGACGAGTTCGAGCATCGGTTCGGCGTCCACCTGGTGGAGTTGTACGGATCGACGGACGCCGGCGTGCCGATGTACCACCCGGTAGACAGGCCGCGAAGGCAGGGCTCGTGCGGGCGGGCGATTCCGCAGTACGACGTCAGGCTCTTCGACGGCGCTGGATCGGAGGTCGGAGTCGACGAGGTCGGCGAGATCGTCGTCCGCCCCAACGAGCCCTCGCTGATGTCGGACGGCTACTACGGCATGCCGGAGACGTCGATGCAGACGCGCCGCGACCTCTGGTTCCACACCGGCGACCTCGCCCGCCGCGATGACGACGGCTACTTCTACTTCGTCGGGCGGCGTGCCGACAGCATCCGGCGACGCGGCGAGAACATCTCGGCGTTCGAGGTCGAAGAGGTCGTCAAGCTGCACCCGGCAGTCCTCGATGCGGCCGCGTACGGCGTGCCCAGCGAGCTCACCGAGGACGATGTGATGGTGGCCATCGTCGCCCGAACCGGCCACAAGGTGGATCCGACGGAGCTTGTCGAGTTCTGCGGGAGCCGGATGGGTCGGCACATGGTGCCTCGCTACATCGAGGTCGTCGAGGCGCTGCCGCGGACGCCGACCGAGAAGGTCGAAAAGACCGTGCTGCGCGAGCGAGGAGTGACGTCGGCAACCTGGGATCGCGACGCCTGGAGGAGTGTTTGACGCGCCCCCGGGCGGGCGCGAAACACTCGTTCAGGATGTGGGTTTTTGGCCGATCGAACGACCGGCGTTGACCGGACGTTCGAGCTGATCGTGGTGGGCGGCGATCTCCGCGAGCTTTGCTTGGATCTCGTCCGAGGCAGGCGACGACTTCCCGGCCTCGGCGTCGACGTGCAACATCATGTGCTCGGCCGTCGCCACGATCGAATCGTCGTCGCCACGCCGAACGACCGTGAACAGGTGCAGGCGCTTGGCATCGTGTGACATCAACTGCACGTCGACGTACAAAGCATCGCCGGCGTGACTCTGGGCGATGAAGTTCAAATGGCTCTCGACGGTGTAATAGGAGCGGCCCGACTGCAGGTACGCCTCGTCGACCCCGATCAACCGCATGAACTTGTCACCGGCCTCGCTGGTGATCTGCATGTAGCGGCTGTCGTTGGTGTGTCCGTTGTAGTCGACCCAATCCGACGGGACCGCTCGCTCGTGCATCCGGATCGGTTGGGTGAGGTCGGTGTCGGGTGGAACGAGGTTGCCTCGATCGAACAGCGATTGCTCGAAGTCGGCAAGCGTCTTGCCGGCTGCGAACCCGCGATTGCGCAACCCGTGCATGACCTCCACCAAGCAGTCGTCGCGCAACGCTTCGAGCTCGCGGATCGACAGGCCAGGAGTTTGCAGGGCGACCTGCGCATCGCTCTGCTCGCAGATCGTGTCGAGCAGTTCGTCGGTGAGCTCGGGGACGTCCATCAACTTCGTCCACGGCCATTTCAACGCAGGTCCGAACTGGGCCATGAAGTGGCGCATGCCGGCCTCGCCTCCGGCGATCCTGTAGATCAGGAACGTACCCATGAAGCTCCAGCGCAGACCGGGGCCGAAGCGCATGGCATCGTCGATCTCGGCCGCCGTCGCCACGCCGTCGTTGACGAGCCACAGGGCCTCGCGCCACAGGGCTTCCATCAACCTGTCGGCCACGAATCCGTCGATCTCCTTCGACAGGATCAGCGGATGCATGCCGATGCTGCGGTAGATCTCCGCGGCGCGTTGCTTGGTGGCCTCGCTCGTCTCGTTGCCACCACACACCTCGACCAGTGGCATGAGGTACACGGGGTTGAACGGATGCCCGACCACGAGCCGTTCGGGGTGCGCCATGTCTCGCTGCATCTCGGTGGGCAGCAGGCCTGAGGTCGAGGAGCCGAAGATCACCTCCGGGCCGGCGACGCGGCTGGCCGCGGCGAACAGCTGTTGCTTCAACTCCAGCCGCTCGGGCGCGCTCTCCTGCACGAAGTGGGCGCCGTCCACGGCTTCTTCAACGGTCGTGACGATGCGCAGCGATCCCTCGGGCGGCCACTGCGCTCGCGTGAGCTTGCCATTCGCCCGTCGCGCATTGGCCAGCACTTCGCCGACCTTGCGCGGTGCTTCGGGATCGGGGTCGAACATCACGACGTCGTGGCCGTTGAGCAGGAATCGGGCGGCCCATCCGCCGCCGATCACACCGCCACCGAGCAGGCCGACGTGGCCAGTTGTCATCGACTCACCCGGTGACATCGGTGGGCGGCCGAGAGGCCGGGCCGGTGTAGATGGCCGATGGCCGGATCAACCGGCCGGTGCGCTTCTGTTCGAGGATGTGGGCGCTCCAGCCGGCCGTGCGAGCGCAGGCGAACATCGCCGTGAACATGTGCGCCGGGACCTCGGCGAAATCGAGCACGACTGCTGACCAGAACTCGACGTTGGTGGCCAGCACGCGATCCGGATAGCGGGCCTTCAGCTCGGCCAGCGCGGCCTTCTCGAGTGCATCGGCGACCTCGACTCGCGGCGACTTCAACTCCTTTGCAGTTCGCCGCAACACCCGTGCCCGAGGGTCTTCGGCACGGTAGACGCGGTGCCCGAAGCCCATCAGGCGATCGCCCTTGTCCATTGCCCGCTTGACCCAACGCTCCGCGTCGCCTTCTTTCTCCACCTCGTCGAGCATCTGCAGCACACGCGCCGGTGCGCCGCCGTGCAACGGACCCGACAGGGCACCGACAGCGCCCGACAACGCCGCCGCAACGTCGGCACCGGTCGAGGCGATGACGCGCGCCGTGAACGTCGAGGCGTTCATGCCGTGCTCGGCCGCCGACACCCAATAGGCGTCGACTGCTCTCACATGGTCGGGATCAGGGTCGCCGCGCCAGCGACGCATGAACCGTTCGGTGATGGTGGAGGCTCCATCGATGTGCCGCTGCGGCACCATCGCCAGCCCGAGGCCGCGTGCGGACTGCGCCACGAACGACAGCGCCATCACCGAGGCACGGGCGAGATCGTCGCGGACCTGCCCGTCGTCGATGTCGAGCAGCTGATCGAGTCCCCAGAAGGGGGCCAGCATCGCCAGCGCACTCTGCACGTCGACGCGGATGTCTCCGGAGTGCACCGGGATTGGGAACGGTTCGGCGGGGGGCAAGCCTGGGTCGAACGAGCCGTCCACCAGCAGACCCCAGACGCGGCCATAGTCGTAATGACCGACGAGGTCCTCGATGTCGACACCGCGATATCGCAGCGCTCCGCCTTCGCGGTCGGGTTCGGCGATCTGGGTCTCGAAGGCGATGACGCCTTCGAGCCCGTGCTGGACTACTACTGGTTCACCCATGGCCGTACCCCTCGTATCTCCCTGACCAGGCGTGGCGAGATCAGTGCTTGACGAGCTTCAGCTTGTCACGCACTTCCTGGGGGCCGAGAATCCGCACGTTCATGCTCTCCAGCAGTTGTTTGGCGCGGGCGACGAGTTCGGCATTGGTGGCCTTGTGGCCCGGTCCGAGGTACAGGTTGTCCTCGAGACCGACACGGACGTTGCCACCGGCCAGCGCCGCCATCGCCACGAATGGGATCTGCATGCGGCCGATCGAGAACGCCGAGAAGACACAATCGTTGGGCAGGTTGTTGACCAACGCCATGAACGTGTTGGGATCGTCGGGCGCGCCATAGGCGATGCCCATGCACAGCTGGATCATCACCGGGTCGTCGAGCAAACCGTCGCGGATCAACTCCTTGACCTGGACGAGGTGACCGGTGTCGAACACTTCCAGCTCGGGGCGCACGCCGAGTTCTTGCACCTGGCGGGCCATGCTGCGCAGCACGCTGGGAGTGTTGACCATGATGTAGTCGCCACCGGAGGCGAAGTTCATCGTGCCGCAGTCCAGCGTGCAGATCTCCGGCAGCAAGGTGCGCACGTGGTCGAGTCGTTCCGTCGCGCCGGCCATGTCGGTGCCGTCGGGGTTGACCGGCAGCACGTCCTCGTCGCCACCCAGTACCAGGTCGCCGCCCATTCCAGCGGTGAGGTTCAACACGACATCGACGCCCGATGCCCGAATTCGCTCGACTGCCTCGGCGTACAACTCTGTGGCGCGAGCGCCTTTGCCGGTCTGTGGATCGCGGACGTGGATGTGTGTCACCGCGGCACCGGCCTTGGCGGCGTCGATGGCCGCCGTCGCAATCTGCTCGGGTGTCACCGGCACGTGCGGGCTCTTGCCGACCGTGTCGCCGGAACCGGTGACTGCGCAGGTGATGAAGACTTCCCAGTTCATAACGATCTACCTTTGTCTCGGACCAGTTGTCTGAACGAACGGTCAGCTAACTCTAGCTCAAACAACAAATGCAGAGAAGAGGAAGACCATGGAGCAACTCGACGGTTTGCGTGTGCTGGTGACGGGTGGAGGATCCGGTATCGGTGCTGCAATCGCCGGCAGGCTGAAGGCGGCCGGGGCCAACGTTCTCGTCGTCGATGCGAATCCGGCGACCTCGCCGGATGTGGTTGCCGACGTCGCCGAAACCAGCGCAGTCGACGGACTCTTCTCGGAGGTCGTCGGGCGACTGGGTGGCCTCGACGTGCTCGTGAACAACGTCGGCGTCGCCGGGCCGACCGCGGCTGTCGACGAGATGGATCCCGAGGCCTTCGACGACTGCGTGCGGATCAACCTCGGGTCGATGTTCCGGTGCACCCGGTTGGCCGTGCCCCTCCTCCGGGAGCGGCCGGGATCGATCACCAACATCTCGTCGACTGCCGGAATCTTCGGGTATCCCCTGCGATCGCCCTACGCGGCGGCGAAGTGGGCGGTGATCGGGTTGACCAAGACGTGGGCGATGGAACTCGGTTCGGAGGGCATTCGGGTCAACGCGATCTGCCCCGGGTCTGTCGGCGGGCCCAGGATGGACGGAGTGATCGAACGCGAGGCACGCGCCCTTGGGGTCACGGAGTCGGCTGTTCGAACGGCCTACGAGAGCCAGGTCTCGATGGGCTCGTTCGTCGATGCAGGCGACATTGCCGAGGCCGTCGCCTTCCTGTCGTCGCCTGCTGCCAGATATATCTCGGGCCAGGTGCTCGGCGTGGACGGGCACACCGAGACGCTGCGCACCAATTGTTCACATTTGGGATGAATTGGCGACAGGCCGACCGCGTTATAGTCCGTCGCAACTGAGCGTCGCAGATACGGGGGCGCACTCGAAATAAGGGGGAAGTGGAATGGCTTTTGATCCTGTGGAAGGTCTGGTGCCCGGGAGATTCAACCGGCGGCAACTCATCGTCGGAAGTGGTGGAGCAGCGATGCTGGCCGCTGCCCTCGCAGCGTGCGGCAGCGACAGCGACAGCAGTACGGCCCCGGCGGGCAGCGATGCGCGTCGGCGACCGACGCGGCCACAGACGGGACAGATGCAGCGACGGGGACAGACGCCGCTCCGGCGACGGATGCTGCGCCGGCGGCCGCGGGCGGAATCTTGCGCGTCGGCACGCTGGGTGGAGCCAACGACATCATCGATGGACAGCACATCGTTGCGAAGTCAGACATCATGCGACAGGTCACGGGCTGGGAGCCGCTGATGAGCTTCAGTCCCGACTTCGTGCCCGAGTACACCAATGGCATTGCCAAGGATGTCACCGCCGTCGCCGCAGACGAGTTCACGGTCACGTTGAAGGACGGCGTCAAGTTCTCCAACGGCAACGACGTGACCGCCGACGACGTGGTCTATTCGTTCACCCGATTGCTCGATGCCGATCTGGCCGTGTTCGGTGGCTCGGTGATGCGCAGCATTCTCGCGCCTGAGGGCATCACCAAGGTCGACGATCGCACGGTCAATCTCAAGCTGCTGCAGGGTGTGTCGAACTTCAAGGAGACGTTGTGCGCGTACACATGCGCCATCGTGCCGGTCGACTACCAGCGGTTCGACGGTGACCCCACCACGCAGATCGGCACCGGCCCGTACATGCTCAAGGAGTTCGAGGTCGGCAAGCAGTCGATCCACGTCAAGAACCCGTTCTACTGGGAGGAGGGCAAGCCGATATTCGACGAGGTGCACATCATCAACTTCGCCGACTCCGACGCGCTCATCAACGCCCTGCTGGCCGACCAGATCGACGTCGCCGGCGACATCCCGTCCGCCTCGGTCGAGACGGTTCAGGGCACGGACGGCTACGCAGTGCTGAACTCCGCAGGCGGCGGTTGGTTGACGATTGTCATGGCCGTCGACCAGGAGCCGTTCACCGACGTTCGTGTCCGCCAGGCGATGCGCCTCATCGTCGACCGCGATGCCATGGTCGAGCAGGTGCTCGCCGGCTACGGCCGGGTCGCCAACGACTTGTACGCGCCGCTCGACGCCGTCTACCTCGACTCGGTGCCGCAGCGCACCCGCGACATCGAAGGCGCCAAGAAGCTTCTCGAGGAGGCCGGCAAGGCCGGCATGACCATCGATCTGTTTGCGCCCAACGACACAGCGGGCCTGCCGGAGATGATCCAGTTGTTCGCCGAGAACGCCAAGGACGCTGGCATCACGGTCAACGCTCAGGTGATCGACGGTGGCACGTACTGGGGCGACGAGTACCTGAAGCGCACGTTCGCCGTCGACTACTGGGGCACTCGTAGTTTCCTGCTGCAGGTCGCCGCCGGCAGCTTGAAGGATGTCTCGCCGTATCCGGGCGATCACTGGCCGCCGGAGGGCTCGACGTTCGAGCAGGACTACAAGGACGCCCTGGCAGAGACCGACGACGCGAAGCGCAAGGTCATCACCGACAAGATGCAGACGGAGTTGTACGAGGAGGGTGGCTTGATCATCCCGTTCTTCCAGAACCTGCTCGATGCCTACAGCACCAAGGTGCAAGGCCTCGAGGAGCGTCCCAACACGTTGAACCTCGACCACTTCGGCCGCGGTTGGAAGAACCTGTCGTTCACCGCGTAGTCGAGATCAGTTGAACATGTCGACCGCCGCTCCAGGCATCGCCCGGGGCGGCGGTCGAATACTGTTGTAGGTGATATCCGAGAAAGGGGATGGATGTCGAACAATCGGGGTGTGTTCATGTTCATCGCCCGTCGGTTGGCGTTCGGTGTGCTCACCTTGTTCGTGGTGTCACTGGTGGTGTTCGGTGCGACGCAAGTTCTTCCCAGTGATCCGGCACAGGCCATCCTCGGCCGCGACGCCAATCCGACCAGTGTCGCGGCCCTGCGCACCAAGCTCGGGCTCGACCACAGTGCCTTCTCTCAGTACACCGATTGGCTCCGAGGCATCCTCGTCGGTGACCCGGGTGAGTCGTTCAACGCCCGGATACCAATCCTGGACTACATCGGGGATCGCGTCATCAACTCGCTGTTCCTGCTGGTGCTGGCTGGAGCCATCTCGATTCCGCTGGCGTTGTGGATCGGCAGCTATTGCGCCCTCAAGCGCGACTCGACGTTCGACAACGTCACTTCCAACGTCATGCTGGCGCTCGCGTCGCTGCCGGAGTTCGTCATCGGCATCATCTTGGTCCTGCTGTTGAGCGTTCGTGTCTGGCATGTGCTGCCGGCGGTCAGCGCAATCGGCATCGGGCAAGGGCCGTGGTCCGACATGAGGGGGATGGTGTTACCGACGACGGTGCTGGTTCTCGGCGCAGTTCCGTATGTCTCGCGTGTCGTTCGGGCTTCGATGATCGAGGTTCTGGAGAGTGACTATGTCGAAATGGCTCGGCTGAAGGGCGCGCCGGAGAAGACGGTTCTGTGGCGTCATGCGCTGCCCAACTCGCTCGGTCCGGTGTTCCAAGTCATCGCGCTCAACATTGCGTACTTCGCCGCCGGCGTGATCGTCGTGGAAGCCATCTTCAACTATCCCGGCATCGGCGGGGCGCTACGCGACGCCGTGAGAGTCCGCGACATCCCGGTCATCCAGTTCTTGGTGATGGTCCTTGCTGCGGTCTACGTCGTCGTCAATCTTGCCGCCGACGTCGCCACCGTGCTCGTCACACCACGACTACGAACGAGGATGCAATGACCGCCGTCGACATTGCCGCTGCCGACATCGCCCCCGACGAGGGCGAAGTTCTCGATCGAAAGCCTCCCGGAGTCATCCGGGTCGCGTTCCGGATGTGGCGAACGCGCATCGGTCTGCTGATCGTCGTGGTGCTGGGCATCATTGCCTTGTTCGGTCGATACGTCGCGCCGTACGGCGAGCGCGAGGCTGTCGGCCTTCCGTTCAAGCCTGCCAGCGAGACCCGCTTGCCCACGTTCCTCGGCTCGGCCAACGTGGGTCACGACGTGTGGTCGCGGTTCCTGTACGGCGGTAAGCCGATCCTGATCGCGGCTGTTCTGGCGACCGCGTTGGTCGTTGCTTCTCGGCACCACGGTCGGGCTGATCGCGGCGTACAACCGGGGCAAGCTCGACGACTTCTTGATGCGAACGATGGATGTGATCCTGGCACTGCCGCAGATCATCTTGGCGCTCGTCCTGATCTCGATGTTCGGTGCCTCGACGTGGCTGATCGTGCGGCACCGTCGGCGTCTCGACCATGCCGCGCATCGCCCGCGTGGTGCGTGGAGCCGCGGTGTCGGTCGTCGAACGCGACTTCGTTGCCGCCGCCGAATCGCTCGGCGAGTCTCGCTTGCGCATCTTGTGGTCCGAGCTGCTGCCCAACGTTTCCGGGCCGCTTCTCGTCGAGGCCAACCTGCGTTTGACGTTCTCGATCGGTCTGATCTCGGGCATCGCGTTCCTTGGCTTCACTCCCGATCCGGGAGCTGCGAACTGGGGTCTGATGATCGCCGAGAATCGCAAGGGCCTCGTCTCCAATCACTGGGGCGTCACCCTTCCCGTCATCGCGATCGCCGTGCTGACCATCGGTACGGGGCTCATCGGCGACGGGTTTGCGCGTGCCGCGGCGGGCATCGATCGAGCGAAGGGCGACAGCTGATGGATGTAGCTCTGACGATTTCGAATCTGCGCATCGAGGTCGCGGGAAACGGTGCCGACATCGTCGACGACATCAACCTCACCATCGCACCGGGCGAAGTCATGGGTCTGGTCGGTGAGTCGGGTTCCGGCAAGACCACCGTCGGTCTCGCAGTGCTCGGTCACGCTCGTCGTGGCGTGAAGTTGGCCTCCGGCGACGTGTCGATCGGCGAGGCGTCGATGCTGGCGCTCGGCGACGTCGCGCTGCGCCACGCACGAGGCAGGCTCGTCACCTACGTCCCCCAGGACCCGTCGACGGCGCTCAACCCGGCGCTGCGGATCGTCAAGCAGCTCACCGAGGTCCTCGAGTTCCACAACTTCGGCGGTAGCGCCGCGGCACGCAAGGAACGCGTGGTCGAGGTCATGAGCGAGGTCGCGCTACCGAGCACGCCCGAGTTCCTTCGCCGCTACCCGCACCAGCTGTCCGGCGGCCAACAACAACGTGTCGGTCTCGCTATGGCCTTTGCGTGCCGCCCGTCCGTGATCGTGCTCGACGAGCCGACCACGGGCCTCGATGTCAGTACGCAAGCGCACGTGCTGACGACGATTCGCGAGCTGTGCCATGCCCACAAAGTCGCGGCGCTGTACGTCACGCACGACCTCGCGGTTGTCGCCAACCTCGCCGACCAGGTTGCGGTGATGTACGCCGGGCGAATCGTCGAGCAAGGCCCCGCCAAGGATCTGTTCGACAATCCGTGCCATCCGTACACCCGGCACCTGATCGCAGCGGCACCCGACATGTCCACCGACCATGAGAT
This sequence comes from Ilumatobacteraceae bacterium, assembly GCA_963779295.1. Taxonomy (GTDB): domain Bacteria; phylum Actinomycetota; class Acidimicrobiia; order Acidimicrobiales; family Ilumatobacteraceae; genus JAENVT01. The sequence goes on from CAVZXO010000008.1 coordinate 1,357,840, forward strand.
GATCGGTCTCAGCGGTCGAGCCCCGGCCCCCGGCAAGCGCCCTCGTCGGTTGCTCGTTCGCCAAGCGTTGTGAACTGGCGACCGACCAGTGCAGGGCCGAGTTCCCCGCCGAACGCGAGGTCGGGCCAGGTCGCTCGGTGCGCTGCATCCGTCCGTTCGAGATCCCGGAACGCACGCAGCACGTTGCCGTCCATTCGTCAGCGATCGCGGCCTCGGCCACGCACGCCCTGATGGTGCGCGACCTCTGTGCGTCGTACACCCGTCATCAGGTCGTCCACAACGTCGACCTGCACGTCGACCGCGGCGAATGCCTAGCGCTCGTCGGTGAGTCCGGTTCTGGTAAGACGACCCTGTCGCGTTCGATCGGTGGCCTGCACCGTGAGTGGACCGGCGAGATCCTGCTCGGCTCCGAGCGCCTCGCGCCATCAGCACGAGATCGCACGACTGCGCAGCGATTGCGCATTCAGTACGTGTTCCAGAATCCGTACAGCTCGCTGCAGCCCCGGCGCACAGTCGGCGAGTCGGTCGCCCGGCCGTTGATCGTCGGCGGTGCGTCGAAGACCGACGCGGCTCGCAAGGTCGGAGAGATGCTCGAGCGCGTCGCTTTGACCGCGGGCTACGCCAATCGCTTCCCCGACCAACTGTCGGGTGGCGAGCGTCAGCGGGTCGCGATTGCGCGCGCGCTGGTCAGCCGGCCGGAGGTGTTGGTGTGCGACGAAGTGACGTCGGCACTCGACGTTCTGGTGCAGGCGTCGATCGTCGAGTTGCTCGGCGAACTACGTCGAGACCTCGGCCTGGCGATGTTGTTCGTCACCCACAACTTGCCGCTGGTCGCGTCGATCGCGGATCAGGTCGCAGTGCTCGCCGATGGCAAGATCGTCGAGTCAGGCCTGACCGAGCGAGTGCTGCGGTTCCCCGAGGCCGAGTACACCAAGCGGCTGATCGCCGACACGCCGCAGATCTCGGAGCTACCCGAGCGTTAGCCGGCGCAGTCGACTCTCGACCATGTCGCGGTCGACATAGCAGCCCTGCAGATGCCGCCGACCCGACTGGGGATCGAACTCGCCGCGGCCGTGCAGGATGCGACGATTGTCGAAGCACAGGGTGTCGCCGGCCCCGAGCCGAAGTGTCAGCACATGTGCGGGGTCCCGCAACATCTGCCACAGGGTGAGGTAGGCGTCGTAGAACTGCTCGTCTGCGAAAGGGTCGACATCGCGGATCCAGTTGTTGAACCGAATCGACACCGGCTCGTCGTCCCGGTCGAGTTCGATGATCGGTGCCGTGAACCGGATGTCGTCGGTGTCGTCGTGGAACCGGAACGGCACCGGTGTCGTAGCCAGGATCTCGAATGCCTTCGGGTCGTTCGAACGGAGGTCGTTGGCAACGGCGACGCCGTCGGCCAACATCGAATCGCCGCCGGCGGCCTCGTTGGCCAGGGCGTGGAGGAATTGGAAGTCGGGAGGGTTGGCCCAGTTCGGAAGGTCCGTGTGCAGGTCGAGGCCTGCCGCCGTGTACGCCGAGTTGTTGGGATCCGGTCGGGTCTCGACATCGAAGATCGTGCCGAAGTTCGTCGGCCGGGCGTAGCCGATCAACTCGGCGAGGCGGACGACCTCGCCGGTGACGTTCGGTGTGTCCTCGACCACGATTGCCCCGCTGGCCAGCATCGCCGAGAGCCATTGGGCCATTCCCTTTCGGGTTCCGAGTTCGGAATGGTTGATTCGTTGCAGGGGAGTGAGCTCGCCCCTCGCCACTGCGACTTCGGCTCGCGCCATCAGCATCTCGACGGGGAAGATGCCGATGTGACCGTCGCCCCAATCGACGCTGACGGTCGAGTGTTCACCTGTGGTGATGGAGACAGGTTGAACGTCCCATTCGTCGACGAGGGTGACAGTTCGCTCGCGGGTGATCGGGTGCAGGCAACGTGGGCACGGACAGTTGTCGAGCAACCAGCGCCAAGAGGGCAACCGCGTCGTTGAGGCCATATCGGATCAAGTCTGGCAGGTCGGGGTCGGGTAACTTCGCCGTATGGCCGCGAACGAACCAGGCACGCAAGTCGACATCAAACCCCGGAGCCGCGACGTCACCGATGGAATGACCAAGGCGCCGGCGCGGGCGATGTTGCGCGCCGTAGGGATGACCGACGACGACTGGGTGAAGCCGCAGATCGCCATCGCCAACGCCTGGAACGACGTGACGCCCTGCAACATGACACTGCGCAAGTTGGCCGAGCACACCAAGGCGGGCGTGCGCGCCGCCGGAGGGTTCCCGATGGAGTTCGGGACCATCACCGTCAGCGACGGGATCAGCATGGGTCACGAGGGGATGCGGGCATCCCTCGTCAGCCGCGAGGTCATCACCGACTCCGTCGAGTGCGTGATGCACGCCGAACGCCTCGACGGGTTCGTCGGTCTGGCCGGGTGCGACAAGAGCATCCCGGCGATGCTGATGGCCGCGGCGCGGCTCGACCTGCCCAGTGTCTTCGTGTACAACGGATCGATTCTGCCGGGCGACCACAATGGGGTCGCGCTCGACATCACCAGTGTGTTCGAGGCTGTGGGCGCCTGCGCGCTCGGCAAGATCACCCAGGAAGAGCTCGGACAGATCGAGCGCAAGGCGTGCCCCGGTGAAGGCGCGTGCGGCGGAATGTTCACTGCCAACACGATGAGCTCGATCGCCGAGGCGATCGGGATGTCGTTGCCTGGCACGGCCTCGCCGCCGGCCGTCGACGTTCGCCGCGAAGGCGATGCTCATCGCGCCGGCGAGGCTGTGGTCAACATGCTGCGACTCGGCATCACACCGCGAATGATCATGACCAAGCAGGCCTTCGAGAACGCGATCGCAGTCACATCTGCACTCGGCGGCTCGACCAATGCTGTGCTGCACCTCCTGGCCATCGCCAACGAGGCCGGCGTCGATCTGCACCTCGACGACTTCAACCGAATCGCGGCCAAGGTTCCCCACATCGCCGACATGAAGCCCGGCGGCAAGTTCCACATGAGCGACCTCGACCGGGTCGGTGGAGTGCCCGTGGTGATGAAGCACCTCCTCGACGCCGGGCTTCTCCATGGCGATGTCATGACGGTGACCGGCAAGACGATGGCGGAGAACCTCGCCGAGATCGATCCGCCGCGGCCCGATGGTGTGGTCGTGTACCCGCTCGATCAGCCGTTGCACAGCGAGGGTGGCATCAATGTGCTCACTGGCTCGCTGGCACCGAGGGGCGCGGTTGTGAAGGTCGCCGGGCTCAGTAAGGAACAGATGCGATTCGAAGGCACTGCCCGCGTGTTCGACGGCGAGGACGGCGCGATGGATGCGATTCTGGCCGGCTCGGTCGTGCCCGGCACCGTGTTGGTCATCCGCTACGAAGGACCCAAGGGCGGCCCCGGAATGCGCGAGATGTTGGCCATCACCGGTGCATTGAAAGGTGCCGGTCGTGGCGCCGATTGCGCGCTGATCACCGACGGTCGTTTCAGCGGCGGGACGTGGGGATTCTGCATCGGCCACGTTGCCCCGGAGGCCGTCGACGGAGGCCCGATCGCCTATCGTCCGCGACGGCGATCAGATCCTGATCGACGTGCACGAATTGACACTCGATCTTCTGGTCGACGACGGTGAACTGGCGAAGCGACGGGCGTCGTGGGTGCCCAACCCGCCTCGCTACACCAGTGGTGTGCTCGGCAAGTACGCCAAGCTGGTGCAGGGTGCCGAGACCGGCGCGATCACCAACACGCTGTAGGTGAACGCATTGTGACGACTGGGGGGATCAGCCAATGAACCTGCAAGAAGTGCTCGAACTCATCAAGCTCCGCCGGTTCGAGCGCGACCCGGTGCAACGACTGATCAATCGCACGCACATGCCGGACGATTTCCGCGTCGTCGCCAAACGCAAACTGCCGAAGGCCGTGTTCGACTACGTCGAGGGAGGCGCCGACGAGGAGATCGCCATCGCCGCGAATCGGCAAGCCTTCATCCGTCGCAAACTCAGCCCGCAACTGTTGCGCGACGTGTCGGTGACCGACCTGACCGGCGAGTTGTTCGGGCACGAGTTCAAGGTGCCCTTGGGGATCGCGCCAACCGGATACACGCGAATGATGCACCCGACGGGCGAGGTGTCGTCGTGCCTCGCGGCGAAGGCGAAGGGCATCCCGTACACGCTGTCGACAATGGGCACGACGACGATCGAAGATGTCGCCGCCACAGGTCACCCCAACCTGTGGTTCCAGCTCTACGTCACCAGCGATCGCCGCCTCAGCGATCCACTGATCGATCGTGCCGGTGCCGCGGGGTATCAGGCACTGGAGGTCACCATCGACACGGTGGTAACAGGGCGGCGCACACGCGATCTGCGCAACGGACTCACCATTCCGCCGCAACTCAGCCCGCGGACCATCGTGGACATCGGCACTCATCCCGGCTACTGGATCACGATGCTGCGCAGCCCGGCAATCGGGTTTGCCAACTTGACCGCGCTGTCGCCGGCCGAGGTGAAGAGCGCGTCATCGACACGCATCAGTTCGCTCTTCGATCAGTCGTTGAACTGGGCCGACATCGAAGGGATCCGCAAGCGCTGGAACGGACCACTGCTGTTGAAGGGCCCGATCGGTCCGGCGGATGCACACCGCGCCCTCGACATCGGGGTCAGTGGTTTCCACCTCTCCAACCACGGTGGCCGGCAGCTGGATCGGTGCACGCCGCCGATCGATCTCCTGGCACCTCTTCGCGCCGCGGTAGGTCCCGATGTACCGATCGTGATCGACTCCGGCATCCGTCACGGTGCGGACATCGCCGTGTCGATCGCGCTGGGTGCCGACATGGCGTTCATCGGCCGCCCGTACGTCTACGCGGTGGCCGCGGCCGGGCAACGCGGTGTCGAGCACGTCATCTCGATCCTGAAGGATCAGCTGCGTTCGGTGATGCAGCTCAGCGGTGTCACATCGCTCGCTGAGCTACGCAAGCACGGCCCGGAGTTGCTCAACGATCCCGGCTGATCTCGAGCAGTCGCTCTAGCGACCTGGACGCGAGACACGGGCAGCAACCATCCGCCAGCCGACGAGGAACACTCCGGTCACCAACGTGGCAACGATGATGAACGGCAAGGCCGTGCCACGATCGAACACCAGGTTGCGCAGAACCATGCCGAGTGCAACCGTGATCGGCCAGATGACAAACGCCGTTTCGACCTGCATCGGCCGGGACCATGCGCGAGCGACGAGCCAACCGACTACGAGGGCGATCAGGAACGGCGCGGCAACGGTGAGGATGCCATCCACCGATTCACCTTCGTCGTGGTTGCGTCGCCCGATCGCAACGAACACGACGATCGAGGCGATGTCGGCGAGCGCGGCAACGACCACGCGCCGGTTCACGCCTGCCCCGCGAAGCCCCCGAGTTGTCCCCGGAAGAACAGCAACGGCGCCGGTTTGGACTCCTCGTCGGCATGATCCATCGCGACGACAAGGCCCATCACGAAGTAGTGATCACCGGCGTCGACGACTTCGGCGGTCGTGCAGTCCATCCAGGCGATGGCCCCGTCGAGGATCGGTGAACCGGTCACCGGCGAAGGAGCCCACGAGACGCCTTCGAACGGTAGCTCGATGCTGCTCTTGGCGAAGCGCCAGCACAGATCACCGTGATCGATGCCGAGCACGTTCACGCAGAAACTGCCTGTCGATGCCATTTTGATCCAACGTTCGGAAGTCGTCATCGGCAGGAAGCCGACCAACGGCGGGTCCAGCGACACGGAGGTGAACGAACCGATGGTGAACCCGACCGGTTCTCCATCGACCATCGCCGTGACCACCGTGACTCCTGTGGGGAAGTGGCCGAGCACGAGGCGATATTTCAGTGGGTCGATCGACATCACGGTGGACTGTACTTCCGCGCCGGCGTGCGTTGACAGCCGTGGCACGCTGTGCACGTGATCGACAAGCCTTCCCTGCGCAAGCGGATGCGGATGGTGCGCGACATGGTCGACGATCATCTGATGCGCAGCGTGCAGCTGTGGGCCAAGGTCGCCGAGCTGGACGAGTACCGCCGGGCGAACAATGTGATGGCCTTCGTGGGCTTCAATGGCGAGCCCGACACCGACCCGTTGTTCGCCAGACTCGGCGTCGAGGGCAAGCGTCTGCTGCTGCCCAGGGTCGAGCCGACGGGGATTGTGGCCGTCGACGGTGACTCACCGATGTCAGTCAGCAACTTCGGTGTCAGCGAGCCGATCGGTCCGCCGGTCGGGCTCGACGAGATCGACTTCGTGATCGTGCCCGGGTTGGCTTTCACGGTTGCCGGCGACCGGCTCGGCTACGGACAGGGCTACTACGACCGATTCCTGCCGACCGTGTCCGCTCCGTCGGCCGGTGTGTGCTTCGTCGACCAACTGGTCGACGAGATGCCGCTCACAGCACACGATGTGCGCGTGGATATGGTCATTTCCGCATGACGTACTTCACGCTCGACGAGTTCGCACAGGCCGCTGCCGTCGTCAGCCGGCACATGACACCGACGCCGCAATTCGCCTGGCCACTGCTCGCCAAGGAGATCGGCGCGGAGGTGTGGCTGAAGCACGAGAACTGCACTCCCATCGGCGCGTTCAAAGTGCGCGGTGGGCTGGTGTACGTGGATCGGCTCGTTCGCGAGCGGCCCGAGGTTCGCGGGATCGTCAGCGCGACGCGCGGAAACCACGGACAGAGCCTGGCCTTTGCCGGTAGGGCGGCGGGCGTGCCGGTGACGATCGTCGCACCACTCGGCAACAGTCCCGACAAGAACGCGGCGATGCGCGCTTTCGGCGCCGAGTTGATCGAGCACGGCATCGACTTCCAGGCCGCTCGCGAGCATTCGGTGGTGCTCGCCGAGCAACGCGGTCTCGAGGCTGTGCCGTCGTTCCATCGCGATCTGTGCATGGGTGTGGCCACCTACGCGCACGAGCTGTTCAACGCTGCCGGACCGCTCGATGTCGTCTATGTGCCTGTGGGAATGGGATCGGGCATCGTCGGCCTCATGACGATCCGCGACCTTCTCGGGCTCGACACCGAGATCGTCGGAGTAGTCGCCGAGGGGGCGCCGGCAACCGCGCTCTCGTTTGCTGCCGGTGCTCCCGTCAGCACCGACACCGCCGTCACGCTGATCGACGGAGTTGCGACTCGTGTGCCGGACCCGACAGCCATTGATCTCATCGTTCGCGGCGCTGCTCGTATCGTTCAGATCAGCGACGAGCAGTGCGTCGAGGCGATGCGGTTGATCATGCGCTGCGCTCACCATCTCGTCGAGCCGTCGGGTGCCGCGGCGCTTGCCGGCCTGATCGCGGATCAACGCGCCGGCGGCGACCTCGCCGGTCGTCGGTTCGGCGCGATCGTCAGTGGCGGCAACGTCGACGCACCGGTGCTGGCCGAGGTCCTCGCCGGGCACACCCCTGCACCGTGACCTGACTCGGGACCTGACTCGGACCTGTCGGAACGCGATGTGACGCGCGTCACAGAATCCTCACAGAGTTGTCTCAGAGTGCCGATTCATTGTGGTCCGTGTCCGGCGAACACCTCGCCGGCGTGACACAAGGAGAAGGCAATGACGACCCCCCGTCGTAGTTTCAAGTCAACACTCATGCTCGGTGCAGTCGTCGTGACTGTCGGTGCCGCTCTGGCAGTTCCCACCGCAGCCTCCGCAGCGAGCACCTCCACCGACCCGAGCACCGCGACCCGCGAGCTCCCGGCTCGGTTCGAGCGGGCATGCCTGCGAATCCCCAACCTGCAGACCCGCACCGACAACCTGATCGCCCGCCTGAACGGCGACGCCGGCACACGCGGTTCCCTCCTGTGGTTGCAGGCCCAGATCGACGATGCCACGAGCAAAGGCCGCACCCAACTCGCGACTGTTCTGACGAACCGCCTCGAGGTGCGCACGCAGTCGCTGGAAGTTCTCGCCAACCGTCAGGAGCGGCTGACCAAGCTGGCCGAGCTGTGCCGTACACACGGCGTCGACGTGTGATGAAGCTTCGTGTCAGCGACCGTTCGGCGGCCACCCTTGCAGTGTTGGCAATCGCGATTGGAATGACGGCCTGCGGGTCGTCCGATGCGAGCGGCGACAGCGTCGTTCCACCCGTCCCGGCGGCGTCGACGGTGACACTGCCCGCCCCGACCACGACTGTCCCAGCAACCACGGTTTCCTTGGCGACGACGACGACCGTGGCCGCGGCTGTCGCAGCAGCGGAGTCGCCGACAACAACGGACAACATCCTCGTCGTGACCGACGCGGAGGTCGCCGACCTCGAGAAGCAACTCGATGAGATCGATCAATTGCTGGCCGGTATCGATGCGGATCTCAGCCAAGACTGAGCGAGACGGGCAACAATGGGAACGTGTCAATGATCGCGTTGCGATGAGCGTCCCGTGCCGATGAGTGTCCGATGTCGATGAGCTCGGCGGATGGCGGACGGGTGCTCGTCGTCGAGGATGACGACGCCGTGCGGACAGCCGTCGATCGCGGCCTCGGGGTGCACGGCTTCGACGTGTCTTCGGTGCCCGATGCCGAGTCGGCGATGGCGCTGGTGGCCCGCCGTCGACCCGATGTCATGATCGTCGACATCGGGCTGCCTGGCATGTCGGGGGTCGAGCTGTGCACCAAGCTGCGCGGGCTCGACGTCGACACTCCGATCCTGATCCTGTCGGCACGCGATCAGGTCGGCGACCGGGTCGCCGGGCTGCAGGCGGGAGCCGACGACTACGTGGTCAAGCCGTTCTCCCTCGACGAGTTGGTGGCCCGCGTCCACGCGCTGCTGCGCAGGGCCCGCCCGTCGGCCAATCCGACCTCGGCGCTGGCCGCGGGTCCCCTGTGGATCGACCTCGACCGACACATTGCCAAGGTCGACGAGATCCGGCTCGATCTGTCGAGGCGCGAGTTCGATCTGCTCGCCGTGCTCGCGGCGAACCCCGGAATCGTCCTGTCGCGGATACGCCTGCTCGAACTGGTGTGGGGCTACGACTTCGAGGTCGACACCAATGTGGTCGATGTATTCGTCGGCTACCTGCGGCGCAAGCTCGATGCTGCCGGTGCCCCGCGCCTGATCGACACGGTGCGCGGAGTCGGCTTCGTCTTGAGGGTCGAGTAGATGCGACTGGCAACCCGGACCGGGCTCGCATCGTTCGTCGCTGCATCGATCACGCTCCTCGCTGTGGGCGCGTTGTTCCGTGGCTACTTCTCGACAGAGCTCCAGGAGCGTGTCGACACGCAGTTGCTCGAGCGAGCCGAGACAGCACCGATACTCGCTGCGGTGGCCGACCGCCTGGCCCAATCAGAACTTCGTACGACGCTGGAGGGTGCCCGCGTGGTGCGAGATGGTGAGACGATCTCGCTCGGTCTGCTGCCCGACGACCCGCTTCCCGCCGAGATCGTTCCGGGGTGGTCGACGGCACGGGCGAGCGGAGACCGATGGAGGTTGTACACCGTCGAGGTGTCGGATGTTCCCAACCCTGGCGACCAGTCGCTGGTGCAACTGGTCGCGCCGCTGGGCGACGTCGATGCCCGCGCGTTACAGCTGCGTCGGCGCGTGATTCTCGTCATGGCCCTGACCTCACTGGCCGCAGGGCTCGTCGGGTATCTCCTCGGCAGGGTTGCAACGCGACCGTTGACGGCGCTGCGCCATGACACCGGACGGATCGAGGACGCCGAACCCAGCACCTGGAAGGTCGGCACTGCGTATGGATCGACCGAGGTCGACGATGTGGCGGCGACACTCAACGAGAACTTGCAGCGTTTGGCAGACGAGACCCACCGACGCGGGGCCGCGCTGGATGCGGCGCGGGCCTTCGCCGCGTCGGCCACGCACGAGTTGCGGACGCCGTTGCAGGGCGCTCTCATCAACCTCGACATGGCCCGTAGCGACCTGATCGGAGAAACAGATCGGACGGAGGTGCTCGGTCTGGCCAACGAGCAACTGCAGCGAATGGCCGCATCCCTGGCTGCTGTGCGCGCCCTCGCCGACGCGGAGTTCGCCGACCCCTCCTGGTTCGACGAGGTCGATCTTGCCGATGTCGCCGATGCGGCCATCGCCGACGAGCGCCGGCGAAAACCCGATGCCTCGATCGAGATCGAGTCGACACCCCCAACCACGATGATCGCCTGGCGTGACGGAGTGAGGCTGGCGATCGCCAACATCGTCCGCAATGCGCTCGTTCACGGTGTTCCCGCTGACGGCTCGACCCAACGAATCGTCGTGTCGATCGTCGGGCACACCATCACGATCGACGACAACGGCCCCGGTGTGCCGCCGGCAGATCGTCGACGAGTGCTCGAACGGTTCGAGCGCGGCAGCGGCGGCGGATCCGGGCTTGGGTCTGGCGATTGCCCAACAGGTTGCCATCGCGCACGGTGGTTCGGTGGCGATCGATTCGAGTCCCGCGGGTGGAGCCCGCGTCGTGTTGTCGCTGAGCCCGCTTCAGTCCTCGTCCTCGTAGTACTCGCGCCCGAGGTGGGTGATCTGCTCCTCGCCCATCATCCAGCGCAACGTGTTCTTCAACTTGGTGAGCTGGATGAACAGGTCGTGCTCCGCGTACAGCCCCGGCGCCACCATCGGGGCCTTGTAGTAGAAGCTCAGCCACTCCTGGATCCCGAACATCCCGGCACGTTGCGCCAGGTCGCTGAACAGCACGAGGTCGAGCGCCAATGGGGCAGCGAGGATGGAGTCGCGGCACAGGAAGTCGATCTTCAACTGCATCGGATATCCAAGCCAGCCGAAGAGGTCGATGTTGTCCCAACCCTCCTTGTTGTCGCCACGAGGCGGGTAGTAGTTGATCCGCACCTTGTGGTACACGTTGCCGTACAACTCGGGGAACACATCCGGGTCGAGGATGTGTTCGAGGACGCCGAGCTTCGACTCCTCCTTCGTCTTGAAGTTGTCAGGATCGTCGAGCACCTCGCCATCGCGGTTACCGAGAATGTTGGTGGAGTACCAGCCCGACAACCCGAGCATGCGGGCCTTCAGCATCGGGCCGATCACGGTCTTGATCAGCGTCTGTCCGGTCTTGAAATCCTTTCCGCTGATCGGGATCTTGTGCTCTGTTGCCAACTCGCGTAGCGCCGGGATGTCGACGGTCAAGTTCGGCGCGCCGTTGGCGAACGGCACACCTTCCAGAATTGCCGCGTACGCGTAGAGCATCGACGGGGCGATGGTCGGGTCGTTCGCATCGATTGCCGCCTCGAACGCCTCGAGGTTCATGTGGGCCGGGCCCGGCTCGATGAAGATCTCGGTGCTTGCGCACCAGATCATCACGACGCGATCGACCATCTTCTCTTCGCGGAAACGGTTGATGTCCTCGCGGATCGCGTTCAACATGCTGCGCTTGTTGATGGTGTGCATCGTGTTGTCGGCGTCGATGCGCTTCACGTACTCGCGGTCGAACGCAGCCGGCATCGGCCGAACCTCGCGCAACGCGTCGCTGACAGCCTCGATGTGCTTGCCGCCTTCGAGCACGCCGGCCCGCGTCGCGGCAACGTAGGCATCGTCGGGGAATGGATCCCACGCACCGAACACGATGTCGTCCAGGGACGCCAGGGGAAGGAAGTCCTTGATCAGCGGTCGACGGTTCTCGGTGCGCTTGCCGAGCCGGATCGTGCCCATCTGGGTCAACGAACCGACCGGCGCACCCATGCCGCGCTTGACCAGCTCGACGCCGGCGATCAGTGTCGACGCGACGGCACCGAGGCCGACGGTCAACACACCGAGCCGGCCCTCTGCTGGGGCAACGGTTGGGGAAGGGGGAGTGGTCATGGCTGATCAGGCTAGGAATGTGGAGCGCTCCAGCGCCGCCGACGAACGAAAACTCCGTGAGCCCGGCCACCGATGTCGAGTCGTCTGCCGAAGCAGGTCACGAAATGTTCGATCAGTCCGAATGTTTCGTGCCTGGCATCCGATGCTGGGCGCCCACCTCGCTACACGTGGTCGCGCTCGATGATCGTCGCCCAGGAGCGGTCGAACACGACGGTGTCGTTCTCGTATGCGGTCAGCGAAGCCTCGACGCACCACTCAGTAGCGGTTGCCGTGAGCCTGCCGCGGGCAATCGCGCGGGTCTCGATGCCGGCACGACGTCGCATCACGGTGAGGAGCTCCGCACACTCGAAGCTCAACGGGTCGTCGGCGGTGATGGAGCCGACGCTCTCTTGAACCTCGCGCCAGATCATTCCGTTGGTCGGATGCACGAGTTCGCCAGTGTCACTGGCGATCGTCGTTGTCACGGTTCTCCCATCGGGTGATCGGGTGATCTCGCGTGTGTCACCTCCGGCAATCAACTGTTCGTACGCCGGCAGCAAACCCTCCGGTGGTTCCACCAGTTGGATGTCGACGAGATCTGCGGGCGTCGGCAGTTCGACGTACGACTCGCTGCCGAGGCGGATCGTGGCACGGACATGCGCAGGTGGGGGCAGGATCATCGGGAAGTACGTCGTCGAGATCGCCAGTCGCATGCGGTGACCGGCGACGAACCGGTAGCCGGCGTCATCGAGCAACAGGTCGACGTTCTCGAACGTGCCAGGGACCATCACCCGCAATACTTCGTTGCCGTCGCGGTGCGAGAGGTTGAGCACGCCGATCGCGACCCGGTGCGACACGCCGTCGGGATGCACGTCCTCGAGCCGGGCGACGAGGTTGCCCTGAGGATGATCGATTGCGACGCGCACTCGCAGCAGGGTGCGGCCGAGGATCTCGACAGGGTGCTCGAGCGGACCTGTCTCGAACGTGACGGCTGCGGCATCGTCGGTTCGCTGATCGCTGGGGAGTTCCGTCGCTGGACTGACCACGAAGAACACACCGCCGTCGGCACCGCAGGTTTCGTCGGTTTCCACGACGATGTCGGCGGCCTCGTTCGGGGTTGCGGACAACCTTGCGCCGTCGGTGAGGTAGAGCCTCAGCCGAGTGTTGTCACCACCAAGGTCTCGCGAGACCCATCGGCCACGCTCTCGACCGGCACGCTCGTCGGGTCGCACCGACTCGGAGATGAAGGCTCGTTGCTGGGGGAGATGCTCGACGCCGTTCGGTGTATCGCGCAGCCATCGATCCCACCAACGAACCGCCTCGTCGTGGAAGTCGACACGAGGCCGCGGAAATGCGAAGTGGGGGTACTTGTGGATCCACGGACCGTTCAACGCCTTGCTCGACCCGCCCAATCCGGCGATGGCTTTGGCGGGCGTGTTGCGGTAGCCGTCGGCCCAGCCGGCGATGACCAACGCAGGGACCTGCACCGCGCCGAAGTCGTCGCCGATCGAGCCGCGCTGCCAGAACTCGTCTCGGCGCTGGTGAGCCATCCAGACGAAGCTGGCCGGCTCGATCGCCTCCAAGCGACGATGCCACATCTCGCGCCATCGGTCGCCGACCACGTCGCTGTCCGGTGGTCTGGCGATGTAACCGAGCACCGTCGTGGCCCATCCCAGATGGGCGCCGAGGTGGCAGCCGTTGCGGTAGTGGATGTCGTCGTTGTAGCGGTCGACCGACGACGCGATCGAGATCACGGCCTTCAACGCAGGCGGGCGCCGAGCCGCGACCTGCAACGCATTGAAGCCACCCCAGCTGATGCCCATCATGCCGACCGCACCGCTGCACCACGGCTGCTCGGCGATCCAGCCGATCACAGCCTCGGCGTCGGCCAACTCGGTCTCGGAGTACTCGTCGTCGTAGAGCCCATCGGAGTCACCCGTGCCGCGCATGTCGACGCGAACACCCGCGTATCCCGCGCGAGCGAAGGCCGGATATGTCGACTCGTCGCGCGCTGCCGTGCCGTCGCGCCGCCGGTATGGCAGGAATTCGAGGACTGCGGGCACCGGGTTGTCAGCGGCGCCGGCGGGCAGCCATGCCCGCGCCGCCAACCGCGGCCGGCCCGGCGTTTCGATCCACATGGTCTCGACGACCTCGAACTCGTTCTCACCATCGTCCACGGTCACGAAGCGACGATAGACGTGCCAACATCGCGGCCATGGCGAAATGGAAGGTTCGACCGGTGCGGGACGACGAATTCGAGCCGTGGACGAGGTTCATACCGCGGCTTCGCCGACCTTCACCTCGACGATCTGTTCGTCGACCTCGGGTTTCGGTGAGCGCAAGAGCTGGCAGCCAGTTTGTGTCCTCACCGGAATCGAGATCAGGCCGGGCGACCCACCAATCTGCCGTTCTCGCGCCTGCCCAGCGTCTTCGGCGGGTTCGCGTGAGGACAGAAAACGTGCTGCCGGTGAACATCCAGCTAGGCCAGCAGGTCCTTCTGCATCGGAGCCGGGAACCTGACGTTGACGCGCGACTTGCCGATCAGTGCACGCAGTCGTTCGGGTTCTGCACCGATCGCTTTCGCTCGGCTCGGCGGTACATCGGCGAGCAGTTGAAAGGCGATCTCGCCGGACTTGCGTTGTGCCCAACCGCCGACCACCCGGCCGTCGACCCAGATCGTCGGACCGGCGTTTCCGTTGCGATCGAACAGCGGCCCGCCGAACGCGGCGAGGTCGCCGAGGTACCACGCCCGATGTTTCCATCCCATCGTCGTCGGGTCGAGCGCGGGGAGGAACGCGATCCACGACTGGTCGGCGACGTCGTCGAGGTCGCCGGGCAGGATCCATCCGACCCCGTCGTCCAGATCCACTTCGACAGCGTCGATGGCTGCGAGCGCGCGACGTGCCGTACCGGCTGTCCAGCCTGCCCACCATTGCAGGTCGGCCAGCGTCACCGGACCGAACCGGGCCACGTAGTTGCGAGCGAGTTCGGCCGCGCCGGTGTCCGCTTCCTCACCGGCGATCCCACCCGGCAACCACAGTTCGGTCACCGACCATGGGTACTCGGAGTTGGTCCACGAAGGCTCCGGCCGCCCGCGGACGATCGCGCCGTCGAAGCCGAGGTTCAACAGCACGCGTGTGTGTGCGCCTTGCGTTGCTGCGTACGACTTGCCCGCGGACAGCTGCAACTTCTCGGTCAGTGCCGGAACCGCCTTGCCCAACTGCCTTGCGGTTGCGGTGCCCATCGAGGTCAGCGCGGCGAGGGTGTCGGCTTTGGCCACATCGACCCACGCGGCACCGTCGGTGGTGATACCGCTGTCTTCGGCCATTTTGGCCAACCGCTTCCACTCGGTGATAGCCAGCGCGGCCGTGCACGAGGCATGGGCCCAGCGCGCCACCTGCGGCGTGAAGACCCACAAGGTGCGTCGCATCGCGTGATGTCGCACGACCGTGCGTTCGTCGTAGAGCGCCTTCGAGATCGCATCGATCGACGGGTGCTGCATGCGGGCGAGCGCCGACAGATACACCGTCGACGGATCGCTGGAATGGAGCGCCACCACCGAGTCGGTGATCGCCGCGACGTCGTCGCTTCGCGCAGACGGCGCGAGCCGATGCCGAACAGCCAGACGGGCCCGACGTTGTGCGTCGGTGAACCTCGGTCGCGCCGTCACCGCAGGATTGTCCTGCTACCAGGTTGCGCGTCGGTGGGCGACCATGGCACACTACGATTCATGCGTGCCGGAATCGTCTCGATTGTCGTAGTACTCATGTAGATGCACGCCCACATATGCGTGCATCTTGGCCTCCCATCCGGGAGGCCGTTTGGTTTTTCAGGCCAGGTCTTTCCAGCAATGGGTCGGGCAGACGAGATTTCGGAGAAGAAGAGGGAGACGACAACATGAAGCTGACAGGTGCCCAAGCCCTGATCAAAGCCCTCGAGATGGAGGGCGTAGAGGTGATGTTCGGTCTGCCGGGTGGTTGCATTCTGCCTGCGTACGACCCGCTTCTCGACTCCTCGATCCGCCACATCCTGGTTCGCCACGAACAAGGTGCCGGGCACATGGCGGAGGGGTATGCGCATGTCACCGGTCGACCAGGAGTCGCCATGGTCACCAGCGGTCCGGCAGCGACCAATATGGTGACACCGCTCTGCGATGCGTACATGGACTCGATCCCGATGGTGTGCATCACCGGCCAGGTGCCGACGACTGCGATCGGCACCGACGCCTTCCAGGAATGCGACACCGTCGGCATCACCCGGAGCGTCACCAAGCACAACGAACTGGTGATGTCGGCACAGAACCTGCCGATGGCCGTGCGCCAAGCGTTCCGTGTCGCCACGACAGGCCGCCCCGGGCCGACGTTGATCGACGTTCCCAAGGACGTGCTGCAGAACTCCATGGAGTGGTACTGGCCGACCGATGCCGAAGTCATCGACAGCCTCCCCGGCTACCGACCCAACATGAAGGGCCACCCGCGGATGATCAAGGAAGCCGCCAAGCTGATCCTCGCGGCCGAGCGACCGATCCTCTATGTGGGCGGTGGCATTCTGAAAGCCCGCGCCGCTGAGGCGTTGCGCGAGCTCGCCGAGATGACCGACATCCACGTCGTCACCACGCTGATGGCCCGCGGCGCGTTCCCCGATGATCACCCGTTGTGCCTCGGCATGCCCGGCATGCACGGCAACGCAACAGCGATCACCGCGTTGCAGCGCAGCGATCTGCTGATCACGCTCGGCGCTCGCTTCGACGACCGCATCACCGGCAAGGTCTCGACGTTCGCGCCCGACGCGAAGGTCATCCACGTCGACATCGATCCGGCCGAGCAGGGCAAGGTTCGCAAGCCCGACGTGCCGATCGTCGGAGACTGCCGCTTGGTGATCGAGGAGCTCATCAAGGCCATCCGCGACCTGCTGCAAGGCGGCGGGGTGCAGACCGACATCGGTGCTTGGAAGAGTCGCATCAGCGGCTGGCGCGAACAGTTCCCGTTGTCGTACGAGGCCAGCGAGCCCGGCGAGGCGTTGAAGCCGCAGTTCTGCCTCGAGCAGCTGCGCGACAACGCACCGGAGGGCACGATCCTCGTCAGCGGTGTCGGCCAACACCAGATGTGGTCGTCGCAGTATTGGCGGTTCAACGAGCCGTACACGTGGGTCAACTCGGGTGGTCTCGGCACGATGGGATTCAGCGTGCCCGCAGCGATCGGCGCCAAGGTCGGTCGCCCCGATCGCACCGTGTGGGCCATCGACGGTGACGGTTGCTTCCAGATGACAGCGCAGGAGCTGGTCACGGCCAGTGTCGAGCGCATCCCGATCAAGGTCGGCATCTTGAACAACAGCTACCTCGGCATGGTCCGCCAATGGCAGGAGATGTTCTACGACGAGCGGTACAGCGAGGTGTACCTGTCGCCGGAGCTCCCCGACTTCGTCAAGTGGGCCGAGGCGATGGGTTGTGTCGGCATCCGCGTCGACTCGCCGGAGGAAGTGCAGCCGGCCATCGACAAGGCCAACTCCATCGACGATCGTCCCGTCGTCGTCGACTTCCGTGTCGATGCCCGCGAGAAGGTCTACCCGATGGTGCCTGCCGGCATGGGCAACGACGACATGATCCTGCCGGATGCGCAGATGGCACGGAAGAGCGCCCTCAAGTGAGCTCCGACATGAACCATCACATCCTGTCCGTGCTCGTCCAGAACCGGCCGGGCGTCCTGGCCCGCGTCGCCGGGTTGTTCGCCCGGCGCGACTACAACATCTTCTCGCTGGCGGTCGCGCCTGCCGAGGAGGAGGGGTTCAGCCGCATCACGATTGTCGTCGACGTCGACTCGGCGCCGCTCGAGCAGATCACCAAGCAGCTTTTCAAGCTCATCGAAGTCGTCAAGATCAGCGAGCTCGATCCGCGTCGGTCCGTTGAACGGGAGCTACTGCTGGCGACCGTTCGCAGCAACCCCGAGACGCGTGGTCAGGTCGTTGAACTGGCCACGATCTTCGAGGGCAAGATCCTGGCTGTCGGTGTCGAGGCGATCACCATCAGCCTCGATGGCCATCCCGACAAGCTCGACGATTTTGAAGAACTCCTGTCCGGATATGGCATCGTGGAGCTTCAGCGCACCGGCCGGGTGGCGCTGCCCAAACTCGATCGCGAGTCACGCCTGCGTGCCGCGAACTCCAACTCCAAGAAAAGCGACTACGGAAAGGCTGGCTGAGATGGCCGCGAAGATGTACTACGAGGCGGACGCCGATCCGTCGATCATTCGAGGTCGCAAGGTAGCCATCATCGGCTACGGCTCGCAGGGCCACGCCCACGCACTGAACCTCAAGGAATCCGGCGTCCCTGTGGTCGTCGGATTGCGCGAAGGCAGCAAGTCGGCTGCCAAGGCCGAGGCTGCAGGCCTGACCGTGATGGACATTGCTGCTGCGGCAAAGTGGGCCAACGTCATCATGTTGACGATGCCCGACACCGAGCAGAAAGCGACGTACGAGGAGTTCATCAAGCCGCACATGCGCAAGGGCAAGGCGCTCGCCTTCGCCCACGGATTCAACATCCGCTTCAAGCGCATCCGCCCACCGAAGACCGTCGACGTGATCATGATCGCGCCGAAGGGGCCGGGCCACTTGGTGCGCCGTACCTACATCGAGGGTGGTGGAGTGCCCTGTCTCATCGCCGTCCACCAGGACGCGACGGGCGAGGCTCACGCCTTGGCGCTCAGTTACGCCGAAGCCATCGGTGGCGCACGCGCCGGCGTGATCGAGACCACGTTCAGCGAGGAGACCGAGACCGACTTGTTCGGCGAGCAGGTCGTGCTCTGCGGCGGTCTGACGTCGCTGGTGCAGGCCGGATTCGACACGTTGGTCGAGGCCGGGTACCAGCCGGAGATGGCGTATTTCGAATGCTTGCACGAGGTGAAGCTGATCGTCGACCTGATGTACGAGGAAGGCATCGCCGGGATGCGCTACTCCATCAGCGACACCGCCGAATACGGCGACGTGACGCGTGGCCCGCGCATCGTCAATGCCAGGACCAAGGCGGAGATGAAGAAAATCCTCAAGGAGATCCAGTCCGGCAAGTTCGCCAAGGAATGGGTCGCCGAGAGCGAAGCCGGCCGCGAGAACTTCAACGCGTTGCGCGAAGCCGGTCGCACGCATCCGATCGAGGAGGTCGGCGGCCGGCTTCGAGCGATGATGCCGTTCCTCGGTGCCGGTCGTCAGAAGGTCGCGGACGTCAGCGGGGGCTGACGTCGTCATCGATGACCCTGTGGAGTATTTCGCGGCACCCAGGTAGACACGGGACACTCCACAGGCAATGGCTCGTCGTTTCATCACGCTGATCGCCGCGTTCGTGGCGCTGTCGGCGTGTTCGGACGCGGCCGGCGTTGCTGCGCCCACGGCGTTCGAACTGGTGCCCGAGACGTCCATCGAGGACACCACGACCCGGCCGGCAACGACCACAACCGAGCCCGACACGACACCGCCCACAACTCGACCGGCGCCGACGACAACGACCGCGCCGACAACGACCACCACGACGGCGCCGCCCGTCGACACGACACCTGAGGTGTTCGTCCCACCTACGTGGCCGAGCTACGTCCCGCAGCCGGGTGTGCCCGGTGTCGACGCGCTGACCAACGTCTGGCATCCGGAACTCGAGAACGTCGCCGCGCTTGCCGTCAAGATCGACAACCACCCGCGGGCTCGTCCGCAGTGGTCCTTGGCGATGGCGGACGTGATCTTCGAGGAGAACGTCGAGTCCCTGACCAGATTCATCGCCATCTTTCACTCGCGACTGCCCAGCGTGATCGGGCCGATCCGGTCGGCACGGACCAGTGATCTCAACATCCTCGCCTCGTTCAACCGGCCGGTACTTGCCTGGTCCGGTGGCAACGAGAACGTCACGGCAGTGGTGCGCTCGGCGGCGAGTTCCGGAATCCTCGTCAACGTCAGCGCACAATCCATCGGGCGGTGCTATCGACGCGAATCGGGTCGAAAGGCGCCGCACAACTTGGTTGTGGCGCCAGGTTGCGCGTTGGACGCAGCGCCCTCAGCCGGTCCGGCACGCGCGCCATGGACGTTCGACGACACGTATGTCCCGGCGGGAGCGAACGACGCCACGTTCGACGTGCGCATGGACGGCGTGCGCATTGCGTGGCTCTGGGACGCAGCGTCTGGTCGGTACCTCCGCCAGCAAGACGGGCGGTCCCATGTTGCGGCCGACGGTGCTCAGATCGCTGCATCCAATGTGGTGGTGATGTCGGTCGTGTACCTCCCGAGTCCGGCCGACGTCCGCAGCCCCGAAGCGCAGACCCTCGGAGCGGGCCCCGTCGTCGTGCACCGCAATGGTGTCGCGGTCGACGGCACCTGGTCGCGTGCCACGGCGACCGACCCGTTCGTATTCACCGACGCAGCGGGCGCACGAATCCCGCTGTCCAGCGGCCCAACATTCGTCGAACTCGTCCGTTCCTAGCGCGTGAGTCGCTCGGATTTCGGCTGTGGGCCGCCATACGGGCCGTCCCCGCCCGTATGGGCACCCACAGCCCGTCGCTAGCCGACGATGCCGACCAAGGCGTAGGTCAACACCAGGCCGATGGCTACCAGCAGCGAGATCTTGGTGCGCCGCTTCAGCTTCCAGCCGTCGGTGTGGGGCGCGATCGTGAAGCGGGTGGCAGCGATGATCGTGCCGTAGATCGCGAGCATCGAGAGGAAGCCGAGCAACGCGTGCATCGACCATCCGAACGAGCCGACGAGTTGGCTTCCGACCAGAACGACCGGACCCAGCGCGAGAACGAGACAGATCACGCGAGGGATACGTCGCCAGTCGGTACGGGCGAGCGCGAATCCGCCGCCGACGACGGTGGGCATCATGATCGCTCCCGCCCCGACGAACAGCGGCATGAACCCGATCGCACCGAACGCGCGAGCAATGCTCAACGTCCAACGACGGCGTGCTCGCCGGCGGACGACCGCGACGATCGATTGGGTGAAGCCGAAGATCGTGAAGGCGAGCAGGATGAATATGGTTCCGCTCCAGGTGAAGTCGGGGTCCTCGGCGATCAAGCGCATCCACCCTCGGGCGACGATGCCGAGCGCCAGACCGCCGAACAACCCGAAAGCGATGGTCAGAAACGGCCGTGAAGCTCGGCGGTGGTCATGCTCGACGGTTGGTGGTCGTGGCGAGATCGGTCATGGTGATACAGACGTCCTTGCCGGCTTGTCGGGTGACAAGCGATATCCGTATGGTTTGAGCACGAATCGTGCGGCACGAGGGGGAGAATGACACTGAGCTGGGAAGAGGCATGTGCGCGTGTATCCGCGCCCGGATCGCCTTTCGAGATCATCGAGGACGAACGGGGCAATCGCCGGTTCAAGCATGCGCCCCCCAACCTGCGCACGCTGTTCGACAGTGCCCGCTCCGGTGGCGACGACATCTTCATCGTCTACGAGGACGAGCGGTTGTCGTTCAGCCAGGTCTTCGCGCAGATCGACGCACTCGCCGCTGCGCTCGTCGACCGGTACGGAATCTGCAAGGGCGATCGTGTCGCCATCGGCATGCGCAACTACCCCGAATGGGTCATGTCGATGCTTGCCATCATCTCGATTGGCGGAGTGTCGGTCTCCCTCAACGCATTGTGGGTCGAGGACGAGATCGACTATGCCCTCGCCGACAGCGGCGCCTCGTTGTTGATCGCCGACGTGGAACGGATCGGGCGCGGGATCGAACCGTGTCGGCGACTGGGCGTCCGGATGCTCGAGGTTCGTGCCGAAACGCCTTCGGCGGACGATGTCGATCAGTGGAACGAGGTCGTGGTGCCGGGTGCAGCGATGCCGGTCGTCGATGTCGGCTGGGACGACGACGCAACGATCCTGTACACCTCGGGCACGACCGGTCGACCGAAAGGTGCGGTCTCCACCAATGGAGCGATCGTCTCGTCGGTGATGGCGTTCGGTAGCCGGGCTGCAGCAGATGTCGTCCGAGCAGCAGCAGAGCTTCCGCCAGGTTCGCCGGCGCCCGACCCCGGTCCGCTGGCGTTCATCCTCATCGTCCCCCTGTTCCACGTCACCGGTTGTGTGCCTGTCCTGCTCAGCTGCATCGTCCTGAAGTCGAAGCTGGTGGTGATGTACCGCTGGAATGCGGAGAAGGCGCTGGAGCTGATCGAACGCGAACGCGTGACGAACTTCATCGGTGTGCCGACGCAGAGTTGGGATCTCGTCAACTCGCCGCGCTTCGGCGACTTCGACACATCGAGTTTGCGTGGCGTCGGCGGTGGCGGCGCCCCGGCCCCGACGGCGTTGGTCGAGCGCGTCGCCGGCAGCATCAAGAGTGGTGGCCCCACGCTGGGCTACGGCATGACCGAGACCAACGCGTACGGGCCCAACAACAGCGGCGCCGACTACCTCAGCCATCCGACGTCGACCGGTCGGGTGATGCCGATCATGCGCATCGAGGTTCGCGATCCCCAGGGTCGCAAGGTCCCGAATGGCGAACGTGGCGAGATCTGGTTCGATGGTCCGACCCTGATCCGCGGCTACTGGAACAAGCCGGAGGCGACCGCCGAGACCATCGTCGATGGCTGGTTGCGAAGTGGCGACATCGGGCGTGTCGACGACGAGGGTTTCGTGTACGTCGAGGACCGGTTGAAGGACATGATCCTGCGAGGCGGCGAGAACGTCTACTGCGCGGAGGTCGAGTCGGCGATCTACGAGCACCCGGCGATACACGAAGCCGCGGTGTTCGGAATTCCCGACGAACGCCTCGGCGAAGAAGTGGCCGTAGCCGTTCACCTCGTCGAGGGCGCGACGCTGACGACCGACGAATTGCGGGCCTTCCTGTCGCACAAGATCGCCGGGTTCATGATCCCGTCACGGGTCGTCTTCGTGCCCGATCCGCTGCCGCGCAATCCCGCCGGCAAGTTCCTGAAGCGCGAGCTGCGTCAGGGCTTGTCGTAAATTCCGACTTGATTGGTCGGGATTTCCCTCGGTAGCGTGACGCCCCATGAGTGACGCATGGGGATTCGAGACACGCCAGATCCACGTCGGGGGAGATCCCGACCCAACAACTGGCGCGAGGGCGGTGCCGATCTACCAGACGACCAGCTACGAGTTCCGCGACTCGGCGCACGCCGCGAATCTGTTCGCGCTGGCCGAAGTCGGCAACATCTACACGCGCATCATGAACCCGACGCAGGGCGCCCTCGAGGCACGTCTGAACGCTTTGGAGGGAGGCTGCACCACGGCCATCGGGATTCCCGGAACGTTGGTCGTCAGCTCCGGTCAGGCTGCGGAGATGCTGGCGATCACCACGATCGCCGAAGCCGGTGACCACGTCGTGGCCTCACCCTCGCTGTATGGGGGCACATACAACCTTCTGCACTACACGCTGCCCAAGCACGGCATCGAGATCACGTTCGTGGAGGACCCCGACAACCTCGACCAGTGGCGCGCCGCCGTGAAGCCCAACACCAAGCTCTTCTTCGGTGAAGTGCTGTCGAACCCGAAGAACGACATCTTCGACATCGAAGGGGTGTCGAAGGTGGCCCACGAGGCCGGCGTTCCGCTGATCGTCGACAACACCGTTCCGACGCCGTACCTCATCCGTCCCATCGAATGGGGCGCCGACATCGTCGTCCACTCGCTCACCAAGTTCATCGGTGGCCACGGCACATCGATCGGTGGCTCCATCACCGACGGCGGCAAATTCGACTTCGGCAACGGCCGGTTCCCCAACTTCACCGAGCCGGACCCCAGCTACCACGGCCTGCCGTACTGGCCCGCGTTGGGCCACGGTGCCTTCATCTTGAAGGCGCGGGTGCAAGGCCTGCGCGACACCGGCGCCGCGGTCTCGCCGTTCAACTCGTTCCTGTTCCTGCAGGGTCTGGAGACATTGAGCCTGCGCATGGAGCGCCATTTCTCGAACGCCGCCAAGGTTGCCGAGTTCCTGCAGGGCCGCGACGAGGTCGAGAGCGTGATCTGGGCCGGCCTGCCGACGAGCCAGTGGTACGAGCGAGCCAAGAAGTACGGCCGCGACAAGGGCTACGGGTCGATCATCTCGTTCATCATCAAGGGTGGCCGCGACGCGGGCACCCGGTTCGTCGAGGCGCTCGAGTTGCACAGCCATGTCGCCAACATCGGCGACGTGCGCAGCCTGGTGATCCAGCCGGCGACCACCACCCACAGCCAACTCACCGAGGAGGAGCAGGCGTCGACGGGTGTCTACCCGGGCCTGGTGCGTCTCAGCGTCGGCCTCGAGTCGATCGAAGACATCATCGCCGACCTCGAAGCCGGGTTCAGAGCCGCCAAGGGCTAGGCAACGCTCAGGCCACCAACCAGTCGAGGTCGGACACCATGGGGCGGGTGGCGATTCTTCGCTGCTCGTCCTTCAGCGCGGCGACGAGACCGGTGATCAGTCGCTCCTTCAACTTGTCGGCGCTCTGCGCGGCGCGGTACGACGGGCGATCTCGATCTGGATCGCGGTCGCGCCCTGACGCTGCGCCCACGATGTCATCGTGCCCGGCTTCGTCGCGCCGAAGCCACGCCGTCCGCCATCGGGATCGGTGCGGACCTTGGCGGCCTCGAGGTGGCCCGCAACACGAAGGGCAAGTGCCTTCGCCTCCGGCGAGCCGTTGCCACAGCCGATGATCACGTCGGCGCCGTGGCCATCCTTCATCCCGTGCAGGTCGAGATACACGGTGCTCTCGTCGACATGGCCGAGCTTCTCCAGCTGGGCCTTCAACGGGTGATACTCATCCCAGTTTGCATCACCCATCATCGGCACGCTGCGTGTCACTGCGACCTTCGAGCAACCGAGGACGTTGCTCAGTGCCATCGCCAGGCCACCAGTGCCGGCGTCCGTGTTCTTCCAGCGCCCATCGCGTTCGTGATCGACGGCGTGCACGGCCGACACCACCAGGGGTCCCCGCCAGTCGATGATCCACCGCGGGCCCTCCTTCGGACCCCGGTTGGAGTTGGACGCGAACGGCGCGTTGAACTCCGCCCATTGTCGGACCAGGGGGTTCTGCTTGAACAACATGCCGTAGAAATGTTCGGCTGATTGATGCCGGCCCTTTAGCTCTCGTCGTCGCGTTGGTCGCGCAGGAACCTCTCGAATTCGGCAGCAAGATCGTCGGCGCTCGGTATCGCCGCTTCAGAATGCTGGTCGTACTCGCGCTCGAGCATCGCCACATATGCGGTCGCCTGCTCGTCCTCGGCCACCGCTTCGTCGTGGAGAACTCGTCGACGGGCGGCCTCGGCTGCGAGCCGCGCGGTGTGCACGGGCACGCCGAACACGTGGTGGAGATGCTGCAGCAACGCGATGGACGACTGCGGATGCTGGGCGTTGCCGAGGTAGTGCGGCACGCCGACGCGGAGCGAAACTGCCGGGACACCCGGCCCTGTCGAGTCGCTCCTGCAGCACGCCGACCAATCCGGTGATCCCCTGGTAGCGCGGCGGTGAAAGGCCGAGCGCGCTCGAGCAGATCGGGGTTGGTGGTGCTGCCGACGACGAGCGGCGGCCGTGTGTGGGGGATGGTGTCGGCCACTGCGCCGACGGTCACCACGACCTCGCACTTCGACAGCTTGGCGACCTCCAGGACACTGTCGGCAAACGTCGCGTAGCGCAGGTGCGGCTCGACACCCGCGAGCACGACGAGATCGTGAGGCGCACCCGAGAAGCGGGCGAAGCGGAACTCGTTCTCCGGCCAGCGGATGTGGCGAACCTCGTCCTCGTCGAGTTCGACGAACGGTCGCTCCTGCGTGAAGTCGAAAAACGGATCGGGATCGATCGAGGCGACGATCGGGGCCACTCGATCGGCGAACAGTTCGTTGATGGCCGTCGGTCGCGACCTCGGCGATGTCGAACCAACCACGAAGGGCGATCACCATGATCGGCCTGTTCAGCGGGGCGACTCCATCGAGATGGGTCGACAGGACCTCGGCGACGTTCACCCGACGAGCGCCTCGACGACGTAGTCGATGCAGCCGGTCAGCAGGGCGACATCGTCGGGTTCCACAGAAGGAAACATCCCGATGCGCAGCTGGTTGCGGCCGAGCTTGCGATAGCTGTCGGTGTCGACGATCCCGTTGGCACGCAGTGCCGTGCACACGTCGTCGGCGCGGACCGATTCGTCGAGGTCGATGGTGCCGACCACGGCCGAGCGTTGCGCCGGGTCGGCGACGAACGGCGTCGCATACGCGGACGCCGTCGCCCAGTCGTAGAGGTGGCTGGACGACGTGCGGCAGCGATCGACGCACCAGCCGAGGCCGCCGTTGTCGAGCATCCACTGCAGCTGCTCGTTGAGCAACACAAGCGTCGCCAGCGCCGGCGTGTTGTAGGTCTGGTTCAGCAGCGAGTTGTCGAGCGCGATCTTGAGATCGAGCGACGCGGGGACCCAACGATTCGAGGCGTCGATGCACGGATCCGTTCGATCGCCGCTGGGGAGCAGGCTGCGAGCCACAGACCGCCATCGCTGGCAAAGCACTTCTGCGGGGCGAAGTAGTACACGTCGACGTCGCTCGGCGACCACGGCAGCCCACCCGCGGCCGAGGTCGCGTCGACGACGACAAGCGCGTCGCCGCCCGGGCGTCGCAACTGCATGGCCACACCCGTCGACGTCTCGTTGTGCGTCAGTGCGACGACATCGGCACCATCGACTGGCGATTCGATCGACGGATGCGTGCCGGGCTCACTGCGGATCACGACCGGTTCGCCGACGTGTGGAGCGCTGGCGGCCGCCTCGGCGAACTTCGACGAGAACTCGCCGAACACGTAGTGCTGGCTGCGCTCTCTGATGAGACCGAACGTGGCGACATCCCAGAAGACTGGTGGATCCACCATTGCCCAGCACGATCTCCCACCCGTCGGGCAGCGAGAAGAGGTCGTCGAGCCCTGCGCGAATCGTGCCCACCAGGTTCTTCACGGGCGCCTGACGATGCGAGCTTCCGAGCAGGTTGCTGTTGGCCCTGGCCAGCGCCAATGCCTGCTCGGGGCGGATCTTCGACGGCCCGCAACCGAATCGCCCGTCGCTCGGCAGCATCGTGCGGGGGATGTCGAGCAGCGTCGGAGTCGTCGTCACCCGACCAGTCTCGCCCGTCGTGCGCATGGGCCAACGAGCGCTTGACGAAAAGACATCCAGTCCGAGTGGTTGCTCGAATGTCGCCGGAGTCCGCGACGGGCGTGGAACTACAATCCGCCTCGCAACTCCACCGAAGGGCATTTCAGTGAACCGCACGTCAGCACGTCTCGCCGCCATCGCCGAATCGGCAACGCTCGCCGTCGACGCCAAAGCCAAGGCGCTGAAGGCCAAGGGCGAGAACGTGATCGGCTTCGGGGCCGGGGAGCCCGATTTCCCGACCCCCGACAACATCGTCGAGGCCGCCGCTGCGTGCGTGCCACGACGTCGAAGAACCACAAGTACACGCCGGCCGCCGGACTGCCCGAACTACGCGAGGCGATCGCCGCCAAGACGCTGCGCGACTCGGGGTTCCAGTGCCAGGCCAGCCAGGTGTTGGTGACCAACGGCGGCAAGCACGCCGTGTTCACCGCGTTCGCCGCGCTGTGCGACCCGGGCGACGAAGTCATCTGCCCGGCCCCGTACTGGACCACCTATCCCGAGGCCATCACGCTCGCCGGCGGTGTGCCGGTGATCGTGCAGACCGACGAGTCGACCGGGTTCAAGGCGACGATCGAGCAGCTCGACGCAGCGCTGACGCCGCGCACCAAGGTGCTGCTGTTCGTCAGCCCCGACAACCCGAGCGGTGCCATCTACTCGCCGCGAGGAGGTCGAGGCGATCGGCCGATGGGCGGTCGACAAGGGCGTGTGGATCCTGACCGACGAGATCTACGAGCATCTCGTGTACGGCGACAACAGGTTCGTCAGCATGCCGACTGTCGTACCCGAGCTCGCCGACCAGTGCGTCATCGTCAACGGCGTCGCCAAGACATACGCCATGACCGGCTGGCGCGTCGGCTGGATGATCGGGCCCAGCGACGTCATGAAGGCAGCGATCAACTTCCAGTCGCACAGCACCAGCAACGTCGACAACGTCGCCCAAGTTGCTGCGCTCGAAGCGGTCAGTGGCGACCTTTCGGCAGTGGCAATGATGCGCGAGGCGTTCGCCCGCCGCGCCGTCACCATGCACAACATGCTCAACGACATTCCCGATGTCACCGCGATCGTGCCGCAGGGTGCGTTCTACTGCTACCCCAACTTCTCCGGGTTGCTCGGCCGCCCGTTGGGGCCCAACGGCACGGTCAGCAACACCACGCTGGAGCTCGCCGACAACATCCTCGGCGAGGCCAAGGTCGCCTTCGTGCCGGGCGAGGCGTTCGGTACGCCGGGCTACGCCAGGTTCAGCTTCGCGATGGCCGACACCGACATGGAAGAAGGCATCCGCCGCATCCACGAATGGGTCAAGGACTAGACCCAACGCATGATGGTAGCGAATTGCTACCAGCCAGTGTAGGGTAGGTGCATGTCGGTGAACATGCACATCCGGGACGTGCCGGATCACGTGCACGAGGAGTTGCAGCGCCGTGCCGCGGCTGCCGGCATGACCCTGCGTCAATACACCGTGAAGGTGCTCGACGAGCACGTCGCTGTTCCGACCATGGATGAGTGGATGGAGCGGATCGCGCGTCGCCGAGCTCGGTGGAGTGCCGAGGGTCGTCACGTCGAGATCGACGCGGCTGAGGCAGTTCGGGCGTCACGCTGCGAGGACGACGAGGGACTGTCGCAAGCAAGTGGCTGAACAGTCCGCCAACTGCGGTGGTGGTTGACGCGTCTGCGGTGGTCGACTTGCTGGTCAACGGCCACCCGTTGCCTGACCCGGCGGTAATCGCCGCTCCCGCGCATCTCGACTCCGAAGTTCTCTCCGCCCTCGGACGCTTGCATCGAGACGGCACGCTCACAGCGTTCGACGTCGAGGAGATGCTGGAGGACCTCGCCACACTCGCGGTGGTTCGCGTGCCGATCGAACAGCTGACGTTGATGGCGTTTGCGCTTGCGGCACAATGTCGCGCTTCGCGATGGGCTCTACGTTGCCCTAGCCCAGGTGTCGAACGCCTCGTTGAAGACGACTGACGCCCGGCTGGCGCGGACATGCGCAGATCAGGGGCTGTGTTCGCTGGTTCCTCCCGGCACGTAGCCTTGCTACTGCCACCAGAGTTGGTGGTGGGTGGCGAGGCCGGTCAGCACGACGAGGCAGAGGCACTCGGCGACTTGTTCGCAGGTGCCCAGCACGTCGCCGCTGATGCCACCGATCTTGCGCATGGCCAGCCATCGCACGGCCGCGATCGACGCGACCATCACGCCGGCGAGCGGTGCGATCCACCAGCCGACTGCCACCGCGCCCAGTACGAGGCTGCTGACCACGGCGAGGAACGCTCGGCGACGGGTGGTTGTCTGGCCGTAATCCACACCGAGGCCGGTATCGGTGGCCATCGGGGCGAAGCCCATCAGCCCGACGGCAGCGCCACGAGCGACGGTGTGCGCGGCAATCGCCGAAGCGAAGATCACCGCCGGTCCCGGCAACGAACCGAGGCACACGATGCGTACGACGATGGAACTGCAGAGCGCCGCCACTCCGTAGCTCCCGTGGCGCGGGTCCTTGAGGATCTCGAGCCGGCGCTCGATCGTCCATCCTCCGCCGAAGGCGTCGGCGACATCGGCCAGCCCGTCCTCGTGAAACGCGCCGGTGATCACCAGGCCGATCACCACCCCGACCGCGGCGGCGACGAGAGGGGGGACAACGTGCCACAACCCGGCCGCCGTGCCACCAATCGCGGCGCCGATCATCACGCCGACCAGCGGGAACCACGGCACGCTGGCTGCGACATCGGGTTTCCGTCGCAACCGGATGGGGATGCGGGTCAGGAACTGGATCGCGGCGAGCAGACCCGTCAGCCGAACCACTCCCCGAACGTCGGCACCTCGGTGATGCCGGCACATGCCATGGCAACCAGGGGGACGGCCGCCATCGCTCCGGATCCCTCGCCGAGCCGCATCTCCAGATCGATCAGTGGCTGCTTGCCGAGCCGTTCGAGCAGGCGGCGATGCCCCGGCTCGGACGAGCAGTGGCCAACCATGCAGTGATCGAGCGCGCTCGGTCGGCTCAACGAGAGTGGCAATGCGGAGGCGGTGACGACGTAGCCATCGAGCAACACCGGAAGGTCACGGTGTCGCGCGGCGACGATCGCCGCGGCGATCGCGACGAGTTCGGCGCCACCCACTTCACGCAGGACCTCCAGCGGATCGTCCACCCCTGCAACTCGATCGACTGCCATGCGAACGGCGTCGCGTTTGCGAGCCAACCCGTCGTCGTCGACACCGGTGCCGCGCCCCACCCAATCGTCGACCTCGCCGCCGGCGAGGGCTGCGGCAACTGCGGCGGCCGCGGTCGTATTGCCGATGCCCATCTCGCCCAACACCAGCAGGTCGGCGTCGAGCTGTTCGACGGCCCGGCGGCCGGCAGCGCAGGCCTCCTCGAATCGCTCGGCGGACATCGCCGCCTCGTAGCGAATGTCGGCCGTTGGCCGACCGACGCCGACGTCGATCGCATCGACCGTGGCGCCCGCAACCGCTGCGAAGGCGCTGACGGTGGACTTGCCGGCGCGGTACGCGGCGAGCATCGCCGCAGTCACGTCGACCGGGTACTTGCTGACGCCCGCGGCCGCGACTCCGTGGTCTGCGGCAAAGATCAACGCGGCGGGCTTGCGTACGGAAGGGGTTGGCGACCGCTGCCATTCGGCAACCCACGCAGCCACGTCGTCGAGGCGGGCGAGCGCACCGGCGGGTCGCAAGATGTCGGCAGCCCGGGCGCGGACTGCATCGCCCGCTGCTCGATCGCCGTCGGGCACGGTCCTCAGGGCATCGGCGAGCCAAGTCACGTCAGTTCCTTCCACGGATCGTCGAGACGAATTGCCTTGCCGGCAACCATCAGCAGCGTCGTCGACGCAATCGCAGCAATTGCCTGGTTCGCTCTGCCGAGGTCGTCGCGATACCGGCGACCGAGCTCGGTTTCGGGGTGCACTCCGAGGCCGACCTCGTTGGTGATCACCACGCTCGGGCCGCGGCGCTCATCCAGCGAGGCAGCGACAGTCGACGGGTCGACGACGCCGCGGTGGTGCAGTTCGTTGCCGACCCACACGGTGATGCAATCGACGATCAACAACACATCGGCCGGGGCGGCGGCAATGGTTGTGCCGAGGTCCAGCGGTGCCTCGATCGTCGTCCAATCGGGGCGGTCGCGTCGATGCTGGGCGATCCGCTCGCGCATGTCGTCGTCGAACGGTTCGGCGGTGGCAATCAACACGACGTCGCCCTCGTGGCGGCGGCCGATCTCGACGGCGAGCGACGACTTCCCACTGCGCGCGCCACCGATCAGACAAGGTGACGTTGCCCACGTCAGTACTCGATGCCCTTCTTGGCCGTGATGCCTTTGTCGTAGGCGTGCTTGACCTTGCGCATCTCGGTGACGGTGTCGGCGATCTCGATGATCTCCGGCGGGCAGTCGCGCCCGGTGACGATGACGTTGACGTCGTCGGGCCTGTTGCGGAGCGCATCGACGACGTCGCCGGTGTCGATCCATCCCCACGTGCACAGATAGGTGAGCTCATCGAGGATGACGAGGCGGTGCTTGCCCTCTGCGATCACGGTGGCAGCGATCTTCCACGCTTGTTGGGCGTGTTCCTTGTCGTGCTCGAGGTTGGTGGAGTCCCAGGTGAAGCCTTCGCCGAGCGAGTGCCACTCGACACCCAGTTGGCGGCCGATCTTCTCCTCGCCGACCTTCCACTGGCCACTCTTCACGAACTGCAGGACGACGACCGGCCAGCCCATGGCGACAGAACGGAGCATGACACCGAATGCCGCGCTGCTCTTTCCCTTGCCGTCGCCGGTGTTGACCAGCAACAACGAACTGGCCCGAGCCAGGGTGTCGGGGCGAGGGTCTTCGGTCAGCGGGGTGTCGGCCATGGACAGACGAGCATAGGCATGCTCCTGCTAGGGTGACACTCCTCGGCTCAGCCGATGTATGGAACCCAGCGAAGTCCGGTGAGATCCCGGCACTGTCCCGCAACGGTGGTTCGTGTTCGACACGACGAGTCCGGTCGCCTTGTTCCGTACGCGCAACCTAGACCCTCGAGGCAAGGGCGGTTCGCGGTGGACCGCCACCGCTTCCCACACTTGTCCTCCAGCACAATGGAGGATTTTCACTATGAAGCGGATGACGCTTTCGGCCGCGTTGGCGGCCGTCATCCTGATCGCCGCGTGTGGCGACGACAACCAGGCAGCCGGCGATACGACTCCGGCCACCGGGGGCGCCGCACCCATCACTCAGGCAGCCGGTGGGCCGACAACGTCGACACTTCCGCCGGCGAGTCGCATCGTCAGCCTCTCGCCGACCGCCACGGAGATGCTGTTCGCGATCGGTGCCGGCGACAACGTCCTCGCCGTCGACGACCAGTCGAACTATCCGCCCGAGGCGCTCGACAAGCCGCATGACCTGTCGGGGTTCGAGCCCAACGTCGAGGCGATCGCCGCGCTCGACCCCGACCTGGTCGTGATCGCCGACGACTTCACCGGTCTCACCCAACAACTCGAGGCCGTGGGGCTCGCGGTGTGGAGCGGCCCGGCCGCGACGTCGTTCGACAACGTCTACGAGCAGATCGAACAGCTCGGTGCCATCACCGGGCACGTTGCCGACGCGGCCGCGTTGGTGGCCAAGATGCAGACCGACATCGATGCGGAGGTCAAAGCTGCGCCGCAGCCGCCTGAACCGCTGACCTACTACCACGAGCTCGACAACACGTACTACAGCGTCACGGAGAACACGTTCATCGGCCAGGTGTACTCGCTGTTCGGCTTGCGGAGCATCGCCGACTTCCAAGAGGTCGACAGCGATTACCCGCAGCTGTCGGCGGAGGCGATCATCTCCGCCGATCCTGATTTCATCTTCCTCGCCGACGGGGGCTTCGGCGAATCGCCCGAGACGGTCGCGGCGCGACCGGGCTGGGCCTCGTTGAAGGCCGTCACGAACGGCAACGTCGTGGTGGTCGATGGCGACATCGCGTCGCGTTGGGGACCGCGCATCGTGGACTACATCGCAGCCGTATCCGAGACGATGAACAAGGCTGCGGTCGCGGGCTGACGTGAAAGACACGACGCGCCGGCGGTGGTGGACCATCGCTGCCCTCGGCGCGTTCGTGGTCGCTGCCTTCCTCGGCGTGATGATCGGCCCGGCCGGCCAGGTGTCGTCCGCGAACTGGGACATCATCTGGAACATCCGCATGCCGAGAGTCGCGCTCGCCGGGATCGTCGGGGCGATGCTGTCGCTCGCCGGCGCGAGCTTTCAAGGCGTGTTCCGCAACCCGCTCGTCGACCCGTACCTGCTCGGCGTGGCGGCTGGTGCGGGTCTCGGTGCAACGATCGTTTTCGCGGTCGGGCGCGACGCGACCAACGGATGGCCGATCGATCCTCTCCCGGTGGTCTCGTTCGCCGGAGCGCTCGTGGCAGTCCTGATCACGTACCTGGTCGGTGCGGCGTTCGGCGCGTCGCGATCCGGCGTCTCGTTGGTGCTGGCCGGGGTAGCAGTCGTCTCGCTGTTCACAGCCGTGCAGACCTTCGTGCTGCAACGCAACAACGACGTCATCCGCGAGGTGTATTCGTGGATCCTCGGCCGGGTCTCCAACGCGACGTGGTCCGATGTTCGCCTCGTGCTGCCATACGTCGTCCTCAGTTCGGTGGTGCTGTTGTTGCATCGGCGCCACCTCGACTTGTTCCGGGTCGGCGACGACGAGGCCACGTCGCTCGGCGCCGACGTCGGACGGATCAGGATCGTCATCGTGATCGCGGCAACATTGGGAACTGCCGCGGTCGTGAGTGTCAGCGGTTTGATCGGCTTCGTCGGCATCATCGTGCCCCACGCCGTTCGTCTGGTGACGGGGGCCTCGTACCGCAGCGTGCTGCCACTGAGCCTGATCGTCGGCGCGACCTTTCTGATCCTCGTCGACATCCCTGGGCGAGTGCTGCAGGATCCGGCGGAAACCCCGATCGGCGTCGTGACGGCGTTCTTCGGCGCGCCGTTCTTCATCCTCCTCCTGCGCAGCAAGAGGTCGCTCGTATGAGCTCGCTGACGTTGGACAAGGTCTCCGTCAGTTACGACCGCCGGGTCGCGCTGGCACCGTTCACCGCCGAGGTGCGGTCGGGCGAATGGTTGTGCCTGATCGGCCCGAATGGAGCCGGCAAGTCGAGCATCCTGCGCGCAATCGCCGGCCTCATACCCCACGAAGGAGTCATTGCTGTCGACGGCGCGCCGCTGGCGATCCGTTCCGCCAAGCGCCGCGCGACTCTGGTCGCCTATGTGCCGCAGTCGCCGGTGATGCCGGACGACATGACGGGCTCGGAGTACGTGCTCCTGGGACGCAGCCCCTTCGTCAGTTATTTCGGCCACGAGTCGCGACAGGACCGGGCGATGGTCGACAGCGTGCTGCAGCGGTTGGATCTGAACGAGTTCGCCGATCGCAAGCTCGGAACGCTCAGCGGTGGTGAGCGACAGCGCCTCGTGATTGCCCGGGCCTTGGCGCAAGAGGCACCGGTCCTGCTGCTCGACGAGCCGACCAGTGCCCTCGACATCGGTCACCAGCAGCAAGCGCTGGAGCTGGTCGACAGGTTGCGCTGCGAGCATGGTCTGACGGTGTTGTCCGCGATGCACGACCTCACCCTGGCCGGACTGTACGCGGATCGATTGGCACTGCTGCACGAAGGTCACCTCGTGTCGTCGGGCGCCGCCTCGCACGTGCTGCGTGCCGAGACACTCAGCGAGTTCTACGGCGCGTCCGTCACCGTCCACCAACAAGACGACGGCACCGTCGTCGTCGTCCCCCGCCGCACCCCCTACACCTAGCCGTGCGGAGTGTTTGGGATGCGAGATCGTGGGTGAGACGGTCCGACGAAGGAGTGCCGGCTCACGTGCCCCGCAACACTCCAGCGGGCTAGGACGGGGTGAACCAGGCGTCGCCGTCGAGGATGCGGTCGGCCTGGGCCGGGCCCCATTCCCCGCGGAAGTAGGGGTGAACTGGGCCGGGAGTATCGAGCGCCGGCTGCACAACTCGCCATGTCAGTTCGACGACGTCCTCGCGGGCGAAGCGTCGGGGCGAGCCGGCCATCGCGTCGAACAGCAGACGCTCGTACGCTTCATGCCGTTCGCCGAGCGCAGCCGCGAAGTCGACCGCGACATCGACGTTCTGGCTGTCGAGGTGCAATCCGGGCGTCTTGGCCTGCAGCGTGAAGGTGACGCCGTCCTTGCTGCCGAGTCGAAAGCGAACCAGGTTTCGTTGCGGAGCGGGGCCACCCGCCTCGTCGAAGAGCAAACTCGGCGGCTCTTTGAACTCGACGATGACCTCCGTCGCCGCAGCACGCAACGCCTTGCCGCATCGGATGAACCATGGCACACCGGCCCAACGCCACGAGTCGATCTCCAGACGTGCTGCTGCAAACGTCTCGACCGCAGAATCGGGCGCGACCCCAGGCTCGTCGCGATATCCGACGTACTGTCCGCGAACGAGTTGCGTCGGGTCGATCGGTCGCATCGCCGCGAAGACCTTTGCCTTCTCGTCCTGGAGGTAGCGGGCGTCCGGGCCGACCGGTGGTTCCATCGCCGCCAGCGCCAGTACCTGTAGGAGGTGGTTCTGCATCACGTCACGTATTGCGCCGACGCCGTCGTAGAAGCTGCCCCTTCCCTCGACCCCGATCGTCTCACTCATCGTGATCTGCACACTCCGCACGTAGTTGCGGTTCCACACCGGTTCGAGCAACGTGTTCGAGAACCGGAACACCAACAGGTCCTCGACGCTCTCCTTGCCGAGGTAGTGATCAATGCGGAAGATGTGGTCCTCGGGAAACACGGAGTGCAATGTGGCGTTGAGTTCAACCGCACTGGCGTGGTCGCGGCCGAACGGCTTCTCGACGACGATCCTGCCTCGCTCGTTCAGGCCGACCGACGCCAACGATTTGGCGACAGTGGGGAACATCGTCGGCGGGATCGCCATGTAGAACACCGCAGTCCGGCTCTTGTGCTTGTCGAGCGTTCGTTTCAGCGATGCCCACGTCTTGTGGTCCGAGTAGTCGCCCTGGATGAGGTCGAGGCGCTTCATCAACGTATCGATGACTGCAGCCTCGGCATTGGGGACGGCGGCGATGATCGCGTCGTGGGCGTTCTCGCAGAACGCTTTGTCGGTCCAGTCGCTGCGAGCGACCCCGATCACCGGAGACGTGAGGTTGCCACGGCGCTCGAGGTGGTACAGCGCAGGGAAGAGCTTGCGTTTGGCGAGGTCGCCCGTGGCGCCGAACAGCACGAGGGCATCGGCGGCGGGTTGGCTTGTATCGCTCATCTCAGTGGCCCGTTCCTTCCACATGTCCGCCGAACTGGGCGCGCAGCGCCGAGAGGATCTTGTTCGCGGTTTCCCCCCTGCCGCGAGAGTCGAACCGGGCGTACAACGCGGCGCTGAGCACTGGCGCCGGTACGCCTTCGTCGATCGCCGCGTGCACGGTCCAGCGTCCCTCGCCACTGTCGCTGACGCGCCCCTCGAAACCTTGCAGGCTCGGGTCGGCCGCGAACGCCGCCGACGTGAGATCGAGCAACCAACTCGACACGACGCTGCCGCGGCGCCACAGTTCGCTGACGGCCCCGAGGTCGAAGTCGTACTGGTAGTACTCGGGGTGGGTCAGCGGTGCAGTCTCGGCGTCCTTCGGACGGTCGGATGCTCCGATGTTGGCCTCCGACAAGATGTTGAGGCCTTCGGCATACGCAGCCATCAGCCCGTACTCGATGCCGTTGTGGACCATCTTGACGAAGTGCCCGGCACCGCTGGGGCCACAGTGCAACCAGCCCCGTTCAGCGGGCGCCGGATCGCCGGTGTATCCGGGCGTGCGCTCGATGGTGCCGGGGCCGGGTGCCAGGTCATCGAAGATCGGCGCCATCTCGGCGACTGCGTCGGTCGGCCCGCCGACCATCAGGCAGTACCCGCGATCGAGCCCGAACACGCCGCCGCTGGTGCCGACGTCGAGATAGTTGATGCCCATCGCCCGAAGAGGTCCGGCACGGTCGACGTCGTCGCGATACCACGAGTTGCCACCGTCGATCAGCGTGTCGCCGGGGGACAGCAACGGTGCGAACGCATCGATCGTGCTGCCCACATATGCGGCGGGGACCATCAGCCAGATGTGCCGTGGTGCGGTCAGCGCGTCGACAACCGCTTGGGGGGTTCCGGCACCACGCGCACCGTCGGCCTCCGATGCCTGTACTGCCGCCGGGTTCAGGTCGTAGGCAACGCAGTCGTGACCGGCTCTTTGCAACCGGCGAACCATGTTGGCGCCCATGCGCCCGAGACCAACCATTGCGATTTGCATGCCAGCAAGGTTGCCACGTTCGCGCGCCGTCTACGGTGAGAAGTCCATGGACGATGTCGACCGCGACCGCGCCGGAGCGACGCGAGCGCTTGCCGCGGTCGTCGCCACATTGCAGGCCTTGACCGATCAACAGGTCGCACAGCCGTCGCTGCTACCGGGCTGGACGGTGGGTCATGTTGCAACCCACATCTCGCGAAATGCCGAGGGGCATGTCCGCATGTTCGAAGCGGCTGTACGTGGCGAAGTGGCTGCGATGTATCCCGGCGGACTCGAGCAACGCACCGCTGACATCGAGGCGGGCGCGCGCCGCACGGCTGCAGAGATCGTGGCCGACCTCACGACCACCGCGGCTCAGCTCGAAGCCGTCTGGCAAGCAATGCCATCGTCCGCCTGGGCCGCCAAGGGCATCACGATCGCCGGTCAGGAGACGATGGCCGACCTGCTGTTCATTCGCTGGAGGGAAACCGAGGTACACCACGCGGACCTCGGTCTCGGATTCTCGTGGTTGGATTGGGACACTGAATACGTTCGGCTCGATCTGGTGCGGCTCGGCATGCTGTGGGCCAGTCGCAAGCCGATGGGAATGACCGCATTGCCACCGGAGGCGAGATCGATCAGTGAGCGGCATCGGCTCGCGTGGCTGCTCGGGCGCGCCGAGATCGACGGACTCGCTCCAGCGGGAATCATGGGTTGATGCGCGGGAAGCCGGTTGCAGTCGGCGCAGCATTGGCGTTCGCCGTGTTGTTCATACCCGCCCAGCGGGTGCTCGCGCACGCCAGCCTCGTTGCCAGCGTCCCCTCCGCGAACGCAGTCCTCGAGACCGGCCCACCGAACATCGAACTCGATTTCAACGAGGCAGTGGATGCCGAGCTCGCCAGCATCGAGCTCTACGACCAGAATGCGACGCTGATCCCGACGGGTGCACCCGAGGGGATCACGGACGACACCGTGGTGCAGGCGTCTGTTCCGTCGATCGATGACGGTGTGTACGTAGTTGTGTGGCGTGTTCCATCGGTCGACGGCCACGTCATCGACGGCGTGTTCAGCTTTCAGGTCGGTGTGCAGTCGGGAGTTGACGTCGGCGCGCTGATCGAGAAGGTCAGCGGCAAGGCGTCGGCCACATCAACGGTCGGGCGGCTCGACACAGCCACGCGACTTCTGGCATTGATCGGGCTGATCGTCATCGTGGGCGGAGGCGTCCTGGCCGTCCAATCTGCGGATGCAGCCTCCAACAGGATGCTGCTGTGGATGGCCTGGGTATTCCTGCTCGTCGGCTCGTTGGGATCGTTCGGTCTGTACGGTGCGAAGGTGGTCGCCGGCTCGCCGTCCGACGCGATCAGGCCCTCGGTGTGGGGCAAGGTTGTCGGCTCCCACACGGCCTCGGTTTTGCTGGTTCGAGTGGCCCTTGTGCTCGTTCTGGGTGTGCTGCTGCTGACATTTGCACGCCGCGCCAGCGATGCTTGGCGCGGTGGCGCGCTGGCCATCTGCGTGGGCTTGATCCTGACGTACTCCAGCATCGGCCACGCCAACGCACAGCATCCGGCGCCGCTGTGGATCGGCATCGACGCGGTGCACCTCGCAGCGGTTTCGCTCTGGATCGGTGGGTTGTTGATGTTTGCGTTCGGTACCAGCACGTGGTTGACCGATCCCGACTCGGAGCGGATCGTGCGGCGGTTCAGCGTGACAGCGATGGTCGCGGTGCCGGTGATCGTCGCCACGGGTGTCGCCCAGACTCTGAAGTTGGCCGGCAATCTCGACGACCTGACCAGCACCTCGTGGGGACGGACGTTGTTGGTGAAGGTCGCGGTCGTCGCAGTTCTGGTCGCGCTCGGTGGCGTGTCGCAGTGGCTACTCCGCAACGACGGGCCGTCTGCGCTGAAGCGCACCGTTCTGGTCGAGGCGTTGATCGGGATCGCGATCGTCGGCGTTGCCGCGGCCCTGGTCGCCCTACCTCCACAGAGCGTCGCCGCTTCCGAGGTATTCACAGCGACTCTCACCGAGCAGGGCGTCATCGCAGACGTCACTGTCACGCCGGGACGGGTCGGGGAGAACGAGGTGCACGTCGTCATCACGCCACCTGGGGGCAGCATCGACCCGGTCGTGTCGGCAAGCGTGCAGGCCGAGTTGCCGGCGGCGGGAACTGGCGAGGTGCCAGGAATCCTCGAATCCATCGGACCGAACCACTACACCGGCACCATCGTGCTGTCGCAAGCCGGCGATTGGACCGTGGAGATCCTCGTCGAACCGTCAGCCGGCGAGACGGTGTTGCTGAGCGCGGTGCTTTCCATCCCCGGATGAGAACAGTCGCGTTCCCTGTGTCGCTGTTCGATGGCCTCAGGTCAATCGCTTGATGGCGTGGATCTCGCCGTACTCGATCTCGCCTGACGGTTCATAGCCACGGGCCCGGTACATGGGTGCCGGTGAACCCGGGCCCTCGGCCCACGACACTTCGATGGCAGTCGCCCCGAGGTCCCTGCACCAGTGCTCGAACAGGTCGAGCGCGGCCGAGCCGATGCCTCGCCGCTGATGCATCCGGTCGATCAGAAGCCGCCACAAGTAGGGGTTGGCATGGGCTTGCGTCATCTCTGCCGCCATGAGGAAGCCGGCGATCGTCCCGTCGGCCTCGATGGCCCGAAACCAGGGCACCAGGGGAACTCCATGGCGCACCGGAGGCAGCAGAGCATCCCGGAAGTTGCCGAGCATGGTCGAGACGAAGCGTTCCTGGGACTTGTGGGTGACCAGATCACCGACCGCCCGCCGGTTGTCGGCGGTGACAGGCACCAGTTCCACCTGGTCGGGTCGGTGCCGGGGACGGTTGCACCAGGCCTCCCAGTCCGCGCGTGTCATGCCGTACAGCATGTCGTCCGAGCATTCGTCGCCGACCCAGAACGACTGGCGGGTCAGGCCCTCGAACAGCAACCCGCAGGCCTCCAGGACTCGAGCCGACGGCGAATTGTCGGGGTGCAGCGATGACTCGACCCGGCTGACGCCGATGTCGGTGAACAGGTAGCGGACGACGGCCTGCGCCGCCTCGGTGGCGTAGCCCCGCCCCCAGTGGTCAGGATGGAAGGTGTAGCCGAAGACGCCGCTGCGGCCGCCCCACCTGGTCTCGACGTACATGTCGCCGAGGATCTGGTCCGGCGCTCGGCGTCGACCACGGTGATGCTCCACCCCTCGCCGTCAACGGGTCCGTCCATCGCCGCTGCCCTTGCCATGGACGTCTCGGCCCGTTCGCGGGTGTAGGGCATCTCCCAGTCCTGGTAGCGGGCCACCTCGGGGAGGCTGCGACGCTCGTAGGCGGCGTCGGCATCGCTGAGTCGGGGCGGCCGCAGGATCAGCCGCTCCGTGCGGATCGGTTCGAAGCCCACGACGGTTGACCGTAGTCGGCGAGGCTCGCACGTGAGCGCGGCTCAGGATTCGGTCGCCGTGGCCTCGATCGCGCCGCGAAAATCGGGTGGCATCGGCGTCTGGCTGTTCTGCAGGTCGACGGCTATTCGCTTGGCGAGATTGTTCTGATCGGTGATGGCCTTTGCCACCATCGGGCCGAGTCGGCCCCCGACGGGAATGCGCCCCGCCGCGACAGCCGCGATCAACGCGCTCGACACCTGTGCAGCCACGGGCTGCACCTTGACCCAATCGACCTGATCGGCAAGTGAGCGCATCGTTTGGGTCATATCAGTCGCTCGTTCGGACGTCGCCGCACGAACTTGGGTCCAGTCGACTCGGCGCATTGCTGCGGCGACCTCCTTGGCGTCGGCGTCGAGGTTCGCCTCCGCCTCGGGACTCGCGGGCGGACTCGTCTCACCGTCTGTGCCTGGCGTCTCGTCGGGTGCGTTCGGCTTGTGAAACAGGTGCTTGAGCGCGTCGAGTTGCTCCTTGGGTGTCGGCCAGATCGGCACCGCGGGCGTCTCGTCGCCATCGCGGCCCGCTGCATGTTGCGCCTTCAAGGATGCAGCGGCTTCGCGGGCTTTGGCGGTCCATTTCGTCGATGTGACGGCTCGAGTGACACGGCGAAGGGGGTTGTCGTCTTGCGCTGCGGCCATCCCTACAGTATGTCCTCGATCTGGACTCGAGCAGTGTGCCGCATGATCGGCCAGATGCCGGTCTCAATGGTTCCTCACACGCGCCAGGTGCCCCAGTCGTCCTTCATCGGTGCGGACGACGTCGTGAACGTCCACCTGTCGGGGTTCTCGAACCGATCCTCGTCGGTGCGTTCCTCGAACTCCGGTTCCCTGTCGGGGTAGAAGGCGCCGGCGAAGGCAGTGGAGGTTTGCGATGCATACACGAAGCTCGCTGTCGGGTCGCCGTCGCCGATGTCGTGGCTCAATTCGGCCGCGCCGGTCTCTTGCCTGATGACCATGTATCCCGAGACGACCGCCACGGTCGTCAGGTCCACGATCGTGTCAGGGCCCGCGTCGCGGTCGAATGCGCCCAACGTGTGCACGCTCTTGGTCACTCGGACGTTCTCGCTGCGAAAGACAGTGAGCGTCTCCGTCTCTTTCCATCCAACGGCAAGCCCATCCGACCAAAACGCCGCAAACTTTGCGGCGTTCGACGTCAAGTCGACGTGGCCGAGTTCGACCGGTGGTGAACTCGGGGCGAAGGTCAGCGCCTCGTAGTGAGCGCCGGCGCGGCCGTTGGCGTCCAAAGGTGAAGCCATCGGTCGGAGGTCCCGGGACTCGATGTCGGCGAGCACCTCCTCCATCGTGCGGTGACGGGGTGCCGGCGGCCCGAGGACAACGAGCGGGTCGTTGGTGACCTCCCAACCCTCGTTCGTCATTGCCGCGTACTTCACAGCCTGCGACAGGTCGGGCGTGCCGAGCGCGGACCGCGTGCACGACGTCATCGCCGTCGAGTGCAGGATGTCGTGCACGCGAGGCAGCCAGTCCTCGATCATCCGGCAAGCGCTGCCGAGAGACCTCATGATGTCTGCGGCAGCGGCATCGGTGCATCGAATGGCGTGCAACTCTTCGAGCGATGCACCCAACGCGAGGCGCAGTGAGTCGACCCGGTCGCGGTCGAACGACAACATGACCACTAGGTGGCCGGGCTGATGGCGGGATGCTGTTCGAGGAGATCAGCTCGCCGTTCGAGGCGACGCGCGGTGTCGGTCGCGGTCTGTTGGTTTGTCAGCAACTGGCGTCGGAGCGCCACCAGCGCCGCTGCGCACGCTTGCGGTGTCGGACCGACCCACGTGTCGGTACCGGCCAGGGTGTACAGGTTCAGGGCTCGGCTACCGCCGATGAGGCTTGCGACGGAATGCAGGTGCCGAGCGTTTGCCCGCAGCTGCTCGACCTGTCTTGGTGTGCTCATACCTCCAAGAGATGCGCGCCGACATCGTGCGAGCGGAATCGTCGGGTCAGCGTCGGCCGTACGATGCACGCATGGCGCTTGACGACGAGATGCTGAACAAGGTCACGTGGAAGATCCCGAACGCGCTGGCCCTGATCGGTTCTCGCGCTGGGGACGAGCGAAATGCGATGACTGCGAGTTGGATCACGCAGCTCTCGATGGAACCGGTGCTGATCGGTGTAGCCATTGACAACGAGGCGGTCACGTGTCGGTTGATCGCCGACGGCGGCTCGTTCACCGTCAACCTGTGGGACGCGAGCGACACGCGAGTCTTCGTGAAGTTCTCGAAACCCGCCGTCGACGACGGCGCGACGCTCAACGGTCGGGCTGTACGAGCCGCGACCACCGGCGCGCCCGTGTTCGACGAGGCGGTGGCCTGGATGGATTGCGCAGTCCGTCACCGGTTCGACCTTGGAACCCACACGCTGTTCGTTGGGCAAGTCGTCGACGCTGCCATCAACGACGACGCAGCCCGGAGCGCTTCGATGAGTGATACACGTATGAAGTACGGCGGCGTCAAACGCCACTGACTAGCGGAGACGGCGGGTGATCACGTGATGGGGTTTGGCGGTGTGTTCGTCGATGAACCCGTCGCCTTCGACGACGAAACCGTGTCGCAGGTAGAAGGGGAGTGCTGTATCGCGGGCGCGGGCCCACACGATTGACGCGACGGAGCGGGCGCGCTCGCATCCCGACTCCAGTAGCAGTGCACCGACGCCGCGGCCCTGCACCTCGGGTGCAGTGGCCATGCCGCGCAGCTGTATCGCCGGCTCGTCGTGGTGCGGCCGCGGGATCCAGGTGGAGATCGCCACGAGCGCGTCGCCGTCGCGGACCCCGAGGTGAAAGGTGCCCGGCCACTCGTCCTCGGCGAACGTGACCGACTTGCTCGGCGTGTCGCCGCGCAGCACGGCGAGACGCAGTGGATGTGTCGCCTCCGCAGTCAGCTCGACGACTACGAGGTCAGCCATGCGCTACCTCGATCGCGGCACCATCTCGCGCCGACGAGGCGTACATCGCGTCGACGATCCGGTGGGCCTTCACGGCCTCGGCGAAGTCGGGTGTGGCCGGTGTACCGGCGAGCGACGAGCGGACGAACTCACCGTCGGGATTCTCCGATCCATCCCTCATCGCGGCCACCGTCGCACACAATTCGTCGCCGGCCAGTGAGCCCGTGTCGCCATTCGTGTCCGTCCAACTGACAGGCCCGTACCAGTCGTCGCCCTCGATCACGATGTGGCGGTGCGAGCAGAAAATCTCGACACGTCGCAGACTCGGGCGGGCCAGGTTGTCGTGCCAGATGCTGGCGAGTGTTCCCAGCGCACCGCTCGCGAAGCGGATCGTGGCGCTCGCTACGTCCTCGATCCCGTCATGCCCGTGGAAGTTGGTCACGTGCGCGCTGACCCGATCGATCTCGCCCACCAGCACACGCAGCATGTCGACGTCGTGAATGCTGTGCTCGAGCAGCGTGCCCGACCCGGCGAGTGCACGATCACCACGCCATGTGGATCCGTAGTGACCTTGGATCGGGATGAACTGGTCGTCGCGGAACACGACGCCCATCACGGTT
This sequence comes from Ilumatobacteraceae bacterium, assembly GCA_963779295.1. Taxonomy (GTDB): domain Bacteria; phylum Actinomycetota; class Acidimicrobiia; order Acidimicrobiales; family Ilumatobacteraceae; genus JAENVT01. Next base: position 1,401,875 of record CAVZXO010000008.1, read on the forward strand.
CCGGCGACCGGATCGTCGATGAGGTGCTTGGCCCAGAGGTAGGCCGGAGAACGGCGCAGGACCAGCCCGACCTGATTGACGATTCCCGCAGCCGCGACCATCGCGGCCATACGCTCGGCTGTCGCGACGTCGAAGGCCAGTGGCTTCTCGCAGAAGATGGCAAGGTTCCGTGCGGCTGCTTTCTCCACCTGGCGAAGGTGCTCGCTCGTCCACGTGCACACGTACACCGCGTCGCAACTGTCCAGCACATCGTCCTCGGTGATCATCACGGTGTGACCCGAGGCCTTCGCGAACGCCGCAGCGCGTGCGGTGTCCGGGTCGTACACGCCCATGCGGTCGACGGGCGCGCCGCAGCGTCGCAGGCTCTTGGAATGGTAGGTGGCGATCAGCCCGGCACCGAGAAAACCGATTCGCAGTCGCTCGCCCATCGGGGGCGACCGTACCCGATGGACATGTGCGGCTTCGGTGTATCAGGAACGTGTCTCGGTGACTCAATTGGCGACACTCTCGAGAAGGAACGTCGATGTATTCGAGGATCGTGGTTGGCACCGACGGAACCGATCGTTCCCTGATTGCGGTCGATCATGCTGCACGATTGGCAGCGGCCTTCGCCGCCGAACTGCACGTCGTGGCGGCAGCGTCACCGAGCGCGGCACCCGAGAGGCCGACAGCATCGATTCCGGTGATCATGGCCAAGTTGTCGGACGCGTCGGCGAGATCCGCGGCCCGAATCGGTCGCGACGTGTGCAAGCGCCATGGAGTGAGCGTCGTCGAGCATCCGCGGATCGGCGAGCCGGCGTCGGTTCTGATGGCCGTGGCCGAAACGGTCGATGCTGACTTGATCGTCGTCGGTAACACAGTGATGGCGGGTCACATTCGCAAGTTCACCGGCTCGGTTGCGAGCCGGCTGGCGCACCAGTCGAGCCGGGCGATCCTGATCGTTCACACCGGCTGACAGGCTCTGACTAGGGCGGCGTCAGCCGTTGCAGCTCGCTCCAATCGTAGATCTTGCTGCCCAGCGCTGTCGCCTCGTCGCGATCATGGGTCACCATCACCGCGGTCGTGGCGGTGGCTCTCAGCACCTCGGCGAGCTCGGCGACCAGCCGGTCGTGTAGCTCACGGTCGAGGCCGGTCAACGGCTCGTCGAGCAGCAGCACGGCCGGTCGTGGCGCCAGCGATCGCGCCAGGGCGACCCGCTTCTTCTCGCCTCCGCTGAGGCGGTCGACCTGTCGAGTTCTGAACCCGTCGAGCCCGACGATCGTCAACAACTCGTCGACGCGTGCCGTGATCTGCGTTGCCGGCCAGCGGTGCATTCTCGGACCGAACGCGACGTTGGCCGCGACGTCGAGATGTGGGAACAGTTGCTCGTCCTGGAACATCATCCCGACGTTGCGGACGTGTGCCGGTCGGTCGGTGATGTCGATGCCATCCAGCACGATTCGTCCGGAGTCTGGCTTCAGCAATCCAGCGACGATGCGCAGCAATGTGCTCTTGCCAGCACCCGACGGGCCGAGTATGGCGACGATCTCGCCGTCGTCGACGTGCAGCGAAACGTTGTCGAGCACCCTCCGCTCAGCGAACTGAATGGAGACATCGACGACATCAAGCATCGACGGATCCGAGGCGTTCGTGGGTGCCCGAGATCATCACGACCACCGTCGACAGCACCAGCAGGATCGTCGCCATCGCGAATGCCTGCGCCTGCGGTAGTGCTCCGGCTCTCCCTAGCAGTCGCCCGATCGCGATCGGCAATGTCTCGGTGCCGGAGCGACTCAGGATCGTCGTTGCACCGAACTCGCCGAGGGAGATCGCGGCCGAGAACCCGGCCCCAGTCATCAACGGTCGCCGCAGGGCGCGCACATCGACCTGCCACCACGCTCGCACCGGCGATGCCCCCAATGTCGCGGCTGCGGCTCGCAGGTCGCGCGGGATCGATCGCAGCACCGACAGCAGGGCCCGCACGACGAACGGCACTGCAACAAGCGCGTGGCCGAGCGGCACGAGCCACCACGATGCGCGCCAGTCGAACGGCTCGGTGTCGAACGTGATCAGCATGCCGAGACCGATCGTCACGGCGGATGTGCCGAGCGGCAGCATCAGGCCGGCATCGAGCAGCCGCCCGAGTCGTGGCGACGTGTTGATCGCGGTTGCTGCGAGGAAGCCGATGATCGTGGCGATCAGAGCAGCAACAACGGCGAATCTCAACGAGACTGCGATGGAGGCGAACGGGTCGACTCCCAAACCGACGCCTGGTCGAGATTCGTCGGCGCCGAGCTGACTCCATGCTGTCATGGACCAGCCGCCTCCGACGTTGAAGGAGCGGGTGACGAGCGCGATGATCGGTGCGCCGACGACAACGCAGGTCGCGACACCGACCGTTGCGACGAAGATCCGCTCGCGCGAGGTGCGGGCCGATCGCGGCGCCGCCGCGCCCTGCAGTTCGAGCGACGTGCGTCGCTGGCGCCGCGACGCCCACACGATCACGATCGCCAGCAGGCAGAGCTGCATCGCCGAGAGCGCGGCCGCGCCGCCGACGTCGCCCAGTTGTGTCGCTCTGCGGGCAATCTCGACTTCCAGCGTCGGGTTCGTCGGCCCTCCCAGCAGCTTGGCTACTCCGAACGACGTGAAGCTGAACAGGAAGATGACCGCTGCGGCCGACCACAGCGCCGGCTTCAGGATCGGCAGCATCACCAATCGTGCTGCCCGGAATGGCGAGGCGCCCAAGGTGCGCGCTGCGCCGACCAGGTCGTGTGGAATCACTGCGATCAGCGAACCGACGAGCCGCACGACCACCGCGATGTTGAAGAAGATGTGAGCGGCGATCATCGCTGCCGCGGTACCGTGCCACGACTCCGGCAGTAGAGCGAGAAACGCGGCGCCGATGACCACAGTGGGGAGCACGAAGGGCACGGTGGCCACGGCCATCAACACTCGACGTCCCCGGAAGCTGTAACGGGCCAGGACGTATGCCGGAGTGATGCCGACAACGAGAGTCAACACGGTGCTTGCAGCGGCCTGCCAGGCAGTGAACCAGACGATTCCCACCGTGTCGGCGAACAGCGGACCTTCGGCCTGGCGGTGTTGCAGGGTCGTCCACAACAACGTGGCCACCGGCCACGCGTACAGAACGGTGATGAACAACACCGGTGCGATGACAAGAGTGGCGATGAACCACCGCGGTGGGCGATTCAGCGAAGGACGATGTTCGTCCACTCGTCCTGCCAGTTCTGTCGGTTCGCGGCGATCACGGCCGGGTCCATGGTGAATGGTTCGGAGGGAACGACAGCGAACTTGGTGAACTCCGAGGGCAGCGTGGCGTCGACCCGAGATGGGTACACGAAGAGGTTCAGCGCGAGTTCGTTCTGGAAGGTCGAGCTGACCAGGAAGTCAACCAGCTTGCGCGCTTCGGTCTCGTGCTTGGTTCCACGCAGCACCCCGGCGAACTCGACCTGGCGGAAACACGTTGTGTCGACCACTGCTGTCGGTGCGTCCGTGCGCGGCGGGTCGGCGAAGATCACCTCGGCAGGAGGGCTCGATCCGTAGCTGACGACCAGCGGACGGTTGCCGGTCGAGCCGGCCGCGCCGCTGAACTCCTCCTGGTACGCGGTGGTCCAGCCATCGACCACCGCGACGCCGTTGGCGCGCAAACCCGTCCAGTACTCCTGCCAGCCCCCCTCTCCGAAGCGAGCGATCGTCGCCATCAGGAACGCGAGACCGGGCGACGACGTCGATGGATTCTCGACGACGAGCAGATCCTTGTACTCCGGCTTCACCAAGTCGTCGAGGCTGGTGGGGGGCGCCACGTTGTTCGAGGCGAACCAGGTGATGTCGTAGTTGATGCACACGTCGCCGAAGTCGACCGGGGTCAGTTCATGGCCGGGTACCAAGGCCCGGAGATCCGTAGCGATCGCTTCCCAGTCGGTCGGCTCGTAGCTGCTGAAGACGTCGCCCTCCAATGCTGCTGACAGCAACGTGTTGTCGACGCCCCACATCACGTCCCCTTCCGGGTTGCCTGCCGTCAGGGTTGCCTTGGTGACCATGGTGCCCGCATCGCCGGCGATCACGATCTTCACGCCGATGCCCGTCGACTTGGTGAACTCATCGAGTGCTGTGTTGAGCGACGTGTTCTCAGGCGGGAAGGAGTCGTAGGTGACGAGTGTGATCGATGCCGGGCTGTCGGACGCCGATGAGTCCGATCCGCAGCCAACAGCCAGCGCGGCGAGGGCGAGGACAACAGCAGCGGCGAGGAAACGCTTCATGAAACCACCAATGTGAGAATGCCGTCGGTGACAGCGATGTGAAGAAGACCGGTTGTCTCGTTGCTGATCCCGAGGGTGCTCGACGATTCGAGCCTCGCGTCGCTCAGCGGCCATCGTGCTCCCGTCACCTCGACGCCACTGCATGGGCCGTGCAGCGCAAGGAGGGAGAACGTCGAGTTTTGAGGGAGATCGATCGTCACCGATCGACCGGAATGCATGACATGAATGGACGAGTCGTCGAGGGCGAGACGGATGGTGTCGAAGCGTGCCAGCACGGGATTGCCGAGCGCTGCAAGAGTCCCGAGGGCATGATCGAAGCGGTCACCGGTTGCACCGAAGACGAGCAGATCCGTGGCCTCGGTCTCGGCGGCGCGAGCCAATGCCAGCTCGGTGTCCGTCGCCGTCTTGTCGACAGGGTGTTGATCGATTTCCAGCTCATGCGCGTACGCCCACATCTTCCCGTGGGCGGAAATGCTGTCGAGATCGCCGACCAGGATCGTCGGCCGCAAACCCGCGGCGACAGCGTGGTCGAGCCCGCTGTCCGCGGCAATGATCGTGGCGTCGGGAGCGATGTCGGCGATGAAGCGCGGCGACAGGTCCCCGCCGCCGATCACCACCACCACTTGCGACATCGCATCCCTCCGCTGGCATTACCCAGATCAGGTTCCGGTCGGTGGCGGCGTCCACCCTCTCAGCCCGCCGATCCTGCGAGCTCCCCGTTTTCGGTCGGCAGTACCTTACCGTGTGTGTTCGATTCGAACGCACCGGTTCCTTGACCGCGAGGGGTACTCGTTCACCTTCCGATCGCCTGTGGAGTTCTTGACGCCCACCTGGGTGCCTCGAAACACTCCGGGCCAACCGCGCCGGAGTGCCCTGACGCACCCTCAGATTTCGACACCTGCTGAGCCGAACTCCCTCGCGGTGCGTCGCTGGGTCTGCACGACGACGGTGGCGAGCCCGAACACGACCATCACCATTCCAACGACCTGCAGACCGCGAATCGACTGGCTGAGGAAGATCGCCGACCACACCACCGCCAATGCCGGTTGGCCGACCTGCATCATCGACATGATGCCGATGGGCACATGGCGTTGGGAGAACACGATCAATCCGTGTGCACCGACTCCGGTGAGCAGCGTGAGAATCACGATGTAGCCCATCGATCGGCTGTCGAACTTGCCGATGTCTCCAGTGATGACGACGTAGGGCAACGTCACCAATGTTGCGATGGGAAGCGCCGACGCCATCAGCGTCACGACACTCATTCCGGTGCGGAGTTGGCGACTGACGACGATGTAGGTGGACCACGTCGCCAGTGCGAGCACCGACAACCCGTTGCCGAACCATGTGGCCGCACCGCGCTTTGGCGCGTCGAACAGCACCAGGGCCAAGCCGACGATCGAGATGAGGCCGAACAGCACAGCGCGTCGATCGACCTTCTCGTGGAACAGGACGGCACCGGCAGGAATGAGCAGCAAGGGAGCGAGGGCACTGATGAACTCGAGGTTGGCCACGCTCGTCCGAGTCGCAGCCGTGTAGAAGAGCACGATGTTGACCGCCAGCACCCCGCCCGTGGGAAGCGCCCGACGCCACTCCTCCAACGTCACGAATCGACCTTCCCTGACCCGCAGCAGTGCCGTCCACACGATGCTCGACAGGAGCATGCGCCAGAACGCGATCGTCGGGCCCGGCGCCCCGGACTTGCGAACGATCGTCGAGCTGACGCTGAACGAGATGACGACGGCGACCATCGCCACGAGTCCAACGGGGCGGGCGTGACGGACCGGGCCTCCGGCATCTGTCACGTGGGCGGCTGCCGGCGAATATCGGGTTCGATGTAGATCGACGTGGTCTTCGGGACCGCGGCGCGCACGGCGAGCTCGGCCTGATCGATTGCATGAGCCAACTGCTCGACCGACAGCGAATGGTCGAAGTCGACCTTGGCCGCCAGCAGCAGATCGTCGGGACCGAGGTGCATCGTGCGCAAGTGGATGATCGACAGCACGTTCGCCGACGTCGACAGGGCCGCGTTGATCTGGTCGAGGTCGCTGTCGCTGGCCGATTCACCGATCAGCAAGGGCTTCATCTCCCTGGCGAGGATGAATGCGATGACGACGAGGAGTATGCCGATGGCCGCCGAGCCGAGTGCGTCCCACCTCGGATCGCCTGTTGCCTCGGCCAAGGTCAACCCGACCAGGGCGAATACCAGACCGATCTCGGCACCGACATCTTCGAGCAACACGACCGGTAGCTCCGGCGACTTGCTGGTGCTGATGAACTTGCGCCAACTCATACCTGGGGGTCGAACGTGGTTCGATTCCTTGATTGCGGTGCGCAGTGAGAACGACTCGAGGCCGATGGCGAGGAACAGGATGGCGAACGCCACGATCGCGTTGTCGATCTCGTGTGGATGGCGGAACTTCTCGATGCCCTCGTAGAGGGCGAACAGACCACCCATGCTGAACAGCACGAGCGCCACGACGAATGCCCAGAAGTATCGCTCCGGTCCGTAGCCGAAGGGATGGGCGCGGTCGGCCGGTCGACTGGCGCGCTTGCCACCCAGCATCAGCAGCCCCTGGTTGCCGGTGTCGGCGAGCGAGTGCGCCGCTTCGGCCAGCAGACCGGCGGAACCCGTGATCAGGAAGCCGACGAACTTGGAGATTGCGATGCCGAGATTTGCGAAGAACGCGGCGATGATTGCTCGTCGGCTGCCCTCATGCATGAGCGCAAGGTTGGCATTGCCGCACCAGGAATTCAAAGGGAGCACAGATGGGTCAAGTCGATGGACGCGTTGCATTGGTCACCGGAGGCGGGCGAGGCATCGGCCGCGGGATCAGCGAGTTGCTCGCTGCCGAGGGTGCCACGATCGCCGTCAACTACCGCCGCGACGCCGAAGCAGCGGCCAGCACGGTTGACGCGATTCGATCGACCGGAGGTGAGGCAGCGGCGTTCCAAGCATCGGTCGACGATCACGAAGCATGCGCGGCGATGGTCGACGCTGTCGTGGCCGAGTTCGGAGGTCTCGACATCTTGGTGTGCAATGCGGGAATCGCTTCGCGCGGTCACGCAGTTGCCGACACGGATCCGGCAGAGATGATGCGCGTCGTGGCAGCCCACGCGTTCGGTCCTCATCACCTGGCCCGACTGGCGGTGCCGCACCTGCGCCTTCGTGGCCGAGGCGACATCGTGATGATCTCCTCCGTTGCCACCTCGAACTACTCGGCCAACGGCGCTCCTTACAGCATGGGCAAGGCAGCGATGGAAGCCCTGGCTTTCACCTTGGCGAAGGAGGAACGACCCAACGGGATCCATGTCAACGTCGTCGCGCCCGGTCTGGTCGAAACCGACATGGGGGTTCGCCTGGCGCGCTCGTTCACCGGCAATCGCGACCTCGCAGACCTGCGTTCGCTCGATGCCGCGGCACCGTTCGGGAGGGTCTGCCAGCCCCTCGATGTCGCCAAGGTCGTGTTGTGGCTGTGCAGCGAGGGAGCGGGGTACATCACCGGACAACGTATCGAGTGCAACGGTGGCGGTTGAATGGTTGCTCTCGAATCGTGGCGATAGCGTTGCTCCCGTGAGTCCACTTGCCGCAGAGGCTGCACAGACCGAAGTCGGTCAGATCATCACTGTCACTCCCGAGGCTTTGCAGGAGTTGGTGAAGTTGCGAGACACCGAACCCGAGGGCGATCGCCTGGGGTTGCGGCTGGAGATCGTCAGCAATCCGGGCGAGGACTTCAAGTACGACCTCAGCTTCGACATCGTCACCAAGGCGGCGTTCAGCGACGAGGTGCGAACCCATTCACGCCCTGAGATCGGCAGCCTCAAGGTCATCATCGCCGCTGCCGCGATGGATCTGCTCGAAGGCGCGACGCTGGATCACACCGCGACACAGGGACTCGTGATCCGCAACCCCAACAAGCCGAAGGCGCCGTCGGTCGAGGGATTGATCTCCAATGACGCACTCAGCGCGGAGGTCGAGACGCTGATCAAGGTCGAGGTCAACCCGGCGCTGGCAGCCCACGGCGGGTTCGTCTCCTACGTCGGCCACGACGGGGAAGGCACGGCGTACCTGACGATGGGTGGCGGTTGCCACGGTTGCTCGATGAGCCGCATGACCATGCTCGACGGCGTGCAGACGATGCTTGTCGAGCAGATTCCGGAGATCGAGCGGGTCCGCGATCTCACCGACCACGCCTCAGGCGAGAACCCGTACTATCACTGAAGTCCTGGCTAGTGCTGTGACCGGCAGCGTTTGCCTTGTCCGCAGGGTCGAGGATCTGGTTGCCAAGGATTTCGCGGACCTGCGTCTGTGACCCGGTAGTGGCAACCAGATCGACTGAGTGGACGCACCGCTCGGATCGGTGTGTGTCCGATATCGCCAACACGGCCAGATCCGACACACACCAGGTCTGTCCACGCTCGCTTCCCGGCTCTGACCCCAAAGCGGGTGCTGTGTGTCGGGTCTGGCCCATGCACGTGCCATTGGACTCACGGCACAGCGGTCGACGCCCGTGCTCTACCGATCTGGGTGCCAATCGTCGTTCACAGTCGCAGGTCACCGAAAACCGTGGCAACCAGATCGACGAACGCCTAGATCGATGATGCCACCGGACCCGTTCGTACAGCCGGCGGTCACTCACGCTCGCGTTTCGTGCGCGCCCATACAAGCGCGGAGCGTCTATGTGCTCACATCGAACTAGCAAGCACCCAACGACGACGAGGCCAACACGAGCCGCCACACAAGGCACACGATTCTTGGTCAGATCACTGATTTGTGACGCCGACCGTGGCGTTGACGAATTCGATCACGGCTCGCTGCAGCACATCGCGTTCCTTGTCGAGGGTCGCCACGTGGCCACTGTGGCGTAGGCGTAGCCGCCGTACGTCGCCCTGCAACGCGCCGGCGACGATCTCGGACGACGCCGGGTCGACCGTGTCGTCCTGTGCGCTGGTCACCAGCAACACCGGGCGGTCGACGGCCGCGAGATCGATCGCGGCGACACCTTCTGTCATTGCGATCACCGCTTCGATCGGCAGTCTCTCGTAGGCGATCTCGCCGACAGTCGAAGGACCGACCTCGACCCATGAATGGCCGCGACTCTGCCGCCACTCGAGTCCTTCCATCGCGTCGGGGTCATTGGCCACCGGGTTGATGCACACCGCGGCAATGCAGCGCTGTTCGAGGATGAGTTGTAGGGCGAGGCATGCACCCAGCGACTGGCCGACGACGACATCGGCTTCCCATGCGCGGGCAGCTTCGAGCCAGTCCGTCCAAGTCACGCCGACGAGGTCCGCTGGATCGGTACCGTGGCCGGGCAATGTCGGTGCCAGTGCCGTGAAGTTGGCGTCGATGCACGCTGCAACGATCGGCCACATGGTTGCGCCGGTGCCGCCCAAACCGTGGAGGCACAGCACGCGGGTCATTGATGCAGGGCGTTGGTGAGGTCGCTCACCAGATCGGCCGTGTCTTCGAGGCCGACCGAGATTCGAAGCAGACCGTCGCTGACGCCCATCAGCGTGGCCTCCTGCGGGCTGAGGCTGGCGTGTGTGGAGGTTGCCGGGTGACACACGAGCGTCTCGGGGCCACCGAGCGATGTGGCGATGCGGGCGAGTTGCAGCGAGTCGAGGAATCGCTCGGCAGCGGGGCGGCCGCCTGCCAACTCGATTGCCAGCACCGTGCCGCCGTGGCGCATCTGGCGCTTGGCGAGATCGAACTGCGGATGCGAAACCAAGCCGGGATAGTGGACGGCGGCGACCGCCGGCTCCTCGACCAGGACCTCGGCAATGCGCAACGCCGACGCCGCTTGGTGGGTGGTGCGCACGGCCAGCGTGCGAATCCCACGGATGGCGTTGAGCGCGTCGTACGGGGACGGCGTCGAGCCATGCAGCACCGAGTACGCCCAAATCGCATCGATCAGTTCCTGCTCGCCGGAGATCACGCCGAGCGTGGCGTCGTTGAGGCCGGCGATTCCCTTCGTGGCCGAGTGCAGCGACAGGTGTACCCCGTGCGCCAACGGCTGCTGGCCGAGCGGCGTCGCGAAGGTCGAGTCGACCACGGTGATGGGGCCGCGCAGCGAACCGAGCTCGTCGAGATCGACGAGCTCGAGGCGAGGATTGGACGGCGTCTCGGCGAGCGCCAGCATCGTGCGGCCGGGTCGAACCGCGGCAGCGAACGCACCGGGTTCGGTCGCGTCGACCAGCGTCGTCTCGATACCCATCCGCTGGCACGGGCCCTGCAGGAACGCGAGCGTGCCGGCATACAGCTGGCGTTGGGCCACGATGTGGTCGCCGGAGGAGCACAACGCGAACACGACGGTGGCGATCGCACCCATGCCGGAGCCAAAGGCCAACGCGTCGTCGCCACCTTCCAGCACTGCGATGGCTTCCTCGAATGAACGAACCGTCGGGTTGGAGTAGCGGCTGTAGAACTCGCCGTCGCGGATGGAAGTAGCCCGCCGATTGGCGTCGAGGAGGCCGTCGGATTCCCACACCGTGCTGGCCCACAGCGCGGGCGCCAGCGACGTGCGACTATGTGCCCGCCCGGCTGTGATGGCCCGCGTTGCCGGCTGTTGACTCTCGCTCATCGTCTGTAACGCTACGTGGTCCGACACGACTGTTCCTACCGAGTTGGCGACTCGTTAGTGTCTCGCGCATGACCATCGATCTTGGAGAGATCTATCGGACGACTCGGTTGCGCGTCGCCGACATCGTCGACGACAGCGTCGCCGATCGACCGGTCCCCGCAACCCCAGCGTGGACGACGCACGATGTCGTCGCCCATCTCGCCGGCGTGCTCGACGACGTCGCCGCCGGCAACCTCGACGGGGTGACAACCGACCCGTGGACCGCCGCGCAGGTCGAACGTGGTCGCGACAAGGGGATCGCCCAGCTGATCGACGAATGGGCTGACGAGGCGTCCGGTTTCGAGGCGTTCCTGTCGTCGCCGGCGGGCGCGAGTGCCAGCGCTGCAGTGATGGACGTGAGCTGCCACGAGACCGACTTGCGCACAGCGCTCGGTCTTGCACCGGCGCTGACCGACGAGATGCTCGCCTGGGCGGCGGCGGGCATGCGCGAGATGTTCGATTCGCAGGTTGCCGCCGCTGGTCTGGCGCCCGTGATGATCGATGTTGCCGACTTCGAGATGTTCCGTGGTCGGCTCGGCCGCCGAACCCGCGACGAGGTGTCCGCCTTCGGCTGGTCCCGCGACCCAGCCCCATACCTGGACACCTTCTTCATCTTCGGCCCCACTGATCACCCCGTCGGCATGTGATCACCTGCCAGCGTTTGGAGCCGTAGGCCCCGCTACGGGGCGTCCGGTTACACACGCACTCGGTCAGCGGAGGGCATCGATGTGGTGGTGGAGGAGACCGTTGGAGGAGATCGCCGAGTCGTTGAGGTAGGTGCGCTCGCCGTGGCGATCAGTGAACGTTCCTCCGGCTTCTTCGACGACAACCATGACGGCGGCGAGGTCATACGGCGCCAGGCCGATGGCATCGATCGCCAGATCGATCGCGCCCTCCGCCACCAACATGTGTTGCCAGAAGTCGCCGAAACCGCGGGCCCGGTATGCGCCTTGTGCCAGTGACACGAGCGCCCGCGGTGAGACCGGCGTCGTCCCATCCACTCGAGAACGTCACGCAGACCTGCGCCTCGTCGAGTTGCGAGATCTCCGACACTCGGCACGCACGCCCGTCGGCGAACGCGCCGAGCCCCTTCGCGGCCCACCAGCGCCGGCCGAGCGCCGGCGCCGAGACGACGCCGACGACGGGGCCTCGATCTTGATGGGTGAGGGCGATCAACGACGCCCAGACCGGAATCCCTCGAACGAAGTTGGATGTTCCGTCGATCGGGTCGATCACCCATCGCCATGGTGAATCGGCGTTGCCGACCACGCCGTGTTCCTCTCCGAACAGGCCGTCGTCCGGGCGCCGGGCTATGACCGCCGTGGAGATCGCTGACTCGGCTTCGCGATCCGCCTCGGTGACCTCGGTGTGGTTGGACTTCCAGTCGAGGCTGAACGATCGCTGCTGGTAGTACGGCAACGTGATGGCGTCGGCGATCTCGGCCAACTCCAGACCGAGTGCGAGATCGGCGGCAAGGTCTCGATCCGCCGTCATCGGGGGAATTCGGGCTTCCGCTTCTCGCGCAATGCGGTGATGCCTTCCTCAGCTTCGGGACCGAGGAAGCTGAGCATCTCGTAGGCCAGTGAGGCTTCGAAGTTGGGGAGGGCTTCGCGCAGCCAGTGATTGAGCGCTCGCTTGGTCAACATGATCGCCTCGCGCGGTCCGCGGGCCAACCGGTCGGCGACCGCCAGCGCTTCCGGTAGCACTTCGTCGGCGGGCAGGGCCTTCGATACCAGTCCGATCCGCTCGGCTTCCGCACCGGTGATGAAGTCGCTGGTCATCAAGTAGTACTTGGCCTTGGCCATGCCGCACAGCAAGGGCCAGATCGCGACGGCATGGTCACCTGCGACCACACCGATGCGGATGTGACCGTCGGTGAACTTGGTGTCCTGGTTGATGATCGAGATGTCGGCCAGCAGCGCCACGGCGAGCCCGGCGCCGACCGCGACTCCGTTGATCGCGCTGATGATCGGAGTGTCGCACTCGATCATCGTCCGCACGATGTCGCCGCCCTCGCGCATCGCGGCCATGGTGCGCCGGTGGTCGCCGACCTGCAGAGAGATCCAGTCGAGATCGCCACCCGCGCTGAATGCTGTGCCCTCGCCGGTGATCACGACGGCTCGGACTTCGGGACTGTTGTGGATGTCGACGAAGATCGTCGCCAGTTCGGCGTGCATTGCTGCGTCGGTTGCGTTGAGCTTGCCCGGGTTCGACAACGTGATCAGCATCACGCCGTTGTCGCGGTCTTCGATCTGCAGGCGGGTGTATCGGTCGAATCGTTGGCTCGGCACGGCCGCACGCTAGCGCCGTGCTCGCGTGCAGCTCAGACCGAGGTGATCGCGTCGATCCGCCGGCGCACTGTCGCCGCGATGCCGTCGGCGTCGAGCCCGAGCTGGGCAAGGATGCGGTCGGGCTTGCCCTGCGGAATGAACCTGCCGGGCAGGCCGAGCACCTCGACGGATACCTCGGGCGCGAGGTCGTGAACTTGATCGGCGATGGTCATGCCGATGCCGCCATCACGTATGCCGTCCTCGCACGTCACGACGCAGCGGTGGGCCGCTGCATCGGCGATCATCGCCGGGTCCAGTGGGGCGCAGGAGCGCACGTCCCACACGGTCGCCTCGATGCCTTGGGCCGCCAGCGCGATGGCGGCCTGGTTGGCGAAGCTGACCAGCTTGCCGATGGCCAGGATGCACACCGAACCGTCGCCGCGCCGCAGCCGGTTGGCGAGCTGGCCGACCCCGACCTCGAGCTCGCCGACTTGCGGTGCGGTGCCGTTGGGGTACCGAATCGCGACTGGACCCTCGTCTGCCAACGTCAACGCGTCGTGCAACATCACGTGCAGTTCTTGCGCGCTCGATGGAGCGAGCACCCGCATCCCGGGGACCTTGGCCAGCAGTGCGAGGTCGTACACGCCGTGGTGGCTGGGTCCGTTGTCGCCGGTGATGCCGGCGCGGTCGAGGCAGAACACCACTGGCAAGCGGTGCAGCGCCACGTCGTAGACGATCTGATCCCACGCCCGGTTCAAGAACGTGCTGTAGATCGCCACGACCGGTCGCAGGCCGCCCATTGCCATTCCGGCCGCGCCGGTGACGGCGTGCTGTTCGGCGATACCGACATCGAAGAACCTGTCGGGGAATCGGTTCTGGAACGGGATCAGCCCAGTGGGCCCCGGCATCGCCGCGGTGATCGCGACGACGCGCGAATCGGCGTCGGCCTCTTTGATGATGGCTTCTGCGAAGGCCTGCGTGTAGCCCGAGGGAATGGCTGGGGGCGGGCCGACGACTGGGTCGAAGACCGGGGCGTCGTGCAGGTGCTTCTCGTCGTCGTCTTCCGCCGGCGGGTAGCCGCGCCCCTTCTGCGTCAAGACGTGGACCAGGATCGGTCCTTCGGCCGACAATTCGATCGCGTTCAGGAACGTGCGCTCGAGCTCCTCGATGTCGTGGCCGTCGATCGGGCCGACATAGCGCACGCCGAGCGCCTCGAAGAACGACGGTGGCTGCAGGAACTCGCGCACAGCGGCCTTGAACGCTTCGACGCTCTTCTCCGCTTGCGGACCGACATATGGAAGCTCGCGTAGGAACTGTTCGAGCTTGCGTTGCCGTTTCACGTACACGGGGTTGAGACGAATGCTGGTGAGGCTGTGCGACAGTCGGTCGGTGATGCGCGAAGGCAGGCTCGGGTGATCGGCCATCGCCCGATCGAGCGGCGTCGGGCCGGCGGTGAGGTTGGAGATCGTCGGGGCATAGCTGCGGCCGTTGTCGTTGAGGACGATGATCACCCGCTGGCCGGAGTGACCGATGTTGTTGAGCGCTTCGTAGGCCATCCCGCCGGTCATCGATCCGTCGCCGATCACGGCGACGATGTGCCGATGCGGATCCGCGCCGGCATCGCGCGCAATGGCAAGGCCATAGGCATACGACAGGATGGTCGAGGCGTGGCTGTTCTCGACCAGGTCATGGACGCTCTCCTCGCGGCTGGGGTACCCCGAGAGTCCACCAGCCTGACGGAGGTGCTCGAACTGGTTCTGTCGACCCGTCACGATCTTGTGCACGTACGCCTGGTGGCCCGTGTCCCACAAGATGGCGTCGACGGGGGAGTCGAAGACGCGGTGCAGCGCAAGCGTCAGCTCGACGGCCCCGAGGTTCGACCCGAGGTGGCCACCGGTTTCGGCAACCGCCTGCACGACGAAGTCGCGGATCTCGCCGGCCAGTTCGTCGAGCTCCACAGGGCTCAACGCCCGCAGGTCTGCGGGCTGACGGATCTCGTGCAGCGACATGACGGGCACGACGTTACTGCTCCCCGTGGTGGGCCAGGTACTCAGGCGCAATCCGTGGTGCCAGTCGCGCCGCACGTGACGTAGTCTCAAAGTCGGAGGTCAAGGTGGCAGTCGGCATCGTCGGGCGAATCCTGCAACGTGCCCAGCTGTCGCGATGGTTGGCTGCGGCGATCAACGGGCAGCCGGTCGTCGTCGTGCTCGAAGGTCCTCCGGGCGTCGGCAAATCCACCCTGGTCGACTGGCTCGTTGCACATGCGATCGAGTCCGGCGCGACCAGTCGAGCGGTGGTTGTACCCGAGCAGGGCGACGTGGCCGACGAGCTCCGTCAGGCCATCGCCGACACGGACGAACAGACGCGTCGTGGGACTCCGCAGCTGGTGATCATCGACGACGCCCACTGGCTCGACGACGCCGGTCAGCATCTCGTCGAACACCTCGCTTTTCGCCTCGGGACGGCTGAGGTCACCGGTCAATCCGCCCGGGTCTGCCTGCTGCTGGTTGCCCGTGATCAAGCGTCGTCCAGGCTGATCTCCCGTCTGGTCGACGAACCGATCACCCGGCGCATGACGCTGGGCGCTCTCGACGATCGCGAGGCCCACCAGCTGGCGACGCAGATCACGCCGGGCATCACCGATCGGCGAACGATCGCCAGGCTCGTCGAGCTCAGCGGCGGCAACCCACTGACCCTCAACGCGCTGGCCGACTCGATCGCGGTGGGGGAGGTGCTGCCACCTCCGGCATCGACGACCGGCACGATTCCCGTGGAAGTTGCCTGGCGTGCGCGCCTGTCGACCCTGTCGCCGCGAGGCCCTTCGCCTGGCCGTGCTGATCGCGCTCGCCGAGCATGCCGCGCAGCATCGTGATCCCGATGAGGTCGACCTGTTGGCCGGCGCCGACGAAGCGGTCGACGAGTTGCAGGCGATCGGGGCGGTGCAGCGGCTTCGCGGAGGTGTGTCGTTCACCCACCCCTTGCTGCGGACGACAGCGCTTGATCTCGCCACGCCAGAGTTGGTGGCCGAGACAGCCGGCGAACTGTTGGATCGGCTGGATGTTCCGGGCGGGTCGGCATCGCCTGGGACCCTCGTCAGGCTGTCCGCTGCCTCACATCGAACGGGCGACGGTCATCACCGGGACCTCGTCATGGCAGCGTTCGACGAAGCCATCGCGTCTGGATCGTGGTCGGCGGCGGGCGATCTCGCCGAGCAACTCGCGGCAGAGCGCGGTTGACCTCCCCGATCGAGCTCACTGGATGCATCGCCTGGGTACAGCACGCTTCAACGAACTCGACCGTGACGAGGCCACAGAGCGGTTGATCGAAGCTGCAGGCCTGTACGAGTCGTGCTGCACTCGGGCGTCGCCGGAGCAGGCGGCGCTGTGCCGGAACAGCCGTGCCGAGTGCTTGCTGCTGGCCCTGCGCACCGACTTCACGCGAGGCGGTCGGCGACACCACGCCGAGCTGGATGACTTGGTCGCCCAGCTGATACCCGACGAGACCCTCGACAGCCAATGGCGGGCGCGCTCTGCCGCCATCCTTGCCGAGGTCGCCTGGTCGGCTCCGACTCACGATCGGCGCCAGACGCTGATCGACACAGCCCTACAACTTTCCGATGGACATCGACGAACCGCTGACCACGAACATGGTGCAGTTCGCAACGGGCTTGCATCGTATGGCGCAGCTCGATCTCGCCGGTGCGACAGAAGCATTCTCAGCTGGCGACGAGGCGGCACAGGTGATCGGGCGATCCGTGGTGGCGCGGCGGCGACCTTGCGCGACGCGGACTCGTCGCAGTTCGTCGCCGGCGATCCGATGTCGGCAATCGTCGACGCGAACATTGCGGCAGAGGTCTCGGCGGCGGCTTCGAACTGGGCCGAGCACGGAATGGCCCTCGCCGTTCGGTCAGTGGCTGCCACCCGACTCGGACGCTTCGCCGACGCCGACAGCGATACGGAGTCGACGATTCTCAGTGCTCGTCGAGCGGATTCGGGCGACCCGTTTCTCGGCTCGTTGTCGACGGCTATCTGGCGCCGTGCCGTGCGAGGCGACGAGGTAGGTGTCGCTGCGTTGCGGGAGATCGGCCGCCAGCATCAGATGTATCTCCCGTTCGCCGAGTTCATCGCCGTGTCGATGCTCCACGGCGTCGAGGTTGCGCTGGAGGAGATTCGACCACGTTGGACCTCGCCACGAAACGGACTGGCGTTTCGCAACATCGGGTTCCATATGGCCCAGCTCGAGGCAGCTGTGCTCGCCGGCGATCTCGAGGTCGTCGACGACTTGCTTCGCCTGTTCGAACCGATGTACGAGCTCGGGATTCGGGTGAGCAACGACTGGCCGACCAGCGTCGCGCTCGGGATGGCTGCCGCGGCGATCGAGCTCGGCGACAGCTCTGCGGACCTGTGGATCGAGCGGTCCCATGAAGGAGCGGTGGTGGCGGGCTCCGTGCTCGAGCAGGCGATCGCGGACATCTATCGATCGAGGTACGAATTCGCCTGTGGAGGCGGTGGGCAAGCCCACCTTGATCGTGGGCGCGAAGCATTGGAGACGCTCGACGCTCTGGGAGCGCCGTTGTTGGCCCGGTTGCAACGCGAGCGGCTCACCTCGGTCGTTGGTCAGCTCGGCATGCCATCCGGCCGCATGCGAACGGTGATGTTCACCGACATCGTCGACTCGACCCGCCTGATGTCGAGCGCAGGGAATGCCGCGTGGGCGGTGATCCTCGGCGAGCATCATCGCCTGGTACGGGCGGTGGTCGGGCGCCATCGCGGTTCGATCATGACCTCGACCGGAGACGGGTTCTCGGCATGGTTCGAGCAGCCGGGCGATGCGGTCGAGGCCACGCGCAGCCTGCACCGAGCCATCGAACACGCAGCGCTCGTCGTCCCTGGCGGAGCGGTCAAGGTTCGTGTCGGACTTGGCGAGCGGTTCGGTGTTCGATCTCGGAGCCGACGCGTCGGGTATGGCGGTCGCCGAGGCCGCGCGCGTGATGGCGACGGCCGGACCCGGCGAGACGCACGTCTCTCGATCCGTGATCGACCATGGCTTGAGCATCCCCGTCGGTCCGTCGGTCGGCGTGTACACGTTGAAGGGTTTGCCGAACCCCGTCGAGATCTTCGAGCTAGCGCAGGTGGACGCGCTGTAGCAGTATCAAGGCAGCGTCCATGCGACTCTAGGAACTGGACCACACCGAGAGGAGCCAAATCAGTGGGCAAGATGCCATACCACTTGGAAAAGGGGCACTATCTCCTCCTGCTCGAAGAAACCCTCAACGAGGGCATCGAGGCCGTGGTCGACGACGACGACGCAATTACGTTCCCGGGGCTCGCTCGTCGGTACTCGATGTTGGAGTACATGCGCGGTGTCGTGGCTCGTCCTTGCGACGTGAACCACGGAGAGAGCGAGGCCGACGGCATCTTGATGTGGCCGGAGTTCATGACCGATTCTGATGTCGGCTTTCCAATATTCCGGATCCTCGCCCAGGACTGGTTCGGGTATCGGATTCGGACCGACGGCAGCTTCAACACCAAGCCGCATCCGAACAAGCCGACCGGGATGTGGGACGGGTACCAGGGCAACGTCGAGCGGATCATCGCCAACGTCCTCGTTCGCACCATCGAAGTGTCGCTTGGGCTCGACCACGGCGCACCGCTTCCTACCGCGGCTCCTCCACGCAGCTGGCCGATCTACTTCTTCCTCAAATGCCAGCAGCCGTTCTTCGAAGGTTGGGTCACGTGGCAATGTCACAGCGTCAACCGGCGAGCCGCCGGCCAGGTCACGGTGATGTTCGCGACGCCCGGCCACAACCACCCCGTGTCGGACCATGCGGTGCCCATCGACCCCGACGGTGATCACGTCGACAATTTCGTGCCGACCCTGCGCAACGATGGCGAGTTTCGCGAGGAGCCCGTGACCGCGCCGGCCGCTGATCCTGCGGGCAAGCCACACCAGGGAGCGTGGGTCGTCACCCATCGCGATCACAAGAAACTCAATGTCTTCGATACGTCTGTTCCGTCGAGCTATCTGGAATGGGGCCCGCCGCTGTTGCCGATCATTGCGCCGGAGAACTTCTGCGACATCGTGACGGTTCAGCCCGCCGCCTCCAGTGGCGGAATCGACGAATTCAAGCCGGAGTACGTGGCGCCATGAGCATCGAAGACGAGACCTTCGATCTGGAAGTTGCAACCGCCGCGGTCGGCCTCGATGTCGCAGGAGTGCTCGGCGCATTCCTGACTGGCAGGTACGAGCCTGATGGCAAGCTCGGCGACGCCACCTGGCGCAACGGAGACAGCGAGTTCTTTGCTGTTCGTTGGCGCTTCGACGGCACCCATACTGGCCGGATTCCTGGTTTCGGGCACACCTTCATCGAGGCGACGGGCAACAGCATCTCGGTGTCCGGCCTGACACTGGTCGAGAACACCAAGCCAGGGCAACCGGTTTCCGGCGACCTCGACAAGCTGCTGCGCTCCGGCACGGTGATCTTCCAGCGGTTCATCGACTGGCTCGCTGTGTTTGCCCAACTCGGCGTGCTGCACCTCGGACGACCGATGTCGATCGGCGACATTCGTTTCGTCCCACCCGATCGCGGCATGGCCCGCCTCGCCGGGTACAACGACCAGCAGTAGGCGCTTCGCCGACGTCTGGAACACTGGGTCGATGACGACCCCGACAAACGCAACGCATCGCCAGAAGGTGGAGGGCCACGCCGGCCAGCAGGCCATCGCGGCGATGTTGGCGTTCGGCACCGACGTGATGTTCACGTTGAACGGCGGTCACATCTGGCCCCTGTACGAAGCGGCCCGCGATCAGGGGATGCGAGTCGTCGACACTCGCCACGAGCAGACAGCGACGTTCGCTGCAGAGGGTTGGGCGAAGTTGACCCGTCGACCCGGGTCTCGCGGCGTTGACCGCCGGCCCGGGCATCACCAACGGCGTCTCCGCGATCACGACGGCAATGTTCAACGGCTCGCCGTTGGTGGTGATGGGCGGCCGTGCGCCCGGAGCTGCGATGGGGCTCAGGGTCGCTGCAGGAGATGGATGCCGTGCCGATCGTTTCGTCGATCACGAAGTCGGCCGTCACGGTGAAGGATGCGGGTCAGCGCGGGAGCCACAGTCCATGCTGCAGCGCAGTTGGCTCTGACACCTCATCGTGGGCCGACCTTCCTCGACTTCCCTCTCGATGTGTTCGGTCCCTCGAGCGGTGAAGTGCCGGCAATTGACGAAGGCTGTCGGTCGGGGTACGACGCCGTACCCCGAGGCGGTCACAGATCTCGCTACCGCGCTCGCCAACGCCGAGCGTCCGGCGTTCATCGTCGGCAGCGATGTCTACTGGGGTGGAGCATGGGCAGAGTTGGGCGCGGCCGCGGAGCACCTGCGAGTGCCGTGCTTCTTCAACGGGCTCGGGCGCGGCACGCTCGCTGCCGACCACGACCTGGCGTTCCTGCGAACCCGTGGGTTGTTGAAGCAGCGCGCCGATCTCGTCGTGGTGCTCGGCACTCCGCTCGACTTCCGTTTGGGTTTCGGGCGGTTCGGCAATGCCGCGCGTCGCACATGTCGTCGACTCGCTGTCGCAGGTCGCCACCCATCTGGATGTCGCGACGGTCGTCGGCGACATCGGGCAGGTCTTGCGAGCACTCGCCGACCACACCGGCCCGCGGGTCGATCACGACGAGTGGATCGCCGAGTTGCGCGCCGCCGAGTCCGCCGGTCGCGCTGCGGATCAGGTTCTGCTCGACGCTGCCGACGCACCGATCCGGCCGTCACGCATCTACGGCGAGCTCGGCCGACGACTCGCCCGCGACGCTGTCGTGATCTGCGACGGCGGCGACTTCGCCTCCTACGCCGGCAAGTTCGTCGAGGTCTTCGAGCCCGGCTGCTGGCTCGACACGGGTCCGTATGGATGTCTGGGCAACGGGCCCGGCTATGCGATCGCGGCACGGGTGGCCCGGCCGTCGAGCCAGATCGTGTTGCTGCTCGGTGACGGTGCTGCCGGGTTCAGCTTGATGGACGTCGACTCGATGGTGCGCCACAACCTCCCTGTCGTGATCGTCGTCGGTAACAACGGGATGTGGGGGCTGGAGAAGCACCCGATGCAGATGATCTACGGCTGGGATGTCGCCTGCGATCTGCAACCGGCCTGTCGGTACGACGAGGTGGTGAAGGCACTGGGCGGCGCGGGCGAGATGGTCACCGATCCCGAGCAGATCGGCCCGGCGCTGGACCGTGCGTTCGCCGCGGGCGTGCCGTACCTCGTCAACGTCGTGACCGAACCCTCCGACGTCTATCCCCGCACGTCAAACCTCGGCTAAGCGCAGACTGTGCCGGGCGCGGCAACGACGGTGCCGTCGGGCTGCACGTCCATCAGGACCGACTCGAGGTGGATGTAGCCGGCCGCGACCATTGCCGATTCGGAGATCGGGGCGTCGGGTTCCAGCAACGTGTACGACTGGACGACCTTCTCGATCGTCGCGCGTTCTTCAACGCACGCCGCAGCATTGCCATTGTCCACGTCTTCCTTGGCTTCCTGGGCACGCTGAGCCGGGTTGCACGCCGTCAGCGACGCAAGGGCAAGGGCCACGATGCACGCCGTGGATGGCCGGGTCATTCTCATGTTGGGTGTATCGGCTCCAGAGCCGTCGACGATGAGCGGAGAATTTGCCGGGCTGGACCTTGGCGAGGTTCTCGGTAGGCTCGCCAAATGATCGCCGGGATGATGACGAAACGAGTGGAGTGGTGACGATGGCAGTGACAGATGTGGTCGAGTCCGACGTACTCGAGCGGGTGCTGGGTGCTGCAATGCGCTCCGGCGGAGAGTTTGCGGAAGTGTTCATCGAAGACAAGCGCTCCACCATGGCCGCGTTGGACGACGGTCGCATCGAACAGGTCACCAGCGGTCGCGACCGCGGCGCCGGCATCCGCGTGGTGAAGGGCGATACCACCGGCTTCGCCCATACGGCCGATCTCAGCGAGGCCGGATTGCGTTCGGCCGCCGAGGCTGCCGCGGCGGCCGCAAGCCAGGGCAACGGCGGCGAGAACATCGTTGCCCTCACACGCCAGCCCGAGCACCGGGTCAGCCCTGTCGAGCGTTTCGCCGACGAGGTGTCCAAGACCGAGAAGGTCGCGCTTCTTCTGCGGGTCGACGAAGCCGCTCGTGCCAGCGGGGCCGCCATCGTGCAGGTCAGTGCCGGCTACGGCGACAGCCGCAAGCGGATCATGATCGCGAACACACACGGGCTGCTGGCATCCGACGAGCAGGCTCGCCAGTCGGTGCGCATCAGCGTCGTCGCCAACGGCGACGCCGGCATGCAGACCGGTTTCCAGAGCACCGGCCATACGTTCGGTTTCGAGATGTTCGACAAGGTCGACGTCGAGGAGCTCGCCCGCGACGCAGCTCGCCAGGCGTTGGTCAAGCTCACTGCTCGCCCGGCCCCCAGCGGCACCATGCCGGTCGTGATCAAGCGTGGCAGTGGCGGAGTGCTGTTCCACGAGGCGTGCGGCCATGGGCTCGAGGCCGACCTCATCGCCAAGGGCGGCAGCGTGTACCGCGGCAAGCAGGGCGAGCTCGTCGCCTCGCCACTGGTGACCTTGGTGGATGACGGCACCATGAGCGGCGAGTGGGGCGCCATTGGAATCGACGACGAGGGCCACCCCAGCCAGTACAACGTGCTGATCGAAGATGGTGTGCTGACCGACTACATGTGGGACTACCTGCGAGCGCGCAACGAAGGCCGCAAGCAGTCGGGCAACGGCCGGCGCCAGAGCTACATGCACCTGCCGATGGTGCGGATGACCAACACGTTCGTGCTCAATGGATCCGAGGAGCCCGACGACATCGTTCGCGACACCGAGCACGGCGTGTACGTCGCCAAGCTGGGCGGGGGCAGTGTCAACACTGCAACCGGCGATTTCGTGTTCGGCATGACCGAGGCCTACCTCATCGAGAACGGCGAGATCACCGAGCCGCTCCGCGAGGGCAACCTGTTGGGCAACGGCCCGCAGGTGCTGCTCGACATCGACCTGCTGGGTAACGACTTTGCCATGGGCAACCCGGGCACGTGCGGCAAGGACGGCCAGGGTGTGCCGGTGGGCGACGGCCAACCGACGCTGCGCGTCAAGGCGCTGACGATCGGCGGCACGGCAGCATGACGAGCCGCACGAGTGAAGGCACGATGAACACCGTCGAACAGTTGCAGGCGATCGCCGACCGCGTCGTGTCGATGGCCCAGCCTGGTGAGCACATCGAGGCCTACGTCTCGCGCGATGCCGAGACCGACATCCGCATCTACGAAGGCGAGGTCGAGCACTTCGTCGCCGCCCAGACCGAAGGCGTCGGGATCCGCGTGATCCGCGACGGCCGCACGGGATTTGCGTACGCCGGTGTGCTCGACGAAGCAGCGGTCGCCGAGGTCCTGGCGGAGGCTCGCGACAACGTGCAGTTCGGTACGCCCGACGAATGGGCCGGTCTTGCCGAGCCCGACGGTGTCGACGTGATCGAGCAGGATCTGTGGAGCGAGGCGCTCGCCGACTACTCGACCGACGGCAAGATCGCGTTGGCCAAGGAGCTCGAAAAGCTGACGCTTGCAGTCGATCCGAGGATTCGCGTCGACGATGCCAACTACGCCGACGTCGCCGCCGAATCCGCCGTAGCAACCACCACCGGCATCCGCCGCACGGGGCGCGAGAACGGCTGTTACGTGGTCGTCAGCACCCTGGCCGACGACGGCGACGAGACCCAAACGGGCTTCGGCTTCAGCGTCGGCCGATCACCCATCGAGTTCGATCTCGCCAAGGCGGCCAAAGAGGCCAGCGATCGGGCGACGCGACTGCTCGGCGCCACGAAGCCGGCGACCAAGCGCACCACCGTGGTGCTCGATCCCTACGTCACCGCCAGCTTCCTGGGGATCATCTCCAGCACGCTCAACGGCGAGAGCGTGGCCAAGGGCCGCAGCCTGTTCAAGGATCGCCTCGGCGAGAACGTTGCCAACTCCATCGTCACGCTGGTCGACGACCCCACCAATCCGAAGGCGTACACCGCGACCGATCTCGATGGCGAAGGGCTTGCCGCGCGACGCAACGTCTTGATCGATGCCGGCGTGTTGCAGCAGTTCGTTCACTCGTCGTACTCCGCGCGCCGCGTCGGCACGAAGAGCACCGGCAACGCGGTTCGTGGTGGTTTCAAAGGCACCCCCGGCGTGGGCTGCCTTGCGTTGCAGTTGCTGCCGGGAACCCGCGATCAGCTCGCGCTGATCGCCGACATCGACGACGGCGTGCTGATCCAATCGGTCAGCGGCCTGCACTCCGGTGTCAATCCGATCAGTGGCGACTTCTCGGCGGGCGCCTCCGGCCTGTCGATCTCGAACGGTCAGGTCGGAGGACCGATCCGCGAGTTCACGATCGCCTCGACGCTTCAGCGGATGCTGCTGGATGTGGCCGAGGTCGGTGGCGATGTCGATTGGCTGCCGATGCGGGCCGCCGGTGTCAGCCTGGTCATCCGCGACGTCACGATGAGCGGCTCCTAGCCAACCTCGGGTTGGGGCAATGTCTCCGACAGTGGGCGGCACTGCAATCCGAGTGACTCCGCCAGAGTGGTGTCGAGGACGACATGTGTCGGACGGATCGTTCCAGACAATGCCTGAGATCCGGTACTGAGAGCTCGTGGGTCGAATCCCATCCAACGAGCGAACACGGCTGCCAACTCGGCTCGGCTGATTGCCTCAGGCCCGGCAACGTTCAATGGGCCGCGAATGTCGGGTCGGGCGGCGAGTGAGCTCAGCGCTGCGCCGACGTCGGCGGCGTGAGCCGGGCAGCGGTACTCGTCGGTGAAGAACCGCATCGCCTTGCGCCCCGTGATCGCCAGTTCGACGTCGAGCTGGATTTGCGCAGGACGCCGGGTCCCGTACAGCAATGACGTGCGCACCAGCACAGCGCTCGGGCACTCGGCGGCGACAGCACGCTCGGCTTCGAGCTTCATCACCCCGTACTCGGTGATGGGGAAGGGCTTGTCGTACTCACGGTACGGCTCGGGCCGCCCGGGAAAGATCACGTCGCTGCTGACGTGCACGAGACGGGCACCGCACATCTCGGCAACCTCGGCAATGTTGCGGCTGCCCTCCACGATCGTTTGCCGGTCCCCCTTCCGATAGGCGACATGCACGATCGCGGTCGGCCGCCACGAGGTGATCTCCTCGATCACCCGCTCTCGTTGACGAACATCGATCACCGTCGAGGGTGGTGCGAACAACTCCCACCCCTCCGCCTCTGAGGCAATGCCGAGGTGTTGGCCGAGGAATCCGGATCCGCCCGTGATGAGCATGAACCGCCTGCGGCGCGGTGTCAGACGCACACTGGCGAGCCTACGGGGTACCGTTGCCGCTCGTGCCTGCTCCCCGCGCCGCCGCTGTCGGCCGCCATCCGCATCTCGCCGCGGAACTGCCGGCAGGTTGGGTGCGCGTCGACATGCACAGCCACACGATGTGGAGCGGGGACTCGACGACGACGCCCGACGAGCTCGCCGAGGCAGTCGTCGAATCCGGGATCGACGTCTTGTGCATCACCGACCACAACGCGATCAAAGGCGCCGTCGACCTGGTCAACAGCTTGTCGTGTCGTGTGATCGTCGGCGAGGAACTGCGCACGCATGCCGGCGAGATCATCGGTCTCTTTCTCGACAATCGAATCCCGATCGGGGTGCAGGCTGAAGCCGCTGCGCGAGAGATCCGTGAGCAAGGCGGGATTGTCTACATCCCGCATCCCTACGACCCGATGCGTCGCAACCTCGATGCGTCCACACTCGACTCACTGATAGCCGGTGGCCTGGTCGATGCAATCGAGGTCATCAACGCCAAGACATCGCTGCGTAGCTTGAACCAGCGTGCCGCGTCGACTGCGGCGGCGCACGATCTCGCGGCCGGTGCCGGCAGCGACGCCCATGTTCCCGGCGCCATCGGCGCCGCGTACGTGGAGATGCCCGACTTCGATGGACCGCGCGACTTCCTCGACAAGCTCAGGTTCGGTCGACCGGTCGGCCACCATTGGGACGAGCCGCGTCCCTGGTCCTCGCGAGTCCTGCCGAGTACGACGGTCGAGTAGAACAGCAACCCGTGCCGATATTCCATGCGATCGTTCTCGGCCTCGTGCAGGGACTGTCCGAGTTCCTGCCGATCTCGTCGAGCGGCCACCTCCTGCTGGTGCCATGGCTGTTCGATTGGCACGACTTCGACAACTCGGAGATCGAGAAAGCGTTCGACGTCGCCTTGCACCTCGGCACTCTCATCGCCGTTGTCGGATACTTCAGACACGAGCTCGTGGTGTACGTGCGTGACGGTTTTCGACTGGTCATCAACCGCGAGCGTCCGTCGACTCCCGAGGGCCGCCTCGCGTGGTTGCTGCTGTTGTCGTCGATTCCTGCCGCGATCGTCGGCGCCTTGTTCGAGAAGACGATCGACAACAAGTTGGGCACGCCCGGCTTGATTGCCGTGTCGATGATCTTCTTCGGTGTGCTGCTCGGCATCGCCGATCGTCGATCCGGCGAGCGTTCGCTCGACGACTACGGCCGCGACGATGCGCTGAAGGTCGGTGCTGCGCAGGTGCTCGCGTTGAACCCGGGAACGTCGAGGTCGGGCATCACCATCACCGCTGCCCGGTTTCTCGGATTCAACCGCGATGCCGCGGCTCGGGCCAGCTTCCTGATGGCCATTCCCGTCACCGCCGGTGCCGTCGCCTACAAGCTGTTCAAACTGGCCATGGATGGTGTGCCGCCGGGTCTCGGAGTACCCATGATCGTCGGCATCGTCACCGCCGGCGTGTCCGGCTGGATCGCTGTGTGGGGCACCCTTCGCCTCGTCCGCACCCACAGCTTCATGCCCTTCGTGATCTATCGCGTCGCTCTCGGCGTCGCCATTCTGGTCATCCTCGCCACCGGCTGGCGCTAGCCCGCTTCTGCTGCCTTCGGCTTCCGGTGAGGACAAGAACGTGCAGCCGGTTTGTGTCCTCACCGGAGTGCAAGGGCATCGAGCACGAATGCTTCGCGTGTTGTTGCCAACATCGCGTCAGCTCCCTCGACGATCTGGGAGTACGTGAACTGCAAGGGGATGAATCCGTCGAGAACCAGCCTGTTCGCACGTTCTGCGTCGATCTGCATCTGTGCGCCTGACCGATGCCAGCGATAGCCGAGCGCCTCGATGACGATCCTTGTCCCGGGAAAGTGGAAGTCCACGCGGATCAGCTTGTCCTTGCGACGCGCGAGGACGACCTGGGTCTGCGGCTTCGGCAAGCCTGCGCCGTGGAGCAACCGGAGCACTTCTCGTTCGAGCCAACTCTGCCCTCCTCGCGTGATCTCGGCACCTGCCAGTACTGCCAGCAGATTGGCGGGACCCTGTCGACCGGAGGCTCGCAGCGCATTGATTCGCTGATGCAGGAAGTCCTCGCTGGTACCACCGTCGCGAATGGCTGAATCGACTGCGGATGTCAGGGCCTCGGCGCTGATCGATCGCGCCAGATCGATCAGCGTTCGTGTCGGTGACAGCAGCGGAATCCCGTACTTCGTGGTGCGGTCGATCAGCGGGATCTCGTGGGTCGTGTGGATGACGTGGCCGATACGACGGACGTTGCGGTCCCTCGACGTCAGGATGTGGAATGGCGGCCGAAGAAGGAATCCGTCGAAGCCAGTCAGTGCTCCCGAAGTTGTTCCACTCGCCCAGCACGGTTCACCGATGTCGGCAATGAGTTCCGTCAGCGATGCGAGGTGATGATGTGGCAATACGAGGGTTGATGCCATGGTCGGTGATCTCCTGATCCGTCGTTTCGGTGAGGACACAAACGTGCAGCCGGTTCATGTCCTCACTGGAAATCCGTGTGGCCCGGTCGGGCGAGGGTGCGGCGAGGGCAGGTGCGGCGAGGGCGAGGGCGGGGATCACGGACCGGGGGTGAGGGCCAGCGTGACGGCGTCGGCGAGGAGGGCGGCGGCCAGGGTTGAGGCGGCGGTGGCGGGGACCGCGACCATCAACTCCGACTCGCCTTCGTCGACCACCAATCCGGTGGCGACCAGTCTTTCGCCGGAGAACACGCTGAGGTGGTCGCCGGTGGCGAAGTGCTCGCTCGACGCGGGGACGGCGAAGGCAACCCAGCCTTCTGGGATCAGGCCGGCAGTTCCGCGGACGGACACGTCGTCGTCGGTGACGATCTCACCCGGCCCGATCCGTTGTCGGGCGACCGTCCTGGCCGGGTCGTCGTGTATCGCGCCGGCGGGCACGACCGCCACGGGAACGTCGCGCCCTGCCGCAGTGATGGGCTGCCCGGGCTCGATCGCCGACGTGGTCACCCACACGGTCGACTGCTGCCCCCACGAGCGTCTCGCTGCTTCGACCCCCGCCAACGTGGACGCGGCGCCGATCGCAACGACACCCGCGACGACGGCAATGGCCAACCAGTAGATCCATGGATGGCGGGCCACCATCAGGCGGATCCGTGCCAACAGGTGCATGTGACTCCCTCGACAGATCGAGCCGATGATTTGGAGGAAGTCGAGGGCCGACTGTATCGGCGCCGGTCATCCGTTCAGTCGGAAGAGGTCGCTGTCTTGGCCGGGGCCGCCGGAGTCGCTGTCGATTTCGTGCTGCTGGTGCTGGACTCGCCGGAGCTGGACTTGCTCGAATCGGACTTGCTCGAATCGGACTTGCTCGAATCGGACGATGAGCCGGAGTCGCTCGACGACGTGGTGCTGGACGATGACTTCGACTTACCTCCGCGGCTGTCGGTCTTGTAGAACCCGCCACCCTTGAACGTGACTCCGACGGGGGTGAAAACCTTCTTGACCTGCATCCGCTCGCCGGTTCCGGGGTGGTCGGCGTGGGTCAGCGCGTCGTCAGTGAAGGCTTGTTGGACCTCGATGGTCTCACCGGTGTCGATGAACTTGTAGACGTAGGTAGGCATATCGGCTCCGCCGTGGCATTAGCAGTCGAACTGTTCGACTGCTAATGCTAGCGGTCTCGGGTTCCGCCGTAACATCCCGGGGATGCAGGTTCGTACGGCAGTCATTCCCGCGGCCGGGCTGGGGACCAGGTTCCTCCCGGCGACCAAGGCCGTGCCCAAGGAACTGTTGCCGATCATCGACACACCGGCACTGCAACTCATCATCGACGAGGCCGTCGGCGCGGGCATCGATCACATCGTGATCGTGACCAATCACAACAAGCCTGCGATCGAGGCCTACTTCGAATCGTCTGATGAGGTGCTCACCAAGTTGCGATCGACCGGCCGACACGCGCTGGCCGATCGGCTGGAGTCGATCGGGCGCGACGTTCGAGTCAGCTTCGTCTATCAGGACGCACCGCTCGGTCTCGGCCATGCCGTCGGCTGCGCGGCGTCGGTCGTGGGCGACGAACCGTTCGCGGTGATGCTGCCGGACGAGTTGATGGGTGATTCGTCGCTGCTCGATCAGATGGCCAGGCTCTGTGAATCGTCCGGCGGCAGCGTCGTCGGGTTGAAGCGTGTGCGTCGTGATCAGGTCAGCGCGTACGGCGTGATCGATCCATCGACCGACCTCGACGACGACGGCGTCATCGGTATCCGCACGATGGTCGAGAAGCCGACGATCGACGATGCGCCGAGCGACCTCATCATCATCGGTCGATACGTCCTGACACCCGACGTGTTCACGAAGATCGAGCAGCTGGAGCCCGGCAGTGGCGGCGAGATCCAGCTCACCGACGCCCTGAAGGTGCAGGCGGCAAACGGTCCGTTCCACGGTGTGCTGTCGACTGTTACTCGGTACGACACCGGTACGCCGCTCGGGTGGTTGAGCGCGGTCGTCGACCTCGCGCTCGAGGATCCCGCGATCGGCGACGAATTCGGTGCCTACTTGCGTGAACGGCTCAGCTGAGCCGTCGGAACCTGCCGGGGTAGTCGATCACCAGACCGTGCTGATCGACCTCGAACTCCACGGAGTCCTCGGCACTGTCGGCATTGTCGAAGGCCCACCGATGCGTGTCGAGTCGCATGTATCGATGCGCTGCAGCGCGCACTTCGAGGGTCTCTACATCCACCGTCACGACGGGGAGTTCGGCGCTGTCGCCGACGTTCAGGGGGAGGCGCCTGATCGGCAGTGAGTTGGTGAACGGCGTGCACGCCAGGTCGATGTCGTAGCAACCGTCGAGTTCGATGCGGTGAGCGCCATTCATCTCCCCCCATCGGGCGGTGCCGTCGGTGGCCAGCCACAAGTCGGGATCGTCGAGATCGCGAAACAAGAGGAACTGGCGGACCTGCCACGATGCGGCCAGTCGCACGACGTACTGCACCCGTTCGCGGGCAACTTGGCCGCTGATGGTCCAGCCCTCGTTCTCCCAGCGAAAATCGGTGACCTCGACCTCGCCGCCGTCCCACGCTGCCCACCTCACCGTATGGCCGCTGGCGGGGAGCGCGGTGTAGTTGCTCACCGGCGAAACGGTACCGTTCGGGTTGTGATCAGCGAACGCGAGGCCCGCGACTTTGTGCTCGAACGCTGCGCGGTCGCCGATGTGATCGAGGCGTCCATCGCCGAGTCCGTCGGTGCTGTACTGGCCGAGCCGGTCGTCGCCGCAGAGGATGTCCCGCCGTTCGCGAACTCGGCCGTCGACGGGTATGCCGTGCGTGCAGCCGATACGACGGATGCACCGGTTCGACTGCTCGTCGTCGCCGAGGTGGCTGCCGGATGGTCGACCGATCGCGTCGTCGGACCGGGCGAAGCAATCCGGATCATGACCGGCGCGCCACTTCCTGGCGGGGCCGACGCGTCGGTGATGGTGGAAGACACCGAGCGAGACGGTGATCATGTGCTGATCGGCAAATCGGTCACGGTTGGCCAGTCGATTCGCGACGTGGGCGACGACGTGCGCGTCGGCACCGAGCTGTTCTCGGCCGGCACCACGGTTCGCCCGGCGGTCGCGGGTGTGCTCGCCAGCGTCAACGCCAGGCGAGTCCGGATCTACCGGACCCCGCGCGTCGCCGTGCTGTCGACCGGTGACGAACTGGTCAACGACGGTTCTGCATTGCGGCCCGGGCAGATCCGCGAGAGCAACAAGACCATGCTGTTGCCGCTGGTGGCCGAGGCCGGTTGCGAGGCGATCGATCTCGGAGTCGTTCGCGACGACGAAGCGGCACTGGAGGCGACCCTGCGCGAAGCGGCGGCGACCTTCGACGCCATCATCACGAGCGGTGGGGTCAGCATGGGGGAGTACGACGTCGTGAAGGCCGTGCTGTCGCAGATTGCCGAGATGCGGTGGATGCAGATCGCGATCAAGCCGGCCAAGCCGTTCGCGTTCGGGTTGCTCGACGCAGGTGATCGCCGCACACCCATCTTCGGGCTCCCCGGCAACCCGGTCAGCTCGATGGTCAGTTTTGAACTATTTGCGCGGCCGGCGCTCCGCAAGATGATGGGCCACCCTTCGTACGATCGACCGACCGTCGTCGCCATTGCGGACGCAGGGGCTGCCTCGCCGAACCGATGGAAAGACCCACTACATGCGAGTTTTCGGCGAGTTCGGCGACGACGGCCGCTACCACATCGGCTCCGTCGGTGCCCAGGGAAGCCATCAGTTGGCAGCGACATCGCTGGCCGACGCAATCGCGATCGTCCCCGACGGCGACGGCATTCCACCCGGCGGCTCCGTCACGACGATGCTCCTGTCGATAGCCTGACCTCCATGGATCTCGTCGATCCCTTTGGACGCACCATTCGTGACCTGCGCATCTCGGTCACCGACCGCTGCAATTTCCGCTGTACCTACTGCATGCCCGAGGAGGGCATGGTGTGGTTGCCGCGCAGCGACGTCTTGACGTTCGAGGAAATCGAGCGGCTGGCGCGTGTGTTCGTCGAGCGCTTCGCGGTCGACGGGTTGCGACTGACGGGTGGCGAACCGACGGTTCGCGCCCACCTCCCGGTTCTGGTCGGCAAGTTGGCCAGTTTGCGAGTGCCACCGACGTCGAGTTCGCCGTTCGCCGGCAAAGCACCCGACATCGGCCTCACCACGAATGGAGCGACGTTCCGGCTGGTCGCCCACGAGCTGCGCCAGGCCGGGCTCGAGCGGGTCAACATCAGCCTCGACACCCTGCGCGCCGACCGGTTCTTCGAGATGACGCGGCGCGACGAACTGGTGCGTGTGCTCGACGGCATCGAGGCGGCGAAGGAGGCCGGCTTTGCGCCGGTCAAGATCAACGCCGTCGTGCAACGCGACGTCAACGACGACGAGATCGTCGATCTCGCCCGCTTCGGCCGAGATCACGACGTCGAGGTTCGGTTCATCGAGTTCATGCCGCTCGACGCGAGCGGCCACTGGCTCAACGAACAGGTCGTGACGCAGGACGAGATCGTCGCCGCGATCAACGAGGTCTTCCCGCTGGAGCAGATGACGGCCCGCGGCGCGGCGCCCGCCGACCGCTGGCGGTATCTCGACGGTCGCGGAACCGTCGGCGTGATCCCGTCGGTGTCCAAGCCGTTCTGCGGAGACTGCGATCGTGTGCGCCTGACGGCCGACGGCCAGTTCCGCACCTGTCTGTTCGCCACCACCGAGTTCGACTTGCTCAAGATGATGCGCGGCGGTGCCGATGACGACACCGTGGCAGCGGAGATCCAACGCGCGGTCGGCACCAAGTGGGCAGGGCACCAGATCAACCAGGTGTCGTTCACGCGACCGAAGCGAACGATGAGCCAGATCGGCGGCTGAAACTGCGATGCTGACGAGCCGGCACCGGCGGTGGCCGATCGCTGCTGTAGTTGTCGCCGCCGTCGGCGTGGGCACGGTTGCCACCGCAGCACCGGCCACGATCGTCGGAGGCGCCACTGCCAACAAGCCTGCAGTGCGGTTGCGGCCACCCGGGCCGCGCATCGGCGATTGCCCGATCTTTCCGGTCAGCCACGCGTGGAACCAGGAGATCGCCTCGCTTGCGCTGCACCCCCTGAGCTCGCAGATCATCAGCAACGTCGGTGCAAGCAACCTGCACCCGGACTTCGGCGAGAACCCTTTGTACGGTATCCCGTTCGTCGTGGTGCCGGCCGGGCAGCCGCTGGTGCCAATCGAGTACGGACTCTATGGCGACGAGAGTGATCCAGGGCCCTTTCCGATTCCGCTCGACGCGCCGATCGAGGGCGGAGGCGGCGGAGACAGTCATGTCCTCGTCCTGCAACAACAGACGTGTCAGCTCTACGAGTTGTTCGCCGCACACCGGACGAGCAGCGGGTGGTTCGCGGACTCCGGTGCTCGCTTCGATCTGCTGACCGGTGCCCCACGTCCGGTCGGATGGACGAGTGCCGATGCGGCGGGCCTGCCGATCCTGCCGGGGTTGGTGCGCTACGACGAGGTTGCGGCCGGGCTCATCGATCACGCGATTCGTGTGACCTTCTCCCGAACCCAGAAGGGCTTCATTCCACCTGCTTCACACTTCGCCTCGAACAACACCGACCCGACACTGCCGGCGATGGGCATGCGGTTTCGGCTGAGCGCCAACTTCGACGTGTCAGGGCTCACCGGGCAGGCCAAGGTGATCGCCGCGGCGATGCAGCGGTATGGGCTGATCGTCGCGGACAACGGCAGCAACTGGTTCTTCCAGGGCGCGCCTCATCCTGGATGGAACGACGACGACCTCAATCAGTTGAAGGGGATTCCCGGCTCGGCCTTCGAGGTCGTCGATACGGGCCCGGTCCAGACCGGCTAGGTGCCCGTGCACCAGGTGTCGGGCGAGTACCCCTCCCTTTTACTAGTGTGATCGGTCACATGAGCGATCTCGCCTTCTCCCACCTCGATCCCATGGGACGGGCGCGCATGGTCGACGTCACCCCGAAGGATCCGACGCATCGCCGCGCCGTTGCCCGCTGCAAGGTCTTCATGGCGTCCGATACCACGGCGGCGATCGCCAACCGTGAAGTGAAGAAGGGTGACGTCCTGGCTGTCGCCCGGGTGGCCGGCATCCAGGCTGCGAAACGTACCAGCGACATGATCCCGCTGTGTCACCCGTTGCTCGTTGGGTCGGTGCAGATCAACTTCGAGATCGGAGACGACCACGTTGCCATCGAGGCCCAGGTCGACACTGTCGACCGTACGGGTGTCGAGATGGAGGCGTTGCACGCCTGCGGGATCGCCGCGCTGACGATCTACGACATGTGCAAGTCGGCCGACCGGGGCATGGTGATCGGGGAGCTGACCCTGTGGGAGAAGACAGGGGGGCGGTCCGGTACGTACCGGAGAGCTGATAGCGTGACAGACAGTGTTACGAATGTAGTAGATTCGTAATGAATCAGCGCCAACGGTTAATGTCGTGTTTGCCGGCGTGGCACCTCAGAAAGATCGTGAACAGATGTCTGACAAAGGAACCGCGTAGCCGATGAGCAAAATCGTGCTCTTGGCCGTACTTGCCGCTTGGGCGGCCGTTCTGATTCCACCGCTCCTGCGGTCACGAGTCGAGAATCGGCCCAACTCATCGGTCACCGACTTCCGCCGTCAGCTCTCGACATTGCAGCGAGCAGTGCCCACCCGCACGATGGTGCCGATGCGATCGATGGGCCGCCCACTCGCCTCGCCGTCGCCGCTGTCGCGCCCGGCAGCGCAGGGTCGTCCTGGTCAGCAGCACCAGATGCACCGTGCCGCGGCCCCGGCCGCCGGCCACCGTATGCACAGCGCCACGCTCGATCGCACAACCGGCCAACACCGTCAGGCCCACCTGCACAAGGTCAGCCAGCGCGAACTGGTTCGACGCCGTCGCGCCAACATCTTCTTCATGCTGGTGCTGGTCACCGGTGTCACCGCCTTCCTGGCAGCCACGACCAAGGCAAACACGATGGTCTACGCGTTCGCGTTCGCGTTCATGTCGCTGTGTGGCTATTGCTACAAGCTGGTGCAGATCCGGTCGCTCGAAGTCGACCGCGACGCCGACACCAACTGGTTCAACGCAGCCTGAATCGCTGACCCAGCGCCTCAGCGTTGGGAGCCGCAGGCCCCGTAACGGGGCGCCCGGTTACTAACGCAGCCTGCAATCGCTCGTGGTCGGTCTATGACCGCACCGCTACACTCAGGGTCTCCAACGGGGGTGTAGCTCAGTTGGCAGAGCGCAACAATCGCACTGTTGAGGCCAGGGGTTCAATTCCCCTCACCTCCACCCGTTGACAACGCATCGCCCCTGTCGGATCAGTCCGGCAGGGGCGTGTTCAACTCGGTGGCGCGTTCAACTGGTCGACGAGCTCGTCGGGAACGACCCACCCGACTCGCTTCTGGACCGGCGCTCCGGCGCCGGCGTTGTCGAAGGTCAAAAGAGTGGCGACCACTGTGGCGGGCGCAGCGCATGACGGTCTCGGCTCGCCGAGCCGTTCGTCTCCCGGCATCAGCAGGCTGATGGTGCCCTCGTCGAACGAACCGGAAGGCACCGGCGCACCTGGGATGAAGGTCGAGGTCGTCATCCACGACCCGCCCGCCGAGCTGCCCGAGCAGCGAAGCTCGAACTGTGGTGTCTGAACGTCGCCCGCTGACCGATTCTCGGCGCGAACCGTCACGGTGAGCCATGGTCCGGCTTCGTCGGTCTCGACAACAGGGTCGCTGGCCGTGACCTTCATGTCGCCGACATCGGCGGGCTCGCCGAACGTCGCCGGCGTGCCGTTGGCCGGGTTGGGTCGCACCGAGTCGGCCGGCTGGGGGGCAATCGAGGTTTCCGTGTCGCCGGCGGACGAGCACGACGAGATCGCAATCATGGCAACGACACACGCGATGCTGCGTCTCGATGTTGAGCCCATCGCGAACGACAGTAGTTGGGCTCGTCCAGATGACGTCGGCTCGTACGGGGTCGACCGCAGCTGCGACGATGACCGGCATGGCCATCGACTTCACGCTCTCTCCTGAACTGGAAGACATTCGCATTCGAGTGAGAACGTTCGTCGACGACGTCGTCAAGCCTGGGGAGGCCCAGATCTCGGCGTCACAGGTGGGCGACGCGGAGCGGTTGGACCGCAAGGACTACATCTCGCTGCTCCTCGACATGCGTCAGGCCGCCAAGGATGCAGGGCTGTGGCTTCCGCAGATGCCCAAGGAATGGGGCGGGATGGGCCTCGGTCATGTCGAACTGGCGATGGTGCAGGCCGAGGCGGCCAAGGCGTCGTACGGACCATTCGTGCTCAACTGCCAGGCTCCCGACGAAGGCAACATGCATACGTTGCTGCACTGGGCGACGCCGGAGCAGAAAGAGAAGTACCTACGTCCGCTGTGCGACGGCCACAAGATGAGTTGCTTTGCGATGACCGAGCCCGAAGTCGCCGGGAGCGACCCGACTCTGATCCGCACGACCGCCGTTCAAGACGGCGACGAGTGGGTCATCAATGGTCACAAGTGGTTCATCTCCAACGCCCGGCGTGCAGCGTTCGCCATCCTGTTGGCACGCACCGAGGACAACCCCGACCTGCCCCAGGCGGCCAACACGGCCTTCATCGTCGACATCCCTTCACCCGGCTGGAACCGGGTCCGCGAGGTCGAGACCATGCACGGTGGAACGGGCCACAGCGAGATCGTCATCGAGGACTTGCGAGTGCCGAACGGCAACATCCTCGGCGGCCGTGGCCAGGGCCACCTCTTGGGCCAATATCGTCTCGGGCCGGCACGGCTGGCGCACTGCATGCGGTGGATCGCCCAGGCCGAGACTGCGCTCGACATGATGGTCGATCGTTCGCTGTACCGCTACTCGCACGGCTCGGTGCTCGCCGAGAAGCAGGGCATTCAGTGGATGATCGCCGACTCGACGATGGAGCTGTACCAAGCAAAGTTGATGGTGTTGCACGCGGCCTACCGCATCGATCACGGGCTCGACTTCAAGTCGGAGGTGTCGATGGCCAAGCACTTCGTCGCCAACATGCTCGGTCGGGTGATCGATCGCTCGATCCAGGTGCACGGCGCGCTCGGGTTACTCGACCGACACACCGCTCGCCAGCATGTACCAGCACGCCCGGTGGGCGCGGTTCGCCGACGGTGCCGACGAGATTCATCAGATGCGCATCGCCCAGCGGACGATCGCCGCGTACCGTGATCACGGTTCGACGCGTACCGCCACCGGGGACCTGCCCGTGTAAACCACTCGCACGGACACGGTTCACCCGGGTGGCAGTAGCACGTCCTCCATGACGTGGATGATGCCATTGGTGGCCTCCACGTCGCCCGAGGAGATCGGGAACCCGTTGATCAACACGTTGTCGCCCTCACGCGTGACTGTCAGGTCGACACCCGCGACCGTGGTGAGTTGTCCTGGCTCGAGGTCGTCGAGCTTCAACGCCCCAGGGACGACGTGGTAGGCGAGCACGGTCGACAGCAGTTTCGGGTCGTCCTCCACGGCGTGCAGTGCATCGACCGGCAACTTCTGGAACGCGGCGTTGGTCGGCGCGAAGACCGTGAACGGACCGGTGCCGCGAAGTGTGTCGACCAATCCGGCATCGACCACCAACCCGGCAAGCTCGGTGAAAACACCTGCCGACAGCGCCGTTCCAACGATGTCGAAGAGCTGCGGTGGCGCCGTCGTTGTCGTTGTCGGAGCGGCAACGGCGGCGACGGTGGTCACTGGTACGGCATCGCTGGGGTCGCTCGTGCACGCGGCACCCAGCAAGGGTGAGTACCACGGCCGCGACGATCGTGAGGCGAAGGTTGTTGGTCACTCGTTGGACGGTAATGACGACCAGCGGATCTTCGCAGAGGCAGGGGTCATCGGTCGTCGGGTCGAACGTCCCGACTACGACCCGGAGTAGGTCAGCGAACTGTCAACGGTTGCGCTGCCGGGACTTCCCAGTCGGCCGGCATCTTCGAGAAGTCGAAGAACGGGTCCTCGTCGCCGGCTGCCACTGCGTCTTCGATCTGGTCGTAGAAGCCACGACCGGTTTCCTCGGCGAACGTGATGTGGACCTCGTCGGCATCACTGAGCGTTGGTCGCTGCACGTACTCGGGGAACGTCGCCTCGGCGGCGTCGCCTTCGGAGTAGCCGCGAGCGAACATCTGCTTGAGAATCCCGAAGCCGTCATTGCGTACCAACGTGCCGCCGCGGGCCGAGCCGCCGAGGTCACGCATGTGGGACTGGAACTTCTCGAGGTCGTAGGTGTCGTAGGCGACGTGCTGGCAGGCGTGATCGCCGTGGCGATCGACGAACTTGGTGACTTGCGACTTCTTCGCACGGTCGATGCCCTCGATCAACGCGACACCGAAGTCGCCGTAGTCGATGCACCAGATCTTCATGCTGCTGTCGGGGTCGCCGGGACGGACGTCGTCGATGCGATTGATCAAGGTTCCGCCTTCGACCTCGATGTGGAACCACGCCCACTTCTCGATGGTGCCGGCCTCGCAGGCGTAGGTGATGTGATCGACCTTCTTGATGTACGACATGGGTCAATCAAACCAAGATGATCAATCCAGATCAAGAGTAGTGATCAAACTGCTCTATGATTTGATTGATGGTGTGCATAATGGTTGATCCGAGGGCCGTGCAACGCTGTACGGGTGATCACGTTGGATGATCGATCCTCACTGCTCGATTCCCTGGACCGCAGGCTGATCGGACGGCTGCGCGCCGCCCCGCATTCGACGGTTTCGGACCTCGCCCGGGTGCTCGAATGTGCGCGTGGCACGGTGCTGACCCGATTGCGCCGCCTCGAGGACCGCAAGGTGATCGTCGGCTATGGGCCCGACATCGACCCGGCGGCTGCGGGGCTCGGTGTTCTCGCGTTCACGACGCTCGCCATCTCGCAGGGGTCGCACAATCGCGTGGTTGCTCACCTGCGCACGATTCCTGAGATCCTCGAGATCCACACGGTCACCGGCTCCGGCGACCTGCTCGTGCGCATCGTCGCCCGCTCCAATGACCACCTGCACCTGATCTTGCAGCGCGTCGTCTCGTCGCCCGACATCAGCCGAACCGAGACGCAACTGGCGCTCAGCAGCACCGTGTTGCGAACCACAGCCGACCTGGTTGCCGCAAATCTCGGAGTCGAGAGCGCGTAGCGCGACCTAGTCAGTGATGTTGAACACCGCGCGGAAGCGTTCGAGGTTCTCGACAGACGGTCGCAGCGGGTCGTAGTCGGGCTCGGGGTGCGGCTGTACGACATCCCAGTGCTCGGCCATCATCCCGTCTGCATCGAAACGGAAGAAGTCGGCGATCACGACAGCCGGCAGCAGCTTGTGCAGGATCACGAAGTCGCCACTCGCGAACAGCTGGATCGGTCGCCACTCGCGCCGTCCTGGCCGCTTCCATGCAACCTCGTGGAGGTAGTGGCGCAGACCATCGCGACCTTGGCCGATGCCGGGCGTGTGTTGGATGTACGCCTCTGATACATAGCGATCGACGAGCGAGAGATCGTCGCCGTGCAAGCAATCGCTCATGAAGTGCAACACGACCTGTTCATTCGCTGTCAGGTCGGTGCGTCGGCGTGGATCCCAGGGGTTGTCGTACATGGTCGGAGAGTTTCCCAGAGCTACGGTGTCGCGACCGATCTGGAAGGGGGCGATGTGAGGGCTGCGGTTGCGACCGGCATCAACGAGACCGAGCCACTGTCGATGCTCGAACTGCGCGACGATTGGCCCGACCCCATTGCACCCGAAGGTCACACGCTCGTACGCCTCGGCGCGACGTCGATCAACATGCACGACCTGTGGTCGATGCGTGGCGTCGGCGTGCGTGCGGATCAGTTCCCGATGGTCCTCGGGTGCGACATCGCCGGTTGGGACGAGCAGGGCAACGAGGTCGTCGTTTCCGGTTCCTTCGGCAACCCCGACGCCGGTCACGGCGACGAGTCGTTCGACCCAGGTCGGGCCCTGGTGTCGGAACGCTTCCCGGGATCGTTCGCCGAGTACACCATCGTGCCGATCCGCAACCTGATTCCGAAGCCGGCGTACATGACCATGGCCGAGGCCGGGTGCATCACGGTTGCCTGGACCACAGCGTTCCGCATGTTGTTCACCCGCGGCCAAGCCGAGGCGGGCGAGTCGGTCCTGATCCAGGGAGCCGGCGGTGGTGTGGCAACCGCTGCAGCAGCACTCGCTCGCGCTGCGGGGCTGCGCGTCGTCGTCACGCAGTCGCTCTGAGCGACAAGCGTGAGCGAGCGCTGGCGCTCGGTGCCCACGAAGCCGTCGAGACGGGCGCCCGACTGTCCGCTCCGGTCGACCTGGTCATCGAGACGGTCGGTGAGGCAACGTGGAAGCACAGCCTGCGCAGTGTGCGACCCGGCGGGCGAATCGTCGTGTCGGGTGCGACAACAGGTGCCGACCCCAGCGCCGATCTCGCCAGGGTCTTCTATCGGCAGATCTCCATCATCGGTGTCAGCGGTGCCAGCTCGCGTCGAGACCGAGCAACTGCTTCGATTCATGGAAGCCGCCGACCTCCATCCGCTGATCGATTCGGTCTACTCGCTCGACGAGATCCACGCGGCGTTCGAGCGAGCCCAGCAACCCAGACCTGTATGGCAAGGTGGTCGTACGAATGGACAAGGCATGAGCACATTGCTGCCGTCGTTGGCGGGCGAGTTCGGCGACTCCAACGGCGCGGTCAGTGTCGATGGCGAGGCCGTCTCCTGGGCTCGACTGGCCAGGCGTGCGGGTGCGGTGGCCGAGCGGCTCACCGGCATGCCCGCTGTCGCGCTGCGCGCTACCAACACGCTCGACACGGTCGTCGGCGTCGTGGCCGGGTTGATCGCCGGAGTTCCGGTGGTGCCCCTGCCCGCCGATGCCGGGCCGATGGAACGCGAGCACATGCTGCGCGACTCCGGCGCGGCCGCAACCATCGGTGACACGCAGTGGCCGGACGTGTCCCTGCCCCAGGTGGCTGTCGATGGTGAGAAGGAGTGGACAGGTCGCCGAGCCCGGTGCGGATGCGACCGCGTTGATCATGTACACGTCGGGCACCACCGGCCTGCCGAAAGGCGTCGTGCTGTCGCGCCGCGCCGTTGCTGCCGATCTCGACGGGTTGGCGGACGCGTGGCAGTGGACGCCGGACGACACGCTCGTCCACGGTCTGCCGCTGTTCCACGTGCATGGCTTGGTGCTCGGGGTCCTCGGCGCGCTGCGCGTCGGATCGCGGTTGATCCACACCGGTAAGCCGACGCCCCAGGCGTATGCGGCGGCCGGCGGCACCATGTACTTCGGCGTACCCACGGTGTGGTCGCGGGTCTGCGCCGAACCGGCGCTCGCGTCGGCACTGCG
This sequence comes from Ilumatobacteraceae bacterium, assembly GCA_963779295.1. Taxonomy (GTDB): domain Bacteria; phylum Actinomycetota; class Acidimicrobiia; order Acidimicrobiales; family Ilumatobacteraceae; genus JAENVT01. The sequence continues at coordinate 1,443,202 of CAVZXO010000008.1, forward strand.
CGGAGCGCGACTCGTGGTATCGGGCAGTGCACCGCTTCCTGTCGCGGTCTTCGAACAGATGCAGTCGTTGATCGGGCAGCCGCCGGTCGAGCGCTACGGCATGACCGAGACACTCATCACCGTGTCGACCCGAGCCGATGGCGAGCGTCGGCCGGGGTGGGTCGGGCATCCGATCGTTGGCGTGCAGAGCAGGCTGGTCGACGACTCCGGCAGCGTCCTCGGTCACGATGGCGAGACGATCGGCGAACTGCAGATTCGTGGAATGACGATGTTCGACGAGTATCTCAACCGTCCGGACGCGACGGCGGCGTCGATGGACGGCGACTGGTTCCGCACCGGTGACGCTGCCGTCATCGATGACGGTGGATTCCATCGCATCGTCGGGCAGGCAGTCGGTCGACATCATCAAGACGGGTGGGTTCAAGGTCGGCGCCGGCGAGGTCGAGGCCGCGCTGCTGACCCACCCCGGAGTCGTCGAAGCAGCGGTGGTCGGTGTCAACGATGCCGATCTCGGTCAGCGCATCGTGGCATTCGTGGTGTGCAGCGACGTCGACGACGCGACGTTGATCAACCACGTCGCCGCGTTGCTCTCGGTGCACAAGCGTCCTCGCGAGGTTCGCATCGTCGAGGTCTTGCCGCGCAACGCGATGGGCAAGGTGCAGAAGTCGCTGCTGACGTAGGTTCCGCCGGTGGTGACCGGGCGGGCGGCGCACTCGAGGGTCAGACGAAGTGCGTGACGAGGTCGCCGATGCCTTCGATCGTGCTGGTCAACACGTCGCCTGGGTGCAGGAACCGAGGTGGCGTGCGGGCGTAGCCCACGCCCTCCGGGGTGCCGGTGAAGATCAGGTCGCCGGGAAGCAGCGGGCAAACGCCGAGATGTACTCGATGATCGTCGGGATGTCGAAGATCAGCATCGATGTCCGCGATGTCTGCAGCGTCTCGCCGGCGAGCGAGCTGTGGATCGCGAGGTCATGCGGGTTCTGGAACTCGTCGAGCGTGACGAGCCACGGGCCGGTGGGGCCATAGCCGTAGCGCGACTTGCCGAGGCTCCACTGCGGTGCCGGGCCCTTGCGCTGCAGCACACGGTCGGACAGGTCCTGGCCCACGGTGTAACCCGGCGACGTAGGACATCGCGTCGGCCGCCTCGACCTTGTGGGCGCGGCGCGAGATGGCGACGACGAGCTCGATCTCCCAGTCTGTGTCGACAGGCAGTTCGACCGCGTGCGAAGGGCCGACGATGCACGTCGGCCACTTGGTGAAGACCGTTGGTTCCTCCGGCACGCTGAAGATGCCCTCCTGCGCGTGCGCCTTGTAGTTGAGGCCGATCGCGAACACCTGTGGGGGCCGCGGCAGTGGCGCCTGCAACTGCTGCACGTCGACCGCACCGGAGCCCATGGCGTTGATCGATCGACCCCAACTCGCGAGGGAATCCCAGTCGTCGAACATCTGCTGTGGATCGGAGGAGAATCGGTTGTCGCTGGCGGTCGCGACGTCGACGACACTGCCGTCGACGAATGTGCTGAGCCGACCGGCGAGATTGAACAAGCGCATGGACAGGCAGCATAAACGCACACTGGCGTCAGCCCATCCGTCCGCCGCGTCAGGACGCTGAGCTGGCCGAACTGCGATGATGAACGAATTACACATTTCCTATCGACAGTTCTTGATTGTGCGTCTATTCTTTCTCCAGCGAACGATAGAGGGGTGACATGAAGATCGAGTTCTTCCACACGATGAACTACTGGGGTCAAGCACGGCGACTCGTGGCCTGCGCCACCGCGGATCTGCGAGGGCGAGTTGGTCAGCGACACGATCGAGCACGCCTTGATCGAATGCGGCGCGGCGCTCGATGCGGGCTTCGACTCGCTGAACTTTGCCGAGCACCACTACTCGCCGAAGCAGCTGACACCGAATCCCATCATCTTCGCCGCCGTGGCCGGCCGCCAGTTTCCCGGGGCGCAGATCGGTGTGTTCGGTACCGACCTGCCGTTGAACAACCCGGTCCGCATTGCCGAGGAGTATTCGATGCTCGACAACCTCGTCGACGGTCGTCTGCGCATCGGTATGTTGCGCGGCACGCCGAACGAGTACCTCACCTACGGATCGAATCCCTGGGAGTCGCGCGAGCGGTACGAGGAAGGGATGCTGCTGCTGAAGGCATGCTTCACCGAGCCGGAGCCGTTCGGTTGGGAGGGCCGCTTCTACCGATTCCGCAACATCGCCGTGTGGCCACGACGTGTACAGGATCCGCACCCGCCGATCCTGATCTCGGGCAACAGCAAGGACGGGGCGATCTTCGCCGGCAAGCACGGCCTCGACCTCGGATTCTCGTACATGGCGGCCGAGAAGTGTGCCGAGCACGCCGCGCTGTATCGCCAGGCTGCCGCCGAAGCCGGGTGGGAACCAACGGCGGACAACCTGCAGTACCGGCACTTCATGTACGTGACGCCGACCGACGAGGAGGCGGACGAGACGATGGCTGCGCTCAGCGGCGGCGGGTTGATGAGCCTCTTCAAGGGCGCGTCCCCGGACATCATGATGACGATGGCCCAGATCGGTGCGGCGCTCGGCGGCGTGCCCAAGCATGTGCAGATCGACCCGTCGATGGCGCCGCCGATGGTGATGGGCCCGCCGTTGTACGGCAGCCCGGAGACCGTGCTCGGCCGCATCAAGGACATCCACGATGTGCTGGGAATGGGCCGGCTCGAGGTCTCGCTCGGCACCGTCAACCCATTGCCGCACGATGCCATGCTGTCGAGCCTGAAGCTGATCGGCGAAGAGATCGTGCCGGAGCTCCATCGCATGGGTGCCGGCCTCCACACGGCAGGAGCGACGTCATGACCGACACTGCGGTTCGCGCACCGGGCGCGGCGTTCGTCGAGCGCTTCGTCGAAGCTGCCGGGTTCACCGTGCGTTACCTCGAGGCCGGCGATGGACCCGCCGTGCTCTATCTGCCCGGCGCCGGCGGGCCGGTGCTGACGTTCGCGCTCGACGCGTTGGCCGAGCGGTTCCGTGTGATCGTGGTCGAATACCCCGGCTGGGGAGCGCAGGCCAACGACGTCGCCGACTTCGACGGCCTCGCGGATCAGGTCGCCGAGATCGCCACAGCGCTCGGACTCGACCGGTTTCATCTCATCGGGACGTCGTTCGGCGGCGCCTGCGCACTGCACTTCGTACTTCGCCACACCGACAGGGTCGAATCGCTCGTGCTCGAGGCTCCCGGCAAGTTCCGCGAGGGGTCGGTGCACCCGTCGACGTTGGCTCCCGAGGAGTTCGTCCGAGCCTTCAGGTCTCATCCCGAGCGGCTGCCGCACATGGGCCCGCCCGATCCAGCGTTCATGGAGCGGGTCTGGCCAACGGTCGAGCGGTTGATGGGCGACGGCGCAGACAACGGGTTCAGTGCTCGCCTGGCCGAGCTGCCGACGCGCACGCTGATCCTGTTCGGTCGCGACGATGGGATCATCAACCCCATCAACGGCCGCCTGCTTCGTCGCTCGTTGCGCAACTCGTCGCTGCAGTACGTCTTCGACGCGGCGCACGACATCCAGTCGGATCGACCCGAAGCGTTTGCCGACGTCGTCGGCGACTTCTTGGAGCGCGGCATGAAGTTCTTGATCAACGACCAAGACGGCCTGATCAATCCATAGTCGCTACCGTTGCAGCGATGAGCCTGGGTCGGAGTCGCGAGCGTCAGCCCTCACCGGCAGAGAGCAATGTGGATATCGAAGCTGCAGCAAGGTTCACGGAGTTCGGCGAGCTCGACATGCCCCGCTTTCAGGTCGGGTTCCCTCCGCAGCACCTGTTGCTGGCTTTGCTCGGTGACTACTGGCCAGGCCGCGCCGAGCCCCTGCCCTCGGCTGCACTTGTCGATCTGCTGGCCGAGTTCGACGTCAACCCGTCGGGGGCGCGCGCCGCCCTCAGCCGGCTCTCGATCCGTGGTCTCTTCGTCGGTACCAAGGATGGTCGCAACACCTTTTATCGAGTCGCCGACGGCTTCCGTCATCTGCTGCCGTACGGCCCGATCCACACCCGCGCGTTCGCCAAGCCGAGGCCGGACTGGGACGGCATGTGGACGATGGTTGCGTTCACGGTTCCAGAGGACCAGCGCCGGGTGCGACCGATGTTGCGCGGCTCGTCTCCAGTCGCTCGGATTCGCGCCGCTGTACGACGGGTTGTGGGTGTCGCCGCATGCACCCGACAAGGATCTCGACATCGCGTTGGAGGTTGCGCCGCCGCTGTCGTGCACGGTGATCCGGGCGACGGAGCTGCCGTCCGGGGCACGGCTGCAGGTGGCATCGGCGTGGAACCTCGACGAGCTCGGCCAGTCGTACGCCGAGTTCATCACCCAGTTCCGGCCGGTCCTGCGCCGGCTCGGCGGCGGCAAGATCGGCTCGACCGAGGCGTTGGTCAGCCGAACCCGGGCGAACTACCGGTGGTTCGTCTTCGCCGTCACCGATCCGGATCTGCCCGAGGCACTGTTGCCGAGCCGATGGCCACGTGCTGCAGCGCACGATCTGTTCGTTGCTCTCGTCGACGGTCTGGCAGCTCCAGCTGCGGAGCGGGTGCGCGAGATCATCTCCAGATACGACCGTGACCTGGGGGAACTGGTAGCGCTGCGGGATCCTGTGGAGAAGCCGCTTGACACGCTGACATCATTGTGACATCATAATGATGTCAAAGAAAGGACACGATGATGTCAGACTTCTTCAGCAATCCACTGTTCATTGCCGCCACCCACGACGATCGGGTCCGCCGCCTCCGAGGAGCCAGCCGGCCCCGTCGCGACGAGCGCCGTCTCCCCGAGACTGGTACCGACAGTCGCAAGCGCCGGCGTCGCGGCTGATCGCCATGCAGATCCAACCCATCATCAACTCGGTGCATGCCGCGTTGGCCAGCCAAGGCTCGCTGGCCGGCGGCGATGTGGCGGTCGAAGAGGCGATCGACCATCTTGCCGCAGCATTGGCGCCGGCGATCCGGCAAGCGGCGATGGATCTCGCCGAGCAGGCGGCTGTCGAGGTCCGCGCTCAATTGCCCGACCGCACCGTCGATCTCGTCCTCTCCGACGGTGATCCGTCTCTGCGCATCGCCGAGTCGGCCGTCGCCGCCGAGCCCACACTGTCCGAGGACCTGGACGCTCGGATCACCTTGCGTGTTCCGCCCTCGCTGAAGGCGCTCGTCGAGGATGCCGCCGAGACTGCAGGCGCCTCGGTGAACGCCTGGATCCTCGATGCCTTGTCCCGGCGGGCTCGCAAGCCACAGCAGAACGCCGGGTACCGCACTACACACAGCTTCGATCTGTAGAAGGACAGAGATGAGTCGCAACGAGCGGTGGGAAGTTGGTGAACGACCGTCCCTCGATGTTCGAGTGCCGGTCGGCACTGTCGAAGTCTTCGCCGGCGACGCTGGAATCGTGCAACTCACGATCGATGCGAGCGATGCCGAAGAGTTCGAGATGTTCAAGTCGGGAGATCGGATCTCCGTGCGCCACCCGTCCCGATGGGGCAGGCGCGGACGCAACACCCGCCTGGTCGCACACGTACCAGCGGGCACCGATGTCGAGCTCAGCTCGACATCAGGTGAAGTGCGTCTGGTCGGTCGCCTCGGCGTCGTGCGGGTCCACACCGCATCCGGCGACATCGAGGTCGGCGACGCAGCGCGCATCGACCTCACCACGGCCTCGGGCGCGGTCTCGTGCGGGGATGTGTCCGGCGACGCGCATGTCTCGTCGATCTCCGGTGACTGCACTCTCCACCGCGTTGGCGGCAGATTGGATGCGTCGCTGACGTCGGGCGACCTGCGGATCGATGTGTGCGATGGTGACGTCGGGATCGTCGCGACCAGTGGCGACGTCCGTGTCGGTCAGTGCTGCGGGAGCGACATTTCCGTGCGCTCGATCTCCGGCGACGTGCGGCTCGGATTGCCCAGCGGTATTCGCGTCGACGCCGAGATCTCCACACTCAGTGGGCGGGCCACCTTGCCCGAACCCGCGCCTGCCTCTGACCTCGGCGATCGCCGCCCCGTCCGCCTCCAGTTGAAGACGGTGTCCGGCGACATCCGCGTCGAACGAACCACCTGACTGCGCTGTCCCGGCGGCTCGGATGCCGCTCGTAGACTGCTTCGACATGGATCGGCGTGTGGTTGCTTCGGCGATCGTCGATGTGTTGTTCGCCGGCGCTGTGGCCATCCCGGCGGCGGACGCCGCACCCGTCTCGGCACCTGCGAAGGCCAGTCGCGGTGCGACCCGAGACGTGATGTTCACACCCGGCGTCGCAGTGCGATCTTGTGACCGCGCAGGCCGTTGTCGAGCCGGCATCCCGGACGTCAGGCAGTTCGTGATCGTCGCCGCCGACACGTGGACCACGACCACGGCGACGTTGCAGATCGTCGCTCGGACGGCGACGGGGAGTGGCGTTGCCAGCAGGCGCCGGTCGTCGCCGACTGGGCAGGAGCGGTTCGCGGCCGCTGGCCGAACGGCGATCAGGTGACGGCACGACGCCCGCCGGCTCGTTCCCGCTCGGCAGCGTTCGCGCCTGGGACGGGCAGCAGTTCCAGTTCTTCGGGAACCGCCCCGACCCCGGCGTGCGGGGGACGTATCGCCTCGTTCGCAACGAGGATTGTTGGGGAGCGACACCGCAACACGTCGTCGTACCAGGCGTTGGTGAACGATCCTGGCTGCACGTCGCCCGACGAGTGGCTGACCCGGATCGGCGACGTCTACGGCCACGCCGCTGTCATCGGAGCCAACCTCGATCCGATATCGGGCGACGCGCCGGCGAGCCGCCGTTCGCCGCTGCCATCTTCCTGCATCGCAACTCGTACTCGGCGTCCGGGGCATCCAAGCCGACGAGCGGGTGCGTCTCACTGGCCGAGGACGACCTCGAGGTCGCTCTGCGGCTGATCGATCCCAGCCTCGGCGTGCAGTTCGCCATCGGCGAGCTGGACTGGCTCCGCAGTTCCGCCTAGGTCGGTGCTCGGCACCGGTCGCTCGAACCGGCCCATCAGCCGGAAGATGGCGATCGCGCCGCCGAACAGCGCCACGCCGACCAGACCCGAGCCCGCCTCAGTGCCCCGAGGGCAACCCACACTGCGAAGAAGGTCAGCAGGGCGACGAGCAGCGAGAGGGACTTGATGCGCTGCTTGCCGAGACGATCGTGGAAGGCGGAGATCACGGCGGCGACGAACGCGGCGCAGGCGACGATGAAGACCGCGGCCAGCAGCGCCGTGCCGTCGTCCGACTCGGCCGTGACGTCGGCCTGCGCAGCAGCGATGCGCTCCTGGCCGTGGCGAGGTGGATCTCGGTGATCGTGATCGGCCTCTGCCGGCTGGTGATCGTCGCCGATGGTGCCGCTGTTGGCGATTTCCCGCACCACGCCCATCCCCGCTTCGACGAATCCGATCGGCGTGTAGTCGGCGTCCAGTTGCGGGCTGCTGACGAGCACGAACATCAGCGTCGGATCGTCGCCGGCCTTGCCGCTGTCGTACACGCTGAGGGCGCCTCGCACGTTGCCGACCTTGACCTGCTCCACCGGCTGCCCGGCGAGCTGCGCGGTGCCCAACGCTCCGACCAACTGCACGTAGAAGTTGGGCGAGATGCGCGTGACGTCGGCGCCGTCGAAGTCGCCGGCCTCGAGTGCCAGGAAGAACTGCTTCACGTGCTCCGGAGCGTTCTCGGGAGCCAGGGCGACCAGGATCTGTGCCCTGCGGCGTCGTGAATGACGATGCGCGGATCGGTCTCGGGCGGCGTGTAGGCAGCGCACGGCGAGGCGAACATCAGCGCGCCGAGGCACGCCAGACCGGCGAGCCCGACGAGGCGGCGGACCGTCGTGGCACTCTCATGGCCGCCCGCTGACTTCGCGGAGCGACGACGACAGCGGCGATCGGGACTCCGGAGTTGCGCAGTCGCCAGATGACTCCGTCGACGAAGAAGTGATGGACCTGGATCGCGGCGAGCATGACCGCGGTGCTGAACGCCAGCGACTTGCCGAAGTGGCTGCCGAGATGGGGGAGCACCCAGAACAGCGCGTACGCCGCCGACGATGTTGATCGCCATCCAACGCGTGGACTCCGACCACACGTAGCGCACCGATGGATCGCGCTTTCGCTCGGCGAGGCCCACCTTGAGCTGCACGCTCCAGGCGATGAGGAGGTACTGCAGCGAATGGAAGAACGGCACCATGTAGCCGAACTGCCCCGCAGGGGTGGCCACGAACCAGATGTACTGCGTGAAGGCCGGCAAGAGCACGATCAGCGGCACTCGCTGGCCGCGGTTGACGAGCTTCCAGATCAGCAGCGCGATCGTCGCGGCCAGCGCGATCCACATCACCTTGGTCAGCAGTCTGCGGAAGCCAGACCGGTACGCCGAGCGTCGGGTACTCGACGCCGTAGAAGGGGTTGCGCGTGCAGGCCGACCTCCGCCCACGCGTTCTGGACGGCGAAGGTCAAGAAGATGAACGCGGTCAGGCTGTGGCGCAGCCAGCCGTCGATCACGAAACCGGTCCGGCGGGCGTAGACCATGGTGATGCCGAGGGTCTGCCCGGAGAAGTGGTACGGCGACCACAGCAGGTAGAGCTTGATGAACAGCGGCGCCATGGCGGTGGGCGACATGTAGCAGCCGATCACCGCCACCAGCATGACCAGCGGAGTCACGATGCTGGTCAGGGGGTACTGGGCGATCGATGACCGCGAGTGGTACAGCCGATAGTTGGTCGAGGCGAAGTGCGGGTAGTTGCAGACCCACACCAGCGTTGCGGCCAGCGAGGCGACCGATGGCGAGGATGCCAGCTGCGGACGAGCCGAAAGATGGCGTAGAGCAGGAGCGATGCCCCGCCGATCAGCAGCGCATCGACAGGAGCGTTGACGAAGTAGCGATCGAGTCGACCGGACGCCGGCCCAGCGCAGGCTCTCGTTGTGTGACCGTCCCCAGCACTCATCGCGTAGATCCTGCCATACGACTTAATACTTCGGCACCAATTTCTGGCAGCTTGATTCAATCGACCTAGTGGCCACGCCCAGGGGCCAGTCGCCGGTGAACAGCGTGACTAACGTGACCGCACTGACGACAACAGGGGGAACTATGCCGCTCAGCACGATGCAGGACTATCCGTTGACGATCCGACCGATCCTCGAGCACGGGCGGACGATCCACGCGAACAGCAAGGTCATCACCTTCACCGGCGACGGATACGTCGAGTCGACATTCGCCGAGGTAGCCGACCGTGCCGACCAGTTGGCGGCCGCGCTGACCAGGTTGGGGGTTCAGGCCAGGCGACCGGGTCGGCACCTTCATGTGGAACAACCAGACCCACCTCGAGGCCTATCTGGCCGTGCCGTGCATGGGCGCCGTGCTGCACACCTTGAACATCCGGCTGTTCCCCGAGCAACTGAGCTACGTCATCAACCACGCCGAGGATCAGGTGATCATCGTCGACGCCTCGATCATCCCGTTGCTCGCCAAGGTCCGCGATCAGTTGACGACGGTGAAGCACATCATCGTCAAGGGTGCCGGCGACACGTCGGCGCTCGGCGCGACCCTGGACTACGACACGCTGCTCGCAGCCGAGAAGCCAGGCTTCGACTACCCCGACGTCGACGAGCGCAGCGGAATGGCGATGTGTTACACGAGCGGCACCACGGGCAACCCGAAGGGGGTGATGTACAGCCATCGCAGCACCTTCCTGCACTCGCTGATGGTGACCTCGACGGCCAACATCGCCCTCGCCGAGAGCGACCGGATGTTGGTCATCGTCCCGATGTTCCATGCCAACGCGTGGGGCACGCCGTACGCGGCGTGGATGGTCGGCGCCGACCTGGTGTTCCCCCAGCAGTTCCTGCAGGCCGCGCCGCTCGCCCGCATCATCGAGGAGACCCGTCCGACGCTGACGGGTGCGGTGCCGACGGTGCTGACCGATCTGCTGATCAATGGCGCGGCCGCAGACCTGTCGTCGTTGCGGCTCGTGATGTGCGGCGGCTCGGCAGTTCCGCGGGCGCTTGATCGAGGGGTACTTCAACGTCTTCGACGTCCCGATCGTGCAGGGCTGGGGGATGACCGAGACCAGCCCGGTGTGTGCGATCGGCCATCCACCCAAGGACATGGCGGGCGACGACGAGGTCACCTGGCGGGCGCGCACCGGCCGCGTTCTGCCCGGTGTCGAACTCCGCATCACCGACGACAGCGGCGCAACGGTTCCGTGGGACGGCGAGTCGCTCGGCGAGATCGAAGTGCGCGGTCCGTGGATCACGGCGTCGTACTACCGCGTCGACGATCCCGAGAAGTTCCACGACGGCTGGCTGCGCACCGGCGACGTCGCCTCGGTGTCGTCGAACGGCTTCGTGATGATCAGCGACCGATCCAAGGACGTGATCAAGTCGGGCGGCGAGTGGGTCTCGTCGGTCGATCTCGAGAACACCCTGATGGGACACCCCGACGTCGCCGAGGCCGCGGTCATCGGCGTGCCCGACGAGCGGTGGGACGAGCGTCCGTTGGCGTGCGTCGTTCGCAAGTCCGACTCGCACGTCACCGCAGAGGAGCTGTGTGGTTGGCTCGCCGACCGCACCGCCAAGTTCTGCCTGCCAGAACGTTGGGCCTTCATCGACGAGGTGCCGAAGACCAGCGTCGGCAAGTTCGACAAGAAGGTGCTGCGCGCTCGTCACGCCGCCGATCAGTTGGAGATCGAGAAGCTGCGGTAGCTGGCCGCGCTACTCGGCGGCGAGAGCCGCAGCCAACGGTTCGGCTTCGCGTGCTCGCAGGTCGGCATTCACTCGCTGACGTTCGAGCAGTTGTTCGAGCGTCTTCGCGGCTTGCGGGATCGGGTGCTCGGAGAAGAATCCCTGCACGTCGGCGACGAGGTGCGGTGTGGTGAGCAAGGTGATGGACCCGACCATGCGCACGATCGTGTTGTTGGGGAATCGCTCGAGCAGCTCAGGCCACTGTCGACGGACGCTCTCCCACGCCATGGCGCCGTTGTGACGGTTGGCGATGCACCGATTCAGAAGGAAGGGCGCGTCCTGCGTCTTGACATCGCCCGACAGAGCCAGGTCGATGGTCCGCCGGATCTGCTCCTCGGTCGGGAACTCGGCGAGCGAGAACATGTAGCGCAGCTTCAGCTGAGGCGTCGTCGCAGTGCGGAACCGTTGCAGGTAGTCCTCGTAGTCGCTGTCGGTTCCGACCGATGCAACGGCCGCCGCAGCGGTGGCAGCCAGCTCCGGATCGGTCGTCTCGTCGTTGAGCATCTGCCGGCAACGGGCGAGGGCATCGGCGTCGTTGCCCTGGATCGCGAGCACGCCGACCAGCAACCCACGAAGCTTCGAGGTGAGATCGGACTCGCCTTCCGTTGGAGACCAGCCGAGGTCGGCGACGACAGGACGAGCGAGGTCGGCGATGCGCTGCTGCAGCGACGCGTACGCCGGCCCTTCCACGAGGCGGCCGAGGCCGCGCAGGCCGACGGCGATCGCCTGCCACACGGCAAGGTCGCGTTCGCTCTGGAACGCCTCGACGAATGTGAGGAAGTCGGCGGCGGCCAGCCTGCCGGTGATGACAGCGTTCCAGGCATCGTCGACCAGGTTGTAACGATCGATGACGGTGAGGTTCGTCAGGGCCTCGCCGGTGAGGCGGGCGCGCAAGGCGTCGTCGTACGCGACGCGCATGAACCCGTGGCCACCGGCGTTGACGACGACGGTCGCATCGGCCGAGGGGAGTGGCACGCGCGCCTGCGCCTTGTCGAGCAGCAGCTTCGACTCGACGCCGTCGATCGACAGATGGATCGGCACGACGAACAGCGTCGGGTCGTCGGTGTCGACGTACGCGAACCTCTGCTGGTTCAGCACCAGTTCCGCTACCGTCGAGACGAGCAGAGATCAGCGGGTAGCCGGCCTGCCAGATCCACGAATCCATCAGCTCGCGAACCGGCACGGTGGGATTGGCCTTCTCGATCGCATCCCACAGGTCGCCGGTCTCGGTGTTCGCGTACGCGTGCGTCTTCAGGTAGAGGCTGATGCCCTGGCGGAACTCCTCGACGCCGAGGTACTGCTCCAGCATGCGCAGCAGCGAGCCGCCCTTCTGGTACGTCAGCACATCGAACATGCCGTCGCAATCGGCGGGTGCCTCGACCGGGAATTCGACCGTGCGAGTGCTGGCCAGCGAATCGGTCTCGAAGGCAGCGCTGCGCTCGAGGCTGAACGTCGTCCAGCGTTGCCAATCCGGACGGAACGCGGCGCAGCAGGCGATCTCCATGAAGGTGGCGAAGGCTTCGTTCAGCCAGATGCCGTTCCACCATCGCATCGTCACCAGGTCGCCGAACCACATGTGGGCGACCTCGTGGGCGACGACGTCGGCGAGGTTCTGCAATTCGAATTGAGTCGCCGTCTTCGGATCGGCCAGCAGCAGGTTTTCGCGGTATGTGATGCAGCCGAGGTTCTCCATCGCGCCGGCGGCGAAGTCGGGCAGAGCCAGCATGTCGACCTTGTCGCTGGGGTACGGGATGCCGTAGTACTTCTGGTAGTAGCGAAGTGAGAACGACCCGATCTCGAGGGCGAACTCGGTGAGGTGACCCTTGCCCGGCACGTGCACGACGCGCAGCGGAACGCCGTCGACGTCGATCGGCTCGGTTGCCTCGAGCGGGCCGACGACGAAGGCGACCAGGTAGGTGCTCATGATCATCGTCGGCTTGAACGACACGACGTGCTTGCCGTCTTCGCGGGCGATACGACTGGTCTCCGGGCCGTTGGAGACGGCCAGCAGGTCGGGCTCGACGACGAGGGTGATGTCGAAGACGGCCTTGAACTCCGGCTCGTCGAAGCACGGGAACGCTCGGCGGCAATCGGTGGCCTGCATCTGCGTTGTGGCAATGACCCGCTCGACGCCGTCCGAGTCCTTGAACGTGCTGCGGTACCAGCCGCGCAACTTGTCGTTGAGCGTGCCGGTGAAGGCGATGTCGATCGTGGTGTCGCCCTTGTCGATCGCTGCATCGATGATGAGCCGCTCGGTCTTCGTGTCGAGGCGGAACGGCGATTCCGTGCCACCGACGAGTACTGAGTGATCTCCAACTCGTCGGCGTTCAGCGCAACCGACTGCACGGCTGCGGACGCCGTCACGTCGATCGACACCGTTCCTGCGAAGGAGGCGCCACCGAGATCAGGTTCGAGAACCAGGCGATAGCGGCTCGGGAGAACGGTGTGTGGAAGGCGGTACGGGTTGTCGCTCACGGCAAGGAGCGTACCCGCGGCGGCCATGGCCAGTAGCCTGCACCCACGTGCCAGGCATTCAATACGACGTCGTTGGAATCGGAAATGCGCTGGTCGATGTCATCGCCCACGCAGACGACGGATTCATCGGCAAACACGACTGGTCAAAGGGTCGATGACGCTGGTCGACACCGATCGGGCGTTGTATCTCTACCAAGCGTTGGGTGGCGCGATCGAGATGAGCGGCGGTTCGGCGGCCAACACGATGTGCGGCGTCGCCTCGTTCGGTGGCACGGCCGCGTACATCGGAAAGGTCAGCGACGACGAACTCGGCGGGTCTTCGGCCACGACTGCCGCGCGGTCGGCGTGCAGTTCCGCCTGGTGCTCCGGCAGAGGACACGCCGACCGGTCGTTGCATCATCGTCGTCACGCCCGATGCCCAGCGAACGATGAACACCTACCTCGGAGTGTCGTCGTTGCTGGCCCCCAGCGACATCGATGCCGACACCGTCGCCGTCGGCGAGGTGCTCTACATGGAGGGCTATCTCTACGACAGGCCGGAGGCGAAAGAGGCGTTCCGCTACGCCGCGCAGATAGCCCACGCCAACGATCGGCTGGTCTCGCTGACGTTGAGCGACTCGTTCTGCGTCGATCGACACCGCGACGACTTCCGGGCGCTGGTGACCGATGAGGTCGACCTGTTGTTCGGCAACGAGGACGAGTTGATGTCGCTGTACGAAGTCGAGACGATGGACGAGGCCGTCAGCGCGGTTCGCGGCGACTGCGCGTTGGCCGTGATCACGGTCGGCGCCGAGGGTTGCCTGGTCGTCACTCCCGACGACGTCCTGCACGCACCCGCTCAACCGGTCGATCAGGTGCTCGACACGACCGGCGCCGGCGACCTGTTCGCGGCGGGTTTCCTCTACGGCTACACGCGTCGCCGATCGCTCAGCGGACTGCGCGCAATTCGGCGCGATCGCAGCTGCCGAAGTGATCTCTCACGTCGGTCCCCGGCCGTTGGTGGAGTTGCGTACGCTCTTGCCATGAGCGATTTCCGCAGCGAGGCGCGCCGCTGGCTGGCCGCCGAACCCGACGCCGACATGCGTGAAGAACTGGAAGCTCTGCTCGCCGGTGGCGACGACGAACTGGCGGTTCGTTTCGACGGTCGGCTGCAGTTCGGCACCGCCGGGCTCCGCGCCGCGGTCGGCGCCGGTCCGCAGCGGATGAACCGACTGGTCGTGCAGCAGGCCGCTGCAGGCCTCGTCGACTACCTGTTGAAGGCCGAGCCCGATGCTGCAACACGGGGCGTGATCATCGGCTACGACGCTCGCCGCAAGAGCGATGCGTTCGCGCTCGACACGGCGCGGGTCTGTGCTGCGCGCGGCATGCGGGCGATGATCTTCCCGCACGTCGTGCCGACGCCGGTGCTGGCGTGGAACATCGTCGGTGTCGGCGCTGCAGCAGGGGTCGTCGTCACGGCGTCGCACAACCCTCCGGCCGACAACGGCTACAAGGTGTTCACGGCCGATGGTGCACAGATCGTCTCGCCGGTCGACGCCGAGATCGCGGCGTGCATCGACCTGGTCGATCCGTGCGACGTGGCGCTGTCGGAGCCGGATGATCCTTTGATCCAATGGCTCGACGACTCGTATCGTGCAGGCGTACCTCGCGGCCGTGCCCGCGGTGCGGCTGCGTCCCGAGCTCGACGGCGTGCCTGTTGCCTACTCGGCGATGCACGGTGTCGGCGGCGACACGTTGGTGGCCGCATTCGATCGGTGCCGGCTTGCCGACGCCATTCGTCGTTGCCGAGCAGCAACAGCCCGAGCGGCGTTCCCGACGGTCTCGTTCCCCAATCCCGAGGAGCCGGGAGCGATGGATCTGCTGCTGGCTCTGGCCGCGGCGTGCGACGCGGCGATCGCGCTGTGCAACGACCCCGATGCCGACCGTCTCGGCGCGGCGATCCCGACGCCCGAAGGTGGCTGGCGACGGCTGCAGGGCGACGAGATCGGCTGGCTGCTGGCCGATCACATCCTGCGGCACACGACCGGTGACGATCGGCTGGTGATCACGACGCTTGGTGTCGTCGTCGTTGCTGGCGAAGATGGCGGCCGAGTACGGGGTGCGCTTCGCCGAGACGTACACCGGGTTCAAATGGATCGGTCACACCGTGCTGAGCCATCCCGAGTCGCATTTCGTGTTCGGCTACGAGCAGGCGCTCGGGCTATCTCGTGTGCGGCGACCGCTCGACAAGGACGGCATCACCGCCGCGGTGCTGCTGGCCGAGGTCGCCGCGCTGGCCGCGGCCGAAGGCGTGACGCTGCAGGGTCGCCTCGACGCGATCGGCGACCGATTCGGCCGGCACGTGATGGCCGACATGTCGGTGAAGATGCCTCCGGTCGACGGCATCGCCGCAGTCGCGCGTCTGCGCGCCGATCCTCCGACCGAGGTTGGCGATCGTTCGGTGACCGCCGTCGAGTGGTTCGACGAGGCCGGTTTGTTGCGACTGCAACTCGGGCCCGAGCTGCGCCTGCAACTCCGCCCCAGCGGCACCGAGCCAAAGGTCAAGCTGTACGGCGAAGGCATCGACATCGACCCTGCGCCGTATCTCGATTCCCTCGCCGACCTGCTATAACCCTGACCGAGTGTTTCCGGCCCGGGGGCGGCCATCCGAGTGTTTGCGCCCACCCGGGTGGGCCGCAGACACTCGTATGCGGACCTAGGAGGAGGCGGGGGAGCCGAACTGGCGGTCGCCGGCGTCGCCGAGGCCGGGGACGATGAAGGCGTGCTCGTTGAGGTGCTCGTCGACGGCGGCGGTGTAGATCGCCAGATGCAGCCCGGCCTCTTTCAGATGGGCGATGCCTTCCGGCGCGGCCAGCACGCAGACGACGATGATCGTGCCGGTTGCTCCACGCTCCAGCAGCAGCTGACAGGTGTGCGCCAGCGAGCCACCGGTCGCCAGCATCGGGTCGAGGACGATGCACTGCCGGCCGGCGAGATGCTCCGGCAACTTGTTGACGTACGGCTTCGGTTGGAACGTCTCTTCGTCGCGCGACACGCCGATGAACCCGACATCGGCGCTGGGCAGCAGCTCCTGCGCGGCGTGGACAAATCCGAGACCGGCACGCAGCACGGGTATCACCACGGGCTGCGACGACAGTGCTCGCCCGGAGGTCGCGACCAGCGGCGTGGTGACTCGCACCTCATGTGTGGCCAGGCCCCGCGTTGCCTCGGCGATCAGCAGCGTGCCGATCCGCTCGAGTTCCTGGCGGAACAGGGCGTTGGGGGTC
>CAVZXO010000009.1:0-117570 GCA_963779295.1 Ilumatobacteraceae bacterium
GATGTCACCATCGACGAACTGGCGATCGAGCTGTTCTTCCCCGCCGACAGCCGCAGCGACGAAATGCTGCACCAGATGGCGCACTCCCGCGACGGCTGATCGACCAAGGCTGATCGACCAGGCTGATCGAACGGTCCGATCGAATCGCCCACAGTTCTCGATGGAGAACACGCGCTATCCACGGGACTGAATTCGGACCCGGGGGTACGATCGCAACAGCCCGCCGGCGCGTGAACACGTCACGGGGAACCGTGAACGAGTCATCTGATGACAGCCACAGCGACAACCACGACGCAGACGACGCACATCCCGATCGCCGCGTCGCTGATGGCGCTGGGAGCCGGCGTCGTCTGGAGCTTCGGCGCCGTCACTGCCCGCTTGGCCGAGCACACCGACGCATTCCAGTACCTGATCTGGAGATCGGTCGGTGTGTTGGTCGTGATGGAGGTGATGACGGCGATGCGTCGACAGCCGCCGCTGCTGCCGAGGGCGTACACGTCGGGCAAGTGGATGTTGTGGGCCGACTTCGGGTTGCTGCTCGCGTCCCTGATGTTCGTCTACGCGGTGAAGACGACGACCGCGGCAAACGCATCCTTCCTCGGTTCGATCACTCCGCTCGCGGCAGTCGTCCTTGCTCGGCTCGTCCTCGGTGAACGGCTCTCGCGGGTGACGCTCGGTGCCCTCGTCGTCGCATTCGTGGGGCTCATCGTCACAGTCTTCGGTGATCTCCACGCAGGCAACATGGTGGGCAACATCGCCGCACTCACCGCCTCCGTCGGGTTTGCGATCTACACCATCAGCGTTCGCTCCAACCCCGACGCCGATTGGTCGCCCGTGCTCTCGGGGTACGCCGCGGCGATGATCGTTCTCTGCTCGATCATCACGATCGCAAACGGCAAGACGCTGTTCCCACCCGCGAAGGACATGGCGTTCGCGATCGGCCATGGCGCCGTGTTCATCGTGGTCGGTACCAAGCTGTTCAACCGAGGGTCACGAGACGTGCCGGCGGTCCCGATGACGGTGTTCGCCCAGACCGAGATGGTGTTCGTCCCGCTGTGGGCCTTCCTGGTTCTCAGTGAGGCGCCGAAGGCGGCGACCGTCGTCGGCGGAGCGATCATCTTCGCTGCCGTCGTGGGAAAGGCGATCCTCGACACCACACCAGGCGCGGTTCAACCCGTCCAAGAGTGCTAGCACGAAGGTGCAGCAACCGGCGTCCATGGTGTCGGAGTGTCCTCCTCAACAAACCCCGAGGAGGGCACAAGAACATGAAGCGATCACTGATTTGGACAGCAACCGGCGCAATAGTCATCGGTTTCGGCGTTCCGGCGTACGCAGCAGTGCAGAGCAGCAAGCCACAGCCCAGCGTCACGACAGTCGTGACACCGGCCACCCAGGCGACGACCGCGGCCACCGCGGCAACACAGCCAAGTGTCACCATTGACGACTCGCCCCGCAGCAGCGTCGACGACAACGGCACCGACAACACCGTCAACAGCATCGACGACACCGTCAACTCGATCGACGACTCGACGCAGAACAGCGTCGACGACAACGGCACCGACGTGACCGTCAACAGCGTCGACGACAACGGCACCGACAACACCGTCAACAGCATCGACGACAACGGCACCGACAACACGGTCGACGACATCAGCGGTCCGTGCGACGAGGCCGAGCACGCCAACGACCCCCGCTGCACCGGTGCGGCGGCCCCTGGTGGCTCCGGCGACGACAACTCGTCCGACGACGGCGGCCACCACCGCGGCGGCGACGACGACAGCGGCCACGGCGGAAGCGGCCATGGCGGAGACGACGACTGACTCCCGGCCAGTACAGGGTCCGCGGTTGCCACAACGGGGTGGCGACCGCGGACCCTGTTCGCGTTTTCGGCTCGCTCGATCAGCAACTCTGCAAACGCGCTAGAAAGTATCGATGCGCTCGA
This sequence comes from Ilumatobacteraceae bacterium, assembly GCA_963779295.1. GTDB lineage: Bacteria > Actinomycetota > Acidimicrobiia > Acidimicrobiales > Ilumatobacteraceae > JAENVT01. The sequence continues at coordinate 1,943 of CAVZXO010000009.1, forward strand.
ATCAACGCGTCATCGATGGCCCAGGTGGAGAGATCGAGCTGGTCAACCTGACCAAGACATACGACCGGGCGCCAGTGTTGAAGGGCATCAACGTCACCATCGAACGAGGTGAGTTCTTCTCGCTGCTCGGCCCGAGCGGTTGCGGCAAGACCACGACGCTTCGTCTCATCGGTGGCTTCGAGTCAGCCGATGTCGGCGAAGTTCGTATCGACGGTGTCGACATGGTCGACGTTCCGCCGGAGAACCGCCCTGTCAACACGGTCTTTCAGAGCTATGCGCTGTTCCCCCATCTCAGCGTCGCCGACAACGTCGGGTTCGGCCTTCGCTTCCAAAAGGCATCGAAGGCGGAGATCACCACTCGGGTCGGCGATGCGCTGGAACTGGTGCGCCTCTCCAGCTATGGCAAGCGCAAGGCGCACCAGCTGTCCGGCGGCCAGCAACAGCGCGTCGCACTCGCTCGAGCCCTGGTCTTGCGTCCCAAAGTGTTGCTGCTCGACGAGCCACTCGGCGCTCTCGATGCGAAGCTGCGCAAGACCCTGCAGATCGAACTGCGTGCACTCCACCAAGACGTCGGCATCACCTTCGTCTACGTGACGCACGACCAGGAAGAAGCGCTGACGATGAGCGACCGAATGGCGGTGATGAACGAAGGCGAGATCGAACAGATCGGCACACCCAAGGACACCTACGAGGAGCCGGCCAGCGCGTACGTGGCCGACTTCCTCGGCGTCGCCAACCTGCTTCCGGCAAAGGTCAGCACGTCGGGCCGCGTCGTGGTCAATGGTTCGGAGCACTCAGCCGACACAGCGGGTGTCACCGGCGACTGCACTGTCTTGATTCGACCCGAGCGTGTCCTGCTGTCGCCGCTCGGCACCGGCCAGCCCGAAGCTGTCCCAGCGCTGGTCGAACAACGCGTATATGTCGGAGCGCTCACGCAAGTGCTCCTCCGCCTCGGTGATCACAAGCTGCAGGCCCTCATCACCAACGATGGCTCGCCTCTCTGTGGCGAGGAAGGCGAAACGGTTGACGCCTACTTCCCACCCAACGCGATTCGGGTCTTGACCGGCTAACTGAGGTCAGCTGGACGGTCAGCCGACTGCGGCAAGGCTGCCGAGTTGGGCATCCTCGCCTCCACCTTGGCGGGCACGCATCCGCCACATCACCAGTGCAACCAACCCGACGACGACAAGGGTGATCAGCAACATGATCGTCGCGAGCGCGTTGAGCGCCGGCGTCGCCGTGGCTCTGCCGCCGGAGTAGATCCGCATCGGCACGGTCTCGCTGGCTGCTCCCGTCGACAGGAACGACGAGATCACGAAGTCGTCGATCGACCCGGCGAACACCACGACCACACTCGCGAAGATTGCCGGCCCGAGGAGCGGAAGCAACACCAGTCGCATCGCCTGCATGCGGTTTGCGCCAAGGTCGCGGGCCGCCTCCTCGTACTGCGGCCCGATCGCAGCCAATCGACCGCGAACGATCACGACCACATAGGAGATGCTGAACGTGATGTGTCCGAGCAACTGGGTCGTGAAGCCACGCGGCACGCCGGTGTAGATCTGCGTGAAGACGAGGAACAGGGCGACGCCCATGACGATCTCGGGTGTCACCAACGGGAACAGCATCAAACTGTTGGAGCCCTTCGACAGCCGGCCTCGCCACCGTTGCAATCCGATGGCCATCATGACACCGATCGGCGTGGTGATGACCATGCTGAGCACGGCCAACTTCAGCGTGTTCTTCAACGGCTGTCGCAAGCTTTCGTCGTGCCACACCGATTGCACCGGGTCCGTGAAATACCATCGCCACGACGGCGATTGGAACGCTGAGCGGCTCTTGCCCGAGTTGAACGAGATTCGGATCGCCACGAGAACGGGCAGCAGCGACCACAGCACGTAGAGCCACGTCACGAGCGCCAACCCGAAGGCATGCCGCCCCGGCCGGTTGCGTCTCATGTCGCCACCGACTTCTGAGCTCGCACAGTGATGACGAGGTAGTAGGCCATCAACACCAGAAGCATCGCCGACAGGATCAGCACCAGCGAGGCGCCAGTTTGTGGTTGGCTCGTGCCGCGCAGGTAGAACTCGATCTGATTGCCGATCATCTCGGTACGCGGCGATCCGCTGGTGAGGAAGCTGTTGGTGTAGTAGTCGCCGAACATCGGCAGCATCGTGATGACCGACGCGGCGATGAGACCGGGCATCGACAACGGCAACGTGATTCGCTGGAAGACCCGGGCCGGTGATGCGCCCAGATCGCGACCAGCCTCGATCAGGCGCCCGTCGAGACGCTCGAGCGCGGCATACAGCGGCAGGATGAAGAACGGTATGTAGCCGTATGCCAGCCCGATGACTACTGCGGGCCAGTCACCGTTCAACCAGACGCGCGAACCGCCGATGTGCAGCCAGCCGAGCACGCGGTTGACGTAGCCATCTACCTGCAGCAGGTTGACCCACGCCAACATGCGCATCAGGTAGCTGATCCAGAACGGCATCACCAGGGCGACCAGCAACAGTCCCCGCCACTGACGGGCATGGCGTGCGACGTAGTAGGCCACGGGATAACCGATCAGGCAGCACAGCAGCAGTGCGCCGCCGACGTAGGCGAGAGTGCGAATGAAGGCTCCACCGAGATCGTCGGGGTCGAGAACCCGATCGATCACGTGGCTCATCGCCGCGAAGTTCCACGACAACGGGCTCCACACCGGTTCGGCGGTGCGCAGGATGGGGTCGACGCGACCGAAGGCGACCGCGGCGACGGCATAGAACGGAACGACGAAGAGCGCGATCAGCCAGACGACGCCCGGCAGGCTCAGGAACCCCCAGAATCCGTTGCGATGGCCTCCCGGGGCCGCGCCCGCCGCGTTGGCCACCGCTCAGCCGCCTGCGGTGAACTTCGACCAGGCGTCGTTCCACAGCTGTTCGACCTCGATGGTCAGCGGCAGGTACCGGAGCCCGGCGGCGATCTGCTCGTTCGAGAGCACACAGCTGCGCAGGTTCTCGGGCACGAGTCCGGCGTCGATCAACTCCTGGGCGCCAAGACCCTCGATTGCCGGCTGGTACCCGACGAACCCGAAGTTCTCCTCGGCGTTTGCCTTGTCGAGGAGGTGGTCGAGGTACAGGTGTGCCAGCACCGGGTTCTTGGCACTGGTCATCACGCACATCGTGTCGTTCTGAACCACGGCGGTCGGCGGTTGCCAATATGCCAGCACCTCGACCCCGGTGCCGTCGGGTAGGTAGTACTGCGCGTTGATCATGTCGCCACTCCATGTGTGGGCGACCGTTGTCACGCCCTCGGGGATGGTGTGGTAGCCCTCGATCTCGACCTTGATGTTCATCAGGTCGGTCAGCTCACCGAGATCATTCCCGGCCTGCTCGATGACCGCTGGATCGCTCGTGTTGAGATCGGTCAGGCCCTTGCGCAACATCGCCGCGGACAGTCCCTCACGAGCGTCGTCGAGCAGCGACGCGACGCCTTTGTACTCGGGGTTCCACAACGTGTCCCACGACACGCTTGCGGCATCGACGCGGTCGGCGCGAAGGCCGATGCCGGTACTGAAGACGGTGTACGGCACTGTGTAGGTGCCGCCCTCGTCGTAGTACGGATCGCGAAGCGAGGCCACCACGTTGCCGATGTTGGTGAGATAGCTCTTGTTGAGCGGCTGAACCAGGCCAGAGTCGACCAGCTTGAACAACGACGTCGTCGCGGCGCTGTGGTTGAGGTCGACGTCGATCGCGCCGGAGGCCAGCTTGGTGATGGCTTCGTCGTCGGTGGTGATTGTCGTGATCTCGACCTTGACGCCGTACTTCGACTCGAATGACGCGACGATGTCGGGGTTGACGTACGAGTCGTAGTTCACGATCCGCAGCGGCCCTGCTTCGGGCTCCAAGCCGTCCTCGATCCCCTCGGTGTTCTTGCCGGACGACGAGCTCGAGCTGTCGTCGCCGCATGCCTGCAACAGCGGCAGCCCGACGGCGAGCGCGAGACCGAGGCGAGTCGAGCCTCCGATGACCTGTCGACGAGTAAAACGGCTTTCCAATGGTCCTCCCCCAGTTGAAACGATGGTCAGGCTAGTCGGTCATGTGCGAGCGATACGTGGCGAGGAAGTCGACGATCAGATAGTCCTGCGGCGCCAGCACTCCGTGATCGAAATAGCGTGACGACACGCCTCGTTGCACACGTTCGGACACGTCGTAGTCCTGCCTCCCGACGAGCTCGCTGAAGTCGACGATCTCGGTCGGATCAAAGCCGGGATCGGCGACCGTGTCGGCAGCGAACAGGTACTCCATCACGACCGTGGTTTCGCCTGGGCCGTTCGGCACCATCGACGACACGACCACGCTGGTGCCGGTGACGTCGATGAACATGTTCGGGAACACGGTGGCGCCGTAGTACGACTCCGCCTGCTCCGCCGGCATGTGCGGCAGAACCGGCAGGTTCGAGCTACCGGTCATGCTGAAGCTGTTGCCGCGAACGCTGACTCCTCCGTCGGGCCGCTCCGGATCGACGACGGAGCCCGTCTTGTAGACCGGCACGATGTCGACGAGTTCGGGATGTACCCACGAGCAGTGCAGGCACTCCTGGTAGTTCTCGACCAGGATCTTCCAATTGGCCTTGACGACGGTCGAGGTCGTGACACCGGTGCGGAGTTCGCCGAGGTGCAGGTGTTCGAAGAGCGCGACGGAATCAAGACCGGCGGCGAACGAATCCACCAAGGGTGTCGGCTCCGCCGCCAGATTGACGAACACGAACCCGTGCCACGTCTCGCACGCCACGCTCCACAGCGACAATGAGTCGCGGTCGATCTCGTCCGCGCCGAGATGGGGTGTGCCGATCAACCGTCCATCGAGTGCGTATGTCCAGGCGTGATACGGGCATGTGATTCCGGCCTTCGAGCCTGGCCCGCTCTCCTCGCACAGACGTGCCCCACGATGCCGGCACACGTTGGCGTGAGCATGCAACTGACCCTCGCGGTCCTTGACCAGCAACACGCTCTCGCCGGCGACGTCGACGACAAACCGGTCACCAGCTGCGAGACGGTCTTCGCGGCACACGTAGAACCACGACTTGTGAAAGATCTGTGCACGCTCTCGTTCGTACACCTCGTCGGAGACATACTCGTGGCCTGAGAGCGTCGGGGTGAGCTGACGTTGTGTCATGACCGGCGCCTCAGTAGAACCCGCCGGTGGCGTACTCGTGAGAGTGACCATCGGATGAGGCGACAAGTGTGGCGAAGCGCTCGACGTTGTCGCAGAACCGGTCGACGTCGGCGTCGGTGTGCATCGGCGAGATCGTCCACTGCTCGCTCTTGCCCCATGGCGCCATGAAGACCCCGCCGTTGTGCTGCACGAGGAAGTGGAGATGGCTGAGCCCGGTGTCCATCGCCAGGAAGTCGCGGCAGTTGCGTGCCGGCGTTCCGTCGAACACGAGCGAACCCTTGAAGTTGAACGCATACCCGTATCCGGGCACACCGTGCTCTCGAAGCGTCGCGATCGATCGGTCGAACATGGTCTGCGAACGGATCCCGGCCTGACGGTAGGCGTCGTCGGTGAGCACCTCGGTCAACATCGCCCGGGCCGCCGCCATGGTCAACGGGTTGCCGTTGAAGGTGCCGACCTGGTCGTAGCGGCCATCACTGATCGCGGCCATGACCTCGTGCGTACCGCCGATTGCGCCGCATGGCAGGCCGCCGGCGAGCGCCTTGGCGAGACAGACGATGTCGGGGGTGACGCCGAACAGGCCGGTCGATCCTCCGGGGTGCACACTGAGGCCCGTCTTCACTTCGTCGAACGCCAACAGCACGCCGTAGCGACGAGTCAGTTCGCGAACACCTTCGAGATAGCCGGGGTCGGGCGGGATGATGCCGGCGTTCATCATCATCGGCTCCATGATCATGCCGGCGATCGAACCCTGGTTGTCGCGCAAGACACGCTCGAGCGCGTCGAGATCGTTGAACGGGACGAGATGCACGAGATCGGCCATCGCCTGGGGAATACCGGCGGCGGCAACCCGATGCGGATCGTCGGCCGGGCCGAGCAGGTCGAGGTTGCGCCACTGCGACACCATCACCGCGTCGTGATGGCCGTGATATGTGCCCTCGATCTTGATGATCGCATCGCGGCCGCTGACGGCACGCATGAGATGGACGGCATCCATCGTCGCCTCGGTGCCCGAGTTGTTGAATCGCCAGATCGGCAGGCCGAACCGGCGGGCCAAGTCGCGGGCGACAACGATCGAATCGTCGGTCGGTTGGGCGAAGTGCGTGCCCTGTGTGACCCGGCGTTGCACCGCTTCGACGATCGCCGGGTTTGCGTGACCGGCGACCATCACGCCGTAGCCACCGTGCAGGTCGACGTAGTCCGTGCCGTCGACGTCCCACACATGACCTCCGCGCCCATGGCTGACCCAGACCGCAGCAGGTCGCGAGATCATCCAGTTCGAAGTCGCGCCGCCGGCGAGTACCTCGGAGGCCTCCTCGCTTCGTGCAATCGATTGGGGCACCCTGGCCAGGAAGCGGCGTTCCTCATCGTCGATCAACGTGTCGATCGTGACGGATTTGGTTTCTGTGACGGCCACTTCGGCCTCTCCCTTGCTCCTACTGACTCAGTCAGTACTCGGTCACTGACTGGCGAGTCAGCGATACTGACTGACGAGTCTACTTGATCGCGAGCCTGAGGGATGAACCGGAGCGTACGGAGCGTTTCACCTGCCGCTCCGATCGCGGGCATACTGTGGTCAATGACCACAGAGAGTGCTTTTGTGGCGGTGGTGGAGCGGATGCGACGCGACACCGCCGACCGGAACCCCGCCTCACGTGCCCAACACGAACGTGCTCGCGCTGTACTTCCCGGTGGGAGCACCCGATCGATACTGCATCACGCCCCCTTTCCTCTGACTTTTCGTCAAGGGCGACGGCGGCACGATGACCGACGCCGACGGCCACAGCTACGTCGACCTCGTCGGCGACTACACCGCCGGGCTGCTGGGCCATAGCGAGAAGCGGGTGCACGCGGCCGTCGCCGAGGCGCTCTCCAACAACACGAGCGTCGGTGGCGTCCACCCCGCCGAGACTCGATTTGCCGAGCTCGTGTGCAATCGCTTCGGCCATCAACGCGTGCGTTTCACCAACTCCGGCACCGAAGCGAACCTGATGGCACTCACACTCTCGAGGATCGTCACGGGCCGATCGATGATCATGGTGATGTTCGGCGGATACCACGGCGGCGTCTTCTACTACTCGCATGGCCACGCACCGTGGAACATTCCATTTCCCACCATCATCGCCCCGTACAACGACCTCGCCGGTTGCGAGGAGTTGATCGACGAATACGCGCTGGACCTTGCAGCTGTGATCGTCGAGCCGATGCTCGGTTCCGGTTGCGTGCCGGCCGACGCCCGCTTCCTCAGTGGGCTGGCCAATGCCGCTCAACGGGCTGGGGCGATCTTCATCACTGACGAGGTCATGACATCGCGGCACGGCCCGCGCGGCCTCGCCGATCTCCTCGGGGTGCGACCCGACATCGCCACCTTCGGCAAGTATTTCGCCGGCGGGTTTTCGATTGGCGCGTTCGCTGGTCGGGCCGACCTGCTCGATCACTTCGACGCCTCGAACGCGGACGCGATCCCGCACGCCGGCACGTTCAACAACAACATCGCAACCATGTCGGCCGGGTGCGTGGTTTTGTCGGAGCTGTTCACGTCCGACACTGCGATCACGCTGACCGCACGAGGCGAAGAACTGCGCGGCCGAATCGACGACGTGCTGCATCAGCACAAGTTGCCGCTGACCATCACGGGGTTCGGTTCGATGAACGCAGTTCATGCCCTCGAGCGCCGCCCGCAGAACGGCGCCGACCTGCTCGAGCGGGATCCATTCTTGCAAGAGGCGCTGTTCCTGGCACTGCTGGAGCGCGGCGTGTACACGGCCCCGCGTGGCAGCCTCAATCTCGGGCTAGCGGTCACCGAGTGGGAACTCGACCACTACCTCAATGCGCTCGACGAATCCCTCGGCGAACTCGCCGACGTGCTGTAGAGCAGATCCACGGGCCGACGCCCTTCGTCGATGCCGCGTTGCTCGAAGCGGGTCATCGGCCGCCACGACGGACGCTCGATGATTCCCCCTGACAGACCTGGCTGTGAATCGCAGACCCGGAGTATCTGCGTCGCATACTCCGCGGAGTCGGTAGCGATGTGGATGGTGCCGCCGATGCGAAGCGTGGGCACCAGCAGGTCGAGAAAGTCGGGCCGGACGAGGCGCCGAGTGCGCTGGCGTTGTTTCGGCCACGGATCGGGGAAGAACATCCGCACGCCTGCCAACGATTGCGGCGGGAGGCGCCCGACGAAGTCGATCACATCGCCTTCGACCACGCGCACGTTACGCAGGCCGCGCGCCTCGACTGCCTCGAGCACGGCAGCGACTCCCGGCGTGTGCACGTCGACCCCGATGACACACTCATCGGGTCGGATTTCGGCGAGTTCGATCAACGCTTCCCCGCCACCGAACCCGATGTCGAGGAAGACGTCGCCATCCGATTTCACGCACGTCCCGAACACGGTGTCGTACGACAACGGCGGGCCCTTCCGCGGCAATTCCCCATCGCTCCATCGACCGTTGGTACGCAGCGATCCGCGACGGCGAAAGCCCGCGACGCCGCGGCTTGAACGACCGTTGCGGAGGATGCGTCACCGCGACAGGGATCGACATGGGACGATGATGGTAACGGCAGCAAACGTGCAAGGCTGAAGGACATGGCGTGGTTGGTCACTGAAGGACGAGTGCTGGCCTCCTGCGAGTCCGTTTCAAAGCGGCGCACCAAGAGCCGAGGCCTCCTCGGCCGGGACGGAATCGAAGGCGCGATGGTGCTGACGGGTTGCCGGTGGGTGCACACCCTCGGCATGCGCTTTGCCCTCGACGTGGCCTACGTCGACGAGAAGGGCATCGTCGTGAAGACGGTCCACATGCGCCGGCATCGTGTTGGCGCTCCCGTGTGGCGAGCTCGGACCGTGATCGAGGCACAGGAGGGGGCGTTCGGCCGATGGGGCCTACGGGTGGGCGACGTCGTGGAGGTGCGCGAATGACCGGCACCCTCGTGCTCGTGGCAACCCCGATCGGCAACCTCGGCGACCTTTCACCTCGGGCGATCGCGACGCTGCAGTCGTCGGCGTTGATCCTGTGCGAGGACACGCGTCACTCCGGCAAGTTGCTCTCGCATGCCGGCATCAGCGGCGTGCGCCTCGCGGTGTGCAACGAGCACACCGAGATCGAGCGCAGCCGCGACGTCGTGTCGCTGCTCGAAGCGGGCAGCACGGTCACCCTCATCACCGACGCCGGCACACCGGGGATCTCCGATCCCGGATCGCGGCTCGTGCGCGTCGTGCTGGATGCGGGGCACGCTGTGTCGGCGGTGCCGGGGCCTGCGGCGTTCGTGATGGCATTGGTCGTCAGTGGCTTCGACACGACACGCTTCGTCTTCGAGGGATTCCTGCCACGGTCCGGGCGCGAGCGCACGACTCGGTTGTCGTCCGTTGCAGCCGAGTCGCGCACGAGCGTGATGTACGAGGCACCGCATCGAATGGAACGCACCACCAGAGATCTCGCCGAGGCGTGCGGCGGTCAGCGTCGTGTCGCAGTTGCCCGCGAGTTGACAAAGATGTACGAGTCGGTGTGGCGTGGCACGCTCGACGACGCCGTGACGCAACTCGACACGACAGCGCCGCGCGGCGAGTATGTCATCGTGTTGGAAGGTGCACCTCCCCGTGGAGAAGTCAGCGACGACGAGATCCGGTCGGCATTGCACGTGGCACTCGAAGGTCACAGCCGCAAAGATGCCGTCGCCGCGGTAGTCGGCCAACTGGAAGTTCCGAAGCGGCGCGTGTACGACCTCGCACTGGCGGTCGACCGCCATGTCTGAATCGACAAAGGGTGACATGACCGAGACCGACATGACCGATACCGAGAGAGCCGGACCGAGATGACCGATACGGCACGGACAGAGCCCGAAGCCGCCACGGCCGATCTGCCGGCGACTCTGTCGTCCCAGTTCGTCTCCAGCGGCCCGAGCGCAGCGTTCTTCGACCTCGATCGCACCCTCATCAGCGGGTCCAGCGCGTTCGTGCTGGGTGTCGCCGCGTGGCGCGCCGGGCTGGTGCCTCCGGGTCAATTCGGCAAGGACGCGGTCGGCGCGGTCGCGTTCAGGTTCACCGGTGCCAGCGACGACACCTCCACCGGGGTGCGCGATCGCATCCTCGGTGCAGTCAAGGACATTCGCGTCGACGACCTCGTCGCGCTCAACGCCGAGATCGTTCCCAAGCTGCTCGCCAAGGTGCGCCCCGAGGCACAAGCCCTCGTCGATCGCCACCGCCATGCTGGGCGGGCGACGTACATCGTCTCTGCGTCGCCCGTCGAGCTGGTCGAACCACTTGCCAAGGCATTGGGGATGACTGCGGGCATCGGCACCGTCAGCGCGATCGCCGACGGGGTGTACACGGGCGAACTTGCCGGCCCGTTCTGCTACGGCCCCGGCAAGGTCGAAGCAATCGTCGACCTGGCCAAGTGGGAGAACTTCGATCTGGGTCAGTGCTATGCCTACAGCGATTCGGCAAGCGACCTGCCGATGCTGGAGGCCGTCGGTCACCCGGTCGCGGTCAATCCCGACGCCAAGCTCGAACGGATCGCTCGCCACAACGGGTGGCCGATCGTCGTGTTCAGCAAGCGCACGAAGGCGGTGGTGCGGCGCACCACGCAAGCGCTCGGCACTGCCGGAGTCGCTGCGGCTGGATTCGCGGTCGGTACCCGCTACGCCAGCCGCTACGCGCGACGCCGCGTGTTCGGCTTACGCCGCTGACCGGCTCTGGTTTCGCCACGTAAGTCGCTTGCCTCGACAGCCTGCACACGGCGTATCCTTGGCGACGTGAGAACATCGACTCGAACCCGTCGAATGCGCACCGGCTTCTAACCCAGCCGCTGTTCGCCCATTCTTCGAAAGGATCCAGTCGTGAGCAACTACTACCTCACCACCCCCATCTACTACGTCACGGCCAAGCCGCATCTCGGCCACGCCTACACCACCATCATCGGCGATGCCTTGGCGCGTTGGCACCGCCTGCTCGGCGACAACGTGCACTTCCTCACCGGCACCGACGAGCACGGCCAGAAGGTGCAGCAGGCTGCCGAAGCAGCCGGTCTGTCGCCGCGAGAGTTCACCGATTCCATCGCACCGCTGTACCAGCAGGCGTGGCAGCAGCTGAACATCTCCAACGACGACTTCATCCGCACCACCGAGGAGCGACACAAGATCGGCGTCGCCGAGCTGCTGCAGCGTTGCTACGACGCCGGCGACATCGAGCTCGATCTCTACAAGGGCAAGTACTGCATCGCCTGCGAGGAGTACTACACCGACGACGAGCTCGACCCCGGCGATCTGTGCCGCATCCACCACCTGCCGGTCGAGAACGTCGAGGAGGAGAACTACTTCTTCCGCCTCAGCCGATTCCAGGATCGCCTGCTCGACTACTACGCCGCGCACCCCGGGGCGATCGTGCCCGAGTTCCGCGGCAACGAGGCGCTCGGCTTGATCCGCGGTGGGTTGCGCGACTTCTCCGTCAGTCGCACCAGCATCACGTGGGGGATCCCACTTCCTTGGGATTCCAAGCACGTCGCCTACGTGTGGTTCGACGCGTTGGCCAACTACCTCACTGCCGTTGGCTACGGGAGCGACCGCGAGCAGTTCGACCAGTGGTGGCCGGCACATCACCTCATCGGCAAAGACATCAGTCGGCACCACTGCGTGTATTGGCCGGCAATGCTGATCAGCGCCGGCATCGAGCCGCCCGCCAGTTGGGCAGTGGGCGGATGGCTGTTGGTGGGCGGCGAGAAGATGAGCAAGACCACCGGGAACGTGGTGAACCCGCTCGACCTCGTCGGCGACGTGGGCGTCGACGGGTTTCGCTACTACATCCTCGCCGAGACCCCATACGGCAACGACGGCGACTTCACCTACGAAGGCTTGATCGGTCGCTACAACTCCGATCTTGCCAACAACCTCGGCAACCTCCTCGCCCGTGTGGCCACAGTCGTCGGCAAGAAGTGCGATGGCATCGGTCCGGCGCCGCGGCCCGACTCACCATTGGCCGCAGCTGCCAATGCCGCGTACGCGGCGACCGCCGAGGGATGGGCAGAGTCTGCGCCAAGTCGCGCACTCGATGCGACGTGGAGCCTGATTCGCGCCACCAACTCGCACCTCGAAGCCAACGAGCCATGGAAAGCCGACCCGGGGCCCGGGGTCGACGCTGTGATGGGAGACGCCCTGGAGGCCCTTCGCATCGTTGCCGTGCTCGCATCGCCGGCCGTGCCGGAAACATGCCAGATCGTGTGGGAGCGACTCGGTCTCAGTGGTCGCGTCGAGGATCAGCGACTGCCTGTTGCGGCGGAGTGGGGTGGTTACCCCGGCGGGCTCACGGTGACCAAAGGCGAGTCACTCTTCCCGCGAAAACGGTCTAGGCCGGCAGTGACCTACACCGACAGCCACTGTCATCTCTACGACACCCGCGGCGTCCCGGTCGACGACGTGATCGCTGCCGCGCGCGCCGCGGGTGTCACGACGATGATCAACGTCGGCTGCGACGCGGACACGACAGAGCAAGCCATCGCGGCGGCCGCAACGCACGACGACGTCTTCGCGACAGCAGGGTTGCATCCGCACGAGGCCAAACACGGCGTTGACACGATCGTGCGGTACCTCGACGACCCGAACGTCGTCGCGATCGGCGAGTGCGGCCTCGACTACTACTACGACCATTCGCCACGCGATGCGCAGCGCGAAGCGTTTGCCTCCCAGATCCAACTGGCTCACGAACGCTCACTGCCATTGGTGATCCACACCCGCGACGCGTGGGCGGAAACGTTCGACATCCTCGATGCCGAGGGCATGCCGGAACGGACGATCTTCCACTGCTTCACGGGCGGGCCGGACGAGGCTCGGCAGTGCCTCCAGCGTGGCGGCTACCTGTCGTTCAGCGGCATCGTCACGTTCAAAACCGCTACAGAACTCCACGAGGCAGCGCGTCTGTGTCCGGTCGATCGGATGCTGGCCGAGACCGACAGCCCGTACCTGGCACCGGTGCCACACCGTGGCAGACCGAACCAGCCGGCCTTCGTCACGCATGTGGTCGAGGCGCTCGCCGACCTCCGGGGTGCCGAACTCGACGAGGTCCGCGCCGCTACGGTGGCCAACGCATGCCTTGCGTTCCCGGGTATTCGTCCGTAGCCTTTTGCCCGTCCCACGGACGGGAAAACCCACAATGAACTCCTACGACCGCCGTCGCCTTGCACTCGCCTCCATCTTCACAGTGGCAGCGCTCCCGGCATTGTGGATCATCAACCGCGACGATGCCGGTTCTGCAGTACCCGCACTGGGTGCAGCGGGCGTGCCTTCGGCAGGCGCCAACGAGGCACCGACGACGTCCGAGTACACACCCGATTCACCCATCTTCCTCAACGGACCGGCGTCCGGTGCCGACCCCGCGGTCGTCGACATCATCATTCCGCCCGGACCGACGGCCACCGAGGCCAGAGGTAGGGCCAGCTTCCGGCGCTACCCGGATCCCAGCAAGCGACCGTGCACGACCGCGCTGGCACCATGGGGCAGGACCCTGACGGTGACCAACACCGACAACGGGCAGACCACCACATGCCTCAACAGTGTCAGTACGCCATTGCCTGCCGGCGTCGACATCGTTCTGCACACCGACATCTTCACCCTCATCAGCGATCTCGCCAACGCACCCGCGCCGGTTCGCATCAGCTGGTAGGGGTGCACACGCGCAGCGACATCGGGGCCCTGCTCAGCGAGCACGGCCTGGCCCCGCGACGTGACCTCGGGCAGAACTTCGTCGTCGACGCCAACATCGTTCGCAAGATCGCCCGGCTGGCCGAGGTCGGTCCCGACGACCATGTCGTCGAGATAGGCGCTGGGCTCGGATCGCTCACGATGGCACTCGCCGAGACCGGTGCGACCATCACCGCGATCGAGGTGGACCACGGGATTGCCGGCGTGCTGCGCGATGTCGTCGCCGATCTACCCAACGTGACGGTCGTCGAAGCCGACGCCTTGCGGCTCGACTGGGCCGGCCTGTTGGCTGCAGCGCCGAGGTGGGTGCTGGTCGCGAACCTGCCGTACAACGTGGCGACCCCGCTGGTGTGCGATCTCCTCGACTTCGTGCCCGCAGTCGAGCGGATGCTGGTGATGGTGCAGCGCGAAGTCGCCGAACGACTGTGTGCTGCCGCGGGCTCCGATGCGTACGGCGCTGTCAGCGTGAAGGTGGCCTACTGGGCGACGGCTCGGATCGCTGGAACCGTGCCGGCCAGCGTGTTCCTGCCGCGACCCAAGGTCGAATCCGCGCTGGCCGACATCCGTCGCCGGCCATCGCCGGCAGTCGACGTTGCGCCGGAGCCGTTGTTCCAACTGGTGCGCACAGCGTTCGGTCAGCGTCGAAAGATGCTGCGCAGGTCGTTGGCCGAGGTCGTTGCACCGGACGTGTTCGAGACGGCCGGCATCGATGCCCAACGACGCCCGGAGGAGCTCGACGTGGTCGAGTGGGGCGCCTTGACGACTGCCTGGTTGGCTGCGGGGTTGGCGGCGACATGAGCGACATGAGCGTCGTGGTGGTGAAGGCCCCAGCCAAACTGACGCTGACTCTTCGGATCACGGGTGTGCGCGACGACGGGTACCACCTGATCGACGCCGAGATGGTCACGCTCGACTGGCACGACACGCTGACGATCGATCCCTCGTCGACAGGTCTGACCGCGGACGGGCCGTTCGCCAAGGGCATGCCGCTGGACGAATCCAACCTCGTTGCACGCGCGCTACGCCATGTCGATCGAACCGCGGCCGTCCACATCAACAAGGTGCTGCCGTACGGCGGCGGGCTCGGCGGCGGTTCCGCGGATGCAGCCGCCGTGTTGCGATGGGCCGGCTACGACGATGTCGAGGGGGCTGCAGTGCTCGGTGCCGATGTGGCGTTCTGCCTGATTGGTGGACGCGCCCGCGTTCGTGGCATCGGCGAACTCGTCGAGCCGCTGCCGTTCGAACCGATCGACATCACGCTTGTTGTTCCGCCGATGTCGGTGAGCTCACCATTTGTGTATAGGGCGTGGGATCAACTCGGTGGGCCACGCAGTGATGGGGACAACGACCTCGAACCTGCGGCAGTCTCCGCCTTCACTGCATTGGCTCGTTGGCGAGACCGGATCCGCGAAGCATCCGGCGTCGCCCCAACGCTGGCCGGCAGCGGAGCGACGTGGTTCCTGCGCGGACATCACGATCTCGACGCAGCACTTCCCGAAGCGGTCGTCGTACGCACCGCGACCTGCCGCTAGACGCTGCAGGCTTGGAGGGTCACTTACCGCGTTGGCGCTGGTGACGGGTTCGACGAAGCATCTTCTTGTGCTTCTTCTTGCGCATTCTCTTGCGGCGTTTTTTGATCAGTGAACCCATAGCTCGTGAGACGCTACCGGCCAGGGAGACGGGACCCAACGCCGAACTGCCCGAAGAGGCGGCTGTGCCGTCCCGATCGACGGCCCCGGCCTGCTGGCTGCGCTGTGGCGAAGTCCGTACGGTGACTCGTGGCCCGACAAGCAAATGCGGAGGAAACGATGGCTGACGAAGAGATCGATCTCAATGCGCAGATCGACCTGGAGATCGCACCGTACGGATCGCTGGACCTCGACGAGGAGTGGGTTGCGTACCTGACAGAGTCCGCAGAGATCCCGGACGCGGTTGCCGGTGTGGACCCCAGCATCACGTACGACGACGACGGCACCGACACGGCGATGGCGTAGGAGGCGACGGTCATGGCAAACCCAGAACTCCGCCGCGACAGCACCGAGACCGATTGGGTGCGGCACCTGCAAGAACTGCTCGAAGCCGCGCTTCGAAACTCGGGAATCCAACTGAGCGCCATCGATGGACTGTTCGGCCCCATCACCGAGGCCTCGGTGATCTACTTCCAGGAACAGAACGGCCTTCGTGCCGACGGCATCGTCGGCGATGCGACATGGGCCGCGCTGGAAGGTGGTTCGACGTCGTCCACCTCTACGCCAGGAACGACACCGGCAACGCCTGGTGCTCCGACGACGTTGCGGATGCGTCCGCTCGATCTCACGGTGCCGTGGTCGCTCCAGATCCATTGGCCCGACACCACCCTGAATCAACTCACGCTCGATCTCCGCAACTTCTCGGTTCACTCGACGCCCAACACTCAGTTCCGCTTCCTGACCCCGGTCGGCAAGTTGTTCGGCGCCGGGGGCATCGAGGTGCTGCACCGCGAGGTGCAATCGTGGCCGAACTGGTTCGTCGATTGGAGCACGAAGGCGACGATCGATTGGTCGAAGAACGCGGGACTCCAAATCGGCGACACCAACCACCTCACGTTCGGATTGCGGCCGCTGCGCGGCGTGACACTGACGGCTGAGGGCAACCTCGACCTGAAGTGGCAACCGATGCAGGGCACCGGCAGCATCACGCCGTCGGGCGGGGTCTACCTCAAGCTCGACATCCTCAAGTTGCTGCCGTAGCTCGGTCCATCCACTGCCGCCGCTCCATGATCCAGCGGCAATCGATACCGATCTCGCCTGGTGCCAGCACTGCATTCGGTGACTCGTCGGCAAACGTGTAGCCGAGTACGGCGTGGTACCCCACTGCTGGCGATGTTCGCCTTGTCGTGGTGGATCTCGACACGGTCGATGTCGGCAACGGTGAACGCCGCCGTCGTCAGCGCGGACGCAATCTCGGTGGCGAACCCCTTGCGGATGTGGTCGCCGTGGACCCAGTATCCGATCTCGAGCACGCGCGGGCCGCGCCGCCGGTGCAGCCCGGCCGAGCCGACGACAGCGCCATCCAGGAAGGCCCCGATCACCATGTCGCCACCGCGGTCCCACTCGTTGTGCCACTGATCGATCAGCGCGACGCGGTCCGCGACGCTTTGCGGCTCAGCCGCGATCCAGGGCATCCATGGACGGAGATGGTCGATGTTCTCCGTGATTGCTGCTCCGAGCGGCTCGGCATCGTCGGGCACCCAGCGACGCAAGGTCAGTCGCGGCGCCTGCATCGTCTCGGGAAGTCGTTCCACGAGTCCATTCTCGCCTGTGCAGGTCTCTCCCGCAGGCCGTTTACGCCTCCAAAGAACCGCGTGACACCCCTGGCGTAAGGTCGTCGACAACGACATTCCCCGCCGTTGTTCAGGTGCTTCTACTGGTCGGAAGGGGTAAGGCGTGTCGTTGGTCGGGTTGGTTCAAGGCATCGTGGCAGTCGACCTGGCTGCGGCCGATCAGGCGGCCGTGTCCGCTGCGCTGGCCGACGTACGACGTGTGCGGGGTTGGCTGGATTCGGTCGAGATCGCCGCGGCGCGACGGCTCAGTGAGCTGGCGATTGCGTCCCCATCGATGTTTCCCGAACAGGTTGCCGCGCAGGCTGGCCGCGTCACGTTGCCCGAGGCGTCGAGGGGATTCGATCGGGCACGGACTGCCGACGCCATCCCGGAGATCGCTGCGGTGTTGGCTGATGGGCAGACATCGGGAGGTCACATCGATGTCGTCAGCCGGGCGTTGCGCCAGCTCAGCCTCCCGCAACGCAACCAGTTGGCGCAACGAGGCGATGTGCTCGCGGCGGCCGCGTCGCAACTGACCCGCGACGAATTTGCTCGCACTGTGCGAGCCGAGGTTCGACGCATCCACGTCGACGACGGCATCGATCGGTTACAGCAACAACGACGCAACACCAGCCTGCGTACGTGGACCGACAAGGACACCGGAATGTGGTGCCTTCGTGGCGAGTTCGACCCCGAGACCGGCGCGCTGCTGGCCGGCCGGCTACGCAACACCGTCGAGGCCCTGTTCCACGACCAGCAGCCCGACACGTGCCCGGCCGATCCTCTTCTGAAACAGCACCACTTACGAGCCCTCGCATTGGATGCGTTGACACAGGGTCGCGGTGCCGGCTCGTCGGGTCGCATCGACATGTCGGTGCTGATCGACGCCGAGACATTGCTCAACGGCGAGCACGGCAACTCGATCGTCGACTTCGGTCTCGACGTCGAGCTGCCGGTCGAGACACTGCGACGCTGGGCGTGCCTGGCCGACATCACGCCGATCATCGTTGGGGCCGACGGAGTGTCGCTCTACCTCGGACGGGAGCGGCGAATCGCCAATCGGGCACAACGCCGAGCGCTGCGCGGCATGTACCGCTGCTGTGCGATTCCGGGTTGCACCGTCGTGTTCGACAACTGCGAGATCCACCACATCATTTGGTTCCGCAACGGCGGAATGTCCGACATCGACAACTTCGCGCCGCTGTGCAACAAGCACCATCATCTCGTCCACGAAGGTGGCTGGAACCTCGCCCTGGACGACCGGCGCAACCTCACCATCACCTATCCGGACGGATCGATCATGACGACCGGGCCACCCTCGGCCTGGGCCCGGTGACCCGCCGCCGGAGGGCAGGATCTCGACGATCACCCGTGCTTCTTGTCGAGGCGCGGGCGATCGCCGACGCGTTGCACTTCCATCGCGAAGTCGAAGGCATCGACGTGGGTCGAGCGGTCCTGCGGTGCCGACATGTCCTCTCAGCGCCCGGCGAGGGCGGCGACGACCGGTGCGAAACCTTCGGTGTCGCGGACGACGTAGTGGCTGATCCCGACGTCCGAACGCAGTCGCTCGAGCTTGTCGACAACTTCCTCGACCGATCCGATCAATACGAACGGGGTTTCGTCGATCGTGTCGCGACTGATCTCGAACCGCTCGGCTGTCGATTCCTTCTGCTCATCAGCGTCGGCACCGATGTACACGTACTGCACCAGAGACGAGCATTCGATGACGGCGAGCCGATCGCCGGCTGCCTCTGCCAGCCACTCGGCCCGCTGCCTGACGGCGTCGATCGCGAAACCTCCCGGTGCAGGGTCACCGCCTTCGCCATGGGTCAACCCGGTGAACTGGAAGATGTCGGCATGGCGTGCAGCGATGCCGACGACGCGCCTTCCGTGACCGCCGATCAACAGAGGAACGTGCTGCTGAACCGGCCGGACGCCCAGGTCCTCGACCGCGAGATGGTGATGCGCGCCGTCGCCTGTCATGGCACCGGTGTCCAGCAGCGACCGCAGCGCGATCACCGATTCCTCGAACCGCGACACGCGCGATGCAGGCTCACGAAGGACCATGCCGATGGCGTCGTGCTCGGACTGCGCGTAGCCGGTACCAAGGCCCAGCACGAGGCGACCCGCCGTGAGCCGATCTACCGTTGCCGCAGTCCGTGCCAGCAGCGCCGGATGGTGAAACTCGTTGTTGAGCACCAGCGGGCCGACTCGTAGTCGGCTGGTTGCTTCGGCAGCGACCATCAACGGGATGAACGGATCAACTGTCCCGATGTGGTCGAACGAGAACAGTTCGTCATAGCCGAGCGCCTCGACCAGGCGGGCCAGCGTTACCAGCGCGCCATGATCATCCAGATTGCGTCCCTGGATCGCGAATCGGAACGGGCGAGCCACGCTCTTCACCATAAGAGGGCACGCACGCTCACAGCCAACACAGGTCGGCTTCGCCACTACTGTTCAGCGACACGCGGGCCGAACGCTCAGGGGGCAACGGATGAAGGATTTGAGGGGCACCACCGCTGTGGTCACCGGAGCGTCGCGGGGTATCGGCGTGTTCATCGCCCGGGCTTTGGCCAAGGAGGGGGTCAACCTGTCGCTCGCGGCACGGTCGGAGCCAGAACTCGAGGCCGTGCGCATCGAAATGTCGGCACTCGGCGTGAAAACGATCGCCACGCGATGCGACGTGACCAACGCCGACGACCGTGCCAACTTGCTGGCACGGACCGAAGCCGAACTCGGCCCGGTCGACATCCTCGTCAACAACGCCGGAATCGAGACGATCGCACACTTCGAAACCACCGAGGAGTCCGACCTCGTGCGCACACTCGACGTCAACCTCGTATCGGCGATGTTGCTGACCCGGGCAGTGGTGCCGGGCATGCTCGAACGAAAGCGTGGCCACGTCGTCAACATCTCATCGGGCGCCGGCAAGGTCGGCGTGCCGTACGCCGTCGCGTATGCGGCAAGCAAGCACGGTCTGGTCGGATTCACCAACTCGCTGCGCTGCGAATACCACAAGAACCCGGTCGGCTTCTCGGTCGTCTGCCCAGCGCTGGTCAGTGACACCGGGATGTACGCCCGTTGGGAAGAGCAGGGCGCCAAGGCCCCGAAGATCGCCGGGCGGGCGAGTCCCGACAAGGTTGCCGACGTGGTGATCTCCTGCATCCGCAAGAACCGCAGCGAGGTGCTGGTCAACACTCCGCCGGTTCGTCCACTCGTCGTATTGGCGAACATCGCCCCAGGACTCACGCCTCGGGTACTGAAGCTGTTCGGATACACCCGCACGTTCGAACGCGCTGCCGAACTGACCAGCCTCGAGTAGATCGTGGCGCTACTGGCGCTACGGCACTACTGGCGCTACTGCGATACTGCGATACGGCGATAGTGGCAAGAGTGCCTCGCCGCTAGCCTCTGCCACGACCTTTCCGGGGTCGTTCAATGGTAGGACATCGGTTTTTGGTGCCGTCTATAGGGGTTCGAATCCTCTCCCCGGAACTCTGCCCGGAACTCTGCCCGGAACTGAACTGCTGCGTGCAAACCCCGGGTGAACGTGGGGCGAACGTGGGGCGAACGTGCAGCCGGCTACACCCGGCGCTACACCGGGGCTACACCAAAACAGTGCCGCGACGCGCTAGAACGGGCGTATGACAGTTTCGGCGATCGTGCTGGCGGCCGGCGAAGGCTCGCGAATGCGGTCCGCTCGCCCCAAGCCGTTGCACCAGATCTGCGGCCGGCCGATGGTGATGCACGTCATTCATGCGCTGGCCGATGTCGAGGTCGACCGCACAGTGGTGGTCGTCGGGCACGGCGCAGAGCGTGTGACCAAGAAGGTCCAAGAGCAGGCCCCCGGCTGGGCCCATGTCACGTTCGTCGAGCAGACGGTGCAGCGCGGCACCGGCGACGCGGCAATGGTCGGCATGACCGCCATTCCGGGCGACGACCTCGACGACGACTCGACCATCATCGTGTTGCCGGGCGACACCCCGTTGCTGCGGGCCGAGACCCTGCAGCAGTTGGTGACCACCCACCTCACCAGCGGAAACGCGGCAACTGCGATCACCTCGGTGCTCGAAGACCCGACCGGTTACGGGCGCGTGTTGCGGGCGCCAACCAAGAACGGCGACGGACGGGTGCTCCAGGTCGTCGAGCAGCGCGACGCCAGCCTCGAAACATTGGCGATCCGCGAGGTGTGGACCAGCATGTGCGCGTTCCGTCGCGATCTGCTGGGTCCGGCGCTTCGCAGACTGAGCCCCGACAACGCCCAAGGCGAGTACTACCTCACCGACGTCGTCGAGGTGTTGGCCGGGATGGGTCACCAGATCGGCACCGTCGAGGCTCCGGAAGAGGAGACCGGCGGCGTCAACGATCGATGGCAGCTGGCCCTCGCCGAACGCGAGCTGCGCAGCCGCACCAACCGGCACTGGCTGTTGAACGGCGTGACCATGCTCGACCCGCGCCAGACGTTCATCGATGTCACCGTGCAACTCGGCCGCGACGTCACGTTGTACCCGGGTTCGATTCTGCAGGGCAACACCGTGATCGGCGACGGCTGCGAGATCGGACCCGACACCCGCCTGGTCGATTGCGTGGTCGGATCAGGCGTCGTCCTCGAGAACAGCGTCGGGCGCGACAGCGAAGTCGGCGACGATGCGCACGTCGGCCCGTACGCCTATCTGGCCCCCGGCACGTCGGTGCCCTCGTCGGCATCGACTGGCGCGTTCTACACTGCACCTGCCGACTAAGCACCTGCGGAGCCCCCACATGGAAAAATTCACCACCAAGCGCATGTCGCTCTTCTCCGGACGCACCCATCCTGCGCTGGCCGAAGAGGTGGCGAAGGAGCTCAGCGTCGAACTCGGCGATCCCAACCTGGTGCAGTTCGCCAACGGCGAGATTCGCCCCCGGTTCACGGAGAGCATCCGCGGCAGCGACGTGTTCATCATGCAAACGCACTGCGGCTGCGACGAACTGAGCATCAACGATTCGATCATGGAACAGCTGATCATGATCGACACCGCGTATCGGGCGTCGGCCAAGCGCATCACTGCCGTGTGCCCGTTCTTCGGGTACGCCCGACAGGATCACAAGGCGGAGGGTCGCGAGCCGATCACAGCCAGGCTCGTCGCCGACCTGTTCAAGGCTGCCGGCGCCAAGCGAATGGTCTCGATCGACCTGCACAGCGGCCAGATCCAAGGCTTCTTCGAGGGTCCGGTCGATCACCTCACGGCCACCCCGGTGCTCGAGCACTACATCCGCCAGCATGCCGTCGAGCCCGTGATCGTGTCGCCCGACGCCGGCCGTATCAAGGTCGCGGCCCGCATGGCCGAGCACCTCGGCGATCTTGGCGCCGATCTGGCGTTCATCTACAAACGTCGCCCGAAGGGCAGTGTCAACCAGGCCGAGGCCAAGGAAGTGATCGGCGACGTCGATGGCCGCCTGTGCATCCTCACCGACGACATGATCGACAGCGGCGGCACCATCACCAGCGCTGCCGACATCTTGCTCGAGCGCGGGGCGACGGAGGTATGGGCGATGGCCACGCACGGAGTCCTCAGTGGGCCGGCGATCGATCGGTTGAAGAACGCCCCGATCAGCCGCGTCGTACTGACCAACACCTTGCCGTTGCCGCCCGAGAAGCAGATCGACAAGATCGAGGTGTTGTCGATCGCGCCGCTCATCGCCGCGGCACTCAACGCTGTGTTCGACGACACCAGCGTCAGCGAGATCTTCGGCGGCGAGAACCAGGGCTAGAACCCGGTTCCTGCCCCGTTGGTGGCGACAACCAGCGGCGCTAGGCTTGCTGACCGTGCTGAAACACTGAGCACTTTCAGCTCGTCAGTTCAGTGTCGCCAGTTCAGTGTCGCCAGTTCAGTGTCGCCCCAAGTAACCGAGGCTCTTGTCATGTCGCAAACCACACTCACCGCTACGCCCCGCACAGGTTCGGGCTCGCCGACCGCTCGTCGCCTTCGGGCTGAGGGTCACATTCCCGGTGTGCTGTACGGCCGTGGCATGGAGCCGATCAGTGTGATGGTCGAGCGTCGCGAGTTCCGCCTGGCTCTCAGCGGGCCCGCTGGAGCGAACACCGTTCTGGCCCTGCAGGTCGGTGGCACCAGCTACCCGGCCGTCGTCAAAGAGATGCAGCGCCACCCGATCCGTCGCACGGTCAACCACATCGACTTCCTCCAGGTCAACATGAACGAGGAGATCACGGTTCACATCAACGTCCGCCTCGAGGGCGAGTCCAAGGCCGTTGCAGCTGCGGGCGGGCTCGTCGACGCTGCCGTCGATTCGCTCGAAGTCAGCTGCACCCCGACCGACATGCCCAACGAGTTCGTCATCGACATCACCGAGATGCAACCCGACACGGTCATCCGCCTGTCGGACATCCCGATGCCGAAGGGCGTCACCGCGCTCGGCGATCCCGACATGCCCGTCGTCACCGTGTTGACCACGGCTGCCGAAATCGAAGAGCCGGTAGCAGCCACTGAAGAGGGCGAAGGCGAAGACGGCGAAGCCGCACCCACCGGCGACGGCGATGCCGCCGCTGCCGGCTCCA
This sequence comes from Ilumatobacteraceae bacterium, assembly GCA_963779295.1. Classification (GTDB taxonomy): domain Bacteria; phylum Actinomycetota; class Acidimicrobiia; order Acidimicrobiales; family Ilumatobacteraceae; genus JAENVT01. Next base: position 25,647 of record CAVZXO010000009.1, read on the forward strand.
GCTCCGAGTGACCTGACGAGTCGTCGGGTCTGGGCGTGATCGACGCGCTGGTCGTCGGGTTGGGAAACCCGGGCAAGGAATACACGCGCACGCGACACAACGTCGGTGCCGAAACGGTCGCGTTGCTCGTCGAACGCGCCGGGGAGAAGTTCAAGGCCGGCCGCAACAAAGCGCTGGTCGCCGATGCCCGAATCGCGGGCAAACGGGTCGTCCTCGCGTTCCCGACTGACGTACATGAACGAGAGCGGGCAGGCCGTCGGCGCACTGATGCGACGCCACAAGATCGCTGACCCGGGCCAACTGATCGTCGTCCACGACGAACTCGACCTGCCCCCTGGAACCGTGCGAGTGAAGGTCGGCGGAGGGTTGGCGGGCAACAACGGGTTGCGCAGCATCACCCAGCACCTCAGGACCCAGGACTACACGCGGGTGCGCATCGGTATCGGCAAGCCGCCGTCGAAGGAACGCGGCGCGGATCATGTGCTGTCGAGGCTGCCGAAGTCGGAGCGAGATCTACTCGACGTCGCGATCGTCATCGCCGCCGATGCCGTGGAACTCCTGCTGGCCGAGGGCGCCGACGCTGCAATGCGAAAGTACAACGGGCTATAACACCGACGCGATGAGAGATGAGCCGCGTGAGCCAGCACGCCTTCGGCGTACCGTCTCACCCAGGATCTAGGGGTGTCATATGACCCATCGGCGGGGTCATCGGCCAGCGCTACCCTCAACAGCTGCAATGACGTTCGCATCACTCGCTTCGCTCCCTCGTCTCCTTCGGGATGACACCGGCCTGACACAGGCATTCGGTCACCCCTCGGCGGTGGTGGCCGTACCGGAATCGGCACGCGCCGTCGCGGTTGCAGCACTTGCCCAGCTCGGCGATCGCCAGCCCTTGTTGGTGGCGACACCGACGGGGACCGACGCCGGTCAGTTGTACGACGACCTCTGCCAATTCATGCCGGCCGATTCCGTGGTGCTTTTCCCGGCTTGGGAGACACTGCCCTTCGAGCGCATCAGCCCGAGTGTCGAGACCATGGGTCGACGTATGGATGTCCTCTGGCGGCTGCGCAACCGGCACAGACGACGTGGCAACGGGGCCGCACGATCATCATCGCCGGAGTGCGGGCGCTGCTGCAGCGGCTCAGTCCCGAGGCGATCAACGTCGAACCGATCCATGTCAGACCCAACGACGTCATCGATCCCGACGTACTGCTCGACACGCTGATCGGCTTCGGCTATCGCCGCGAGGACCTGGTCGAGCACCGAGGTGAGGTCGCCAGGCGTGGCGCGATCATCGACGTGTTCCCTTCCACCGCGGACTCGCCGATCCGTATCGACCTGTGGGGCGACGAGGTCGACCGTCTCACCGAGTTCACCGTCAACGATCAGCGCAGCACCGACGATCTCACCGAAGTCAGGATCTTCCCCGCACGCGAGCTGCTGCCGAGCGCGGCGGTCCGCACAAGGGCTGCGTCGCTCGTTGCCGAAGAACCGTGGGGGCGCGAGCAATGGGAACGCCTTGCCGAGGGGACGGTCTTCGACGGGATGGAGAGCTGGCTGCCCTGGTTGGTGGACGGCGACACACTGATCACGGACCTGCTGCCTGCGTCGGGCAAGGTCGCTCTCTTGGAACCGCGGCGGATGCGCGACCGCGCCAACGACCTGCTCGCCGAAGAGGACGACCTGGCCCGCTCGTTGGCATCGACCTGGGCCCGCGATGCGGACCGCAAGTTCCCCCGACTGCACGCCGACACTGATCGACTCCTGGGTTCCTCGGGCTCCGCTCGCAGTCGATGTGGACGTTGAGCTCGACGCCCGAACAGCCGGATGCACCAATGGTGGAGGCCAGCGGATGGGGACCAGTCGTCGGCGACGGCGAGGGACTGGCAAAGCGACTGGCGGAACTGATCTCCGAGAAATATCGCGTGGTCGTCGCCGCTGACGGCACCGGTAGTGCGATGCGGTTGGCGGAGTTGCTGCGCGACCGCGGCCTCGACTTCACCATCGCCACTGCGACGACCGACATCACCAAGCCCGGCGGCTACGTGGTCACCGCCCCCCTGCACCGTGGCTGCTCACTGCCCGCCGCGAAGTTGGCGATCCTTGCCGAAGGCGATCTCACCGGACGGCGACGCACCCACCGTCAACCGCGACCGCGAAAGCGGCAGGGCACAGGTTTCTTCGAGGATTTGAAACCCGGCAACTACGTCGTCCACTACCAGCACGGTGTCGGGCACTACGAAGGCATGGTCAAGCGAACCATCGGAGGCACCGAGCGCGACTATCTGCTGCTTGGGTACAAGGGCGGCGACAAGCTGTACGTGCCCAGCGACCAGATCGACTCGCTTCGTCAGTACGTCGGCGGCGAGGCACCCACCCTGCACCGACTCGGTGGCGCGGACTTCGCCAAAGCCAAGTCACGAGTGCGCAGCGCGGTGCGCGAGATCGCCCAAGAGCTGGTCGTGTTGTACCAGAAGCGGGTCAACGCCGAGGGGTACGCATTCGGAAGTGACACACCCTGGCAGGCGGAGATGGAGGACGGCTTCCCGTTCGTCGAGACACCGGACCAACGCGTCGCGATCGACGATGTGAAGGTCGACATGGAGCGGCCGTATCCGATGGACAGATTGCTGTGCGGCGATGTCGGCTTCGGCAAGACAGAGGTCGCGATCCGGGCCGCGTTCAAGGCGATTCAAGACGGCAAGCAGGTGGCCGTGCTGGCCCCGACCACCCTCCTGGTAACTCAGCATGGCAACACGTTCGCCGACCGGTTCTCCGGCTATCCGATCCGCGTCGAGACACTCAGCCGCTTCCTGACCAACAAGGAGGCCAAGCGGGTGATCGACGGGCTCGCCACCGGCGAAGTCGATTGCGTGATCGGCACCCACAGGCTGTTGCAGGAAGGTGTCGCGTTCAAGGACCTCGGTCTGCTGATCGTCGACGAGGAACAGCGATTCGGCGTGCAGGCCAAGGAGACGATGAAGAAGCTGAAGGTCAACGTCGACGTCTTGACCCTCAGCGCAACTCCCATTCCGCGAACGCTGGAAATGAGCCTGGTCGGCATCCGTGATCTCTCGTTGCTACAGACACCGCCCGCAGATCGGCAACCGATCTTGACCTTCGTCGGGGAGTACGACGAACGAGTCGCCGTGGAGGCGTTGCGGAGAGAACTGCTCCGCGAAGGACAAGTCTTCTGGGTGCACAACCGCGTCAAGACCATCTCGCAATGCGCCGAACGCCTGCGCGAGTTGGTGCCGGAGGCACGCATCGCAGTGGCCCACGGGCAGATGGACGAAGGTTCGCTCGAGCAGATCGTCGTCGACTTCTGGGAAGGTCGCTTCGACGTGTTGGTGTGCACCACCATCATCGAGAGCGGCATCGACATGCCGACCGTGAACACATTGGTCGTCGAGCGCGCCGATCTTCTCGGCCTCGGCCAGATGCACCAGTTGCGAGGACGTGTCGGCCGGAGCGGGTCACGGGCATATGCGTACCTCTTCCACCCGCGCGACGTACGGTTGACCGAAGAGGCCTACGAACGTCTACGCACGATCGGTGAGGCGACCGACCTCGGCAGCGGGTTCAAGATCGCGATGCGCGACCTCGAGATCCGCGGCGCCGGCAACCTGCTCGGGGAATCGCAGAGCGGGCACATCGCCGCGGTTGGCTACGACCTCTACTGCCAGATGGTCACCGAGGCTGTCGGCGAGATGAAGGGCGAGCCGCTGAAGGAGCCGAGCGAGTTGAAGCTCGACGTACCGACCGACGCCTACCTGCCGGTCGAGTACGTGACGAAGGAAGAGTCGCGGCTGGAGGCATACCGGCGCCTGGCGGCCGTCACCACGTCGACGGAAGTCGACGACATCCGATCCGAGTGGGAGGATCGCTACGGTCCGGTCCCCGACCCTGCGGACGCGTTGTTGAACGTCGGCTACCTGCGCGCCGAATGCCACCGGCTGGGGCTACGCGACGTCTCGATCGCGTCCAGCCAGGCACGCCTCGCGCCATTGTCGCTGAAGACGAGTGCCGAGATGCGCCTGCAGCGATTGGCTCGCAACGCGATCTTCAAGCCCGATTCGCAACAGCTCGTCATTCCGATCGCACGCGATGTCGAACCTGCCGAGTTCCTCGTCGGCTTCCTGCGCGAGCTGGTACCGGTATGAGGCTGCAGATCGCAAAGCCCGGCGAGCACGTCTCGATGGTCGATTGGCCGTTCGACCAGCCGCTCGACGATTGGACCATCCCTGGACTGCACGAAGTGGCCGGGCTGCACCGACACGTCGTTCGCCTGGTCGAGTCGGGCGACATGACATATGTCGTGAAGGAGATACCCGACGACCTCGCCGAACGTGAGTGGCGTCTACTGCGCGAGCTCGCCGAAGCGGGTTTGCCCACGGCCGATGTCGTGGGTGTGGTCACACAACGCGACGGCGGGATGAGCGGGCTGCTGATCACCCGCAACATCGACTATTCACTGCCGTACCGCGTGCTGTTGTCGGGCCGCGGCCTGCACATCCCGTATCTCGGCGAGCGTCTCCTCGATGCGTTGGCCGGCTTGCTCGTACGCCTTCACCTCGCCGGGTTCTATTGGGGCGACTGCTCGTTGTCCAACACCTTGTTCCGACGCGACGCCGGCGCGCTGAGCGCCTACATCATCGATGTCGAGACCGGGGAACGTCACCCGACGCTGTCGGACGGGCAGCGACGGCTCGACCTGACGATCGCCATGGAGAACGTCGGCGGCGATCTTGCCGACCTCCAGGCAGGTGATCTGCTCGCGGAGGGGATCGATCCGATCGGCACTGCGCTGGCCATCGAGACGACGTACCAACGGCTGTGGACCGAGCTGACCGGCACCGACGAGTTCGACATCGACGAGACGTACCGCATCGACACCCGCCTGCAGCGATTGCACGAGCTCGGGTTCGACGCCGCGGAACTGGAGCTGTACACCACGGCCGACGGATCGAAGCTGCGCCTGATACCCCGAGTCGTCGAGCACGGGTTCCACGGGCAACGACTGAAGACCCTGACCGGTCTGGAAACCGGCGAGAACCAGGCGAGGCGGCTGCTGAACGACATCAGCCGGTACCGCGCCGTGATCGAGCGCCAAACCCTCAGGAAAGTGCCCGAGACGGTGGCCGCCGCCCGCTGGCTCGACGAGCGATTCGAACCGACCATCGACGGCGTCCCACCCGACCTCGTCGGCAAGCTGGAACCCGCCGAGCTGTTCCATCAGGTCCTGGAGCATCTGTGGTTCATGTCGGAGGAAGCCGGCGAAGATGTCGGCCTCGGCGAAGCGGTGACGTCGTACGTGCGCGATGTGCTGACGCCGCTGCCGAGCGAGCTCCGACCGGCGGAGAGCGGATGGATCGACGAGTGGGACGCAGACGGATGGGCGGCCGAGGGTTGGATCACCGAGGAGATCGAGCAGCAGAAGTAATAGCTGCAGGCGGCGGTGCAGGCGGCGGTGCGGGCGACACGAACACCTGCAACTCGACCAGTAGTGTCGTGCCGTGAATCGAGTGAATCAACGTCGTTCGGCCCTCGCCGCAACCGGTCTGCACTGCTCTTCTCTCTCCGTCGTCATGTCCATCTTCATGTCAGTCGTCTGTCGTGCGCGACCGTCGACCGCAACGACGTCGCCGCGGAGGTCGGCGATCACAGCCTGACGCCCAAGGCCGCCGAGGCGCTTCGCCAGCGGCACCGATGGCACAGCTGCGACCGGCGATCAGCTGCGCGAGCAGCTGACGAAGTGGATCCGAGTCACCGTGCTCGAAAGTTCGGTTGGCCCACAGGTCGAGGTCGCACAGCCAACGTCATCGACCGAGCTCGACGCCCGATACGCCATGGCCATCACAAACCTGGCGGGCGAGGACGCCAAGGAGCTGTACGCGACTGGCGTTGACGGCAGCCCGGTGATCTGCCTCGCGGCCATCACCACCGCGACGCTCGAGGATGCCAACGAGGTGCTCACCCTGCTGAATTCCGGCATGGCATTCGCGGACGCCGCGCGACAGAACTCGACCGACACCGTCATCGGCGAAGCCGGTGGCATCGTGAGAGGTGGAACCAACGGCGAACAGGAGTGCCTCGATCCGGCAACCGTCAACCCGTCGGTCGTCGCCGCGCTGCAAGGCACGCCGGTCGGGCAGCCAATCGCCGCAGATCTCGACACCTTCTCCGCCGTCTTGATGCTGCGACCCTTCGAGGACCTCCTCCCCGAATCGCAGTCGCTGGTGGCCGGCACGGTCGTGTCACAGGATCAACTCGACTCCCTCGTCGATGGCGCCGGCGTGTACGTCGACCCGCGCTACGGCAGGTGGGACTCCGACACCGGTGCAGTCGTCGCCCTGACCTCGTGAGCCGCGTCACCATCGTCGGTCTCGGCCCGGCCGGGCCGCAGTTCGTCACACGGCAGACGCTCGATGCAATCGCCGGTCACGCGCACCGATTCATTCGCACGACGCGGCATCCGTCGGCGGAAGTCGTGGGCGAGGCGACATCGTTCGACGACGTGTACGAGTCGGCGGACACATTCGCCGACGTGTACGGCGAGATCACCGAGCGTCTGGTGGCAGCAGCCGCCGAGCACGGCGACATCCTGTACGCGGTACCCGGCTCGCCACTGGTTCTGGAGCGTTCCGTTCGACACCTCCTCTCTGACGAGCGAGTCGAATGCACCGTTCTACCGGCAATGTCGTTTCTGGATGTCGCGTTCGCACGCCTCGGTATCGATCCCGTCGAGGCCGGTGTTCGGCTGATCGACGGCCACGAGTTCGCTACCGCGGCAGCAGGTGATCACGGGCCGATGTTCGTCGCCCACACCCACGCCAATTGGGTGCTCAGCGATATCAAGCTGGCGGTCGACGGAGCAACCGGCGATGAGCCGGTGGTGATCCTGCAGCGACTGGGTACCCCCGACGAACTGGTCACCACGACGACGTGGGCCGAGCTCGACCGGACCGTCGAAGCAGACCACCTGACCTGCATCTACATCCCCCATCTCGGTTCGGCCGTGGGCGAATCACTAGTGCGGTTCCACCAGTTGTCGCGAACCCTGCGCGAGCAGTGCCCGTGGGACAAGGAGCAGACGCACCAGTCGTTGATCAAGTACTTGATGGAGGAGACCTACGAAGTCGTCGACGCGCTACAGGCGCTCGACCCCGAAGAGCCCGAAACAGACACGGCCCTGATCGAGGAGCTCGGTGACTTGATGTACCAGATCGAGTTCCACGCGACGATCGCCGAGCAAGAGGGTCGGTTCACGATGACAGATGTCGTCGACGGAATCCACGACAAACTGGTGCGGCGTCACCCGCATGTCTTCGGTTCGGTGACCGCAGACGACGCCGACACCGTCGTCGCCAACTGGGATGCGATCAAGCACGCCGAAAAGGGTCGCACGAGCGTCTTCGACGGTGTGGCGGCGTCGCAACCGTCACTGAGTTACGCGTACCACGTGCAGCGAAAGGCGGCGAAGGTCGGATTCGACTGGCCCGACGTCGACGGCGCATTGCCAAAGATCGCAGAGGAGGCTGCTGAGCTGGACGAGGCGATTGCCAGTGGTGATCGCACGAAAGTCGACGACGAGCTCGGTGACCTGTTGTTTGCCGTCGTCAACGTCGCTCGACACCTCGGCGTCGAGCCAGAGGCCGCCCTGCGGGTCGCAACGCAGAAGTTCCGTCGCCGTTTCGAGCAGGTCGAACTTCTGGCAGCAGCGCGCGGCATCGTGATGAACGACTCGGACCTCACGGTGCTCGATGCCCTCTGGGAAGAAGTGAAGGAGGACGAAGTGAAGGCCGGCGAGATCAAGCCAGCGAGATGAAGCCCAGCGAAGCCGACCGCTGGTCTCAATACCGCTAGCGGTGCGCGGCAGCCATGAACGCTGGAAGCTGGTTCTCGACCGAGCTGTAGCGATCTCGTGCGCACGCCTGGTCGAAGGAGTGCATCGCCCGCCACACCCCCAACGCCGTCGCCATCATCAGAGCGACGTCGATGGCGACGAGTGCGGCGAACAAGGCCGAGTTGTTGAAGCTCGTCTCCGGCAGCACCATCGTGGCAATCATCCGGTAGCCGAGGGCGGCCAGCGGGAACCACAGCAGCTTGGTGAACTGGTAGGCATCGGCACCGATCCGGCGCGCAGAACCTCGCAGCGACACCAGCACGATCCCATGGCCGACGCAGACCCAGGCGACCGCCGCGGCGACGAACCACAGGTCGTAACCCGGCTTGTAGATCGACCCGGCGGCGGCGGCGGCCGGACCGAACAGATACGCAAACGGCGGAAGCCAAGGCGACGAAGCCAGTGGGGCGACGCGATGGCCGTTGATCGCTGCCAGCGTCGACCACACCACCCAGCCCAGATAGGCCATCGCAAACGAGGAGACCATCAGCGGGAGCAACCAGCCGATCTCGTCGAGTGCGGCCTCCCAGTTGTCCGTCGTGATCTGCCGGTACGACTTCGACAGCGCGACCGCTGCCACCGTGTAGCAGACGGCGCTACCCAACCAACCAGCGGCGGCCAGCACGCGGGTCGCACTGGTGCCGACGAGCTCGGGTCCGGTGTGCGCTGTGTGCTCGTAGGCCCTTGTGACGACAGGCGTCTGCACGAGCTCGGGCTCGTGATGTTCCGTCGAAGGGGGCAGGATCGGAGATCCGGCGGCAAGTTCGGGAGCCGGCGACGCCAGGAGCGCTCCGGTTCTGCTGCCGCGTAGTGAGGCGTGCTCACGTACCGGTTCCGGCGCGGCAAACGTCGCCGCGGGCGGTTCCAGGATCAGCTGCTAAAGACGGTGAGGGCCACTGCTGCGCATCCACGTCCACTTCATCGGCAGGATTCCGCCAAGCTTGAGCCGCTACTCTCTGCGCGATATGAGTGAAATCGTCAGCATCGTCGGCCGTGAAATCCTCGACTCGCGAGGCAACCCCACTGTGGAGGTCGAAGTCGAGCTGGAAAGTGGCGCGATCGGGCGAGCGGCCGTGCCGTCCGGCGCATCCACCGGCGAGCACGAAGCCGTCGAGTTGCGTGACGGCGGGTCCCGTTACCTGGGCAAAGGCGTGCGCACCGCAGTCGGCTACGTCAACGGCGAGATCGCAACCGCGCTGGCCGGTATCGACGCCCTCGAGCAACGGCTGATCGACACCGAGCTCTGCAACCTCGATGGCACCGACAACAAGGCCCGGCTCGGAGCCAACGCCATCCTCGGTACCAGCTTGGCCGTCGCCAAGGCCGCGGCGAGCGAGGTCGAGCTCCCCTTGTATCGATACGTCGGCGGGCCCAATGCACACGTGCTTCCGGTACCGATGATGAACGTGGTCAACGGTGGCGTGCATGCCGACAACTCCATCGACTTCCAGGAGTTCATGGTCATGCCCGTCGGTGCACCGAGCTTCGCCGAGGCGTTGCGCTGGGGCACCGAGACCTACCACACACTGAAGAAGCTGTTGCACGACCGTGGTCTGTCGACAGCCGTGGGCGACGAAGGCGGGTTCGCCCCGAATCTGGCGACGAACGAGGAAGCCATCAAGATCCTCGTCGAGGCAATCGAGAAGGCCGGCTACGTCCCCGGCGACGAGATTGCCATCGCGCTGGATCCGGCCGTCAGCGAGTTGTACCGCGACGGCAACTACCACCTTCCGGGCGAGGGCAAGGTGCTGTCGTCGACCGAGCTGGCCTCCTACTGGGACCGCCTTGCGGGGCAGTATCCCATCGTCAGTCTCGAGGACGGTATGGCCGAGGACGATTGGGATGGCTGGTCTGCGCTGACCCAGGCCCTCGGCTCCAGGATTCAACTCGTCGGCGATGACCTGTTCGTCACCAACACGACCCGGCTGCAGATGGGCATCGATCGCAAGGTCGCCAACAGTGTGCTGATCAAGGTCAACCAGATCGGCTCGCTCACCGAGACGCTCGACACCGTCGAACTGGCGTCGCGCCACGCCTACACCAGTGTGATGAGCCATCGCAGCGGCGAAACCGAGGACGTCTCGATTGCCGACCTCGCGGTTGCGACCAACTGCGGACAGATCAAGACCGGCGCGCCGGCGCGCAGTGACCGGGTTGCGAAGTACAACCAGCTGCTCCGCATCGAGCAAGGTCTTGGTGAAGCGGCCGAGTACCGCGGCCGCCGGGCGCTCGCACCGCGATAGGCGCGATAGGCGCGATGGCGCGCGGTAGGTGCCCGGCGCGGGTATTGACAGCAATCCAGCGAGCTGGCCTGCGAGAATGGTGGCCGTGAGCGACGGGCACCGAACCACTTGCATTCAGCGTCCGCGCGATGCCACCCGAGCGTCACTGTCGCGCGAGATCGATTCTTCGCCTGATTCTGTCGCCTGATTCTTCGCCTGATTCTTCTCGTTTCGCCGAGTTCACCCGACCCATTGCCAAGGACAAACGGCTCGTCAAGGGACGCGGCAAGCGTCTCGTGTTCGCACTGGTCGCTGTCGTGATCGCCGCAGCGTTGATCGCCTCGTTGTTCGTGCTGCCGGTGAAGAGTTGGATGCAGCAGCGCGACGACCTGGCCGAGAAGCGCAACGAACTCGCTGTCCTCAACAACGCCAAGGCCCAGCTGGCCGCCGACGTCAGTCGCCTCAACACTCCTGATGGGATCAAGGAAGCTGCCCGCCAAGAGGTCGGCCTGGTCGGCTTCGGCGAGCAGCGGATCTCGGTGCTGACGACCCCCAGCGCTCCCCTGACCTTGCCGACAGGCTGGCCGTTCGATGCGATCTCGCAGATCGTTGCCGTGCGTGCGGCCGCAGCGGCAGTGGCGGCAACGCCGCCGGTCGTCGCACCCAGCGGTGGTTGATCCGGTGGCGATAGATCCGGCAGCGCCGACGACGACCGCAGCAGCAGCAGTCGTCGTCCCCGCGCCGTAACGATTCGGTCTGCCGCTCGTCGACGTCTACTGTCGACGCTGATCTCGAACATCCCAGGGGGTAACACGGTGGCTGGCAGCATTCTCGGCAACAGGGTTCTGCGCAAGGAGGACCCCAAGTTCCTGACGACCGGGGGCATGTACGTCGACGATCTTGCCGACGAGCCATTGCTCGCCGACGCCGCCTGCGTCACGTACGTGCGGTCCTCGGTTGCCCACGGCCGGATCCTCGGAATCGACGCGTCCGCGGCTCTGGACATGCCCGGCGTCATCGGCGTCTATACGGCCACAGATCTCGGCCTGGTCGAAGAGCCGGCCGCATTCAACCCGACTGTCACCCGCGGACGCCTCGCGATCGACAAGGTCCGCTTCGTCGGCGAGCCCGTCGCTGTGGTCATCACCGAGAATCGCGAACAGGGAGAGGATGCCATCGAGCAGGTCGTGGTCGAGTACGAGATGTTGGAGGCGTTGGTCGACCCCGAAGCTGCAATGACGTCGACGACCCTCCTCTACGAAGGCGCCGGAAGCAACGTCGTGTTCGATACCACCGCACTGGGCATGCCCGACAACACCGGCGACGAATACTTTGCCGATTGTCCGATAGTGGTAACGGGTCGGTTCGTCAATCAACGTGTTGCACCCTGCCCGCTCGAGGTTCGGGGATCAGCCGTCGCCTGGGTCCCTTCGGGGGAAGGCAGCGAGCGGTTGTACCAGTGGCTCAGCACGCAGGGTGCGCAAGGCGCACGCGATTCGATCATGGCCGGCAACGGCCTGACATCCGAACAGCTCCGCGTCATCACGCCAGATGTCGGTGGCGGGTTCGGCGCCAAGATCACCTGCTATCCGGAGGAGATCCTGCTCGGCCAGCTATCGAAGATCGTCGGCCGCCCGCTGCGTTGGCGCGAGACACGTTCGGAATCGATGATGGCGATGGGTCACGGCCGGGCCCAGATCCAGTACGTCACGATGGGCGGCAACCGCGACGGAAAGATCACCCACTATCGCCTGCATGCAATCCAGGATTGTGGCGGCTGGGTCGAGCTCGGCACGATCCTGGCGCCGTTCATGACTCGCCCGATGTCGTCGGCGGTCTACGACATCTCGAACATCGAATGCCGCACCACCAGCGTTGTCACCAACACGACACCGATCACTGCGTATCGCGGCGCGGGCCGACCAGAGGCAACCGCGGCGGCGGAGCGGGCGATGGACATGTTTGCCGCCGAGATCGGTATGGACCCCGCCGAGCTACGTCGCAGGAACCTCATCCCCAAGTTCACCGAGCCGCACACCACTGTGATCGGCCAGACGTACGACGTCGGCGACTTCGAAGCGGCGCTCGACAACGCGTTGGCCGCAGCCGACTACACGACGCTGCGCGCCGAGCAGGCCGCGCGGCGAGCAACTGGCTCCAGCAAGCAACTCGGCATCGGTGTGAGCGTCTACGTCGAGATCACCGGTGGGGTGGATCCGTTCGGTGAGCACGCCAAGATCGAGGTTCTCGACGATGGTCGTGCCGTCGTGTACACCGGCACGTCTCCGCACGGCCAGGGTCACGTCACCGCGTGGAGCATGCTGGCGCACGAGCAAACCGGCATCCCGATGGACATGATCGACCTGGTGTGGGGTGATACCGATCTCGTGCCGATCGGCTACGGCACCATGGGATCTCGTTCGCTGCAACAAGGTGGTGCGGCGGTGTGGCAGGCGTCGGGAGAACTCGTCGACACAGCCCGCAAGCTGGCGGCAAAGCTGCTCGAGGCCAACGAAGCCGACGTCGTGCTCGACAGGGAAACCGCGTCGTTCCATGTTGCGGGCACACCGGCAGTGGCACGGTCATGGGCCGAGTTGTCCGTGGCAGCCAGGACCGACAGCGATCTCGAGAACGGGCTCCAGGCCGCAACGTACTTCCAGGCGTCCAGCCCGACCTTCCCGTTCGGTTCCCACGTGGCCGTCGTCGAGGTCGATACCGAAACGGGCCAAGTTCGTCACCTGCGCCATGTCGCCTGCGACGACGCTGGCACGGTCTTGAACCCGCTGCTGCTGGAAGGCCAGATCCATGGCGGTGTCGCCCAAGGCACGGCTCAGGCTCTGCTGGAAGAGGTCCGCTACGACAGCGACGGGAATCCGATCACGTCGAATCTCGCCGACTACGCGTTCATCTCCGCTGCCGAGTTGCCGAGCATCGAGATCGTGCACATGGAGACCCCGACCTCAGTCAACCCGCTTGGGGCCAAGGGCATCGGCGAGAGCGGCACGATCGGTTCGACACCCGCCGTGCATTCGGCGGTGGTCGATGCCGTCAGCCATCTCGGTGTGCGCCACATCGACATGCCGTGCACGGCGGAGCGCGTTTGGAACGCCATCGAGGCGGCACGCCGCTAGCGACGGCGAGCAAGCCGTCTCGGGATCGGTTTCGGAAGTGCCACGTCCATTTTCGATCCCAAGCAGGTCGTCAACGCGCCTGACCCAGCGCGAACAGCGCTTCCAATCGCAGGTCGAGGCCGCCTCGAGAGTTGACAGGCATGGCCGCGATCCGCGTGTACGCATCGCCCCGCAACTGCTCGAGTCGTGACGGCGTGATCTGCTCCAGCACGCCGCGCAAGCTGTAGGACCACTTCCACGCCCACCACTCCTGCGGGCCTGCGAGAGTGACCTCATGGTGCACGACCTGCACGACGACGTCGTCGAAGCCGCCACCGCGCAGCAAAGCCTCGAGATCACTGGCTTGATCGAACGGTCGCCGGACGGCTCGACGCTCGACGACGAGGTCCGCGAACAGTTCATCCTCCCACGACCAGCGTTCATCCTCGACACCCCATGTGGAAAGGCCGAGCCTGCCGCCCGGCGCGAGCGCACGCCGAAATCCGGCCACCGCGGCTTCGGGATCGGGCAAGAAGAAGATCCCGAACCCGCACAGGACAACCGAGAACAGACCGTCGGGCACGTCGAGGTTCTCTGCGTCCATCACCTCGATTCGCGCCGAGATGCCGGCAGCGTCAGCGCGCTGGCGGGCAAGGCGCACCATCTCCGGTGACAGATCAACACCGACGACACTGCCACCCGACCCGACACGGGCAGCGGCCGGCATCAGGATCGCGCCCCGCCCGCATCCGACATCGAGCACGACGTCGCCTGGTACGACGCCCACGACATCGACCAACCGGGCGCCGAAGTGGTCGTGGTACGAACCGGCCACGTCGTCGTACGTCGATGCGGCACGATCGAAGACGCCAGACACCCACGTCTTCGCCTTGGCCCCCTCTGCTTTGACCTCGTCTCGTTCCACGACGCGAGTTTCGCACCTCAGCAACGCGCCACCGGCCGGCCGCTTTGTGTCAGCCGCTCTGGTGTCAGCCGGTCGACACCACCTCGGTCACGACCTCGGTGCCGTCTTTGGTTTCGACTGCCACGTTCACACGATTCTCCACGAAGTCGGCGGTAGCCGCCAGATCCTCGCCGTCACGCCTGATGATCCGCAGCGTCAACCCCGCCGCTTCAAGTGTCGCCGTTGCTTCCTCGACCGTCTCGCCGATCACGTCCGGGACATCCACGGAGACAGTTGTCTCCGTTGCTGCGTCGTCCGGCGAGTCGTCGTCGCCACACGCCGAGATCGCAAGCGTCATTGCCATTACCGTTCCAACTAGGAGAGCGCGCATCACACTTTCTTAGCACCTCAACGAGGGAGAGTGCTCGACCATCGCGGCGACATGGCTTTCTCTACGCGAACAGTCGCAACAGCAGCCGAGTCAGTTCGTCGCGTTCGGCCGACGTCAACGCCGCGTAGCCGGGGATCTCGGCGGTGAAGGGCCCGTCGATCGACGTCACCAGGTCTCGACCGGTCGCCGTCAGGGCCAACAACTTGACCCGCCGATCAGCGGGATCGATCTGGCGTTGGATCAAGCCGCGCTCCTCCAAGCGATCGGCGATACCGGTCAGCGTGGACGCATCGCACGACAGGACCTCGGCCACCGACCCCATCGGCAACGGTCCGTCGAGCAGCTTGCGCAGGGCGATCGACTGCGGCGGGGTGAGGTCGATCGCGCGCATTCGCTTGTGCCAGATGTCCCGCATCCGGGCAATGACCAGCGCCAGCGCCGCGTCGAGATCCTCCACACAAAACAGTTTGACACATAGCGATATTTGGTGCAAGGTAATGATTCATGGACACCAATCAATCCCCCATCGTCGCCACGGGGCTCGTCCGGCATTTCGGCTCCGTGAAGGCGGTGGATGGCGTCGACCTCGAGGTTCGCCCTGGCGAGATCTTCGGGTTTCTCGGCCCGAACGGAGCCGGCAAGAGCACGGTCATTCGCATGCTGACCACGTTGCTGAAACCAACATCGGGGACCGCCCAGGTCGCCGGGTTCGACATCGTCACCCAGGCCAACGATGTGCGACGCAACATCGGCGTCGCCCTGCAGGATGCCGCGATCGATCCGCTGATGACAGGCAACGAACTGTTGCATCTGCAGGCTGTGCTGTATGGCCTGCCGGCCTCGCTGGTCACGGCGCGAGCCGACGAACTGCTCGAGCGCGTCGGCTTGGTCGGCGCTGCCGATCGCCGAGTCGGCACGTACTCGGGAGGGATGCGACGGCGGCTGGACCTGGCCCTCAGCTTGATCCACCAGCCGACGGTGCTGTTCCTCGACGAGCCGACGACGGGGCTCGATCCGATGAGCCGCATCACCCTGTGGGAAGAGGTGCGCCGACTCAACAACGAGGGCACCACGGTGCTGCTGACGACGCAGTACCTCGAGGAAGCAGATCAACTGGCCGACCGGGTTGCCATCATCGATCACGGCAAGATCGTCAAGGAAGGCACACCGACAGCCTTGAAGGCCGAGGTCGGTGCACCGACGCTGTTGATCTCGGTTGCCGCGACCCACGCCATGACAGCTCGCGACACGCTTGCTCGCTTCGGTGAGCTGCGGCCGACCGCGGAGGGCAGCCTCGGCGTCGGGCTCGAAGGCGGAGCCTCCGCCGTCACCGACGTCGTACGAGCCCTCGACGAGGCCGGTGTCAAAGTGCAACATCTGGAGTTGAACGAGCCGAGCCTCGACGATGTGTTCGCCGAGGTGACCGGATACCGGCTCGAGGGTGCGTCCGCAGCGATGGCCGACGCAGGTGGCCCGGCACCCACCGGCAAGCGAGGTCGTCGCAAGTGACCGCCGCACTCGTCTCAGGTTCGACGACACCAGCGTCCCCGGTGCAGGCACGGGGTCTGTGGTGGTCGCAGACACTCGCAATGTCGAAGCGTTCGATCATCGCCATCATTCGCCAGCCGGCCCTCGTCATTCCGTCGCTGATCTTTCCCTTGTTCTTCGCCGCACTCGGCACGTCGTCGTTCGGGCGTGCAGTCGCCCTGCCCAACTTCCCCGACGTCGACAACTTCCTCAACTTCGCCATCGCCGGAACCATCATCCAGGGCGTGCTGTTCGGCAGCGTCACCGGCGGGGCCGCGCTGGCCACCGACATCGAGAACGGCTTCTTCGACCGGCTCCTCGCGACGCCGACGTCGCGCGTCAGCATCCTTCTGGGCAGACTCGCCGGGGCGGCGATGTTCGGCGCGTTTCAAGCGTTGTTCTTCGTGCTGATCCTGATTCCGTTCGGTGTCCGAATTCAGGCCGGTGTGGCTGGGCTGATCGTCATCGTGATCTCCGGCGGTCTCACCGGAATCGCGATCGGTGGATTCACGGCGGCGATGGCATTGAAGACAGGATCATCGGAGGCCGTACAGGGCAGCTTTCCTCTCCTGTTCATCGCTCTGTTCTTCTCCAGCGCGTTCTTCCCGCGCGAGACCATGCAGGGCGCCTACAAGGTGATCGCCGACCTCAACCCCGTTTCGCACCTCGTCGAGGGCATCCGCGGTCTGGTCATCGACGGCTTCACTGCCCAGCACGTCGTCGACGCGATTCTCGTGCCAATCGGGATCGCCGTCGTTTCGATCTCGTTGGCCTTGCACACCCTCCGTTCACGATTGGCATCACGATGACTGCGACCACAGTTCCAGCGTTCTCAGCCGGTCAGGCTCGCGGCGGTGCGACGATTCGGTCGGCACGAGGCTTGGCCCTGCGCGGTCTACGCAGCATCCGTCGGCTGCCATCGGCGTTCTTCCCGGCGCTGGCGATGCCGATCTTCCAGACCATCGCATTCAGCGGCACGTTCTTCGCCATCACCGAGATCCCCGGCTTCCCGACCGATCGATCCGTCAACTGGTACCTCCCGCTGGCCTGCTGCATGGGTTCGGCCTTCGCAGGGGTCGGCATGGGCTTCAGCGCCGTGCGCGACATCGAGAGCGGTTTCTTCGACCGGTTGAGAATGGCGCCGTCGCCGCGTTCGTCGCTGATCGTCGGTCCCCTGTTCACTGCGTGGATCCGTGTGCTGATCGTCGTCACCATGACCACGATCGTCGGGATGCTGTTCGGTGCCCGACTGACCGACGGCGTGCTCGGCTTGGTCACGCTGTACATCGCCGGCCTCGGGCTGGCGACCATCGCGTTGGGCTGGGGGCTCGGTCTGGCCTACCGATTCGGCGACATGCGTGCCGCGGCGCTGATGCAACTTGGCGTGTTCCTTGCATTGTTCCTGACAAGCGCACAAGCACCACTCAGTCTGATGACCGGATGGCTGCACTCTGTGGCGCGGATCAATCCGTTCACCAACATTCTGCGGCTCGCCCGCCAGGGCTTCCTGGGCGACGTGACATGGAACGACACATGGGGCGGCCTGGTGTCGATCGTCGGGCTCAGTGCACTGCTGTTGCTCTTTGCGTACCGAGGCCTGGCCAAGCTCGCCGACTAGCTGTGCTAGCTGTGCTAGCCAAATCATCGAAAAATTACTCGACAGCGAGCGATTCAATCGTGAATACTGTCGATCATGATCGATCGACAAGTCCTGAGAAGTCAACATGCGAAGGAGGAGCAGCGCTTCATCGCCACCCATCCACGGTCGGCGGTGCTGGCGAAGGAGGCCCAGACCAATTTGCTGTGCGGTGTGCCGATGGCGTGGATGACTCGCTTGCCGGGGTCGTTCCCGATCTTCTTCGACTCCGCGAACGGGGCCCACTTCACCGATGTCGACGGCCTCTCCTACATCGACTTCTGTCTCGGCGACACCGGGGCGATGACCGGCCACGGGCTCCCGCAGGTTGCCGAGGCGCTGTACGCCCAGGCGAAACGCGGCATCACCACGATGTTGCCCTCCGTCGACGCGGCGTGGGTCGCGGCCGAACTGGCCCGACGCTTCGGTCTGCCGCTGTGGCAGATGGCAATGACCGCTACCGACGCGAACCGCTTCGTGCTGCGATTCGCTCGCCACCTCACCGGACGACCGAAGGTGCTCGTTTTCGACTGGTGCTACCACGGGACAGTCGACGAGGCGCTGGCCACACTCGACAGTGATGGCAAGACGGTCAACCGACCCGGAAACCTCGGTGCACCCTTCGACGCGAGTTCGACCACTGTCGTCGTGCCGTTCAACGATGTCGAAGCTCTCGAGACAGCGCTCGCCACTGGTGAGATCGCCTGCGTGCTCGCTGAACCGGCGCTGACCAACATCGGCATCGTGATGCCGGACCCCGGCTTCCACCAGGAGCTTCGCCGCCTCACTCGCGCTCATGGCACCTTGTTGGTGATCGACGAAACACACACGATCTGCGTCGGTCCCGGCGGCGCGACCGCGGCGTGGGGCCTGGAGCCCGACTTCTTCGTCATCGGCAAGACCATCGGCGGAGGCATGCCTGCTGCTGCCTACGGGATGACCGCAGAGATTGCCGAACGGCTGGCTCCCACGATCGACAAGAGTGCCGTCGACGTCAGCGGTGTCGGCGGAACACTCACCGGTAACGCGTTGGCCGTCGCCGCGGTTCGAGCAACATTGAGCTCCGCGTTGCGCGAGGAGGACTTCGCTCACATGATTCCGTTGGCGACAGCATGGACCGACGGAGTGCGCGAGACAATCGAACGCCACAGCCTCCCGTGGCACGTGCAGCAACTCGGCGGCCGCGCCGAATACTGGTTCTGCCCGCCTCCCCGAGACGGCGCCGCCGCCGCTGCCGCAGTTGACGACGAACTCGACGCGTTCATGCACTTGTGGGCGATCAACCGTGGCATCTTGCTGACCCCGTTCCACAACATGGCGCTGATGTCGCCGCATCACACCTCGGCCGACGTCGACGCACATACAGCGGTGTTCGCTGCCGCAGTGAAAGCATTGGTCGGGTGAAACTGACAAACCAGGTAGCGATCGTGACCGGAGCCGGGAGCGCGACCGGCATTGGGTTCGCGTGCGCCAGGTCGCTTGCGGCCGACGGTGCGCACGTCGTGATCTCGTCGACCACGGACCGGATCCACGACCGCGTCGACGAACTCACCTCGGCCGGCTACGCGGCCAGCGGATTCGTCGGCGATCTGATGATCGACGGCGTGCCCGAACGGCTCGCGGCTGCCGCACTCGCCGTGTCCGACCACATCGACATCTGCGTCAACAATGCCGGCATGATCGCTGTCGGTATCGAGCCGCGCAGTCGTTCGACCACCGATGTCAGCGACGCCGAGTGGTCCGACAGCCTGCATCGCAACCTCACGACATGCTTCGCCGTCACACGTGTCTGCATCAACCCGATGCGCAAGCGCCGCTACGGGCGAATCGTCAACGTGGCATCGACATCCGGCCCCGTGCAGGCGTTTCTCGGTGACCCCGGGTATCACGCCGCCAAGGCAGGCATCATCGGACTCACTCGCGCCGTAGCACTCGAAGTGGCCGGCGACGGCATCACCGTCAACGCAGTCTCGCCCGGATGGATCGCGACAGGTGCTCAGCTGACGATCGAGCACACCGCAGGCAGCTACACGCCCCTCGGTCGCAGTGGCACACCCGAAGAGGTCGCGGCCGCGGTGCGGTTCCTCGCCGACCCGACTGCGAGCTTCGTCACTGCCCAGCAGATCGTGGTCGATGGTGGCAACTCGTTGCCGGAGGATCGATCGTGGCGTCCGACGCCGTGATCTCCAACCTCCAAGACAGGGTCGGCGCACTCGTCGCCGACGACCCGGCGCGTCATCTGCCGGCGACCGACCATGGCTGGCGACGGATCTTCGGCCGTCTCGAACTCGATCCACCGTTGTGGGCCCTCCTCGCCTACGAACCCGATCTCGACGTCGGGCGCAGTTCCGCGTGGTTGGCCCAGACCGTGGAGGTGTTCGACGTCGGGTTCGCAGGCAAGGAGGGAGGTCCGGCGGCGGTTTCACACCCGGCCGGCGATCTGGTGATCACATCGATCGGCGACGATCCCCGGCTGACGGGATTGCGCCTGTTGGCCGACGGGCCCGCCGACGTGTCGCTGCTTCGCTATCGACCGCAGCGACGTTGCACACTGCGAATCGCCGTCGACGGGCACGACTACATCGCCAAGGTGCTCGCCGACGATCGCGGAGCACAGTTCCATCGCGATGCGATCGAGCTGTGGAGTGCAGCGCAACGAGGCGAACTCGGCTTCCGGGTCGCCGAGCCAGTTCGCTGGGACCAGGCGACACGGTCGGTCTGGCAGGGCATCGTCCGGGGTTCCCCCGTTGCCTCGGCGTTGCTGGATGAGGACGGCGCCGCGATCGCCAGGTTGATGGGTCAGGCGCTGGGCACATTGGCTCGGTCGAACGTGCGCCCGTCGTCCACCGTCACGTCGGACGACCAACTCCGACGCACCCAGCGAGCGGTGACCAACGCGGTTCGACGATTGCCGGAGCTCGCCGGCGATCTCGGCCGAATCCTCGAGTTGTTCGCTGCCCGGCACGCGGCGCTGTCGCCGGATCGGCTGGTGCCGGTGCATGGCGCACCGCACATGCATCAGTGGCTGATCGATGATGATGATGATGATGCTGCTGCTGGCACCGCCGACAACCGCCTCGGCCTGATCGACTTCGATCGCTTCGCGCTCGGCGAAGTCGAGCTCGACATTGCAACGCTCCTCGTCGAACTCGACTACGAGGAAGAGCTCCGCGCGACGCCGGCCGCGATCGAGACTGCCGTCATTACCGGCTTCCACACGAGCGGGGTCGAGATCGACCGATCGCGTCTACGCCTGTACAGCGCCCATAAGCGAACGAGCAAAGTGACGAGGGAGGCGTGGGCGTTGCGCACCGATGGCGCCCGACGGGCACGACGCCACCTGTCCCGAATCGTGGAGGATCTCGAATGAGCCCGACTCCTGTTGCCCTGATCACCGGCGCAGCCGGAGGCATCGGCGGTGCAGCGGTCGACCGGTTTCTCGCCGGAGGCTGGAAGGTCGCGGCCGCCGATGTCGACGTGTTGTCCGACCGATCGGACGTGCTGTCCATCGTCGCCGATCTGCGTCACGTCGACCAGTGCCGACGAGTGGTCGCCGAGGCGGCAGCGTGGACCGATCGCCTCGATGCCGTTGTGAACGCGGCTGGCGTGTGGACCGAGGGACCGAGTTCGGCGACGACTGAGGACGAATGGGACCGCGTCGTCGACATCAACCTCAAGGGCTTGTACTTCGTCTGCTCGGCGGCGATCCCCCACCTCACGACGACTCGTGGTTGCATCATCAACATGTCGTCCGACGCCGGCGTGCAGGGCAACGCTGGAGCGGCGGTCTACTGCGCGTCGAAGGGTGGAGTCTCGAATCTCACACGCGCGCTCGCCCTCGAACTTGCGCCGCAGGGCGTGCGCGTCAACGCCGTGTGCCCCGGCGATGTCGACTCGCCGATGTTGCGCGGCCAGGCTCTGGCGAGTCCGGATCCGCAGGCATACATCGACAAGCTGCTCCGCGGCTACCCACAGGGGGACACGGCCCGGTTCATCACGACCACCGAGGTCGCCGAACTGATCTGGTTCCTCGCCCAGCCGTCGGCTGCTGCTGTCACCGGCGCCAACGTCTCCATCGACTTCGGACTCTCCGCGGGCATCACGTGACGAAGCCGGCCATGACCAAGCCCGCGACCACACCACTCGACGACACGGATCGTCGTCTCATCGAGGCGCTGCAACGCGACGGCCGAGCGAGCTATGCCGATCTCGCCGAACTGGTCAGCCTCTCCCCTGCGGCGACTCGGCTCCGGGTTCAGCGATTGCTCGACGCCGGTGTCGTCAAGGTTGTCGGTGTCACCGATCCGCTGGCGCTCGGCTACCCCGTGATGGCCGCGCTCGGCGTGCGCGTCGAACGCAACGTGCGCGAGGTCGCCGATCGCATTGCCGACATCGCCGGTGTGATCTACGTGGTCTTCACCTCTGGCTCATTCGATCTTCTGGTCGAGGTGGTGTGCGAGGACTCGGCACGCTTGTTGACCGTGATCGATGCCGAGATCCGGGCGATCGACGGCGTACGCAGCGTGGAGAGCTTCACCTACTTCGGCATCCACACCCATCGCTTCGTGTGGGGCGCCCGCTAGCACCCGGGGTGACTGAGTCGTCCGCCGGTGCATCGCTACAGTGCCCGGATGAAGCGGTTGAGCGTTGTTGCGGTTGGCCTCGCCATGATCACTGCCGCGTGCGGTCCGGACGCCTCGGGCGCAGCGCCGACCAGCGCCGGCCCGACTTCCGTGGTGGCTCCGTCAGCAGCACCCACGCTTCCGACGACGACACAAGCACCTCGGCCGCCGCGAGTGTTGTTGATCGGCGACTCGACGCTGCTCGCAGTCGACAGGTACAACGGCTACCGCGCGCTGCGGGGATTCGACTATGTGTACGACGCCGAATCCTGCCGGACGCTGGGGATCCCATCATGCGGCGAGCGACCGCTGCCCCCCAACGCCGTGGAGGCGATCACAGCCGCCGATGGCGCGTTCGACTACGTCGTGATGATGGCGGGGTACGACGAGTGGTGGACCTCCTTCCCCGACAGCTTCGACGAGGTGGTGGTTGCGGCACGCACCAAAGGGGCGCGGCGCATCATCTGGCTCACCTACCCCGAGGGCGTGCCCTACAAGCTGCTGACGGGTGAGCCTGCCGACGAGTCCTTCATCAAGAACAATCAGACACTGCGCGACAAGGTCGCCTCGGGAGCGTTTCCCGATGTGCTCCTGGCGCAGTGGTTTCCCCACACCAAGGTCGACAACGGCTGGATCAGTGGTGACGGCATCCACCTGACCTTGGAGGGTGCACTGGGGGTCGCCGACTACATCTCGCGCTGGATCGCCTACATCGAGGGGCGCCCCTGCCCAATGCCGACAATTCCGGGCGGACCGCTCGCGCCGACCTGCGCCAACCCCGACACCGAACCACCGATTGCCGACATCACCGCGCTGTATCACGACGATTGATTGCGCAAATTGCGCCGCCCCTCAGTCGGGTGGAGATTTCAGCTTGAGATAGATCGTCAACAGGACGAGTACAACCACGACGATCGCCGCCGTGCGGAACAGCCACATCACCGTGCCGATGACGAAGTTGAACAGAACCAGCACAATGATCGCGACGAGGATGTAGCCGACGATTGTCGCCAGTACCGAGCGGGAGCCGCTTGGTTCCATGGACATACCCGGAGTATGCCAGCTGGAACCTCCGACTGGACTGCGGCCGGGTGATCAGGTGGCGGCGCGCTCGTCGGCCGCTTGCTGGGCGAAAAACGACACGGCTTTCGGGTACTCCGGAATCTCGATCTCCCACGGCTCTGCTCGAACCCTGCCAGGCTCCACGCCGCGCACGAGCAACCCGTCGTGGGCGTTCGGGACCGGATTGGGCGTGCATCGGACCGAATCGGCGGCGGTGTAGACCGCGATGAACAGGGTGCGCGGATCACGGGACGTGTTCGGTGTCGAGCCATGCATCAAGCGTGTGTGCATCAGGCACGCCGAACCGGCGGGGCCTGTCAGTACGACGGCATCTCGTTTGGCGCCATCTTCCACCGCTTGCTCGACTGCACCGGTGAACACACCGCCGTGCCACAGACCGTGAAGCGGACCGCGGTGCGAACCGCTCTGCACCTCGAGCGGACCGTTCTCGGCCGTCACATCGTCGATGAACAACAGCGCAGTCACGAGGTCGCAGTTGGTGTGTGGCGTGAAGCAGAAGTCCTGATGCCAGCGGACCTCGGTCGACGAGCCGGGCTGCTTCGAGTTGATCTTGTTGTGATGGTGCCGCACGTCGGGACCGATCAGGTCGGCAACAGCATCGACGATGCGACTGTTGGTGAGCACCTCGAAGTAGGCATCGGAAACCTCCGACGGTGCCTGCACGCGCCGCAGCGCAGGCCTCTGCTGCGAATGGCCCGGCTGCAGATCGAAACGTGGTCTGCCGTCAACGGTCGTGCCGTACGCAGAGTCGTGATCGCGACTCGCTTCCACCCACGCTGCCATGTCGCCGCGGAGCCGGACCAGCTGTTCGGGCGACACTGCGTCGGTCAGAAGCAGCCAGCCGGTCTCGGCAAACGTTGCTCGCTCCTCCGCCGTCAACGTCGCCATGCCGCCAACATTACGCGGAATCACGCGATCGACAGCACCTGACGAAGCACTGCGATCAGTCGCTCACTTGCGTCAGGGGTATGGGACTCGGCGCGCCAGGCCACGTATCCGTCCGGTCGAACCAAGGATGCACCCGACGGACCGATGCCGTAGGCCGTCCAGAACGGCGCGATCGAGGCATCGGCGGGATGATCGACGAACTCACCGCCCGCGGTCTGGTCCGTGACTTCGGCCAACCGTGTACGAAAGCACCTCGATGCCCAACGCAGTGGCAGACGCTGCCGCGGCGTCGGCCCACGCTGCACCATCAGGGCCGGCCATCAAGACGAAGTCACCCACGTACAGATCGAGCGTCGAGAGAATCTTGCCCCGGCCACTCAGTTCAACATGGGGCGCCCGTGTGCCCGGCAGTCCGTGAGATTGGCGGGGGTCGATGTCGAGCGCACCGTCGTCGACATAGCCGGGGTCCGGGATCACAGCCGTCGACCGGTACCGGTTGAACTCGACGTGCATGTCGGGAATCGCTTCGTGCATCCCCTCGGTGCCCAGATCCGGGTCCGAGCGCAGGACGTAGCGGTTGTAGGCCTGCTCGATGGCCTGCATTCCCGCCGGCTGACGTTCCTGATCGTACGTATCGACCAGCGCAGGGCCGGCCCGTCCGGCGAGCACCAGCGCCAGCTTCCAGGCGATGTTGTGCGCATCCTGAATGCCCGTGTTGCCACCGAAACCCCCGGTCGGTGGCATCGTGTGGGCAGCGTCACCGGCGATGAAGATCCGGCCTCGCTGGAACGTGTCGGCTGCCTCGGCGACGGCGCGCCACTTGTCGACGTCGAGCACATCGACGTGGAGATCCTGGTCGCCAACGGCATCGCGCACCAGTTGAACGGCCATCTCGTCGGTGACCGTGTCGGCCACGAATCGGGCCCCCGGCTCGTTGATGTCGCCGACGGTGAACACCACCAGGAATCCACCGAGGCCCGTCTTCTCCAGCCGGAAGAACCCGCGGACCTGAGGGTTGTTGACGTAGATGACACCGAGGTTCCTGCCTCGCAAAGCTTCCGAGCAGTCGGCTCGGAAGTAGATCGTGACGCTGCGCGACAGCAACCCGTGCCCGATCATCCGGATTCCGAGGCTCTCGCGGATGGGGCTGCGATTGCCATCGCAAGCGACCATGTATCGCGCCCGGATCTGATCCTCCGTGCCGTCGTTCACGTTGCGAACCGTTGCCGTGACGCCCGAGTCGTCCTGCTCGTAACGCACCAGTTCGGTCGAGTACTGGAAGCGGGCACCGAACTCGCGAGCACGCTGCAGCAGCAGCGGTTCCAGCACTTGCTGTGGCATGAACAGACGGCGTGCCGGACTGATGTCTTCGACACCACCATTGATGTTGGGGATGTAGTTGGCGATCTCTCGGCCGGCCAGCGTCTCGACGGCGTTGAGCCCCCCGTCGGGGTCGTACAGCTCCAGTGCTGCGGCCCGGACCCGATCCTCGATACCGGCGACGCGCATCAGTTCGATGGTGCGTAGCTGGAAGTACCCGGCACGTGGATGTATCGCCGTGCCGTGGTGCTTCTCGACGGACAGGACGTCGACGCCGTGCTGGGCAAGGAACATCGACGTCGACAGCCCTACCAGGCTGCCGCCGATCACCAGTACTGGAACATCGACTGTTGTTGAAGTCCCGGAAGAACCGGAACTACCTGCATCCGACATCGCTGCAAACCCCCTGTTGAAACCTGCATTACGTTTGGGTGATTGTGACGAAGAATTCGGGTGATGTCTTTCAAGAAACGGACGTCCCTTTTCACATTCACGACGAGTTCCCGCTCGACCAGACGCACGGGATCGCGTTGTGGCCCAAGCATCGTCTGCTCGTCGATTCTCGCGGCCTTGGCTGGCACGATGCGTACACATCGCTGGCCACCGAAGCCCCATGGCGTCGGACCCTGCGCGCCGTGCCTCACTACTGCATCGCCTACTGCACCAACCGCGCCGCGAAGGTCACCCGGGTGATCGATGGCGAAGGTCGGACCGACTCTGTCGAGTTGAGAACTCGGTACTTCGGCGTGGTGCCCGCCGACCACGAATCATCGTGGCGGCTGTCCGGGGCACCCGACATCCAACTCGTCTACTTGCGCCGCGGCATGGTCGATCGGATGGCCGAGGAACACTTCGGCTTCGACAGTTCGCGCGTCGAGCTGATTCCCAAGCTCGGCTTCAGCGACGGGTTGCTGGAGCAGCTCGCGCTGGCGCTGCTGGCAACTGCACGTCACGACGCGGTCAACCCGGTCGACGGCATTTACGCAGACCATCTCGTGCAGATGATCACCATGCACCTGCTGCGGCATCACTCCAGTCGAGCCGTGGCGGCGCCGGCGGTCGATCCGACCCTCAACATGAGCCACGCTCGCATGATGCACGTCCGTGATCTCATCGAGTCGGCACTCGGCGAGGACCTGGCGCTGGAACGGCTTGCCGCCGAAGCCGGCATCGCTGTCCACGCCTTCTCCGTGGCGTTCACCAAAGCCTTCGGCACTCCCCCGTACCGCTACGTCATCGAGCGCCGGGTCGAGCGTGCCAAGACGATGTTGCGCCACACCGACCTGCCCGTCGCACGCATCGCGTACGAAACCGGCTTCGCCAGTCAGAGCCACCTGGCGACGACGTTCAAACGCCGGGTCGGACAGACTCCCGGCGCGTATCGACGAGCCGCCAACGACTGATCGTGACGGCGACCCGCCTGCCACCTGGGCAAATAAATATGACCTAGATTGAGTCAACTTTTCTTCTCTCGAGGTTGATTGTGGCGTCGAGCGGCTGATAAACCTGACCAATCTGGTCGGGTATTGACCAGATGTGAATCCAGGGAGCTCCGATGCAGACCACTCTCGAAGGACGCAACAGCTGAGACAAGTGTCGAACGATTGGAAACGCGCTGCCCAGCGCGCGCTCCATCCGTCGGGCCGGCGGGTGGATGCAGACGTGCTGGCAGCGATCGCTGCCGGACTCGCCACGGTCACTGTTCCATGGGAACTTCGCGAAGGCGAGGTACCGACCGAGCGACGGTATCAACGCGTGCTTGCCACCGCCGAATACGAGGCGTGGGTGATCTGCTGGCCGAGCGGCGGCTCGTTGGACCTTCACGATCATGGCGGGTCGGCCGGCGCATTCAGCGTGGTCTCCGGCGCGCTCGACGAGGCAACGATCGAGGCCACGACCGAGGGCAACGCCACGGTGGTGCGCAGGTTCACGTCCGGCGAGACGTCGGCCTTCGGTTCAGCACGAGTTCACGCGGTCGCCAACCGCGGCACGACGCCGGCGACGAGTGTTCACGTGTACTCGCCTCCGTTGAGTTCGATGATCTACTACGAACACGACGAGACGAATGGACTCGTCGCCATCGCAGAGGATGTCGGCGGCTGGACGCTGCCCACGTCAGAGTTCGATCACTAGCCGGCCGCGTGTGCCACCTGCCTCGAGGATTCGGTGTGCCTCGCCGGCCTGATCGGCACCGAATGTGCCGGCGACGCGCAATGTGAGCACACCTTCCTCGACCTGTTCGCGAAGGCGGTCGAGCTTGGCATGCTCTCGCGCATAGTCGCGGACCCACACGGGGTGGATGGTGATGTCGCGCTCGGTTCCGCCGGAGTAGGTGCGCACTACGGCGAGCCCGCCACCGTCGCGCACCGCGGGCAACGCTTGTTCGAACAGCAGGGCACCATCTGCCAGTCCGTCGACCCCTTCCGGCACGAGCGCACGGATCCGTTCCGCTACACCTTCACCTCGTGGTACGACCTCCGCTCCGAGACCGCGCACGAGCGCGACATCGGCCGGCGAAGCATCGGCGATGACCCGCAAACCCTCGGCCTTCGCCAGTTGAACGACGTAGCCGCCGAACGCACCCGCGGCCCCGGTGACGGCTATCGATTGGCCGGGATGCAAGGCAAGGAGGTCGAGGGCCCTACGGGCGGTGAGCCCGTTCATCGGCAGCGTCGATGCTTCGACCAGGCTGGCACCGACGGGTGTGCGCACCACCGATTCGGAAGGCACCACGATGTACTCCGAGTACGCGCCGTGCGACCCTCGCGGCATCACGATCGCCATCACTTCGTCGCCGACAGCAAGGTCGGTGTCGACGCTGTCGCCGATCTCATCGAGCACGCCGGCGGCATCCATGCCCGGTACGTACGGAGGAGCGAACTCCTTCTGCGACTCTGCCCGACTGCCATTGCGCACTCCGGTGTCGGTCGGGTTGACCGCGGCGGCGCACACGCGGATTCGTACTTCACCTGGCCCCGCGTGCGGTTCGGGAATCTCGAACACCCGCAATGCTTCGGGCCCGCCATACTCGACAACGCCGATCACCTTCATGGATCCGACCCTAGGGATCAAGGACCGCGTCGGCCAATCTTTGGAACTCCGCGACCGCCCAGCTCGTCGCTGATGGCTCAGGTTGTTCAGAAGCCCTCGGTGCAGAAGGGGTTGACGACGAGCGCGGCGATCACGTCGGCGAAGAGCCCGCAGGCCTGGTTCCAGGCGACGAGCGTCGGTTCCGACTGCGGGCCCAATACGTGCGCGAGCCCCGCCAAGAGCGCGTCGCGCGACGCGATGAGATCGGCGGTCGTGACGGTTCCCCGGCGCTCGACCATGTCGTGCGCCGCGACGCACAACTGAGTCGGGCTGGTCAGCAGCGGCACCAGCTTGTCGACGGTCTGCATGATCCACTCCGCCTTGGCTTCGACATGGCTCGTACCGGGTGGCAGGTTGTCGGCGATCGCCGTCTGCAGGTCCGAGCGCCGACGACCGGCTGCACGCCAGGTCGCGGCCACCCTGGAGATCTGTACCGGTGTCACGGCACGTTCGCCCCGCTGCGAAGCGGCAAGAACATGGCAGCCGCTCCATCGATGTGGAGTCCACCGCGACGCTCCTCGAAACCAAGGCGGCGATACAGGTCGTACGCAACAGGCATCGTCGGGCGATGGGTTTCGAGTCGCAGGTACGAGTAGCCGTCCTTTCGTACACCCGCGATCACGGCCCGTACGAGTCTTCTCGGACACGCCGAGGCCACGGGCCCGGTTCGTGACGAACAGCCGTGTCAGCTCGGCATCCGAGCCGACGATCCGTACACCCGCGCATCCGATCGGAACACCGTCGAGCCAGGCGACGTAGAACTGGTTGGGGGAAGCGAAGCTCACCTCGATACCGAGACGGTCGGCGTGGCCGATTCCTGCCTTGCGGACGATCACCGAGCCGAGTGACTCGTCGAGCCAGTCGAGGTACTCGCCCACCAGTTGGTTGGCGGCATGCCAATCTGCGGGCTCGCTGACGCGGCGCACCACGATCGACCGCTGTGGTGGCGCGGAGCTCATCGTCGTCGAGCCCTTGGCCGATGGAGAAGGCAGTTTGGCGTGCATGTTCCAAGAGTGCGCCGACGACCGCCGATCGGCATCAGTAACGACTACGTATCTCTTCGGGGCAAACCGTTCGGGCTACGTAGGCGCGATCACGCCACGGTCGAGCCGAGCGCGACGGGGAGTTCGTCTCGGCTGGAGATCCCGAGCTTGCGGTAGATCCGGTCGAGATGCGTATCGACCGTTCGCTTCGAGAGATACAAGCGTGTGGCGATCTCCTTGGTGGCCAATCCGTCTGCTGCGAGCAGCGCAACTTCGCGTTCTCGCGACGTGAGGGGATCGACGCCCGAACCTCTCAGCAGTGACGGCGTGCGGGCACCACCGACCAACGCGATCAGTTGTGCCATCTTCTGTCCCGCCGCGGACGCGGCACGCTGATCGCCTTCGCGTCGATGCAGATCCCCGAGATCCGCTGCCGTCTCGGCTGCGTACACCAACGAGTCCATCGCCTCGAACTCGGCCATCGCACGTTCGAGCATCTCCACGTCGGCGTCGACCACACCGCGTGCGTGAGCCGCCATCGCCCGAACGAGCGGTCCATCGACGCGCCCGACGAGGTTCTCCAGGCGGGCTACTGCAGCGTGCGCATCACCGAATCGGACAAGGTCGTGCAGCAGCGCCACCTCGAAGACGAAGACGCCGTCGGCAGCAACGATGTCGGCCTGCAACGCGACGTGGTCGCGCGCCGCGCTGAGATCGCCGCGGCAGGCCATCAGCCACGCACGGCAGCGCTCGCGGGTCGTCGCAGAGGTGCTGAGCGGACTGTCGCCGGCAGCGTCGGCCAGAGCCAGCGCAGCCTCGGCGGCATCAGCGTCGCCGAGCAGCAGCAAGCCTTGCGCAACACCGACGCGGGCCCACACGACTGCGGCACCCTGCCCTGCGCCCTCCGCGGCCTCCGCTGCCGCGCCGAACCGCTCGACCGCCTCGTGGCCACGCCCGGTATCGCGGGCGATCTCCCCCAGCACGACCTCGAACCACACCCAGCCGGCCAACGCGCCGGCGGCCTTCGCCCGCACCGCCGCCGGCTCGATCAGTTCGCGTGCCATTGGATAGCGACCCGAATACGCAAGCGCGTGCGCCTCGTTGATGAGGTGGCCGGCCAGGCCGCGTCGGGCCTGCCACGGTGGCAGATCAGCCTGCGCCGCAGCCCCCTCGCGGGCAACGGTCACTGCTTCGTCGAAGTGGCCGACACTGAGCAACGCCGCGCTGCGTGTCAGGGCGAGATCGACACGCAGGCGCGGGTCGTCGGTCACGGTGACTCCATCGATGGCAGCAAGCGCTTCCAGCGGCCGGCCGGCGTTGGCGAGCAACGAGGCTCTGTGCGCAGCAAGTGCCGAGCGCGACGCCGAGCTGGTGACTCGGGCAAGCGCTTCGTTGACCACGGCGAGCGCCCCGTCCAGATCACTTCGGGCTTGGAACAGCACATCGGAGTGACGCGACGCGAGGTGTGCCAGATCACCGTCGTCGAGCTCGGGATGATTCCAGACTGTCGCGACGGCTTGTTCGACCGCGTCCGGGTCGGCCCGCAGGGACGCCGATTCGACCACGATGCGAGCTGCGGCAACCGGCATGCCGCGATCGGCCGCACCGCGAGCGAAACGCTCG
Source organism: Ilumatobacteraceae bacterium (assembly GCA_963779295.1). GTDB lineage: Bacteria > Actinomycetota > Acidimicrobiia > Acidimicrobiales > Ilumatobacteraceae > JAENVT01. The sequence goes on from CAVZXO010000009.1 coordinate 56,952, forward strand.
GCAAGGTCCGTGTCGCGCCCGATCAGGGCCAGTCGGCCGGCACGGTGCAGCAGCTCTGCATCGACATCGCCTCCGGCCTCCAGCCGCCACAAGGCGAGCCGCATCGGGTCGTCGCGGCGTCGAGCCCCCGACGACTCGAGCTGTTTGGCCAGGGCGCGCTGCAGGGAACGCAGGCGCAGCGTTGTCATCCGCGCCCGAAGAACCTCCCCGTACATCGGATGGACGAGATCCACCACGGTCCGCCGGTCGCGCACCTCGACACAGATCAAACCGTCGCGTTCGAGGTGTTCGAGCAGATCGGTCGGGCAGAACGCCTCGAGGTCGGCAACTCCGAGCTGGCAGGCGACGGCAAGAACGTCGAGCGCCTGCTGGGCCTGTTCCGGGACATGGGCAAGATGGGACGCAACGAGGTCCTCCAGTGCGCCGGATCTGGGTAGGTCGCCCAACGTCCACGCCCGTTCACCACGCACCAGCGAGCCCTGCTCTCGCGCCGCACGGACCAGTTCGTGCAGGACCTGAAGATTGCCGCCCGACAGTCGGTGCAGCCGCCGCAGCGCGTCTTGATCCACCGGCCCATCGAGCACACGGTGCAGCAGGTTGGCGACCTCGTCGTCCGCCAACGCGGCGACGTCCATCCGCTCGAGGTGGCCATCCTTGATCAACGCGCTGATCGGTGACGGGATCGGCTGACCAGTGCGGACCGTAGCGACGAGGAAGATCTCACGCTCGATCGTCATGGGGAGCAGCAATGCCAACGACGTGTCGTCGAGTTGATCGATGTCGTCGACGGTCAGGACCAGCCTGTGCTCGGTGGCGGCACCTCGCAACGCTGCGCCTGCGGCGTGGAAGAGGCCGGCGCGATCGTTCAACTCGAAGTTGGCTTCGGTGACGAGTGAGTACGGGAGCAGGTGTGCGAGCGCGCCCAGCGGGATCTGTTGTGTCACCGGATGACCCACGGCGCGTGCAGTCGGGCGACCGGCGGCGTTGGCCAGTGCACCCAACTCTTCAGCGAGCCGGGTCTTGCCCACACCTGCCGCGCCGGTGAGGACAGCTCCGCCGGACGAACCCGACGTGTACCACTCGCCGAGGCGCTCGAGCTGCGCGCTCCGCGCCGTCAGCGGCCACCGGGCAACCATGTCGTGAGCGTAGCCAACCGACAAATCAGCGTCCGCGGTGTATGCCGTACGTCACGCGGGCCGCAACGACCTCGGACAACGGCAACGACAGCGAGGAGCCGGACCCCGAGCCGGATCACATCGATGGCGACGAGGCGAGCCCGCGTCTCGCTGAGCTGCGTCAGCTCACCTTGGGGACGTCGCCGCCCGCGCTGTGCACACTCAATGCGTCGCCGAGCTCGGCTCGGTCGGCGATCCCGAGTTTTCGGTACGCGCGGGTGAGATGACTCTCGACGGTCTTCATGTTGATGAACAACGCCCCGGCGATCGCTCCATTGGTGTGGCCCTCGGCTGCGAGCCGGACGACACGCAGCTCTGCAGGGGTCAGCGATTCCCGACCGGATGTGTGCAGGCGACGAGGTCGCGCCCCGCACGCCAGCAATCCGCGTCCGGCGACGCCGGCCAACCGACTCGCACCCAGTCGGGTGGCCTGATCGGCACCTTCGCGCAAGGCCGACCGAGCTTCGGTCGCGTCGCCTGCGTGGTGGCGGGCGAAGCCGAGATCAATGAGCAGATTGCATCGCAGCAGCTCCGCCGAAATACCGGACAACGTGTCGAGGGCTTGTTCCAGCAGCCCGATCTGTCGTTCAGGGGGCTCGAACCGGGCGACGCAGGCGAGGGCCTCCGCGATCGTCGTCGGGCACCCGAATTCTCGAGCGAGTCGAAGATTCTCGTTGGCCAGCGCGCGTCCCTCCTCGAATCGATCCAGCTCCGCCAACGCAGAGCAACGGCCGACGCGCCACGGCACGAACGTGGGATTCTGTACGGACACGCTGTCCGCTATCGCACGAAGCCGGTCGAGCGTGACGAGCGCACCTGGCCAGTCGCTCTCGAGCAGCTGCACGCGAGCGCCGATCTCGGCCAACAACATCGACGCCGAAAAGCCGAGGTCGGACAGTCCTGGTGCAGCCAACTTCTCGACGAAACCGGCCACATCGGAGCCGTGGACGCCGCGCTCGCGGAGCGCCGCGAACCAGCGCCGCTCCATCACGATGCATTGCCGCAGAGCGCTGCCAGGGTCTCCGTTGAGGCTACGCACCAACTGGTCGGCGGCGATCACTTTGCCCTGCATCGCCAGGGACTCGGCGAGGATCAGGGCGTATCCGGCGGCGGGGGTAGGCCCGCTTCGTGTGCTGTCGCTCTCGCTGATCGCCGACCGGATCAACGGATCTGCAATCTCGTAGGCGCCGATCCTGACGAGTGCATGGAGCGCGGCGCCGACGATCACTGAATGGACGAACCCCGCCGGACGCAGCACCTCTGTCGACAGCAGCGATCGCAACGATTCCAGTAGCTCCACATACGAAGTTCGCATCTGCGCCGCGGACCGCAATGCCAATTCGATGGCGAACAAGTCCTCGGTGATCGACGGATCGACGGGCGCGCGGCGGTTCGCCTGCGAAGTGTCTCGGCGTGGTCGTTCGGTCGCGGGAAGACACACGCTCTCGACCAGCTCCAGACGCCGGGCTGTCGGGCGGTGCTCGATCTCGAGTTCGCCTCGCACCGATTGCACCATCTCCAGGATCGCCGACGAGGACTGCAGGTCGCGTCGGCGATCGACGATGTCGAGCGCCGTCTCGGCGAGGATCACTGCGTCCAACCCAAAGTGCGAGGCACGCTTCAGATGCTCGACGACCCCCGATCGGCCGAGCCGGCCATCGACCTCAGCGCACAGCAACGCGACCTCGGCACGCAACAGATTCGTTGGTGCCTCACGCTCTGCTCGCTCCAGGAGACGGTCGGCTTCGACAAACTCTGAGGCGCCAACGTGGTGTCGAGCCGCGTCGATGAGAAAGGCCGTCGTGCCTTCGTCCCCCGCGGGATCCGTTTCCAAGACGTGTGCCGCAATCTCGCTGATGTCTCGACCGAATCCCGCCAGCACTCGAGCAGCGGAGCCATGGGTCTGCGCTCGGCGCGTGGGTGGGATCTCGGCGACGACGCACTGGCGTTGAAACCGGTGGGCGAAGTCGATCGGTCGATCCCAACCGAGAACACCGAGATCCGCAAGCAGATCGGCGAGGCAGGCGGCCCGATCTTGATCCACACCCGCAACGGCAGCCACGACACGAATGTCGCTCGGGCCCAACACCGCCACTGCCTCGACGAACTCGCGGGCGCCGTCGCCCAACGTGGAGGCCCGCGACAACGCAGCGCGGCCGGTGATCGGGCACGCCAGCCCATCGAGATCGGAGGCGGTCAGGTGTGCCGGCGGAATCGCTGTCTCGTCGAGCGCACCGAGCATCCGGGCCAGCATCCGCGGATTCCCATCGGTGAGGTCATAGGCCGCGGCGACGAACGGCACGTCGCACGGCAGGCCGAAGTGTCCCTCGATCATCAACCTCGTCGATTCGAGCGACAGGGGATGGATGACGAATCGGCGCATGGCCGGACCAAGCACAAGTGGACCGCCTGCGGAAGGCACCGCACCGCGGGTCGTGCGCATGGTCACTACGAGGAGAACGGGAATCGTCTGCAATCGTCGTGAAAGGAATTGGAGCCAGCCCAACGACATCGGATCCGCCCACTGGACGTCGTCGACACCGATCATCACCGGTTCGTCGCCGACCGTCTCCAGTAGGGACAACAGGCTGTGATACACGTCGACCACGTCGTGTGCCGTCGCTTGGCCGCTGCGAAGCACACTGCGAGCCAGGTCGGCGCCGTCGTTCATCGGTTGGTCGAAGATCGAGCTGTGGCCGATCAAGGAGGCAAACACCTGCCGCACAGCTTCGAACGGCGTGTCGCTCTCCGTCAGCGTCGCAGCGCGCACTCCCGACTCGCACCCCGAACGTCCGGGCCATGTCGAACGTGGCGTTGAGCGCGGCCGATTTCCCCGTACCAGGCAACCCTTCGAACATGATCGAAGACCGAGGATGGACCCACGTACCTTCGAGGATCTGGCGAAGCTCGGCGAACATCGCGTCGCGCTGTAGCAGCCTCGGCTGTTCACCCTTCGCACTACCCGTACGACGGTCGCCAGCTTCACCGGCACCGTCAATGCCGCTGATCGGGGCTGTACTACCTGCCCTACGCGTATCCATTGTGAGCCATCCGTCCCTGGAGCACTGCTGGCAATTGTGCCTTACCAGCACTGGCATCAAACTGAAGCATCCTGAAGCTACCTTCAGGAGAGTAGGTGAAGTCCTCAGTCCAACGTCCTAGATCCAGGGTACTACGACCCTTGCGCGTTGAAAACCGGCACGTTCGCTCCCCAACCCATTGGTTCAGTGCGTCCGGAGGGACTCGAACCCCCAACCGTCTGATCCGAAGTCAGATGCTCTATCCATTGAGCTACGAACGCGTGACGATTGAGAATAGTCGATGAACATGGCGGGCATGACTTGCAATTGACGTTAGGGACACTTACCGTCACCTTCAGGAGAACGCCTCCTGTACGTAGCTCCACTCCGGTGGCGGCCCACCCGTCCCGGACCGCCGCCGGAGTGTCGAGCCGGTGCGGGCGACCGCACTTACGCCGTACGACAGCTCTCGCACACCCCGTGGACATCGAACAGGTGATGCGACTCGGCGAAGCCCTCCGACTCGAGCAACGACTGAAGTTCCTTGGTGATCAACCGCTCGAGCTGCGGGCTGGGGTCGAAGTCATTGACGACTCCGCATTCCGTACACACCAGATGATGGTGGTGGTGACTGGTGAGGGACTCGGCGATTTCGAAACGATCCGTGCGATCAGCGCCGCCGACCCGAACCGCGACCCCGGCATCGCACAGTTCGGCGAGGTTGCGATACGCCGTCGACAAGGGCACCCCGGAGATCTTGGCCACTTCGTCAGCGGTGACAGGGCGATCGGATGTGCGCAATGCCGCCATCACCGACACCCGATGGCGCGTCAATCGCTGCCCCGCCTTCTGCAGCGTCGTGGAAGCCTTCGTCGTGACGCCGTCTGCAGCGTTGCTCTTCACACCGCAAGATTAACCCATCCGACGACGTTTCGATATTGAGAATCGATCTCATTCTTGATATGGTTCCAGTCGTGGCAGAGTCGGCGGTTCTCGAGGTGATCGATCTCGGCGTCAGCTATGGCGACGTCGTCGTGCTCGAACGCGTCTCCTTTGCCGTCGGTCGCGGCGAGCTGATCGGTGTGATCGGCCCAAACGGGGCGGGCAAGAGCACGCTCTTCAAGGCAATCTGCGGCCTCGTGAACCACACCGGCCAGGTCGAGGTCAACGGAGTGCACTGCCACAGTCGCACCGACCGAATGGACATCGCCTACATACCGCAGCGCAGCAACAACGACATCACCTTTCCAATCACGGTCATCGAGCTCGTGCTGGCGGGCCGTCGACGATTCCGCCACTGGTATGCGCGGCCGTCGTCACACGATCGCGACGAGGCGCAACGCCTGCTCGAGCTGGTCGATCTGACGGGCATGGATGATCGCTCGCTGAACCAGCTGTCGAGCGGCCAGCTGCAACGTGCCTACGTCGCTCGCGCCTTGGCGCAGGAGGCATCGGTGCTGATGCTCGACGAGTCGCTCAGCGGTGTGGACGAACCGTCGACGGCCGAATTGTTCGACGTGTTCGAACGTCTCGTGCAGCAAGGTTCCACATTGCTGATCGCGACACACGACCTTGCCCTGGCCCGCCGTCGATTCTCGAGATGCATGGCGGTGAACGGACGATTGCTGGGCGATGGTCCGCCCGGCACGGTGCTGTCGTCCGACGTGCTCGACCGCACCTTCGGATCGGCGGCGTCGGCATGACCGCGACCGCTGTCCTGGCCACGAGCCTCCTCGAGGACGAGTACCTGAAGGCGCTCATCGCTGCGGCGATCATCGGCGTGGTCGCTCCCGTGGTGGGCACGTGGATCGTGCTGCGACGGATGGCAAACCTCGGCGACACGATGTCGCACGGCACACTGGCCGGCGTCGGAATCGCCTACGCCGCCGGCGTCAACGTGCTGCTCGGCGCCCTCGGCGCCGGAGTGCTGATCGCCGTACTACTGATCCTCTTCTCCGCCAGTCAACGATTGGGACACGAGGCGATCATCGCCGTGATGGGTAGCGCCCTGTTTGCGGTTGGCATCATCGTCATCTCTCGAATCGACACCACAGCGGAACTCGAACACATCCTCTTCGGCGACGTGCTGAGCCTGACGTGGAGCCAGATCTGGTTCAACCTCGCCATCGGCGGGGCGGCCGTTGGCATCGTCCTCCTGCTGTTCGGCGAACTGCGGCTCGCCTCGTTCGACCACGTACAAGCAGAGCAGGTGGGTGTCCGGGTCGAACTGGTGCAGGCGGTCCTCGTCGTGCTCCTGGCCGTTGTCGTCGTCATCAGCTTGCGCACCGTCGGCTCGGTCATGGCGGTCAGCATGCTGGTGACACCGGCGGCGACCGCTCGGCTGCTGAGCCCGACGCTACGGCAGATGACCATCGTCGGTGTCGTTCTGGGTGTCTCGGAAGGCGTCGTCGGTGTCGCCCTCGGTCGCGCTCTCGACGCTCCCCCCGGTGCCACCATCGGCCTGCTCGCAGCCGTGGTGTTCGCGATCACGTACGCGATGACGCTGCCGCGACGAATGCCGCATCACCACCGCCCGTTCGGATGACCGGCTCGCGTCCTCTCCCATGTGGACGCGCCCACCTTCATGAGGCATGATGGGGCCGCGCGCCATGGGGGCCGCTACTCCGAGGGGGGATCACACGTGCAGATTCACGTCACCGTCAACGGTACGGCTCACGACAGCGAAGTGGAGCCGCGCACACTGCTCGTCCACTACGTGCGCGAAGCCCTCGGCTTGACCGGCACCAACGTCGGCTGCGACACATCGTCGTGCGGCGCCTGCAGCCTGCACCTCAACGGCGAGGCCGTGAAGAGCTGCACCGTTCTTGCCGTGCAAGCTGATGGGGCCGACATCTTGACCATCGAGGGCCTCGCCCACGACGGCGAGATGCACCCGATGCAGAAGGCATTCATGGAAAATCACGGTCTGCAGTGCGGGTACTGCACGCCGGGCATGGTCATGGCGGCAACCAGCCTGCTGAAGGAGAACCCGAACCCGACCGAGCGCGAAGTGCGCCTCGGTCTCGAAGGAAACCTGTGCCGCTGCACGGGCTATCACAACATCGTGCAGGCCGTGCTGGCCTGTGCCGCAGGTAGCTGACACCGACTCCGAGGGAGTGGTCATGACTGTCACCGAGGACCGGCCCACTTCTGTAATGGGCCAGCGGCTGTTGCGCCGCGAAGACCCCGCCTTGCTCACCGGCGAGGCCAAGTTCACCAACGACTTGAACATCCCGGGCGCCTTGCATCTCGCTGTGCTGCGCAGTCCCTATGCGCACGCCCGGATCACCGCTGTCGATGTCGCACCCGCTGCGGCGATGCCGGGTGTGGTGGCCGCGTACAGCGGAGCCGACCTCGCTTCATTGTGGGCCGCGCCGATGCCGTGCGCGTGGCCGGTGACGGCCGACATGAAGAACCCGGCGCACTACCCGCTCGCTGTCAGCAAGGCCGCGTACGCGGGCGACGGTGTTGCCTGCGTTCTGGCCACCAGCGACGCTGCAGCACGCGACGCGCTGGATCTGATCGACGTCACCTACGAGCCACTCGAAGCTGTGATCGATCTCAACGATGCGCTCAGCGATCGAGTCGTGATCCACGACGAGTTGGGCACCAACAAGAGCTACACGTGGGACCTCAAGGTCGAAGGGCACGAGGGCCAGGTCGACGAGGCGTTCGCTGCAGCGACGTACACGGTCAGCGAGCAATACGTTCAGCAGCGCCTGATCCCGATGGCGATGGAACCACGAGCCGTCGCCGCGGTCCCGCAGCCGTATGGCGGCGACATGATCCTCTACTCGGCCACGCAGATCCCACACATCCTCAAGATCATGACCGCGCTCACGCTGGGTATTCCCGAGCAGCAGATGCGGGTGATCGCCCCCGCCGTCGGCGGCGGGTTCGGCTCGAAGCTCAACGTCTACGCCGAGGAGCTCCTGTGCGTTGCGCTGGCCCGCAAGCACGCCGTGCCGGTTCGTTGGAACGAGGAGCGTGGCGAGAACGCACATGCCACCATCCAGGGCCGCGGCCAGATCCAGAACATCGAACTGGCCGCCGACGCCGACGGCAAGGTCACAGCCGTGCGCGTCCGCTTGCTCGCCGACATGGGCGCCTACCTACAACTGGTCACGCCTGGCATCCCGTTGCTCGGCGCCTTTCTGTATGCCGGCGTCTACGACATCCCGGTTGCGTACGACTTCTCGTGCACCAGCGTGTTCACCACCATGACGCCGACCGACGCCTACCGCGGTGCCGGTCGTCCCGAGGCCACCTACGCCATCGAGCGTGCCATGGATGCCCTCGCCGCCAAGATCGGCATCGATCCGGTCGAGGTACGGCAGCGCAACTTCATCCGCAAGGATCAATTCCCGTACACCGCGTTCAGCGGTCTTGTCTATGACTCGGGTGACCACAACGCTGCCTCGGTGATGGCTTTGGGGCTCGCTGACTACGAAGGAGTTCGTGCTCGCCAGAAGACACAGAACGTCAGTGGTGCGACCAGGCGGCTGGGCATCGGCGTCAGCAGCTACTTCGAGATGTGCGGTCTCGCCCCATCACGTGTCCTCGCCTCGCTCAACTACTCCGCGGGCGGATGGGAGTCAGCGACGGTTCGCGTGCTGCCGACCAACAAGATCCAGGTCGTCACGGGCACGGCTCCCCACGGCCAGGGTCACGAAACGGCGTGGAGCATGATCGTCGCCGAGAAGATGGGTGTCAGCCCCGCCGACGTCGACGTGTTGCACAGCGACACGGCAATTGCTCCCCTCGGCCTCGACACCTATGGGTCACGGTCGCTGACGGTCGGTGGTGTGGCCATTGCGATGGCCTGCGACAAAGTCATCGACAAGGCCGCCAAGATCGCCGCCCATCAGCTCGAAGCCAACGAGGCCGATCTCGAGTTCGTCGGTGGAGCGTTCACGGTGAAGGGCTCTCCCGATCGCAGCCTGCCGTTGGCCGCCATCGCGTTCGAGGCCTTCACGGCCCACAACCTGCCCGACGGCCTCGAGCCCAACCTCGAGGCACAGGTCACCTACGATCCTCCGAACTTCTCGTGGCCGTTCGGCACGCACGTGTGCACGGTCGAGGTCGATACCGAGACCGGACAGGTCGACGTCCTCGGCTACGTGGCCGTGGACGACTGCGGCGTGCAAGTGAACCCGTTGATCGTCGATGGTCAGGTGCACGGCGGTGTCGTCCAAGGCCTTGCTCAAGCGCTGTACGAGGAAGCCGTGTACGACAACTCCGGCAACCTGAAGACGTCGACGCTCGCCGAGTACCTCGTTCCGGCGGCAAGTGACGTACCGTCGATCACACTCGGTCACACGGTGACCCCATCTCCGACCAACCAGCTCGGCGTGAAGGGCATCGGCGAGGCCGGCACCATCGGCGCTGCACCCGCAGTCATCAATGCGGTGGTCGATGCCCTATCGGGCCTCGGCGTCACCGACGTGACGATGCCGGCCAGCCCGCACAACGTCTGGAAAGCAATGCAGGCCGCAAGCAACAGTCCCGCCAGTACCACCTGATTCCACCAAGTCCAATGATTCCGCCAATGATTCCGCCAATGATTCCGCCAATTAGAGGAGCAACCACGTGATTCCCGCCGCCTTCGACTACGTCCGCGCCGGTTCTGCCGAAGAGGCCATCCGCCTCATCGGCGAACATGGTGACGACGCCAAGTTTCTCGCCGGCGGGCACAGCCTGCTGCCGCTCATGAAGTTGCGCCTCGCTCAGCCGAGTGTGCTGGTCGACATCGGCCGCATCAGCGACCTGTCCTACATCCGCGACGCGGGCGACCACGTCGCGATCGGCGCGCTGACCCGCCACATGGACATCGAGACCAGTTCGGTGCTTGCCGAGCACGTCCCGCTGCTCGCCCATGCGGCCGGTCACGTGGGCGACCCGCAGGTTCGTCACCGCGGCACGATCGGCGGTTCCATTGCCCACAGCGATCCGGCCTCCGACCTTCCGGCAACGACGTTGGCGCTCGGCGCGACGTACGTCGCCCAGGGCCCCAACGGCACCCGCGAGATTGCCGCAGGCGACTTCTACCAAGGGTTCTTGGAGACCTCGTTGGCGGCCGACGAGATGTTGACAGAGATCCGCGTTCCGAAGATGAACGGCGCCGGCTGGAACTTCCAGAAGTTCAATCGTCGGGCCCAGGACTGGGCCATCGTCGGGGTCGCCGCCTGGCGACGTAACGGCGAGAGCGGAGTCGGACTGGTCAACATGGGATCGACCCCGATCCTGGCGACCAGCGTGTCGAACGCGCTTTCGCAAGGCGCATCGATCGCCGATGCTGCCCAACTCGCGGCGGAGGACGCCGAGCCGCAAAGCGATCTCAACGCCAGCCCCGAGTACAGAGTGCACCTGGCCAAGGTCCTTGTGCGCCGCGCCCTCGAAGCCTGCTGAACCCAGTTCAGTACCTCCCATCGGTAGCCTGGTAGGCCATGTCAGTCGTGGCCGACCAACCTCAGCTCGACCACCGAGTGGCGCTTGGTTCGGTTGTGCCGATCGACTATCTGGCCTGGTTACGGCGCACGGCGCTGACATGTTTCTGCATCTACGCCGTGATGTGGACCCGCGACAACGGGATCCTGTGGGACCGGTTGGGGATCGCTCGGGCGGTCACCATTTTCCTGATTTGCGCCTTCATCGGCCGACCGCTGCGCCAGTGGGGCGTCCTGGCGATCGACCTGTTGCTGTACTGCGCGATGTGGTACGCCTACGAGACCACCCGCGGCGCGGCCGACGGCAGGTTGTTCGGGATCAAGTTCCCGCTCCAGGTCGAGGCACCGCGCAACATCGACCGGCTCCTGTTCTTCGGCAACGATCCCAACACCGTGCTGCAAGATCACTTCTGGATGTCGACCGTGCACTGGTGGGACAAGGTCGCGTCACTGACCTACTTCACCCACTTCATCCTCGTCCCGATCGTGATGGGCGCACTCTGGGCCACCTCGCATCGTCAGTGGGCCCGGTTCATGAAGCGATTTGCCACCGTGCTCGGCGTGGCTTGTCTGCTGTTCATCCTCTTCCCGACGGCGCCACCATGGATGGCAGCGAAGAACTACGAACTGATTCCACCGCTGACTCGTAGCGCCGGGCGCGGGTTCGTCGCGATGGGTCTGCACGCCGCGGCAGTCAGTTGGAAGGCTGCCCTCGACTGGGGCAACGCGGTCGCGGCGATGCCGTCGCTGCACGCATCGTTCGCGCTGATCGTGCCGGCGTTCTTCCTGCCGTGGATCAAGCCCGTGTGGCTGAAGGTAGTTGTCCTGGTCTTCCCCGTCCTCATGCTGGCGTCGCTCGTCTACCTGGCCGAGCACTGGGTGATCGACGGGCTGGTCGGCTGGGCGATCGTCGGTGGGTCGTTCTGGTTCTGGAACCGCATGGAGAATCGGCAGCGGCACAAACGGGCTGAACGGTCGCACCGCGCCCTGGCCGCACTGTGATGGCCGCACCGTGAGTCCTGCATGGGGATGAACCCACCGTCGGTCCTGCTCGACCTCAGCTTCCTCAACGCCGTGGCCGACACCGGCGACGCCAACCACGACGAAGCGGTGCTCATCTACCGCGCCTTGATCGACGACTTCCTCGCCCAGCGACATCTCGTTGTCGCTCGTGCCGATCACCTCGCCGCTGTCGACAAACCCGACCTGTTCGCGCCGATCGACAAGCTGCACGTCGCCCGTCAGCATCGCAATGCCGCGAACGAGTTGAGGCGCGGCACACCGGTCGATCCCGACCTGGCGATCACCCTGGTGCTGATCCATCGGATGAAGGTCCGCAGGGTGGCCACGTTCGACGAACGTCTCGCCCACTACGACCTCGACCTCGTCACCTCGACCCCGGCAACACCGGTCGCTGCCGACATCGAGCCTGGAACCAGCTGAGGTTCGCAGATGTACTCTGGACGGTGGTGCTTCAGCTGCCGCCGTAGCAGTTGATCAACTGAGCCCGTCGTCGTTCGGGGCCGGGTTTGCGGCTCTGCTGCACGGCGAACAACGCCGCCGACGGTCCGGCGCCCGCAGCGAGGCGGCGGTGGAAGTCGGCAAACGTTGCCGCAGTAGCCGGGGAATCCTGGATCACCGTGACCGGCGCAATCACGCTGTGCGTTCCGGCGGCGAACAACGCCGAAGCGAGGCCCGCTGCTTGGTCGCCTGGCAGCGGTTGCAGGAGTCCCGCGTCACAAGCCGCCAAGATGACACAGCGCGGCGCTTCCGTGATGGCTTCCAGGTCGAAGCTCGTCAGATCCCCATCGCGAAGTACAAGACGGGCGAAGCGACCATCACGCAGCGGGCGATCTCCGTGGCAAGCGAAGTGGGCGACATCGACGGAGGCGAGCACGGAGAGCACCTCCGCCACCGACGCCGCAGTGATGATCGACGACTTGTCCCACGCCGACGCGATGCCCCGGTGTTCCTCCGCCGCGCTGGATATGTTCGGTCCCTCCACGAACGCGACCGACGTCAGCGGCGCCGAGCTGTCGCGAGCGCGCACCCAATGCCACAGGCTCGGAGCGACGGTGACCGGAACGTCGGCGAGCGACGGCAGAAGCGCCCATGGAACGCCCAGCAGCTCTGCGGTTGGCGCGATCACTGTTGGTTCGTTGAAGGAGAAGTCGGGCAGAACCAGGCGACACAGGACCTCGGCACTGCGAATCGCTGCATCGGCTGATCGGTCGTCACGTACGACGAGATTGCGCACCCTTCGCAGCAGGTGGGTCCGATGAATGATGATGTCGGCCTCGGCGCCGAGCTCGACGAGCTCGGTCCGTCCGCCGCGGACGACAACAGCACTCAACTGGCCGCCGAGCCAATGATGCTGGATGATCGTGAAGTCACGAAGATCGCCGACGCTCAGCGATCTACTGAGTCCTGCGCGTCGAGTCGAGTTGGTCGGTTGCATCCGCCGCTCCTCGACGAGCTGCCGCTGCAACTTTGCCTGGCGACGTACCAGTGTCGCTATCTCCAATTCGGAGGCGCTTCTCGACGCGACCTGTGCCGCTCGGAGCTCGCCCACCAACCGCTGGCTCTCGTCGCTCCAGTTCGAGGGGGTCGTGGCCGTCGATGAATTGCGGCAGCGGTCGACCCACCGCAGCACATTCCAGGTCCGACCTCGACTGCGTCGCACCGACAGGCCGAGCATCGCGACTGCCGCCAACTGTGCGTTGACCGCGACGCGAAGGTCGAGTGGCGCGGAGAGCGAGCCGGCGTCGATCACCCAGCGCGATCGCCTCTCGAGTGATGGCCATCGCCCGCGGGGCGTCGTCTCGCTCCAGGCTGGCGCGAGTTCGCCACGAGCAGATTCGTCAGCCGGAGTTCGAACGTGGTGCGAGCCGGGTCGATGGGCATTCCGGCAAGTCCGGTGAGGGCAGCAGCCGCATCATCCTCCGAGACGAGGGCCCACGCCTCGCTCGCAGCGAGCCACTGGGCGTGCTGCTCGAGCGATACGGCAAGATCGACGAGAGTCTCCACGCTCCGCATCGGCTCGCAGCTGAGGGCCACGAGCCGCGCCCGCATCACCCAGGCCACAGCGATCCTGAGCCTCGAACAAGTCCGCTGCTTCGCTGGCAGCAAGTGAGGCATCGGCGTGGCACGATCGAGCACGCGCAAGGCAAGAGATCGTGCAAACAGAGCCTCGGCTCGCTCCAATCCCAGACCTGCGAGCGACATTGCCGCCACTGTCTCTTCGGCGACGAGTTGCGCTTCGGCATACAGCCCCGCCTGGAGGAGCACTTCGCAGCGATTCACCTGCACCTCGCTGACGTCGATCTTCAATGCGACCAGCTTGTCCTCGCTTGTTCGGAACCAGCGCAGGGCGGTGACGACATCATCGGTGAGACCGGCGATTCGTCCGAGGTTGTGCTCCATCCCGGCCACCGATGCCGACATCCCCAGAACCTCGTACAGGTCGCGGGCCTGTTGCAGGTCGCCCCGAGCACCGACGAGGTCCCCTTGGTCCAGCCGCACCAAGCCACGGTTACCGAGGGCCGCCGCGCTGTACCAGTCGTCGCCATGGTTGTCGAAGTAGGCGAGGGCGCTTGTGAGTGAAGCCAACGCTCCGTCGAGATTCCCTTCACGAGCGATGATCGAGGCGTGCTGAAAGTCGATTCGAGCAGCCAGATATTCCGACGCCTCCGGCCGTGCGTCGTCGAGCAACCTCAATCCGGCCACCGTGTCTCCTCCGAGGCAGAGCGTGCCCGCCAGAGTGAACATCGCCTCCCCCACAAGATCGTCTCGACCAGCGGCCTTCGCAGCCTCGATGGAGCGGGTCAGGAACTCCTCGGACTCGGCGATCGAGGTGACCAGGCGTGCAGCGAAAGCCCAGCCCACGAAAAACGATGGATCGAACGGCGGGCTCAGCAGTGCTCGCGAGTGCGTGCAGCAACGCATCGTACGCCCGCACGCGGATCGGCTCGTGCCTCGATGCACAGCTTGTTCGCAACCCCCTCGTCCATGATGCACAATTCTCGCGAATCAAACTGCTGCATCGTGCCCCTATTCGTATGTCCGCACAAACGCTTCACCGGAGGTCACCCATGCGCCGCACGCTCGCCACCTACATGATCCTCGCCCTTGTCGCATGCGGCTGTGGCAGCGACGACTCGGATGAGGGCGCAATTGCCTCCACCGCAGACGACACATCGAACGCAGGAGACCAGCGCAACCTCGCAAAGCACGGAACCGACGGCGACCCCACCTCCCCAGGATGGTCACGTGTGCCGCGTCGACGAGAGGTCCTCTTCGCAAGGTCGCTGCGTGGATCGCTGCCACACGCCGGAGGAGCGGCTCTCGTGAGGATCACGGGACCGGAAGAACGCTTCGAGAACATCACACAGGGCGACATCGATGAACTGGCCGTACAGGGAATCAGCCTGTACCTGGTTCCCCCCGACGAGGACCCGCTGGATGTCTCCATCGATCTTTCGCAAGGCGCGCCTCCGTTCCCGCTGCACCCGTCCTGCTCGTCACGCCGACCGTGCACTGGACGTTCGGCCCGGTGGGCCCTACAACGATGAGTCGGGCGACCTCTCGGGCGACGCCACTGCGCCAGCGGACGACGCACCAGTCGTAGGCGTCGTCGACACTGGCTATAGCGAGACGTCGGAAACTGTCGACTGGGTGCAGTCTCACGTCGAGGCCGCTGACACGACCTCGATGCGGAACATGCCTCGCTGGGAGACATGCAGGGCCATGGCATGTTCGTCGCCAGCGTGATAGCTCGCTTCGTGCAAAGGCCAGGATCATCGTTGCCGGCATGGCCAACGTCCCGCCGACCTGTATGAGGGCGTCAACGGAAACGAGTACGACCCGGCGTTGGACAACACGTTGTTCGACGGCGCCGCAGCCAGTTCGGCAAAGGATTCAACACCGACGAGATGCAGCTCTACTCCGCCGTTCGCAGACTCCTTGCCAAGCAATCAGCGGACAGCGAGCGCCCGTTCATCTTTCGCGGCGCTGAACCTCTCCGTGGGCAGCCACCAGTGCGAGGTCCTGAGCGACAAGGCATGGGCATCTGGGCTGCGCTCGATCTGTGGTACGACAACACCAACGAGGCGCCCGTTGTCGCCGCGGCCGGCAATCACGGGCCCCTCCCCGCGAACACCCCGCTCGACTCCGACTTCATCCCCGGACAGATGGGCGGCGCCGCCGCAGTGGGTATTCCGGGCCTCGAGACATCGCCCAATACGTCCGATCCTCCGACCGTGGACATCGAGACGCACGAACTGTTCGGGGTGCGGTCGGAGTTCAACCGGACCTGACGACGATCTCGGACTTCTCCAACGTTGGCGCCATGTCGGCCATGGGTGAAGGCATCTGCGGTGTTCGAATAGACGGAAGCCGCAGCACGTGGAGCGGAACGTCGTTCGCGACGCCCGTGGTCACCGCGACAGTTGTTGCGGGAGTGTCACCCTCGCCCACCGAACTGACCGCCGGCTGTACGGATCCGACGGGCTGACGCTCGGCAGTGAACGACTGCGATCATCGACAGGCAACCTGCGCCCCTCAGACGAGCTGGCCGTCGCGGGCGACGACTCGCCCTTCACGAACGACCAGGGTGCGTGGCGGGTGGTCCATCACCGCTGCGGTCACGGTGTCGGCGTGCACGACGAGCAGGTCGGCAGGCGCTCCGATGGCGAGACCGGAGCGGGCATCGTCGAGCACGCCTTCGGTTGGCCATGGTCCTCCATCGACAACGGACCGCCCTCCTCGCGACGCGACATCGACGCAGGCTTCGACGAGCGCGTCGAAGCGGACGCCGGAGATGAATGCCAGCTGCCACGCCCGTTCGAGCATGTCGCCGTTGCCATAGGGCGACCAGAAGTCGCGGATGCCGTCCTGGCCGAGACCCACACGCACACCCGCGGCTCGAAGTTCGGCGATCGGCAGCGGCTCCGTCGTACCCGGCGCGACGGTCGTGAGGGCGATGTCGTTCCTCGCGAGCATCTCGATGAGGGAGGCCTGACGAGCAGCATCGACGGACGACAATCCGAAGCCATGGCTGATCGTGACCTTGCCCTGCATTCCGAGAGCCTGGGTGCGTTCGCCGATCAACTCGAACGTGAATGCCCCGAGCTCGCCCGATTCGTGGAGATGGATGTCGATACCGACCTGGTGGCGTTCGGCGAGGCCGAACACGATGTCGAGATGCTCCACGGGGTCTCGATCGAGCCCGCACGGATCGATCCCGCCGATGAGGTCGGCTCCGGCAAGGATCGCGGCGTGTAGCAACTCGGCGGTGCCCCTGTCGCGAACGATTCCCGACTGCGGGAACGCAACGACCTGCAGACGGCAACGTGCGGCGTGTGCCTCACCAGCAGCGAGCACGCCTTCCAGTCGCTCGAGCTTGGCGTCGGTGTCGACCTGGGCATGACTTCGCACAACAGTGGTACCGGATGCGATCGTCGCCGCGAGGGTGCGAATCGCCCGGGTCGCGACATCACCATCGGAGCGCCAGTTGGCCCGGTCGTTCTCGATCAGCCCGGTGAGCCCGGGCCCGGCCGAATGCCCTCGGAATGGAAGGCCGAGGCGGGTCGAATCGAGATGGGTGTGCACATCGGCGAGCGCCGGGAGCAGAACCCCGCCGCGACCATCGGCCGACGGCACCTGCGACCCGCCTGCCGTATCGGCTCCGACGCCTGGTCCGATCGCAGCAATGCGGCCAGCACGAATCAGCACATCGACGGGCGTTCCGCCGAGCTCGCGTGGCCATGGTCGGACCGATTGGATCAGCAGGTCGTTCATGAACGCGGGTCACCGCCGGTTGGGATGGCCATCACGCCGGTCTCGGACTTCGGTGCTAGCTCTCGAACTGAACTGATGCTCGTGTCTCGATCCACGGGCGAACGACGCCGGCGCGGATCTCGTCGTGACGGGGGTGCTTGTCGTAGACACGCCAGTCGTCGATGTTGTCGAACTCGGCGACGATGGCGAAGTCGAAGTTGCCCATGTCGGACACGCCCTCATCCGCGCCGCAGCGATACGAGCGAACCTCGGGCAGCGTGCCAGCGAACTCCAGGAGTTGGGCTTTCACCGACTCGACGTGGCCGGCGGGAATCCCCGGCTTCCACTTGAACGCAACAACGTGAAGGATCATGTCCGCGACCGTAGCGTGCCTCGCAGTAACGTCGCACTCCGACAGGTGGTGAGACCATATGGCCGTCAACAATCGCGACGACGATGACGCAATCGACGAATTTCATCTCGACGCAATCGCCGATGCCGACCCGTATCCCTACTGGTACGACGATGCCGACGAACCCGACAGCAACCCCACCCTGGTGCGTACCGAGACGTGCGACCTGTGCGTCGTCGGCGGCGGCTACACCGGGTTGTGGACGGCGATCATCGCCAAGGAACGCGACCCGTCGCGCGACATCGTCCTGATCGACGCACACGAGATCGGGTCTGCGGCGAGCGGCCGCAACGGTGGGTTCATGGAGTCCAGCCTTGACCCACGGGGTAGCCAACGGGCAGGAGCGTTTCCCGCAGGAACTGCCATTGCTGGAAGAGCTCGGCCTGCAGAACCTCAACGAGATCGAAGCAGCGATCAAGCGGTACAACATCGACTGCGACTACGAACGACCCGGCGTCATCGACGTGGCCACCAGCTCCCACCCGCCGAGCTACCTCTTTGAACTGCACGACGACTACGAACAGCTTCGAGAGCTCGGCCAGCAGGTCGAGTGGCTCGACGGCGCCGAGATGCAAGCCCAGGTCAACTCGGCCACGTACACGGGTGGGCTGTGGCGCACGGACCGCGCCGCGCTGGTCGACCCGGCCCGGCTGGTGTGGGGCTTGAAGAGCGCAGCGATGTCGCTGGGGGTGCGCATCTATGAAGACACCAAGGCGACATCTCTCGAAAAGGACGGCGTCGGCGTGCTCATCACCACCCCGCTCGGCAGAGTACGGGCCGGCA
This sequence comes from Ilumatobacteraceae bacterium, assembly GCA_963779295.1. Taxonomy (GTDB): domain Bacteria; phylum Actinomycetota; class Acidimicrobiia; order Acidimicrobiales; family Ilumatobacteraceae; genus JAENVT01. The sequence goes on from CAVZXO010000009.1 coordinate 75,565, forward strand.
AGGTTGCACTGGCGACCAACGCCTTCAAGCCGCTGCTGAAGCGGATCGGCCACTACGTCGCGCCGGTGTACGACTACTGCATGGTCACCGAGCCACTCTCCAATGCCCAGCTGGCCGACATCGGCTGGGCGAACCGGCAGGGGCTCAGCGACATACCCAACCAGTTCCACTACTACCGGCTGACCGAGGACAACCGGATCCTTTGGGGCGGCTACGACGCGATCTACTACTGGCGCGGCAAGATGAACGTCGAACTCGAGAGCCGGCCCGAAACGTGGGCCATGCTGAGCAAGCACTTCTTCGAGACCTTCCCTCAACTCGAGGGCCTGAAGTTCACCCACGCGTGGGGTGGCGCCATCGACACGTGCAGCAGGTTCTGCGTGTTCTGGGGCCAAGCGATGCAGGGCCGTGTCGCCTACGCACTCGGGTACACGGGATTGGGTGTTGCGTCGAGCCGATTCGGTGGAGAAGTGATGGTCGACCTGCTCGACGGCAAACGGTCGCGCGCCACACAGACCGCCTTCGTCAAGGAGCGACCCTTGCCTTTCCCGCCCGAGCCATTCAGGTTCATCGGCATTCAGACCACTCGGTGGTCACTGAACCGTGAGGATCGCACGGGCAAGCGCAACGTGTGGCTGAAGACCCTCGACAAGATGGGCTTGGGATTCGACAGCTAGTGCTCTGACCGGCAACGTTTGCCCTGTCCGCAAGGGTCGAGGATCTGGTTGCCAAGGATTTCGCGGACCTGCGTCTGTGACCCGGTAGTGGCAACCAGATCGACTGAGTGGACGCACCGCTCGGATCGGTGTGTGTCCGATATCGCCAACACGGCCAGATCCGACACACACCAGGTCTGTCCACGCTCGCTTCCCGGCTCTGACCCAAAGCGGTGTGCTGTGTGTCGGGTCGGCCAGCACGTGCCATCGGACTCACGGCACAGCGGTCGACGTGCTCGACCGATCTGGATGCCAATCTTCGTTCACAGTCGCAGGTCACCGAGAACCGTGGCAACCAGATCGACGAACGCCCAGATCGATGATGCCACCGGACCCGTTCGTACAGCCGGCGGTCACTCACGCTCGCGTCCCCACAAGCGCGGAGCGTCTATGTGCTCACATGGAACTAGCAAGCACCCAACGACGACGAGACCAACACGAGCCGCCACACACGGCACGCGAACGTTCGTGGTCAGATCACTAGTTCGTCGAGAACCAGCTGTCGAATCCCAACGTGAGCGGGCAAGTCAGGCGATCAGATCGGCGCGACGACCGGGCTCGTGTCGACCGGCGCACCGATCGTCACCGTCGTTGCAGCGGGTTTGCCTTCGGCTGTGACGGTGCCGTAGGCTGATCGTCGAGAGGGCTCCACCGACCACAGCTACCTGTAGCGATGCTTCGCCCTCGGCGGCGACGCCGACTGCGCTGTTGGGGACCGTGACGACGAGCTGCACCGTCGTGCCGTCATTGCTGGCCACGGTGACAGAAGTCGGGGCGGACAGCGCGTTGATGGGATCAACAGCGGGAGGATCGGAGTCGTCGAGCTCCCACTCCCCGTCTTGTGGCATCAGGTAGACACCATCGACGGTGTAGATCCAAGAAACAACGCCGGCGTCGTTGCTGACCGTGAACCGGGCGCCGTCGGGCAATCGGTCACCATCGATCGTCAGCACGACCACGCCGTCCACGGTCGCCGTCTGGTTGAAGTGGTAGCCGCCGCCGGTCGCGGCGACTGCCTGTTGCAACAGCGCGGCACCATCGACCGGGGCCAACGTTGCCGCAACCGCCACCGTGGTGGTTGCGGCTCCGCCGGTGTCTGCTGCCACAGAGGGAGCTGAGGCGAGCACTGTGGTGGAGGTGTTGGCCGCCGCAGACCCGACTTCGGGTGCATTGTCGTCGGAACAGGCGGCAAAAACGAGCAGCAGCCCGGCCCCTCCGAAGAGGAACCGGGCTGCCGTGCGATGACTACCCAACTGTGTTGTCAGTCGAGGTCGTGTTGTCATCGTCGTCGTCGTCATCTCGGCCGCCACCGCGACCGTGGTTACCGCCGTTGTCGTCGTCGTCATCGTCGTCGTCGTCATCGACCGTGGTCGGGACTGCCGAACCGTTGACGGTCGGATCCTCTGCGTCGCGGCAACGGATGCGCTCGTCGACCGAGATCTTGATCTGGCCATCGTCCTCACGGACCCGAATGCGAACTCGCTCGTCGCCCGAGAACCGCACGTCGATCTTCGAATCATCGGCCCGAACATCGGCCGTAGGCGGCGTTGGAACAACATCCGAGACAGAGCCGTCAAGTGCGACGACGTAGGCGATCGATGCTGCCGAGCCATCGCAGAGCACGCCCGTCCAGGTGTGCGGGCCTGCTGCGACCGCAGCATCGACAGCGACACCCTTGATCCGGCCGAGCGAGATGCTGAGCTTGGCAGATGAATCGCTGTCGTCGTCGTCGTCGTCGTCGTCGGACTCCGTCTTCACCCTCGCCGAGATGGTCAAGGTACGAGACTGATCGCCGTCGGCATTGGTGAACTTGATCGAAACTCGAGCGGAGGCCTTGGTCTCGTCGTCGTCGTCATCATCAGTCGACCGCCTGACGTCGCCGACCACACCGGCTCTCACCCGAAACCACTGTGGTGCCGGTGATGTCGGGGTTGCCATCGGCACCTGCGCCAATGTCGAACTGCGACGGTGGTGGCGACTCCGGTCACCGAACACATCGCCACTCCACGAACCAGGACCAGAGATGTCAGCCAGCGAGCCGGCGCGAGCGGAGACGCTCTGTCCGCCGCGCTTCGTCTTGATCGTGACCTTGCCCGGATTACCGGTCGGGTCGTGCAGATTGGCGCTCTCGAAGACGACCTTGTGGGGCCGGGCCTTGGTCGCAACGTTGCCATCGGCCGGGTCGATCGAGACGTTGGTCAACGTCCCGCCGGGGCCCGTTTCGATCCCAATGGTCAACGGTGCACCGAACAACGGCAATGTCACCGTGGTCGGTACTGGAACCGGCGCGGCGGCCGCCGTTTGAACGACAACTCCGCCAACGAGCATGGTCCCCAGCACTGCTGCGGCCACCCCAAACAAATGTCGCTTCATTGCGATTTACCTCCGAAGTAAGTTCGCCGCGCCCGCGTCGGACTCTTGGTGTACGCAGGGGACACGCCCTGCACAAGGTCAAGGTTTTGGGCTTAAGACAGTCTTGACGGATCAACTCCAGAGAGTGACGTAGACCGGCGGGCGGAATTTTGCGGCCGGCACACCGATATCCGGTCGGTACATGGCCTGCATGGCATCGGGGGTGCGCGGCGAACCGGCGCAGCTTGTCTGCCGCGCTCGATCGGCGCAGGGATTCCAGTGAGTTGATGTAGAGCAGCAGGTCAAGCGGTAGATCTGGCGTTCCCACCCGTGCCAGAGCACCACGATCGACTTCACCTGCAACCATGTGGTCGATCGCCGGCGCCACGCCGTCGCCCGTGGCAGCGGCCGACCAGGCAGCCTTCTCGTTGGCGAACACCATGATCTGGGAGTCGGGGACCCGATATTTCGTCAAGAGTGAACCCACATCGGACCTGGGATCGGTTCCAGTCGGATCGACGAACCACCTCATCGCCGCCAGGCCTCCGCCATTGACCCGCAGGTCAGGGTGGGCGACCAGCGTCAGGCGATACCTCATCAGCGCCTCGGCCTCGAGCCCGGGAAGGCGTGGTCCGATCGCGACGTCCGCCAAACGCTCTTCGACCAGGGCGGCCATCTCCTCGGTCGTGGCCACGCCGAGGCTGACCTCTATCCCCCCGGCGCGAGCGGTGAATGCCTGCAGCAGCGCAGGCACGATCGACTGCGCCAACGTACTGGTGGTGACGACACGCAACAGCTCTGCGGCGCCGTTGGACTGGCGCACGGCGACCTCTGCATCAACGGCCAGGTTGACCATCTGCGACGCAATCGACACCACCCGGCGTCCTGCAGGAGTCAGCTCCATGCCGGTCCCGCTGCGTGTGATCAATGGATCGTCCAGGTGTTGGCGGAGTGCAGCAAGCGCCTGCGACACGGCCGGCTCGCTGACTCCGAGGGCCGCTGCGGCGGCGCGTACAGACCCCAGCCGCGAGACCAGCACGAACACCTTGAGCTGCGCGAGGGTCACAGTCCGGGAACTGTAGACCTGCGCTCGCGGCGCGATCGGGTCGAGATAACCCTTCCCTTAGGAGGGCGTTGACGATGGCACGTCCCCGGCCCATCATCACCGTGGGGCTCGTACGCGTCGCGCGTGCGGGCCTTGCGTTTGGGGGCTACAGAGGATCGGGGGATCTCATGCAAATTCCACCGCCGTTCGAGTACGAACGAGCGACCAGCATCGACCACGCAATTGCACTGCTGGAACGGCTCGGCCCGGAAGCCCGGCTGGTTGCCGGTGGGCACAGCCTGCTACCGATGATGAAGCTCCGACTCGCCAGACCCGAGCATCTGATCGACATCAACGATCTCGACATGTCATATGTACGCGTCGAAGGTAACGAGATTCGCATCGGTGCCATGACACGGCATCGAGAGTTGCTCGAGTCGGCGGTAGCGGCCGAGCACTACGCCATCTTCGCCGAGGCCGAGCGCGTCATCGCAGATCCGATCGTGCGCAACCGCGGCACGGTTGGTGGTTCGTTGTGCCAGGCCGATCCGTCGGAGGATCTCTCGGCAGTGATGTCGGCGTTGGCCGCGACAATCGTGCTGCAATCCAAGAATGGCGAACGGACAGTCCCAGCTCGCGAGTTCCATCTCGGTCCATACGAGACCGCAGCCCAACCCGGCGAGATCCTGACCGAGATCCGCATCCCCATCCGCCAACGCACAGGAAGTGCGTACGAGAAGGTCGAGCGCCGTGCCGGCGACTGGGCCGTTGCCGCGTCAGGTGTGTTCGTCAGCATGGACGGCGACGTCGTCGGCGACTGTGGCATCGGACTGACCGCTGTCGGAGTCGAGCACTTCTGTGCACCCGCAGCGGAGGCCGCCCTGCGCGGTCAGGCACCCTCCGAGGACAACATCGTTGCAGCGGCGCAACTGGCCGCCGACGCCAGCAACCCAGCCAGCGATCAACGCGGTCCGGCTGACTACAAACGGCATCTCGCCAAGGAACTCACGGAACGTGCCCTGCGCCGCGCCGTCACAAGGGCACAGGGAGGCTCATGATGGAAGTGACCATCAATGTCAACGGCGAGGATTACACCCGCGACGTGGAACCGAGGCTGCTCCTCATCCACTTCCTTCGCGACCACCTTCACCTGACGGGCAGCCACTGGGGCTGCGACACCACCAACTGCGGCGTCTGCGTTGTGTGGATGGACGGCGAGCCGGTGAAATCGTGCACAGTGCTGACCGCCATGGCCGATGGCCGGAACGTCCGCACCGTGGAAGATCTGGAGCAGGGCGGCGTGCTGAGCCCGATCCAGCAAGGGTTCATGAACGAGCACGGCCTGCAATGCGGGTTCTGCACGCCCGCCATGCTGATGACCGGTCAAGCCCTGCTCGATCGCAACCCGGACCCCACCACGGGCGAGATCCGCGAAGCCATCTGCGGCACCATCTGTCGCTGCACCGGATACGAGAACATCGTGCGCGCCATTCGTTGGGCCGCCGAGCACGCGAACGAGAACGCGAACGAGAACGAGGGGGCAACGGTATGACCGTCACAGACGTACCTACCAGTGCAGGCGGAAACCCGATCGGTTTCGGCCGCATGCTGCGCAAGGAAGACGCCAGGTTCCTGCGCGGGCAAGGCCACTACATCGACGACCTCGACATGCCCGGCATGCTCTACGGCGCCATCTTGCGCAGCCCCGTTGCGCACACGTTGATCAAGTCGATCGACACGTCAGCGGCCGAGGCGCACCCGAAGGTGAAAGCCGTCATCACCGGCGCGGTCCTGGAAACGCTCGGTCTGGCGTGGGTACCCACCTTGTCGTACGACACCGCAGCGGTGCTGGCCACCGACAAGGTCCGGTTCCAGGGTCAAGAGGTCGCATTCGTCATCGCCGAGGACAAGTACTCGGCTCGCGACGCGTTGGAGTTGATCGAAGTCGAGTACGAGATCCTGGAGCCGGTCATCGACGCCAAGAAGGCGCTCGACCCGGGAGCGCCGGTCATCCGAACCGACAAGGAAGGCAAGACCGACAACCACATCTTCGATTGGGAGGCAGGCGACGAAGCCAAGTGCGACGCCGCGTTCGCCAAGGCCGATGTGATCGTGAAGCAGGACATGTTGTACCCGCGCACCCACCCATCGCCGATGGAGACCTGCGGGTCCGTGGCCTACATGGACAAGGTCACCGGACAGTTGACCGTCTGGTGCACATCGCAGGCGCCCCATGCCCACCGCACGGTCTACGCGCTGGTCGCCGGCCTTCCCGAGCACAAGATCCGCATCGTGACACAAGACATCGGCGGCGGCTTCGGCAACAAGGTCGGCATCTATTCCGGCTACGTGCTGTCGATCGTCGGGTCCATCGTCACCGGCAAGCCGGTGAAGTGGATGGAGGATCGCAGCGAGCACTTGATGAGCACCGCGTTCGCCCGCGACTACCACATGCACGGCGAAATCGCTGCCACCAAGGACGGCAAGATCCTCGGCGTCCGAGTCAACGTCTTGGCCGATCACGGCTGCTTCAACGGCACCGCCCAGCCGACGAAGTTCCCAGCCGGGTTCTTCCACATCTTCACCGGCAGCTACGACTACGAGGCGGCACACTGCAAGGTCACCGGTGTGTACACCAACAAGGCGCCCGGTGGTGTCGCCTACGCCTGTTCGTTCCGCATCACCGAAGCCGTGTACCTGGTCGAGCGACTCGTCGACTGCCTTGCCGACGAGATGAAGATCGATCCGGCCGAACTTCGATTGAAGAACTTGCTGCGCGCCGAGCAGTTCCCGTACACCACGCCAACCGGGTGGGAGTACGACAGCGGCAACTACTCGCCGACACTTCGGGAGGCAATGCGCATCGCCGGCTACGACGAGCTTCGCGCCGAGCAGGCGGCACGCCGGGCGCGCCGAGCAGCAGGCGACACCAGCGAACCGATGATGGGCATCGGCATCTCGTTCTTCACCGAAGGCGTCGGCGCCGGTCCGCGCAAGCACATGGACATCCTCGGTCTCGGCATGGCCGACGGCGCTGACCTACGCGTGCATCCCACCGGCAAGGCACAGCTCCGGTTGAGCTGCATCACGCAAGGCCAAGGTCACCAGACGACCTTTGCGCAGATCGTCGCGCAAGAGTTGGGCATCCCACCGGAAGACGTCGAGGTCATTCAGGGCGACACCGACAACACACCGTTCGGTCTCGGCACGTACGGGTCGCGTTCGACGCCGGTCAGCGGCGGCGCGGCAGCGATCGTCGCCCGACGCGTGCGCGACAAGGCCCGCATCGTTGCAGCGGCAGCGTTGGAATGCTCACCCGACGATCTCGAGTGGGAGCTCGGACGCTGGCAGGTGAAAGGTGACCCGGAGAAGGGCAAGACGATCCAGGAGATCGCCATGCTGTCGCACAGCTCGCTGGAGCTCCCCGACGGCGTCGAAGGACACCTCGATGGTCAGTGCGTGTACAACCCGCCGAACCTCACCTACCCGTTCGGCGCGTACATCTGCGTCACCGATGTCGATCCGGGTACCGGCCAGGTGAAGGTCCGCCGATTCATTGCCGTCGACGACTGCGGTCCGCGCATCAACCCGATGATCGTCGAGGGTCAGGTCCATGGCGGCCTGGCAGACGGTGTCGGCATGGCGTTGATGCAGGTGATCGCGTTCGACGAGGACGGCAACAACCTGGGCGGTTCGTTCATGGACTACTTGCTGCCGACATCGATGGAGTGCCCGTCGTGGGAGCTCGGCGAGACCATCACCCCGTCGCCTCATCACCCGCTCGGTGTGAAGGGTGTCGGCGAGTCGGCAACGGTCGGCTCTCCGCCAGCTGTGGTCAACTCGGTGCTCGACGCGATCCAGGTCCGCCACGCCGACATGCCACTGACGCCCGCGCAGGTCTGGCGAGCCATCCAAGGCAACCCGTTCCGCACCGACATGGCGATCACTTAGTAGCGTTTTCGCATGACACACGATCTTTCTGCTCGTGGGTTGGAGTTGCGCCACGCACGGGCGGCGTACGTGCACGCTCGCGTCGTCGTGGCGGAGAAGCCGACCAGTGCCAAGCCGGGGGCCGAAGCGCTCGTTCTCGCCGACGGAACCATCGAAGGTTTCGTCGGCGGCGCGTGCGCAGAGTCCACGGTTCGTGCCCAGGCTCTGGCGCTGCTGGATTCGGGAGACACCTTGCTGTTGCGGATCACGCCGGAGCCCGAGGAGCCACGGCCTGGTTCCCTGACCGTGCACAACCCGTGCCTGTCGGGTGGCACGTTGGAGATCTTCCTCGAGCCCGTCATTCCCGCACCGTTGGTTGTCGTGGCAGGCGACACGCCCATCGCTCGCGCCATGCTCGAGCTGGTCGGGCCGCTCGGCCACGCGGGGGCCGCCTACACCGGTGAACTGCCCGGCGACACAGCGGCGGTGGTGATCGCCTCGCACGGCCGAGACGAAGAAGCCGTGCTCGTTGCGGCGTTGCAAGCGAACGTTCCCTATGTCGGTCTGGTCGCCAGCCGCAAGCGAGGCGAAGCTGTGCTCGGCGCGATCGATGTATGCGCATCGATGAAGGCGCGCGTGCACACGCCTGCCGGTCTCGACATCGGTGCTCGCACTCCCGAGGAAGTCGCGCTGTCGATACTCGCCGAGATCATCTCGACGAGGCCGCGGCAGTCCGGCCGCCCCGTCGAAGAAGGCCCACCAACGTCGACCGAGTCGGCGATCGATCCTGTGTGTGGAATGAGCGTCGTGATGGTCGACGCCTCACTGCACCTCGACCACGACGGGCAACGCCATTGGTTCTGCGGCACCGGCTGCCTGCGCGCGTTCGCCGCCGATCCGCGCGCCTATCTCTCGTGAGCATCGACCTCGCAACAGTCGACGAGCTGTATCGCAAGCTCGACGACATCGACTACCTCGCGGATCAAGGACTGGCGACCGCCCTGTTCTGCGCGGCGCGACTGCCCCAGCCGCTGCTGCTCGAGGGGGAGGCAGGGGTCGGCAAGACCGAGGCGGCCAAGGCGCTCGCCACTGCACTTGACACACCGTTGGTGAGATTGCAGTGCTACGAGGGGATCGACGCCGCCGAGGCGCTGTACGAGTGGAACTACTCGCGCCAGCTGCTGGGCATCCGCGCCGCGGAGGCTGCAGGCAAGCCGCTGGACAGCGACGACCTGTTCACACAGGAGTACCTGATCGCTCGCCCGTTGCTGAAGGCGATCGAACACCAAGGGCCGCGCCCTGTCGTCTTGCTGATCGACGAGGTCGATCGTTCTGACGACGAGTTCGAGGCATTCCTCTTCGAACTCCTGGCCGAATCATCGGTGACCATTCCGGAGCTCGGCACCATCACTGCGTCGTTCCCTCCGATCGTGATACTCACCTCCAACCGCACCCGCGATCTGCACGACGCCTTGAAGCGCCGTTGCCTGTACCACTGGATCGACTACCCGGATGTGGATCGGGCCACCGCCATCGTTCGCCGCCGTGTGCCCGTCGCGACGGTCGACCTGGCCGAGAACGTCGCCGCAGCCGTCGCCCGCCTGCGAACGCTCGACGTGCAGAAGCCGCCGGGGATCGCCGAAGCAATCAACTGGGTTGCCGCGCTCGATCTACTGGGCATCGATGTGCTCGACGGCACAGCGGTCGAGCGCACCCTGGGGGCTGTCATGAAGTATCGAGAGGATCTCGACCTCGTTCGGCAGCGGGGCTTGCAATGGGTTGCGACCGGCGCGGATTAGCCGACGTCACGGGTCGGGACGAGACGCATGGTTGACATCGCCACAGTTGCGGCAACCTTCGGCGACCGTCTGCACTCCGCAGGAATCCCGGTGAGCCCGGAACGGTCCGGACGCTTCGCTGCTGCGATCGACCTCACCGCACCGGCGAGCTACGACGACATCTATTGGGCGGCACGGATCACGTTGGTCAGCGGGCACGACCAGATCGAGCAGTTCGACCGAGTGTTCGGTCACATCTTCGGTGAACTGGCAGATCAAGCCGACACCCGCGGCGACACCGCCTCGCCGTCGTCGAGCAGTAGTCCGCAGCGGGCCACCGATCGGAGTTCGGACGCCAGAAGCGCCGCGGCCGGGGCGGGACGATCCGGCGAGGACCACGACCATGGCGCGGACGAGGTCGCCGGCGAGACACTGGCGATGACGGCGAGCAGCGACGAGTACCTCCATCAGGCCGACTACGCCGCGCTCACAACGGCTGAGCTGATGACATTGCGTTCATTGATGGCTCAGATGCGGTTGGCGCCTCCCAAACGCACGCGCCGCCGGACCCGACGATCACCGCAGGGACCTGAGCTCGACATGCGGGCCACCATCCGACGGAGCCGGCGCACGGCAGGCGATCCCGTCGAACGGATCCGCCGGCGGGAAACGGTCCGGCCCCGACGCCTGGTGATGCTTGCCGACATCTCCGGTTCGATGGAGCCGTACGCCCGCGCGTACCTGCAACTCCTGCACTGTGCTGCGGGAGGGGCCAATGCCGAGACATTCGTGTTCGCGACCCGCCTCACACGGCTGACACGGCAGCTGCGGATCCGGAACCCGAACGTCGCGCTGCAACGGGCTGCGGCGAGTGCACCGGATTGGGCCGGCGGCACCCGTCTGGGCGACGCACTGAAGGCCTTCAACGACGGTTGGGGCCGACGAGGATTGGCCAGAGGCGCTGTTCTGTTGATCGTGTCGGACGGTTGGGACGCCGGAGACCCTGCCGTCGTCGGCGAGCAGATGGCCCGACTGTCGCTACTGGCCCACCGTGTGGTGTGGGTCAACCCGCGCAAACAGAGCGGTCAGTTCCAACCGCTGGTCGGCGCGATGGTCGCTGCGCTGCCACACATCGATTCGTTCGTCAGCGGCCACTCGCTCGACGCCATGTCCGAGGTGGTGCGGGCGATCGGGCAGAACTGACACAGGCCAGATGGCCATCGCGTAAGGACTTTCGTCCCAAAATCAGGATTCGTCCTGCTCTAGGTGCCGTGCCAATCGTCGATCACGATGGCCCGCATGGCAAAAGAAGACAGGTCAGTTCTTGGTTGGTTCGCGTTTGTCGTGGCGATCACGGCTCTGGCGTTGGCGATGTTCGGGCTGCGCGAGAGCTCGGCATCCGGAGCCTCTGCTTCGGCCCCGGTCAGCGTCGACGTCACGCTGACAGAGTTCAGGTTCAGCCCGTTGATGATCACGCTGCCCGCCGAAGGCGGCACGCTCAACATCAGCAACACGGGCAGCGCGGTCCACTCATTGTCTGTTCCGGAGCTCGGCCTCAACTCTGGTGACATCAGTCCCGGCTCAACCGCCCGGATGGAGGTCGGACCGGTCGGTGAGGGGATGTACACCGTGCTCTGCGAGATCGCCGGCCACGCAGCGAACGGGATGACCGCGTCGTTGATGATCGGCGAGCACTCCGGCGGCGAAGCTGCGGCGACCCCAGACCACAATGACCTGGCAGGAGATGGACAGGATGATGGCCGAAGTCGCCGCGCAGTACCCGGCCAAAACCGAGGGCCATGGCGGCGATCGACTGGAGCCGACCGTGCTCGCCGACGGTACGAAGCAGTTCGACCTCGAAGCCAAGATCGTGAAGTGGGAAGTGGCACCGGGCAAGCTCGTCGACGCGTGGACCTACAACGGTGTCGTACCGGCACCAGAGATCCACGTCAACAATGGCGACAAGATCCGGATCGTGTTGAAGAACAGCCTGACGGAGTCGACCTCACTGCACCTTCACGGCGTCCGCGTACCGAACTCGATGGACGGTGTCGATCCGTACACCCAGCCGCCGATCGAGCCGGGCGACAGCTTCACCTACGAGTTCGAAGCCAAGGGCCCCGCCGTGGGGATCTATCACTCGCACCACAACGCACAGCTGCAGGTTCCCAACGGGTTGTTCGGTGCATTCCTGATCGACGAGATGCCCATCCCGCAGGTGCTACAAGACCAGGGTTTCAGCAAGGTCGACAAGTCCGTGAACATGGTGCTGAACGATGCCGGCACGATCGGGCTGAGCCTCAACGGCAAGAGCTTCCCGGCCACTGAACCGACCACGCTGCATGTCGGCGAGGTGCTGGAGGTCCACTACCTCAACGAAGGTCTCATGGCGCACCCGATGCACCTGCACCAGCCCGTCGGCTGGATCATCGCCAAGGACGGAGTGCCGCTGCTCGAACCGACACCCGGCGACACCATCAACATTGCGCCGGGCGAGCGCTACACAGTTCTCTACAAGGCCGAGGCGACAGGCGTCTGGGCATGGCACTGCCATATCCTGAACCACGCAGAAGGTCCCACCGGCATGTTCGGGATGGTCACCGCCCTCATCGTCGAGGAGTAGACATGAGTCTTCCACAGCGCGCCGACATGCCTACCTGGGAGTGCTACGAGCTGGTCAACGCCTGTTCGGTCGGAAGACTGTGCTTCCTCGACGGCGACACACCGATCACCTACCCGGTCAGCTTCAAACTGCACCGCACCGACACCGCTGCCACGGCACACATCGTGATTCGCACCGGACCGGGATCGTTGATGGCCAAGTACGCGGGACCGGCGTCGTTCGAGGTCGACGACATCGACGTCGAGTCGCGCATGGCGTGGAGCGTGCTGCTACGCGGGGAGATCCGCAGGAGCTACGAAACCGACGATCTCCCGGTGCCTGATCCATGGCTCTCAGACGACCGCAACGCGTGGCTCTTGTTCGAGGTCTCGGCGATCAGCGGACGCCGATTCGTCGCCAGGGATGGGCCCGACGGATTCTCGGTGGAGTGGCAACTCGACACGATGGACGAAAGTCCTGGCGGCTGAGGACCTCGGAGACTGTCAACCGCAGTCCGAGGCGAACACAGTGACTGTATGACCAGTAAATCGAAGGCAGATTCGAACGCAGATGGCAACCAGATCGTTGCCGAGAGCACCGACACCGCGAGGATCGTCGTCGGCTTTGACGGATCCGACGCGTCGATCGAAGCGTTGCGCTGGGCGACCTACGAGGCTCGCCGCCGCAACGCCGACGTCCTCGCGGTGTCGTGCTACAGCGTCCCCACATATGGCAGTCCCGATGGCGCCGTCTATCCCGTTCGCGAGGACCTCGACATGCTCAAGAAGGCCGCCGCAATGGTGATCGGACACGCGACCGACGTGGTCGCCGAGATCGATCCCGATGTCGTGGTCGACGGGCTCGCAGACATGTCACCCGCGGCCGTCGTGATCTCTGACAATGCCCGCGAAGGCGACGAGATCGTGGTCGGCGCGACCGGTCATGGCGCGTACATGCTCGGCCTGCTCGGCTCTGTCTCGATGAGCGTCGTCCATCGATCGCATGTGCCCGTCATCGTCGTGCCGGACAAGCCGCACGTCGCCAGCGGCGCGACGATGCGCAAGATCGTCGTGGGGGTGGACGGCTCGAAGGAGTCCTTGCACGCACTCGAGTGGGCCTACGCCGAGGCGTCGCTGTGTGGCGCCGAACTGACGGCCGTTCACGCCTGGATCTATCCGTACGAAGGTCAACATGAACCACGTACTCTGATGAAGCTCGACGCCATGGCGGAGCTGAAGACGAGCCTCGAGTCGCTCGGCGAACGCATGACGGGTGGCCTCGTGCATGTGCACCCCAAGCTGGCAGAGAAGTCTCCGGCCGAAGCGTTGCTGGACGAGGCACGAGATGCCGACCTCATTGTCGTGGGCTCGCACGGTCGCGGGGCGTTGCGCGCATCGCTGCTCGGGTCGGTCAGCCGGACGGTCACGCAGCATGCGACCTGCCCGGTGGCGATCATTCGCCGTCCTGCGCACTCGCACTAGCACTAGCACTAGCGCTCGCACCTGCGTCGGCATCCCGCTGCAATCTGCCACCGCTTCGTCGCCTCCCCTCGACTGGAGGCTGACGAAGACGGCGGCAAATGAACCTCCCTACGCGTTCGAGATACTGGGGATCGGAGCGTTCGGGGGTTCCACCGGCATTGTGAACCCAGTGGCGCCATCGCCGAAAGGGACCTTCGACCCCTGTGTGGTCACCCGGGCGACCCCGTTCCGCTCACCCAGGCGTAGCGTCACTCGCGGCGCCAGACAATCATCGACCGCGGCGCAACGGTGATGGGCGCGGATGCATCCGTGGCGGGCGCGGTCGACAGCGCAATGTTCCAGGATCCGGACTCCTGCAACTCGAACTTCACCGGCTCCCACCAGGCATTCGCCATGACGTACAGACCGCCGGCCGACCATGCAAGCGATCGCGACACCGCTGAGGTGTCGGGAGCCGACTCGGCGCCGTAGAAGCGAAAATCTGTCCGGCGGATGCGACCGTCGCAAGCGCAGCAACGTCTGCACGTAGTCGTGCAGATCCCGCCACGACTCGAGGCGACTCCAATCGACCCATGTCACCTCGCTGTCGACGTTGTACGGGTTGTCGTGGCCCTGTTGCGTCCGCCCGAACTCGTCGCCCATCACGAACATCGGCGTGCCCTTCGACAACAACAGCATCGTGAAGTAGTTCTTCAGCTGCTGTCGGCGCATCTCCTGCCCGCTGTCCCACGCGTGATGATGATCGCTGGTCATGATCGTCAGATCGTGCAGGGTCAGACCGTCGTGGGCGGTGATGAAGTTGACGCTGAGGTTCTGGCCGTGCGGGAACAGATCGGGGCTGCCCTGCACGCGTTCGATGACGGCGTGCACGAGGCCCGGTTCGCCGCGCACGAAGCCGCGTACCTGATCACGGAAGCGGTCGTTCCATTGCAGCCAGGGCTCCTGCCACTCGCCCACCTGATACGCCCCGAGGTCCCACGGTTCGGCGATCAGCCGTACACCACGCCGGTCGCCCCACTCGGTGATGCGGTCGACCAGGCCTCCTCCGTCGCGGGTCAACAGCGAGGCAAGGTCGAAGCGAAAGCCGTCGATTCCCAAGTCGGCGAACCGTTCGAGCGCGTTGAGGACCAGGTGCTGGATGTTGGGGTCTGCCGGATTCGAGACGTTGCCCGTTCCACTGTCGTCGTTGTAGGTGCCGTCGTCGCGATGCAGGTAGGCATGTGCTTCGTCGAGACCGCGAAGCGACAGTGTCGGCCTGGTGGGATCAGCCTCGGCGGTGTGGTTGAAAACCACGTCGAGCCACACCTCGATCCCAACACGATGGGCTGCTTCCACCAACGATGCCAACTCGGCGGCAGCGTCGTCGCCGGCCGCGTACGGTCGATGCACCGCGCCCCACACCAGCGGCATGTAGCCCCAATAGTTGTCACTGTTGTCGAACGGGTGCACCGGCATGAGCTCGATCACGTTGATCCCCAGATCGGCGAGGTACGCAAGATGCTCGATACAGCCGGCGAACGATCGACCGAACCCACGGACGTGCAGCTCGTACACGATCGGATCGTCGTGATGCCGGCCGAGCGACGGGTGCTTCGGCCACGGGCCGCGGACCGCGCTGCGCGGTCCGTCCGGCGTCATCGCCACATCCATCGCGTCGGGGTCGAGCAATGGCCCGACGCCGTCCGCCACGAACCAGTACGTGTCGCCGTCGTCTGTGTCGGCCTCGCACTGCCACGTCACACCGTCCGGATGTCGCAGCATGACCGTCTCCGAGACGGTCAGCGTGTGACAACTCTGGGTGAAGAGTGAGATCTGACGGACAGTCGGAGCATGAACAGTGAATTGCCGGGCCACGTACAGAGCATGGCATCGGCTCTAGCCTGTCGGGTAATGGCTGCCACACCCTCCCTCGGGCTCACCGTCTCTCCTGCAGGTCCTGCCGATGTCTCGCGAGCGCTCAGTCTGCACGGCTACCTGCCCGACGATGGCTTGGCCACGTCGGTGTTCCTGGCGTTGGCGCTGAAACGTCCGCTGCTGCTCGAAGGCGAAGCGGGGGTCGGCAAGACCGAGGTCGCCAAGGTCATCAGCCGCTGGACCGGGGGTGAACTCATCCGGCTGCAGTGCTACGAAGGCATCGATGCGTCGCAGGCTGTCTACGACTGGGACTACTCGCGCCAGCTTCTTCACCTGCGCGCAGCCGAGGCCAGTGGCGAGGCGCGCGGGGTCGGTACCGGCGTACTCGAAGAGCAGCTGTACAACGAACGCTTCTTGTTGAAGCGGGCGCTGTTGCAGGCCATCGACCATCGAGCCGAGATCCCACCGGTGCTCCTGATCGACGAGATCGACCGCGCCGACGACGAGTTCGAGGCCTACCTGTTGGAGATGTTGTCCGACTACCAGATCACGATCCCCGAGCTCGGAAAGTTCTCGACGACTCGCCCGCCGATCGTCGTACTCACCTCCAACAGAACCCGCGACGTGCACGACGCGTTGAAGCGCCGGTGCCTGTATCACTGGGTCGAGCATCCCGACTTCGAACGCGAAGTCAAGATCGTGCGCATGCGGGTGCCGAACGTCATCGAGCCCCTCGCCCGCCAAGTTGCGGCGGCGGTCGAAGCACTGCGCGGGCTCAACCTGTACAAGCCGCCCGGCGTCGCCGAAACCATCGACTGGGCGCAAGCCCTCGGCGCCCTCGGTGTCACCGAACTCGACGAGGCCACCGTCGAAACCACGCTCGGCACGGTCTTGAAGTATCGCGAAGATCAAGAGCGCGCCCGCCAGCACGGCATCGCCGACATGGTCAAGCAGGCGTTCGAGCGAGGTATGCAACAGCCTTGAGCGCTGTGCAGACACAACCGGGCCGGCACGACGCCACCTCGGCGGAGCGGATGGCGGTCACCTTTGCCCGTGTGCTGCGCGGCGCTTCGCTCGGCGTCACCATCGGCAGCGTGCTGATGTTCGTCGAGGCACTCGGGCGGGTCGGCATCTCCGATCGCGACAACGTGTACTGGGCTGCGCGATCCACACTCGTGCATCGGCCGGAGGATCTGGCGCTGTTCGATCGGGCGTTCGCCGTCTTCTGGGAGCACGCCATGGCGAACGAGCTCGAGGAAGACCCGGAGACCATCAAGATCACGCTGGCAACCGACGACGACAGCGAGAACGACGACGACGACTCGGCCGGCGAGCCGAACGAGGACCCGACGCTGACATTGCGGTTCTCCTCGGTGGAGGTCCTGCGCGACAAGGACTTCGGCGCATACGACGAGGACGAACTGGCACTGGCCCAGGAACTGATGACCAAGCTCCGCTTCGCCGGGCCTCCACGCCGTTCCTACCGGCTGCGGACCTCGACGCGAGGGCCGCGCCCCGATCTCCGCAGGACCCTGCGAGGTGCAATCGCCTCCGGTGGCGAGCCGATCCGCCGGTACTGGCAGGAGCCCGGCGACCGCCTTCGTCGACTGGTCCTGCTCCTCGATGTGAGCGGTTCGATGGAGCCCTACGCGAGGGCGATGCTGCGTTTCGTACAAGCCGCAGTTGCCGGTCGACAGCGGGTCGAAGCGTTCTCGCTGGGTACCCGATTGACACGAGTGACGAAGGAACTGAACAGCCGCGATCCCGACCGCGCTCTGCAGCAAGCCAGCGAGCGGGTGCAGGACTGGAGTGGCGGAACACGGCTGGGGGAATGCCTGCGCCACTTCAACGACGAGTGGGGTGTCCGGGGCATGGCGCGCGGTGCGATCGTCGTGGTGCTCAGCGACGGTTGGGACCGTGGGGATCCGGAGATCTTGGCCGAACAGATGTGTCGCCTTCACCGCGTCACGTATGACCTGATCTGGGTCAACCCGTTGAAGGTCACACCGGGCTATGCGCCTCTCGCCCGTGGCATGGCGGCTGCATTGCCGTATGTTGATCACTTCGTGGAAGGTCATTCGCTTGCAGCAATGGAGGAACTGGCCAACGTGATTGCCGGTGACTCGACGAGGAGATCCTGATGCGAGAGTTGTTGGACGACATCGACCGCTGGCGAGCCGCCGGCAAACCGGTTGCGATCGCCAGAGTGGTCGACATCGAAGGATCCGGCCCACGCGAACCGGGTGCCGCGATGGCAGTCAACATCGATGGCGAGGTCGCCGGATCTGTCAGCGGTGGCTGTGTCGAGGGCGCCGTTGTCAGCGAGGCCCTTGCCATCCTCAATGGAGAGGCCGATCCGCGCATCATCACATTCGGGTACAGCGACGACGAGGCGTTCGCCGTCGGGTTGACGTGTGGCGGAACCATCCGGTTGTTCGTCGAGCCGCTCGACTGGTAGTTCCGGCCCGATGACCACCTACGACCTCCTGCGCGAGCGGATCAAAGCGAATCAGCCGGTGGCGCTCGCCACCGTCGTCGATGGCCCGCACGTCGGCGCCAAGCTGATCGTCACGACGTCCGACGACCCGGTAGGTGATCTCGGCCATCCCGAACTGACCCGGATCGTCGCTCGCGACGCACTGGCCGAACTCGAGGCCGGACGCAGCGGTATCCGCAACTACGGCCCCGAGGGTCAGACCACGCCGGAAGACCTCGTCAACACCCCGACCGTGCGGATCTTCGTCGAGAGTTGGGCACCGCCTCCGCAGATGTGGATCTTCGGGGCCGTCGACTTCACCGCGGCACTCGCCAAGGTGGCCAAAGTCCTCGGCTACCGCGTCACCGTGTGCGATGCCCGCGAGGTGTTCGCCACACGGCGCCGCTTCCCGATGGCCGACGAGGTCGTCGTGTCATGGCCGGGCCCCGTCTTCGAAAAGCGTGGGGCAACGCTGAGCCAACGCGACGCTGTCTGCATCCTGACGCACGATCCGAAGTTCGACGTGCCCGCCGTGAAAGGTGCCCTCGGCACCAGGGTCGGCTACATCGGTGTGATGGGCAGCCGCAAGACGCACGCCAAGCGGATGGAACGTCTCGCCGAGGCCGGTGTCGACCAGCCCGATCAACTCGACAGACTGATGTCGCCGATCGGGCTCGACCTCGGAGCCAGGACGCCCGAGGAGACAGCCATCTCGATCTGCGCCGAGATCATCGCTCGGCGCACCGGCCGAGCCACACCGTCACTGCGCAGTGCCACCGGCCCGATCCACGGCCCCGTCGCCCACAGCTAGTTCCTGCTGACGGGTGAACCTGCTGGGTGGGACGGCTCGTGTTGGTCTCGTCGTCGTTGGGTGCTTGCTAGTTCGCATGTGAGCGACATAGACGCTCCGCGCGTGTACTGGGCGCGCACGCAAACGCGAGCGTGAGTCGACCGCCGGCTGTACGAACGGGTCCGGTGGCATCATCGATCTGGGCGTTCGTCGATCTGGTTGCCACGGTTCTCGGTGACCTGCGACTGGTGAACGAAGATTGGCATCCAGATCGGTAGAGCACGGCGCGTCGACCGCTGTGCCGTGAGTCCGAATGGCACGTGCATGGGCCAGACCCGACACACAGCACCCGCTTTGGGGTCAGAGCCGGGAAGCGAGCGTGGACAGACCTGGTGTGTGTCGGATCTGGCCGTGTTGGCGATATCGGACACACACCGATCCGAGCGGTGCGTCCACTCAGTCGATCTGGTTGCCACTACCGGGTCACAGACGCAGGTCTGCGAAATCCTTGGCAACCAGATCCTCGACCTGCGGACAGGGCAAACGCTGCCGGTCAGAGCACTAGTTCCTGCTGACGGGTGAACCTGCTGGGTGGGACGTTCGCCGACGGCGAGTCGGCTCGCTCAGCCGATCGGGTTGCCGAACTTGAGGCGGCGGACGCGGCGGTCGGTGACGTGGCCGACTTCGACCGGGCGACCCCGCTGAACTGCGTGCACGATGAGGTTGTCGACACCGAGCCAGATCATGACGTGACCGGGGTAGTACACGAGATCTCCGGCTCGGGCGGTCTCACGGGTCCGGGAGGCAGCATTGCGGAGCTGGGTTCCGCTGTTTCGCGCCAAGTCGACGCCGGCCTGGCCCCAGGCGAACGCGGTGAGTCCGGAACAATCGAACCCAACGCCTGCTTTGCTGGAGTTGCGGTGGTACGGCACGCCGACCTGCGTGAGGGCCGAGAGCAGCGCTACCTGGTGAAGTCGATCCGTGGCGAGCCATGCCTGATGAATGCTGACTGCGTCGACTCCGAGGCTGGCTGCAACAGCAATCGCTGTGTTCTGGAGACGAAGGGCATAGCTGGGGGTATCCAACGTGGCCAGGGCCGCGGCTGCGGTGGTAGCGACCGAATCGGTGGTTGCCGCCACGGCGATCGCCGGGAGTTGCGAGGCACCGGCGCTGCCGGCATCGACTGCAACGAACCCGCCGCCGAGAACGGAGGCAGCGAGAACGAATGTTGCGAACTTCTGACGGAATGTCATGCGAGAATCCCTCTCAGGGGTGGTGCGCACCGCCCGCCTCGGGCAAATGCTTTGGTCGTGGGGGAGGAGAAAATCTCCTCTGTCACGGCGAAAGCGCCATACGTGAGCGCCACCGCTTGCTGTGAAAGGAATCCCGCCGGCTGTACGAACGCCGCCATGGCCCTGTAACACATGACAAGTTATCGTCATCAAATCGCAATACTCAAGTCACCTGTAACACTTTCGTAATCAAGAGTTTGGTCAATGTTTGCCGGATCGTCGTGTTCCGCTCGCCGAGGACGTCGAATTCCTGGCCACACGCTGCACCTATGCTTGCCCGCGTGACCACAACCGCCGTGCTCCTCGCTGCCGGCGGCGGAACCCGATTTGTTGGTTCGACACACAAGCTGTTGGCCGTGCTGGACGGCGTACCAGTGTTTCGTCGTTCGCCCTCGGACACCTGCTCGAGGCCGGTTTCGACGATGTCGTCGTGGTCACCGGCGCCGTCGACCTCGACGTCGGCGATCCGGGGGTCACGGTCGTGCACAACGCCCACTGGGCGGACGGCCAAGCCGGCTCGTTGCAACTCGCCATCGCCACCGCGGCGGGCGACCGGTGCGCGAGTTCGTGGTGGTCGGACTCGCCGATCAGCCCTTCATCCCGGCGTCGGCGTGGCGGGCCATCGCCACGGCCCAATCCAGTGCACCGATCGTCGTCGCGACCTACAACGGGCTGCGCGGGCCGAACCCGGTACGGCTACACCGTTCGGTGTGGTCTCACCTGCCCACGAGCGGCGACGAGGGGGCCCGGCCCATCATGCGTCTTCACCCGGAATGGATCGATGAAGTAGCGTGCGAAGGCTCGGCGGCTGATATCGACACGTTGGAGGATCTCGGATCGTGGACAAACTTCTGAACGAATTCACAGTGATTCGACCAATCGAAGAAACCTGGAAGGTGCTGACCGACATCGAGCGGATTGCTCCGTGCATGCCCGGCGCCACGCTCGAGGAGATCGCCGGCGACGTGTACCGAGGCACCGTCAAGGTCAAGCTCGGCGCGATCGCGACGGCCTTCAAGGGTCAAGCCACCTTCATCGAACGCGACGACACCAACCATCGCGCGGTGTTGAAGGCCGAAGGACGCGACACCACGGGCAAGGGCAACGCGGCCGCGGAGATCACGGCCCACCTCGAGGAGGTCGATCCCGCTACAACGAAGGTTGTCGTGGAGACCGACCTGCACATCACCGGCAAGGTCGCCCAGTTCGGCCGGGGCATCATGGGCGATGTCAGCAAGAAGCTCATCAATCAGTTCGCGACCAACCTCAACACGATGATCGCCCAGCCCGAGAGCGCAGCCGCCCTCGACGTCGACACGTCGGCCACCGCTGTATCCCCCGACGCGACCGACGAGTGGCTCGACCAATGGGGCGTCCGCCGCCAGTTCTGTTCGCGACGGTGCCGTTCGCGACAGCGGCGTTCGCAAGATCAACGGCCCCGCCGCTGCCCCCATCGAGTTGTCCGATGTCGCCGGCTCGGCGATCCTCAAGCGCATCTTGCCGCTGATCGGTGGCCTGGTGCTGCTGTTGATCATTGCGCGTCGACTCCGCCGTAGCTGACAACGTGGGCGACGACGTCGCTGCTGTCCGCGAGCTCATCGGCAGGTCGCCGCGCGGCGGGTTCGAGGTCGTCGTTCGAGATGCCGGTGGCGGGCCGGTCGTCATCCGCAACGCTCCCCTGCTCGACGACGGCGAACCGATGCCGACGCGATACTGGCTCATCGGCAGGCACGAGGTCCTGGCGATCAGCCGCCTCGAGTCCACGGGCGCTGTGCGCCGGGCCGAAGCCGAGATCGATCCTGTGCTGATCGCCGACGCCCATGCCCGGTACGCGGCAGAGCGCGACGCGGCATTGCCGCCCGACCACACCGGCCCGCGACCTCACGGCGGTGTCGGCGGGACCCGAACGGGTGTGAAATGTCTTCACGCCCACTACGCATGGTTCCTGGCCGGCGGTGATGACCCGGTTGGCGCCTGGGTCGCTCAACAGCTGTCGAATCCGCTAGACGGTCAAGTGTGAACGCGCTGACGATTCGGCTCGGCAACGATGCGACTCTCGTCGACCTCGATGGCGAGCAGCATGTCATCCCGATCGGTGCGGTCACGCTCGGTGCAGACGAGTTCGCCTCCGATCCTCCGCGACCCGAGGAACTGACCAATGCGATCGGCAACGTCGTCGATCACCTCGACGACATGCTGCGCGTGCTCCCCGACGCCGCTGATGCGGACGAGATAGACGTCGTCGGAGAACTGGCGACGGTCATTGCCGCGGTCGAGTTCGGTGGCGATCCACCGTTGCCGTTCGCGCTTCGCCGCGCACGCGGCCGAGGACCTGTTTCGTACTGTCGCGACCGAGTCGAGTGCGGAAAGGGCGTTGAATCCGGGCCTGCCGCCTGATGCCGTCGAGACCATCGTTGCCGCCTGTTGCATCGTGGTGGCACTCATGCGACACCTGCATCTTCATGAGGTCGCACTCGACGCCCATCGCGACCGCGACCTCGCAGTGGACCGTGGAGCGCGGCGATGACATTCAGTCGGCGTGGCGGGCTGCACCCATCCATCGCGGTCGAACCAGGCATGCGCCTCTACGGCAAGCGGATCATGCTTCGACCATTGATGGCCAACGACTTCGCCAAATGGACGGAGGTGCGCGTCCGCAACGAGCAATGGCTCACCCCATGGGAACCGCTGCGGGCCAACAACCTCGCCGACCCCACTCGACATCGCGACGCGTTCAGCTCGCGTTGCGCGACGCGCGATCGCGAACGACAGGTCGGCACGGCATACGGTTTCGGGCTGTTCGTCGACAACGCCTTCGCCGGTGAGATCAACATCAACAACGTCGTGCGTGGCGCGTTCCAGTGTGGTGTCGTCGGATACTGGATCGATCAGCAACACGCCGGCAACCGATACATCGCCGAAGGCGTGGCCGTCGTCGCCAAGTTCGCGTTCGACGAACTCCACCTTCACAGGTTGGAGATCTGCATCGTGCCGCGCAACACCAACAGCCGCAGAGTGATGGAAGTCCTCGGCATCCGCGAGGAGGGCATCGCCGAGCGCTACCTGGAGATCAACGGCGCGTGGG
Organism: Ilumatobacteraceae bacterium; assembly: GCA_963779295.1. Lineage (GTDB taxonomy): Bacteria > Actinomycetota > Acidimicrobiia > Acidimicrobiales > Ilumatobacteraceae > JAENVT01. The sequence goes on from CAVZXO010000009.1 coordinate 98,966, forward strand.
AAGACCACATGCGATACGCGATCACTGCCGAGGAATGGCTGGAGCGCCGCGAGGAGTTGGCCGCCGCCTGGTGGTAGTTGCTAGTCGTTGGCGACGCGGAAGGCCTGCGCCTTTGCTTTGCGCATCGTCGTGCGCCGCTTCCACATCTTCATCTTCCAGTGGCGCTTGCTGGAGTTTCCGGAGCCGGCTTTGGCCTTTTCGGCGTCGTGGTGGTGCGACGGCACCCAGGCCCGGCCTGGCTCGTGCACCTCGTCCGGTTCGTACCCGGCACTGACCTGCGCTGCAACGGCGTCAAGTTCGCTGTGGATGCGATGCCGCTCGTTGTGAGCGTGTGCTCGTGCATCCATCTTCGGCGGTGGGACCGCCTCTTGACTGCGATGACGCTGGCTCATGAAGTACCTCCGTTGTCTGGTCGGAACGTACGGTGTTGGAGCTACCCGTATATGCACGGTAATCCACACCGACAGGGGTACGGAAGACACTTTGCGTAACATTCGTGCGCGCTTTTCATCCCAACCAGGTCAGTCGGGAGAGGGTCGTTGTGGCGCTGCCGGTTTGGCGCTGATCTTGGCTTGCAACGCCGCCAACCGCTCGGCAAACCATGGTTGACGGGTGCTCCACAGCTGCGGATCCAACTCGCGCTTGACCGCCGCCGGGTGCGTTTCGACGTCGGCCATTGCCAGGATCGTCTTCTTGGTCTCGATCGCCAGATCTCGCGGAGCGCTGGCTGCGCGCGACGCCATTGCCTGGGCCGCAGCCAGCAATTGATCATCGTCGACGCAGCGATGCGCAAGACCGACACGGGCTGCCTCCTCGCCATCCATGACCTCGCCGAACACGACCGCAGCCATCGCGACCTGCGGGCCGGCGATGCGTCGCAGCATCCAGGTGTGCCCGCCACCGGGGTGCAATCCGATCTGCAAGAAGCGCGTGTCGAACTTGGCCCGGCGAGCCGCGAGACGCACGTCGCAGCCGAGAGCCAGGTTCATCCCGGCACCGACCGCCGCACCGTTGACCGCCGCGAGGGTCGGAAGCGGACTGCGGGCAATGCGCAGGAACCCCTCGTAGATCGACCCGAGGCTGTTCTCGTCGGCTTCGGCCAGGTTGCCGAGGTTGGCGCCGGCACAGAACGCCGGCGCTGCGCCCGTGACAACGATCGCACCGACCGAGGCATCGCCCTCGACGTCGTCCATCGCTGCGACGATCTCGCCAACCATCGCCGCGGTCAGCGTGTTCCGCTCGGCCGGGTTGTTGAGAGTCAGTGTTGCGACACCTTCGGACTTGGAGACGACGACGAGCGACATGACGTCCACCGTAGTTCTGGACGCCGTCGCCCCGACACCCTGGTGAGGGAGGGGTAGCGTCGACGGTTGATGCTCGACCATGTGTTCACCGATGCCATCGAGCGCGCTACGAGACGCGTTCGAGGCGGCATTCCTGGAGCGCCAGGCGTTCGACGAGCATTTCCAGGTCGACGTTCTCCTCGGTGACCTGTCGTGGGAGACCTCGTACGGGCTTCCGGGCGAGGGGCAGCCGCCGCGGGTCGTGGCGCACATCTCGTTCGACTGGCCGAGCTGGAGCCAGACGGCGTATCGCGGATGGTGCGTCGACGAGGTGTTGGATCGGCTGCCGGCGATCGAGATGGAGATCGTCTTCCGTGTGCAGCGGCTGATCGCCCAGCCGGAGCCGGCGGTCGTGCAACCGGCGATGCCCGACACCAGCCCGCTGATCGGCAACGAGCGGCTCGAGCGCGCCGGCCTCACCGTCGAGATCGGCCATTTCGACGGCATCGAGGGCGAGCCGGAGTACGCGATCGAAGTCACCTACGAGGGCCTGTACGAACTCGCCGAGGAGACTCTCGCCGACGGTGCCAGCACCTTGCTCGACGAGCATTTCGGTGCCCTCGGGGGATGGATCTCGTCGAGCCTCGTTCGCCTCGGCGACCTTCGCCTCGGCTTCCGCCCCGCCGACGACGCCAGCCTCTGAATCCCAGGCTGGTCAGAGGGCGCCGCCGCGGGCCCGCAACTCGGTGCGGATTGCTTCGGCGATGTCGAGCGCGAGGATCTCGGCGCCGGTCTCGTTGAGGTGGAAGCCATCGTTGGCACGAACGGATTTGAACACGTTGTCGCGCGGGTCTTGCACGACCTCGGCAAACCCGCCGCTGAGTCCTGAGAAGCGGTTCCACGTGTCGACGAAGAAGACGTTCGGGCGCTTCGCGGCTTCCGCCATCACGACCTCGTTCTGCACCTGCAGACGCGCTGTGACATCGGGGTTGTCGTCGTTGGGGATGCCGACCCAGATCAGTTTGCGGTTGTCGCCACCGAGGTAGTCCATCGCCGCCCCGACCCGCTTGCCGTACTCGGCGCGCCAATCAGCGTCGTCGGCTTCGCCACCGGGGACGTGGTTCACGGCCCATGTCTCGTCGACATTGCGGAGGCCCTGGGCATCGTTGCCGCCGAACGTGACCACCACGATGTCGGGGTTGACCGCAGGGATCCGCTGGCGGAAGTACGTCGGCCAGTCAAAGAAGTCGGGCCGGCTGAGACCCGACGACACCTTGTAGTCGAGCGTGGTCGAGACCATGCCCGTCTGCTTCATCAGCCTGTCGAGGTACGGGCCGAATGTGCCTGCGTCACTGTCGCCGGCGACGTACAGCTCTGCGGGATCCTCGGCAGATGGCGTCGTCTTCGGCTTCGGCAGCAGCAGCGTCGTCGTCGTCGAACTCGTGGACGTGGATGCAGGGGTCAGCGGCGTGACCCCGTCGCTGACGACCAGCGAAGTGCTGGGTGCTGTGGGTGCGGCCGATGTCGGTTGGCTCGGCGCGCCGAATATCGCCGCGACCACCGTGTACACCAGGAACAGCACGGCAACTGCAGCAATGCCGGCGACGACTCGTCGCACGGCATATACACGGTCTGGCAGGCGCTGGCGCGGTGGTTGTACAGGGGCGAGGTACATCGTCTACCGCCGACGATTCTACGGGCTTCGACGCAAAGAATGAGGCTCTCCGGACCGGCTACGAACCCCGGTAGGCTGTCCGGTGGAAATTCCATTCCGACCAATTGACACTCCTAGGGGGAGAACAATGCGCAATACCAAGCGATTTACATCGCTGGCAGCCGTCGCCATGCTGAGCTTGATGGCCGCAGCGTGCGGCAGCGATGACGTGGCATCCGATGCCACGTCAGCACCCGAAGCCACGACCGCGCCGGACGCCACCACCGCGCCCGACGCCACCACCGCACCCGACGGCACCTCCGCACCCGCCGCCGGCGCTCCGAAGGTCGGCCTGGTGTTCGACATCGGTGGCCGTGGCGACCAGTCGTTCAACGACTCCGCCGCAGCGGGCCTCGAGCGCGCCAAGAGCGAACTCGGCATCACCTTCACCGAGGCATCACCCAACGACGACGGATCGAATCGCAAGGAACTGCTCGACCTCGCTGCTGAGTCCAGCGACATCGTGATCGCCGTCGGCTTCCTGTTCGAAGCCGATGCCGCTGCAGTTGGCACGTCGAACCCCGACAAGACGTTCGGTGTCGTCGACTCCGCCATGCTCGACTTCTCGACCGACCCGAACGGTGTCCCGTACGGCGACAACATCGCCGGTCTGGTGTTCTCCGAAGAGCAGGGCTCGTTCCTCGTCGGTGCCGCTGCGGCACTGAAGAGCACGACCGGTCAGCATCGGATTCATCGGTGGCGTCAAGGGCGTCGGCGGTCTGATCGAGAAGTTCGAGGCCGGCTACAAGGCCGGTGCGAAGGCAGTGAACCCCGACATCAGATCGACGCCAACTACATCACCGAAGCTCCTGACTTCGACGGCTTCAACGCTCCCGACCGCGGCCCGCGACATTGCTACGGCGATGTACGACGGTGGCGCAGACATCGATCTACAGCGCTGCTGGTGGTTCCGGTGCCGGTGTGTTCGAGGCAGCCAAGGCCACGAGCGAGGCCAAGGGCTCCAAGGTGTGGGCGATCGGCGTCGACAGCGACCAGTACAACACGTCCGATCCCGACGGTGAAGGACTACATCCTCACCTCGATGATCAAGCGTGTCGACGTCGCTGTGTTCGAAATCATCAAGGCTCAGATGGACGGCACCGTCAAGGGTGGCCCGACCCGCTACGACCTCTCGGTCGACGGCGTGGGCTATGCAACATCCGGTGGCTTCGTCGATGACATCACCGACAAGCTCGAGGCCTACAAGGCCGACATCATCAGCGGCAAGATCGTCGTGCCGACCTGACCCGACCACGGTCTGACCATCGTCTGACCAATCGGATGCAGCACAGCATCTGATGTAACGCAGGAAAGCGGGACCGGGCTAATGTCCGGTCCCGCTTCTGCGTTTTGGAGGGCACTTGGCACGAGCAATCGAACTGGTCGGCATCACGAAACGCTTCCCGGGCGTCGTGGCCAACGATCACGTCGATCTCGCCGTCGAAGAAGGCGAGATCCACGCCATCTGCGGAGAGAACGGCGCCGGCAAATCGACCTTGATGAAGATCCTGTACGGGATGCAGTCGCCCGACGAGGGCGTCATGAAGGTGATGGGCAAGGAGGTGCATTTCTCCACGCCGACCGATGCCATCAACCTGGGCATCGGCATGGTGCACCAGCACTTCATGCTGGCCGAGAACCTCACGGTGCTCGAGAGTGTGATCCTCGGCGCCGAGCCAACGCTGCGGGGTGGACGCATCGACTTCGACAAAGCCAAGCAGCATGTTCGCGACGTCGGTCAGGCGTACGGGCTCGACGTCAATCCCGACGAGCTCATCGAGACGCTCGAGGTCGGCGAACGCCAACGCGTCGAGATCATCAAGGTGCTGTACCGCGGCGCCAAGATCCTGATCCTCGACGAGCCGACCGCTGTGCTGGTGCCGCAAGAGGTCGAGGCCTTGTTTCGCAACATCCGTGAGCTGAAGGCCAGCGGGTCGACGATTCTGTTCATCGACCACAAGCTCGACGAGGTGCTCGCGATCGCCGACACCATCACCGTCTTGCGTCAAGGCCAATCGGTGGCGACGGTGAAACCTGCCGACGTCACGGCCCACGACCTCGCCGAACTGATGGTCGGCTCCGAGCTGCCGACGCCCGCCACCACCGAGTCGACGGTCACCGATGTGGTCGTGTTGGAGATCGACGATCTTGTCTGTCGAGGAGCTCGACAGGGCCGTCGTCACCGACTTCAGCGTCGTCGTGCACCGAGGTGAAGTCGTCGGGATCGCCGGTGTCGAGGGCAACGGTCAAGCAGAGTTGGTCGACGCGATCATCGGAACCAGGTACGTCTCGACCGGCACGATCAAGATGCTCGGCGAAGACATCACCAACAGCAGTGTTCGCTACCGCCGCGAACACGGCATCGGCTACATCCCCCAAGACCGCCAACGCGAGGGCTTGCTACTCGCGGCACCGCTGTGGGAGAACGCTGCGCTCGGCCACCAGACTCAGGCGCCGTTCTCGCGACGGGTTCTGGATGGACCGCGACGGGATGCGCACTGCGACGGAGCACATTCGCGAGGCGTTCGATGTGCGCACGCCCAACATCGATGTCGCCGCACACGCACTGTCGGGTGGCAACCAGCAGAAGCTGATCGTCGGACGCGAGATGTCGGCCAACCCGACCCTGCTCATCGCCTCGCACCCGACCCGCGGTATCGACGTCGGTGCGCAGGCCGCGGTGTGGGACCAGTTGCGGGCTGCACGCGCCGCCGGTCTCGCGACGCTGTTGATCAGCGCCGACCTCGACGAGCTGATCGGTCTCTCCGACACCATCGTCGTCATGCTCCGCGGCCGGCTGGTCGCGACGCTCGATCCCGCCACCGTCACGCCACGCGACCTCGGGGCATACATGACAGGCGCCGCACTGCAGACGGGTGCAGCATGAAGTCGCTGTTCCGCCGCTTCATGTTCGGTCGCCGCGGCGCCGCTGATGGCGCTGGTCTTCGCGATCGCCGCCTCGTCGATCATGCTTGTTGCTGGCCGGCAGCAACCCGCTCGAGGCCTATGGCGACATGTTGAACCACGCCAGCAAGCTCGAGACCCAGATCGACATCCTCAACCGGGCAACTCCACTGTTCCTCTCGGGTATCGCCGCCGCGATCGGCTTCCGAATGAACCTGTTCAACATCGGGGTGGAGGGCCAGTACCTCCTCGCCGCTCTTGTGGCAGCACAAGTCGGTGGCGTCATCGAACTTCCTGCGCCACTTCACGTCATGGTGATCCTGTTGACGGCTATGACCGTCGGCTCCGCGTACGCCGGCATCGCCGGTGTGCTGAAGGTGACGCGTGGGATCAGCGAGGTGATCTCGACGATCATGCTCAACGCAATCGCGACCTCCGGCCTGATCGCCGCCGGGTTGAAAGCGTGGCAGGCCGCGGCTCCGGTCGGCGGCAACGTCACCCGAGCTCGGCACAGCGGAGATTTCCGAATCGGGCCGCATCCCGAACCTCAACCGGATCGTCGAGATCTTCACCCGCGACATCGGCCGCGACCGCAAGCTGACCGGTGTGTTGGTCGTGGCGATCATCGTCGGGGTCACCTACCACGTGTTGCTGAACCGCTCGCGGTTCGGTTACGACCTGCGGGCCAGCGGCGGCAACCCCTTTGCCGCACAAGCCGGCGGCGTGTCACCGAAACGAATGATCCTCATCACGATGCTGTTGTCCGGAGCGGTCGCAGGACTGGTCGGGATGACCGAGATCATGGACAGCGGCCTCTTCCCGTCGAACCCGATTCAAGGCCTCGGCTTCGCCGGAATCGCCGTCGCGCTGCTGGGTCGCAACAGCGCAGTCGGTGCGGCCGTCGCCGCACTGATCTTCGCGTTCCTCGACATCTCTTCGGGCATCTTGCAGAACACCGGCTCGGCGTCGCGCGAGATCGTCCAGATCATGCAGGCCCTCATCATCTTGGCCGCTGTCGTCGCCTACCAGGTGACCAATCGAATGCGCGAACGAGAAGAAGCGAAGGCCGCGTCGGCGGCACTTGCTGGAGCCACGTCATGAGCGGCGTGGCGACGTATCTCAAGAACATGCCGGCGTGGGCACGTTGGATGCTGTATGCCGCCATCGGCATCCTGGTGCTCAACATCGTGCAGGGTCTCGACGACACCAGCCTGCTGACGGCAGAGGGCTCGTCGCGGGCGATGCTGCGCTGGGGTGTCCCGATCCTGCTGGCCGGACTCGGCGGGCTCTACTCCGAGCGGGCAGGTGTCGTCAACATCGGCCTCGAAGGAATGATGGTGCTCGGCACCTGGTTCGGCGCGTGGGGCGCGCTGCAGTTCGGAGCCGTGGTACGGGTTGTTGTTCGGAGCACTCGGTGGCGCCGCAGGCGGTCTGGTGCACGCCATTGCCACGGTCCAGTTCGGCGTCGATCACGTCATCTCCGGCGTCGCCATCAACATCCTCGGTCCCGGTGTCGCCCGATTCCTGTCGTCGGAGGTCTTCGCCGGAAAGTTCAAGGATCAGGGCGGATCCATCACCCAGTCGCCGCGGGTGCCGACAGTCGGGCGGTTCACGTTCCCCTTTCTGTCCGGCGGTGAACTGTTCGGCTGGAAGACGCCCGACATCTTGGGCTGGTTCGCGGCGAAGGACTGGTTCTTCGTCTCCGACGTCGCCGGCATCGCTACGCGGGCTGACCAGCAACATGTCGTACGTCACGTTGTTCGCCGTGGCATTGGTTCCGTTCAGCGCATGGCTGCTGTGGCGCACTCGGTTCGGCCTCCGCCTGCGTATCTGCGGCGAGCGCCCGGAGGCCGGCGAGGCGCAGGGCATCAACATCTACCTCTACAAGTACATCGGCGTGATCATCAGCGGTGGCCTGTCCGGGCTGGGTGGTGCGTTCATCGCCAGCCAGGAGTTGTCGGGCATCTACAAGGAGGGCCAGACGACCGGCCGCGGCTTCATCGGCTTGGCCGCGCTGATCTTCGGCAACTGGCGACCGACCGGGATCTTCGGCGGCGCAATGCTGTTCGGCTATCCGTTCGCGCTCAAGCTGCAGGACCTCGACGGCAAGGCGTCGCACGCGCTGCTGCTCGTGACGACGATTGCGATGCTCGCGATGATGGTGTGGGCGATGATGCGCAAGAACCACGGCGACACAGCGCTTGCCGCGCTCTTCGGTGGTACTGCGTTGGTCTGGTACCTGCTTGCCAAGACCCCACCCGACTGGTGGGCCGCCATCTTGCCGTACGTCATCGTTCTGGTCGTGCTGATCTTCTTCACCAAGCGGCTGCGGCCACCCGCCGCCGACGGACAGATCTACCGCAAGGGCGAGGCGTGAGCAGCCCGTCGCCGCAGCGTTGGGAGTCGGGCGCCCCGTAGCGGGGCGTCCGGCGCCAAACGCTGGATGCGGTCAGGTCGAGGCCAGCGCTCAGCACGCCGTCGAGGACGGCGCGTACGTCGGCACCCACTCGGTGCAGTTGGTAGCCACCTTCTTGCACGATCAGCATTGGTCGGTCAATCGTCGCCAGGGCCCTGCCGACATCGCCGAAGTCGGCCGTCGACAGGCACAACCCTGCGGTCGGATCGCCGTCGGCAGGATCGACGCCGAGCGAGACCACGACGTAGTCGGGATCGAATGCCGACACCGCATCGATGCCGACAGCAAGGTCGGTCATGAAGCGATCGCCTGTCGTGCCGAGGGGCAACGGGAGGTTGAGGTTCGCGCCGGCACCCGGCCCCTCCCCGCGCTCGTGAGCGCGCCCCACGAACCACGGATAGTTCTGATCCGGATCCATGTGAATGCTGACGAACTGCACGTCGCCGCGCTGGTAGAAGATCTGCTGGGTGCCGTTGCCGTGGTGGGCATCAACATCGAGAACGGTCACCCTTCGCGCGCCGGCATCCAGAAGGGCTTGCGCGGCAATCGCTGCGTTGTTCAGCAGGCAGAAACCGCCGAACGCAGACCGAGTCGCGTGGTGGCCAGGTGGACGGCACAACGAATACACGACTCGCTCGCCGGCCAGAATTCGATCAACGCCCGAGAGTGCGATGTCGACCGACGCCAGCGCAGCCGGCCACGAGCCCTCGCTCAACGGGGACGAGGTGTCGAAGCAGAACCATCCGAGGCGGCCGTACGCGTTGGTCGCCGGCGCTCGCCCGACCGGCATCGCCTCGACGAGCCCGGGGTGGATGAACATTTCGGCGATCACAGCCTGCGCGTCGGGCAGGATCGCCATGTAGTCCTTCCACGCGGTCGACAAGAAGTCGACCAGATCCGGATTGTGCACCCGCAGCACCGGTTCCAAACCATGCGCGGTCGAGCCAACCTTCGCGAACGAGGCATCGTCGAGCGCCTGCACGATGCGATCGACCCGTTCGGGTACCTCGAACCGCCCGACCATCGTCCCGGAATAGACGTCGTACTCGGGGTCGTGCGAACGATGGTCGTCGTTGGTGATGACGGACACTGGCGAAGACATGCGACCGACTGTAGATCGTCGGCCGGAGGCTTCCTACGCCTCGGGCGATGCGCTGGGCAAGTGGGCGACAGCTTGAATCTCGATGCCACCGCGAGGTCGTTGCGTGAGGGTGACAGTCACCCATTGCGGCTTGGCGGTCGTCATCACCTCTCCCGCGATCTCGGCGGCCAGTGCTTCGGCGAAGACCGGGCGATCGCGAAAGCTCCACAGGTACAACTTGAGGCTCTTCGACTCGATGCACCATTGGTCGGGGCAATACTCGATGACCACATGCGATAGGTCGGGTTGCTCCGTGACCGGGCACATCGAGGCAACTTCGTCGGTGGTGAATCGAACCGTCGTCACGTTCGCGGGTGCCGGAAACACCTCGACGTGATCGATGGCGTGGCGAACCGTGTGACCCAAGACAGTCAATTCCATGCATCAAGGGTAGGCGTGCATCGGGTCGCCGCGTACGCTCTGGTGATGGGATCAGTGTTGGATGATCGACAGATCGAGCAGTATCAGCGTGATGGTTTCCTGGTGATCGAGGGCTTCTCCGACCAACGGGCCTGCGACCAGCTGAAGGCCGCTGCAAACCAGATCGTCGCCGACTTCCAGCCGTCCGGCGAGCGGACGATCTTCACGACGACCGAGCAGGAGCGGGTCAGCAACGGCGAGTTCCTCTCCTCCGGCTCGGGGGTTTGGTGCTTCTTCGAGGAGGAGGCATTCGACGACGACGGCCAGTTGCGTACAGCGAAGGAACTGAGCATCAACAAGATCGGGCATGCGATGCATGACCTCGATCCGACGTTCGAGCAGTTCTCGTACCGGCCCGAACTGGCCGGTGTGGCCGCCGACATCGGGCTCGCCGATGCGCTGGCATTGCAGAGCATGTACATCTTCAAGCAACCGCTCATCGGCGGCGAAGTCGCCTGCCATCAAGACAGCACGTTCTTGTACACCGATCCGCTGACCGTCACCGGTTTCTGGTTCGCGATCGAGGACGCAACCCTGCAGAACGGGTGCCTGTGGACCAAACCGGGCAGCCATCGCACCAGCCTTCGCAAAGTGTTCAAACGCGCCGGCGACAGCGACGCTGACGGCACTGTCTTCGAGGAACTGGACCCGGCACCACTGCCTTCGCCATCCGAACTCGTACCGCTCGAAGTGCCCGCCGGAACCATGGTCATCCTCAACGGTTTGCTGCCCCACTGGAGCGACATCAACCGCTCGCCGACCAGCCGGCACGCGTACTCGCTGCATTGCATCTCCGCAGCAGCCGAGTATCCGGATTGGAACTGGCTGCGTCGCTCGCCTGACATGCCGCTGCGCTCTCTCGCCGAGGTCGCCGGGGTGGCAGCGTGAACGTTCGCGAACTCCCGAAGGCCTTGCTGCATGACCACCTCGACGGTGGCCTGCGGCCCGCGACCGTGGTCGAGCTCGCCAGCGAGTACGGCTACACCAAGTTGCCGACGACCGACGTCGACGAACTCGCCTTATGGTTCAACCGAGGCGCCAAGCGCAACGATCTGGTGTTGTACCTCGAGACGTTCGCCCACACGGTCGGCGTCATGCAGCACCGCGACGCGATCGAACGCGTCGCGTACGAATGCGCCGTCGACCTGGCCGCCGATGGCGTCGTGTACGCCGAGGTTCGCATGGCCCCTGAACTTTGCACGTCGGCGGGTCTGTCTCTGGATGAGGCCGTCGAGGCGATGCTCGCCGGCTTCCGCCGCGGCGCCGCGGGCACCGACCTGACGATCTACCTCATCCTTTCCGCGATGCGTACGGCGGCGCGCAGCCGTGAGATCGCCGAGCTGGCGGTGCGCTGGCGCGACGAGGGTGTGGTCGGGTTCGACATCGCCGGTGCGGAAGAGGGCTTCCCGCCGACTCACCATCTCGATGCGTTCGACTACGTGCGCCGCGAGAACTTCCACACCACCATTCACGCCGGGGAGGCGTTCGGCTTGCCGAGCATCTGGGAAGCCGTGCAGTTCTGCGGCGCCGAACGCCTCGGTCACGGCGTGCGAATCGTCGACGACATCACCGGTCCACCGGGCGACGAGGAACTCGGTCGACTCGCTGCCTTCGTGCGCGACCGTCGCATCCCGCTGGAGCTCTGCCCGACCTCGAATCTCGGCACCGGCGTGTGCAAGACCATTGCCGAACATCCCATCGGCATGCTCCGACGCTTGCGCTTCCGCGTCACTGTCAACACCGACAACCGCCTGATGAGCGCGACCTCGATGTCGTACGAGATGGAACAGTTGACCGAGGCCTTCGGCTGGGGTCTCGACGACTTCGAGTGGCTCACGATCAACGCGATGAAGAGCGCCTTCGCCCCTTTCCCCGAGCGACTGCGGATCATCAACGGCATGATCAAGCCGCGATACGCGCTGGCCCGCGCCGAGCAGAGCGTCGGCTTGAGCTGAAGCCAGCTTCGGTTGAATCTGACACACTCGCGGCCATGACCGTCGCCGTTCACATTGTCGACCATCCGTTGATCGCCGATTCCCTCACCCGGGTCCGCGACAAGGAGACCCCCAACGCACTCTTTCGCCAGGAACTCGAACGGATCGGCACGCTGCTGATTGCCGAAGCAACTCGGGGACTTGCGACGCACGAGGTGCGGGTCACCACGCCACTCGTCGCCACCACAGGACGAGCATTGTCGTCGCAACCGGTCGTCGTACCGGTGTTGCGCGCCGGTCTCGGCTTCGTTCATGCCGCACAGGAGTTGCTGCCCAGCGCGGACGTCGGTTTCATCGGTGTTTCGCGCGATGAGGAAACCTTCCAACCGAAGCCCTACGTCAACAAGCTGCCCGAGCACCTCGCCGGCCGGCAGTGCATCGTGTTGGACCCCATGCTGGCCACCGGGGGTTCGCTCGCCCACACCTGCCAGTTGCTGCTCGAGCGTGGGGCCACCGGCACCATCATCGTCGTCTGTGTGCTCGCCGCGCCCGAAGGCATCGCCCATCTGAAAGAAGCCGGTCTCGATCTGGCGATCTACACGGCCGCAGTCGACGAGAACCTCAACGAGCACGCCTTCATCGTCCCCGGCCTCGGCGATGCCGGCGACCGCCAATTCGGCTCCCCGGCGTCGGGTTAGTTCGTATACGAGTGTTTGCCGCCCACCCGGGTGGGACGGAAACACTCCGATAGCCCCCACGGGCCGCAAACACTCGGACGGGGTTAGAGGAGGGCGGCGAGCGAGTCTAGGTACGGGGCTGGGTCTACGTCGATGCCTTCGCCGTAGAGCTTGACCTTCGGCTCGGTGCCGCTGGGGCGAAGCTGCAGGCGCAGTTCGGGTCCGAGTTGCAAACGCAGCAGACCGGCCTCGTCGAACCACTCGACCTCCGACACCGTGCGATCTCCGACTTCTGTGGGAGGAGTAGCGCGCAACCGGGCGACCGCAGCAGTGCCGTCCACCGGCGGCATCTTCACCGACAGGTCGGCCATCACATGCCGGCCGAAGCGCTCGCTGATCGCGTCGAGACGACCCTGCAGCGTCACGCCCTCGGCCTTGGCGAGCGCCGCGACTTCGGCGAGCAGTACAGCGGCGGTGATCCCGTCCTTGTCGAGTGGTCGCCCACACACGAGGTAGCCCAACGCCTGCTCGTAGCCGAACACGAAGTGCGACTCGGGTCGCGACAAGACGGTGTGCCCGATCCATTTGAACCCTGTGTACGTCTCGGCAAATCGGACCCCGTACTCCGCAGCCATCCTGGCCAGCAACGACGACGAGACCAAGGTCGTGATCACCAGACGATCGTCTCCCGTCGTGTGCCGCAAGATGTGGTCAGCCAGAAGCCAGCCGATCTCGTCGCCCTGCAGCCGTCGCCAGCCGCCGTCGGGGGTCGGAATCGCTGCTCCCAAGCGATCTGCATCGGGGTCGTTGCACAGCGCGATCGGCGGCTCCACTTGCCGCGGCCAGCGCGAGCAGCAGATCCATTGCGCCAGGCTCCTCCGGGTTGGGGAACGAGACCGTCGGGAACGCCGGATCCGGTTGCTGTTGCTCGGCAACGACAAACGGTGTCAGCAAGCCAGACCGCTCGAATGCGGCCATCAGTGTCTCTCCGCCGACACCGTGCATCGCCGAGTACGCAACCGGCACGCCGGCAAGCTCGGGGCACAGCCGAACGGCGGGCGCGGCCGCCAGATACGCCTGCACGAACGAGTCGTCGAGCCACTGGATGAGTGGATCATCAGGATCGGAGAGCGCGACATCGCACGGATCGACCATGTCGATGCACGCCGCGATCTGGGCATCGACGGGCGAGACGATCTGCGCGCCATCAGCCGTGAAGACCTTGTAGCCGTTGTCGGCCGGCGGGTTGTGCGACGCGGTGACCACGACTCCTGCGGCAGCGCCGACGCCCACGATGTTCCACGCCAGCAGCGGTGTCGGCACGACGTGGGGAAAGATCATCGCCCGCACGCCCTCGCGCTGCACAGACTCGTGCCGTATCGAGAGCGAACGCGTCGCTCTTGCGGCGGGCGTCGTATCCGATGATCACGCCACGGGTTGCCGCGTCGGGCTCCGCCTTCAGCAGGTAGTCGACGAGACCGGCAGCGGCCTGGCGGACCACCAAGCGGTTCATCCGCTGTGGGCCGGCACCGACCGCGGCGCGCAGCCCGGCGGTACCGAATTGCAGACGCCCGTCGAAACGAACGGCTAGCTCGTCGTCAGCACCGGCGAGCAAACTCTCCAGTTCTTCACGCATGTCAGCATCGGGTTCGGCGGCCAACCAGCGGCGCGCCTCGCTGCGGAAATCGCTCATGGCAAGAGCGTACGCAACTCCACCAATGGCCGGGGACCCACGTGGGAGATCACTTCGGCCGCGGCGATCGCGCCGAACTGGGCGCAGTCCGCCAAGGGCCGTCGACGGGTGTATCCGTAGAGGAAACCCGCCGCAAACAGGTCGCCCGCGCCGGTGGTGTCGAGCACCTGATCGACCGGTTGGGCCGGTGCCTGCAGGACGTCGTCGGGTGTCACGACCAGACAACCCTGAGCGCCGACGGTGATCACAGCCAACGCGCAGTCGCGACGAACCGCATTGACGGCCTCGTCCATCGTCTCGACCTGGTACAGCGACATCAACTCGTCCTCGTTTCCGAAGAGCAGGTCGACCTCGTCGGTGACGAGCGCCCGGAAGTCGTCGCGGTGGCGATCGACGCAGAACGAATCGCTGAGTGTCAGCGAGACCAGACGATCATTGGCATGGGCGACACGCGCGGCGTAACGGAAGGCCTCCTTCGCCTCTGGCCTGTCGTACAAGTAGCCCTCCATGTACAGAACCTCGCCGACTGCGACCGTGTCGGCATCGATGTCACTGGGAGCGAGCAACGACGACACGCCGAGATACGTGTTCATCGTCCGCTGGGCGTCGGGAGTGACGACGATGATGCAGCGACCGGTCGGCGTCCCGTCCGCCGGAGCACCTGGACGGAATTGCACGCCGACCGCGCGGCAGTCGTGGCCGAAGACCCGACCGAGCTCGTCGTCGCTGACCTTTCCGATGTACGCAGCCGTACCCCCGAACGAAGCGACGCCGCACATCGTGTTGGCCGCCGAGCCGCCACTCATCTCGATGGCGCCACCCAGCGCTTGGTACAGGTACAGCGCCCGATCGGTGTCGACAAGCGTCATCGACCCCTTGACCAGGTCGTGCTTGCCGATGAATCCGTCGTCCGCATGGGCGATGACATCGACCAGCGCATTCCCGATTCCAACGACGTCGTATTGAATGCCCGGCACGTGGGTGCAGGCTACTGGTCGGGGCCGCCGCGGATACGCTCCTTGCCGTGAGCGACAACCCGTACCGCCTTCCACATACCGTTCTCCCGAGCCTTTATCGGCTGGTTCTCGAGCCCGATCTCGGCGCCGCGTCGTTCGCAGGAACGGTATCGATCGACGTCACCGCATCCGAAGCCGTTCAATCGGTTGCACTCAACGCCGACGAGTTGGACATCACATCGGTACTCGTCGGCGGCGCGGCATCGACGTTCCACCTCGATGCCAAGACCGAGCGGCTCATCATCGACGCGTCGATCGACAAAGGCGACACCACGATCGAGATCGCCTTCACCGGCACGCTCAACGACAAGTTGCGCGGTTGGTACCGCAGCACGTTCAACGACGAGAACGGCGCCGAACGTGTCATCGCGACCACACAGATGCAGGCCACTGATTGCCGCCGAGCATTCCCGTGCTTCGACGAGCCGGAGTTCAAAGCGGTCTTCGACATCACTCTCGTCATCGAGCCCGATCTGATGGCGGTGTCCAACGGTCCGGAGATCGGTCGCAGCTCCCACGACGACGGCAAGCACGTTGTGAGCTTCAAGCCGACGATGATCATGAGCACGTACCTCGTCGCCTTCGTCGTCGGCCCGCTCGAGGCAACCGAGCCGATCGATGTCGACGGTGTTCCGCTGCGTGTCGTGCACGTGCCTGGCAAGGGTCACCTCACAGAGTTCGCTCTGGAGATCGGTGCGTTCTCGCTGCGGTGGTATCAGACGTACTACGGCATCCCGTACCCCAGCGACAAGGTCGACATGCTGGCGCTGCCCGATTTCGCCGCCGGGGCGATGGAGAACCTCGGCTGCATCACCTACCGCGAAAACCTGCTCCTGGCCGACCCGAAGACGGCGACGCAGCTCGAGTTGCAGAACCTCGCCGACGTCGTCGCCCACGAGGTCGCTCACATGTGGTTCGGTGACCTCGTGACGATGCGCTGGTGGAACGGGATCTGGCTGAACGAGGCCTTCGCCACCTTCATGGAGATCGCCTGCTGCGATGCGTTCCGACCCGAGTGGCAGCGCTGGACGACGTTCAGCCTCGAGCGCAGCGCGGCGTTCGAGACGGACTCGCTGGCCAGCACTCGCACCGTCGAGTTCCCGGTCGAGGCGCCCGCCGATTGCGACGGCATGTTCGACGTGCTGACCTATCAAAAGGGTGGCTCGCTCCTGCGCATGCTCGAGCAGTACCTCGGCACCGAAGAGTTTCGCCAAGGCATCAGCCTCTACTTGAAGACACATGCGTACGCAAACACCGAGACCGGTGACCTGTGGGACGCGATCGAGAAGGCCAATCCCGCCGTGCCCGTCCGCGAGTTGATGGACTCATGGATCTGGCAACCCGGTTACCCGCTGATCTCCGCTCGTCTCGACGGAGCTGAACTGGTGCTGAACCAGCAGCGCTTCGCATACGCAGACATCGACGACCCGACACTGTTCGTCGTGCCGGTTCACCTGTCGATCGACGGTGTGGAATCGAAGTTGCTGCACGACAAGGCGCAGGTGCGCGTACCGCTCCCGTCGGCCGATGCATCGGTTGTCGTCAATGCCGGCGGCCACGGTTTCATGCGTGTCGCCTACGACGATGCATTGCGTGCCCGTCTCAGCGGCGATGCACTGACCAACCTGACAGTGATCGATCGCTACAACCTGGTCGACGACGCGTGGAACGCTGTCATCACCGGCAGGTTGGCAGCCGCCGACTTCCTCACCTTCGTCGAAGCCTTCGGGAGCGACCGCGACCTCGCCGTGTGGCAAGCGATTGCCGTCGGTCTGCGCGGCCTCGGCCGCCTTGTGGAAGGACCAGCGCACGCAGCGTTGCAGCAGCGCATCGCCGACCTCGCTCGTCCTGTCGTTGCCGACCTCGGCTGGGCTCCCACAGAAGGCGAGCCAGACCTCACCTCGAAGCTTCGCGGGCTCGTCGTGGGTGTGCTCGCCATTCAAGGCAACGACGCCGACGCGCTCGCGCGGTGCCGGCAAATGCTGAACGACGCGACGACTGATCCGGAGCTCGCCGCCACTGCTGCCGCGGCCGTTGCATCCGTCGGAACCGACGATGACTACGAGGACTACCTGCAACGGTTCCGCACCGCGACGACTCCCCAGCTGAAGCTGCGGTACATGTTCTCGCTCGCCGAGTTCCCGGCCGAAGATCAGATCCGCCGGACGATCGACCTGGCACTGTCGGGCGACGTCAAGACGCAGGACGCTCCGTTCCTGCTGAACCGGTGCATCGCCAACCGCCACAACGGCACGATGGCGTGGGAGAGCGTTCGCCGGCAGTGGCCTCAACTGCTCGAGCGATTCCCCAACAACACGATCGTGCGCATGGTGGGCTCCATCACCATGCTCACGACGCCCCACCTCGTCGCCGACGTGCAGGGATTCTTCGCCGAGCACCCGATCCCGCAAGCAGCCAAGACGCTCGAACAGCTGCTCGAGCGTCAGCGAGTGAATGCCGACCTCCGAGCACGCGAAGCCGAGCCATTGGCTGCGGCGCTCGCCGCCGAATAGCGCGGCCAGCTACCGGAGCTTCTCGATCTCCAACTGATCGGCAGCGTGACGAGCGCGCAGCACCTTCTTGTCGAACTTGCCGACGCTGGTCTTCGGTACTTCGTCGATGAACGCCCAGCGTTCTGGCAGGCAGAACTTGGCAGTGCGGTCCGCGAGCCAGCCACACAGCTCCTCGGCGGTGACCTGCGAGTCGGAC
This sequence comes from Ilumatobacteraceae bacterium, assembly GCA_963779295.1. Lineage (GTDB taxonomy): Bacteria > Actinomycetota > Acidimicrobiia > Acidimicrobiales > Ilumatobacteraceae > JAENVT01. The sequence goes on from CAVZXO010000009.1 coordinate 116,873, forward strand.
TTCCGAACGACACAGGCCAGCGGTCGTTCGTCCCATCGTTCGTCGGGGACGCCAATGACAGCGGCCTCGGCGACGTCGGGATGTCCCATCAGCGTGTTCTCGAGATCGACGGACGAGACCCACTCGCCGCCGGACTTGATCACGTCCTTGGCACTGTCGCTGATCTGACGAAGCAGTTGGACGACATCGCGCGACATCGCCGGTGCGCAGCCAGCCGTCGTGGAACTTCTCGGGATGGTTGGCTCGGTAGTAGGAGGCGGTGATCCAAGGGCCGCGCACCTGGATCTCGCCGATCGCCTCGCCGTCCCACGGGACCTTTACCCCGCTGTCGTCGATGCTTCGAAGCTCAACACCGGGCAGGACCCGGCCGGTCAACGCCCGCAAGGTGACCTCGTCTTCGCCACCCATGTCTTCGGTGGGTTGGCGATCGCTCCCACCGGCCAATCTCGGTCATGCCCCAGCCCTGCACTATCGGAACGTCGAAGACGTTGAAGTAGCCCTCGATGAGCGCCCGCGGGACCGCTGACCCCGCCGCACATCACGAGCCGCAGCGACGACAGGTCCACGGCCGCACCATTGATCAGCAGATCGGTCAGCACTGTCGGCACGGCGCCCGTCAGCGTCGGGCGAGTCTCCTCGATGATCCGAGCCAGCGGCGATGCTTGGAGGAACTGCTGGGGGAACACCAGGTCGGCACC
>CAVZXO010000010.1:0-149779 GCA_963779295.1 Ilumatobacteraceae bacterium
CTGTTAGACGCTCATGGTTTCGACTTTGAGCGTCGTGACCTCGAGGGAATCGGCCCGTTCGGGACCCTGGTGATCGCGACGCGGCGCGACTGAATCGCGTACGCCTCGCAGCGTGCTGGAGCCACCAGCCCAAGACCAAAGCTGGGCCGGCGCAGTAACATCAGTGGACACTTTGCGCCAGCGATCGTTAGCCTTCGCCGATCTAGGAAACGTAGAGCCGAATCTTTGAGCTACACCGAACTCTCTAACGGGCCGTCGGTCCACCGCGATGCCCCATCACCATCAGTCGATGCTGAACTGGCCACGACCGACCTCGACGACCCGCGGGCAAGTGGCTCGGCGGGAACGTGGTCCAGGATCCTTGTCGATTGGTCACACGTCTTTGGCCTCGCTGTCGTTCTGTGCGTCGTGGCACTGCCCTCGTTCCCAGGACGAATCAACAACGACACCGTGGCGATGTTGAACGAGATCGACGGAGGAAAGATCACTGACTGGCATGCGCCACTTCTTCAAGAGGTCTGGCGGCCGCTCTATTGGACCGGTGCAGGGCTAGGACCGATTCTCATCGCTCAAACTGTCCTGTTCTACCTTGGCGCCTTCGCGGTGATTCGGAGGATCGTCGGTCATCACGTCATGGCTGCTCTGCTTGCCATCGCGAGATGTCTAATCCAACGACATACGCACTGCTCAACACGGTTACACGAGATGTGTGGTTTCTCTGTTTTGGGTATGTGGGCTCGCTGTCCTGGCTGTGCGCCGCCTGACGCCGCGGACCGGCCTCTCCATCCTCGTGGCGGTGTCCGTCTTTCTGGCGTATGCCGCACGACAAAACGGCTTGGCTATCGCACCCGTTCTGTTCTACGCGGCGTTGGAGGCGTGGCCGCGGATTGGACAGCCTTACCTCAGCAAGGTGTACCGCGCCGCCCTTTCCCTGGTGCTCACTGGAGCTGTGTTCGTCTTGATGTCTGCCGTGCTGGCCATCGCTGGTGTGGAACGCTCGACGGCAGGAGCGGTGACTCCGATCTTTGACCTCGCCCGCCTCAGCGTTAGGGAGGACAAGCTGCTCATTCCCGAGGAGATCAACCCAACGGGCCTGACTCTCGCCGAGATATCAGAGGTCTCGACGCGATTTTCCATGCAAGGGCTGTACTTGGGGCCAAAGGGAGTCCCGATCTTTCTGACGGGCCCTCAGCAGGACGCAGTGATGTCAGCGTGGAAAGACCAAATTCTGAACCATCCGGTGGACTACCTGCGGATGCGGTGGCAGCTCTTCAGTCGCCAACTCGGCTGGAGCGGCGACACACGGTTTGCATACCTGCCCCCCGAAATAGAAAATGTCTACGGAGTGACGGCCACATTCCCGGGCTTGTCCGCGAGAGCGACGGCCTACATGCAAACATTCAACTCCGGCCCGACCTGGCCAGAATCCGGCGTGGCATATCGTGCGTGGCCGGCGCTGCTTGCGATGTGCGCTGCGATGTCGCTTGCTTTAAAGCGTCGTTGGGACTCCATCATCGTGGTTGCTGGTGCATCGTCCATCCTGTATGCGTTCTCGGCGTTTCTCCTTGCCCCCGAACTTTCGTCACGCATGATCTCACCATCGGCGATCATTGGGATGATCTGTGCCACCGCTCTACTGCGTGCGATTCCCAGTTCGGAACAACAGTCTGATCAGATCCCGGCAACGTCGCCTCGTAACGAGCCGATTGCGACCGGCCCTGGTGCACCCGAGTGATCATCACTCGCACTCCACTGCGCATTTCGATCGGCGGGGGCGGCACCGATCTGCCGTCGTACTACTCCAGCGCGGGCGGCCATGTGATCTCGGCGGCGATCGACAAGTACATCTACATCGCCATCAACGACACCTTCACCAACGACTACTTCCTCAAGTACTAGCCAGCTCGAACGGGTCGAGACGCGACGCCGACATCAAGCACCCGATCATCCGTGAGGCGCTCGACCATGCTGGAGATCGAACCGTCGATCGAGATCATCAGCATGGCGGACATCCCCGCCGGCACCGGGCTCGGATCGTCGGGCTCGTTCACGGTCGGACTGCTTGAAGGCGTTGTACGCCCATCGGCGTGAACACGTGCCGGCGCAGCACCTTGCCGAGATGGCCTGCCACATCGAGATCGACCGGCTCGGTGAGCCCGTCGGCAAGCAGGACCAGTTCATCGCCGCCTTCGGTGGGCTGACCAGTTCGCAGTTCCGCCAGGACGGCGCAGTCTCTGCCGAGACGTTGAAGATGCCGCACGGTTGCCTCACCGATCTGGAGCACAGCCTGCTGCTGTTCTTCACCGGCTACTCGCGCTCGGCCGGCTCGATCCTGCAGGATCAGGCGACTCGATCGGTCGAGGGTGACGCCGAGATGCGCCGCAACCTGGACGAGACGCTGGAACTCGGCTACCGGATCAAGTCGGCGCTGGAAGCCGGCGAACCCGATGAATACGGCGAGATGCTGAACGAGCACTGGCAACGCAAGCGGCAACGCAGCCATGGGATGACCAACGCCTCGATCGATGAGCTCTACGAGTTCGGCATGGCCAACGGCGCCAGTGGCGGCAAGCTGGTCGGCGCCGGGGCCGGCGGCTTCTTGCTGTTCTACGCCCGCGACGCCGCGCCGGTGCGACGTGCCTTCCGAGACAAGGGCATGCAGGAAGTGGTCTTCAGGTTCGACCACGACGGCGCAGTCCTGGCGGCACGGACTTGAGCGACCAGACCATGCAGTGCGTGATCCTTGCCGGAGGCCTCGGAACTCGGATGAGTCATCGCACCGCGCGACCGGCCCAAGGCGATGATCGAAGTAGCCGGCGAGCCGTTCATCCGCCATCAACTCCGCCTGCTGCATGACTCAGGCGTCGATGATGTCGTCATCTGCACCGGCTACCTCGGTGAGATCCTTCGTCAGGAGGTGGACCTGCATCACCCCGACGGCATGGTTGTGCGCTGCCTGGATGACGGCCCGGAGTTGCTGGGCACCGCCGGCGCCGTGCGCCGTGTCGTCGAGGAGGGTTTTGCTCGACGAGGAGTTCATGGTCCTCTACGGCGACAGCTACCTGCCCGTCGACTATCGCCAGCATCTGGCGGGCATTTCAGGCCGACCGATACCGCGCCCTGATGACCGTGTGGCGCAACGAGGACGCCTTCGACAGCAGCAACGCGGTCGTCGCCGACGGACGCGTCGTGCTCTATCAGAAAGGCGCCGATCGCAGTGAGCACCCAGGGATGGATTTCATCGACTACGGACTGGGCGATCCTCACCGCTGAAACGGTGCTCGACCTCGTACCGCGCGGCATCGCCTACGACCTCGCCGACTGTGTACGAGGTGATCGCCTTGCATCGACGCCTCCAGGCGTTCGAGGTCTTCCACCGCTTCCACGAGATCGGCTCGGAATCCGGGCTCGGCGGCGCTCGATCGATTGCTGACGACGGAAGATCCGCGATGACCGTCATCGACCAACAACTGACGGGTGACGCTCGCGGCGACGTCTGGCTGGAAGTGCCGGCCATCGACGTGTCCGAGCCGCAGGTGTCGATCGTCATCCCGGCGCTGAACGAGGAACTGACGATCACCGACTTCGTGCGACTGGTGCCACGAAGGTCTGCAGCCGCAGGGGTCGTCGGCGAGATCGTCATCGTCGACAGCTCGACGGACCGCACGGCCGAGCTGGCGATCGAGGCGGGCGCACGTGTGCTGCACACTCCCAAACGCGGGCTCGGCCGGGCGTACATCGACGCGCTGCCGTTCGTCCGTGGCCGTGGATCATCATGGGTGACGCCGACTGCACCTACGACTTTCGCCAACTGAACGCGTTCGTCGAAGCCTTCCGAGAACGGCAACGAGTACGTCATGGGTTCACGATGGAAGGGCACGATCGAGCCCGGGTCGATGCCGCCCCATCACCGCTACTTCGGCACGCCGTTGACGACCTGGATCCTCAACCGTCTCTACTCGGCCAAGTTCTCCGACATCCACTGCGGTATGCGCGGCATCACCAAGGACGCGTTGGAGCGGATGGAGCTGCAGTCGCAGTCGTGGGAGTACGCGTCGGAGATGGTGCTGAAGAGCGTGCACATGCGCCTGAAGACCACCGAAGTCCCGGTGCACTTCCTCAAGGACCGCGAAGGCCGGGTCAGCCATCACAAACGTGAAGGTTGGTTCTCCCCGTTCAAGGCAGCCTGGATCAACCTGCGGGCGATGTTCGTGCTACGGCGTCGACTTCTTCACGTTCGTCCCGGGCGCGTTGATGCTCTACCTCGGCCTGTTGCTCACGTTGCCGGTCACCGTGGGGCGGATCAAGCTCGGACCGATCACGCTCTCGTTGTACTGGCAGCTGCTCGGTGTCACGTTGAGCACGTTGGGTCTGGTCGGCCTGGGGTCTGCGGCAGTGGCCAAGATCCTGTTCGACTACACCGGGGCACAACGCCGGCGATGGCTGCGCATCCTCAAGTACACACGCACGTCGTTCATCTGCGCAGGACTGTTCGTCAGCGGTCTGATCGCCGTGTTTCCCTTGGTGCGCACCTACATCCGCAACGACTACGCGCTGCCGGGGAACCTCGAACGCAACTCGTATCTGGCAGTCACCGGGATGCTGATGATCATCGCGTCGGTGATCGTGTTCTCGTTCACCCTTCTCGTCCACGCCGCGGCGCTCGCCAGCCGGCACGCACCGAAAGACCGTCCATGAGCCCAACGTTCTCCGAAGCCTTCATCGCCGAATCCATCTCGGTGTTGAGCCTCATCGACACGCCGAGCGTCGAGCGTCTGGCCAACCACCTGTCCGCGGTCGCGCGACCGCGGTGGCCGGTTGTTCATCCTCGGCGTCGGCGGCTCGGCCGGCCACGCCAGCCACGCCGTCAACGACTTCCGCAAGATCTGCGGATTCGAGGCCTACGCCCCGACGGACAACGTGTCCGAGCTGACCGCCCGGATCAACGACGAAGGCTGGGACACGCTCGTTCGCGCGGCTGGCTGAACGGTTCACGGCTCGGCGCCGACGGACGCATCCTGGTGTTCTCCGTCGGTGGCGGCGACCCCGACAAGGGCGTCTCGGTCAACCTCGTCCGGGCGATCGATCTGGCACGGAACTCGGCGCTTCGGTGTTCGGCATCGTCGGCCGCGACGGCGGCTACACCGCACGGTCTGCCGACGCCTGCGTCGTCATCCCACCGATCTATCCGGACCGAATCACGCCGCACACCGAAGGGTCTGTGCGCGGTGGTCTGGCACCTGCTGGTCAGCCATCCTGCGCTGCAAGCTGAACGGCACCCATTGGGAACAGGTGGCGGCTCGATGAAGGTCTGCATCGTCGGCGGCGCCGGCTTCATCGGCAGCCACTTCACCGACCGGCTGCTGGGCGATCCCGCCGACGCACTGGTGTCACGCTCTACGACAACTTCTCCTCGGGCCGCGAGTGGCACTTCGAACACCACCTCGCCGATCGACCGGCTTGCGGTGGTCACAGCGGTGAAGTCAGCCGACCTCGACGCGCTCATGCGCAGCGATGGCCGGGCACGACACTGGTGATCCATCTCGCGTCGAATCCCGACATCGCCAAGGCGATGACAGATCCGCGAGTCGACTTCGACGAGGGCACGGCGTTGACGTTTCACGTCGTCGAGGCGGCGCGGATCGCAGGCGTGCCGTCAGATCCTCTACGCCTCCGGAAGTGGCGTCTACGGCGACCTCGGCGAGGTCGAAGCGCACGAGGACCACGGCCCGATGACACCGACGTCGACCTACGGCGCGTCGAAGTTGGCGGGCGAGGCATGCTGTCGTCGTACGCGGCGATGTTCGGCCTGAAGGCAAGTGCGTTCCGATTCGGGAACGTGGTCGGGCCGCGCCAGACGCATGGAGTCGGCTTCGACTTCGTCCGCCGACTGCGCCGCAACCCGGCGACACTCGACATCCTGGGAGACGGTCGCCAGAGCAAGTCGTACATCCACGTCGAGGACGTCGTGAACGCCGTGCTGCATGATGAGCCGGACCGCGCCGGCCGCCTTCGAGGTGTTCAACGTGGCCACGGGCGACTACATCACCGTCACCGAGATCGCCGAGCTGGCGACCGATGTGCTTGGTCTGGAGCCGAGGATCGACGGCCTTCAAGTACGCCGGCGGAGACCGCGGTTGGAAAGGTGACGTCCCGATCGTGCGGCTGTCGACGGAGCGGGTGCAGACACGAGGCTGGCGCTGTCGAGCGCAACTGTCGGCGAAGCCCTTCGCGACTCGATGCTGTCGATGGTTGCACGATGACGAGTTGGGCCGCTTGACCTGATGCCTGAGGCCCGACACGCCGTGTTCCTCGATCGCGACGGCACCCTGATCGAATCCGACGTCGTCGACGGCCGACCCGTGCCGTTCCATGACGCCGGCGACTTGCGAGTTGCTCGACGGAGTTCGTCCAAGGGTGCGCCCAACTCAAGGCAGCCGGCTATCGTCCTCGTGATGGTGACGAACCAGCCAGACATCGCCCGCGGCACCGCGGCCGCCACGGTGATCGAAGCCGTCAACACGCAACTGGTCGACGCACTCGGGCTCGATCTTGCACTGATGTGCCCTCACGACGACGCCGACGACTGCGACTGCCGCAAGCCCAAGCCCGGACTCCTGCAACAAGGCGCCGAGATCCTCAGCATCGCGTTGGATCATTCGTCGTTCATGGTCGGTGATCGATGGCGCGACATCGACGCTGGCCACAACTGCGGGTGTCACGACCGTGTGGATCAACCGCGGATACGATGAGCCGCTCGCGCGCCGCGCCCGACCACGTCACGACAACGTTCTCGGCAGCGGTCGAATGGATAGTTCAACAATCACGGCACAAGGGAGCGTCATGAACGCCAGTACACGAGCTGAAGATCAAGATCTTCGCCGACGGAGCCGACCTGGCGAGCATGATCGAGCTAGCCCGACAAGACCGCAATCCAGGGCCTGACCACAAACCCAACCCTGATGCGCCAGGCGGGCATCGCCGACTACGCGACGTTCGCCCACGACGGTGCTCGACCAGATCACCGGAAAAGCCGATCTCGTTCGAGGTATTCGCCGACGATCGCGACGAGATGTTCCGACAGGGCTTGCTGATCCACTCGTGGGCGGACAACGTCTACGTCAAGATCCCGGTCACGACCACCGACGCGACGCCGTGCGATCCGTTGCTCGTCCAAGCTTTCCGCCGAAGGCGTCAAGGTGAACGTGACGGCGCATGATGACGCCTGGTCAGGTCGAGTCGGTCGCTCGAGGCGTTGGTGCCGGGCGTACCGGCAATCGTCTCGGTGTTTGCCGGGCGCATCGCCGACACCGGGCCGCGATCCCATTCCGATGATGAAGGAGTGCGTCGAGATTCTGGCGCAGCCGGCCAGAGGTCGAGCTGATCTGGGCCAGCCCACGCGAGCTGCTCAACATCTTCCAGGCCGACGCAATCGGCTGCCACATCATCACAGTCACGGCCGACCTGCTGAAGAAGCTGAGCTGGTCGGCAAGGACCTCGACGAGTACTCGGTCGAGACCGTGCAGATGTTCCTCCGCGACGCAGCCGCGGCCGAGTTCGGTCTCTGAGAAGCTCTCGGAGCTGACCCGCGCCAATGCCAGCTTGCACGGCGGCTTCATTCGCAAGACCACCGAATAGGCGCTGGTCATCGAGCTTCCCTGAACGGTCGATTTGCCGGCGTTCAGTCCTGCCGCTTGGGCGTGGCCACCGCGTATGCATTGAGGCCGAACTTCGTGTCGTCGCACCTTGAGCTCGCTCGGCATGAACCCGGCGTCGCGCAGACTCTGCCAGAGCTGGCGAGCGCTGTAGTAGCGGCGATGGTCGTCGATCTCCAGCGCCGGGCTGAGCCTCAGCCGAAACGCCGATGTTTCCAGCGCCATCTTGCCGAGCCAAGTCGGAACGTTGACGAACACCACACCGGTCGATGGTCGAACGATCCTTCTGATCTCCGCAAGTGTCTCGATCGGATGATCGAGGTGTTCGAGCACTGAGTTGAGGACGACGAGGTCGACACTGCGGTCGGGCAATTCGACCAGCGCGTCCGGCAGGGAGCCGATGATTGCGGTCACCTTCGGATGTTCGACGATGGAGCTGTTCAGGCTGACGTCGACGGCAATGAGTCGTTCGACGCGGCAGCAGCGATGCGCCGAACCTGACGTCGTAACCGCACCCGATGTCGGCGAGTGTCTTGTTGTCGATCGACCCGAGGACCTTCATCAATCGCCGTGTCGACAACCACATGCCGAACCGATCGACGACCGAGAGCTCATAGTCCTGACCGAAAGATGAGTCCCGTGTACCCGTCATGCGGGAGTCCCTGTCTGGAGGGCCTTGGGTGTGGCGACGGCGACCGTTTGCCAACCCCATCGGCGACGGGGAAACGTGAACCTCGAGCAGTACGCCAAATACCTTCATCACCGCGGTCCAAGCCTGCTCGTACCACCTGCGCCGACATCGCTGGCCAGCTTGTCGCCACGGGCAATGACGACCAGGCGGTACAAGTTGAAGAAGGGGAATCCCGCGCCATACGCACTGGACACCGTGAACCCACCTGCCTCCAGCAGTACGCGAAGTTCGCCAGGCGAGTAGTGTCGGCGATGACCGATCAGCCGATCGAACGCACTTCGCGGCCCGCCGGGGACAGTGACGAACAGTGTCGCCCCCGGAGCGAGCGCGGATCTTGCAGCCTTCAGAAACGTTGCCGGATCATCCAGGTGCTCCAACACTTCGCAACACACAGCGACGTCGGCGCCGATGCCTTCGATCCGAGTATGCGCTGAAGCCTCGAGCAGATCGATTTGCACGACGTTCGCGCCTGGGACCTTCTCGCGTTGCTTCACGCCGATGGCGCTCAGTTCGAGCCCAGCCAGTTGTGCGTTGGGGACCTCTCGGGCGAAACGCGCGAGCAGGTCGCCTTGCCCGACCCGATGTCGAGCAACACCTTCGGGCGCAAGCGTTCGACAAGACTCGCGAGAAGGCGATGCCGAAAGTGTTGGGCCGGATTGTCGGCTGCAGCCCCGTGAAGCCCGACCAGTGCTCGTCCCAATCGTCGGCGTCGACACTGACCTCTTGGCGGTTGGCGTCAGACATCGCTGTTGACGTACAGCGGAAGCTTGAGTTCGGCAGGCGAACGGGCAGCATCGACTTGTACTTCGATCGACGTGGCGAATGACAGAGTCGGCTGCTCGATGGTCCAGCGCAGCTCGGTGTCTGTGCGTGTGGCATCGGCGATCGAGAGACGATGCAACAGGTGACCACCGGCCGCGACGATGTTGATCCGGAAGCCTGCGAGATCGTTCCAGTTCCCCGACAATAACGTCGCTGCCAGCTCGATGTGGCCGGCCTTCAGCAGGAACGGCAAGGTCGCGCCGACCGACCGCGGGCGCCAGTCAAGATCGTCAGGCGATCGGCCCCGGGCGTCGGGAACAAGCCACGGCAGATCCGAATGTTCCAGTGCTCTTCGAACAGCTCCTTCGTGCGCGCTCCAGCCGTGATTCGTCGGCGGGCGATCGGTTCGCCGAGCGTTGAGCCACCAGATGAACGACTGATCCGGTGCGTCGTGAGCTGTCGAGATCCGTCGCGTGAACGTTGCGGATTCATCGAGGCCTTCCTCGAGCTGCAGAATCCGGCCATCAATATCGCTTCGCCAGATGCCCGCCGTGGAGATGATCTCGAAACCGGCGAGGCTAACGAGTTCAGTGATCTCGTCAAGGGATAGTTCAACCGTGTGACCGCCGTGGCTCCAGTCCAGAAACTCTGTGACAAGGCGGTTGGGGCTGTCGAGCACCAAGAGGCCGTCGGGTCGCAGCACCCGATGGGCCTCTTCGAGGATCCGCGAGCTCGCTAGACCACAGGTGTTCTGTCGTCTGGCCGGCGAAGACGAGGTCGACCGAGGAGTCCTCGACGCCGACCATGTGATCAGCGGTGTCGGGGATCCACGTCGCGTACGGAGGGAGGTCGTCGGGCTTCGGCTCGAACGCCTCTACGCCGAGATGCTCGTCGACAACTCCCACGGCCCGCTCGAACCAATCGAAGTACCAGCGACCGTTGGCGCCCACGCTGAGAACCCGTCGAGATCCCTTCGGGACACGTTCGAGCTCGATCGTGCGGAGCTCGTGGAGAGTGACGTGGAACCGATCGCTCGTTCCCGAAGTAGGAATGCTGTGCTGCTGCCGTTCGTCGACGGAGCGCCCCCGGGGGCAGCACCCACTCGCGACACCACGGCATCGACATACGGCATGGCGATCCGATCGACAACAGACCGAACAGCGCTTCTTCGCCGTAGACATCACGGGGGTCACAACTTCTCCTTTGAATGGTCCACCGATGCTACCCGGCGTCGGCCACGCCCATTTCGGCACCCGAGCCTCCCGTGGCTAGATTTCGAATCTTTAACTGTCGAAAGGACAACATGGACAGCGGCGGGCGACGGCTCTTCATCGCATTATTGGTCGGCCTCGTACTGGCCGGGTGCGCAAGCAACGGACCGGATGCACCAAGCGCAGAGTCGGAGCCACCCCCGGGGATTCGGGACCGCCTGAACCCACGGAGGTAGCTCGAAGGAGGCCCGCGGTGGCAAGCTCCGTCCCGTGCCCCGCTGTCGCCGAATGCCGACGCCACATGGTGCTTCCCCCCACGAGATGCGTCGTCGTCCTACGCACTCAGCCCGTGGGGCGATCACAGCCTCGAGGCATCGACCATGCGGCTCTGCCGGCGACCGTGCTGTGGTCATCACCAAGGGTGGATGGGGCGGTGCCGGCGGGGAACCGTGAACCTGCTTGCCGCGGATGGCACGTTCGTCAAGACAATCCTGAACCTGCCTGTTTCACCGATGCCGAGCGGGTTGCTCGGCTTGGAGATCGACCCGAAGTTCGACAGCAACCACCTGATCTACCTCTTCTACACGAGACGGATGTCCAATTGCGCTGTGACCTCAACACCGAATTGGATCCGCCGGTGGCGAAGCCGGTATGGAACCGCGTCTCGAGCTTCGAGTTCGACGAGAGTGGAATCGACGTGCAATCCGAACGAGTGCTGATCGACGAACTCCCTGGACACGTTTCGGCGCACAACGGGGGCGGGCTCGCTTGGTTGAACGATGGGACCTCCTCGTCAGCGTCGGCGAAGGTTCATATCGCCGCTCGGACGATGTCGATTTCCCATCCGGGAAGGTCTTGCGGATCGATCCACATGCAACCGACCTCGCGCCGACGGACAACCCGTTCAACACGGCCGACAGCTCGCCGATCGCGCGCCAGGTGTACGCCGGTGGGTTCCGCAATCCGTTCCGGATCGCCGTGAACCCGGACAACGACCAGGTAGCTGTCGGCGAGGTCGGTACCGACATCTACGAGGAGATCAACGTGATCGAAGCCGGAGGCAGCTACGGATTTCCCGAGGTGGAGGGTCCGGACCCCGAATCCGCGGCATCGAGCCCATCGCTCTGGTACAAGCACACCGATGGATGCAACTCCATCATCGGCGGCGCCTTCGTACCGGCATCGTTTGTGTCCGCCAATGCCGGATCGTGGTACACGTTCTCCGATCTCGGGTGTGGCGGCGTGTGGGCTGCGTCGCTGGACGGATCGAACGCGACCGAACTGATTCGAATCTCGGACAAGATGGACGTGTCGGCAGCGAACTTGATCTGGGGACCCGATGATTCGCTGTACGTAGTGCCGATTGCACCCGGACCGCAGCGAATCCAGCGCCTTGTTCACAAATAGACGTCCCGCGTGCGAAATCTCGCAGCATGGCGTGCCAGGTTTGCGAGACACCGACCTCGAGGGGGCGGCTCGGCGCAACAGCGTCGAGGTCCGTTCGCACACCCGAAGCGAACCTCAGGTGACGAGGTTGTGGCGCGGATCCTGCAGCTGCGTAGACGATCTTCGGTTGAATCCGAGTCACCGATCTGGCCACGTTGGCGACCCTCGGCAACGTGTGCGAACGGCCGGAGGCAATCAGTTTGCGGGTGACGCCGACCTCACCTGGCATACACAACCACTGATGAATCCGCGCAGCAGCATCGTCGACGTGGATGAAGTCGCGCTCGGTGTCACCCGATGCTCGAAGCTGGAACGGTTGCCTCACCAACATCGACCGCAGCAGTTGGGAGATGTAACCCTGCGGCTTGGCCAGGTTCTGGCCGGGCCCGTACAGGTTGGAGATGCGACCGATCAGCGCGGGCACCGAGCGCGACGTGGCCCAATCGGCGATCATCGCCTCCTGGGCGAGCTTCGAATGGCCGTATGCCGACACCGGCGACACCGGTGAGTCCTCGGTGATGAGGCCCGACGATCCGGCGCCGAAGACCCCACCTGCGGAGCTGGCAAAGAACACCCCGCCATCGGTCGAAGCGAACGGACCATCCAGCGAGTCGAGAAAGGTCTCGAGGTACGACTGCTCGTCGGCGAACTGCGCATCCGACGTCCCCACCACCCCTGCCCCGGCGCACCATGCCAGCCTCCACGAGCCTTCGATGCTGCGACCGAACGAGGCCGGCGAGCTCTGCAAGTTGGAGCCTCGCTCGCGGTGGATCGTCCCAAGCGATCGTGCCCGATGGGTAGATGTCGTCATCACGGTTCGCGCAACGCAGTACGCCCTTGCCCAACAAGCCGTGCCCGACGACGAGCAGCTTCACCGGCGGGCGGCCTCGCCGAGTGGTCCATCGTTGGGGTCGTCCAAGATGATGTACAGCGGGCGGCCCTGCACGGTGCGCAGCAGCGTGCCGACGTATTCGGCGACGACACCCAGCGCGAACAGGATGAGCCCGGTCATCACCAACAGCGCCACGACCATCGAGGCCCACCCGGGTGCCTCGAAGTCGGTGGTCCACTGTCGAAAGATGATCCATCCCGCTCCGAGAAATCCGACCACGGCGCACACCATTCCCAGCACCGACACGATCCGCAGCGGGCGCGTGCCGCTGCTGAGCACCAGGGTCCAGAAGTGTGAGAGAAGGCGCCCGAGGTTGTAGCCGGACTCCTCCCGCCACTTCGGCCGGGTGCTGACGATGCAGTTCTTCGACGATCCGATCGCCCAGAGCAAGGCCGAGTCCAAATAGATCCGCGGACCGCAGTACGCCGCCACGGCGCGGGCGTGGGTGCCGAGAATCAGCCGGAAGCTGCTGAAGCTCTGCATGTCGGCCCCCGCCATCCATCGGCCCATCCGTCGGGCGATGGCGCTGCTGGCGTTCCTCCACCATGCGTGCGGGGCTTTGCCCTCGTGCTGTCCGTAGACGAGCGGAGCGTTGCCGGCGATCGCCGTGTCGAGCAGTAGACCGATGTCGGCCGGCACGTGTTGGCCGTCTTCGTCGATCGTCACCACCCACGCTCCCCCGGAGCTGGCAATTCCCGCCAATGTCGCTGCATGTTGACCGAAGTTTCGTGAAAGCCAGACGGGTCGCACTGCGGGATGCGACTCCGCCAGCTGCCGAATCACGGCCGCCGAGTTGTCCGGTCCATTGTCGTTGACGAGCAGGACCTCGATCACCCGAAACATGTTTCCAGCGGGTGTCTTCGTCGGTTCGAGGAGTGGGACGAGCTCGTCGACGAGTGGCTTCAACGTCGCTTCACCCTGGTACACGGGCACGACGACCGACACCTCGTGAACGTACGGCTCTCCCGCTTCCTGCACGATTCGACGCTAACCGATCACGTGTCGACAGGCAGGCGTACCTGCAGCTCAGTCATCGCTGCGCCCGACGAGGATCTGGGCGTCACGCCATCGTCCGGGCAGGATTACCATCCGTCCGTGGATCTTGCCGAGCGTCGTGCGAACTCGAAGCGGCACCCTTGGGAACTGGCTCGCAGCGACCACTTTCGGCGGGTCATCCGCCAGGCCACCGATGGCCGCAAGCTCGACACTCTGCTCGACATCGGCGCCGGCGACGGCTGGTTCGCGCAGGAGTTGACCAGTGACCTCTCCCCCACTGTTGTGGTGACGTGCTGGGACATCAACTACACATCCGACGACCTCAATGCCGCGCTACCGCCGACGGTCGTCCGAACCGCTGAGAGACCTTCCGGTACGTTCGATCTCGTCTTGATGCTCGATGTGCTCGAACACATCGAGTTCGACGAGGCGTTCCTCGAAGAGACCGTTCTGCCCCTGCTCGCGGAAACTGGCACGCTCGTCGTCAGCGTTCCGGCGCACCAGGCATTGTTCTCGGCACACGACGTCGCGCTCGGCCACTTCCGCCGGTATCGCCCACGCCAGATCTCCCAGCTCCTGCGACGCCACCTGCACATCGTCCGAGAGGGATCGTTGTTCACTTCACTCGTCCCGTTGCGCGGCGCCGAGGTTGCAGTCGAACGCCTCCGCAGCAAGCGGCACCCGTCGGACACACCGACCGCCGTGGGAGTCGGCCAATGGAAGGGCGGCGGTCCCGCAACACGGGCGATCCGGGGAATGCTGCGCGCTGACGCCGCCGTGGGTCGGCGAATGTCGCACACGCCAGTTTCCTTGCCCGGCTTGTCGTACTGGGCAGTGTGCTGCAAGAAATGACAGCGCACCCACCACGAACGGTGCTCGTGGTGCCGTGCTACAACGAAGCCGAACGCCTGCGAGCCGACGACGTGCGCGCCTTGATCGCTTGTCCGGGCATCGAGGTTGTCCTCGTCGACGACGGTTCGACCGACGACACAGCGGCGCTGCTCGAACAGTTGGCAGGCAACCACCCGGAGGTTTCGGTCCACTCGATGGACGTCAACTCCGGCAAGGCCGAGGCGGTGCGCCGAGGTCTGTTGATCGCGCTCGAGACGCGGCCCGACTGGGTCGGCTTCTGCGACGCGGACATGTCGACGCCTGCGCGTGAAGTGCTGCGCCTCAACGGCATCGCCACGACGACTCCGGGCCTGTCAGTGGTGCTCGGGTCGCACGTCGGCCTCCTCGGGCTCGACGTGCAACGCTCTGCACTGCGCCACTACAGCGGACGGATCTTTGCGACAGCGGCTTCGTCGATCCTGGGTGTTCCGGTGTACGACACCCAGTGTGGTGCGAAGTTGTTTCGGTGCACCGCGACACTTCGCGCCGCTCTTTCGGAACCATTCCACAGCCGGTGGTCATTCGATGTCGAACTCCTGGGCCGGCTGCTGCGAGGGCGGCCCCCGATCGCCGCCGTTGCGATCGACGAGTTCGTCGAAGTGCCGCTGAACGAGTGGCATGACGTCGAGTGGAAGCAAGATCGGACTGCTCTCGTCGCTGCGTGCCGGCCTCGAACTCGCAGTCATCGCCCGACATCTGCGTCGCTGGTGACCCCACATAGCGTGAGCCGCGTGAGGGCCCGGACGCTCGTTGCCATCGGTCTCGGATCGGTCCTCGTCGTGTTGGTCGCGGCGTCGATCTTCACCTCACCGGGCCCCTTCTACTTCGTCGACTCCGTCAACCACTACTACCTCGTTCAGAAGTATCACGGTGGCGATTCCCTGCTGCACTACACCCTGAACTCGCCGGCTACGGGTTCGTTCTATCCGAACTACGCGATGTACGGCGGCTCGCTGTATGCGGTGACGGCGGGGATCGGAACCGTGGTCGGATCGGACTGGTTCGCCTACGGCTTGACCTACCTCGTCGCGTTCGGTCTCGCGTTCGGCGGTGTCATGTGGCTGTCGCGCCTGCTCGGTCTGCGAACTTCGATGGCGATCGGCGTCGGTCTGATCTATGTGACGAGCGCGTACTACTTGTCGAACCCGTTCGGCCGTGGGGCTTGGCCTGAGTTCATCGCCACCTCAGCCTTCCCGCTCGTGCTCGCCGCACTGGTCAGCGTCCTCACATCCGAACAGCCGTCGCGACGATCGATCGCGATTCTTGATCCTCGCGACGGTGGCGTGGAGCGGCAGCCACCTCATCTCCGTGGTTTTCGGCACGCTGTTCGTGGTTGCGGCCGGCGCGACTCTGGCGTTCGCCGCACGGCGGCCGCGGCGCTGGCCGCGTCGAGCGAACCTGCTACTCGCGGTCGCATCGATCGTGGCAGCACGTCGCCATCAACGCCTGGTTCCTGATCCCACAGGCGGTCTACGCACGTTCGACACTCGTGTCGAGCCAGGTCTCCACCATCTACGGCGCGCAACTGACCCACCTCGAGGTTCTCCTCTCCCCCTTCCCGCGCGTGTCGCCTGTCAGCACGGTCCCCCACCTGTACACCAGCCTCCCTGTGCTTGCGTTGCTGTGGGCACTCGGCGTGCTGTTCGTCTCGAGTGCCCGCAAGATCAACCGGACGACTGGCGTGGCTTGTCACCGCATTGCTCATCGGGTTGATCGCACTGATGGCGTCGCATCGCGGGCCTGGGCACTCGTCCCACGATTTCTCTACGTCATTCAGTTCCCGTATCGCCTTCTCACATACACGACGCTGGTGGTCTGCGCACTGGTCGTCCTCGCCTGTAGATCGCTTCAGTCGATCGATCGCGAAGAGCGACGGCGGTGGCTGATCGCCGGCGGCGCGATCGTGCTGTGCCAGGTCGGATTCGCCGCGTTCCAGATCGTGCAATCGAGAGACATACTCCACGACATGCAAGCCGACATCCAGCAGATGGAGCGCAACGACGCTCCCCCGAGCTTCTACGGCCGAAGGACTACCGGTTCATCCCCGATCATCCCATCGAGGATGTCGGCTCGACGATCTTCGAGACCGAACTACAGCCGGATGGAACGGCGACGCTCGTCGGCAGCCCACCGGCTGGGAGTCGTGTGGTCGTGGATGTCCCGGATTCCCCGTTCGTCAAAGTTGGCGGTGGCGCGACGCGGGCAGGATCCACAGCCGACGGCCTGCTCGTCATCGACGTCGAGTCGCCAAGCGACGTCATCATCCTGACGAGCACGACACCCTGGCCCGCCATCATCGGACGATGGGTGACAGCTGCTTGGCCTCATTGCCGCAATCGCACTGCTTGTTTCTGGACCGCGGTGGAGTCGCCGTTCAGGCGAATGAGCCGACCGCGAAGCCCCGGCAGCGTGGCGTGCCACATTTGCGATGATCTAGGGTCCGAGCGCACCGATCGGAATGACGCAGATCCCGTCCTCGCGGACGTACCCGTAGCCGGTTCCAGAGATGACGGCTAGGGCAACAGGATCACCACTGCGGCTGGTATCGACGATGTCAGCGAATCGCTTGAGCGAGCGAGCGCCCTCATCGACCAAGCCCGCACCGAGCTTGACCTCGAAAGCGGCCCATCGACCATCGGCGAGCTGGACGATCGCGTCGACTTCAAGCCCGGTGTTGTCGCGGTAGTGGTAGATCTGGCCTCCCAGCGGTTACGCGAAGACACGAAGGTCACGAATCACTAGCGACTCGAACAGCAGACTGAGCAGTCCCAAGTCGCTCATCAGTCGCGATGAAGTTGCGGCGAGCGCGGCCCACCGCAAGCGAGGGATCGACGAAATGTCGTTTCGAGGAGGATCTCAGAATTGCACGAGAGCGCAGGTGCGGGGCCCAGGAAGGCTGATTCTCAACGACCATGAGCCGTGTCGAGAACGCTGAGGTACTCAGCGACAGTGGTTCTAGAAAGTGGACCGTCGGCGCGCACCTGCGTCGGCGGCAAGCACCGAGATGCTGACCTCAGTTGAGACATTTCGGGCGAGCGACTCGAGGAGCTGGCCAACTTTGGCGGGGTCACGATGTCCGCCGGCAACCCGACCGAGATCGACGTTGCAGACTTGATCCAGATAATCACGATTGGCAGTAAGCCCAGCGTCGATCGACCGATTCTGCTGGGCGGGCCATCCACCAACGCTGATCCGGTCGCGCGAGGTCGGCGACGGTGAGGCCCGGTTCGACGCTTCGGGGGGGCTGGCCCTCCATCAATGCCGAGAGGGAGATCGCTGCATTGCTGTGTCCGGTCTCGTACAACGTGATCGGGCGCATACGCAGGAACGAACGCGGCAGGCGCCGGTGTGTCGAGATACATCGTCATATTGGCACCGAGGAGCCTGTCAGGACGAACTGGCCCGGTTTCTGGCGATCATCAACGGCACGACGGACGTAATTCCAGATAGTTGGTTCGATCTGCCATTCATCGATGAGCCTGGGTGTAGATCCTTCGATGACGAGACCGGGGTCGATCGCGAGTGCCCGTCGTGCAGCCGGATCAGTGTCGAGCTGAACGTGGCTGGCGCGAGTTGTCGAGCTGTCTCGGACTTGCCGCACGCCTTGGGACCCCGATGACGACAGCGCCTACGGCTGCTAGTCGGTGTCGGAATTCTTCATCGACGACTCGTGGAAGATATGTCAAGCTTTGTCCTCCAGGTCGTAAGGGCCGATTGAGCAGATTGTAACCACTGCGCTACGCGATTTGTAGCAACAACACTGAGCAGAATATAGCGACAATAGTGCGCAGATTGTGACACATCAGCGCCAATTCGCCGGTCGACGGGTCTGATGCCCCGACCTCATTGGAGACAGCGACTATCGCCAGTCAAGTAGGTACCATTCCAGTGGGTGCAAGATGCACCCACTGATGATATGGTGGCGACCATGTCCAGAGTGATCCAGATCCGAGACGTGCCCGACGACGTGCACGATGCTTTGGCTGACGCCGCCGAGGCCCAGGGTCTCTCCCTGACCCGATACATGCTGCGCGAACTGGAACACCTTGCCAAACGCGCCCAGGCGGTGCATGCCAACGCCGCCGTGATCAGAAAGACGCAGGCCAAGGTTCGAGGCCATGTCGATCGAGACACGATCCTCACCGCGTTGCACGAGGGACGCGGCGATTGAGAGTCGTCGACGCCGGCGTCATCGTCGAACTCGTCGCAAACGACCTTGACCCCGATCGTCTCGGCGACGAAGAACTCGCCGTTCCCCACCTCATCGACAGCGAAGTGACCAACGTCCTTCGGCGCCTCGTCGCCCAAAAGATCCTGACCGACAAGCAAGGCACGTCCGCCCTGGACGGTTTCATCCGCCTAGCCCTCACCCGGTTCCCCGCCGACTGGCTCCGACCGAGAATATGGGCGCTGCGGCACAATCTCAGCGCGTACGACGCCACCTACGTCGCCCTCGCCGAGATGACCGGCGCAACAGCCCTGCTCACGACCGACACCCGACTCGCCAACGCACCAGGCATCAACTGCCCGATCGAACTGCTCTGACCACCAGCCCCAGGCCGAGTGGTGGGTTGTTGAGTTGCCTTGGTGGGTTTACGGCGGCGGTTGGGCGTTTCCGCCGGCGAATTGCAGCAGGACCTGGCGGTCGAACGTGGCGAGCGGTTCTTTGATGAACCGGTAGGACAGGGCACCGGGTGCAGGGTCTGACACGGCCAACATGCGGTTGCCGTTCGCGTCGAGCTCTTCCATCATCGGCTGCAGCACACTCCAGCTGATCACCACGGAGCCGTCGGGAGTCAGTCGCGCGCTGCCCAGGCCGAAGCTGGAGGCGGCCGGATTCGGGTACGTGCGTTGCCACAACATCGTCGCCGTGTGCGCGGTCTCGTCGAGCTGATACGCGACCGCTCGCGGCGGATGGCCCGTGCCCGATTGATTGTCGAACATCGTCAGCACGCCGGCGGCAGTTGAGCCGGGCGTCGTGCATCCGCTTCGGCCCGCCGAGCGGGTCGCCGATGATCGTCATGTGGGCGGCACCGTCGAGGTTCGCGACTGCGTGCCGCCGAGCTTCCACAGCACCTCGCCTCGGTGGCACGATCGATGCGGAACACAGCGTCGAGATGGCGGGCGGACACGATGTAGTCGCCGTCGGGCTGACGGTCGATCGAGTTGATGTGCAGCAGGTCGACGCCTCCACCGGTGCGACGTCGTCGGCGTGACGAAGCGTTGCGGGCACGATGGTCGTCTCGGCAACGTCGAAATGATCCTCGCTGTGCCAGTCGAACACGCACCGTCCCGTTCGGACGCCAACTCCTGGATGTGACTGTCGATCGCGATGTCGTTGGCCAACAGCGTGATGCCTGGTGCCGCAACCGGCTGGAGCGGTGTCGCGTCGACACGGGCGCCGGTGCTACGTAGGTGATCATCGCTCGACCGCCACCCGGCAGGCTGACCATGTCGTGGTGGTCGGTCGGTGTCCCGCGCGGTGGTCTTCAACTCGGCGATCAACGATCCGGTGAGGCTCGTCACTCGGTAGCCCCGATTGGGATCTACACCGAACGCCGGGCCGAGCTGCGGCGTCCAGGCGATGTTGCCACCCGGCCAGGGCTTGGCGTCGAGGACGAACTGGTTGTCGGTTCGCTTGTACCAGACGACGGCGCCGTGGTTGTCGAGGATCACGATGAACTTCGACGTCGGCGGAACCGACCAGCCCATGCCGCCGATGTACCAGCCGGGTTGTGGTGAACCAGGTCGATCGACGTTGTACGGCGGGAAGTCGGGCGGCAGGCATCGCAAGCGCGTACTCCGACGACTCGGCCCGCGAGTGAACTTCACCCGCATCAACCCGTCGGTGACGAGGTGTTTGGTGACAGCGGCAGTGGCCGGAGCTCCGTCGATCGTCACGGACACCTGCGCGGTGCCGACTGCGCCGATCGTCAGGTCGGCCCCGCCGGCCGGGCAGATCATGGCGTAGTCGAGACCGGTGGCATGGAACGTCGGGAACGGCACCGCGCCACTGATCGTCAGCTGCTTGGCGAGGCCTGGTGCGGCCACCGTGCCGAACTCGTCGATCACGACCTGGGTCGCGATGCTGGCGAACACACAGATACGACCGTCCTGGCCGGTGGGAACGGTGACCAGGTTGGTGGCCTCGCCGCTGCGGTCGAAGTTGAGCGACGACACCAATGGAATCGGTCCGCCACACGGGAACAGCCGCAGGTGGCCGGCGCCGGCGCCCTCGGTCGCGATCACGTTCAAGTTCGCGGCGTAGACGTTGTCGACGACAGCCGTGTCGGGTGTCGGATCGAACGAACGAACCTCGTTGGCGGCCATCGGCGTCGACCAGCCACCGGTGCCGTCGCGGGAGTCGACGATTCGCTGACCGGCGAACGGCTGCAGGATCGCCTTCGGACCGAATCGCTCGGGCACGAAGTATCCGTTGACGTCGACGATCACGTGTACATCGACGTTGCTGAGGAGGCACAGCGACCCATCGGGCCCGAGCCCGACCATCGTCGATCCTGCACGATCCTCGTTCGCGACGAAGTTGACGTTCGATGCAAGCGGAGTCGCCGAACCGCACGGATACGCGACGAGGAACCCAGGGCCGACCGAACCGTTGACGGTGAGGTTCACCAGCACGGCCTCGGCCTCGGCCGGGAACCCACTGCGCGGCGAGCGGCAGCACGAACGGTGTGTTGGCTCGCACCCGGCCAGTCGTCCCTGTGGGTCGAGGGCCTCCAGGACGTGTGTCGAGGGCACGCACCGGGGCGACATCGATGTACTGCATCCCGGTGGCCCCGTACCAGCCGAACAGATCGACGACAAGGTGGGTCGCGGTGGACGCATAGATGCACACGGCTCGCGTCGAATCGAGCGCGGCGATCACGTTGTTGGCCGCGGCGACACCGATCCGGGTGTTGATGTTCGATGTTCCGGGGCGAAGGCCGCCGCATGGAAACACGGTCACGAACCCGAGTTGACCGTTGTCGACCGACGTGACCGACAACGAGAGCGCGTTCGCGGCGGCCGGGATCTCGACGACCGGTGACGTCTCGATGCGCAGCACGCACCCGGCACCGACCGGCGTCGTCAACCCACCAATGCCGTTGCGGGTATCGATCAGCCGCTGTGGTGTCGTCGGATTGAAGCCAGTGACCGGTTGGGCCGCGCCTGATGCGCCGACGGGGCTTGCGGCGCAGGAGATGGTTCCCGATGCACTCGCCGCGACAGACGCGATGCCCGGGCCCGGGAGCCACGGAGAGATCGCCATCACGACGGGGAGAACTGTTGCCAGCAGTGCTCGACGCATCCCGTCGACCCTAACTCACGGTCTGCGGGACCACCAGTCGTTGAGCCGCACGGTCAGTCGCAGCCGTCCGGCGCGCACCGTACGTGACCAGCGGCGATCCGCCGCAAGGGCGGTGATCTCGCGGATCACGGCGGCCTCTTCTTTCGCCCTCAGCGACGACCGCGAGTTCATCGCCGATGCCGACGCGTCGTGGCGTCGATAGCGATAGGCCTTGTCGGGAATCAGCGCAATCGAGCCGTCCGCAAGCAACACCCTGGCGAAGAGGTCGAGATCCATCACCTGCTTCCATCGATCATCGAATCGCACATCCGGCAACAGATCGATCCGGTACGAAGCCGAGGGGCAGTAGAAGAACAGGCCGTGCATCATTCGCGCCAGGCCGCTATCGCCCTCGAGCACCACTGGGAGTTTGCGCGGCCACAGCACTCGCTTCACCGAGTCCGCCAACGTGCGCGTCGGTCGTCCCTCGCTGTCGATCACCGTTGCTCGCGGCGCGACACAGGTCGCGTTCGGAAAGGTCTGGTGAGCCGACCGAATTGCACCCACATACGTCGGCTCCAAGATGTCGTCGGCATGGAGGATGGTGACGATGTCGGCCACTTCTCCGCCGAGCTCGAGGCAGCGGTTGAAGTTCGCTGCGATGCCCAAATTCGTTGCGTTGCGAACGCAGCGGATACGACGATCACCGAGGTCGAGGGCGTGGTCGCGCGCGCCGGTTTCGGGGCTGGCGTCGTCGATCACGATCGCAGTCCAATCGGTGTCCGTCTGGGCGACCAGCGACTGCAGCGCGGCGTCGAGGTACGACAGGTTGGAGTAGTACGGAATCGTGACGCACACGCCCGGCCTCACGTTGCCACCACCCCATCCGTCGTCAGACTGTCGAAGATGGACGAGGTACTGCGCGGCGACCGTTTCGGCACGGAAGTACCGATTGACGAAGTCGAGTTGCTGCTCGGTGACCCGAGCTCGAAGGTCAGCTGAGCGCAGTAGATCGCAGATCGACTCGGCGACACCTTCCGGCTCGGCCTGCTCGACTATCTGCAACGAAGGCCACCGGTCGAGATCGATTCCCGGAAACACATCGCGACGCACTCGCGCGAACACCGCCACCCCCGCCGCCATCGCTTCCAACGTGCTGATTCCCAGCATGTGCCCGTCGAGATCCTGCGACACGATCGTCGCCCCGGCCAGCCAGTCGGTCACCTCGGCGTGAGGCACGGGGCCGACCTCGACGACGTGTTCGCCCACGCCCAGTTCGATGGCGACACGCCGGAACTCGTCGTCGTACACCTCCCCCACGATCAGCAACTTGACGTCGGGAAACTCCTTGACGATGTACGGCAAAGCTCGGATCAGCGGCACCCGGCTGCGGATAGGGATGACGTGACCGAGCGACAGGATCACCGGTGAATCACCGAGCGCGATAGCGATCCCGGATCGACTGTCCATCGCCACCGCCAAAATCGTCGGTTCTCAACGTCGCTGGGATGAAACGCACCGGCCCGCGCCGTGGCCGGTAGCGACGCTGCACCATCTCGCACACGACGCGGTCGACACCGACGACAACCGGTCGACCCGGAGCGTTGAGCATGCGCAGCACGGTCCGATCGATTCCGGCGATCACAGCGCGAAGAACGAGATTGGTGTGCATCAGCGGTGTGTGAACGGTGAGCACACGTGGAACCTTGCGGCGCCAAGCCATCCACGTCGTGAGAAACGTGAGATCGAAGAATTGACCGTTCTGGTGAACGACGTCGGGTCGAAACTCGTCGAACAACTGCGCCAGCTTTCGGATTGCAGACGGGCCGACGAAGGGCAGCGCGTAGTTGAAGGCCAGGTTGCCTGGACGGATGGATCGCGATCGAATTCGCACGACGTGGACTCCGTCCACATCCTCGGTTGCCGGCGCGCCGGGCGCCGAGGCCGTCGCTACCCACACCTCGTGGCCTTGCCTCGCGTACTCCCTCGCCACGTCGAACGCGAAGTGGGCGCTGCCGGTCGTCCGCGGCGGAAAGAAGCTGTTGACGACGAGAATTCTCACCCCGCCCGACGTTAGTGCTGGAACGTTGCGGGTACCCCTCCGACTCGCGTGTCACCGTTTACACTCGCCGCGTGCCAACCATTGCCGCAGCCGTGCGGCTCGTCAGAGCTCCGCGGTGGCGGTGGTTGTGGAAGATCACGGCCGGGCTGATGGCAATCATCGCGGCATGGTCGGTGGCCACACCGCCGAACGGTGGTGTCGACGAGCCCGACCACGTGATCCGTGCCGCGGCTGCGGCGCGACTCGACTTCGCCGGCACCGCGGTCACCAGTCCGCTCGGCGAAGCGACTCGGCACTACGACGTGCCCCTCGCGCTCGAAGGTCCCGAGATCAGCTGTTGGGCAAGACACCCCGACATCAGCGCGGCATGCAGCACGTGGCCCGAATCGTCGGAACGCATCGGGGTGCTGAACAGCTACTACCCGCCGGCATACTTCGTGCTGACCGGATGGCCGACGTTGCTGACGTCGCAGTTCTTCATCGTGCGCATCATGCGATTGCTCTCCGGATTCCTGGCGATCGCGTTCATCGGGGTCGGGCTCGTCTCCGTGAAGCGCATGTGGGGCAGGCAAGCGGTCGCTGTCACCATGATGGCGCTGACGCCAGCAGCACTGTCGTTGATGGGTGTGGTCAACCCGCAGGCGCTGGAGATCGGCGCGGCATTCTGCCTCTGGGCGACCGCAGCCGCAGTCCTCGGCACCAACCCCGCGACACGATGGCAGCGATGGGCATTCGCGGCATCGGGCGCGATCCTGTGCCTCACCCGTCCTCTCGGCTCGTTCATCACAGCAGTGATCCTCGTGTGCGTCGCGCTGACCATCGGCATACGCACGAGCCTTGCCGCACTGAAGCGCGTCGAGGTGTTGGTCGTCGTGGGCGTGGGATTGGTGACCACCGTGGTGCTCGCTTCGAAGGGCGTCACCAGCCTCGACGCACCCGAGCTGGCCCGTCAGGTGTCCCTGGGTGCGACCCTGAAACAGACGCTCGGCAATTCACTCAACGACATCCGCGATTCCATCAGCCTCACCGGCTGGCTCGACACCAAACTCCCGGGCGTCGCGAACATCTTCTGGGTCTCGGGAATGACAGTGTTGCTGCTCGGCCTCTGGGTGACCCGCGCCTACCGCGATGTCGTCGCGTTGACGTTCATCGTCGTCGCTTTCCTCGGCATCGAGACGTACGTGCTGTACACGCAAGCCAACAGCAACGGGCTGAACTGGCAGGGTCGCTACGGGTTGCCGATCTACATCGGGCTTCCGTTCATCGTCATGGCCCGGCGGCCACAAATCCAACCGCGGGCGCTGTACCTCGTGGTCGGCGCGTTCGCTGCGATCCAGTGGATCTCGTTGTACTGGGCGCTGCGTCGCTGGGCTGTGGGAACGAACGGCCCGCTGCTGTACCTCTTCCGCGAAGACTGGTTACCGCCGCTGCCGTCGATCGTGATCCTCGGCGTCGGCGCAGTCGGCGCCTGGTTGGTGATGTCCGGAGCGCACGCCTGCCTCGCCGAGGCCGACCATGACACCTGAACGAACTGAGCGCACGGCGATCCGCGTGGCGATCGTGCTGACCGCACTCAGGATCGTGATCAGCACCACCCAGCGCCCGCACTTCTATCTTCTGACCCCACACGACGACGGCAACTACGTTGCCCGCGCCCTGATGCTGGCCAACGGGCACTGGGCGACCGGCTTCGACCAGTACACGTTCATCCGCGGTCCCCTCTACCCGCTGTACCTGGCTGCGGTATCGCGCAGCGGACTCGCCTTGTCGTTCGTCGACGTCACGCTGCAGTGTCTGGTGTCGTTCTTCCTCGCCTACGAGATCGCCAAACTGATCCGTCTCGGGCGTCTCGGAATGATCCTCGTCTACATGTCGCTGTTCTTCATCCCGATCATCGAGACGCTCAGCGGCTCGCACGTCATCCGCGACAACTTCGCCCAACTGCTGCTGCTGGCGATCGTCGCGGTCGGTCTCCGCGCGCTTCGAACTCGCCTTCCGCTGTGGACCGCGCTCACTGCGCTCGGGGTCGGCTTGATGGCCATCGTTCGCGAGGACGCGTTGTGGCTGATTCCATGGGCCGTCGCGATCGTCGCCGTGTTCGTCGTGCGGGAATGGCGCCAGGTGCATCGTGCTGCGGCAGCGCTGGTTCTGGTCTCTGCACTGTTCGCGTATTGGGTGCCCGGCGCGGTCGTGACTCGCATCAACAATCGGCACGGGCTCGACTCGGTCACGTTGTTCGCCGAGTCCCACTTCGTTCGCGCCCACCAATCGCTGGCGCGCTACATCAACGACGGCACGTCGAACGTCTTCACGTTGACACCCGAGATGTTCGAAAGCCTCGTCGAGCGCTCGCCCGCTATGGCGCGACTCGCCGATGGCTTCCGCAACTGGCAGCTCGCTGGTGGAATCATCTATGTCGACGCAATGCGGTTCGGTTTGGCCGACGGCCTGGCCATCAGCGGCGATCTGCCCGACCCCTCGCGCCGTACGGCCGTCCTCGACCAGTTCACGGACGAGATCGATGCGCTGTGCGAGGCAGACGATCGTCCGGCGTGTGGAGCATTCGCCGGCCCGCCCCCGATCCCGGTCGTGCGTGTCTCCGACGTGGTCGACGCTGCCCTCCGCCCGTTCACGGGCTTCGAGCAACTGCTGATGGTCGAGGGCCCTCCACCCGACGTGGTCGGCGCCGACGGTCCGTTCTCACTCCTGCAGGACTGGGAACGCGCCACCAACACGTCGCCGCCTGGCGGCAGCTACACAGTCGCCGGCGACACCGTGCACTTCACAGCACCGACCACCACCGTGACGAGCGTCTTCGTCAGCGCCTACCTGTTGATCGGTCGGATACTCAGCCCGCTCGTCCGCATCGCCGGGATGTTGTCCATCGTCGTGCTCATTCGCAACCGCCGTTGGCGTGTCATCGCGCTCGGAGGTGCGCTGCTGTTCTGCGCATACCTCCGCGCGGCCCAGGTGGCCATGGCCGAGCACTTCTTCATCGGCGACTTCGATTTCCACTACGTACAGCCGGCTGCCACGCTGGTTCACGTGACCGCGTTGATCTGGCTGGGCGTTGCGATCCCTCTGCTGCGATCCGCACCCGCCGAGGAACCGGCGCTCGACGAACCGCTCGAAGCCCAATGACCGAACCAGCCCGAGTCGCCATCTGCGTACCGTCGTACGCTGCCGAGCGATTCCTCGCCGAGGCGTTGGATTCGGTGCTGGCCCAGACGGAAACGAACTGGGAGATGGTCGTCCTCGACGACGCATCGCAAGATGGGTCGTTCGAGATCGCCCAGAAGTACGCCGCTGCCGATCCAAGAATCACCGCGATCCGCAACACCGAGAACCTCGGCGCCGCAGCGACTTGGGCCGCAGTGGTCGCTGCAACGACCGCGCCGTACGTGAAACTGCTGTGCAGCGACGATGCCATTCGCCCTGACTGTCTCGAGAAGCAACTCGCAGTGTTCGACGGGGATGCGGCCGAAGAGATCGGACTGATCGCCGCCCAGCGCCAGCTGGTCGCAGAGGACGGGACGATGATCCGCAAGCGTCACGGTTTGATGGGCCTGAAACGCGCACCCTCGATCATCGGATTTCGTCAGCTTGTCGAAGCGATGCTGCGCAGCGGCACCAACCCGCTCGGCGAACCATCGACGGTGATGTTCCGCCGCACGGCACTGGCCGAAGCCGGCGGGTTCGACCCGAACTGGCGCTACGTCATCGATCTGAAGGCCTATGTCGAAGTCGCCAAGCGCTACAAGGTCGCCCTCATCCGCGAACCCATCGGGATCTTCCGGGTGTCGTCGTCGTCGTGGAGCGCCGCGCTGGCGAAGCAGCAGTCGGAGGAGACTCGCAAGCTGTTCCGGCTTGCTGCCGACGAGGCCGGGATCGGCCGGCTGATGCTGTGGCGTGGCATCGTCGCCGCCCGTGTGCTTCAGGCGGTTCGCCGAGCCGTCACCGTCACGACGCGGTGGAGGTCGCGATTCGGGCGATCGTGATGGTCTCGTTGTAGATGAACCATCGCCCGAACATTCTCGGCAGTGGAAACGACGAGCTCTTCTCGAGCTTCAGCCCGCACAACTCGAGCAGGTGGGTCAACGCCGGTTCGTCCATGAATCGCACATGGGTTGCATCAGACCGCTGACCACGCTCCTGCGGAGTGATCAGGACGACGCGGGCCCCCGGACGGAGATATGGCAGGTAGGTCGTCACCAGTTCAACTCCGGTCGCCTCGTCGAGGTGTTCGAGCACGTGGGCACACAGCATCGTGTCGAACAGCCGGTCGGCCGAACCGTCGGCGAAGACGGTGCTGAAGTCATCCGGAACGTAGGCCTCGTGACCCTTCTCGCGGCAGACGTCGACAGCGGTGTCGTTGGGATCGACACCAACGCCGCGTGGTTGCACGAAGTCGAGGCACCGCCCGATCCCGCACCCGACGTCGAGCACCCGACCGGTCGCCAGGCGCCGCACCTTCCACGCATACGGGTTCGGTACGAACCGCTTCCACCCCCGACCGCTGAGCTCCTGCAGCCGTCGCGTGTACTCCGCATCCGTCGAGCCTCATCCGAGGATCCACTCAGGCGTTTGTAACCGGAGGCCCCGTAGAGGGGCCGCAGTCGCCAAACGCTTGATGTGGGTCCGGGCCGGTCGACGACATCGCTAGACGTCCTCGGGGGTGACGAGGACTTCGGCGCTCAGCGCGAGGGCGGCGGCGATCACGGCGGCACGTTGGATGACTGTGGTGAAGTACTTCGTCGCGGTCGAACCATCGAGCATCGGCGGGTCGCCGAGCGATCGCAGCAGCGCCCCGGCTTCGGGAGGAACGGTGATCGGCTCCATCTCGGGCAACGTGCCCGGATCCCTCCAGATGTCGATCGGTGCCGGCCGCTTCGGCTGCGGACGCCGGCTCTGGCCCTTGCGCGGTGGGCGGCTCATTGGTCCTCCTCGGCGAGTAACTCGTCCGGTCGCAACCCGAGAGCGAGACGCAACTGGTCGTTGTTGAGATCGGCGAGCGAGCTCTTGGCGGGCAATACCAGGTTGGCGATGTGCCGCTTGCCGGCAACGATTTCTTCCACTCGCTCGTCGATCGTGCCGGGGCACACCAGGCGGTGCGAGATCACCGTGCGGCTCTGGCCGATGCGCCAGGCGCGGTCGCGAGCTTGGTCCTCGACCGCCGGGTTCCACCAGCGGTCGTACAGCACGACGTGGTTCGCCGCGGTCAGGTTCAACCCGGTACCGCCGGCCTTCAACGACAACACCATCGCGCCAGGGCCTTGCTTCGTCTGGAACTCGGTGACGAGACGATCGCGGACAGGCACGGCTGAGGCTGCCGTCGTAGCAGGCGATCGGCACGCCCGTGACCTCGGTCAGATGATCCGCCAGACGCCGACCCCACGTCGCGAAGTGGGTGAACACCAGGATGCGCTCGCCGGCAGAAAACACCGACTCGACGATCTCCTCGAGACGCGCCAACTTGCCGGACCGACCGGCGAGCGGCTGCCCGTCGTCGCGATACGCAGCGGGGTGATTGCAGATCTGCTTCAAGGCGGTGATGGCCGCCAGGATGGCGCCCTTCTTCACTTCGAGCTCGCCGGTGTCGGCGACGCTTGCAACGAGATCGTCGAGTACGGCCTGGTAGAGGCCGATCTGCTCCGGTGTCATCGTGCAGTGGTCGAGCTCGTCGATCTTGTCGGGAAGCTCTGCGGCCACCTCTGGTTCGGTCTTGGTGCGACGGAACAGGAGCAGCCCGTTGAGGGCGCGCAGTGCAGCCTCGCCATCGCCCGACATCTGGGCGATGAACGACGGCCGCGATCCAACAAGGCCCGGATTGGTGAAGTCGAGAATCGCCCAGAGATCGCCGAGACCGTTCTCGATCGGCGTACCTGTGAGCGCGAGCCGAGTCTTGGCTTGGATGCGGCGCAGCTGCTGCGACGTCTCGCTGGTCGGGTTCTTGATCGCCTGGGCTTCGTCGAGCACGATCGTGTGCCACGTACTGGCGGCGAGCGCGTCGATGTCGCGCACGGCAGTCGCGTAGGTGGTGATCACGATGTCGGCACCAGCGATCTCGGCTTCGAGCTCCTCCGCCTCCGCACGCGATGCGCCGTGATGCACGACCACTCGCAAACGCTTCGTGAACCGTGCGGCCTCCGCCGCCCAGTTGCCCACGACGGCGGCCGGCGCGATCACGAGCGTCTTGCCATCGCCTGTCGAGCGGGCGAGATGCGCCAGGACGGTCGGCGTCTTGCCCAGACCCATGTCGAGTGCCAGACAACCGCCCAGACCCGCCGCGTCCAGGAACCCGATCCAGGAAACGGCCTCGGCCTGATACGTACGCAGCGCACCCGTGAAACCTTCCGGCTGGGTGACCGGCGACATCGACACTTCGCTGGCGCTGCGGACGATGTCGTTCGCCCAACTGCTGCCCTGGACAACGACTCCACCAGCCAACCCGGACCCGCCGAGACCGATGCTGTGCCGCAGGATCTCGGCACCGGTGAGCTGCGTGACGTTCGCTCGTTCGGCGAGAGCGGCCGCCGCCTGCTGGACGTCGAACCGGTCCACCTCCACCCAGCGGCCACGCGATTGCACCAGCGGCCTGGCCTGGCGGGCGAGGCGCTTGATGTCGTCGGCCGACAGTTCGACGTCGTCGAACAGCACCGACCATGCCACGTTGCTGAGCTGATGCGCGCCGACGACGGAGTTCGCCGTGGCCTCGGCGAACAGTCGCAGCGACGGTCGCGCCTTGCGTCGCGACAACGCCGGCAGTCGCACGTCGAACCCAACGGTCGCGAGCGTGGGCCCGACGACGGTCATGAAGTGCCACGCCTCGTCCTGGCTCATCGCAACCTGACCGCGGCGCGAGCCGCCGACCCGGTCGATCGCCGGGAACAGCCGACCGAGCCGCTGCCATTCGGCAACCAACGCTCGCCGTCCGCCCTCGGCACGCATCGCCGCATCGATCGGGATCAGCCCGCCTTTGCCGGACGGCGCCGACACCGTCGCCAGCCACACGCCACCTGGTGCCGGGGAGTCCAGTTGGATGATCAGCTTCGGCCGCGCCGGTTCCGTCACAGTCTTCGACCATTGCTCGACCCGCCGCGCCAACGCAGTCGCCAGTGCGAGGTTGGCCGGGAACGGCGTTCCGTCCATTCGCGCCAGCACGGTGTACTCGAGGTCGATCGGCGACTTCGCCGCCGGGGGCTGAGTCGGCAGTTCCGAGCGCTCGATGCTCTCGGCCATGATCGCTTCGACCGCAGCGGTGATCACCGCAACGGTGGTCGTTCGGCTGTTGCCGCCGCCGACAGCAACCACCGCGCCAGGCATGGCCGCGGCGAGCGAGTTGATGACGGTGGCGTCGAGCAATGCGGGGGCCCACCGGACCGTCGTCTCGATGATCCCGCTCTCGGAGCGGTTGGCGACGCGAACGTTCGGTACCACCGATCCGTTGGCCACGAGCCGAACTCCCTCGAGTGCGGCGCGCCCCAGCCACAGCACGCTGGGACCGACACCGGGATGATCGTGTCCGCCGCCGATCGCGACGAGCCACCCCAACGCGTCCTTCAACGGGATGGCGACGGCGTCGGCTTTCAGCCCGCCGGGCAACGGCACGCTGGGGTGGAGCTGCCAGCCCACCGACGGGCCGCCGATGGACTCCAGTCGTGTGGCCAGTTCTTCGTTTGCCTCAGCCGGTGCACCGCGCCCGGCAGCCCACACGACCACCTGTCCGTTCGACCACGACGCCTGCAGCTGCACCTCACCGGGCTCCCACGGCTCCGACGAGATCTCCATATCGTCGTCGTCGTCCGGATACGAATTGTTGACCGGAGATGCTGGCGGCGGGCGAAGCAACGCAGCGGTCGAACGGAGCCCGCGGAGCGTGTCGGTGAAGTCGGCTACGACCTGATCGCGCTCTTCGCCGGTGATGTTCCGCACCGAGTCGAGGTCGTCCTCGGCATCGATGATGAGTCGGTCCAGCATGGCCAGCGACACCCGTTCATCGGCGCGCAGGATTGCCAGCTGTTCGTCCGATCCCCTGCCTTCGGAGATCGACCATATGGCCGCTTCGAGTAGTTGTGATTCGAGTGTCAAAAGTTGATCCTGCGCGCGCAGCGCGGTACGGCATGTAAGCAGCGTGCATGCCCATGTCCCAGAGGCATCTTCGCTTCAGGGTCGCCGAACCCTGACTTCCCATCCTAGCCGACCTGCGGCCGCCCTGGGCGCAGGCGTTGTCAGAGGGTGATTCCTAGCTCCGCGAACGACCGGGCTGCACGACCTGGCGCAGCCGGGTGGTGATGTCGTCGACCTCAGGGTTGGACGCGGCGACCCAGACCACGAATTCATACACCTCGTCATTCGACGCCCGGGAGGCCTTGACGCCGTTGAGTTCAAGGAACACAGCCGTTGCTAGCCAACCAAGGCGCTTGTTGCCATCGACGAGGGCGTGATTGTTGACGATCGACTGCAGCATGGCTGCGGCCTTGGTGATGAGGTTTGGGTAGGCATCTTCTCCGTACGCGGTCGCTTGCGGTCGCGCCGCAGCAGAGCCGAGCAAACCGACGTCGCGGATCGGTGGCGGATCGCCGAGCAGCGTTCGGGCGAGGCCGATCAGGTCATCAAGGTCCAGGTACTCGATCGGGTCGCTCATTCGCCGAGGCGTCGCAGCGCGTCGGCGTGTTTGTTCATGATCCGCGCCGCGGCCGTGTCGACGCGGTCGTGGTGCTGGCCTCGGGTGACGAACTCTCGGACGGCGCGGCGTGCGGCTTCTTGCATGGAGATGCCTTCGGCGTCGGCGCGTTCGCGAAGTGCGGCTTGTTCGCTGTCTGTCAGTCGGAGCGTCATGGCCATGCGACGATGGTATCAGTTCGATACCATCCCGCCCCCGATACTTGCTGCCGCGTCTCAGAAGGTGACGAGTTCGAAGGCGACGGCGTGGAGCACGCCAAATCGCTTTCCGGTGGCCTCGGCACTCGAACGCAGCGACGTGGCGGCATCGTCGTCGCTTCCGCCGAGGTTCGTGAGGTAGAGCTGATGACAGCGCAGAGACTCGATGCCTCGACCGAGGTAGCCGGTGACGTCGACGGCGTGAGTGGACTGCGGCGAAGCGTTGAACGCAGCGAGGCGAACACCCGCCCACGCCGCTCCGGAATCCGGGAAGATCCACGGGTTGGCGGCATCGCGAACGGCATCGAGCAACGCCCTGCCGACAGCGCGATGGTCGGCATGGTTCCAACTGGGACCGCCCCAGCTGTCGCGGTGATTGATCGACAGGACAACCTCGGGCTGGTGGCGGCGAATGGCCGCCGTCAAGTCTCTGCGGAGCGCGATGTTGGCCTCCACGAGGCCATCGGGGTGGTCGAGGAACTCCACGACGGACACACCAACTGCGTGACAGCTGCGCCGTTGCTCTTCCTCGCGCGCCGGACCGACGGTCTCCGGAGACATCGTCGAGATACCCGCCTCACCGCGTGTCGCCAAGACATAGCGGATGTCCTTGCCGTGATCCGTCCATCTGGCGACAGCACTGGCCGAGCCGTACTCCATGTCGTCGGGGTGGGCGACGATTCCGAGCCCCCTGCTCCAATCCTCGGGCATCGGTTCCAGCCGGTCAGTGACCATGGCGACATCAGATCACAAATTCGCCGTCGTAGCCTCGTGCCTTCATGAGCCCGTTCCCGCCCGACTTCTTCACGCGCATGGACGACGAGGCCGACACAGCGTTCTACGAGTTCGACCGGTTCGTCACCCACATCGATGATCGGGCAATCGCCGCCGTCGGCGCGCTGTACGAGCACCTCGGTGTCGATGGCCGCGTCCTGGATCTGATGTCGAGCTGGATCTCACACTTTCGCGAACCGCCACGCGAGCTCGTCGCGCTGGGAATGAACGAGCACGAACTGGCAGCCAATCACGCGGCGAACAGCTACGTCGTCCACGACCTCAACACGACACCGACGTTGCCGTTCGACGATGCCCGATTCGACGCGGTCACGTGTTGCGTCTCTGTCGACTACCTCGTGCAGCCGGTCGCAGTGTTCGGGCAAGCGCGACGCGTTCTCGTGCCCGGCGGCCAGATGGTCTGCACATTCTCCAACCGTTGCTTCCCTACGAAGGCAATCCGCGGCTGGCTGGCCAGCGACGATGCAGGACGATGTCGAATCGTGACCGAGTACTTCAATCAGTCCGGCGGATGGACCGAGCCACAGGTCGCACTGTGCACACCACCGAACACACCCGGCGATCCGCTATACGCGGTGTGGGCGACGACCACCTCCGAGTGAGGGCTCGGTATCAGCCGAGCGGCGGGGGTGGAGGCGTCGTGCTCGACCCATCGGCCATGGCACCCTCGCCCCACTTCGGGTACGTGTCGGTCATCAGCAACCCATACGACTGCAGCTGGAGCGTGTAGCGGGCCACCTTGAGGATGAAGTCCCACCAACCACGCGACTGCTTGCCGGTGATGATGATCGCAAACCACGACACCAGGAGGACGACCGCACCGACGAGACCCATGATGACGCCGACGATCGCTGCAGGGATGATCCAGAAGAATCGCAGTGCGTTCGTCAGTCGGTTCGCCGGCTCCTCGTACGAGATCGCACTCTGCACCGGGACAGGACCTGCCTCTGTCCCGAACCCCGGGTACTGGTCGAACAGCAGGTCGACATAGCCGATCACGCGGGCGTAGTAGCCGAGCCAGCTCTCCTGAAGGTGCCAGATTCCCTCGTTGCGCTTGCCGGTGAACAAGATGATGAACCACTGAACGACCGACAGGATCTGGGCGAGGTAGCCCCACACCTGCGAGACGATCAGATGTGGGATCGCCAAGATGATTCGGAACGCCACCGTCAATCGGTTGCGCGGCTCCTGGTACTCCACGTCATACGTGAACGTCGACACTGCCCCTCCCTTCGGGAAAGTCCCCACGGACTTGGGCGCATGGTAGCCCCCGGTCATTGACGACCTGGGGAGCCTGTTTACGCCTCTTCCGACGCCAGCAGCGCGTAGATCTTGCGCCGCGTCTCGTCGAGCAGCTCGGTGGCGCGCTGCTTCTGCGATTCGGTGCCGGCCATCGCAACCTGCTTGAACGCCATCATCAAGAGATGGATCGACTGGCGCAGGTCGAGGGCGCCTTCGCCCGCGTCGCTGGACGCTTCGTCCCACGGTGCAGTCTTGGTCGCCGCCAGTTCCTCTGCGGCAGCTCGTCCAGCGTCGGTGAGGCTCGACACCTTCTTGCCGTCCTGGTCTCGGGTGGTGATGAGGCCCTCGTCGCTGAGCAACTGGATGGTCGGATAGATCGCTCCAGGGCTGGGGCTCCATGCCTCGCCACTGCGCTCGCGAATCTCGAGGATCATCTCGTAGCCGTGCATCGGGCGCTCGAGCAACAGCAGAAGCGCTGCCGTGCGCACATCGCCGCGGCCACGCCGCGGGCCACGACCCATCCGGGCATCGGGCCCGAAGCCGCCTCGTCCTCGCCGACCTGCCGCCGCGCCGGCCGCCGAAGCCACCGCGACCGCGGTGGTCGTGATCATGTTCGGATCTTGGATCCATGTACTTCTCCTTGTTGGTTCCGCCCGCCACTCTGGCGAGCTGTATTGATGCAGTCACGATATATCGTTATTGCATCGTTGACAACCTGTCATGATGGATTCATGGCAACTCTTCGCGACCATCCGTACGAGGGCTCGAACTTCCTTGTCGATCTCGGTGTCGGCAACACGGACGACATCCGGTCGATCTTCTTCCGGGTCGAGTTGGCCGAGGCGATCATCGACGAGGTCGCCTATCGGAGCGGCAACGACAAGACCCAAGACTCCCGCAAGCAACCGGGATTGGCGAAGTACACCCACCTCATCGTCAAGCGCGGTCTCATCGGCTCGACCGATCTGTGGGACTGGTGGAAGCAAGCCCGCGAGGGCCAGCCGAACGTCGACCGCAACGTCACCGTCACGTTGCTCGACGAGGAACGCAACCCCGTGTGGGTCTGGCGGTTCCGCAACGCCTTCCCCGTCAACTACCGCACGACTCCACTCGACGCCAACTGCAGCGACATCGTCGCCGAGGAACTCACGCTGACGTTCGACTCGCTCGACATCGAATAACGCAGCGGGCCCGGCAACCCGTCAACCGGGAGGCGCAGCGGTAACCTCTCCAACCCATGACGAAGATCGCTGTGATCGGAACCGGCTACGTGGGCCTCACCACGGGGGCTTGTTTCGCCCACATGGGTCACAAAGTGGTGTGCGCCGACATCGATCCTGCCAAGGTCGAGAGCCTGCGCCGAGGCGTGATCCCGATCGTCGAACTCGGCTTGCAAGAACTCGTCGAAGAGGGCATCGCCGGTGGAAGGTTGTCGTTCGTGCTCGGCGCAGCCACCGCCGCGGCCGATTGCGAGATCGCGTTCCTGTGCGTTCCGACTCCGCAAGGCGACGACGGCTCAGCCGACCTGAGCTACATCGAGGCCGCGGCGCGACAGATCGGTCCGGTACTGCCGTACGAGGCTGTCGTCGTCAACAAGTCGACGGTGCCCGTCGGCAGCGCCAAGGTCGTCGAGCGGGTCATGGGTCGCCCCGACGTGAAGGTCGTGTCCAACCCCGAGTTCCTGCGCGAGGGTTCCGCCGTTCAGGACTTCCTGAAGCCCGACCGTGTGGTTGTCGGCTGCGACGACCAGGCCGCGGCGCTGAAGGTTTCGTCGCTCTACGAGAGCATCAGCGCGCCGGTGATCGTCACCGATCCCGCATCCGCCGAAACCATCAAGTACGCGGCCAACGCATTCCTCGCCACCAAACTCAGCTTCATCAACGCGATCGCGGCGATCTGCGAAGGGGTCGGCGCCGACGTCAACGACGTCGTCGTCGGCATGGGATCCGACAAACGAATCGGCCAAGACTTCCTCCGCCCCGGCCCGGGATGGGGTGGCAGTTGCTTTGACGGCGCTGAGACGTGCATCGTGCGCGACCACGACGGCACGCGCCTGACCCGCTTCGATGAACTCGCCGGATTGCAACTCGACGAGGTCGAGATCCTCAGCTGGGCCAATGGCCAGATCATCCCCGAATTTCAGCGAGCCCTCGCGCTGACCGAACGGCCGTACAGCGGCGACATGATTCATATCCGCACCAAGATGGGCCGCCGCCTGACGGTGACCGCGGATCATCCGATGATCGTCAGATCAGCCGACGACGAGACCACCATCAAGCTCGCCGGGGAGTTGACGGAAGATGACTGGCTGCCGATTTCACTCGGTACGCCATTGGGTGATGCCGTAGGACCCGACCACGCCTCCATGATCGAGGCAATAGCGCCCGCCGGTCTCGCGTGGAGTGACATCATTCTTCGGCTCACCGATGAGCAGATGGTCGCGGCTCGCAAGGTGGACTGGACGATTCCATCTGCCACGTCGGTGGGATTACCGTCGAAGTCGGACGCTGCGCCTCACCGAAGCCGCCCTACTTCGCCTGCCACTCGCGGGTGCGCTACTCGGGAGCGCCACAAACGGGACATACGTGCCCGCGGACATCGATCTCACTGACGAGCTGTGGGAGGTTCTCGGCCTCTTCCTCGCCGAGGGCCACATCGGCACCGATGGCGATCGCCGTCGCGTTTGCTGGTCGTTTCATCCACGAGACGAGCAGCACCTCGTCGACTTCGTAGCGACGTACTGGCGCAATCTCGGCGTGAAGACGACGGTTCGACAATTGGCGACGACGATGCAGGTGTCGATCTCATCGCGACTCCTGGCCGCGTGGTTCGAGCACGTTCTCGGCATCGGCACCAACTGCTACACCCATCGAATTCCAGACATGATCTGGAGTGCGTCTGAATCGGCGAAGCAAGCTCTGCTGCGTGGCCTGTGGGCGGGCGACGGGTCGTGGTCATTGCTGAACGGCGGCCCGTCGGTCGCACTCGAGTACGGAACTGTGTCGCCTGAATTGGCAGACGGAATGCTTCGCCTTCTGGGCGAACTCGGGATTGTCGCTCGGCAGAAGATCGCTCGCACGACCAAATCGACGGTCGACACTCACTGGTTGGTGATCTCCGGCGCGGATCAGATCGAGAGCTGCCTCTGGCTACTCGAACCGCACGAACGCGACGAAGTTCAGCGCCAGCTCGACAAGCAAAGCAAGCGGATCGCACCGACGGGCTATCGCCGCGACCGCAAGGGAACAGCATGGGTACGAATCGCCGATGCCACCTCGAGGCACTCCGACCAGACCGTGTACTCGGTTGAGGTCGACCGCAATCACACCGTCGTTTCGACAGGTGGACTCGTCGCTCACAACTGTTTTCCGAAAGATTCTCGGGCGTTGTTGAAGATTGCCCGAGAGGCGGGCTATCACTTCGATCTGCTCGATGGTGTGATCGCCATCAACGAGGAGCAGTTCGAGCGTGTCGCGGACAAGATTCGTGTGGCCGCCGGTGGCGACCTCAGCAAGGCGACGGTCGCGGTGTGGGGCCTCACCTTCAAGGCTCGCACCGACGATCTCCGCGACTCGCCGTCGCTGGCCATCATCAAACGGTTGGTCGCGGCGGGAGCGACCGTGCAGGCACACGACCCGACAGTCGACGGAGCGAAGCCGGGTCTACCCACCGACATCACGATCGCCGACAGTCCGTACTCAGCATGCGACGGTGCACACGTACTCGCGGTGCTGACCGAGTGGGACGAATTCCGCTGGCTCGACGTTGCCAAAGTCGCCGAGTCGATGACCGGCCGCGCCATCGTCGATGCCCGCAATCTCCTGGAGCGAAACGACTGGCGACGGGCCGGTTTCGATTACCAGGGCATCGGCCGCTGACGTCGTAGAATTGGCCATCATGACTCGGGCAAGGGCACGATCTCTGTGGCTTGCCGGCCCCGTGTTGATCGCCGCATGCTCGAGCTCCTCGGGCACACCGGCAACGACTTCTCCGTCGACCACGGGCGCTCCCGGCATTGTGGCCGTGACATCTTCGACCACGGCGCAGACCTCCGCAGCCCCCGCCACAGCGGCGACGACGCCAGCGGCGAGCGAACCAACGTCCTCCACGTCCCC
Source organism: Ilumatobacteraceae bacterium (assembly GCA_963779295.1). Classification (GTDB taxonomy): domain Bacteria; phylum Actinomycetota; class Acidimicrobiia; order Acidimicrobiales; family Ilumatobacteraceae; genus JAENVT01. Next base: position 38,927 of record CAVZXO010000010.1, read on the forward strand.
ACCACCATCGACAGCGGTGCCCGTCGATCCAACGATCCTGATTCCGATCGCGATCGGCATCAAACCGTTCCCAGCCGATGGCGACGAACTCGCCACGCTGCACAACGGGTACACCGGCGACCCCAACGCAACATTGCAGACCTGGCTGATCATGCCCATGGCAGTGCCGAGCGGACCCGATGTGCGCCTGCTCGGGTTCGAGCGCTCTCTGGGGAACGGAGTCAACTCGACCACCGCCACCTTCATGACCGGCGCGATCGATCCTGAAGCCGCCCTCGCCACCATCCAGGCGACCCTGGCACCGAGCCCCACCTACACGGTGACACCCACGACCCGAACAGACGGAACCGTCACCATCCATGGCTTCGACGCCCAACCGACCACAGTGGTGGGCGACCCGCCCGGGTGGTCGGTGGAGGCGAGCACCGTCGATCAACTGGGCATCATCCGCATCAAGCGCATCGACTACGCCTTCGCCAAGGTGGTGCCGACGTTCTCCGATCTCCCGCCGCAGCTGCAGACGCTCGTGCTGAACCCGGACGCGATTGCCGTCAACGTCGGCGGTGTGATGTCGAGCCTCGGATACGACTACGGAGTGGATTCACTCGGCGACACGCCCTCCGAGCGCACACGCCTCGGCTACGACATCGACAACGACTTCACGACCGCCGCCACCGACCTTTCCGCGCTGCTGACCACGGGCTGGAACACCAGTGAGGAGTCCGACGTGATGTACTTCACCTCGACGACAACATCCGAGGTGTGGACGCTCGACGAAATCGGCGGCCGCACCCATCTGACATACGACACCGGAAGCTGACATGCCCTCCTCAACCCGATCGACACCCCGCTGATGCGCCACCTTCTCGCCGGCGGTGGCGGCTTCGTCGGCTCACATCTCGCCGAGCTGCTTCTGGCGCGCGACGACGAGGTCGTGGTCGTCGACAACTTCGCAACAGGGCGCCGATCGAATGTCGCGCACCTCGCCGAGCACAAGGGCTTCACACTGATCGAACACGACATCACCGCTCCCCTGCCGGAGTTCGGAACGACGTTCGACGCTGTGCTCGACCTTGCCAGTCCGGCGTCGCCGGCCGACTTCGCGACGATGCCGCTGGAGATCCTTGCGGTCGGCTCGACGGGCACGCGCAACCTGCTCGACCTCGCCTTGGCCCATCAGGCCCGCTTCTTCCTGGCCTCGACCAGCGAGGTCTACGGCGACCCGCTGGTGCATCCTCAGCCCGAGACGTACTGGGGCAACGTCAGCCCGATCGGGCCACGCAGCTGTTACGACGAGGCCAAGCGGTTCAGCGAAGCGATCACCATGGCCTACCACCGCGTGCACGGCCTCGACGTGCGCATCGCCCGAATCTTCAACACGTATGGCGAGCGGATGCGCCCCGAAGACGGTCGCGTGGTCAACACCCTCGTCGTGCAGGCATTGCGCAACGACCCCATCACCCTGCACGGCGACGGTTCGCAAACCCGCAGCTTCTGCCACGTCAGTGACGAGATCATCGGCCTGACAGCGGTGCTCGACGGCTACCTCCCCGGCCCCATCAACGTCGGCAATCCCAACGAGTTCACGATTCGTCAGCTGGCCGAACTCGTCGTCGAACTGACCGACTCGTCGAGCGAGATCATCACCGTGCCCCTGCCACCCGAGCGCGAAGGCGACCCTGCCCAGCGGCGACCCGACATCAGCCTCATCAGCAGCGTCTACGGGTGGGCGCCGACGATCGAACTGCGCGACGGGTTGACCCGCATGATCGACTGGTTCCGGACGGTGGAGGGCATCGGATGAGCATCCTGGTCACGGGCGGCGCCGGCTACATCGGGTCGCACACCGTTCGACGTCTCACCGCGCTCGGTCACGAAGTGGTCGTGCTCGACACCATGGAGTACGGACACCGCAGCGCGGTCATCGAGGCCGAGCTCGTCGAAGGCGACATCGCCGACCTCGACCTCGTCGTCGAACTCTGCAACCGACGTGACATCACCCAGGTCGTTCACTTCGCCGCCTACAAGAACGTCGGCGAATCGATGGAGCAGCCGTCGCGCTACTGGCTGAACAACGTCACCGGAACGGTGAAACTCGTCGAAGCAATGCTGACCGCCGGCGTCAACGACATCGTCTTCTCGTCGTCGTGTTCGGTGTACGGCACACCGGCGGTCGTGCCCGTCACCGAGGACGCGCCGATCCAACCGGAGAGCATCTACGCCGAATCGAAAGCGATGACCGAACGGATCCTTCACTGGTACGGCATCACCCATGGCCTGCGGTCGGTCAGCTTGCGGTACTTCAACGCTGCGGGGGCGAGTGCCGACAGCCGGATCGGGGAGGACTGGGCCCAATCGCTGAACCTCATCCCCCTGGTGATGAAGGCGACGCTCGGCAAGCGACCACCAGTGCACGTGTTCGGCAACGACTACCCGACGCCCGACGGAACGTGCATCCGCGACTACATCCACGTCGACGACCTCGCCGACGCCCATGTGAAATCGCTCGACTACCTCGCCGGTGGAGGCGAGTCGACCGCGGTCAACGTCGGCACGGGGACCGGGAGCAGCGTGATGGAAGTGATCGATGCGACCGAGCGGATCACCGGGCGATCGGTGCCGTGGGAGATCGCAGCACGCCGTGCCGGAGATCCTGTGGCGACGTTCGCCGACCCGACAATGGCGGCACGACTACTGAACTGGCAACCAGCGCACGGCCTCGACGACATCGTCGCTTCGGCGTGGCAATGGCACAGCACACATCTCGACGGCTACGACGAGTCGCCGTCACCCTGACGCTGGCGGTCGAGCCAGCCGAGCAACACGGCGATGGCTCGCGGATCGTGACGCAGGCGATGGCCTGCACCGGGGATCAGCCGAAGCTCGGCCGCACCATGTGCCTCCGCGAGCTGACGAGCGTCGACCGTGGGCACGCTGTCGTCGTCGTCGCCGTGCATCACGAGCAGCGGACGCGGCGCAAGGCGCCGCGCCGCGTCGACGGGTCGGAAACGACGCAGCTCGCGGGCCCACTCATCGAATGACGGCGGGAAGCTCGGAGTACGGATCGCCCCGATCTCGCGAGCGTGCTCGAGGAATCGTCGAGGCTGCGCAGCCCAATCATCGAAGTCGGCACGCGGGCTCAGCAATGCGGCGCCGCGCACACGGGGATCGTCGGCGGCCACACAGGTCACCACCGACCCTCCGGTGTTCGTGCCCACCAACCAGATCCCGGTCGGCGCAGCCTCGGCAATGAGGTTGTCGATCGCAGCACGAAGATCATCGATCCAGCCTTGCAACGAGAAGTCGCCCTCGCTGGTCCCGCATCCCCGAAAGTTGAACGTCATCGCCGCCCAGCCGAGCTCGTTGGCCATCCGATCGATCAGCTCAGGAAAGGTGCCGCCGCTCTGGCGCGCGTCGAGCGGGCCGATGGGGAACCCATGGCACAAGATCACGCCCGGAAGCGGGCCGTGACGACCGGCGGGACGCGCCAGGTAACGGGCGAGTGTGAGGGTCCCGGACTTGAACTCGCCGTTCAACGGCGCTTACGCCCTTGGCTTGCGCTGGCGCCGGACGACGCCAGGTCGGGCCAACACGTAGCCGCGGTTGCGCGCCTCGACCAGCGTGTCGGGACCGAAACACAGGCCCGTCTCGGAGTCGACGATGTCGTCGATGACCGTGGCGTCTTCCCATGCATCGAGGTCGTAGACCAATTGCGTGCGCTTGTCGCCGAGGAAGCGGGTGTGCTCGAAGCGGGACGGTCGCTGCATGACGCCCGACGCTAGCGCGGCGATCCCGCGATGCGATGATGAGCCGGTGCCCGCCGAGATCGAGTTCTACTTCGACCCGATGTGCCCGTGGGCATACCAGACGTCGGTGTGGATCCGCGACGTTCGATCACAGATCGGGCTCGACATCCGCTGGCGGTTCTTCTCCCTGGAGGAGATCAACCGACCCGAAGGCAAGCGACATCCGTGGGAACGACCGCTCGCCTACGGCTGGACGCCGATGCGCGTCGCGGCCTGGCTGCGACGCATCGACATGGACCTCTGCGATCGGTGGTACGAGGCGTGCGGCAAGGCCCTGCACGTCGATGGGCGCCGCTTCTACGAACGCGACGTCGCCCTCGACCTGCTCGATTCGATCGGCGCGCCCCCAACCGCCTGGGACGACGCCATCGCCGACCTCACGACCCACGACGACGTGCACATCGACCACGATCACGCCGTCGCGACATACGGTGCGTTCGGCGTCCCGATCATCGTCTACGCCTCCGGCCGCGCCATCTTCGGACCCGTCGTCGTTCCTGCACCGACCGGCGCCGACGCGTTGAAACTGTGGGAGATGTGCGCCACGTACTCCGAGATCGACGGATTGTTCGAGATCAAGAAGCCGAAGACACACGACGACCTGCGGATGATCGCCCACCAGTTCGAGCCCTACCTGACCGCACGACAGTGGGCAACGATCCAGAACCCGGCACCGTGAGAACGCACATGATCCCCATCGACACCATCGACAAACTCGAATCCACCTGGCGCTCGATTTCGGCATTGGGCGCAGAACTCGACGAAGGTCAATGGAAGCTGCCCGAGCGACCTCGCCGGATGGACCGTGCAAGACAACCTCGCCCATCTGATCGGGACCGAACGTGTGCTGCAAGGGCTGCCGGCAGCTGCGATGCCGACCGTGGTGGGCGGGCATGTCAAGAACCCGATCGGCCAGTTCAACGAGGCGGAAGTCGAAGCTCGTCGCAGCCTGTCGGGTGCCGACGTCCTGGCCGAGTGGAACGACCTCGTCGACCTGCGAGTCGCCACACTTCGCTCGGCAAGCGACGAGTACTTCGCAAAGGAGATGTCGACCCCGACGGGGCCCGGCACGATGGCCGACTTCCTGCACATCCGGGTGCTCGATTGTTGGATCCACGAGCAGGACATGCGCCGCGCGGTCGCGATGCCGGGCAATCTCGGAGGCCCGGCCGCCGAGCACACGGTGGATCGGCTGCTGCGCACCATCCCGGTCGTCGTCGGCAAGCGCGCCGCGACACCCGAAGGCCGAGCTGTGATCATCGTGATCGACGGCGACGTCCACCGTCACGTCGTGTGCGAGGTCACCAACGGTCGGGCCGCGATCGTCGCGGCACCGTCGCTCGAGCCTCTGGCGACCGTCACGCTCGACACCGAGGCATTCGTCGTGTTGGCCACCGGCCGTTGCGCGGCATCCGAGATCGCGGAGCGAATCCACATCGCCGGCGAGCAGGATCTGGGCCAGAGGGTCGTCGACAACCTCAACATGATGATCTAGCGGGTCGGCCGACGCGCGATGAGAGATGTGCGGCGCAGAGCGGCTCATCTCTCACATCACCGCGATCTTGCAGCAGCGCGATGAGAGATATGCGGCGTGGAGCGGCTCATCTCTCATCGCCGCGACCTACGGGCCGAGTTCGGGGACGTCGGGGTCGATCGCTGGTGGACCGACCGCACCGATCGCCTCGAAGTACGCGTGATGGGCGTCGACCACATTGACCACGTCGACGTCGTCGATGATCACGATGCCGTTTCGCTCCGCCTCGCCCAACAGGTATCCCGTCAACGTGTCCTCGCTGACAACGACGGGCGTGGAGATGTCCTGACGCCGATCGATGACGTTCGCCGGCTGCAAACCCTTGGCGTGCAACCAGCGCATGTGGAAGGTCAGCAGCTGCTCCAACTCGTCAGGCGTCAGATGGGCTTGCGTCTCCGCCGGCAGGTACTCGGCGACGAACTCGACAGCCTCATCGATGATGTAGACCGAGCGAGGCGCGACCGAATCGAGCCGACGAGCCTCGCGGCCAACGACGACTGCGGCAATCACGAACGTGGACAGCGCGGCAAGCACGATGAGGACGAACGTGATGGCAGGCATCTGCGATCACCCTAGCGACGTCGTTAGAACAGGTAGCCCGTCACGTCGATGATGAAGTGCGTCGAGCTGGATCCGGCGGTGATCTTCACCTGACCGGCGGCATCGACCGCCACCTGGGTGCTGACAGCGAACGTCTGGTTGCTCGCGAACCAGTTGATGCTGCTGGTCGCCGGCTGCGTCGTCGCGGCGCTGTACATCGTCAGGAATCCGCCGGCGACCGTCTCGGTGACGGTCAACGTGACGATGGCGGCCGTGGCCCCCGGAGGCACGGCGACGACGCTGGCGCCCGTTGCCGTCGATGCCGTTGGCGAGGCTGATGGTGCGCGTCTCGGCTGCGGCGATCTTCGGGCCGCCGTTGGCGCGTGAGTCGTAGGCACGCAGTGGAGCCGGCAACATGTGCGCCTCGCCGGCGGGCGGATCACCCAGTACGAGCTGGCCACGGATCGCTCCGCCGGGGAAGTCGCCAGTGTGCACGTTGACGTAGAAGCTGGCGGGGTCGTCGACGATCTGCTGGGCGACCGCTCCCGAGGTCCGCCGTGCATCCGGTCGCCGAGGTCGGCACCGAGATTGGAGAACGGCACAAAGGGCACGAGGATCGGCCCATTGGTGCCGGCAGCGCCGGTAGTGGATGTGGGCAGCGTCGGTTGGGTGATGCCGCTGTACGACAGGTCCCAGCAGATCTCGCCGCCGTCAGGATGGCAGTTGATGATGTCGATCGTCACCGACGCGATGCCGGTGCCGTCGGGATCGCCGAGAGGCGTCTCGTTGGTGCCGAGCAGGCGCATGACGTACGGCGTTTGGGCGGCCTGGAAGAAGTGTTGGTTGCCGACATTGTTTCGGGCGTTGCCGAAGGCGATGGTCGGTACGGCGATGGCGGCCACGAGTCCGATTGCCGTGACGGCAGCCAACGATTTCCTCTGCATGTGTGTCCCCTCTTGATGGATTTCTCCTGATCGCCGAAGTCCGCCAGGACGGCCACCGAAACCTTACGGCAGACGAACGCGCACGCGACCCGGCAAAACGAGAAAGGCGCCGGGACCTCCCGAAGGACGTCCCGGCGCCGAACTCGGAATCTCTTAGTACATGTAGCCCACGACGTCGATGATGAAGTGCGTTGCCGCAGTTCCGACACCGTCGGTGACCTTCACGCTGCCGGTGGCATCAACAGCAACCTGGGTGCCGACTGCGACGTCTTGGCCCGCGGCCTTCCAGTTGATGCTGCTGGTGGCCGGCTGCGGGCTGGCCGCGCTGTAGATCGTCAAGAACCCGCCTGGGAGGTTGGTGTCGGCGATGGTCAGCGTGATGATGGCTGCCGTTGCGCCCGGCGGCACTGCGAGGACCTTCACGGTCGGCGCTGTCAGAGTGTGCCCGGTGGTCAAGCTGATGGTACGGGTCTCGCCTGGCTGAATCTTCGGACCAGCAGCGTCACGCGAGTCGTACGCACGCAACGGCGTCGGCAGCAAGTGCGCCTCGACCGGCGGGTGCCGGACCAGCTCGACAACTGGCCACGAATCGCTCCCCGGGGAAGTCGCCGTTGTGAATGTTGACGTAGTAGTTCGCCGGGTTGGCAACGATGTCCGCGGCACGCGGTGATCTCCGGGCGGTGTCAGGTCACGACAACCGGTGGACGATGTCGCCGTCAGCGAGTGACCGGCGGTGAACGTGATCACGATCGCCGCCGTCGACGCCGGCAGCGCCGGCGTGGATGTGAGCCGAGTCGGCTGGAAGCCGGTGAGGTGCTGTAGGTGAGGTCCCAGCAGACGTTCTGCGGATACCGGCGGTGAGGTCGAACGTGACTGCGGCAGTGCCGGCCCCATCGGGGTCGCCGGTCGCCGTGCCAGGCGTCGTCCTGAGAACATCGTCGGCTCCTGTCATGTAGCGCCACAAGCGGTGTTGCTCGCTGCCGCGCTCGGATTGCGGTTGCTGCGAGCGTTACCGAAAGCGATCGTTGGTACCGCGATCGCGGCTGCTAGCCCGACCGCGGTCAGGGCAAATAGTCTCTTGCTTTCCATATCAATTCCCTCTCGTTGATGGTTGCAATTGCCAGCCCGGTGTACCCGCTACCAGGTCGACCCTAAACCACTACCTGTCGAGAAGGGACCGCGGGGTCAGATACCGATGCGCTGAGCGAGCAGTTCGCGGTGGTACGTCGGATCGCCGAACAGCAGCTCAGAGGACTTGGCACGCTTGAAATACAGGTGCGCCGGGTGCTCCCAGGTGAAACCGATTCCGCCGTGAATCTGGATGTTCTCGGCGGTGGCGTGGAAGTACGCCTCGCTGCAATACGCCTTCGACAGCGACGCAACCGACGGCAGTTCGTCGTTCATCTCGGCCGCGCACCACATGCCGTAGTACGCCGCGCTCTTGGCGGATTCGACCTCCAGCAACATGTCGGCGCACTTGTGCTTGATCGCTTGGAACGAGCCGATCGGGCGGCCGAACTGCACGCGCACCTTGGCGTACTCGACCGCCATCTCCAACACCTTCTGTGCCCCGCCGACCTGCTCGGCGGCCAGGCCGACAGCAGCGAGATCGAGCACCGTCGACAACACCTTCCAGCCATCACCGTCAACACCCACAAGGGTTGCAGGGGTGTTGTCGAACTCGAGCTTGGCCTGCTTGCGCGTCTGGTCCATCGTCGACAGCGAGGCCCGCGTCAGGCCGTCCGCGTTGCCGTCGACCGCGAACAAGCTGACGCCCTTGCCCGTGCGGGCGGCAACGAGGATGAGGCTGGCCGTGTGGCCGTCGAGCACGAACATCTTCGTGCCGTTGAGGGTGTAGTCGACCCCGGAGCCCGTGGCCTCCATGGTGATGCCGGCCTCGTCCCACTTGCCGGACGGCTCGGTGAACGCCAACGTCGCGATGGTCTCGCCGCTGGCGATGCCGGGCAGGTGCGTCTTCTTCGCCGCATCGTCGCCGCTGTGCAGCAGCGTGTTGGCAGCCAGCACGACCGACGAGAAGAACGGCGCACACAACAAGGCGCGGCCCATCTCCTCCAGCACGATGCCGAGCTCGACATAGCTGTAGCCCGAGCCGCCGTACTCCTCGGGGATGTGCAGGCCCTGCAGACCCATCTGCTCGCCCATCTGGCTCCACACCGCCGGATCGAAGCCGTCCTCGGTCTCCATCTGCTCGCGCACCGCAGTTTCGGGGCTCTTCGCCTCGAGGAACGCCCTGACGGTCTTGCGGAGCTCTTCTTGTTCTTCGGTGAAGGCAAAGTTCATAGCCGCAGTGTGGCCGCCCACCGCAGCACGACGCCAGGCGTCATGTGTACACTCGCGTACACATGATCGGCATTCGAGAATTCCGCGCCGACCTCGCCGCCCACGTCCGTCGGGCAGCGAGCGGCGAGACCACCGTGATCTCCATCGCCGGCTCCCCCGCCGCCGCCCTCACACCCCTGGCGATGAGAGATGAGCCGCCGGGCGCCGCACATCTCTCATCGCTGGTGGCCTCGGGTGCGTTGATCGCCCCGCGACGATCCGATGGACGGATGGCCGACGGGACCGTGTCGACGTGGGCCAACGTGCGACTCGACCGACTGCTGCGCGAGATCCGCGGATGACCGTCTACCTCGACACCAGCGCCCTGGTGGGGTTGCACCTCGACGGTGCTGCACGCGCCGTCGTGCTGGCGGCACTGGAGACTGACCCGGACTGGTGCAGCAGCGGTTTGACGCTGATGGAGTCGCTCGCGCTCGTCGACCGTGTCACCGAGGAACCTGTCCTGCGATCCGATCTCGAAGACCTCGTCCGGCTGTCGTGGGACCGTGTCGCTGTCGTGCCGGTCGACCAGCGATGCCTCGACCGCGCCGGAGTGCTGATCCGCGAACAGCCGCTACGCCTCGCCGACGCCATTCACCTCGCCGCGGCAGACCGACTGCCGCGACCGGTGCGATTCGTGACGTTCGATCCGGCACAGATTCCGGTGGCGATGTCGATGGGCTTTGACGTCACATCGACCTGACTCACTACGGTGACCGGCGTGCAATTCGGCCTGTTCAGCTTGACCACCCTGTCGTCGCCGCGCGGCAACACTGCGCAGTTGTTGGCAGAGACCCGGGCCGAGGTGCAGCTTGCCGAGCAGCTGGACTTCGACATCGCCTGGTTTGCCGAGCACCACTTCTCCAACTACTCGATCACCACATCCCCACTACTGCTCGTCGCGCACATGGCTCAGGCCACGACCAGAATCCGGCTGGGCCCGGCAGTGATCGTGCTGCCGTTCTACGAGCCATTGCGACTCGCCGAAGACGTGTGCCTCACCGACGCGCTGACGGCAGGACGGTTGGTGCTCGGTCTCGGGTTCGGCTACCAGCCGCGCGAGTTCATCAAGTTCGGAATCCCATTCGAGGAGCGGTACGAACGCGGGCTCGCGGCATGGGATCTCATCGATCAGGCGATCGACGGTCACATGGAGCACGGCGACGGCCGGCTCGACGTCGCGGTCACCGCCTTGCAAGACCACATCCCGACGTTCGTCGTCGGCTCCGACCCAACGGTGATGAAGACAGTTGCCGATCGCCAGGCAACACCATTCGTCACGCCCGGGCTTCAGCCTCTCTCGGCAGCGGTTCGCATCCGCGACGCCTATGCCGAGGTGTACGGCGAACCAATGCCGTTCGCGATGCAGCGCTACGTGTTCGTCAGTGATGATCCAGCCGAACGCAGGGCGGCCGCCGAGCAGGTGCGCAACGTTGCCCGCATGGCAGGCAACCTTCGCAATCCCGCACCGTTGATGGATGGCGCCCACCTCCAACGACCTGCCATCGACAACGAACCCTCACTCGACGACATCGAAGCGGGAGCCCTGATCGGAACGGCGGCGCAGGTCGCCGAACGAATCGTCACCGAGGCGGCCGCGTTGTCGCTGTCCCACCTCTCGTGCTTCATGCGGCTCGCCGACATGCCCCACGACGTCGCCATGCGGTCGATCGAGACGTTCGGCGCCGAAGTGATCCCCGCCGTTCGGCAAGCCCTTGGGCGCGATTGAGGAAGCCCACCTTCCAGTACCGCACCCGACCAGCCTGACTGGGCGCGAAAATTGCCAGGCGTGGCGTATTTGCGCGCCCGACCAGCCTGACTGGGCGCGAAAATTGCCAGGCGTGGCGTATTGGCGCGCCCGTTCAGCGAGCCATCGGGGGAACTGCGTAGCCGTCGACCAGGTCGGTGATGAGGCCGGCAACAGCGATCGACCGGAAATCGTGCAAGTACGGCGACACGACCTGAACGCCGACAGGAAGCCCAGCCGCCGTGTGACCGACGGGCGTCGACGTCGACGGGCAGGTACGCCGAACCGATCAGCGCCGGCCATGCCTCCAACGCAAGGTACGGCAGCACGACGCCGTTGACGACGACCTCTCGCGTCGCCCACGTCCCTTCCTGCTGATGCGGGAACGCCGGCATCAACGTGATCGGGCACAGCAGCACATCGACCTTCTCGAAGAACTCGGCCCACCGCAGCCGGCGACGGGCCCGCTCGCGATCGGCGAGAAGCCACTCGTTGTGGCTGACATCGCGTTCTCCATGGCTGATGTTGCCGGCGGCGCCGATCAGCCAACACCCGGTGCGCCACGTCTCGGCGAAGTCGAACTGCGGACGGGCGCTGCGATCGACGGAGACGCCGGCTTCGATCAGGCGATCGGCGACTCCATTCAGGATTGCTGTCATCTCGTCGTCCATCGGCAGCGACGGCTCGTCGAACCACGCCGCGACACGCAACGAACGAAGATCGGTGACGTCGACCCGCGGCAAGTCGAGACGCCATCCGACGGCGCGGTCCGGGGCCGGACCGGCGAGCAGGCCGAACAGCATCTCGAGGTCTCGCGCGCTTCGAGCGATGGGACCGAAGACGTTGACGTCGCTCTCGGTGACCCCGCCGTTCGGCTCATCGAGGTAGCCGAGCGTGGGAATCACCCCGAACGAAGGCTTGTGACCGAACACTCCGCAGAATGCCGACGGCACGTCGAACCGATCCACCGATGTCGGTGCCGATCTCGAAACTCGACATGCCGCAGGCGACCGCCGCCGCCGCACCGCCCGACGAGCCGCCGGGAACGCGGCCGAGGTCCCACGGATTGTTGGTCGTGCCGAACATGTCGTTGAACGTCTGGAAGTCGCCCGACCACAGCGGCACGTTGGTCTTCCCGAAGACGATCGCGCCGGCATCCTTGACCGCCGCGACGACCGGTGCGTCGTGCTGCGGAACGTGTTCGAACAACGCAGGCGACCCACCGGTCGAGCGGATGCCGGCCGTGGCGATTGCATCCTTGATGGTGACCGAGACGCCATGCAGCGCACCCCACGACTCACCCTTTGCAGTCGCGGTGTCGGCAGCCGCGGCTCGCTCGCGCGCCGACTCCACCGACAGCGTGCACACCGCATTGACCTGTGGATCCAGTCGTTCGATCCGCGCCAGCTGCGCGTCGAGCAGCTCGACGGCTGCCGAGCTCGCCGGCGCTGATTGCAGCCGCCTGTTCGGTCGTCGTCCACAGTGCGGGGTCGGTCGCTGGCACGAGGGCGAAGCGTAGCCACGCCTGTTGTCGCTATCGTCAGCTCATGACCACACTCCACTGGGCCGACAGCCGCCTCGAGATCCACCGGGTCGTCGTCGGGTCCGTTCGAGAACAACGTGTTCGTGCTGCGCTGCCGCGAGACCGGCGAGGCCGTGCTGATCGACGCCGCCAACGAGCACGAGCAACTGCTCGAACTGTGCCAGCGGTCTCGGCGTCCGCAGGGTGCTGGAGACCCACGGCCACTGGGACCACATCCAGGCCGTTCCGGCAATCCGCGAGGCCGGCTACGAGGTTGCCGTGACAGCGGCCGACGCGCCGCGGCTGAAGGACGTCGGCTACGACGTGTTCATCGACGACGCCGAGATCATCGAGGTCGGCAAGCTGCGCCTCGAAGCCATCCACAACCCGGGCCACACGCCGGCTCGGTCAGCTTCAAGGTGCAAGGCGCGCCGCTGCTGTTCAGCGGCGACACGCTGTTTCCCGGCGGCCCGGGCAACACCAAGCTCGAAGGCGGCGACTTCGCCACGATCATCCACTCGATCGACACGTCGCTGTTCACGCTGCCGGCAGACACCATCGTGATGCCCGGCCACGGCGTCGAGCACGACCATCGCCCACGAGCGACCGCACCTCGCCGACTGGGTCGCTCGTGGCTGGTAGCGACCAGCCGCCGCCCGCGCTGCGCTACGACCAACGCCCCGCCGACCACACCCCGATCCACACCGCGGCCCTTCCGCCGACACCGACGCGCGACCGCAACATCGTCGCGTCGGCGTGGGTCGAGGCCCCGCCGAGTTGCTGGCGTTGGGCGCCGACCTGCCCGACAACCCCGAGGCCGAGTACAAGCGCCGGATCGGCGCCTGGTTGCTGTGGCGCGCCGGGCCCGCGGCGGGCGGCGATGCCCGCTACTGGGCAGGTCGACACCGACGATCTGTCACGGCACAGCACACCTTCCGGCTGTACCCCGACAGCACCGGCGACGGCGCTGGGCCCGAGCGGCGACGCCACGCAAAGTTCCGCTGCCTGGAAGGAAGACTCTGCTGGGCAGGTGACGAAGGCGGTCGTAGCATTGACGAGTGATGGCGAACATGGTTCCCACGCACTTGCCCGTTGCCCACGACACCGCACGAAGTGCGCGCCGACGGACGGCCGACGCCGGCCTTCCGCGAGCAACTGCGACGCATCCCCTCGTGGCGCAACGCGCTGTCGGTCGCTCAGCCTCTACGTCCAGACGGCGGCTGCTGCTGTGGGCCAGCGTGCGCTACCTGTGGATGCTGCCGCTCACGTTCGTGCTGATGGGCAGGGCGTTCGCCCAGTTCGCGTCGTTGATGCACGAAGCCGCCCACCGCCTGCTGTTCGCCGACAAGCGGGACCAACGACTGGGTCGGCCGATGGCTGCTCGGCTACCCGGCGTTCACCTCCACCGACGCCTATCGACGGGTCCACATGGCCCACCACCGCGACGAGTTCGGCCCCGACGAGCCCGACATGGCGCTGTACGCCGGCTACCCGATCGGCCACGCCAGCTTCCGGCGCAAGCTGATCCGCGACGCCACCGGACAGACCGGGTTGAAGTTGATGCGCCAGTTCCTCGGCAACGTCCGCTCGTCCGACCGGCGATCGCGGCGCACGGTGTGGAAGATCCTCGCGGTCCAGGCGTTGCTGCTCGGCGCGGCGATCGCGTCGGGACATTGGTGGCTGTACCCGGTCTTGTGGCTGGCGCCGTACCTCACCGTGTGGCGGGTGATCAACCGGCTGCGTTCGATCGCCGAGCACGGCGGGATGCAGCGCTCGAAGGATCGCCGCCAGACCACCCACTCGGTGCGCCAGCACGCGCTCGCCCGGTTCATGCTGGTGCCGTACCACATCGGCTGGCACCTGGCCCACCACGTCGACTCCGGCGTCCCGTTCCGCAACCTGCCACGATTCCACCAGGCGCTGGTCGAAGCCGGCTACGTCGACGACTCGTTCGAATACCCGTCGTACCCGGCGATCTGGCGAGCCCTGAGCGCCGATCCGCGATCCGGTGATCGAGACGTCACGGGGGTTTCCACTACGGCCATAGGGGAAATACACTGGGCGCCATGACCACAGCTGCCACACGAGCTGTTTCGCATCGAGGATCTGCACGCGAAACCGGCGCTGACCGAGTCGGCAGCCAACGAATCCGCAGCTAGCGACGCATTTGCCAATCCGATGGCGCCCGGCGACGAGATCCTGCGGGGCCTGTCGCTGACAGTCAACGCCGGCGAAGCGCACGCCATCATGGGCCCCAACGGCTCGGGCAAGAGCACCCTGGCCAGCACATTGTTGGCTTCCCCCGAGTACGAGGTGACGTCGGGCCGGATCTTCTTCCAGGGCGACGACATCACCGATTGGCCGCCCGATGTGCGGGCCAAGGCCGGCATGTTCCTGGCGTTCCAATATCCGCAGGAGATCCCAGGTGTCTCGGTGATCCAATTCCTGCGTCAGGCGCTGTCGGCCCGCAAGGGCATCGACCTCAGCGTGCTCGAACTTCGGTTGGCAACGATGGATTGGATGAAGCGGCTGGGCATGGACTCGTCGTTCGTCGATCGCTACCTCAACGAAGGCTTCAGCGGTGGCGAGAAGAAGCGCAACGAGATCATGCAGATGGCGATCCTGGAGCCCGAACTGGCGATCCTCGACGAGACCGACAGCGGCCTCGACATCGACGCACTGCGAACGGTCGCCAAGGGCATCCGCGAGATCCGCAGCGACCGGCCGCAGATGGGCGTCATTCTGATCACCCACTACCAGCGCCTGCTCGACGAGGTGCAGCCCGACCACGTGCACATCCTGGTGGGTGGTCGCATCGTCGCCAGCGGCGGAATGGAACTGGCCGCGCAGTTGGAACGAGACGGTTACGAGGCGTTCAGATGAGCCTCGACATCGCGTCATCAAGGCACAGTTCCCGCTGCTGCAACGGCAGATCAACGGCCAGCCGCTGGTGTACCTCGACTCGGCCAACACCTCACAGAAGCCGCAGTCGGTCATCGACGCGATGACCCGACTTCATGGAAACGTCGTACGCGCCCATCAACCGCAGCGCCTACCAGCTGGCCGCCGAGGCAACCGACGCCTACGAAGGCGCTCGCAAGGCAGTGCGCCGGTTCATCAACGCGCCCCGCGCCGAAGAACTGATCTTCACCAAGAACGCCACCGAGTGCCTCAACCTGGTGGCGTACAGCTGGGGGCGAGCCAACTTGCACGCCGGCGACGTCGTCGTGCTGACGGAGATGGAACACCACGCCAACATCGTGCCGTGGCACATGCTGGCCGCCGAGCGCGGCATCGAGTTGCGCTGGGTCCCGCTGACCATCGACGGCCTGCTCGACCTCACCAATCTCACCGCGCTGCTCGACGGCGCCAAGGTCTTCAGCTTCACGGCGATGAGCAACGTGCTCGGCACCATCACTCCGGTCCGCCAGCTGTGCGACGCCGCACACGCTGCCGGGGCGTTGGCCATCGTCGACGCTTGCCAGTACGTGCCACACAACGTCACCGACGTACAGGCATGGGATGCGGATTTCGTCGCCTTCAGCAGCCACAAGATGTGCGGCCCGTCCGGCATCGGTGTGCTGTGGGGTCGCGAAACGCTGCTCGACGCAATGCCCCCATTCCTCGGCGGTGGCAACATGATCGCCGACGTCCGCCTCGACGGTTTCACTCCTGCCGAACTGCCCGCGAAGTTCGAGGCAGGTACTCCCCCGATCGTCGAGGCCATCGGACTCGCACGCGGCGATCGACTTCCTCGAGGGCCTCGGCATGGCAAACGTCCGCCGCCACGAGATGGAGATCGCCGACCTACGCGATGACCACCCTCAACGAGCGCTACGGCGACGACATCTGCCTCCACGGTCCGACCAATGTCGAGGTCCGTGGGGCGACGTTCAGCTTCGGGTTCCGCAACATCCACCCGCACGACCTGTCGCAGGTGCTCGACCAGCGCAACGTCTGCCTGCGCGCCGGTCACCACTGCGCCAAGCCACTGATGCGCCAACTCGGCGTCAACGCAACGGCACGCGCCAGCTTCTATCTGTACAACGACAACAACGACGTCGACGCTCTGGCAGACGCACTCGACGGCGCCAGCGATATCTTCGGGTTCTGAGCCGAGGAAAGAGGAGCAACACATCATGCCGGGCCTCGAAGACCTGTATCGCGAGATCATCCTCGACCACTACCGCACGCCGCGCAACCGTGGCGAGCTGCCACCGCCCGCGGCACATGCGGTAGGGCACAACCCGCTGTGCGGTGACGAGATCGACGTGTACCTGCAGATCGAGGGCGACGTCGTGACCGATGTGAAAGTCGGCGGGCAAGGTTGCTCGATCTCACAGAGCTCGGCTTCGATGATGAGCCAAGCCATCAAGGGAAAGTCCGTTGCCGAGGTGCGAGCACTCGTGCGCCGCTTCAAGGGAATGATGTCGATCGAAGAAGACGTACCCGACGGCGAGGAGGTGCCCGAGGCCGAGATCAAGCTGGGCGACCTCGAGGCATTGCAGGGCGTCGTCAAGTTCCCCGTCCGGATCAAGTGCGCGACCTTGGCGTGGAACACCCTGATCGAGGCGATGGCCGAGGCCACCTCGGCATGACGCCGGCGTTCGACAAGATCGCGCCTCATCCCGATGGCGTCGATGCGGCCGATGAACTGATCCACGAGCGGGCCTATGTCGTGCGTGCCTATCGCAACGGCGCCGACAAGTTGATCCTGCGCGGATCGGTGCGCGACCAGAAGCCGCCGGGCCTGTACATCGCCGACGATCCCGAACCGTTGACGATTCACCACATGATCGTCGACCTCACCATCGCGATCCCGTCACTCGAGATCCTCGCCGCCAGAGCTGTCCTGGAAACGCATCCGCACGCCACCTGCAAACGCATCGAGGACCACTACGGCGAGCTCGTCGGACTGTCGATCGCCCGCGGGTTCACCCACAAGATCCGCGAGCTGTTCGGTGGACCGCGTGGATGCACCCACACGACCGCACTGCTGCAGGCGATGGCTCCCGTTGCGATCCAATCGATCTGGTCGTTCAACATGGCCCAGGCACAGTCGCCCAACGAGGCTGAGATGAACCCGTTCAGCACGCAAGCGGCACGTCAGGCGGCGCTGATGGCCAACACCAACACCTGTCACGTGTGGGCCGAGGACGGCGAGCACGTTGCCGGGCTGCGAGCGGGCGGCTCGATGGATGTGCCGCTGTGGATCACCAAGCGCTTCGATGAGCTGGGACGCGACACGTCCAGCTGGCGCTCGTCCTGACGGTCGGGCAGCCCGGTCGGCTCGTGGTCAGGCGCGACGCAGATCGATCACCGTTCCGCCGCTGACCCGTTCGAGGTCGGCGGGCGACAACGCGAACACGTCGTGCCACGTCCCCGCAGCAGCCCACACCTCGTCGTACTGCAACAGGTCCGGGTCGATGAACACACGCAAGTGCGTGGTGTGACCGAACGGAGGGACACCACCGATCGGAAAGCCGGTGGTCTCGTACACGGTGTCAGCATCCACGCGAGCGCACTTCGATCCGCCTGCAGCGTGGGCCAACTTCTTCTCGTCGAGCTGGTTCGATCCGCTGACGTATGCCAGCACGACCTCGCCATCGACCGCGAAGATCAGGCTCTTGACGATCTGCCCCACGTCGACACCAATTGCTGCAGCAGCCTCTGCTGCAGTCTTGGTTCCCTCCGGGAATCGGCGGGGTTCGATGATCAATCCGAATCCGGCGGCCGCCGTGGCCACCCGGGTCACGTTGGGATGGGTATCGGTCACGCGCGATCAGCCTCTGTCGACATGGCCCAAAGGTAGTCACCCGACCCGTCGTGAGTCCGATGCGAATGCCAGCGCGACATCCGAACGCGACTCAGTCGGCGGTGGCGAGCACCGGGTTCGTTTCCGGCGATTCGTCCTCGACCGACGAGTTGCGGCGGCACCAGGTGTGGGCGAAGTACGCCATCGCAAACACGATCACGAGATCGCCGGCACTGAACACGTTGGCGAACGGCCAGCCCTTGGGGATGGCGAAGACATCACCGAGCCACCACAGCCGAGCGTCGCTGGTGACGTTCGAGTTCTCGAAGTCGCCGATCATCGTCGGGAGCCCGGCGACACGCCACGCCCACGGTGAAGCAGGCATCGTGCCGTTGTTGGCAGCGATGGCAGCCAGGTTCATGGCCGCGCCCAGGCCCACGAGCATCGCGCCCGGGATGTGTCGGTTGCTCCACAGGAACGCCCCCGAGAGGCCGAACGTGACCAGGTGCAGCGGCTGACCCACCCAGTTCGGGACGCCTTGAACAATGGTGATCGCCATCTGCAAGCCGATGCTGAGCCACACGAGCCACACCCGGCGCAGCGAGAGCTTGGCCAGCGGTGCAAGCGAGCGACCCGTCAGCGGAACCGTCAGGATGGCAGCGATCGAGGCAACGACGATGATCATGACGACACGTGCTCCAGCGCCGACATCGATTGGCGGATGTCGAGCCATTCGACCAACTCGGGCAAGTGGCACCGGTCGGCAGATGAGGTAGCCCTGGGCAACGTCGCAGCCCAGGTTGTTGAGGGTGATCCACGACTGCTCGGTTTCGACACCCTCGGCGACGGTCTCGATGCCCAGGCCCCTCGCAAGTGCGACGATCGCCTTCACGAGGTGCTGTTGACGTTGGCTGTGGGCGATGCCGTCGACGAAGCTGGCGTCGATCTTCAACCGATCAACGGTGAAGTCGCGGAGCATGCTGAACGACGAGTAGCCGGTGCCGAAGTCGTCGATCGCTACTCGCACGCCGGCCTCGCGCAATGCACTGATGGCGAACAGGCTCCGCTCCGGTTCGCTGGCGATGGCGCTCTCGGTGATCTCCAACTCGAGCCGATCGGGGGCGAGCGAAGCCTCGTCCAATGCCTTCAACACGCTCGAGGGGAATCGGCGATCTTGGAGGTTTCGTGCGGAGACGTTGATCGACAGACGCATGTCGAAGCGCTCGACAGCTCGAGCGTCCATGGTCGCCTGCGTCAACACGAACTGTGTCAACGGTCCGATCAGATCCGTGTGCTCGGCGAGCGTGATGAAATCGCCCGGGGGCACCTGACCCAAGGTCGGGTGCTGCCAACGCAGCAGCGCCTCCATCGCGTTCGGGGTGCCGTCGCTGAAGCGAGTCAGCGGCTGATAGTGGATCCTCAGCTGGTCGGCTGCGATCGCATGAGACAGTTCGCCGAGCAGGCCGAGTCGACCGCGCTCAGGACGCGAGCCGAGCGCCTTGTAGCTCTCGACACCGGTGCGGTAACGCTTGGCCCGATACATGGCGACGTCGGCGGCACTCAGCAGATCCTCGGGCGTACGCCCGTGGGTCGGTGCAAATGCCAGGCCGATGCTGACACCGACCGACAGGGGAAAGCCGTCGACAACGATGGGGCGGGTCAGCTCGGTGCGGAGCTGCTCGACGATGGCCATGGTCGACGCCTCTGACCCGACATCGGGGATCAGCACTGCGAACTCGTCGCCGCCGAGGCGGGCAACGACGGCAGAGTCAGGTGCGGATCTCGTGAGTTGTTCGGCGATGCCGATCAGCACCATGTCGCCGGTCTGGTGGCCGAGACGATCGTTGATCTCCTTGAAGCCGTCGAGATCGAGCAACAGGATCGCGCCGCGAACGTCGTCGGGGTTCGAAGACAGGAATCCGGAGAGGTGGTTGTCGAACGTGCGTCGATTGAGTAGGTGGGTGAGGCCGTCGTGATTGGCCTCGTGCGCACGGCGGAGGGCCTGCTGCGTGCTCTGGTAGATCAGCAGCGCTGTGACACCGAGCAGCGGGAGCATCAGCAAGCTGAAGTGAATCGCAACCACGAAGATCGGCGAGAGCGCCAGCAGTGCGCCGTCGGCCGAGATGCTGAGGAAGAAGCTGCGACCCATCATCGAGCGCAGGCTGGTCTTGTAGTGCAGGGCCAGGACAATGCAGGTCAAGAGGCCGTTGGCGGTGAAGACGAGAGCGCCGGCGACAACGATTCCGATTCCCCACCGATACGACAGCGGGCTGTCATCGACGATCGGCGTGTCGCAGATGCAAGAGCTGCAAGCACGATCGCGCCCGCGGCGAGCGACGCGGTGATCTGCGCTGCATTGAAGACGATCTTGGTGATCGATTTGTGGTCGCGGACGTCGACGAGCAGCGTGCACGCTGCCATCGCTGCGATCGCGACCAGTGGAGCGCCCAGCAAGACAATGCTGAAGGCGAACGCCCAGCCTGGTGTCACTTGCCCGCCGTCTCCGAAGCGGAACCACCGAGTGCGGGTCTCGCCGATGAACAGCAAGCCGCAGAAGATCGCGATGTAGATGCCCTTCGAGGGCGGGACGAGAGCGTGGCTCGTCAAGGCGTAGACGACGCCTGTGAGGCCTACCGCTGACAGCGGCGACAGTGGCGACAAAGGCCTCGACGAGCCTGTGCCTCGATTCCTGTTTGGTCGAGCTGTCGGGCACTTGTGTTCCTTGAATCGGACGAGTGGGACGGTCCTGTGCGACGCGGACGGTGTGGAGCGCCCGCGTCGCAAGATTCAGCTCAGGACCATTTCCAAGGGGCGCCGACCGAAGAGATCAGTGCAACGAATGTTGCAACGGCCGCTGCGGCACGCACCGAGGTGTGAGTGAGGTTCTTCATTTCGACCCCCACTTTGTTGGCGCAGCGACGGTGATGGCGAGCATCACAACCGGCGCCAGCCGGTAGATGGTTGTCTTTGCTTGCTGACGCATGTGGCGCCCTCCTAGGTCGGCGTTCCGTCCATCGCACGGCGGCGTCCGCCGTTCACCTCCACCGTGCACCGTTGTTATAGGCACGAAAGTCATCGGGCGATAGGGAGCGATCCTTAAGTGATTTTCTGGACTTCATCAAGCAAACGACGCTGGTCAGGACAAGTGACGGTGTTCAGGTGCTCCGGCTGCCGAGGCGCGGCAAACCGGCGAACGCCCGCAGTGAAACGGCACCACGAACCGTGCCGTTACGACCCGGACCGCCAACGGCAATTTGAGCCGTTTGACCTACCCGAAAAGGTCGGCCAGTGCCCCGCCCGATGGCTCGTCGTCGACGCCGACGAACGCCGCGTACCCATCGACTTCGAGCTGGTCGGCCAGTTCGGCGCCACCGGACGACACGATGCGGCCCTTCACGAGAATGTGCACGTGATCGGGTCGCAGCACCTCGAGCAGCCGGTTGTAGTGGGTGATCGCCAGCACGCCGAGGTTCTGCTCGTTGGTCAGTGCCTCGATCCGTTGCGCACAGTCACGAAGAGCGTCGATGTCGAGACCGGAGTCGAGCTCGTCGAGGATGACG
The DNA here is from genome assembly GCA_963779295.1 of Ilumatobacteraceae bacterium. Lineage (GTDB taxonomy): Bacteria > Actinomycetota > Acidimicrobiia > Acidimicrobiales > Ilumatobacteraceae > JAENVT01. Next base: position 60,675 of record CAVZXO010000010.1, read on the forward strand.
ATCTTCGGCTCGAGCATCGCCACCTGCAACGTCTCATTGCGCTTCTTCTCGCCACCGGAGAGGTCGACGTTGAGAGCTCGCTGGAGCAACGCCGAGTCGAAGCCGATCCTTGCCGCTTCGGCATGCAATCGGCGATCGACATCGACGGTCGGCATCGATCGCGCTGCGAACGCGTGATGCATGACGTCGACGAGCTGAACGCCGGGCACCTCCGTCGGGTACTGCATCACCAGATGCAGCCCGGCCTGCGCTCGTTGCCAGGCCGGCAGCGCAAGCATGTCGACGCCGTCGAGCAGCACCGATCCGCCGAGCACCTCGTACCCGGGCTTGCCCATGACGACTGCGGACAGCGTGCTCTTGCCGGCACCGTTCGGGCCCATGACGGCGTGGACCTCGCCGGAGTTCACCGTCAGGGTGATGCCGTTGAGGATGGTCTTACCTGCCACAGACGCAACGAGGTCGCGGATTTCGAGGGTGCTCACTGATCCTCCAGATCGATCTCGATCATGCCGTCAACCACTCGTGCGACGTAGACCGGCACGGGTTGGGTGGCCGGCAATGTCTGCGGTTCTCCGGTCTCCAGGCTGAACGTGCTGCCATGCTTCCAGCATTCGATCTCCTTCGTGTCGCAGAACAACTCACCCTCGCTGAGGGAGAAGTCGGCATGGCTGCACGTGTCGCCGATCGCGTAGACGTCGTCGCCGATTCGTACGACGGCAACCGCGCGACCGCCGAGGTCGAAGCGGGTTGCGCTGTTGGGCGCGAGGTCAGTCAAGGGGCACACGACTGTGCTCATCGGGTGCGCCGATCGAGCTTGGCGGCGACCTGGGCGCGCAGTTCCCCCGCCAGCGGACCGACGGGAAGTTGCGAGAGGACCTCGTCGAAGAAGCCGAGAACGACCAGACGCTCGGCGGTCTCCGGAGGAATGCCGCGGCTCTCCAGGTAGAACCGCTGATCCTCGTCGATCGGACCAATCGTGCTGGCGTGGCTGCACTTCACGTCGTTGGTCTCGATCTCGAGATTCGGCACGCTCTCGGCCCAGGCCCCGGCGCTGAGGGTGAGATTGCGGTTGGTCTGGTAGGCCACGGAACCCTTGGCATCGTGCCCGATCCGGATGAGGCCGGTGTACACACTTCGAGCGGTGTCCTGCACTGCACCTTTGAACAACAGGTCGCTGGTCGTGCGCGGCGCCACATGATCCTGCAGTGTGCGGAAGTCGTGCATCTGGTTCTCGTCGGCGTAGTACAGCGCAACCTGGCGAGTGCTGGCGCCCTGCCCGACGACCTTCACATCGGTACGCACTCTCGCGTACTCGCCTCCGAGGGCAACGGTCGCCAGCAACGTCGTCGAATCGCGATCGCCGATGGCCTGCTGATGACCCAGCTGCCAGACCGACGTGTCGAGCTCGTTGATTGCCACGTACGTCACACGTGCCGCTTGCTGGGCTCGCACGAACAGACGCGGCACGACCAGCGCAGCCCCGGCGCCGTCGGAGACGAATCGCTCGACGACGGTGACTTCACTGTTCTCGCCGGCGTCGATGACGAGCCGCGGGAACGTTGCCTGATCGCCGCCATGGATCGTGTGGGTGACGAGGATCGGCGTGTCGACGTGCGTTCCCCGCGGGATCGACAGGACGGTCTCGTCGTAGAACGACGCGCTGAGCTCGTCGAAGACATCGTGAACAGTGCTGGTGTCGAGATCGTGACGGTCGACAAGATGCCCGTTCGCTCCGGCGACCGTCGTCGTCGTACTGCCGGGTGGAAGCGGTCGAGTTGCAGGTCGCCGATGCGGCTGTAACGCCACACCTCTTGCTCGGCCGTTGGCATGGCCATCGCCTGAGCACGCTCGGCGGCGGCCCTGCGTAGCTGGTCAGAGGGGTCAACCAGATCTGGCGAGAACGCAAGCACGTTCGAAATTCTACTACCTGCGTAGGACTAATCCCCAGAGCGATCGGGAGTCAGGTGTCGCGAAAGCGGCGCATGATGCCTCTGAATCGCTTCTTGCGCGGTGGACGGCCCATGCCGGACTCCGACATCACCTGCGGTCCGATCGAGTTGAGGAAGTTCTCCGCCTCATCGAGGATCGCCGCCGCGCTGCCATCGTCGAGACCGGGCGGCTCCCGGGGCGTCGGTGGAGCCACCATCGATCCGTATGTCCAACCGGCATCCATCCTCGGTTCGAATGCCTTGCACGGCTCGGGGCACCGCCACGGGGCATCGGGGGCGAGATCGAGATTGCACTTGCGGACCGTCTCGCCGTTCGCGTAGGTGCGACTCTCGAAGTTCTTGCATTCCTGACGCATTGGCATGAGCGAAGCGTAGAACCGCTACGGCCCTACACAACCCTCAGCGCGATGAGAGATGTGCGGCACCGGAGGCTCATCTCTCATCGCCGGGGTCAGCCGACGCTGCCTTCCATCTGCAGCTCGATGAGGCGGCTCCACTCGACGGCGTACTCCATCGGCAGCGTGCGGGTGATCGGCTCGATGAACCCGTTGACGACCATGCTCATCGCCTGCTCCTGCGACAGTCCGCGGCTCATGAGGTAGAAGAGTTGCTCGTCGGCGATCTTGCTGACCGTGGCCTCGTGCCCGATCTCGGCATCGCGCTCGCCCACTTCCATGTACGGCATGGTGCGACTCTCGCTCTCCTCGTCGAGGATCAACGCGTCGCACTGCACGTGGCTCTTGCAGCCGTACGCGCCTTCCTCGACACGCACGAGACCGCGGTAGGTCGTGATGCCGCCGTCCTTGCTGATCGACTTCGAGACGATCTTGGACGTGGTCTCCGGTGCGGCGTGCACCATCTTGGCGCCGGCGTCCTGATGCTGCCCGGGGCCCGCATATGCGACCGACAGGACCTCACCGGTGGCCTTCGGGCCGACCAGGTACACGCTGGGATACTTCATGGTGAGCTTGGAGCCGATGTTGCCATCGATCCATTCCATGTGCCCCTCGGCCTCGACCCGCGCTCGCTTGGTGACGAGGTTGTAGACGTTGGGCGACCAGTTCTGGATGGTCGTGTACGTCACCCGAGCCGATGGCTTGACGACGATCTCGACGACCGCCGAGTGCAACGAGTCGTTGGTGTACACCGGGGCCGAGCAGCCCTCGATGTAGTGCACCTGCGAACCCTCGTCGGCGATGATCAACGTGCGCTCGAACTGGCCGGCGTTCTCGCTGTTGATGCGGAAGTAGGCCTGCAACGGCATCTCCACCTCGACACCCGGCGGGACGTAGATGAAGCTTCCGCCACTCCACACCGCAGTGTTGAGCGCGGCGAACTTGTTGTCGCCTGGCGGGATGACCGTGCCGAAGTACTGACGAACCAGATCTGGGTACTCGCGCAACGCCGTGTCCATGTCGCAGAACAAGATGCCCTGCTGCTCGAGATCCTCGCGGTTGCGGTGAAAGACGACTTCGGATTCGTACTGCGCCGTGACCCCGGCGAGGTACTTGCGCTCTGCTTCGGGGATGCCCAACTTCTCGTATGTGGCCTTCATCTGCTCCGGCAGATCGTCCCACTCGCTGACCTGATCGGTGGCCGGCTTGAGGTAGTAGTAGATGTCCTGGAAGTCGATGTCGGGCATGTTGACGGCGAACCACTCGGCCATCGGCTTGCGCTCGAACAACTTCAAGCTGCGCTGGCGCTGCTTGGTCATCCAGGTCGGCTCACCCTTCCACCACGAGATCTGATCGACGACGGCGTCGTCGAGACCCTTGTGGGGCTTGAACGCGTACTCGACGTTGTCGTCGCTCCAGCCGAGGCTGTACTTGCTGAGGTCGAGGTCGAAAGTCGTCATCGCTGACTCCGTTCACGCGAAAAGGCTGTTGGGGGGATTTCCCCTACGCCCATAGTAACAATTACGGGCAAGGTTCCAACGAGTACTTGCCCGGACCTCAGGCAGCGGCAACCTGTTGTACGTCGATGAAGATGCACTCGCCGGGGCAGGTCAGCGCAGCATGGATCACTGCCTGCTCGTTGCGGGGGTCGACCTTCGCCAAGCTGCGGCCACCGCCGGGATCGTTGAGCACGTACTGGCCCTCGACGACGTAGGCGATTCCGTCCTCCAGTTGGGCGAAGACGTCGGGGCAGTGGTCGACACACAATCCGTCGCCAGTGCACAAGTCTTGGTCGATCCACACCCGCATGACGCTGCTGACCCTACCTTGGCAAGCCGGCAACTCGGCGAATCGGCAGCGACGGATACTGTGTGCGCCGTGCAGGAACCAGTCGCCAAACAGATCGAACATCATTGGGATCGCCCGACCGGCCGGGTCGAGGATCCGTGGGCGTGGCTACGGGACCGCAACGACCCCGACACGATCGCCTACCTCGAAGCCGAGAACGCATATTCCCAGGCGTGGTTCGCGGATCACGACGGACTCGTCGAATCGATCTTCGGTGAGATCAAGTCGAGGATTCAAGAGACCGACATCACCGCCCCGATCAAGGACCGCGAGTGGTGGTACACGGCGCGGACCGAGGAGGGTCGCAACTATCCGATCCACTGCCGCGGGCGATCGGCTGCCGACGCCGCATCGCAGATCCTGCTCGACGAGAACCTCGAGGCCGAGGGTCAGGACTTCTTCTCGGTCGACGCATTCGACGTCAGCCCCGATCAACAGTTGCTGGCGTGGAGCGCCGACATCGAAGGTGGCGAGAAGTACACACTGCGCATCCGTGACCTCGGCACGGGGGTCGACACGCCAGATGTCGTGCACGACGTTGCCTGGTGCGGCATCGCGTGGTCGGACGACAACGCCTCGCTGTTCTACGTCACCGCCAACGAAGCGATGCGTCCGTACCGGGTGTGGCGCCACGACCTCGGCACCACCCAGGCCGACGACACATTGGTCTTCGAGGAGACCGACGAACGCTTCTACGTCTACGTCGAACTGAGTCGCAGCGGCAAGTGGATCATCATCGACAGTCGCTGCAAGACGTTCTCCGAGGTCTTGCTGATTCCCGCCGAAGACCCGAAGAGCGAACCCATGATCGCCCGCCCGCGAACCGAGGAGGTCGACTATGCAGTCGACCACTGGGGCGACCAGTTCCTGATCCTCACGAACCTCGATGCAGAGGACTTCCGGGTGATGACCGCACCGCTCGATGCGCCGGGTGTGTGGACGGAGCTCATCGGACATCAGCACGGGCGTCGCATCGTTGCGATCGAGCCGTTCGAAACGCACCTCGTGCTCCACGAGTGGAGCGACGCCCAGCAACGCCTGCGCGTGCTGTTGGGCGAGGGTGGCGAACGCGTCTTCGACCTCGGTTCCGAACCTCACGAGGTCGAGATCGATGCCAACCCCGAATGGAGCACCACCACCTTTCGCTATCGATACCAGTCACTGACGACGCCGATGACGATCTACGAAGAAGACGTCCGCACCGGCGAGCGAACGATGTTGAAGCAGACGGCGGTGCCGGGCGTCGACCTGTCGCAATACACGGCGACGCGCGAGTGGGCCACGTCGCACGACGGCACACAGGTGCCCGTCGACCTGGTTCGTCACATCGGCACGCGCGGTCGACGGAACGGCTCCGTGCCTGATCTACGGCTACGGCAGCTACGAATCCTCGGAGCCGCCGTGGTTCAGCCCGGCGCGACTGTCGCTGCTCGATCGCGGCTTCGTGTGGGCGTTGGCCCATCCACGAGGTGGCGGGGAGCTCGGCCGGCGTTGGTACCTCGACGGCAAGTTGTTGAACAAGCGCAACACGTTCCTCGACACCATCGCGGTCGCCGAGCACGTCGTCGCCAATGATTGGGCTGCCGCGTCACGCGTTGCGATACGCGGCGGGAGTGCCGGAGGTCTGCTGGTCGGTGCGTGTGTGACCATGCGACCGGAGATGTTCGCGGCTGCAGTCGCCGAGGTCCCGTTCGTCGACGTCGTCACGACGATGTACGACGAGGCGCTGCCGTTGACGATCACCGAGTGGGACGAGTGGGGCAACCCGGCCACCGAACCGCTTGCCAGCTACATGCTGAGCTACTCGCCGTACGACCAGACGACCGCGCGCGATTACCCGGCGATCTTCATCACCGCCGGGCTCAACGACGTCAGAGTCAGCTATCACGAGCCAGCCAAGTGGATCGCCAAGCTGCGCGCCGTTCGCACCAACGACGCGCCATTGATCATGCGCTGCGAGATGGGTGCCGGGCACGCCGGGCCCAGCGGCCGATACGACCTTTGGCGCGAAGAAGGCGCGCACGCTGACGTTCCTCGTCACCGTCGTCTAGTGATCTGACCACGAACGTTCGCGTGCCGTGTGTGGCGGCTCGTGTTGGTCTCGTCGTCGTTGGGTGCTTGCTAGTTCCATGTGAGCACATAGACGCTCCGCGCTTGTATGGGCGCGCACGAAAACGCGAGCGTGAGTGACCGCCGGCTGTACGAACGGGTCCGGTGGCATCATCGATCTGGGCGTTCGTCGATCTGGTTGCCACGGTTTTCGGTGACCTGCGACGGTGAACGAAGATTGGCACCCAGATCGGTAGAGCACGCGCGTCGACCGCTGTGCCGTGAGTCCGATGGCACGTGCATGGGCCAGACCCGACACACAGCACACCGCTTTGGGGCCAGAGCCGGGAAGCGAGCGTGGACAGACCTGGTGTGTGTCGGATCTGGCCGTGTTGGCGATATCGGACACACACCGATCCGAGCGGTGCGTCCACTCAGTCGATCTGGTTGCCACTACCGGGTCACAGACGCAGGTCCGCGAAATCCTTGGCAACCAGATCCTCGACCCTGCGGACAGGGCAAACGTTGCCGGTCAGAGCACTAGGTCCGCGACGGGTCAGCCGAGGGCGACGACGACGGCGAGCACGAGGAAGATCGCGTTACGCACGACGTTGCCCCAACCGATCGGCTTCGTCGTCAGCGCGCCGAAGCAGGCACACGGAGGGCGGCGACCCTGCGACAGACGAACGACGAGCAAGACCGTGAATGCGACGAGCAGCACGGCTGCAACGGTCGCGGCCAACGTCCGAGCGAGCTGAGCAACCAGCAACGCGCCCACCGCCAGCTCCAGGAACGGCAGAACTGTTGCAAGCGCACCAGGCACTCCAAGATCGGCCGACTGGGCTCGCCACTGGCTCGGCGCTGCAATCTTCGTGACCCCCGAAACGACGAACACCGCGCCGAGGACGATGCTGGCGACGACGATCACCGGTCCACGCTACGCGACGTCGACGACGAGGTCCTCCGAGGCAGCAATCACTTCCACTCCGCGGCGCGCCCCTGCTTCGACCGCGCAGCCCAGCAACGCGTCGAGGTCGTCGTCGCGCCGAGCCGGGTCGTGGTGGAACAACGCCAGACGTCGCGCCCCGGCTTCCGCAGCCAGCCACACGGCATAGTCGATCGTGCAGTGACCCCACGTCGACTTCGCCGCGAACTCCACCTGCGTGTACTGCGCGTCGTGGATCAACAGGTCGACACCGTCGACCAGTTCCAGCGCGCCGGGCGACGCCGAGTAGCTACCGTCGAACGGCTGCTGATGATCCGAGAGGTAGGCGATCGACCGACCTCCGAACTCGACTCGAAAGCCAAGGGTGGGGCCAAGGTGAGGAACGAGGCGCGACGTGATGTTGTACGAGCCGATCGTGAACTCGGTGTCCGCGGTGTCGTGGAAGGTGACGGCGCCAGGCAGCTCATCGACGCTGACAGGAAAGAGTGGCGGACGAATAGTCGTGGACACGACCTCTTCGAGCGTGCGCCCGTCGTCCTGACTCGGTCCATACACGTCGAGACTGGATCCCTCGCGCAGCAACGGCGTGAAGAATGGAAGACCTTGCACATGATCCCAATGCAAGTGCGTGAGCAGGCAATTGCCACGGAACAACGTGTCGGTAGGCAGCCGCTTTCCGAAGTACCGAAGCCCCGTGCCCAGGTCGAGAAGCAACGGGTCTTGGCCCGGCGCGTCGACAGAAACGCACGAGGTATTGCCGCCATACCGTCGAATGTCATCGCTCTGGCACGGCGTGGAGCCCCGAACGCCGTGGAACGTAACGCGCATCACTGAGGAATCCTCAAGGTCGGCACGTTATGCGGCGCTCCCCGAAAGGAAAAGTCGAGACAACGTGACGTGCGTCGCATGGCGCTACGTTTCCTCCAATGGGCGTGAAGTCGGAATCGGATACTGAGCGGCCAATTCTGCCCGATGGATTGGTCGTGTTCGTCAAGCGGGACTGTGAGACGTGCAAGATGATCGCGCCGTTGCTGCGCAACTTCGAGGCCACCGTCTACACCCAGGACGACGCCACGTTCCCCGAGGGCACACAACCGGTTCACGACGCAGACCTGTCGATCAGCTGGCATCACGACATCGAGACCGTGCCGACGTTGATCCGGGTGGTCGAGGGCAACGAGGTCGAGCGGACCGTCGGGTGGTTGCGCTCCGACTGGCAACGGATCGTCGGCCTCGACGATCTCGGCGACGACCTGCCACCGATGCGACCCGGGTGTGGATCGATGAGCGTCGACCCGAATGTCGCCGACTCGCTTCGAGCACGGTTCGGCGGAGGCGCGCTGCGCTCGCGCATGTTCGAACTGGCCGAGCTCGACGACGAGATGGAGGTCCTGTATGACCGTGGCGTGACCGATGGTCTCCCGGTCACTCCTCCGACCGTCGAACGCGTGTTGAGAATGCTGGACGGCACCACCCGCGCCCCCGACGAGATCGTCGCTGTCGTTGCCCCAGACCTCGTCGAAGTGACGGTGGAGAAGGTCGCCATCAACGCGGTGATGGCAGGCTGCCGACCCGAGTACCTGCCGTGGGTGATCGCCGCGCTCGAAGCGGTGTGCACCGATGAGTTCAACATTCACGGAGTGCTGGCCACGACAATGCCGGTCGGGCCGGTGTTGGTCTGCAACGGTCCGGGAACCAGGGCGATCGGGATGAACAGCGGAGTCAACGTTCTCGGGCAAGGCAACCGCGCCAACATGACAATCGGCCGCGCCGTGCAGCTGATCGTGCGCAACGTCGGCGGAGGGCGGCCCGGCGACGTCGATCGCGCCGCGCACGGGAACCCGGGCAAGCTGAGCTTCTGCTTCGCCGAGAACGAGGTCGACTCGCCGTTCACGTCGCTGGCCGTCAGTCGCGGTTTCGCTGCCGACGTCGACACAGTCACCGCATTCGCCGGCGAGGGTCCGCGAATCATCGTCGACCAACTGGCGCGCCACGCCGACCAGCTGGCCAACTCGTTCGCCGAGTGCCTTCGCACCTCCCATCATCCGAAGCTCGTCATCGGCTTCGACTGCCTTCTCGTCGTCGGACCCGAGCATGCGCGGGTGTTCGCCGAAGCTGGATGGGATCGCGACACACTGCTGGCGCAACTTCACGATCGTCTGAGGATTCACGGAAGCGAACTCGTTCGTGGCGCGCGCGGCATGGCCGAGGGCGTGCCCGAACGGTTCGCCAACGAAACCATCGGCAAGTTCCGCCCCGACGGCCTGCTCCTCGTTCATGCCGGTGGAGGCGCCGGGTTGTTCTCTGCCATCATTGGTGGGTGGGCCAACGGCTCCACCGGCTCCCAGCCGGTCACCAGGAGGGTGCAACGATGACGAGGCTGTTGCTCGATCCCACCAGCGAACGGACAGTGCTCGAGCGGTCATTGCTGCCGCGTCCAGCCACGGTCGCAGGCAAGACAATCGGGCTGCTCGACATCTCCAAGCCGCGCGGCGATGTGTTCTTGAATCACGTCGAACAGCGATTGACCGCGCTCGGCGCCAAGGTGATCCGCTACAGGAAGCCGACGTTCGCCAAGCCGGCACCTGTCGACCTGCGCCACGAGATCGCGACTCAGTGCGAGTTGGTGATCGAGGCGCTCGCCGATTGAGGCAGTTGTACGTCGTGCAGTGTGCACGACATCGTTGACCTCGAGTCCCGAGGCGTACCGGGCGTGTTCGTCGCGTCCGCACAATTTGTCGACGCCGCGATCGCCCAGTCTCAGGCACTCGGCTTTCCGACAGTTGCCCGAGTGTTCACGCCGCACCCGATCCAGGACCGTACCGACGACGAAATGATCACCTACGCCGATGCCGCCATCGCCGAGATCATCGCCGCGATCACAACCACACCGGACATCGCTCGAATAGCTACTTCGAGATCAGCAATCGATCGCTGCGCGTATGGCGGCGCAGACTTCCAGCCAGCGACCACCGTCGAGTGCGCCAATCCGTCGTGTGAGATGTGACTTGCGAATCGTTTTGACGTTGTCGAAGTTGGCGCATGATTCCACCGCGACGCCGTCACGCTCATCGACCCTGACCTCGGTGGCGATGCCGCGTTGACGACGTGTCAGCGGCGCGACCAACACGGAATGCACAACTGGAATGGCTTCGTTTCGAGTGAGGACGACATATGGGCGGGGTTTCTCGTCCAGCGGCCCGCCCCACCAAATCTCACCCTGCCTCACAGCAGCTCCGACCAGTCGTCGTCGCCGTCGAGATCCCACGACTGAAACGGGATGTCTGCCATCTCTTCCTCGGTCTGAGGCATTCGCCGGTATCCCTCGGCGATCTGCTCCCCGATCTCTCGGCGCCGTTCCTGGTCGATCAGCCTGACGAGCGCATCGCGCATCGCCTCTGTTCGGCTGTCGTAGTTCAAGCGGAGCACGACCCAATCGAGATCTCGAAGGAGATCGTCGGGTAGGCGAATCGCAAGCTGTGTCGGCATGCGGTGATGGTATCACTCTGGTAGTCGTACTGCAATGCGTGTTGCTACCACCAGGCCTTCGCTGTTCAACTCCTTCGTCAATCGATCGGCCCTGGCGGCATCGCAGCCCATCACCGCGGCCAGCCGTTCGGCTGCCACGGGACCGGCTACCAACGCCTTCATCAGCCGGCCACGCGCCTGGCGATCGCTGCCGTCGAATCGGGCTTGCGTCGTGCTGACTCCCGCCGAACCAACAGCCGGATCCGCCCCGCTCCCCCGCCAAGCACAACAACTGGCCAGCGGGCACACCTCGCACCGCGGCGAAGTGGGCCGGCACAGCACAGCGCCGAGATCCATCAAGCATTGATTCCACGCCCACGACTGGCCCGGCGGAAGCGCCGAGTCGGCGACGGCTTGCACCTCCTTCGGCGCCAGCCGCCGTCCGGACACCCGGGCCAACACGCGAGCGATGTTGGTGTCGACGACCGCAACATCCGCCTCGAATGCGAACGCAAGCACGGCGCGTGCCGTGTAGGCGCCGACCCCCGGCAGCCGCAGCAGCGCGTCGAGATTCGAGGGAAAGTCGTCCGCCGCCGAGATCTGCGCGGCAGCGGCATGCAGGTTCCGGGCTCGACGCGGATAGCCGAGTCCTTGCCACAACCGCAGCACGTCGCCCAGCGATGCCTCGGCACACGACGACGGTGTGTCGAATGCGGCGATGAACGCCTCCCACTTCGGGATCACCCGAAGCGCCTGCGTCTGCTGCAACATCACTTCACTGACGAGGATCGCCCACGGGTCGCGGGTCTGTCGCCACGGCAGATCGCGCAACCTCGGCAGGCCCCACCGCAAGACCTCGGTGGACTGTTTCACGACGTTTCAGTCGGTCCACACGTCGAGGTCGTCGTACGGTCGCCGGCGCGCAGGAACGCTGTCGCGTTTCCACACCATCACCCTGCGGCGGAAGTAGCAGACCTCCTGGCCGTGCTGATTGAACCCCTTGGACTCGACGGTCACGATGCCCCGATCGGGCTTCGACTTCGACGGTTGCACGTCGAGCACTCGCGTCTCGGCGTGGATGGTGTCGCCGTGGAACGTGGGGAACTTGTGTTGCAGGGTTTCGACCTCGAGATTGGCGATTGCCGCGCCGCTGATGTCGGGCACGCTCATGCCCAGCACCAACGAATAGACCAGGTTGCCGACCACGACGTTGCGACCCTGCACGCTCTCTGCCGCGAACCAATCGTTGGTGTGCAGTGGGTGATGGTTCATGGTGATCATGCAGAAGAGATGGTCGTCGTATTCGGTGATCGTCTTGCCCGGCCAATGCTTGTACACGTCGCCAACCACGAAGTCCTCGAGGCATCGCCCGAACGGTCGCTCATGAATGGTCATCACGGCGACAGTAGCTAGTGACCGGCGCCGGCGTCACCCTCGATCTCGAGTGGCACGGTCGGGTCCTCCATTGCCTTGCTCCGCTGCGAGAAGCGAACCGAGAAGTCGAGGGCCCGTTCGTCGTTCGATGTGTCCGCAGCGATGTCGCGGAGTCGGCGCAACCGCTCGCGCCGTTCAATGCTCCACGGGCCGACGCGCAACGTCGCGTAGAGGACACCGCCGAGCAGGATCGGGAAGAAGTACTGAGCCAGACGGTAGGTGGCCGATCCGAGCACCGCCGTCGAGGTCGGCAACCCGAATCCCACGAGCGCAATCGGAAGTGCCGTGTCGATGACGCCGAGGCCACCGGGCGTGATCGGTATGACGGCGAGCACGTTGACGAGACCGAACGCAACGATGAGAGCGTCGAAATCGGTGGTCGAGCCGAAGGCGCGCAAGAACACCCACAGCGCGGCGGCGTCGAGGATCCAGTTGGCAGCTGCCCAACCGACCACCCGCCCGAGCAACACCTTGTCGCTGGCGAGGTCCTCGACACGCATGCCGATGTGGCGGAGGCCCGCCGCGGTGCGATCCTCATTCATTCGAAGCCGGCGAGCGCCCCACCGGACGACACGCTCGGCCCGGCCCTGGCCTTCCATCAGACCGAAGATGAGTGCGCCCGCCAACAACATCAACACGATTCCTGCGATCGCCGCCGAGGCGTACCCGGCGTTCACCCCGCGGATGGGAATCGAGATCATCAAGGCGACCCAGAAGATGAGGTTGAGCACCACGGCAGATCCGAGTCCGGCGGTCGCCAGCGCGAAACCCGCGTCGGGCCCGTGGACGCCGGAGAGCGTCATCAGCCTGTAGGCCAATGCGGAGCCGGCGGCACTGCCGCCGGGCACGATGCTCGACAGCGCCTTGGTGCTCAACTGGATCCGGAACAAGCGCATCCGGGAGATGTTCTTCGATTCCTCACCCAACGCCGCGCGGGTGAGCAACGAGTAGGCGAACAGGGCCGCGATCTCGAGGAAGAGCCCCAGTCCGAGCAGAGCCGGATTGACCGTGCGAAGCTTGCCGGCTGCTTCGCGGACCCCGGGAATGATCGTGGAGATCGCAAAATAGACGATCGCGACGAAGGCCAACACCTTGAGCGTGAACCGGATCGGCCGGAACCGGCGAGGGCGCGGTGGCCCACCCGTGTCGTCAGATGACACACGCGGCAGCTCGCCCGTTGCGGGGTCATCCGACTCGATGGCCATCACAACTGCTTAGCCCAAATGGGCGGCCGGTGCAGGCGATGAGTCGGTGGCGCTCAAGTATCTGGGGCGACATTGCCGATATCTTCGATTGAAGGAATCGGAGGACGTCATGAAGAGGATCATCTTGGTTTGCGCGATTGCGCTGCTCGCGGCGTGCGGAAGCAGCGACGACGGCGCATCTGTCAGTACCGACGACACGAGCAGCAGTTCGATCGAGGGGTCCGACGACACGATCACGGTCGACGACTTCGGAGACATGCCACCGCAGTGCATCGAGTTGTTGAGCGCCTTCCTCAAGAAGATCGAGCCGACTGTCTCGGCCATCGACTGGGACAACGCGACGCTCGGAGACTTCGAGGAGTTCGGCGATCAGTTCAAGACGGAGTCCGACGCGTTCGATGCCGAGACATCCGCTGCGGGCTGCAACAAGTACAACCTCAACGGGTCGGACGAGAAGCAGTTCGAGCAGATGAGCGAATTGGCTGCGGCCGAGGCGCCCGGCACACTCGGGTTCATCAAGTTCCTCGGCGCACTCTCCACAGCAGCGACGGAGGGCGGCAGTGATATTCCGTCGGACTGCGCCGGCACCATCGCAGCGATCGAGCCGTTCTTGGCCAACGGCGGCACGATGCAGGATCTGACGATGGCCGAAGTCACCAGGCTCGGGCAGCTGATGCCGGCGATCGGTACCAATTGCACCGAGGAAGAGGCTGCTGCGTTCTATGCACGCGAAGATCTGACGGCCTTCATCGGTAGCTAATCCGGCGCGAGGCTGCCCAGCAGGGTGCGCAATCGACCGGTCAATTCGATCCGCGTTTCCGCGGGGCTCTTGCCGAGGTGCACGACCACCAACTCCCGGTCGGGCACGACGATGCAGTACTGCCCCTCGTAGCCGTGGCATGCCAGGCTTCCGGGCAGATCTCTCCACAGCCACCAGTGACGGCCGTAGTCGTGACCATCGTCGTCGCTGGCGACGTATGTACGGGCGTGATCGCGCCAACCTTCCGGCAGGATCCGATGTCCGCCGACGACACCGTCGTTGCGGTACAGCTCGCCGAACCTGGCGAAGTCGCGCGTCGTGGCGTACACGTACGAAGACCCGATGAACGTCTCGCTTGCATCGAACTTCGGAATCGCGCTGTGCATGCCGGCCGGCTCGAACAGCCGCTTGCGCAGAAAGGATTCCATCCCCTCGCGGCCGCCTCCGACGATGTCGCCGATGATTCGACAGATGATGTTGGTGGTGCCGCTGGAGTAGTTCCACGTCGACCCCGGTCGGCGAGTCATCGGCAACGCCGCGGCATACGCCGCCATGTCGTCCTGGCCGCCGCCGAACAACATCTCGAGGCAATGACTCACCTCGTCGTCGACGTAGTCCTCGACCCACTCCAGACCGGGCCGCATGTCGAGGAGATCCTGAACGGTGATGGCCTCCTTCGGCGTGCTTTCCCAGCCTGCAACAGCAGCAGGGCGATCGAGTTCGAGCAGACCGTCGCCCACCAGAATGCCGACCGCCGCATGTGTGATGCTCTTCGCCATGCTCCACGAAGTCAACGTGGTGTCGGCGGTGACCGGGCCGCCGGGACCGAAGATCGTGTCGGGCTGCACGCCATACCGTTCGAACACGACGTCGCCGCGACACATGACGAGCAGCGCAAGGCTGACCCCGTGCGGAGCACGATCTGCAAACAACTCGTCTGCGATCCGCAAGATCGTTTCGTTCACGAATACGCACCGTAGCGAGATTGAGTCGAATGGCTCATTTCGGATCCTCGTTGCCACTGTTACAACTGTGCCCTCGGACGGAATGCATGGGACGGATTGTTATGGGACGGAATCATCGTGCTCGATGGGCCGCTTTTGGTGCTGCTGTTGCAGTCAGCATCGGGGCCGGCGGAGTAATCACATTCGCGAGCGCGGGTAGCGGCACCGCCTCGACCTTCACACCGATCACTCCGTGTCGACTACTCGACACGCGTGCCGACGGTCCGGCAACCGGGGAGACGCCACCACGCACCGCTCCGCTCGGTAGCGGCGAGACACTGACAGTGACCGCCCGCGGGAACTTCGGCAACTGCACCGCCCTTTCACCCACGGCAACGGGCGCCGTGCTGAACGTGACGACAGTCAACGCGACCGCCAACAGCTACCTCACCGTGTGGCCTGCCGACAAGGTTCAGCCGCTGGCCAGCAACCTCAACTGGGGTCCCGGCCAAGGCCCGACTCCGAACCAGGTGACCACAGGACTCGATGCGTCCGGTCGACTCAGCCTGTTCAACAGTGCCGGCTCGGTCGACGTGATCGTCGACGTCGTGGGCCTGTACGAGCCCGCTGGCGCCGGCGGCGGCGGTGTCGCAGGTCCGGCTGGCCCGGCTGGTGCAACTGGCCCAGCGGGAGCCAAAGGTGCCAAGGGCGACGCAGGTGCTCCGGGACCCGTGGGGCCGGCAGGTCCTGCCGGTGGCCCGAAGGGTGACGCAGGCGAACAAGGTGCACAAGGAATCCCCGGAACGCAGTTGATGACGTCGTCGAACCCCGACCAGTCGTCCGGCGGGCAGTACTCGTCGATGCGGCTCGACCTCAACGGCTTCCCGGTGATCAGCCACTACGACCCAGCAAACGGCGATCTTCGGCTGACCCGCTGCTACGACCCGTCGTGCGTGGTTGCCCACACCAACGTCGTCGACGACGGCGCAGGCGACTTCGTCGGCCAATTCACGTCGCTTCGACTGGACGCCGACGACATCCCGGTCATCAGCTACTACAACGCCTCGATCGGCGCTCTGATGCTCGCGCACTGCGAAGATCTCGACTGCGCCGACACCGGCTACGATCAACACGGTCGACGACACGAGCGACATGGGCCAATACTCCTCGCTCGCTCTCGACCAAGCCGGCAACCCAGTCATCAGCTACTACGACGCCACCAACGGCGACCTCAGGGTCGCCGTGTGCAATGACGCCAATTGCGCCGGTGGCAACGAGTCGCTGACCACAGTTGCCACAGGCGAGGGCGACATCGGCCAGTACTCCTCTCTGGCACTCGACGTATTCGACGACACTCCGGTGATCGCCTACTACAACTTCGACGAGGGTGACCTGGAAGTGGTGCGCTGCAACAACCTTGCGTGCACCGGGCCAGCAGTCGAGCAGCCTTGGTCGACGGCGATAGCCGGCGACGTCGGAACCAACCTGTCGATGGTGCTCGACATTGCAGGCAATCCGGTGATGTCCTACTACGACGGCAACAACATGTCGTTGAACGTCGCCCGGTGCGACGACCCGGACTGTGCGACAGCCAGCATCAGCCCGACGCAGACGAGCCTCAGCGGTCTCATCGACACCTCCATCGCTCTCGATCCATCGAGCGACCTTTCGACCGATGTGCCGGTCGTCAGCTACATCGACAACTCGGGTGCGGATGGTCGTCATGCGGATCATCCGCTGCGACGACGCAACGTGCACGACCTGGGGCTCGCAGACACCCGACCCCGTAGTGGGTGAGATCCCCATGAACACCTCGCTCGTGCTGGATCTCGACGGCAATCCGATCATCAGCCGGTTCGACAGCTTCGGCACCAGCATGCTCACAGTGGTTCGCTGCACCGACCCGCTCTGCACCCCGCACGTCAAGGTGCTGTCCGCTCCCTGACACCGGAGCAAAGTTCCCCCCCAAAATCATCATGTGGGCGCATTGAACCTGGCGGAAGGTTCGTGCGCCCACATGATGCGCGTCACGGCACAACAACTTCGACAAGACTTGGGCGATGGATGTCGCCACGGCGCTCGGCACGTACCTCGAGATCATGGACTCGACGGCACCCGGCATGGTCGAGGGACTGTACGTCGTCGGCTCCTACGCGCTGGGCGATTGGCAACCCGGGCGCAGCGACATCGACATCGTTGCTGTGCTGGCCGAGCCGGCCACCGACGAAGACTTCGGAACGTTGCGAACGGCCCATGCACTCCTCGCCGAGCGGCAACCCCTGCCGCACATCGACGGCCCGTACCTGGCATGGGGCGACTTGATCGCCGCGCCGGCTACCGGGCTGCACCGTCCGTGGGTGCTCGACGGCGAACTTCACCACGACGGCGAATGCTTCGAGATCAACCCGGTCACCTGGTACACGCTGGCCACCTACGGCGTCACCGTTCGCGGTCCTGAAGTCGAGAAACTGCACATCTGGCACGAGGTCGAAGAGCGCGTTCGATTCGTGATCGACAACCTGTCGACGTACTGGTACCAACTCGCCGACTCGGTGGTGGAGGCGTGCGAGGATCAGACGAGATCGTTCAACTCGGCCTTGTTCGAGTGGTGTGCGCTCGGTGCCCTACGGCTGCACTACACGGCGTTCACCGGCGACGTCACGTCGAAGCGCGGCGCCGGAGAGTACGGGATCGTCGTGACGCCCGACTACATGCACGACGTGCTTCGCGCAGCATTGGCGGCGCGGGCCGACGGCGAGACCGAAGTGACGACGACGATGATGCTGGGGGCAGCCGACGTGATCAGTTGGTCTGTGAACGAGGTACGCCGGGCATCGGTGTGAAATCGCGGTCGATCCATTTGTGGCCGACGTCGGGCACAGGCCCTGTTGCCAACGCGATGGCTTCGTCGATCGTGTGAGCGCGCTGGGCCAACATGCGATGCGAGTCGCGAACGAACCCGGCATCGACCGAATTACACATCCAGTCGAACAATGGCCCCCAGTACCCGTCGACATCGAGCAACACGACCGGTTTACTGATGATCCCCAGCTGGTTCCATGTCAACGCCTCGGCGAACTCGTCGACAGTGCCGAAGCCACCAGGCAACACCACGAAACCATCGGCCAAATCCGTCAGTCGGGCCTTGCGATCATGCATCGTCGGCACGACCTCGAGGCGCGTCAGCCCGTCGTGGGCAACCTCAGCACGAACCAGTTGCTCGGTGATGACGCCGATCACCTCGCCATCGGCGGCAAGCGCGGCGTCGGCCAGCAAACCCATCAGGCCGACATGCCCGCCTCCATACACCAGCCCGATGCCACGGTGAGCGAGCGCGGAGCCGAGTTGCTGAGCCGCCTCGCCGAAGGAAGGGGACGTGCCCGCATTCGACCCGCAATACACGCAAACGCGCATGGTTGGCTCTGAACGCATACGCCAGCCTGTCACAGGCGCGGCATGGTCGTCACCCCTCGTTTCTTGGTGTTCACTCAGCATCGGTAGCCTCGGAATCGATGCCCGAGCCCAGCGACAACCTCTTGGACGACCTACCGACACCCGACCTCGTCGCCGCGGCCGACACCATCGAGACCGCCGACAGCGTTGTAGGCAAGGCTGTTCGCCATCTTGCCGCCAGCGGCGGCCCAGATGTCCACCAGGTGTTGGCGTACGACCTCGCGCACGCGGCGGCGCAGGTTGCCGCGGCCCGGGCAATGCTCGACTACGGCGCGAAGGGAGACGTCGAAGCACGACTGACGTGTGCGTTCACCGCCGACATGGTTCACGACCTCATCACGCGACTGTGCGGACGCGAGACCATGTGGGGCCTCGAGAAGGCTCCGCTACGCAACACGCACGCCTTTCTCGACAAGTTCCGCACCACCGCGTTCGTCGCCTCGCTCGCCGATCAGCCCGGCCCACGACACCTCGACAGCGAGTTCGAGATGGTGCAGGACACGTTTCGCTCGTTCGCCGACAACGAGATCGCGCCACGTGCCGAACATGTGCATCGCAGCAACGGCGACGTGCCCGAAGACGTGATTGCCGGCCTCGCCGAGATGGGCGTGTTCGGCCTCAGTGTGCCGGCCGAGTACGGCGGTTACAGCGAGGGCGGCGACGGCGAATACATCGCCATGGTGGTTGCCACCGAAGAACTCAGCCGCGGCTCGCTCGGCATCGGCGGCTCGTTGATCACTCGGCCGGAGATTCTGACGCGAGCTCTCGTCAAAGGTGGAACAGAGGCACAGAAGCAGCACTGGCTCCCGAAGTTGGCGACCGCCGAGGTGATGGCTGCCGTTGCGGTCACCGAGCCCGACTTCGGCAGCGATGTCGCAGCCATCAAGGTCACCGCCACGCCGGCCGCTGGACCCGACAATGCCCCCGGCTACGTCATCAACGGTGTGAAGACGTGGTGCACGTTCGGGGCGCGGGCCGACGTGTTGATGCTGCTCGCCCGCACCGATCCGGACCGCTCAAAGACCCACCGCGGGTTGAGCCTCTTCATCGTTCCGAAACCACGCGGCGATGGCCATGGCTTCGAGTTCACGCAGCCGCCGACCGCCGACGGCAGCGTCGGCAAAATGGAGGGGCGCCCCATCGACACGCTCGGATATCGCGGCATGCACAGCTACGAGATCGCTCTCGACAACTGGTGGGTGCCGGCAGAGAATCTCATCGGCGAAGCGGCCGGGCTCGGGCAGGGGTTCTACTACCAGATGGAAGGCTTCGAGAACGGAAGGCTGCAGACCGCCGCTCGAGCGATCGGCGTCATGCAAGCCGCCTACGAAGCAGCATCCGACTACGCCAAGAATCGGTCCGTGTTCGGGGCCCCGATCGCCGATTACGAGCTGACGCGTGTCAAGTTGGGCCGCATGGCGCTACTGATCCAGGCGGCGCGACAGTTCAGCTATCACGTTGCAACCCTGATGGCGAAGGGTGAAGGCTCGATCGAAGCCAGCATGGTGAAGGCATTCGTGTGCAAGGCAGCCGAATGGGTCACCCGCGAAGCAATGCAGATCCACGGCGGCTACGGCTACGCCGAGGAGTACTCGGTGAGTCGCCTGTTCGTCGACGCGAGGGTTCTGAGCATCTTCGAGGGCGCCGACGAGACGCTCTGCCTCAAGGTGATCGCCCGCAGATTGTCTGCCATATAGCAGATCTGCACCCGGAGGTCCTCATACCCCAATAGACTGATGAGCTAATGACGCTCGACCAAAGGGACGGTTCGGCGGGGCTCAGAAGCCTGCGCGGCGCGCTCGGCGCGACCATCGTGTTCACCGCGCTCACACTGATCGGTCTGGGCATCGGATGGGCATGGCTGTTTCAACGCACCTCGCAGACCTCGGCCGTGCGCGACGCCGGGCAGTACGGAGCACTCAGTGGGCAGGCGGCGCTGGCTCCCTTCCTCACCGACGGTCTGCTCGCCGGCGACAAAGAAGCGCTGGCCAACGTGGCAATCGCCGGTCAGGCCCTGATCGATAAGGGTCGTGCGGCTCACGTCAAGATCTGGTCGGTAGACGGCAGGGTCGTGTGGTCCGACGAGACGGAGTTGATCGGGCGCACCTTCGCGTTCGAGGACGACGAGAAGGAGTTACTCGACGGAACAGGCACGTTGGCAACGCTCAGCAAGCTCGACAAGGAAGAGAACACGCTCGAGATCGCGGCCGGCGAGACCGAACTGTTGCAGGTCTATTTCGGCTCGAAGACCCCATCCGGCACGCCGATGGTCGTAGAGACCTACTATCCGACCAGCCTGATAGCCGAGCGTGCCTCCGACCAACGACAGAGCTTTCTTCCACTGCTCCTCGCAGGTCTTGCACTCTTGACGGTCGCCCAGATCCCTCTCGCCCGCGCACTGCTTCACCGGCTGAAGAAGTTGCAGGCCGAGCGCGAACATCTTCTCGAGCGAGTCATCTCCTCGAGTGATCTCGAACGACGCAGAATTGCAGCCGAGGTGCACGACGGCGCGGTGCAAGAACTGATCGGCATCACCTTCAGTCTTTCCGCCGCGGCGGATGAATCGCCTCCGCCGATGAACGCTCGACTCGGCGGATTGGCGGTCGCCACGCGGCACACGGTGCGCAGCCTGCGATCCTTGCTCAACAGCATCTACCCCGTCGAGGTGCCCGACAGCGGTTGGGCCGCGGGACTCGATCCGATCATCAGCGCATTACGTCAACGTGGCGTGACTGTCGTTGTCAAAGTGCCCGAGGTTCGATTGTCGCCCGCCAACGAGTTGCTGTTGCTTCGAGTTGGTCGAGAGGCACTCCGCAATGTCGATGCCCACGCACGGGCATCGGAGGTCAACATCACGATGACCAAGGCAGGAAATGCAGTGAAGTTGTTGATCACCGACAATGGAGTCGGCTTCGACAAGGAAATGGCCGAGTCGCAGCGACAGGTTGGCCATCTCGGCCTCCAACTCCTGCGTGATCTCTCGGAAGATATGGGGGCGGTCCTTGTAGTCGACTCCACGCCGGGGTCAGGCACTACGGTGCATCTTGAGTTGGAGGAAAATCGATGATACGCATCGTGTTGGCGGACGACCACTCGCTGGTCCGGACGGGCTTGTCGCAGTTGCTCGACGCCCAGGCAGACATTGAAGTTGTGGGCCTGGCCTCCGACGGACGCGAGGCATTGCAACTCGCACGCGGGTTGACGCCCGACGTCGTCCTGATGGACTTGCAGATGCCGATCGTCGATGGCATCACCGCGATCGGAATTCTGGCTGCCAGCAACCCCGAGATCGCCGTGATCGCGCTCACCACGTTTCAGGAACCGCAACAGGTCACTGCCGCCCTTGCAGCCGGTGCCCGCGGGTACCTCGTCAAAGATGTCGAGCCCGAAGTCTTGGTTGCCGGCATCCGGGCCGCTGTCAACGGCGGCGCCCCACTCAGTCCATCGGTGGCGGCACAACTGATCCGTAATGCATCGACGCAGCCGAACTCGGGAGCGTCGCTGACACAACGGGAGCGTCAGATTCTGCGACTCATCGTCGGCGGTCAGAGCAACAAACAGATCGGTCGCGAACTCGGTATCAGCGAGAAGACCGTGAAGTCGCACTGCGGCCGCCTCTTCCAGCGGATCAGCGTCTCGGATCGCACCCAGGCAGCCGTGTGGGCCACCAAGCACCTGCCGCCCGAAGACGAGTAGTCGTCGTAGAGACGAGACAAGTCACGAAATGGCCGCTTGGGGTCAACAGCCATCTCGTGACTTGCCAGGTTTTCGTTACCCGTCGAACTAGGTGCTCTGACCGGCAACGTTTGCCTTGTCCGCAAGGGGTCGAGGATCTGGTTGCCAAGGATTTCGCGGACCTGCGTCTGTGACCCGGTAGTGGCAACCAGATCGACTGAGTGGACGCACCGCTCGGATCGGTGTGTGTCCGATATCGCCAACACGGCCAGATCCGACACACACCAGGTCTGTCCACGCTCGCTTCCCGGCTCTGACCCCAAAGCGGGTGCTGTGTGTCGGGTCTGGCCCATGCACGTGCCATCGGACTCACGGCACAGCGGTCGACACGCGTGCTCTACCGATCTGGATGCCAATCTTCGTTCACAGTCGCAGGTCACCGAAAACCGTGGCAACCAGATCGACGAACGCCCAGATCGATGATGCCACCGGACCCGTTCGTACAGCCGGCGGTCACTCACGCTCGCGTTTTCGTGCGCGCCCATACACGCGCGGAGCGTCTATGTGCTCACATGGAACTAGCAAGCACCCAACGACGACGAGACCAACACGAGCCGCCACACACGGCACACGAACATTCGCGGTCAGATCACTAGGTGCAGGCCGCTCCGTCGAGGGTACGGATCGGCGTGATGGCGGCGCAGGTCGGCTTGGGCAGCACCCGAAGGACTCCCCACATGCCGCCCTCGGTGAATGGCCGGCGGTTGTCTCCGTAGAAGAAGTCGCCGGTCTGCGAGCCACGCCCACCGGCACCGCCGATGATGTGTACGTCGACGCCTTGGTACGGAGCCAAGCCCTGTGTCGCAACCTCTTGCGAGCCTGGCATGTACGGATCGCGAAGCCAGCTGAGACCACCCGCACGGAAGACGTGGGGTTGCTCGGAGCCGGGGGTCGACAACACGTGGATCTTCATCGGGTCACCCACGTACGCCTGCAACAGTGGTGTTGCGACCGTGCCGGAGAAGTCGTTGGTTCGCCGGCCGGCGTTCTTGTAGTTGATCAGCGTGAGCCCGTCGACCTTCAGCGGGTACGGCATGAAGTCCGAACCGATCTGCGGATCGGTGTCCTGCAAGAACAACGTGTCGTCGCGGTAGCCGGGCTTGCCTGGAACATGGGTGTCGACGATTGCTCCGGACAAGGTCCGTGCACCTGTCGTCGGGCTGGTGAACCATGCGTCCTTCTCGTGGACCACGAAGGCCCCGTAGAGACCGATCCGGCCAGTGGCGTCGCCTCCGAAGTCGCTGAACTGTGCGGCCTCGATCGACTCACTCTCAGCGTAGAACTTGTACACCTGGGACTTGCCTGGCAGCACTGTCTGCTCCGGATCGAAGCCGATGTTGATGCCCGATGAGCCACCGGACTTGTTGAGCTCGCCGACGCTGAGGCTGGCTCGGGCGGTTGCGCGCTGGTTGGTGAAGTTGACTGTGACGCAGTCGTTGACGTTGATGTGCACCACCAGCGGCTCGGTGACACCCTTGGCCTTGGCGACCGCAGCGTTCGACGTCAACACGTACGCCGCGGTGATCGAGCCGCTGACGCTCGTGCTGGTGCCGTTGCTCCCGGAGGTGCCCTGGACGCTGTTGGGTACATCGACAGCGCTGATGGCCACGGCCTT
The DNA here is from genome assembly GCA_963779295.1 of Ilumatobacteraceae bacterium. Taxonomy (GTDB): domain Bacteria; phylum Actinomycetota; class Acidimicrobiia; order Acidimicrobiales; family Ilumatobacteraceae; genus JAENVT01. The sequence continues at coordinate 84,476 of CAVZXO010000010.1, forward strand.
GTTGACCGCGCCCGCCAGGCAGGGATTGCCCGGATCAGTGGTTGCCGGCGGACGCCCACCGGTGACTGCAGGCTGCACATACGTTCCCGATGGAGCTGCATTGCCGGGGAGAGCCTGCAGACCCGGCCGAACCCTTTGGCAGCACTCGCATGATGCCCCATGCGCCTTGACGGAATCGACGAGCGATGCCGTTGTGATACAGGTAGTCACCCGGCTGATGGCCGGCACCGCCGGCGCCGCCATCGAGGATCAACGTGTAGCGCTCGGACACACCACTGTGAATGGTGTCGGTGATCCGGCTGTACATCGTGCCCGTGACCGCGTCGCGCGCTCGCTTCTCCACGTAGAAGTTGTGACCGTCGACTCGGAAGCTGTCGATGGTGGGACCGACGTGAATCGCTCGAATCACGACTGGGTCGCCTGGGTAGGCGCGCAGCAGCGGTGTCCCTGGATCGCCCCACTTGTACGAGCTGAATCGCAACGACGGGTCGGTGCCGCGATCACTGAACGGTGCCGCGTGCAGGTTGATGGTCGAGTCCGTCACCGGGTTTTCGTCGAGCGTCCAGATCACCATCTCGCGGAAGCTGCCGGTGACCAGACCTGGTGCCAGCGGGTGCTCCATGTTGTCGACCTCGGGGTGCGAGTGGATGTCGACAACCGTGCCGGAAGCTACCTCTGCTCCGGTGGTCGGGTCGTGATACGTCGAGTTCCGCGGCTCGACGATCAACATGCCGACTCCGCCATGGCCCCAACCGTGGATGCCGTCGACGTGGTCATGCCAGAAGATGTTGTCGAGCAATGCATCCGCGTACCAGCGGTAGCGGACCCACTCGATACCGGCACCCTCGCCGGCGGCATGGTTGTTGTCGAGTGTGCGATCAAGCGTGATCGTCTTGGTCGCAGCATCGATCGACACAATGGTGGCCTGCTCGATGCTCTCGGTTCCGAGACCTATGCCGAAGGCAACGCCGGGGCGGTACTTCGGATCGATCCGGTTGACCTTGACCGTCGTGGCACCCGCTGTAGCGGCGACCGCAAGCTTGGTGTCCTCGATGGTGTACGGGCGGATGGAGTGCTCGTAGCTGAAGCCCACCGAGGTGCCGTCGGAGCCGGTCGGGTCGAACTGCACGTGGTGGATGTGCATCTCGACCTTCGCGAAGCCGCCGAACGTTGCCTCATCCGTTTCCTCGGATGTCAGGGTGATTGCGCCGCAATCGCCGACGTTCATGCGAATTGCCAGCGGTTCCTTCTTGATCTGACCACTGAGCAACGCAGCCTTGTTCATGGCGAGTGTAAAGAGCATGCCTTCTTGATCGCTCTTGCGCGGCGTGACATCGACTGTCGTGCCGACGGCGACGACGTTGAATTTCTTGACAGGCGCATCGATCGGACAGAGACCGTCGGGTCTGTCGAGCCACGGGTTGGCCGACTCTGGATCAGCGGGTCTACTACCGGTTTCGCCCAGTCCCGGCGCACCGGAGTGCAGGTTCGGGGCGAACGGTGGTCGACGTTCGAGATGGGGTCTCAGCATCGGGAAGGCAGGTCTTCCGTTGACCGGGTTGAACAGGATCACCGGTCTGTTGCCGACGAATATGTCGTTTGGTCTGCGAGGCGAAGTGGCCTGGTACGCCCTCGGTGAAGTTGGGTGTCTCCGCCGTGGTCGGCTCGGGCTCGCCGAGGTACACCGGGGCGGCAGGATCAGTGTTGTCGACGGTCCAGTCCCAGACCGAGGCATCCTGGTCGCCGATGGCGATGCCCTGCGGCGGGATCTGCGGGGTGATCCAATCGGCCAGGTTCTCGGCGGTGATGACGGTGCCGTTCGGCATCGTCGTGCCGATGAGCTCGGCCGAGGTGACCGCCGTCGGCGGAACCTGGCCCGCAATTGCACGGTCCGGCAACGGTGCCAGGTCGGGCTGCAGCGTGTCGAAGACTCGCCAGATGCCCCACATGCCCGACGGGTAGTGCTCGGCGATGTGGCAGTGGAACAAGAAGTCGCCGGCAGCCTGCTGTACGCCACCTGCACCGCCTTCGATCTCCGCGTTGAAGCTTTCACCAGGGCCGGTGTTGACAGCGTCGACACGGTCGGATTGCGAAATCTCGACCGGGGTCTTGTGTAAGCCCGTGTCGCTGTATGAGTTGTCGGGGTCGCCCTCGGGGTTCATCCGCCAACGGTCGCCGCCGCCGTGCAGGTGGTAGATGTGGAACACCTCGGCACCACCGTGAACAACACGGAACTTGGTCGCGTCACCGAGGTAGCCCTGGGGGATGATCGTCGCCGGGTCACCGAAGACTGTCGACGAGTAGGAGTGCGCTTTCTCGTGCGGCTTCAGCGTGAGGCGGTCCATGAAGGGCTCGGAGCGGTAGTTGAGCGCTCGGCTGCCGGGGCGGTACGCCTCGGTGATGGGGTCGACGGTCGGCAGTGGGACGTTGTTCTTGTCGAAGACGTCTTCCTTCTCGTTACCGACTTCGTGGAGGATCTTGACGTTCTCGCGAAATGCGGGAGCATCGGCCGGCCAGATGACGGCCTCCCAGCCTGACTCGATCGGTGTCGTCGCGTCCTTCGGCGACAGCCACTGCGAGCCAGGGGGCTCGACGGAGAGCACGCCGAACAGACCGTGATCGATGGCGGCGCGATGACCAGCACCGGGGCTGACGTAGTGAGCCCCCTCGAGAGCGGGGTCGTTGGGAACCATGTAGCGGTACACCGCTGTCTGGCCAGGAGCGACTTCGCCACTGAAGTTCTTGCCGACCTTGTCGCCAGGGCGATCGAACGGCAGACCATCGATGTGCATTCCGTAGCTGCCGCCGCTCGCGCTGTTGGTGAGGTTGATCTCGACGCAGTCACCTTCGTTGGCGCGGATCACCAACGGCTGGATCGGGTCGTCGCGCAGACCGAGCGAGACTTCACGACTGGCCTCCTGGGCGCGGATCGCTGGAATCTGGCTGGTGAGTGCATACATCTTGCCGGCCGGGTCATGGTCGCCCCAGCGGTTCAGGGGGATGTCGACGTCGATCATCGTCACGTTGTACGCCCGAGTAGGAGCCCCTGCCGAGCAGACGCTGGGTGGTGTGACCGCGCTGGCTTGCGACGTCGGGATCGTAATGATCCCGACAGCGAAGGCAGCGGCCAACGACAACGCACCGCGCTGGCGTGCCGACAGCGCGCGACGCGTCGGCCAGGCGATCGCGCCGAGGCCGAGCCCTGCGGCGCTGAGTAACAGCGCCACGGGGAGGTCGATGAGGAACTCGGCCAGCATCGACACTGGCAATGCCGGTACGGCGCCGTGGTGAGCGGCATGGCCGAAGATCCCAGCGTGCACCGGTACGCCCAGCGCCAACGAAGCGGCGACGGCTGCGGCAATGGTGCCGGCAGTGCGCACCAGGCCGGCGCGGCGACCAACGGCCATCGTCGCGGCCAACACTGCCAGGACCACGAGCGGCACCGACAACGTGGAGTCCCGGAGCCAGTGGGCCCAGAACGTGACGTCTTGCGACTCCCTCGCACCGCTGCGCCAGTGGACGGCGTGCGTCCACAATCCGACGCCGTAAGCGGCGGCCAATGCTATTCCCAAGGTGCGTCGATCAAGCCGCGCATACCTCGAGTCGCCCGTCCAGCGATTCATTTGTTGTCCCTCTCGTCTTGTCGTCGAACCGATGCTGGTGGGCCTCTCCCCAACCCTCATCGGGCATTCACTCCACGGTCGTCAGCCGTGCGTCGTGTGTTCCGCCTCGGCTTCGCTGCAGCCGCCGGTCACCGGCAACGGCCGGCCTGTTCCACCCTGCACCGTGCACCCCACATCTCCGAGGCTGATCAGCACTGCCTCGTTGGTGCTCGGATCGATGAATCGAACCTTGAAGGGCCGGGCATCTGTCGTTGTAACGAAATCGATCAACACATCGATTGCCGCGAAGGGCTGCAACTCACCCGGCAACCGCGCTGCCCTCGAGATGGCAACTGATGCGCCCGTGTTGTCGATCAGCTCGAACTGCGTCGGGTCATACGTCAGTACGTTGTCCGACAGGTTGGTGATGACCGCGGCAACCTGCACATTGATCGAGCCCGCCTCGACCAAGCCGGGCACACCATGCGCGCCGGTGATCTGCGAATCGTTGAGCCCGCTGATCGCGGTGGCGTGCTCGACTGCGACGACACCGAAGCTGGTCGCCACGTCCTCGCCGATCACGTGCTCCACCGGGCCCGCCGAGCCAGAGGCGGACCTCACCAGCGGGTTGTTGCCGCTGAGCATGTCGACGGCCAACACCCCGCCGGCCAGGCAAGCGGTGACGAGCGCCAGCAGCGCCGCGCCCCCAACCCATCGCCGACCACCGAGTCGCTGTGGCTGCACGATGACAGCAGTCATCGTTGCGCCAACCGGGCCGTGGCCCGACGTTGTACAGCGTCGAGGATGCGGTGTCTCGCGACTCCGGCTTGCCGCGCGACGCGAAGAGTGAACCCGTCCGTTCATGTTGTCCGTCCCTATCAATTACCCGCCCCGTCCAAAAGCAGGTTTGTCCGCAAGCAGCGTGTCATCGAATGCACGATCTGGCAATGATCCGATCGTGCTACGGCCCTGTGGACGAAGGACCCTAGGGATCAGCGTCCAAAGGCTTAGGCCCACCATCTTGATTGCTACCCTGCGCGGTGAGCCGGATGCTCTGAAGCCGCTTACTGTGACGCAGATCATGGCCGACGTCAGCACAGCCCACCCCGGGGCCGACGCTCGTCCCTCGATTTCGTCCCATCAGTGCGACGTTCCCTCTGGTCTGCCCTTGTCCATGGGCAGTTCCGTCCGTCCACCATGGTCGCATCAGCATCGAACCGCGGTCAATCCGACGATCGTGGTAGACCTCAGGTCCCAGCCATCCCGACCGATCCTGCGACCTTTGAAGTAGGCCGAGGGCCGCGGCCCCCACGCAAGGTCGAAAGTTCAAGAACCTTTCCTACTCCACGTAGTCGCTCGCTTACGGAGGTGGAGCGAGACCAGGACAGATGGTGTGGCGCGCGATCGAGGGCTTAGTCACTCAGGCTAATGGCCTTGCGGTGGACGGACACTGCGTACGCCTCGCCGACGAATGCGTCGCCGTGCCATGTCGAGCAGCGCTGCACCAGGTCGAGGCCGCTCGCGGCGCACAACCGGTCGTACTCGTCGAGCGTCAGGGCCTCGTCGTCGGCTTGTAGATCGAAGCCTGCCACCAGCAGCCCATTGCCTTCGATATGGACTGCAGCGGTGCCGATGATCGTGGCGCGGTCGGTGGGTCGGCAAAAGATCATCACGTTGCCAGGCATGGCCACCACATCGAACGTGCGGCCGAGCGACATCGTCGCCAGATCCGCATGCACCCATGGAATCGACGGCTGAGATCGTCGAGCGAAATCCAAGAGGTCGTCGTCGAGATCGACCCCGACCACGTCGATGCCACGCCGGTCCAACTCGATCGCCACCCGACCCATGCCGCAACCGGCATCGAGCACCGACCGAGGTCCCAGGGACTCGATGAAGTCAGCTTCGCCGTGGCTGGATTGCCCCGTGGCCTCCAGACGCTGCCATCTCGTGAAGTATTCCTGCAGATCGTTGTCCGAACGCCATTGCGACCACCGTCGGCTGACGCCACGTCCCTCGTCCGAGCCCATCCGCACAGTCTTACCGCACGCGGATCCTTCGGCTACCTGCGCAATCGTCAGCCGAGCGGCCAGACCTTGACAAGGACCTTGCCTTCGATGTCGTCGACATCGACAGGACCGAACGTTCGTGAATCCTCCGACGTCTCACGGTTGTCGCCCAGCAGGTAGACGTGGCCGAGGGGAACCGGATCGGGCCCGGTGAAGAAGCCATCCATGTTGTCGTTGTCGATGTAGTCCTCGAAGACCGTCTTGCCGTTCAGTACAAGTATCCCGTCCTCGATCCCCACCGAGTCGCCGCCGACCGCGACCACACGCTTGACGATCGATTCGCCAGTACGCGGGTCGATGGCCACGACGATCTCGCCGCGATGGGGGTCGCGGGTGCGGAAGGTGACCTTGTCGATGAGCAGCATGGCGCCGGAGGACAAGGCCGGCGCCATGCTGTCGGACCGCACGCGCACGGGTTCGAGAGCGAAACTTCGAACCAGCAGCAGCACGGCGATCACACCGGCGAACAACAGCACATGGCGAACCGTGGAACTGTCGTCCGAGGACTGATCGGTGTTCTCTTCGAGATCGGACTCGACCGCGATAGCCATCACACGAGAAGGACGAAGCTGGTCCCCCACAGCGCGAGGCCGAGCCACATCAAACGGTTCAGCGGTGCGCACCCTCGATCGGATCGGCAGCATGCTGAGCAAGGTGACCACGAGCAACACCTCGCAGACCAAGGTGAACAGGTCGAGCGGACCGACGTGCTTGGCGCCGTCGGGAAGCATCGCCCGCCCGGCGACCCAGCGACCGCCATGGATCGCTACTGGCGGTGTGGTCGGAAGTCCGACAGTACGGCTGGCGACGTACAGCAGGATGACCCCGACCGTGCCCCAGATGCCGACCGACACGATCCGAGGGTCACGACCTCCTCGAAACAGGTAACCCGAGTACGCCAGCTGCAGCACGCCGAGGACGGCGAAGAACACCCCCGCCGCCGGCCACCACGTGTAGTGGTCCGGCGCCGTGACGAGGTGCGCGAGCGCTGCCGCCGTCGACAGCACGATTGCAGCGTCGACTGCAATGGTGCGACGACGACGCTGTCGACTCGACGCGCTCGATCGCGCAGCAGTGGGACCGCCAGGTTCACAACGGGCTGCTCTCGTCTTCCGACATCGGACGAGGCAGCCCAGCCGCGCGGGTCGTCGCCAGGTCCCTCGGGATCGATCATCTCGAACTGGCCCATCATGTCGTGGTCCTCGTGGATGAGGTTGTGGCAGTGAATCATGTACTTGCCGCGACCGTCGAACTTGGCGAGCACCTTGACGGTCTCGTTCTCGCCGACATAGACGACGTCTTTCGCGCCCCAACTCGTGCGGAAGCGGTGGTTTGCCGTTGCGGGAGAGCACCTTGAAGTCGATGAAGTGGATGTGCACCGGGTGGAACCATCCACCCGACGAGTTCTTGAGCTCCCAGATCTCGGCTGTCGCCGCGATTCGGCTTGAAGAGGGAGAACTGGTAGTTGCTCTTCTCGACGTCCTTCCACGACTTGCTGTTGATCTTGAACTGCCCGTTCGTGCGGTGGAAGAGAAGCTGGCGGGTGGCGACAGCGGCCGAAGGCTGCAGCAGCATCGTCGGCTCTTCCGGATTCAACACGTCGGGGATCGAGTTGTTCGACAGGTCGGTCGGCTCACTGACGACATCGAAGGCCATGATCTTGTCGGTGTTCGCGTAGTCCTCGTTGTTCTTCGGGCTCGTGTTCTTCAGGATCACCCGGCGTCCGATCGGATACTTCGCGAAGTCGATGACCACCTCGTAGCGCTCGGCCGACGCCGTGCGGAAGCTCTTGACGTATTGCAGCGTCGGCACCAGACCCGCCATCGGTGCCGATGATCGCCATCGGCTCACCGGAGTCGAGCGACAGCTTGAACGAGCGCGAAACCGTCGGCGGCGAGGATGCGGAAGCGGTACTTGCGTCGCTCGACCTGCATCACAGGCCAAGGACGACCGTTGACCGTGATCACGTCACCCCACAGGCCGTTGTCGTCCTCCAGCGTGAACAACAGCTGACCGTCGTTCTTGAACATCGCGTCGCCGATGATCAGCGGCACGTCGTAGACGCCGTGCGGGATCGGCAACGACTGCTCCAAGTCGTCCGTGATGTGATACTGCCCGTACAAGCCCGTGGTACACGTTCTCGGCGGTGTGGTGCACGCCATGATCGTGGTACCACAGCGTTCGCGCCTCTTGCCAGTTCGGATACTGGTAGTCCTTGAACTGGTTCGGGTTGCGTGATGTCGCTCGCGTAGCCGTCGAACTGCGGCAGCGAGGCCGAGCCGTGCAGGTGCACCGAGGTGTACGGCTGGTAGCCGTACGTCGGATGCGTGGTCGGCAGCAGGTTGCAGTTGCGCACCACCGTCTTGCGGCCCCGATGGACCTTGATGGTCGGACCCGGGAACCGAACCCTCGTAGCCGAACATCAGCGTCTGGTAGCCCGGCACGATCTCGACCTGAGTCGGCATCATGTGCATCGCGTAGTAGTCGGTGGTGTCGTCGGTGCGTACCGGCACTGCCACCGGCGGGTACGCGAACGGTGTCGTGAACGGCTTCGGCAGCTTGCTGGCCGCCATCCGGCTGTCGAGCGCCGATTGCCCCGAGACCACCCGAGACAATGGCAACGACATTGCCGCGCCGGCGAACACGCCGGCCTTGATCACATCTCGACGAGTCAACGACATGGCGACTGCCCGCCCTGTGATCGATGCGCGTCCCTGTGTGCACGCGCGCAACGCGTGCGTCTGTCCTCATTCGTTCGCCCACTTGTGGACCCCTTGTCCTTTTCGTCCCCAGCCCGTCCAGACCGGTGCCCTACAGAGTCCCTTTACGAGTTCTTTATGTCAATGAATCGTTGGTGGTACGGCGAACGCAGCAGAACCACCGAGATCCAAGCCCGACATAGGGCTTAGGACCGAGGCTGAGAATTCACGCGAGGTCTGGCGCCGAACTCCGAGAGTGAGACTGACATCCAAGTCAGTCGAGCAGCCAGACGTCAATTCGGTCAAGGCTTCGGATTCGTTCGAACTCGGCTTCGGGATGATCGTCGTACGGATCGAGCAGGATCGGATGCAGTCCCGCGGCGCTTGCGGCCCCGATGTCCATCGTCACAGAGTCGCCGACGTAGGCAACTTCGTGCGCGCTCGATGCCGCCGAAGAACGGCAGCGCATGGTCGAAGATGCGCGGGTCGGGCTTGGAAACCCCGACGAGGTGACTGTCGACGACGACGCGCATCGACGTGTGCGGACCATCGCCTGCTTGGCACACGCCACTGCGCGACAACACCTCGGCGATCTGCCCGCTGGCGTTCGACACCACGCCCAACGGCAGACCCGCCGCGCCGAGTTGCGCCAAGTGCGGCCACGCTCTCCGGGAATCGCCCATCGCCAGAGGAACGCGTTGCGGGTGCTGTGGAGCGCCGTGGACCGCGGCATCGGCGTCGGCATCAGACACGCCGATGCTGCGCACATACGAATGGTTGTATTCGTCCCAGAACGCCTCGCCGCTGCCGGCGGCCGACTTCGCTGCCATCCCGGCGTAGTGCGCTCGACGGTTCGCTTCCAGCGACGGGTCTCCTCCGTAGTACGCGAGCAGTGGTCCCAGCACTGTTGGGTCCGGAAGCACCAACACTCCCCCGGCATCGAACAGAATCGCCTTGAATCGTGCAGTCACTCGACCATCATGCCCGTTTCGTACTCGGCCCCATCGACACATACCCTTGCGTTCGTGCGCAGCGCCCGAGACTTCTTCAAACCACTCGCAGTCGGTGCGCCGGCGCCGTGGCGGGAGATTCCCTTCCGACCCAGCCGTGTCATCCACTTCTTTCCGCCACACATCGACAAGGTCGTCGCAAAGCTGCCCGACGTCGTTCCGGCCGTCGACATCTTGCTCGGCAACCTCGAGGACGCGATCCCAATGGCCGACAAAGAGGCGGCGCGAGCAGGTGTCGTCAGGGTCGCCCGCTCTGTCGACATGGGCGACACACAGTTGTGGACCAGGGTCAACAGCCTCGATTCGCCATGGGGTCTCGACGACATCACCACGCTGGTGTCCGAGGTCGGCGACAAGATCGACGTCATCATGGTGCCCAAGGTCGAGGGGCCCGAAGACATCCACTATGTCGATCGTCTCCTCGCCCAGCTCGAGGCGAAGGCGCACCTCGACCGACCGATCCTCGTGCACGCAATCCTCGAAACCGCGCGTGGCGTTGCCAACATCGAGTCGATCTGCGCGGCGTCACCGCGAATGCAGGGCCTGTCGCTGGGGCCCGCCGACCTGGCTGCCAATCGCAGGATGAAGACAACCCGCGTCGGTGGCGGCCATCCCGACTACGTCGTGCGCAGCGACCCGGATCCGGCGGACCCCACGGCCCAGCGACCGGCATACCAGCAGGATCTGTGGCACTACACACTTGCCCGCATGGTCGACGCCTGCGTGACGTTCGGGCTCCTGCCCTTCTACGGACCGTTCGGCGACATTGCCGACACGGTCGCGTGCGAGGACCAGTTCCGCAACGCGTATCTACTCGGGTGCGTCGGTGCGTGGAGCCTGCATCCGGTCCAGATCGAGATCGCCAAGCGAGTGTTCAGCCCGCGACCCGCCGACGTCGCCCATGCTCAGCGGGTCATCGATGCAATGGGGGACGGCACCGGCGCCATCATGCTCGACGGCAAGATGGAGGACGACGCGTCCGTCAAGCAATGCAAGGTCATCGTCGAACTTGCCCATCAGTTGGCTCGGCGCGATCCACAACTCGCCGAGGCCTACGGGTTCGCCTCATGACCAGCTTTCGCCCACGCCGATCGGCGCTCTACATGCCTGCCGCCAACGAACGAGCGCTCGAGAAGGCAAAGACGCTGCCGGCTGATTGCATCATCTTCGACCTCGAAGATGCCGTCGCGCCCGACGCCAAGGAGTCAGCCCGCATCGCCGCATGTGCCGCGGCGGCCTCCGGCGCCTACGGCACGCGCGAGTTGATGATTCGCTGCAACGGCCTGGACACGCAATGGGGAGCGGCCGACCTCGCCGCGATCGCCAGGTCGACCGCCTCTGCGGTTGTCGTGCCGAAGGTCGGCTCGGCGGGATACGTCGACGAGGTCGCCGCGCAACTCGACGCGGCCGGTGCGCCGAGCACGATGACCGTGTGGGCGATGATCGAGACTCCGACCGCGATCCTCGACGCCAGGCTGATCGCCGCACACCCGCGAGTGTCGGTGATGGTGATGGGCACCAACGACCTCGCCCGCGAGCTGCGCGCCCCGCTCGTTGCCGGGCGACGCGCCCTGCTCCCCCACTTGGCCACTGCGCTCCTTGCCGCACGTGAATCCGGCAAGGTGATTCTCGACGGGGTCTACAACGACGTCACGGATCTCGACGGCTTCGAGGCCGAATGTGTGCAGGGTGTCGAGTTCGGATTCGACGGCAAGACGCTGATCCATCCTGGCCAGATCGACATCGCCAACCAGGCGTGGGCGCCGACGGACGACGAGGTGGGCCATGCCCGCCGTGTGATCGCTGCGTTCGACGAGGCCGTCGCCGACGGGCGCGGCGTCGTGACCGTCGACGGGCGGATGATCGAGAACCTCCACGTCGCCAACGCACAGCGCACGCTGGCCATCGCCGAGGCCATCTCCGCGTTGGATTGACCGCGGCTGACTGATTGTTCGGGCACAAAGTGCACTCTGTACGCCACTAGCTGTATCGAATACCATGACGGCATGACCGTGCTCGACACCCATCCGGAGAACGCGTTCTCCAACGATCGCTCCCATGTCTTTCACAGTTGGAGCGCGCAGGGCGCACTCAATCCTGCCGTTGTCGAGGGCGCTGAAGGCAGCTACTTCTGGACGCAGGACGGCACGCGCTATCTCGACTTCTCCAGCCAACTCGTCAACGTCAACATCGGCCACCAGCACCCCAAGCTGGTCGCTGCGATCAAGGAGCAGGCCGATCGTCTGTGCACTGTCGCGCCGTTCCACGCCAACGACGCGCGAAGCGAAGCCGCCCGGCTGATCTGCGAGGTTGCCGCCGAGAAGATCGACAACAGCCAACTCAACATGGTCTTCTTCACCAACGGTGGCGCAGAGGCAACCGAGAACGCTGCTCGCATGGCCCGCCTCCACACCGGCCGGCTGAAGGTGCTGTCCCACTACCGCAGCTATCACGGAGGCACCAACGGCGCGATCTCGATGACCGGCGACCCGCGACGCTGGGCCAGCGAGCCGGGCATGCCGGGAGTCGTCAAGTTCTGGGGACCGTACGCGTATCGCAGCGCGTTCCACTCGACCAGCGAGGCCGAGGAGTGCGAGCGGGCCCTCGCCCACCTCGACGACGTGCTGATGGTCGAGGGCAGCCACACGGTTGCGGCCATCCTCGTCGAAACGGTCGTCGGCACCAACGGCATCCTGGTTCCACCCGACGGATACCTCCAAGGCCTCCGCGAGCGATGCGATCGCTTCGGCATCGTGATGATCTGCGACGAAGTGATGGCCGGATTCGGTCGCTGCGGCGAGTGGTTCGCGTTCCAGAAGTGGGGCGTTCAGCCCGACCTCGTCTGCTTCGCCAAGGGCGTCAACTCCGGCTACCTGCCGTTGGGGGGCGTCGTCATCAGCCAGACGATCGCCGACACGTTCCGCGATCGAGCCTTCCCCGGCGGGCTCACCTACTCGGGCCATCCACTGGCCTGCGCGTCCGCTGTCGCAAGCATCAACATCTTCAAGGAGGAAGGCATCATCGAGCACGCCCGCATGCTCGGCACCGATGTGATCGCCCCGGGCCTGGAGAAGTTGCAGGCCAACCACCCGAGCATCGGCGAGATCCGCGGGCTCGGCGTGTTCTGGGCACTCGATCTCGTCACCAACCGGGCGACGCGCCAACCGTTGGTGCCGTACAACGCGGCAGGCGCCGATGCCAAGCCGATGGCCGATCTCGCCGCCGCATGCAAGCAGCGTGGCCTGTGGCCGTTCACCCATTTCAACCGGCTGCACGTCGTGCCGCCATGCACTGCCACGGTCGACGAAGTCACCGATGGCCTGGCGATTCTCGACGAGGCTTTGACCGTCGCCGACTCGTTCTACACCGGCTGACGCGGCAACTCATGTGGCGCAAGCCGGGTCGCACCGGCGCCATTCTCTATGCCGTGCTGGCCACGTTCGTCGGGGTGACGACGGCGTTCGTCAGCAGGCTCGAGATCGAACGACAACGAGGACGGCGGGAGGCAGCACGGACGTTGCCGCCGGGACCGATCATCGTGATCTCCAACCACACCAGCTACGCCGACGGCGTGCTGCTGGCTCTCGCCTGCCGTCGCATGGGACGCTCGCTCCGGCTGCTGGCGACCTCCGGGGTGTTCAACGCACCGGTGCTCGGAACCGTTGCTCGCAAGCTCGGGCTTCATCAAGGTCAAACGCGGCGCGGCCGATGCGGCGACGTCGCTCGACGAGGCCGCACAGGCCTTGGAGCATGGTGAGGCAGTCGGCATCTTCCCCGAAGGTCGCCTGACTCGCGATCCAATGATGTGGCCCGAGCGTGCCAAGACGGGCTCCGTTCGCCTGGCGCTGCGAACCGGCGCACCGATCGTGCCGGTGGCGATGGTCGGTGCACATCGCGTCGTGGGCCGGCGCCGCCTGCTGCCGACGCTGGTACTCAACCTGGTTCGCCGGCCGAAGGTCGACACCCGCGTCGGCGAACCGATCGACATTCGCGAGTTGATGAACATCGGCCCCACCACCGAACCGACCAACGACGAAGTACGCCTCGCCGCAGACCTGGTGATGGGCCGTCTCGTTGCAGTCGTCGCCGAGCTACGCGGCGAACCGGCGCCCGACCCGCACGGCGTCGCCCGCGTCGCCGACTGAATTCGCGATGAGAGATGAGCCGCTCACGGCCGCACTTCTCTCATCTCGTGTAAACCGCCACATGCGCGATGAGATATATGCGGTCACCGGCGGCTCATCTCTCATCGCGTGCGTGCGGAGTCAGTTGACCGACCAGGTGCCGTTGCTGCGCAAGAGTGTGGCGAGGTCGCCGGGGCCTTTGTTGGACGAGGCCTCGGCAATCTGGCGAGCGACGGCCATGCCGTAGTCCGGACGGTCGACAGAGCGGAACACGCCAAAGGGCGTCGCCGAATGATCGTCGTGCGATAGCCGTGCCAAGGCGAACGCGAGGCCCGGATCGTCGCGGAGTGCGTCGTGCACGAGGATTGCATCCTCGCCGACGTCGGCAACCTCGACGATGCGCAGCAAGCCATCGGTACCCATGACCACACCCCTGTGCCCATCGGCGCCGAACCTGATCGGCTGGCCGTGTTTCAGATCGATCATCATCTCCTCGCGGACCTGACGACTGGTGATGTCGTCGAACGCGCCGTCGTTGAACACGTTGCAGTTCTGGAAGATCTCGACGAACGACGAACCCTGGTGCGCATGAGCTTGGCGGAAGATCTCCATCATGTGCTTGCGATCGAGGTCGTGGGTGCGGGCGACGAAACTCGCCTCCGCCCCGAGCGCGACCGAGAGCGGGTTGAACGGCGGATCGACCGAACCGAACGGCGTGCTCTTGGTGACCTTTCCGACCTCGGATGTCGGTGAGTACTGGCCCTTCGTCAACCCGTAGATGCGGTTGTTGAACAACAGGATCGTCAGGTTGACATTCCGTCGCAGCGCGTGAATCAGGTGGTTGCCGCCGATCGAGAGACCATCACCGTCGCCAGTGATGACCCACACGTCGAGATCGGGTCGAGCGACCGCGAGACCCGTTGCGATAGCAGGCGCACGGCCATGGATGCCATGCATCCCGTAGGTGTTCATGTAGTACGGGAACCTGCTGCTGCAGCCGATCCCACTGACGAACACCGTGTTCTCCGGGGTGATGCCGAGGTCCGGCATCAGTTGCTGGACCGCCAGCAAGATGCCGTAGTCGCCGCAGCCCGGGCACCACCGCACCTCTTGGTCGCTGGTCCAGTCCTTCTTGGTCGTGATGGGCACGATGGTGTCGCTCACTGCAGCGCTCCTTCGATGGCGTCTTCCAGTTCCCGGGCGGTGAACGGCAGGCCCTGCACCTTGGAAATCGACTTGGCGTCGATGAGGTAGTTGGCACGCACGATGCGGCACATCTGGCCGAGGTTGAGCTCGGGAACGATGACCCGCGGGTACTTCTTCAACACCTCGCCGAGATTGGGCGGCAACGGGTTGACGTGGGTGAGATGGACCCAGGCGACCTTCACACCGCGGCGACGTGTGCGCTGCACCGCAGCGTCGATGGCTGCCCAGGTCGAACCCCAACCGAGCACGCAGATGTCGGCGTCGTCGACGTCGCCGACAGCGACGGCCGGTGGGATGTCGTTGGCAATGCCGGCAATCTTTGCGGCGCGCAGATCGACCATTCGTTGATGGTTCTCCGGCGTGTAGTTGATGTCGCCTCGGCCGTCTTCTTTCTCGAGGCCGCCGACGCGGTGCATGAGGTGCGGAGTTCCCGGAATGGCCCATGGCCTGGCCAGCGTCTCCGGATCACGCAGGTACGGCCAGAACTCGGTCGTGCCATCGTCGTTGGTGTGGTTCATCTCCGTTGCGAACGACACCGAGATGTCGGGCAACGAGGCGACGTCGGGCAACATCCACGGCTCGCTGCCGTTGGCGATGTAGCCGTCGCTGAGCAAGATGACCGGCGTGCGGTACTTCAGGGCGATCCGCGCCGCCTCGATGGCAGCCTCGAAGCAATGAGCCGGGCTGTACGCAGCGACCACGGGCAGCGGGGCCTCGCCGTGGCGACCGTAGATCGCGATGTTGAGGTCGGCGGCCTCGGTCTTGGTCGGCAAACCAGTGGACGGTCCACCGCGTTGCACGTCGATGATCAGGAGAGGCAGCTCGAGTGAGACGGCGAGGCTGGTGGTCTCGCTTTTCAGGGCAACCCCGGGCCCGCTGGTGGTGGTGACACCGAGGTGTCCGGCGAATGCAGCACCAAGTGCCATGCCCACTGCGGCGATCTCGTCTTCGGCCTGCACGGTGCGCACACCGAAGTGCTTGTGCTTCGACAACTCGTGGAGGATGTCGCTGGCCGGCGTGATCGGATAACTGCCGAGGAAGACCGGCAGCTTGGCAAGTTGTCCGGCTGCCACCAGACCCCAAGCGAGGGCAACGTTGCCGCTGATGTTGGTGTACTCGCCGGCCGGCATGTGGGCCGGCTTGACCACGAAACGATGCTCGAATTGCTCGGTGGTCTCGCCGAAGTTGTAGCCGGCCGTGAATGCTGTCGTGTTGCTGAGCCGGACCAGGTCGTCCTTGAACCGGGTCTCGATCCAATCGAGCGTCGGTTGAGTCGGCCGCGAGTACAACCACGACACCAGCCCGAGCGCGAAGAAGTTCTTCGAACGCTCGGCATCGCGGGGCTTGACCCCCAACGGCTCGGTGGCCTTCTGGGTCAGCGAGGTCATCGGGACCTCGACCAGGCGATACCCGAGCAGCGAGTCGTCGGTCAGCGGATTGGTCGCGTAACCGGCCTTGGCCAGGTCGCGCTCGCCGAACGAATCGCTGTTGACAATGAGCAGGCCGTGCGGCTCGAGCCGACCGAGGTCGGCCTTCAAGGCTGCTGGGTTCATCGCGATCAACACACTGGGCTCGTCGCCGGGCGTGGTGATGTCGTGATCACTGATCTGTACCTGGAAGCTCGATACCCCATTGACGGTGCCGGCCGGCGCACGGATCTCCGCCGGGTATTCCGGCAGGGTCGAAAGGTCGTTGCCGAATGTTGCGCTGACCGAAGTGAAGCGATCACCGGTCAATTGCATGCCATCGCCCGAATCCCCGGCGAACCTCACGACCACGCGTGTAATGGTTTCGGCTTCGCGCCCCGCAGGGTGCTCAACGGTGTCCGTCATGGGCACCTCCTCCCGCTGCCAGGCGGCCTCGTTGCCCCCCGGCTCTCAGGACGTTATATCGCCTTGCGGGTCACAAAGGCGACACCGAGCAAGGAAATCAGCAATCCGACCACAGCCAGCACACCGAGCCGCTCGCCGAACAGCAAGGCACCCTCCACCGCACTGAGTGCGGGGGTGAGGAAGAACAGGCTGCTGACCTGCGACGCGGCCCTTCGCTGCAGGAGCCAGAGCATGAGAAGTACAGCAGCGATCGACAAAACCACGACCGCCCAGAGCAACGCAAAGATCGACTGCCGGGTGACGTTGAAGTCCCAGTGCTCCCACAACAGCGCCAGCGCGACCAGCACAACGGCCGAGGCGGCGTACTGCACGATCGTGCCCCACAGCAGCGGCATGGTCGAGCACTTCTTGCGCTGCACCAGCGTGCCGCCGGTCATTCCGACGACGCTGATCGCCGAGGCGCCCATCGTCATCCATGTGATTCCCGAGGAGTGGGTCAGCAGTCGGTCGACCACGACCGCGATCACACCAGCGAATCCCAGCCCGACACCGATCCACTGGATGCGGACGAGGCGCTCGCCGAGGAAGCGTCTCGACACAAGTGCGGTGAGCACCGGGTGCAAGCCGGCGATCAGCGCACTGACGCCGGCTGGAAGGCCGCGGTCGATCGCCACGAAGACGCCACCGAGGTACAAGACGTGCATTCCCATTCCGGCCAGAACGACCCAGGGGACGAGTCGACGGTCGACGCGGGGTGCCGCGCGAGCCATCGCAACCACAGCGAGGATCGCCGCCGCGAGGATCATTCGAACGGCGAGAAACGTCAGCGGGCCGGTGTCATTCGTGGCGTAGCGGGCGACGACGAACCCGGTGCTCCACAGCACCACGAAGATCCACGGCGTCCACGACACAACGCGAGAAGGGCGGGCCGCCGAGGCGACCCGCCCTTCGATGCTTGAATCCGATACGCCTGTCAGGCGCCACCCTCAGTCAAGGTCACCGTTGCCGGTGTGAAGCCCGTGCCGTTGATGTCGACTCCGAGCGTCGTCAGAAGTGCGTGAGCGTCGGTGACAACGTCGTTCGTGAAGGCCTCAGCGTCGGGCGCCTTGGTCAGCACCGTTCCGCCTTCGAGGTTCTTGGTCTCCTGCGACAGCGTGGCTGTGCGATCCCATGCGGCGGTGTCGATGGTGCCGACACCACCCGTCGCCGGCCAGATGAGCTTGTTGATCTCGTTCATCTGCCACTTCTGGTGCGTGAGGCCGAGGATCGAGTTCTTGTCGGTGACCAACTGCGCGCACGCGTCGCCGTTGTCGCGGCAGTACGCCCAACCCTGCAGCGACGCCGCCACGAACTTCACGGCGGTGTCGTTGTAGGCCGGATCGGACAAACGACTTCCGTCGGCCCAGATCGCGTCCTGCAGCATGCCGACACCCTCGTCCTCGTACGAGATGACGTTGAAGTCCTCCGGCGTGTACAGCTCCCCGGTGTCCGGGTTGATCGGCCTCGAGCACCTGTGCGTACTCGTTGTAGGTCATCGCCTGCGCGGCGTCGATGTCACCCTCGAGCAGACCGACCATGTCGAACTGCTGGGCGACGTTCTCGACCGAGGCCGGATCGATGCCGTTCTTGGTCATCGCCGCGAACACTTCCCATTCGTTGCCGAAGCCCCAGTTGCCGATCTTGTGGCCGGCAAAGTCCTTGGAGGTGGTGATGTTCTTGTCCTTGAAGCTCACCTGCAACGTGCCCGATCGCTGGAACACCTGGGCGATGTCGACGATGTTGGCACCGGCCTCGCGGCTGGCCAGAGCCTTCGGGACCCATGCGATTGCAAAGTCGGCGTCGCCGTTGGCCAGCACCGTCTGCGGAACGATGTCGACTGCACCTTCGAGGATCGTCACCTCGAGACACTGATCGGAGTAGAAGCCTTGATCGACTGCCGCAAAGTATCCGGCGAACTGAGCCTGTGTGACCCACTGCAGCTGCAGCTTGACAGGCGTCGGGGTGCCACACTCCTCGGCCGCGGGTGCCGCCGTTGCGGCCGGTGCCTCGGTGGCGGCCGGTGCCTCGGTCGCCGACGAGCTGCTGTCGTCGCTACCGCACGCGGCGGCGATGAATGACAGCGCAACTGCGGCAGCGAGTGTGCCCTTGATTCGTTGTTTCCTCATTGCTTTTCTCCTCCCCCTGTCGGGCTGGAGCCCGATAGGTCTTTTCCTGGGCCCATGGGATCATGAGCCGTCTCGATTTTGTTGTGCCAGGCGACCCGGCGTGACCAGAGCCTCGATGGCGATGGAGACCAGATAGAAGGTCAGACCCAGAAGACATGCACCCAGCACGTATGCCCAGCCCACTGCGTTCTTCGAGTTGGCGATGTTGCTGGCGATCCGACTTCCCAAGCCGTCTTGCGCCCCACCAAAGTACTCCGACACGTAGGCATAGATGACCGAGAGCGGCGCAGCGATCTTCAACGCGGTGAACAGGTACGGGACAGCGTTGGGGACGCGCACCTTGCGAAGCACCTCCCAGTTGCTGGCTGCGTACGAACGCATCAGTTCCGCATGGGTCGCATCGATCTGTCGGAGGCCCTTGGCGACGTTGACGAGGACGATGAAGAACACGATCAGCGTCACCATCAGGCGCCGCGGCACGACGCTCGTCGTGGAGAACATGTTGTTGAACACCGAGACCAGCACAAATGCCGGGATCGCGTTGACGGCGGTCGAGAGCGGTGTGATCAGTTGGTCGAGAATCTTGAACCGGCTCAGCAGGAAGGCCATCAGTATCCCGGCGATCGAACCGAAGACCAGGCCGAAGGCGGCGTTGGTGCCGGAGACCACCATCGCGTCCCAGATGTTCGGAAAGTTGTCGACGAACCCCGATCCCCGATTGCGCTGGGTGGAACAAGGAAGTACGGCTTCAGGTCGAATCCGCGAACAAACGCCTCCCAGATGCCGAGCAGCAGCACACCGAACAGCAGCGGTGGAGCAACTGCCCGCAGCAGCACAGTGCTACGCCGGATCACCGGTCTTCCATCCCTCGGGCGGTTGGCTCGAACTCCGCTCCACGCAATGCTTCGCGTACCTCGGTGATCTTGGCGAAGAACGTGGAATCCTCCCGGGTGTCCTCGTCGCGATCGCTCCCGAACGGCACGTCGACGAGTTGCGTGATCCGACCCGGGCGCGGCGACATCACGACAACCTGGCTCGAGAGGTAGACCGCTTCCGGTATGGAGTGCGTCACGAAGATCACGGTCGTGCCGGTGCTTGCACAGATGCGCAGCAACTCGGCCTGCATGTGCTCGCGGGTCATCTCGTCGAGGGCACCGAACGGCTCGTCCATCAAGAGCAGCGGCGGGTGAGAAGCAAGTGCACGGGCGATCGCGATGCGTTGCTGCATGCCACCCGAAAGCTGCCATGGCATGTAGCTGCCGAACTCGGGGAGCTTGACGAGTTCGAGCATCTCCTCTGAACGACTCTTGCGCTTGGCACGATCCCATCCCTTCAGCTCGAGCGGCAACTCGATGTTCTTGGCGACGGTGCGCCACTCGAACAAGCCGGCTTGCTGGAACGCCATTCCGTAGTCCTGATCCAAGCGGGCCTGTTTGGCGCTCTTGCCGTTGACCGTGATCGATCCGGATGTCGGCTCGGTGAGGTTGGCGATCAGACGCAGCAACGTGCTCTTGCCACATCCCGACGGCCCGATCAAGGTCACGAAGGCGCCGGGAGGAATCACGAGATCGATGTCGACCAGCGCGTCGACCTGACTGCTCTTGGACTGGTTGAAGACCTTCTTGAGACCAGCCACCTCGACCGCGTTCACGCCGCCACCTCGCGAGGACGATTGCGCATCAGCACGGCGTCGACGATTGCGACCAATACAGCCATCATCAGACCAAGGGCCGCCGCGCCGAGCACTGCGGTGTACACGATGGCCGGGTCACTCGTGGTGGCACGCCCGAACTCGATCACGAGGCGACCGATCCCACCACGCAGGCCGGTGGAGATCTCCGAGACCACGACTCCGATGACTGCGCTGGCCGCACCCAACTTCAGCGCGGGAACCATGTACGGCACGGCGGCGGGGAACCGCAGTTTGAACAGGGTGCGTCGCCATGGTGCAGCAAGGCTGTCCATCAGTTCGATCGACGATGCTGATGGTGACTGCAGCCCGCGCAACGTGCCGACGGCGATGGGGAAGAACGAGAGGAACGCGCCGAGCAGCGACGCCGACATCCACCGGTCCCACACCAGTCCGCCGACGTGAACCTTGCCGCCCCAACTGACGATCAGCGGCGCCAGGGCGATGAGGGGAATCGTCTGCGAGATCACCAGGTACGGAAGGATCGCTCGAGTAGCAAATCGAAATCGCGTCATGACGACGGCCAGCAGCACGCCGGCGACGATGCCGATCGCGAACCCGACCAGCACCAGACGGAACGAATACAGAACAGCGCGCAGCACGACCGAGAACACGGACTCATCCGAGGAACGGCTGATCGGATCGCCGAATCGCGACAGGATCTCGGACACATGGGGCATGACCCGATCCTTGGCGCGCGGCAGGATCCGCCACCCGAGCACACTGCCACCGTCTTGGGGGCCCAAGCTCTTGTACAGCTCCCAAGCAACGGCGACCAGTACCAGTGACAGCACGAACATCAGCGCCCGTTGCCCACGCCGGAGGTACGAACGTCTCTGGGTGGACGATGCAGCAGAGTTGTCGACGGGAACCGGGCCGTCGGTCTCGGACGTATCGGTCACGCCTTGGCCTTCACCGTTTCGGCAACGGCCGGCACCACTTTCTCGCCGTAGACCTGCAAGGTGTGGTCCTTGTCGTCGTGCTGCAGGTAGATGCTGAATTGATCGACGCCGAGATCCTTCAGGGCGACCATTCGATCGATGTGCTCATTGACCGGACCAACGATGCAGAAGCGATCGACGATGTCGTCGGGCACGAACTGGGTGTGCACGTTTCCGGCTTGGCCGTGCTCGTTGTAGTCGTACCCCTCGCGGCCCTTGATGTAGTCGGTGAGCGCCTGCGGAACCGCACCACTCTGATCGCCGTATCGGGCGACGATGTCGGCCACATGATTGCCGACCATCCCGCCGAACCATCGGCACTGCTCGCGGGCGTGCGCCAGGCCCTCCGCGGATCCGTCGGTCACATACGCGGGCGCCGCCACACAGATCGTGACGTCTGCCGGATCGCGGCCGGCAGCTGCTGCCGCGTCCCGAACAGCTTTGATGGTCCACTCGGCAATCGACAGGTCGGCCAGCTGGAGGATGAACCCGTCGCCGACTTGGCCGGTCAGCGCCAGTGCCTTGGGCCCGTACGCCGCGATCCAGACCTCGAGCTCGCTGCCGACCGACCACGGAAACCGAAGTTGCGAACCCTTGTACTCCACGCTGCGACCGTTCGCGAGTTCACGGATGACGTGCACCGCTTCGCGCAGGGTGGCGAGCGTCGTAGGGGCCCCGTTGGTGACTCGAACAGCCGAGTCCCCGCGGCCGATCCCGCACACCGTCCGATTGCCGAACATCTCGTTGAGCGTGGCGTACACGCTGGCCGTGACCGTCCAATCCCGAGTCGCCGGATTGGTGACCATCGGCCCGACGATCACCTTGCGAGTCTCGGACAGGATCTGCGAATAGATGACGTAGGGCTCCTGCCACAAGATGTGCGAGTCAAACGTCCAAACATGCGAGAAGCCGTAGCTCTCGGCCGCCTTCGCGAGCGAAACCACGCGCGGAAGGAGGCGTTGTCTGGAGAACGACTCCAAAGTCCATCTACCCCACCGCCAGAGCATGAGCGGCGGGTAGGCGAGCTTCGGTGAGCCGGGGGTGCCTCATCGATTCTGGGGGAAACCGAGATCGACGGTGCTGGTGCTCGGGTCTGGCCAGCGGGACGTGACGACCTTGGTCTTGGTGTAGAAGTTCACACCCTCCGGCCCGTACATGTGGGTGTCACCGAACAAGCTCGCCTTCCACCCTCCGAAGCTGTAGTAGCTCACCGGAACGGGAACCGGGACATTCACGCCGACCATACCGACCTGCACGTCGAACTCGAACTGGCGTGCCGCGCCACCGTCGCGGGTGAAGATGGCCGTGCCGTTTCCGTATGGGTTGTCGTTGATCAGCTGCAGTCCTTCCTGGTATCCGGCGATCCTCGTCACTGTCAATACCGGGCCGAAGATCTCGTCGTCGTAACACGCCATCCCTGGCTTGGCGTTGTCGATCAGCGATGGCATCAAGAAGAAGCCCCCGCCCGGTGCACCTTGCCGACCGTCGACGACCAACGTCGCGCCGTCGGCCTCGGCACCACCGATGTAACCGGCGACCTTGTCGCGGTGTTCACCGGTGATCAACGGGCCCATCTCGCTTTCCGACTCGCTGGCCGGCCCGACCTTGATCGCTGGGATGCGATCTTTGATCTTGTCGACGAGCGCGTCCGCGATCGACTCGCTGGCGAGCACGACCGAGATTGCCATGCACCGCTCGCCGGCAGAACCGTACGCCGCGCTGACGGCAGCGTCGGCTGCCATGTCGAGGTCGGCATCGGGGAGTACGAGCATGTGGTTCTTGGCGCCGCCGAGGGCTTGTACGCGCTTGCCGTTGCGCGTTCCGGTCTCGTAGATGTACTTGGCGATCGGGGTGGAGCCGACGAAGCTGACCGCGGCGATGTCGGGATGCTCGAGGATGCGGTCCACCGCGACCTTGTCGCCGTTGACGACGTTGAAGCAACCGTCGGGAAGACCGGCCTGCTTGAGCAACTCGCCGATGAACATGCTTGCCGACGGGTCCTTCTCGCTGGGCTTGAGGACGAAGGTGTTTCCGCACGCCAGGGCATTGGCGAACATCCACATCGGCACCATGCCGGGGAAGTTGAACGGGGTGATTCCGGCGACGACACCGAGCGGCTGCTTGATGCTGTACACGTCGATGCCTGTGCTCGCCTGCTCGCTGTACCCACCCTTGAGCAGGTTCGGGATTCCGCAAGCAAACTCGATGTTCTCCAAACCCCGGGCAACTTCGCCCAAGGCGTCTCCGAGGACTTTGCCGTGCTCGCGAGAGATGAGAGAGGCGATCTCTTTGCGGTTTGCGTCGACAAGCTCGCGCATGTGGAACATGACCTCAGCCCGCCGAGAGAGATTGGTGGCCCGCCAAGCAGGAAAGGCGGCCCGAGCGGAGGCAACCGCGATGTCAACTTCAGCAGCAGAAGCCAGGTCGACCGAAGAAGCCTGCGTCCCAGTAGCCGGATCCCAGACGACCCCAGTCCGTCCAGAGTCCCCTTCCAAGACTCGCCCATCAACCCAATGCGAGATTCGATTCATGTCTTTCAGCCTTCTTCCTTATTGACGGGAGGTGGACGCCCCAGCCGCAGTGTGAGTGAGTTGTTAAGAGCAAGAGATGCTTTTGAGGAGAGTGGTGAGCGAGTTGGATGGTTGAGTAGTGAGTGGCGGGCTCGGGGTTCGACGACGAGACAGTTGGCCGGTGGGTTTCCGGCCATGTCGAGGAGCGAACGCCGACGGCCGACAGGAGCGGACTAGACGAGATATTGACGAGAGCCCACGTTTGACAAACTGACCATGACCCTTCGACCCGGTATAGGTGTCGTTCTCCATGATGACCACGATTCCGCGGGACAAAACCGTGGCGACCTTGCCGTCAATAACCCACCCCTCCCAAGCCGAGTGATCCATGTTCATGTGGTGCTTGTCGTTGATGCCGATCTTTGTCTTGGTGTTGGGGTCCCAGACGACGACGTCGGCGTCGCTTCCCGGTGCGACGACACCTTTCTTCGGGTACATCCCGAACATTCGCGCCGGTGTGGTGCTGCAGGTTTCAACCCACCGCTCGAGGGTGAGTTCGCCTGCGACGACACCTTGATAGATCAGTTCCATTCGATGCTCGACACCGCCGATCCCGTTGGGGATTGCCGCGAAGTTCCCGATGCCCAACTCCTTCTGGTCCTTCATGCAGAACGGGCAGTGGTCGGTGCTGACGACGGCGAGCTCGTTCATCCTGAGCCCCTTCCACAGGTCGCCTTGATGCCCGTGACCCATTTGGCCGATGTAATCGGGATCGTGATCGCGACTGCGGACCGGTGTGCTGCAAACCCACTTGGCGCCCTCGAAGCCGGGCTTGCCGAGGGTCTCTTCCAACGTCAGCCACAAGTACTGCGGGCACGTCTCGGCGAAGACGTTGCGACCGTGGTGTCGGGCTGCGGCGACTTCGTTGAGAGCATCGCCTGCTGAGAGGTGGACGATGTACAGGGGCACGTTGCCGGCGACGTGGCTGAGGACGATGGCTCGATGAGTTGCCTCGGCTTCGAGCGGCGAGGGCCGGGTGTAGCTGTGGTACTTGGGGTCGGTCTCGCCTCGCGCCAACGCCTGTTGCACCAGCACATCGATGGCGATGCCGTTCTCCGCATGCATCATGATGACTGCGCCGCATTCGGCGGCCGCCTGCATCGCTTTGAGGATTTGACCGTCGTCGCTGTAGAACACGCCGGGGTAGGCCATGAACAGCTTGAAGCTGGTGATGCCTTCGTGTTCGGTGAGGTATTTCATGTCCTTCAGCGACTGGTCGTCGACACCACCGATGATCTGGTGGAAGGCATAGTCGATCGCACAGTTGCCGTCGGCCTTGCGATGCCATTCGGCGAGTCCGTCGAACACGTTCTCGCCGGTGCGCTGCACGGCCATGTCGACGATCGTCGTCACGCCACCCCACGCCGCGGCCCGCGATCCGGTCTCGAAGGTGTCGCTGGCGAACGTGCCTCCGAAGGGCAGTTCCATGTGGGTGTGCACGTCGACTCCACCGGGGATCACGTACTTGCCTGCGGCATCGATGACTCGATCGCAGCCTTCTTCGGTGAAGTAGCCGGGGGCTCCGAGGGCGGTGATGGTCTCGCCGGTGATCAGCACGTCCTGGGCGATCACGCCAGTGGTCGACACGACCCGACCGTTCTTGATCAGTGTGGTGGCCATGGCTCTACCGCGAGACCAGTTCGTCGTATGCGTCCGGGCGACGGTCTCTGTAGAACGCCCAGCGATCGCGGACCAGCTTGATCGTGTCGAGGTCGAGATCGCGCACGATCAGTTCGGGTTTGTAGGCGTCGCCGACATCCCCGATGAAGTTTCCTTCGGGTCCGACGAAGTAGCTCTGTCCGTAGAAGTCGTTTTCGCCGAGTGGCTCGATGCCGACGCGGTTGATGGCCCCGACGTAGTACATGTTGGCGACTGCTGCCGCAGGTTGTTCGATTCGCCAGATGTACTCGCTGAGGCCACGGTGGGTTGCTGAGGGGTTGAAGACGATCTCGGCACCATTGAGGCCGAGCGCGCGCCAACCCTCGGGGAAGTGCCGGTCGTAGCAGATGTACACGCCGACCTTGCCGACGGCGGTGTCGAAGATCGGGTACCCACCGTTGCCGGGGCGGAAGTAGAACTTCTCCCAGAAGCCCTTGGTCTGGGGGATGTGCTGCTTGCGGAACTTGCCGAGGTAGGTGCCGTCGGCGTCGATGACTGCGGCCGTGTTGTAGTAGACGCCGGCTTGCTCGTGCTCGTACATCGGTAGCACCATCACCATGCCGAGTTCCTTGGCGATGCTGCGGAAGCGCTGCGTGGTCGGGCCGTCGGGAATCAGCTCGGTGTAGCTGTAGTACTCGGTGTCTTGTACCTGGCAGAAGTACGGCCCGTAGAACAGCTCCTGGAAGCAGATCACCTGAGCACCTTCGGCCTTCGCATCGTGCGCGGCCTGCTCGTGTTTCTCGATCATCGCCTCCTTCGTCCCTGCCCAGTCGGTTTGGAGAAGCGCTGCTCGCACGATGTTCGGCATGCCGCGATCGTAATGTCACCCTCGGGGGCGCACAATAACTGGATTGTTACCGTACATTCAGTTCACGCGACCGAAACAGACCCGGCCGGGGTGGATCTGTCAGCTCGGCTGGAAGCCCTTGCAGTCGTCCACTGCGATCAACTCGTAGTCGGAGTCGCCGATCAGGAGGTCGAATCCGCCGACTTCGTCCCGAAGCAGTCCTGCACTGATGAGCTCACCCTCGCTCGACGGTGGCCCGCCCTCGGAGGCCCAATACGCATCGGTGGCGGTGGCCAGCGTCTTGTACTCGATCGGGCACTGCACTGCGGCGGTCTCGCCGATGGGCCGCGCCGATTGCGAATGCACGAGCACGTCACCCCTGCCACACCCCGTCGACGCGAAAACAGCGACGACCACACCGAGAACGAAACCGACCTTCACCCGACCTCCATCACCTTGCAGCATGGCAATCACCTTGCAAGGGGGTATCGGCGCGCCACCGCGCGTACTGAAGTCACCACTCACGCGATCGAGTGCGGAGACCTCCGCACAATAGGGCTATTGTTACCGCACAATGGCTGCCACGTTCGCGGAGGAGATCGAGGACCGCAGTGCTCGAGGTATCGCCGCCGCCGTCGGGCGGATGATCACGCGTGGCGACCTTGCCGTCGGCACGCGCCTGCCGACCGTGCGCGAGCTGTCGAGATCACTCGGCGTCTCGCCGACGACCGTCAGCGAGGCGTGGCAGACGCTGACGTCGGTCGGCGCGATCGATGCCCGTGGGCGTCAAGGCACGTTCGTGCGACAGCCGACAGGGCCCGGGTCGCCACGGCGATACCGCAGGGTCACCGAGGGACCAGGCCACTTCGCACTCGACCTCTCCACGGGCACACCACCGTCGTCGCTGTTACCCGATCTCGGCCCGGTCGTCGCCAAGGTCAGCAGGCAGTCGTTGACCTCCAGCTATCTCGACAACCCGGTGCTGCCCGACCTCGAGGCACGACTGCTCGACGGATGGCCGTTCGACGCAGAAGCGCTGACAGTGGTGGATGGGGCCATGGACGCGCTCGACCGTGTCGCCCAGGTGGTCGTTCGGCTCGGTGATCGGGTGGTCGTCGAGCATCCGACATTTCCTCCGTTGCTGGATCTGCTCGACGAGCTCGGCGCCGATGTGATCGGAGTCGATGTCGACGACGAAGGACCCATCGTCGCCCAGTTCGCCGATGCCGTACGCCGACAGCCGGTGGCGGTGTTCCTTCAGCCGCGCGCTCACAATCCGACAGGAGTCACGACGACATCGAGGCGCATGAAGCAGCTTGCCTCCGAACTTGCCAAGTCGAACGCGATCGTCGTCGAAGACGACCACTCCGGCGACATTGCCACCGGCGCATTGGTCAGCGTCGGCTCGTACGTGCCACAGCGAACCGTTCACATCCGCAGCTACTCGAAGAGCCACGGGCCCGATCTGCGTCTCGCAGCTGTCGGGGGCGCGGGGCACGTCGTCACGGCAGTTGCCAACCGCCGCCTGCTCGGGCCTGGTTGGAGCAGCCGCATTCTCCAAGCGGTGCTCTTGGAGATGCTCGACGATCAGCGCACCATCTCGACGGTTGCGTCTGCTCGCGACGAGTACGCACGCCGGCGGCAGTTGGTCGCCGATGTCCTCGTGTCGCGTGGAGTCACCGTCATGGGCAGCGACGGGATCAACATGTGGGTGACGGTCGCCGACGAGCGATCGGCGCTCGTGACGCTTGCCGCGCAGGGCATCGGCGCGGCGCCGGGCGAACCATTCCAAGTTCGTCGCGACGCGCCGCATCTTCGTGTGACGGTGGGTCTCATCGAGTCGGACCATGCACGGATTGCGAACCAACTCGCTGCGGCAGCCGGCGGTTCTCGCTCGCCACGCGGTCATCGCTAGATGGGCGTGATCAAGTGGCTGTTCGGCCAACCCGAGCCGCGCGTACCGCGTGCCGACCATGTGGTGGAGGTCGCCTGGCTGCCGCTATGGCAATGCCAACTGGCGTTGCACGATCTCTGGGAGAACGACATCCCCGCGACCATGGCGGAGGATCACACATCGATGCTTCGGTTCGCCGCACGCGAACCGATGGGCCGGATCTTCGTGATGGAAGTCCGCGCCGAGGTCGCCCGCGCCGCGATCGCCGCTTGCCTAGGCATCGACCCCCCGAAACAAGACCGCTGACAGTGCCGCGATGAGAGATGAGCCGCCGGAGGCCGCACACTTCTCATCGCGCCCACCTCACCTGCGTCCGCGATGAGGGATTTGCGGCGCTGGGCGGCTCATCTCTCATCGCACAGCTAGTAGCTGCCGGCGAGTTTGGTGTGGTCCCAGCTGGCTACGTGGTCGATCTCGAAGACGACGCCAAGGCGTTTGGTGGCTTGGGCTTCGAGGAACGGCAACCCCGAGTCGCCCAAGACCGCGGGACCGTTGTATTTCACGCCCACGGCCTTACCGATCTCCAGGACCTCGTCGTAGTCGTCGACGATCAACCCGCGCCCGCGCAGCTCGACCCCTCGAAGTTGGTCATATGTGTCGCCGCTCTCGACCAGTCCGGTGATCTTCGGGTCGCGCCGGAGATTGAGGATCTTCTGACTCTTGCCAAACGTCCAGAACACAGGGTTTTCGTTGACCATCGCGTACCACATCGCCACGAGATGTGGATGCCCGGTCGGGCCGATCGTGGCGACGTTGAGCACGCGTTGGGATTCCAGATAGGCCCGCACTTCGTCTGCGGTCATCATGATCTGTGAGCGCTTGCTGGCCATGGCGCGACAGTACTTGGGACGTCACATGGCGCTGGAGCGGAGCAGTTCGTACGACATCGGACATTCCGGCTGCAACACGGCGTCGGCTGCCGGCACCACACCGTTGGGACCGACCATCCAGTGCATGAGCGCGA
This sequence comes from Ilumatobacteraceae bacterium, assembly GCA_963779295.1. Classification (GTDB taxonomy): domain Bacteria; phylum Actinomycetota; class Acidimicrobiia; order Acidimicrobiales; family Ilumatobacteraceae; genus JAENVT01. Next base: position 113,748 of record CAVZXO010000010.1, read on the forward strand.
ACGGCACGACCTCGGCGGGTGCCTCCCAGGGCTCGCGCAGATCCGTCGGACGCTGCCCCATGGCGTCGAACAACGCCCTCGGCAAGCATCGACCGCGGCCGACGACGGCCCACACGGGTACCTCGGCGCAATACGCGACGGACGCGAGTGCGCGCGATCCGGTAGCGGCGAGCATGTCGGTCTCGTTCGCCGCCAAGGCTTCGACGACCACGAGGTCGCTGGCCAGCACGGCGGCAGCGAGTCCGGCGGCAGGCACGATCTCGGCATCGACGTCGGCACGTTGCAAACGGCGCACGAACGCTGCGCTACCCATTCCGTCGTCGTCGGTGTCGATGGCCAGCACCGTTGAATCGCCCCGGCGCAGCAGTGCTTCGCCGATGAGATCAGGCCAGCCGATCACACAAATCGTGGCGTTGTCGGGCATTGAATCGACGAGCACGTCGGGAGTGGAATCCATCTCCAGTTCGTCGGCCAACCCCGCCGCACATCGATACGGGTCCGGTGCGGCGAGGACGGAAGCGCAGAGCCACCACATCGGCCCGGAGTTCGGATGCCGTTCGACGATGCGCCGACAGGCGACGACGAGGCCCGCCGGATCGAAGCCCAACCCGCGCAACGCGCCGGCCGTCTCGCGGACCAGCATGCGCTGATCACCACCCGAGGCCCTGGCCACATAGCGAAGCCGTTCGATCGGATGCATCGCCGAAACGCTACTGCCACATTGGGGCGTACTGTGCTGGCGCGCTACCGTCTGCAGCCGTGGCGAGCAACCCGGCCCTCGAGACCAAGCTGACTTCACTCGGTGGCGAGACACGTCCATTGGAGGAGTGGCTGACCACATTCCACCTGGCCAGCGTGGTCCTCGATCCGTATACCAACGAGAGTTCGTGGGTCCTGAAAACAGCAGCGCGTATCCTCGAGAGCCTCCGTGGAACCGATGCCAGAGTCAACTTTGTCGTCACCGCCGATGCCGATGGCACCACGGCCTTCCTCGGGCCACTGACCGAGGAGTTCCTGGTCTATTGCGACCCCGACCGCGCGTTCGTGCGCGCGCTCGGACTCGGTCAGCTACCGGCATTCGTGTTCATCCGCCTCGACGGCACGCTGCAGGCCTGCGCCGAGGGATGGGACGCCGCACAATGGCGCGAAGTTGCCGAGCAGATCGCCACCGCGACGGCTTGGATCAGCCCGACCATCCCGGTTGCCGGTGACCCTGGGCCGTTTCACGGCACACCAGCACTCGGCTGAGATGTAGTGCTGCCCGCAGCGGCTCGCGACCTTCCCGTCGTCGACGTCCTCGCCGACTTGGCGGCCGCTCTCGAGCACCATGGATCGGCACTCTTGGTCGCGCCGCCGGGCGCCGGCAAGACCACGGTCGCCCCGTTGTGGTTGATCGAGCAGGCGTGGCTCACCGGTCGCATCGTGATGCTCGAGCCACGGCGACTGGCGACCCGGGCCGCCGCTCAGCGGATGGCGGCGTTGCTCGGGACCGAGGTCGGTGGCCTCGTTGGTTACCAGACTCGCGACGAACGGCGTATCGGTCGCGACACACGGATCGAGGTTGTCACCGAGGGAGTGCTGACGCGGCGGCTGCAGCAGGATCCGGAGTTGCCCGGTGTCGGTCTGGTGATCTTCGACGAGGTTCACGAACGCAATGTGCCCACCGACCTCGGTCTGGCATTCGCCCTCGACGCTCGCGACACGGTGCGTCCCGATCTACGCGTGCTGGCGATGTCGGCGACGCCCGATGTTGCCAAGTTGACGGCAGTGCTCAGCAATGGGGGGCTGGGCGATGCTCCGACGATCGAGAGCATCGGCCGAACGTTTCCCGTCGACCTTCGATGGTTGCCGATGGTGAAGGGCACGCGCATCGAACAAGCCACGGGCGAAGCCGTGTTGCGGGCCTTGAAGGACGACATCGGCGACGTGCTGGTGTTCCTACCGGGCATCGGCGAGATTCGTCGCGTCGAGCAGTTCTTGACCGGCAGCGTCGGACCCGATGTCGACATTCGGCTGCTCGCCGGTGCTCTGTCGCTTGCCGAACAGGACATGGCGCTGACGCCATCGCCGGTAGGCCGCAGGCCGCGTGGTGCTGAGCACCGACATCGCCGAGTCGTCGCTGACCGTCAGCGGTGTGCGGATAGTTGTCGACGCCGGATTGGCCCGCGTGCCGCGACACGATCTCGGCACCGGCATGACACGCCTCACGACGGTCAGCACCAGCCGAGCATCGGCCGATCAACGCTCGGGACGTGCTGGGCGCACGGAACCCGGCGTCGCATATCGGCTGTGGAGCAAGCTCGAGCATGCGACCCGCCGGGCTCATCTCGAGGCTGAGATCACCCAGGTCGATCTTGCCGGTGTCGCACTCGAATTGGCCGCATGGGGAACTCCGGTGAGCGACCTGCGGTTCATCGATCCCCCACCGTCGAGAGCGCTACAGCAGGCCGACGAGCTGCTCCGACGGCTCGGCGCACTCGATGCGAGCGGTCGGCCGACCTCGATCGGTCGGGAGATGCTGGCGCTACCCCTGCACCCACGCCTGGCCCGCATGGTGATCGCTGCTCCCGATGCCGACCGCGGCCTTGCATGTGTGATCGCCGCGATCCTCGACGAACGCGACGTGCTGCGCGGCCGGGCCGACGAGTTGCCCTCCGACCTCGGCCTTCGGGTGCGGGTTGTCTGTGGCTACGACCACCACGACCGAGCCGACAGGCGCGATGTCGGACGTGTCCGCGATCGTGTCGCCGACATCGCCCGCCGCTGCAACGCGCACATCGACTACGCGGACATCGCTGCAGAACACACTGGGGCAATGCTCGCCTTGGCCTTCCCCGACCGCGTCGCAGTGCGGCGCCGACAGGCGGGACAGTTTCAGATGCGCACCGGCAGTGGAGTGTGGGTTGCCCCGACCGACGCGCTGTCCAACGAGCGGTTCATCGTCGCTGCCGATCTCGACGGCAACCGCAGCAGCGCTCGCGTGCGCATCGGCGCGGGCATCGAGGCCGCCGAGTTGATCGCCTCGCTCGGCGACGACATCGAACGACAGCAGGTGCTCACCTGGGACAAGCAGCGAGACGACCTGGTGCTGCACGAGACAGTTCGGCTCGGATCGATGTTGCTCGACGAGCAGTACCGTCCGGCCGCAATGGGCGAGGCCACGGTGACAGCCCTCGTCGAACGGGTGCGGGTGACCCGGTTGGGTGTCTTGAACTGGACGCCACCCGCACAACAGTTGCGTCGGCGTCTGGGGTTTGCAGCAGCTCATCTCGGTGGCGATTGGCCAGCCGTCGACGACAAGACGTTGATCGCGACGATGAACGATTGGCTGGTCCCATTTCTGCAGCGGGCGACCGGGCGCGCCGACCTTGCCGCAGCCGATGTGGAGATGATGCTGACCACGATGCTGTCGTGGGATCAACAGACACATCTCGCCGCGCTCGTGCCTGCGACGTTGACGACGGCGGCCGGACGGATCGTGGAGATCGACTACGAACGAGACAACCCGACCGTCTCGGTACGCGTGCAGGACATGTTCGGCACCGTGGTCCACCCGACGATCGCCAACGATGTTCCGTTGACCATCGAGCTGCTTTCGCCGGCGGATCGCCCCATACAGATCACCAACGACCTTCCGGGGTTCTGGTCGGGTTCGTGGGCGATGGTTCGCAAGGACCTGGCCGGTCGGTACCCGAAGCATCAGTGGCCAGTCGATCCGTCCGTCGCCGAACCCAAGCGCTTGAAGGGTCGCCCACCGGATTGAGGCGTGTCCGAGTGGCCGGCCGGCTATGGAGCAGGCGGTGATCGCAGGGCGAGTGTCTCGGCGGCCAGGGCCCTCATGCCTTCGTCGCCCAGTTGTGCCTGCACGCCTGCGGCGAACTCGCGCAGGTCGTAGAAGCTGTAGCGACCGTCGGCGCTGATCGTCGGTGGGCCGGCCAGCGCTTCGATCTGAGACTCCAGCGCGACTCGCTCGGCTTCGGTGTAACCGGCACGATCCACCACGATCCCTGTGAAGCCGATGGCGACAATCGCCTTCATCCATTGATCGACGGGCTGTGTCTCGAGGACCTTCGGATAGTCGGGCACGCGGCCGCGCATACCTCCAAAGCTCCAGTTCAGCGTGGGCTGGAAGATGAAACCGACGCTCTCGTCGAACTCCCCGATCTGGCCACGCGGCGGCGCTTCGGGGAACGGTTGATAGGGAAGATTGAACACCGCCGCGCCATCGCCGAGCCGATCATGCACTTCCGCGAAGAAGGCACTGTCGCTGGCGTACTTGGCGTGGACCGCCTCGTATGGAGGAGTGTCGTTGCCCCCTTGGTCGGCGAATGCGACAACGAAGACAACAGCGGCGATCGCAGCGGGTGCCCACCGGGCGAGGGCCGGCCTCGATGACCACCGGCGCCGCAGCCATTCGCCGCCGCGATCGATGCCGATCGCGATCACGACGACCGTGAAGAAGGCGATGACGATCGAGATCCGATTCCATGCCCGAATCTCACGAAGGCCGGCGGCCGAGATCAGAAACGAGATGCCTCCCGATGCACCGATCAACAGGCAGGAAAGCGTGAAAAGACCGAGCCGACTGACAAGCAGTTCGTGATCGTTGTCGGTCGACTCGCGCCCACGCCGGCCCGCCAGACGTCGCCCAACGACGATCAAGATCGCCACCAGGGCACTCGCCCCGAGAATTCCCAACTGCTGGCCGGACTCCGATTGGAAGAATGCCTCGGTCCCGAGGGTCCGGTCGCTGGCCCGTCTCAGCAAGTCGATCCGATGACCTTCGCGAGGAACGAACAGTTGGAAGATCTTGAGCCCGTAGACCTGCGTCTCGAACGGCGACCGATCGGCTACCGCCATGTTTCGTCCGTGCCGGAGTGTGTTCAGCAGGCTGGGACTGACGTTGATCGCGAACGCAGCCACTCCGACGGCAATGATGATCGCGGCCGACACGAGAGGTCGCCACCGCCCACCGTTCAGCGCGTGGAAGACCGCCGCGACTGCGATCAACATCATCGAGAACACGAAGTAGTAGGGACCGGTCGACGCCAGGAGGATCGCCGCCACGGCAACCAGCCACGTCCGACGTGATCGCAGGTCCAGGCCGTGGCGACCATCTTTGCGCAGTAATGGAACCGGTTCGTCGAACAGTGCCAGCGCGAGCAGCACACCGATCGGCACCATCTCGTAACCGCCCAGCAGCAGGTGACCTTCGCCACGCAGGAAGTGGTAGGGCGCAAACGCATACACGAATGCCCCGACGCCCGACGCAACGCCCGACAGCCCGAGCTTGCGCAACACCACATGCGACGTGAACGCCACGGTCGCGAACGTGAGGACGAAGAAGAGGTTGACGGCCGAACCGGGACCCCCCGTCACAGTCGCGAGAACGCGAAGCCCCAGCAGATGCAGGTTGTCGGATCCGTGCGGAAGATCAGCCAGTTCTTGGCCGAACGGCCAGCCGAGGTTCGCGTTGTGCAGGTAGCTGCCGTGCTCACCAAGCCCGCGAGCAAGCATCAGGTAGAAATCCGCGTCGCTGCCGCGTACCCATGGCTCCCGCCACGCCGCCCTCCACAGGCGCAGGTGAACAGCGACCACTGCGACTGTCGCCAACGCAACGACCGCCGCCTCGCAGAGCACCCTTCGCCAGCGCAGCAGCGGGCGGACAGGTTGCACCGCGTGATGGTAACTGACCCCATTCCCGGGGCTCCGACATGTATCTACGATTGACACCGAGACATCTCCACGACAGCACCTCGTGTAGGGGGCAAAGGAGGCCAACGTGGCATCGAAAAAGACAGCAACCAAAAAGACGGCGGCAAAGAAGCCGGCAACCAAGAAGTCCGCAGCGAAGAAGAGTTCGACGAAGAAGACGACGACGAGAGTCAAGCGTGCCGACTTCGAGCAGTTCATCTGCAACGTCGTGCCGTCGAAAGGAACGGAGAACGACTGGCAGCTCACCGATTCAATCGCGGCTGGTTCGATCGGCGCGCCTGCTGCACTACCTGCATCCGTCGACCTGCGAGCGGCGTGGTGGAAGATCAACAGCCAGGAGAACACCGGCTCGTGCGTCGGGTGGGCGTTGGCCGATGGAGTCGCCCGACGGCAAATGACTCAAGTCGGAAAGATCACCCAGACCCAGCTGCTCTCACCGCGCTACGTGTGGATGGCCAGCAAGGAAACCGACACGATCACAACCCGACCGGGGAGCTTCATCGAAGGTGCGGGCACAACGTTGAAGGCCTCCGTCGATGTCGCCCGCAACTACGGCCTCGCGTTGATGGACGAGCTGCCGTTCCACATTCAGACAACGATGTTCACCGGCAATGAGAACACGTTCTTTGCCAGCTGCGCACAACGCAAGATCTCCGCGTACTTCAACCTGAAGAAGAACCTTTCGAGTTGGAAGACGTGGCTTGCGAGCACCGGGCCGATCCTCGCTGCGTTCAACGTCGATTCTTCGTGGGACAACGCCAAGTCGACCGGCGGCAACATCGACACCTTCAAACCCAACACGGTTCGTGGTGGCCACGCCGTCTGCATCGTTGGATACCGCACCGACGGCAGGTTCATCGTTCGCAACAGTTGGGGCACGGGCTGGGGTGTTGGCGGGTTCGGATATCTCCACCCGAACTACATCGCTGCAGCATTCTTCGACGAGTCGTACGGCATCACGCTCTGACGCGGCCGGCGACTACGCGGCCTTGCGACCAATCGCAATCACTGACAACCCGAACGGCAGGCTGACCCTGCGCAGCAATGCCCGTTCGGCGCGGGCAACCTGACCCAAGGTGCCGCCGAGGCCACCTTCGTTACGACCGACGTCGCTCTTGTTCTTGCCGCGTTCGACGACGCCCATCACCGCGGCCGGAGGCACCAGGAACGAGTAGGCGCCTGTGGCCCGCACCAGATCGAGACCGGCACCGCGGACCATCGATCGCATCTCGGCGAGGCTGAACCGCCGAGCCGTGTGAGTCACGTCGTCGTGGCCGCGCCACAGTCGCTTGCCGCCCGGCTCCATCAGACACACGAGACCGCCTGGCTTTGTGACGCGGGCGAACTCGTTGACAATCGCCTGCGGGTCGGGGTTCATGCGATGGCACAACGCAGTGACGCACAGCACCGCATCGAACGTGGCCGGGCCGTGTGGAATGAAGTTGATGTTGGCGCGCACACCTCTGTAACCGGCGTGGTCGTGCACCGCTGCCTGCAGCGCGACCGTTTCGAAGTCGTCGAGCACCGTCATCGCCCGGTCCGCCAACCACGACCCGGTGGCTCCGGAGCCACCGCCGGCGTCGAGGTACACGGAGTCGTCTCCGATCGTCGGCAAATGCGGCGCGACCAGCATTTCCAGCAGTGACCGCGTGGACCGGTACCACCAGTGCCGCTCGCCGGCCGCGACCATCCGTTGGTACTCGTCGTCGTCCATGTCACCGATCTTTGCATGCCGCGATCTCTAACATCGGGAGATGCCGCCGAGTCAGGACCTCTCCTCCACCATCTGCGTGGTCACCGGTGGGCTGGGTTTCATCGGCTCGAACGTCAGCCACGAACTGATACGGCGTGGTGCGACCGTGCGAATCATCGACGCGTTGATCGAAGAGCATGGAGGCGACCGCCGGAACGTCGAAGGCCTCCCTGTCGACATCGTCGAGGCCGAGATCGGCGACGCCATCGTCGGCGACGCAGTGGCCGACGCCGACATCATCTTCAACCTGGCCGGCCAGGTCAGCCACCTGTCGTCGATGCGCGATCCGCTTCGCGATCTGCACGTGAACGCCGTGACGCACGCCTCGTTTCTCGAGATCCTCCGCCGCGTCAACCCAACGGTGCGAGTCGTGCACACGTCGACGCGGCAGGTCTACGGACGGCCCCTCCGATCGCCGGTTGACGAACAACATCCGACCAGCCCGATGGATGTCAACGGCGTCGCCAAGCTCGCAGGCGAGCAACTGCATCTCGTGTATCACACGGCCTACGACATGCCGACGACGAGCCTGCGACTGACCAACGTCTACGGCCCGCGTCAACGACTGAACAGCGACGAGTTGGGCTTCCTTCCCGTCTTCATCCGCAAGGCGTTGTCGAATCAGGAAATCAGCATCTTCGGCGACGGCGCCCAGCGTCGAGATTGTGTGTACGTCGACGATGTCGTCGAGGCGCTGTTGTCGGCAACCGCGCCGGAAGCTGTCGGCAGGGTCTTCAACGTCGGCAACGTGATCGATCACTCGCTGGCCGAAATTGCCTCGGCCATCATCGAGGCAACCGAGAGCAGCGGCGGGCTCCGACTGGTGCCGTGGCCTCACGATCACCAGCGGATCGACATCGGGTCGTTCCACACCGACGGCACGACGATTGCCGAGACGCTCGGGTGGAAGGCCACCACGGCGCTCGAGGAAGGCCTTCGAGAGACCGCCACCTTCTATCGTGGTCACCCGTGGTACCTGTCGTCGACCTGAGTCGGCGCGGGCAGCGGTTTGCCTCGAGGTTCGCAGTAGCAACAGAACGAATCGCGGCGAGCGGCAGTTTCTTGTTGGGGGCTGAGCTGTCTGCGTTCGAATCCGAATTTGCCCAATGGCTCGGAGCGCAGCAGTGCGTCGCCGTGTCGTCGGGCGCCAGCGCTCTTCAACTCGCCCTTGTCGCCGCCGGCATCGGACCCGGCGACGAGGTGCTGGTGCCGGCGTTCACGGCAGTGCCCACCGCCTCGGCAGTGGCCGCGGTGGGCGCAACTGCACGGGCCGTCGACGTCGATCCGAAGACAGCGTGCATCACCACCGAGACAATCGCTACGGGGCGTACTCCGCGCACGAAGGCGGTCATCGTCGTCCATCTCTACGGTTACCCCGCCGAGCTTCCGGACACTGATCTGCTGGTCATCGAAGACGCCGCACAGGCTCACGGCGCGCTGCACGACCCCGGTCGTTCCACAGTCACCGCATACAGCTTCTATCCGACGAAGAACCTCGGTGGAATCGGTGATGGCGGAGCGGTGGTCACCAACCATTCCGATCTCGCCGAGCGCGTCCGCCGGTTGCGCGTACACGGCATGACGGCGCAGTATGTGCACGAGGTGGTGTCACAGAACTTCCGGCTGTCGGAAGTCGAAGCCGCGTGGTTACGCCTGGCGCTGGAGGATCTGACCGCCGACGTCGACCGGCGACGCGCCATCGTCGCGACGTATCGGCAGGCGGCACCGAACCTGCGTTGGCAGGCCGACGATCCGCGACATGCCTACCATCTCGCCGTGCTCCGCAGCCGTGATCGCAACTACACGCGCGGTGCGCTGGAGACCGTCGGGGTCGCGACCGCGATCCACTACCCGTTGGCCATCACTCAACAGCCGGCCTACCGTGATCTCGCGCACGCTTCGTGCCCCGAGGCCGAGGCCTGGGCCGCCGAGTGCATCAGCGTGCCATGCTTTCCGGAAATGACAGAGGCTGAGATCGATCAGGTGGGCGCGGCCTTGGCGGGACTCGAGCAATGACGGCTGTCTCCAGCATCTCCGCGGTGTTCCCCTGCTACAACGATTCGACGACGATCGGTGGCCTGATCGACGATGTGCACGAGGCGCTGTCGCCCCTGATCGAAACGGTCGAGGTGATCGTCGTCAACGACGGTTCGGCCGACGGCTCGCGCGAAGTACTCGATGCCTTGGCCGCAGATCGACAGTGGCTGCGCGTGATCCACCACGAGACCAACGGCGGCTACGGCAAGGCACTGCTGAGCGGATTCGGTGCGGCGCAATACGAATGGATCTTCTACACCGATGGCGATGCCCAGTACGACGCCAGCGAAGCCGCTCTCCTGGTGCCCCTTGCTACCGACGACGTCGATCTCGTGCAGGGCTACAAGATCGGCCGCGGCGACTCGTGGTATCGCAAGGTGATCGGTCGCGTCTACCACCACGTCGTGAAGCTGCTCTTTCGCCTCAAGGTGCGCGACACCGATTGCGACTTCCGCATGTTCCGCCGCCAGCTGATCATCGACCGTCCGTTGACATCGACCACCGGAGTGATCTGCGTCGAAATGATGCGTTCGTTCGATCGCGCCGGCGCCCGCTTCGTCGAGATTCCCGTGCACCACTACTTCCGACCGTCCGGCAAGTCGGAGTTCTTCCGCGTGCCGGCGATCGCCCATAGCGCCCGACAGCTGCTGGCGCTCTGGTGGCGAATGGTGATCCGTGGACGTTGAGGTCCACGTCCGCCGCGGCATCGTCTGGGCGGCATCCGACGACGGGGCAAAGTGGGCATTTCGATCGATCCTCGCCGGCTCGGTGATCGTCCTCTACATCGTTGGCCGCAACCAGTGGTTCATCCGCGACGACTGGGCATTCATCTTCAGTCGCGAGCGCCTTCACCAGACCAGCGGGCTCGACGACATGTTGTTCGTCGCCCAGGACGGCCACTGGATGACGATCCCGATCATCGTCTACCGCATCATCAAGTCGATCTTCGGCACGGGTTCCTACTGGCCGTACCTGATCCCGACGATGGCCTGCCATCTCGGCATTGCGGTGATGGTTCGCAAGCTCAGCATGCGCGTGGGTGTCACTCCGTGGACGGCGACGATTCTTGCCGGCACGCTCGTCGTCTTCGGCAGCGGCTGGGAGAACATCGTGTTCGCCATTCAGCTCGTCTACAACCTGTCGTTCCTGGCGTTCCTCGTACACCTGTGGCTGATCGATCACGACGGTCCGCCGGATCGTCGCGACGCAGTCGGAGCAGTGGCCGGCGTCGTGGCGGTGTCGTCATCGGGATTCGGACCGTTCTTCATCGTCGGCACCTTGTTGTTCATGTTGTTCCGCCGGAGGTGGAAGGCAGCCGCGATCGCAACGGTCCCGTCCGTCGTGGTCTCTGCGTGGTGGTGGCTCTTCTGGGGCCAAGACCCCGCCGGTGACTCCATCGACTCGCCGATCACCAGGGTGCCGGCCTACGTCAACCGCGGCCTCGAGGCTGTGTTCCAGAGCATGACGACAACAGCGTCGCTGGTCGGAATCTCGATGCTGGCAACGCTGACCATCCTGCTGTGGCGCCGGCGCGATCCGATAGCGCACGACCTGATGTTGGCGCTCGCCGCCACGGCTCTGCTGATGTACATCGGTCTCGGCATCCAGCGCAGCGGCTTCGGCGTCGAGTTGGCTGCGAGCTCTCGATACGTCTACATGGGTGCGGCCCTGCTGATGCCTGCGTTCGGCGTGGCCGTCGACCAACTCGTCCGAATTGCCCCACCGGCGCTGTGGGCAGCTCGCCTGATGCTGATCGGGGCAACGGCGATGAATCTCGAGCGCGCTGCACTCCAACGGAAACGACTGGGCCAACAAAGCGATCGCCGAACGCAACATCCTCGAACTGGTCGCCGCATCACCGGCAATGCCCGCCGTCGACCCGATGGTCGCACCACTGTTTCCGGAGAGCCCCGATGTCCGCCTCATCGACTTGCCGGAGCTCATCGCCGACGGTGCCATCCACCCCCGTGCCGCGTCGACGCCGGAGGAACAAGCGTTGATCGACACGGCCCTCAGCCGACCCGTTCTCCCGTGATCGCGGGCGAGGTCGTAGCCTGAAACCATGCCAGAGTTCGCCTACACCGAGCTGCTTTCGCTCGGGCCCGATACCACCGAATACAGGCTGCTGACGACTGACGGGGTGTCGACCATCGATACGCCTGCCGGTACGTTTCTGCAAGTCGCACCCGAGGCGTTGACGCTGTTGACGCAGACCGCGATCCGCGACATCGCCCACTACCTGCGGCCCGCACACCTCCAGCAATTGCGCAACATCTTGGATGATCCCGAGGCCAGCGACAACGACCACTTCGTCGCCCTCGACCTGTTGAAGAACGCCAACATCGCGGCTGGTGGTGTGCTGCCGATGTGTCAAGACACCGGCACCGCGATCATCAAGGCCAAGAAGGGCCAGTTCGTCATGACCGGCGGCGGCGACGAAGCGGCGATCGCCCGCGGTGTGCTACAACACCTACCTCACCTCCAACCTGCGGTACAGCCAGATGGCGCCACTGACGATGTACGAGGAGAAGAACACCGGCAACAACCTGCCTGCCGAGATCAAGATCGCCGCGGTGGACGGCGATGCCTACAAGTTCTTGTTCATCGCCAAGGGCGGGGGCAGCGCGAACAAGAGCTACTTGTTCCAGGAGACCAAGGCCTTGCTCAACGAGAAGACGCTGCTGCCGTGGCTGTTCGACAAGATGAAAACGCTGGGCACCTCGGCGTGCCCGCCGTACCACCTCGCGGTGGTGATCGGGGGAACGTCAGCAGAGTTCGCCGTCGAAACCGCCAAGCTGGCCAGCACCAAGTATCTGGACGGTTTGCCGACGACAGGCTCCATCGATGGCCACGCGTTCCGCGATCGCGATCTCGAATCCAAGGTGTTGGCGCTCGCCCAACAGACCGGGATCGGCGCGCAGTTCGGGGGAAAGTACTTCTGCCACGACGTCCGCATCGTCCGTCTTCCCCGTCACGGGGCCAGCTGTCCAGTGGCGATGGCAGTGTCGTGCAGCGCCGATCGCCAGGCTGTCGGCAAGATCACTCGCGACGGTGTCTTCCTCGAACAGCTCGAGACGGATCCGGCGCATTTCTTGCCCGATGTGGTCGACGAACATCTCGACGGGGACGCAGTGGCCATCGATCTCAACCGACCGATGGACGAGATCCGTGCCGAGCTCAGCCGCTACCCGGTGAAGACCCGAGTGATGCTGACGGGGCCGATGGTCGTGGCTCGCGACATCGCCCACGCCAAGTTGAAGGAGCGACTCGATCAAGGTCTTGGCATGCCGCAGTACATGCACGACTATTGCGTGTACTACGCAGGCCCGGCGAAGACACCGGCGGGAATGGCGAGCGGATCGTTCGGCCCGACGACTGCGGGCCGCATGGACAGTTACGTCGCCGAGTTCCAGGCCGCGGGCGGGAGCTTCGTGATGCTGGCCAAGGGCAACCGCAGTCGGCAGGTCACCGAGGCGTGCAAGACCTACGGCGGGTTCTACCTCGGTTCGATCGGCGGGCCCGCAGCCCGACTGGCGCAGGATTGCATCACCAAGGTCGAGGTGCTCGAGTACGCCGAACTCGGGATGGAAGCAATCTGGAAGATCGAGGTCCAGGACTTCCCGGCGTTCATCGTCGTCGACGACAAGGGCAACGACTTCTTCGAATTGGTCGACAAGCCCTTCGTCGCCACACCCGTCACGATCGGATGAACCCAGCTCTCAAGATTGCGATCTCCATCACAGTCGTGGCGCTCACCGGCTGTGTCGGTGAGGGGCGCACGGACCGCACAGCTGAGCTCGAGGTTTCGCAGCCGGTCGACTCGACGACAGTCGCCCCGACGACGTCGGACGAGCACAGAGGTGACGCCGCCGCGGCAGAGTTCACTCGCGGCCTGTTCGCCCGCCTCCGCGGCGGCGATCCGGGGTGCACTGTTGCGGTTGGGCGGGGCGGGGCGGTTGTGTTCGCCGAGGCGTATGGTGCGGCGCGCCTGGATCCGTTCGAGCCGATGACCGTCGACACGGTGGTCGACATCGCCTCTGTCTCGAAGCAGTTCACCGCCACGGCGATCCTGCTGCTGGCCGAGCGGGGCGCGGTCGACCTCGATGCGTCGCTGTCCACGTATCTGCCCGAACTGCCGGCTTGGGCGTCCCAAACCACCGTGGCACAGCTGATGCATCATGAGAGCGGGATCCCGGACTACATCGACCTTCTCGTCAAACGCGGCTTCGACGAAACGGGCACCAGCCCCACGATCGCCGACGCGCTCGCCGTGCTGGGCGACGTTGTCGATCTGCGCTTCGCACCGGGCGCGAGGTGGGAGTACTCGAACTCGAATTACTTCCTGTTGAGCCAGGTGGTCCTGGTGGTCACCGGTGACGATCTGGGCACGTTCCTGACCGCGGAGGTGTTCGAGCCGCTCGGTCTCGAGATGGTCATGGACCCCGTCGCTGCGATCGAGAACAAGGCGGTGTCCTACAAGGATGCCGGTGGCAAGTGGCAGGTCGCCGACAGTCGCTGGGTGCCCACCATCGGTGCCGGATCCGTCCAAACGACGCCGAGCCAGATGGTGACCTGGGCGGCACAGTACTGGGAACCTACCATCGGTGCTCCGACGATTGATGCCGAACGATTCGAGGCTGCCGTCGATGCTCCGGTCGCTGTAGATGTCGATGTCGAGGGAGGCATACGGTACGGCGCCGGGATCTTCGAAGCCGATGTCGGCGGAGATGTCGGCCGGGTCCTCAGTCACAGCGGTTATTGGGGCGGGTTCGTCACCGTATTTTCGGTCGCTCCGAAACACCGTGTCGCGGTCGCCGTCACATGTACAAGCCCCAGCGCCATGAGGCGACTCGGCAGGGCCTTCGACGTCGATCTGCTCGCAGCTTGGATCGGCAGCAATTGACGGCACGCTCGTTCGGGTTCAGGCCAGCGAGACGAGTTCGAGCCAGTCCTTGTTGAAGTAGTCGACCTGACCGTCGGGCATCAACAACACCTTGGTCGGGCGCAGCTGTTCGACGAACTCGGTGTCGTGGCTGACGAACACAACCGTGCCCTTCCACGCGGTCAGCGACTCGGTCACCGACTGCCGGCTCGGAGGGTCGAGGTTGTTGGTCGGTTCGTCGAGCAACAACAGGTTGTTGCGACCGACCATCAACATCGCCAATGCAAGTTTGGTCTTCTCGCCACCCGAGAGCGTGCCGCTCTCCTGGTACACCTTCTCGCCGCTGAGCCCCATCATGCCGAGCATGCCGCGCAGTTGAGTCTCGGTGAGGATGACGTCGTTGGGGACGGCGGCGCGGATGTTGTCGAGCAACGTCGCGTCTGCCTGCAGGTTGTCGTGCTCCTGCGCGTAGTAGCCGACATTGACGTTGTGCCCGAACTTGAACTGGCCCAGGTTCGCGGTGGCCTCGCCGGCAAGGATTCGCAACAGGCTGGTCTTGCCGGCACCGTTCAAACCGAGCACGAGCAGCCGATCACCGCGACCGACATCGAACGACACGTCCTCGAACACCGCAGGACCGCCGTACGCCTTCGACAGTCCGTGCGCAGTGATGACCGTGGCACCACTGGTCGGTGGATCGGGAAACTTCACTCGCAAGGTGCGATCGTGTTTGTGGACGTGCACCCGTTGCGCCTCGAGGCGGATGATGTGCTTTTCCTTGCTGTGCGCCATCGAGGCCTTGCTCGCCTTGGCACCGAAACGATCAACGACCGTTTGGATCCGGGCAATCTCCTTGGCCTGCAGCACCGCCTTCTTCGCCAGACGTTCCTCGTCGTTCGCGCGTGAGGTTCGATACTGGCTGTAAGTGCCCTTGTATTCGACGATCTCGCCGACCGCTTCCTCCGCGGGTCGGTCGAGGTGCAACACGCGTGTGATGGCCTCGTCGAGGAGGTCGAGGTCGTGGCTGATCACCAGCAGCGCGCCGCGGTAGGTGCGCAGGAACTGCAGCAACCACATCTTGGCGTCGATGTCGAGGTGGTTGGTCGGCTCGTCGAGCAGTAGCACGTCGGAGCCGGCGAACAGGATGCGCGCGAGTTCGACGCGCCGCCGCTCGCCACCGCTGAGCACGCCGATGGGCAGCTCCAGCCGGTCGCCTCCGAGGCCCAACCCGGCTGCCATCGCACGAGCTTCGCTCTCTGCGCTGTAGCCGCCCGACGTTGCGAACTCGTCCTGGGCCTTGCTGTATCGAGCCACGTTGCGATCGCTGGCGTCCTCCTCCATTGTCAGACGCAACTTCTCGAGCCGGATCAACTCCTCGTCGATGCCCCGCCCGGACAACACATGGGTGATCGCGGTTCGACCGTCGAGCACGCCGGCGATGCGCGGGTCCTGCGGCAGGTAGCCGAACCCGCCCTTGCGCAGGATCTTGCCGGCCGTCGGTTCCAGAGCCCCGCCGAGCACCCTGAACAGGGTGGTCTTGCCGGCGCCGTTGCGACCTACCAGCCCGACCTTGTCGCGAGGCATCACGGTGAAGGAGGCACCGTCGATGAGCTGACGACCACCAACTTCCACCGAGAGCCCCGAGACCTGCAACATGGCCGTCCATCGTGGCGGGGAAACGGTGAGTCCGCAACGCCAATGGTCGTACGATGGGTCGATGGAACTGAGCGTCTCGGCTTCGGAGCGCGGCGGATTCGCCCGCCGGGCAGCCCCGATCTGTTGTGGGGCGGCTCTCATCGCCGGTGCCGGCTTCCTCGCCACGCACGATCCCGGCACGTCGGGCACCCGGTATCCGGGTTGCCTCTTCCATCAGATGACAGGCCTGTGGTGCCCTGGTTGCGGCCTGACCCGTGGCACGTATCAGTTGTTGCACGGCGACGTGGGCGCCGCGTTGAGCTACAACATCTTCACGCCATTGGCGCTGGTCGCGATCGCCATTGCCTGGGTCGGCTGGCTGAGGGTGTCGTGGGACATGCCCGCCATCCGACTCCCCCGCCGCACCACCCAATTCGTTGCCGTGATCCTGCCGACACTGCTGATCGCCTACGGAGTCCTGAGAAACCTCCCGGTCACCCCACTGCGCGCTCTCGCGCCCTAGCGATTGGCGCCGCAAGCCCCGTAACGGGGCGCCCGGTTACAAACGCCGGTTTTGGGTTGCGTCACCATGAGTAGGCCTCGGGGGCGGTGCCGCCAGGGCCGGGGAAGATCGCGTCGATGGACGTCAATGTCGATTCGTCGAGTGACAGATCGAGCGCACGCAGCGAGGCGCCCTCGAACTGGTCGATGGTCCGCGGCCCGATGATGGGACACGTGACGCCGTCTTGATGCAGCAGCCAGGCAAGGGCGACCGCAGCCGGCTCCTCGCCGAGCTCCTCGCACAGGCTCTCCCATTTCTCCAACTGAGGTCGGAACTTCTCGATCCGCTCGAGAGCCCGTTCCGACTTGCGACGCGACGTCGACTCCTTGCCCAGCACCCCGCCGAGCACACCACCCGACAACGGGCTCCACGGGATCACACCAACGCCGTAGTCGCGACATGCGGGAAGGACTTCGAGCTCGATCGTGCGGACCAACAGGTTGTAGTGGCTCTGCTCGCTGACGAGCCCCAGTGAGCCGCGCGCCTTGGCCCGCTCGTTCGCCTGGGTGATGTGCCAACCGGCGAAGTTGCTGCTACCGACATAGATGATCTTGCCCTGCTGCACGAGCGTGTCCATCGCCTGCCAGATCTCGTCCCACGGAGCGCTCCGATCGACGTGGTGCATCTGGTAGATGTCGATGTGATCGGTCTGCATCCTGCGCAGGCTCTCGTCGCATGCAGCGCGAATGTGCCGCGCCGACAGGCGACCGTCGTTGGGCCAATCCGACATCTGGCCGTACAACTTGGTGGCCAGCACGACCTTCTCGCGGCGATCACCCCCCTGGGCGAACCAGCGACCGATGATGTCCTCCGTCGTGAAGCCGGGTCCCAACGCCGAGCCGTAGCGGTTGGCGGTGTCGAAGAAGTTGATGCCCAGCTCGAGGGCTCGATCCATGATGGCGTGGGACTCGGGCTCGGGTGTTTCCGGCCCGAAGTTCATCGTGCCGAGGCACAACTCGCTGACCTGTAGTGCCGTTCGACCTAGCCGTCTGTAGCGCATGGTCTCATCCTCGCGCGAGCGCGAGGCTACGTACCTGGTGATGCTCCGGAATGGCTGGCGGCGGCTGTCGTCGTGTCGTCGGTCGTCGTCGGTGACGCGTGTCGTCGGTGGCGTCGGTGCGTCGGTGACGCCGTCGTCGGTGACGCCGTCGTCGGTGCCGGCACCGCAGTGATCCCAGGAGGCGCCGTCGGGATAGGCGGATGCTGGCGGCTTGGTCGTCGCGGTCGGAGCCTTCACCGTGGTCGGCGGGCCAACCGGGCGCGGCGGCGGGTCGTCGGTGCCGTTGACACTGCTGCCGGAATCGTCGCTGAACGAGGTGCTGAGGCATTTGCCGGGTTCCTCGGGAGCTTGACCCATCACACCGGCGACGGTGGACGCCAGTACCAGTCGTCCGTCGTTGGTCAGGTGGTGGCCGTCGCCGCGCAGAATCTTCGCAGCGTCGGCCGCCGCGATGGAACCCCAATCGAGCACGCGAACGTTGGGGAACTGGGCGGCGACCAAGGTGATCGCGTCATTGACCTCCTGGCGACTGTCGTCGAACAGCGTCACGGTCAACAGCACCACCGGGATCGGCGACAGTCGCTCGACGATCTTCTCGAGCTGTTTGCGATATGCCAGTTGGTCGCCGAGGTAGTTGGTTCCCAAGAACACGTATGCGGCATCCCACTTGGCCGCCAAACGCTTGTCGAGGACGTCGTTGCCGAAGTCGACGAACCGGCTCGGCTCGGCATCGACCTCGACCTGCCAGCCGAGGGGAACCAGCGCATCGCAGAACTCGCCGCCATACCGCTTCGCCGCCGACGCGGTGATGGAATCCCCGATCATCAGCAGCTTGTTGCCGGTGACCAACGAGCCGATCGGCGGCAGCGGCGCCAGCGTGGTGGTGGGCAGCTCGGTCGCGGCAACCGTCGTGGCGGGATCGGTCGGGATGACCTGCGACTCGGGGTTGCTGCCGGGCAGGATTCCTACGCCATCGACAGTCGGAGCGAGGGATGAATCAGGCCCCGCGGCGGCCGCCCCGCAGGCGGCGAGAATGATGCAAAGCACACTCAAGGTGATCTCGCGCCGCGCTCTCATCACCCCATTGAATGTAGCGCCGGCGGAATTCGCAAGTCACGCCGACAAATCGGCGGCGACGATCTAGCCGCGCGACTTCAACGCGTCGCGGATCTCCGTCAACAATTCGACCTGCGTCGGCGGCGGCGGCTTGCCCTCGGGATTGCGCCACTTGTTGTACGCCTTGACCACCAAGAAGAGCACAAATCCGACGAGGATCAACGAGATCACCTGGGTCAGCACTGCACCGATCGAGATGGTCGCTTGGTTCGCGGTGCCTTCGCGGACGGTGATCGTCAGGAAGTTGTCGAGGTTCGGTTTGCCGACGATGGCCCCGATCAATGGGTTGACGATGCTGTTCATGAAGGCGTCGATCACCTGTTTGAACGCGAGCGCCAAGACGAAGGCCACTGCTATTTCGACCAGGTTTCCGGTGGCAATAAATTCCTTGAACTCCTTGAAGAAGTTCTTCATTGATGTTCCCCTTCCAAGTCGACACTGCACCGCTCGCCTCATTGAATCATGTCGCTCGGTCATGAAACGGCACCGCGATGCAGGCACTACCCTGCGGCCGATGAGCGATGGCACACCCGCTCCAGCGGACGGATCTGACGAGACACACGCTGACAGCCGCGGGGACTATCACATCGACGACCTGCTCCTCGACAGGATCGACGCACTTCGAGTGCTGCGCGCCGACTCGCCCGAGGAGAGGGGCGCGATGCTCGAACAGATCGCCGGGCGCGGCAAGCCCGAGCAGGACATCGTCAGGGAACTCTCGAAGATACAACCGCTGTGGCGTCCCGACCGGTTCGAGGAGGCCCACCGCCTGGCCATGCGCTCGCTGGAAGTGCTCGATCGAAACGGAGTTCGCGCGCCCAAGGCGCCGAGACTGGGTCCGCTCACGCCGATAGCCCGGTACATGCTGCAGCAGATGACCCGCTGGATCGTGAAGGGCTACCAGAACCGTCTGGTGACGAATCTGCGCAAGCTGTATGAGCGTCGCGAAGCCAACTCGGAGTGGGGCAGCCCGGAGCACGTGATGTTGCGCCGGGCGCGGATCAACGCCGTGCAAGTCGAGCAGGGGTACAAGGGTGACCAGCTCGGGTTGCCGGCGTTCCTGCTCGGCGGCGCAATCCTGTCGACGATCATCTCGACACTGCGGGCATTCGTGGGCTGGGCGCTCAGCGGCATCGTCGGAATCATCGTGTTCTCGGTCGTCCTGCTGTTGGTGTTCGCCAGCCTGGCGTGGGCTGCGCTGAACGGCGCCGGGGTCGCCCGGCGGCGAATCCGGTTGTCGACCGAACAACCGGTGAAGGCGCTCTACGAGACCATCGGCGCATGTGGCAAGCCTCCAGGCGACGACTCCTACACCTTCGCGGTGTACGCCATCATCTTGCTGGTCATGGCGTGGATCCTGGTGCCGGCCGCGGTGTGGCTGGTGGTCTCGAAGCTCTAGCGAGGTCCGCGTCTACGCGTCGGCAGCACTCGGCTCCAGCGCAGCCAGGCTGCACGCGTCAGGATTCGCCGCCTCCGCGGCGTCGATCTCGTCGACCGGCGACAACTGCTCGCCGTCACGCCACGCATCGAGGTACTTCCACGGCCAGATCTCACCGCGACGCACGGCCCATTCCGTGTCGTCGCACGGGCGTGAGATGCCGAAGTGGGTATGGCACGCGGAGTTGCGGGCATTGCCTGT
This sequence comes from Ilumatobacteraceae bacterium, assembly GCA_963779295.1. Classification (GTDB taxonomy): domain Bacteria; phylum Actinomycetota; class Acidimicrobiia; order Acidimicrobiales; family Ilumatobacteraceae; genus JAENVT01. The sequence continues at coordinate 134,087 of CAVZXO010000010.1, forward strand.
CTGCCCCATGATGCCCAACAGGTCACCAGGGTCGACCGCGTCGCCCGGCCGAACCGCCACAGACGCGAGATGGGCGAAGTAGTAGCGCACGCCGTCGTCGCCGAGCATCGACACATACTTGCCACCCCTGGTCGCCGGATCGTTGACCTTGGGCACCCACGGATCCACCAGTCGCGTCTCGCCTATCGTGCCGCCAATCGGTGCCACGACCTCGGCCCCGCACCCGAACACGTCGGTCGCCGGGTAATCGTGATGACGACGGCCGTAGCTGATCTTCTTGCCGGTGAACGGAAAGACGTAGTGGAGCGGCCTGGGCCGCGTCGTCGTGGTCGCCTCCTCTGTGGTGGTGGGCGCCGACGTCGTCACGACGACTTGCGTGGTGGTGGCCGCAGGAACGGTCACCGGCGGCGTCGCCTCCGTCGCCACCTCACCTGTCGCGCAACCGGCGAGCAACGCGCACATGACAATCGCGTTCCGCAAGCAAGGCATCGTTCGCCAGCCTGCCACGAGGGATCTACCGTTGGACGTCATGAAGCGGTTGGCGTGCGTTGCGATCGGCGTCACGCTCCTCGCCGCGGGGTGCACCGTGGACGACGGCTCCGCGACCACGCAGACGCTGCCACCGCTCGGTACACCGAGCAACACGGTGCCACCGACGCAGGCGGCCACCACCACGATCGCAACGTCGGTCGAGCAGATTGCCACCAGCACGATCGCCCTCCCTGCAGGAGCATGCGTCTTCTCACCTCCCAACCCAGCCTCCGCGGTCACGTTCGAGGTTGGCACTCGCCTCTACAGCGTCGTACCTGGCAATGCCGCGACGTGTTTGACCGAGTTGACACTCGACAACGTCGGGCCGATTCAGTGGTCGCCCACGGGCGACCGGGTGTTGCTGAACTCTGTGACGGTGTTCGACGGGACGCAGGCACTTCCGAGCGGCTACTTCTCGTCCAACACCAGAGTGAGGTGGTCGTACCCCACGGGCAAGGCGTTGATTGCACCCGCGGTCGCCGACAACCATCTGCTGTGGCGCACGGCAGGCCAGCCGGAGACGCGTACCGACATCAGCTTCCTCGAGCGCACCGATCTCGCCGCCTACCACCCCGCTGGACGAAACATCTTTGCAGCCGGACAAGCCTCCGACGGCCGGGCCGGTCTGTTCATCGCCAGCAACCGCGGGGAGAATCCGCAACTGATCGCCCAACTCGACCAACCTTCGACGGTCATCACCGAGATCGCCCCTGACACTTCCGGCTCACGGGTGTACTTCGTGCACGACCACCGCAACGGCACCTTCCATGTTCACGCGCTCGATCTACCCGCACTGGTGCTGACCGATGTCATCCAGGCGACCGAGCCGGTCGCCAAACTCACAGTCGGCACCACAGCCAACTCGGCGATCGCCTGGCGGTTGGGCGACTGCAGCGCTCTCACTCGCACACAGATCGCGAGCGCCGGTGTCGTTGCGGATCAACCCGCGGCGTTTGCAGCGTTGTCGACCGAGCCGGTCGGGTGGCTCGACCCGCAGCAATTGGTGTTGTCGGTCCGACCCACGGGCTGTGCCGGGCCCAGCGATCTGTGGGTCTACAACATCGTCAGCCTGGCGGCCTCGCCGTTGGTCACCGGCGTCGACAACGCCGCGATTCGGTCGGTGTTGACATCGTTCGGTGAGCTTCCCGGCGATATCAGTAACACAGCGCCTGGTTGATGACCGTCACTCTGGCCCGGTCGGGACAGGTTCGAGTTCTTCGAAGCGGTCGATGTCGCGCAGCATCGGGAACTTCATCCACCAGATCCCCACGACGGCAAGCGTGCCGACGCCACCGGCGACCACCGTGGTGGACGTACCGAACGCCTGGGCGGCCATGCCGCTCTCGAACGCACCCAACTCGTTCGATGCGCCGATGAACACCGACTCCACCGCCAACACCCTGCCGCGCTTCTCGTCCGGGGTCACCAGCGGCACCAGTGACCCGCGGATGAACACGCTGATCATGTCGGCGGCCGACAGCACGACGAGGGCGAGGAACGCGATCCAGTAGCTGTGCGTCAATCCGAGTACCACAGTGCCGAGCCCGAACACGGCGACGGCGAACAGCAGTGTCTTGCCGACGTGGCGGCGAACGGGCCGCGCCGCGAGGAGCAGGGCCATCGACGCCGCACCGAAACCGGGAGCAGCGCGCAGCCAGCCATAGGCCACGTCGCCCACGCCGAGCTGGTCCTTGGCGATCACGGGGATCAATGCCACAGCCCCTCCGAACAGGACCGCGAACAGGTCGAGCGCGATCGCCGCCAGCAACACGGGCGTACGTCGGATGAACACCAGACCTTCCACTGCGGTGCGCAACGTCGGCCGATTGTCGGGATCGGGTGGCAGTGGTTCTCGCAGGAAGGTCTGCATCGACAACACCAAGCGCGCCGGTGAGGATCAAGGTGGTCGCACCGAGATACGCCACCCACGGATCAACCGCGTAGAGGAACCCGCCGGCTGCCGGGACCGACGATGATCGCCCCGGTCCACACCGCCGAGTACAAGGCGATCACCTTCGGCAGCGAGCCCTCGGGTGCAACCATCGGTGGCATCGCCCGCATCGCCGGAGCCTGGAACGCCCGAGCGATTCCGAACAGCGAACGCGATTCCGAACAGTGGCACCACCGAGGTCGGTTTGCTGAGGGCATAGAACATCAGGCCCGCGGACGTCACGACCTCCGCGCCGACCGTGATCAGTGCGATGGCCTTGCGGTTGAAGTGGTCGGCCACCGAACCGGTGACGAGCACGAGCATGATGATCGGAAGGAACTCGGCGAGCCCCATCCAGCCGAGGTCGGACTTGCGACCCGTGATGTCGTAGGCCTGCTTCAACAACGCGGTGGCCTGCAGGGCGATACCGCTGTAGAGAACGGCGTTGCTGATGAGCAACCGCCGGACGGGTATTACTTTCCAGATCTCTCGAGTGCTCAGTGGCGCGGGGGTTGCGTGCGAGGTTGTCACAACGAATCGCCACCATATCGGCACGTGCTACACAGGGCCCCATGGGTTCCCTTGCCGACGAGACCAGGTGGATGGACGCAGTTGATCAAGCCGCTTTGGTTCGCGAGCGGAAAGGTGTCGCCGACGGAACTGTTGGACGCCGCGTTGGAGCGGATCGAAGCGATCGATCCGCAGCTCAACGCCGTGATCATCCGCTGGTTCGATCACGCTCGCATCGCCGCCACCAGCCTTCCCGATGGCCCATTTCATGGTGTGCCCTTCCTGTTGAAGGATCTGTGGGCGCACTACGCAGGCCAGCCGCTGACAAACGGCTGCCGGGCACTGAAGAATGACCTGCCATTGTCCCCCGCCGACACGACGTTGGTGTCTCGGTTTCGCCGGGCCGGCCTGAACATTGCCGGTCGCACGAACAGCCCCGAGTTCGGGAGCCTTCCCACCACTGAGCCGCTCGCGTGGGGCCCGACACGCAACCCGTGGAACCTCGACCACTCTCCCGGCGGGTCCAGCGGTGGGTCGGCAGCTGCCGTCGCTGCGGGGATGGTGCCGTTCGCCCACGCCAGCGACGGCGGAGGATCGATCCGCATTCCCGCTTCGTGCTGCGGCCTCGTCGGCCTGAAGCCATCGCAGGGGCGGATCACCCTCGGCCCGTTTCGGGACGAGAGCAACCTCGGAGTCGAGCTGTGCGTCAGTCGAACGGTTCGCGACACGGCGGCACTGCTCGACGCCGTGCACGGCCCCGGCGTCGGTGACACCGTGATGGCGCCGGCTCCCCAACGAGCGTACGCGGCCGAGGTCGGCGCCGACCCAGGTCGGTTGCACATCGGCCTGCTCGACGATCACCCACTCGGTGAGGCGCTGCACGACGATTGTCGGGCAGCTGTCCGTGACGCTGCGACCCTGCTCGAATCGCTCGGGCATCACATCGAGCACGGCTTTCCCTCGGCACTGTCCAATCGGGACTTCGGTCGGCGCTTCTCGGCGCTGTGGAGCACCAACATGGGCGTCTCCGTGCATCGCATCGAAACCCAACTGGGTCGGGCCATCACCGACGACGACATCGAGCCTGTCAATCGCGCACAGGTCGCGTTCGCACGCAACGTCAGCGCCGTCGACTACGCGCTGGCGCTGGCGGCCACGGTCGAGTTCCGCAGGGCTGTGCAGCAGTGGTGGTTCGATGGCTGGGACCTGTTGCTGACACCCACACTGGCCGAGCCACCTCCACCGATCGGAACGTTCTCCAACGACGACAGCGCGCCGATGACGCCGATGGTTCGGGCAGCCGCGTACGTTCCTTTCACCCCGGCGTTCAACTCCAGCGGTCAGCCGGCGATCAACCTCCCGTTGCACTGGAACGCGGCAGGTTTGCCGATCGGTGTCCAGCTCGTTGCTGCCTACGGGCGTGAGGACATCCTGTTGAGAGTGGCCGCCCAGCTCGAGACCGCCCGGCCGTGGGCGGACCGGCACCCGCCAGTCTGAACCGCGCCACCGTCGCCACCGAATTTCGATGGTCCGGAACGTTCTATTCCGGTTGTGTGACGAATTGTGCAGTTTCGAGAATTCTGGCCGAAAGTGAATCTAAACGGCCCTCTGAAACGTCTATATGAATGTGAACGCCATGCAACGCACACCTGCTCCCTCTCTGGCCACTTCAGGGTCCACGTCGACGTCCGCCCCCCGGCCGACGATCACCTCCTTGACCGTGCTGGCATTGAAAGCGGGCGCTGCCGCGGCTCTGGTCGCAGGGCTCATGGCGGGTCACGTTCCCGAGCCCGTGATCGTCGTCGGAATCATCGTCGTCGCCTCGCTGATCGGCTGGCACCGCATCCAACTGACACCTGCCCGCGTCAGCTCGCATCACCGGTTCACGGTTGTGTCACGATGCGGCGATGGGTTCGTCACGATCGACTCCTCCGGCGCCCGGCGAGTTGCCCGGCGCCTGGTGCTCGACAGCCCCGCCAACTGAGCCCAACCCCACCCGTGGGTAACGGCCCGCGGGTGCGCATCGGCTACGCATTCGGAACCCGCACACGTCTCAACGACGACGGATTCGCCACGGTCGTCGACGGCCTCGAGCGACTCGGTTTCGACAGTCTGTGGTTGAGCGAACGGATCGGTGGGGACGCACCCGACCCACTGGTCGGCATGGCATTCGCCGCGGGCCGTACAACGAAGTTGAAGTTCGGGATGAGCGTGATGGTGTTGCCCGGCCGCAACCCGGTTGTGCTGGCCAAGGAGTTGGCGACGCTCGATCGACTGTCGAACGGTCGCCTGCTGCCGGCCTTCGGGCTCGGCGTCGCCGACCCGCACGAGCAACAGGCGTTCGGCGTCGAGCGCGGCGCCCGCGCCAAGTTGTTCGACGAGGCATTGGCGGTGCTCCGCGCGGCGTGGGCGGAAGGGAACCTGACCCATCACGGCGACCACTTCGACTACGACGACCTACGCGTCCTGCCCAAGCCGCGACAAGCGCATCTCGATGTGTGGCTCGGTGGTATAGCCGCGTCGGAGCTGCGCCGCGTCGGACGGTTGGCCGATGGTTGGCTACCGAGTTTCGTCACGCCCGACGATGCGGCACGTGGCCGGGCGACGATCGAAGCGACGCTGGCCGAACACGGCCGCACCATTGACGAGGACCACTACGGTGCGTTGATCTCGTACTCGTCGGGACCGGTTCCGCAGCAGGTGGTCGATCTCTTGGCCAAACGCAGACCCGACCTCGCAGACCCGACGGTCCTGGTTCCACAGGGTTGGGATGCCTTGATGACCACGATCGACAAGTTCGTTGCGATCGGTACGACCAAGTTCGTGATCCTTCCGATCGTCGAGCCACCAACACCACAGCAATGGATCGAGCACCTCGAGGAGGCAGCACCGATCGTGTTGGCCCGTCAGACCTGAGACGGGTCCATATCGCGGCGCACCCGTAAACTGTTTTCGATGGCCACCAATCGCGAACTCTGGGAGCAGGCCTTTGCAGAGTCGGCGGTGCGCGATGTGGATTTCACGACGATGTCGGGTGTTCCGTTGGATGCGGTGTATGGGCCTGATGATGGTTCGGGTGATGTATCCGGGGCAGTTCCCGTACACGCGTGGTCCGTATGCGTCGATGTATCGGTCGAAGTTGTGGACGATGCGGATGTTCGCCGGTTTCGGCACGGCCGACGACACCAACTGGCGGTTCAAGGAGATCATCAAGTCTGGTGGTGATGGTTTGTCGACGGCGTTCGACATGCCGACGCTGTTGGGCCTCGATTCGGATCATCCGATGTCGTTGGGTGAGGTCGGTCGTTGTGGTGTAGCGGTTGATTCGTTGGCCGACATGGAGGATCTGTATGCCGGGATCGATCTGGAGGCGACGACGACGTCGATGACGATCAACTCGCCTGCTGCGGTGATCATGGCGATGTATGTCGCTCAGGCGGAGAAGGCCGGTGTCGATCGGGCCCGGTTGGGTGGGACGTTGCAGAACGACATCTTGAAGGAGTATCAGGCGCAGAAGGAGTTCGTGTTCCCTCCGCGTCCGTCGATGCGGTTGGTGCGCGACACGATTCGTTTCACTGCGGCGGAGATGCCTCGTTGGCATTCGATTTCGATCTCGGGGTATCACATCCGCGAGGCGGGTTCTTCGGCGGTCGAGGAGTTGGCGTTCACGCTGGCCAACGGGTTCGCCTATGTCGAGTTGGCGATGCAGGCCGGGTTGGCGGTGGATGCGTTCGCGCCGCGGTTGTCGTTCTTCTTCAACGCCCACATCGACTTCTTCGAAGAGATCGCCAAGTACCGCGCTGCGCGTCGGATCTGGGCGCGATGGTTGCGCGACCGGTATGGCGCCCAGTTGGAGCGTTCGCTGCAGTTGCGTTTCCATACCCAGACCGCGGGTGTGTCGTTGACCGCGCAGCAGCCGGAGGTCAACATCGTGCGCACCGCGATCGAGGCGTTGGCCGGTGTGTTGGGTGGGACGCAGTCGTTGCACACCAACTCGATGGACGAGGCGATGGCGCTGCCCACGGAGCGCACGGCGCGGATCGCGTTGCGCACCCAGCAGGTGATCGCCCACGAGACCAACGTCGCCCATGTCGCCGACCCGTTGGGTGGGTCGTGGTATGTCGAGCAGTTGACCGACGAGGTCGAGCGTCAGGCCGAGGAGTTGTTCGCCTACCTCGACGAGCTCGGTGGCGGGTCGATGCTCGAGGGGGCGATCAAAGGGATCGAGGACAACTGGTTCCAGGGCAAGATCGCCGACTCGCGCCTATGACCTCGAACGGCGGTTCAACACCGGCCGGCGAATCGTCGTCGGGGTCAACGCGTTCACCGAAGGCAGCGAGGAGGACCAGATCCCGCTGTTGCAGATCACCAACGAAGACGAGACACGGCAACTCAAGCGACTCGAACAGGTCCGCCAGACGCGCGATCAGGCTGCAGTCGATGCCGCGTTGCGTCGTGTCGAAACCGAGGCCGCCGACCCGGAGATCAACTTGATGCCGGCGATCATCGACGCCGTCAAGGTCTACGCCACGTTGGGCGAAGTGATGGCCTCGCTCGGCACCGTCTTCGGACGCCACATCGAAGTGCCGACAATCTGAGATGGCGCAACGGATCCTGATCGCCAAGGTCGGCCTCGACGGACACGACCGCGGCATCAAAGTCGTCGCCCGAATCCTGCGCGACGCCGGCTACGAGGTGATCTACACCGGCCTGTTCCAAACACCACAAACCGTCGCCGCTGCAGCCATCGACGAAGACGTCGACGCCATCGGGCTGTCGATGCTCTCCGGCGCCCACATGACCCTCGCCCCACTCGTCGTCAACGAAGTACGCGCCCGCGGCGTCGACATCCCCGTGATCGTCGGCGGCATCGTCCCCGAACCCGACATCGCCAAACTCAAACAAGCCGGCATCGCCGCCGTCCTCACCCCCGGCGCCACCTCCGCCCAGATCGTCACCGAAGTCGCCGCCGTCCTGGCGTCACCTGGCTGAACACGCGAAAGGAGCGGATGACGCAATCGCGCCACCCGCTCCGTCGTGGGGGGAATCTGTATGTGACGGCGAGGTCAGTCGTCGCTGCCGCCGTGGCCCGAATCGTCGCTGCCGTGGCCCGAATCGTCGCTGCCGGCGACCGGAGTTGTCGTCATTGACGTCGTGACCGGAATCGTCGGCGCCTGCGGAAGCCGTGGCTCCGGTGCAGCGGGGATCGTTGGCGTGCTCGGCCTCGTCGCACGGACCGCTGATGTCCTCGACACTGTTCGACGTGGCGTTGTCATCGACGCTGTTGGTCGTGGCGTTGTCGTCGGTGGAGGCAACTGCGACACCGGTGCAGCGCGGGATCGTTGGCGTGCTCGGCCTCGTCGCACGGACCGCTGATGTCCTCCACGGTGTTCGTGGTGGCGCGTTGTCGATCGATTGACTGTTGCTCGTCGGCGTGGTCGTGATGGTGTTGGGGATCGAAGCGACCGTCACCTGTGAGACCGGGGTCTGGCTCGGGACGATGTGCTCGGGTGTGTCGCCGTGGGCGGCGAACGCTGGGACTGCGAAACCGACGGCTGCGATTCCGGCGGCGATGTAGATGAGTGACTTCTTCATGATGTTGGCTCCTTGAGGGGTACTTGACTAGGTACTCAGCAAGGTACGACGACGTCCTCCAACGGACGTCCCGCCGATATACAAGGGACATCAAAGTCGCCGTGCCCATTGGTGCTACGACCAACGGGACCCATCACGCCTGTTTCGGTGTTCTGGCTTCTATCGTTGAACATTCACTAACGAGAGTTCAGCCGTCATGACAGACCACGACATCAGTGGCCACGAACAAGATTCAATCGAGACCAGCGAGGACGAGGGTTTCGAGAGTCTCGGCCTGCGCGCCGAATTGCTGAAGACCATCAATGATCTCGGCTACGAAGAGCCGACGCCGATTCAGCGCCAGACCATTCCACACCTGCTCGCCGGCAGCGACCTCCTGGGCCAAGCGGCAACCGGCACGGGCAAGACCGCAGCGTTCGCATTGCCGGCCCTGCAGATGATCGACACCGCTGCGAAGGTCGTTCCGATTGCGTTGGTGTTGGTGCCAACACGCGAGCTCGCAATGCAGGTCAGCGAAGCCATCTTCAAGTACGGCCGCGAGCTCGGTGTCAAGGTCACACCGATCTACGGTGGCCAACCGATCTTCCGCCAACTGCAGGCGCTCGACAGGGGTGTCCACATCGTCGTCGCGACACCCGGCCGGGCGCTCGACCACATCGGCCGCGGCTCGCTCCATCTCGGCGCGATCAAAACCGTCATCCTCGACGAGGCCGACGAGATGCTCGACATGGGTTTCGCCGACGACATCGATTCGATCCTGCAGGCGACGCCGGTCGAACGTCAGACGGTGTTGTTCTCGGCGACGATGCCGGCGCGCATCAACGCGCTGGCCCGCAAGTACCAGCGCGATCCAGTTCGCATCCAGATCGGCCGCACCGACGCCACACCCGGCACCGCACTCGTGAGGCAGAGCGCGTACATGGTGCAGCGATCTCACAAGCCGGCCGCGCTCGGTCGCATCCTCGACATCGAGGCACCCAAGGCGACGCTCGTCTTCTGCAGGACGCGCACCGAGGTCGATCAGTTGACCGAGACAATGAACGGTCGCGGCTATCGCGCCGAGGCGTTGCACGGCGGCATGGACCAGCCACAGCGCGACCGCGTGATGGGTCGGCTCCGCGACGGCACCGCCGAGTTGCTGGTGGCTACCGACGTGGCGGCTCGCGGTCTCGACGTCGACACGTTGACCCATGTCGTCAACTACGACGTGCCCTCCGCAGCCGAGAGCTACGTGCACCGCATCGGTCGCGTCGGGCGAGCGGGGCGTCAGGGTGTTGCCATCACTCTCGCCGAGCCCCGCGAGCAGCGCCTGCTGTTCAACATCGAAAAGCTCACCAAACAGAAGATTGCGATCGAACGTGTCCCGACAGTGGCCGACCTTCGAGCCCGCCAGATCGAACTCACTGTCAACGCCGTCCGCGAGGCGCTCGCTTCCGACGATCTCGACGACTACAACGACGTGCTCAATGCGTTGGCCGGCGATCACAACATGCGCACGATCGCGCTCGCAGCGGTGAAGCTGGCCCACGAGGCCGGCGGCGCGACTGTCGACGAGGCCGAGATTCCCGACTTCTCACACAAACTCGATCGAGGCCCGCGCCCCGACAGGCCGGAGCGCGGCGGTCGACCGGGCGAGCGTCCCGGCCAGAAGGGACCGCGCTCGTCGGCACGCGGTGGAACTGTCGGCACGGGGTTCATCTATCTAGGCCTCGGCCGCAAGGCCGGCATTCGACCAGGTGATCTCGTCGGCATGATCGCCAACGAGAGCAAGCTCAGCGGCCGCGAGATCGGTCCCATCAAGATCACCGAGCAGTTCTCGATCGTCGGAGTACCCGAGGCCAGGGTCGACGACGTGATCTCATCGCTGCGCGGCACGTTGTTGAAGGGCAAGAAGCCAAACGCCCGGCGTTACACCGACTGATTCTGCGAAGCGCCCGGCCGGACGTTTCAGCCGCGACGCCAGACCACCTCACCGTCGGCTACCTCCGACGTCTGCTCGAGCCCGGCGCTCGCGGCGACTGCTGCCGATGCCTGGTGGTCGGCGTGGACGTGAGCGACCACCGACTCGATGCCGTTGCCGACGAGCCACTGGACGAGCCCCACTGCGGCCTCCGACGCATACCCCTGCCGTTGCCAGGGGACGCCGATCGTCCATGCCACGAAGGCCGTCGCATCGTTCTCGGGGTTCATGACCGTGGCCTGCACCGTTCCGACTGCGATGGCGTCCGCGCTGCGGCACACGATCCAGTTCAGCCACAGCTCGTCGGACGACCCCGACCCTCCTGTCCAAGCCGTGTAGCGAGCACGTAACTCGTCGATCGTCGCCGGCTCTCCGCCCGTGAACTCGTGCAACACAGGATCCGCAAGCACCTCGACCATCTCCTCGGCATCGTCGACGCGCAGCGGGCGCAACAGCAATCGCGAGGTCACGATGATGGCGTCTGCGTCGAGACCGAGCATGTCAGCAGAATAAACGGTGCTCATGGCAAGGGGCTTCTCGGTCGATACAGCCTGCGACAATAAGGTGAGCCGCCGCGACAGAGGAGATCCACGTGGGCAATCCAGGGGTGACAAAGGCCATCAACGATCGTCCCAGCGACGCTGCGCTGTGGGCCTCGATGGCCGAGACATTGCGAAACACCGTGCTGCCACACCTCGCCGATGCCTACGCCCGCGAAGCGACGATTCGGCTGATCGGGTTGGCGACGTACGGCGGCCGGCGCGGCAATGATCCCACTCGTCGTCGGCAGGAGGAGCTCGCCGCGGCGCTCGGGCCCGCAGCAGGGCAGGACGTCATGCGGTCGTGCCTTGCCGTGCTGGCCGATCCGTACCACCGCGAGAACAGCACCATTCGCGAGATCCTCGAACGTCATCTCGACGAGGACCTGGAACGCGAAACGGTGCTGCTGCAGGCTCTCCGACGGCAGGTACCCAATGGATGAGGGCCGCCTCGCCGAGTTCCTCGGCGAGCAGACCGGCACCCCGATCGAAGTGCAGTCGTCGCGCCGCTTGACCGAGGGACATTCGCGGGCGATGTTCGACGTCGACACCTCTGCCGGCCGGTTCGTGTTGCGCGTCGAACGAGGCGGTGTGTTCGGTACGTCGAGCGCTGCCGAGGTCGGCCTCATGCAATCGTTGCGCGCGAGTGGATTTCCTGTGGCGAACGTTCGATGGTTCGAGCCGACCGGGGATGTGCTCGGTCAACCATTCTTCGTCATCGACCACATCGACGCCGATCCTGCGGGCGAAGGTCTACCGATGGAGCCACGCGACCGCTGCCGCGTTCGCCCGGTCACTGGCCGGCCTGCACGCGCTCGAACCCACGGCGCACCTCCCGGCCGTTGACCGCGAACAGTCGACCCACATCCTGATCGAGCATTGGCGCAACGTCGGCAAGTCGGCGGGTACCCCACGGTCACCACTGCTCGACGCCGCCGAGATGTGGCTTCACCAGACACGCGCCCCAATCGACGCGTGTCTCGCTCGTTCACGGAGATGCGGGTCCGGGCAATGTGTTGAGCTCGAACGGAGAAGTGCTGGCGTTGACCGGCTGGGAGTTCGGGCATGTCGGCGATCCTGCCGAGGATTGGTCGTGGTGCATGTCGATCCGCGGGTCACAGACGATGTCGCGCGACGCCTGGCGGTCGCTCTTCGAACGCGAGGCCGGTGTGAAGATGAGCAACGGTCTGTGGGACTACTGGGAGGCGTTCAACCTCTTCAAGGCGGCGTGCGCCGATCGCACCTGCCTGGGATTGTTCGAGTCCGGGGTCAATCGCTCACCCGACATGGTGATCCTCGGTGCAGCGCGCTACCACACGTACCTTCGTCGCCTCGTGGACATGACGAGATAGAACTCATCGTCCGAGACTGACGAACGTCCATCTCCGCAGACGGAGTGTTCATCTCGACGCAAGAATGGCGAAACCTTGCATCCGTACCCTGATGTCATGGATGAAACCATGATCGTCACCAGAACTCTGATTCTGATCGACCCTTCGAGCCCGGACGGCGAGGGCGGACTCAACATGTTGAACCCCGAGGATCGGGCTGTCACATTGTTGCTGACGCTCGACGGTCGTTCGGCAGCCTCCCTACGCGAGTTCGCCATCGCCGAGTGCATCGACGTGTCGATGGCCGGGCTGATCTACCTCGATCAGGTCGTGTGTCGGATCAGCGCGCACACCGACGACATCGAGACCATCTCGACGTCCGGCGCGGATGCCGTCGGTGAGATCTACCACGTATTGCAGCATCGGCCAATCAGTCGAGTGATCGTTCCAGCCAGCCTGCCAGGGCTCGATGCGACTGGGCTACACCGACTGCGGCAAGTCTGTCCGATCCCGGTCGTGGTGGCACCACGGCTCGATCCCGACGGCGGGCTACTGATCGCCTCGTAGCGCTACCGTCATTCCGGCAGGTGGCACACGGCCTCGACGTTGTTGCCATCCGGGTCACGCACGAACGCCCCGTAGTAGTTGGGGTGATACTCGGGAAACACACGCGGCTCGTGCAGCGCCTCGGCGCCGGCGGCGGTGGCGGCTGCGAAGAAGGCACGAACAGCCTCCCGATTGGGTGCCGAGAATGCGATGTGTGACTCCTTGAACCCGTCACCGGTTTGGTCGGGTCCGATCCAGAAATCGGGCATCGGCGGCACGCCGTACCCGATGACGGGGCCGAACTCCATGATGCGCGTGCCTCCGAGCGGAGCGAGGACAGCGTCGTAGAACGCCGCGCTCGCCGCAGTGTCGGAACATTGGATGGAGAGATGATCGAGCATGCTCCAATCATCGCACGAGCGTCAGGCGGCAGCGATCGCCTTCGTCGCGCTCGGCAGTTGCCTGCGGTCGATCACATGATCAACCAGTCCGTAGGCGATGGCTTGATCGCCGCGGACGATGTAGTCGCGATCGATGTCGGTGGTGATCCGCTGTGCAGTCTGCCCGGTTGCCTGCACCAAGATGTCGACCATCCGACGTCGCATCTCGACCATCTCGGCAACAGCCAGTTCCATGTCGGTCGATTGCCCCTGAGCCCCGCCGTGTGGTTGATGGATCAGCACTCGGGCGTTGGGTAGGGCGTACCGCTTGCCGGGCGTGCCGGCGGCCAACAACACCGCGGCCGCGGACGCAGCCTGCCCAACACAGATCGTGGCGACATCGGGGTTGATGAACCGCATCGTGTCGTGAATGGCGAAGAGCCCGTTCATGTCTCCCCCCGGGCTGTTGATGTAGATGGCGATGTCGTTGTCGGGGTTCTCGCTCTCGAGGTGCAACAACTGGGCGACGATCAGATTGGTGACGTTGTCGTCGATCGCAGCGCCGAGGAAGACGATGCGATTGACGAGCAGTCGCGAGTAGATGTCGAAGGCCCGCTCGCCGCGGCTGGTGCTTTCGATGACGGTGGGGACCAACATGGAACTGCTCCTTTGTGCAACTAAGTAGTTGCAGTTGAGAGTAGCGACGAAGTCGACGAGGTGCAACCATCTGGTTGCGATATGCTGCCAACCATGTCGCAGCCTGACGATCTCTCCATCGAACGCACCACCGACCTCGACCTCAGCGCGGACGAGTTGTGGTCGCTGATCTCGACCTCCGAGGGCTGGTCCTCGTGGCTCGTGGACGAGGCTCAACTCACGGTCGAGCCAGACGCCGAAGGAACCGCCACCGAGGATGGCGTGGTGCGCGATGTGCGGATCGACACGGTGGTCGACGGTCAAGCGATCAACTTCTCGTGGTGGGACCGCGACGACCCATCGTCCGCGTCCTACGTTCAGCTGCAGATCGTCGAGTTACCCGATGGCCGGTCGCGGCTCCACGTCGCCGAGCAGTTCGTCGGAGCCTCGACGGCCGCGACGATGTCGATGTCGGCACTGGGCACCTTGTCGTGGGACGTCAGAATGGTCTCGTTGTGGTTGCTGGCATTGCACTCCACCGTGATGGCGTGACCAGCCCGGCACCGCGGGCAGAGGTCGACGGCGGATCGCTCGATGCGTTGTTCGGCGCGCTCAGCGATCCAACACGCCGGATGCTCGTCGAGCGCCTGCTGAAGAAAGGCCCGTCGACCGCCACGGTGCTGGCCGAGACGACACCGTTGACGCGCCAAGCCGTCCTCAAGCATCTGCAGGTACTCGAAGCGGCAGGGTTGCTGGACCACGAGCGTGCCGGCCGCGAGGTTCGCTACCGGGTGACGCCACAGCCGCTTGCCTCAGCCGTCGGTTGGATCCTCGACACCGCCGGGACTGTGGGACAAACGCATCGACCGCTTGCGCCGCACGCGGACCTGAGCCGAGCTCACCTCGCCGCATGAAGGCACGCCTTCAGCGTGTCCGCAGGGATCAGATCCTTCGGCGGTGAGAAGAGATCCCATCTGACCGGCATTTGGCCGGTTGATCTACGCGTACACCCCAGCATCGATCCGTCGGTGAGCCACGATGAGATCTCTACCGGTGTTGCTGGCATCGTCGTGACAGGCGATCCGTCGAGTGTGACGAGAAAGGCATCGGTCGTAACCGAACCGCTGGAGATCAAGTAGGCGAGGTAACTCCCTGCGGGGGAGATGCGGAAGTTGAACGCCCCGATCGGGCTTGTCCACTCACCAACCTGCTGGCCATCGGCGGTCCAATAGCTGACGGACGTGCGGCTGCGGTCAGCGCTCGGAACCTGCAATGCGATCAGGCTTCCGTCCGACGTGGCTCCTGCAGGTTGCCAGATCCGAAAACTTCCGTCGATGGCTCGCTCGGGCTCGGCAACCGTGAACAGGACGAGGCCAGAGCGGAGGTCGACAACCTGCGAATAAGCGGCATGGGGTCAGGGTTCACGCGCTGAACGATCATCGGACCCTGGTCCGTGAACACGACCTGCGTGTAGTGGTCGGGCAACGGATAGCTGCTGACGAGGCTGCTCGACGGCGTGCCCAATCTGTCGTAGATCCAGCCGCGATTCTGGCCCAATCCGGCACGAACCCGACCACGTCGATCGTGCGGCAGTCGTCCCGAATGAACATCCGGGGAGATTGGACTCCGTTGCCAGGCAACGAGCCGACGACGTGCCAGCTCGGCAAGTCGTATATGAGAAACCCGTCTCCATGGAAGCTCACACCGAGGTCCAGGGCGGATCGACGCCCTCCCG
>CAVZXO010000011.1:0-11217 GCA_963779295.1 Ilumatobacteraceae bacterium
AGTCTGCCGCTAGCTGGCCCGGCACAGGGCCGAGATCAGATCCGCTCGTAGACTGCTTCGACATGGATCGGCCTGTGGGTGCTTTGGCGATCGTGATGATGTTTTCGCCGGTGCAGTGGCCATCCCGGCGGCGCACGCCGCACCCGTCTCGGCGCCTCCGAAGGCCAGTCGCGATGCGACCCGGGACGTGATGTTCACTCCCGGGATCGCAGTGCGATCTTTGACGCGCAGGCCTTGGCGAGCCGGCACCCGGGCATCAGGCAGTTCGTGATCGTCGCTGCCGACACGTGGACGACGACGACGGCAACGTTGCAGATCGTTGCTCGGTCGGCGAGCGGGGTGTGGCGCTGCCAGCAGGCACCCGTCGTCGCTCGACTGGGCAGGAGTGGTTCACGGCCGTTGGCCGAAAGGCGATCGGGTGATGGCACCACGCCTGCAGGCTCGTCCCGCTCGGCAGCGTTCACGCCTGGGACGGGCAGCAGTTCCAGTTCTTCGGGAACCGCCCCGACCCTGGCGTGCGGGGGTCGTATCGCCTCGTTCGCAACGAGGACTGTTGGGGCGCGACGCCCAACTCGGCGTCCTACCAGGCCTTGGTGAACGATCCTGGCTGCACCTCGCCGGATGAATGGCTGACCCG
Organism: Ilumatobacteraceae bacterium; assembly: GCA_963779295.1. Taxonomy (GTDB): domain Bacteria; phylum Actinomycetota; class Acidimicrobiia; order Acidimicrobiales; family Ilumatobacteraceae; genus JAENVT01. The sequence continues at coordinate 638 of CAVZXO010000011.1, forward strand.
GATCGGCGACGTCTACGGCCACGCTGCCGTCATCGGAGCCAACCTCGATCCGATATCGGGCAACGCGCCAGGCGAGCCGCCGTTGGCCGCTGCCATCTTCCTGCATCGCAACTCGTACTCGGCGTCCGGAGCATCCAAGCCGACGAGCGGGTGTGTGTCACTGGCTCAGGACGACCTCGAAGTCGCCGTCCGGCTGATCGATCCCAGCCTCGGCGTGCAGTTCGCCATCGGCGAGCTCGCTTGGTTGCGCAAATCCGCCTAGGTCGGTGCTCGGCACCGGTCGTTCGAATCGGCCCATCAGCCTGAAGATGGCGATCGCGCCGCCGAACAGCGCCACGCCAACCAGACCCGAGCCTCCCTCAGTGCCTCCGAGGGATACCCACAGTGCGAAGAACGTCACCAGGACGACGAGCAGCGAGAGGGACCTGACGCGCTGTTTGCCGAGACGATCGTGAAAGGCGGAGATCACTGCGGCGACGAAGGCGGCGCACGCCAAGATGAAGACCGCGGCCAGCAGTGCCGTCCCGTCGTCCGACTCTGCCGTCGAGTCGGCGCTGCGCAACGCCATGCGCTCTTGTGCCGAAGCGAGGTGCATCTCCGTGACGTACAGAGCCTCTGCAGGGTGGTGATCGTCGCCGATGGTGCCGCTGTTGGCCAACTCCTGCAGCACGCCCATCCCGGCTTCGACGAATCCGATCGGCGTGTAGTCGGCGTTCAGTTGCGGGCTTCCGACGAGCACGAACATCAGCGTCGGTGCGTCACCGGCCTTGCCGCTGTCGTACACACTGAGGGCACCTCGAACGTTGCCGACCTTGACCTGCTCCACAGGCTGTCCGGCGAGCCGTGCGGTGCCCAAAGCGCCGACCAACTGCACGTAGAACTTGGGTGATATGCGCGTCACGTCGGCACCGTCGAAGTCACCGGCCTCGAGCGCCAGCAAGAACTGCTTCACGTGTTCCGGAGCGTTCTCCGGTGCCAGTGCGATCAGGACCTGTCCCTGGGTTGTGGACACGACGATCCGCGGATCAGTCTCAGGCGGGGTGTACGCCGCGCACGGCGATGCGAACATCAGTGCGCCGAGGCACGCCAGCCCGGTGAGCCCGATGAGACGGCGGGTCCGTCGCGGCACCCTCATGACCGCCCACTGACTTCTCGCAGCGACGACGTCAGCGGCGATCGGGACTCGGAGTTGCGCAAGCGCCAGATGACTCCGTCGACGAAGAAGTGGTGGATCTGGATGGCAGCGAGCATGACAGCGGTACTGAAGGCCAACGACTTGCCGAAGTGGCTGCCGAGATGGGGGAGCACCCAGAACAATGCGTACCCGCCGGCGATGTTGATCGCCATCCAACGCGCCGATTCCGTCCACACGTAGCGCACCGATGGGTCGCGCTTTCGTTCGGTGAGCCCGACCTTGAGCTGCACGCTCCAGGCGATGAGGAGGTACTGCAGCGAATGGAAGAAGGGCACCATGTAGGCGAACTGCCCCGCTGGGGTCGCCACGAACCAGATGTACTGCGTGAATGCCGGCAGGAGCACGATCAAAGGCACCCGCTGGCCGCGGTCCACCAGCTTCCAGATCAGCAACGCAATCGTCGCGGCGAGCGCGATCCACATCACCTTGGTCAGCAACTGCGGAAGCCAGATCGGGACGCCGAGGGTGGGGTAGTCGACGCCGTAGAACGGGTTCCGATGCAGGCCCACCTCCGCCCACACGCTCTGGACGGCGAACGTCAAGAAGATGAAGGCGGTCATGCTGTGGCGTAGCCATCCGTCGATGACGAAACCGGTCCGTCGGGCATAGACCATCGTGATGCCCAGCGTCTGTCCTGAGAAGTGGTACGGCGACCAGAGCAGGTAGAGCTTGATGAACAGCGGCGCCACTGCGGTGGGCGACATGTAGCAGCCGATCACCGCCGCCAGCATGACGAGAGGCGTCACGATGCTGGTCAGGGGGTACTGAGCGATGGATGACCGCGAGTGGTACAGCCGATAGTTGGTCGACGCGAAGTGGGGGTAGTTGCAGACCCATACCAGGGTGGCGGCCACCGAGGCGACCGATGGCGACGTTGCCAGCTCTGGATTGAGGCGAAAGACGGCATAGAGCAGCAGTGATGCCCCACCGATCAGCAGTGCGTCGACGGGTGCGTTGACGAAGTAGCGGTCGATCGACCGAACCCGGCTCCACGCTGGTGCTCGTTGTGTGACCGTCCCCAGACCCATCGGGTAGATCCTGGCATACGACTTAATCCTTTGGCATTAATTTCTGGGAACATGATCCAAACGACCTACTGGCCGTTGCACCCATTGGCTATTCGCCCGCTGACATCAGCGTGACTAACGTGACCGCACTGACGACAACAGGGGGAACTATGCCGCTCAGCACGATGCAGGACTATCCGTTGACGATCCAACCGATCCTCCAACACGGACGGACGATTCACGCCAACAGCAAGGTCATCACCTTCACGGGCGATGGATACGTCGAGTCGACATTTGCCGAGGTGGCCGACCGCGCCGATCAGTTGGCAGCCGCGCTGACCCGATTGGGCGTGCAGGCCGGAGACCGGATCGGGACGTTCATGTGGAACAACCAGTCCCACCTCGAGGCGTACCTGGCCGTGCCGTGCATGGGTGCCGTGCTGCACACGTTGAACATTCGGTTGTTTCCCGAGCAACTGAGCTACGTCATCAACCACGCCGAGGATCAGGTGATCATCGTCGACGCCTCGATCATCCCGTTGCTCGCCAAGGTCCGCGATCAGTTGACCACGGTGAAGCACATCATCGTCAAGGGCGCCGGCGACACGTCGGCGCTCGGCGAAACGCTGGACTACGACACGCTCCTGGCTGCCGAGAAGCCCGGCTTCGACTACCCGGATGTCGACGAGCGAAGCGGCATGGCGATGTGTTACACCAGCGGCACCACAGGCAACCCCAAGGGGGTGATGTACAGCCATCGCAGCACGTTCCTGCACTCGTTGATGGTGACCTCTACCGCCAACATCGCTCTCGCCGAGCACGATCGGATGCTGGTGATCGTGCCGATGTTCCACGCCAACGCGTGGGGCACGCCGTACGCGGCGTGGATGGTCGGTGCCGACCTGGTGTTCCCCCAGCAGTTCCTCCAAGCATCGCCGCTGGCTCGGATCATCGAGGAGACTCGCCCGACGCTGACGGGCGCCGTGCCGACAGTGCTGACCGATCTGCTGATCAATGGTGCGGCCGCGGACCTGTCGTCGCTGCGGCTCGTGATGTGCGGCGGGTCAGCTGTCCCGCGGGCGCTCATCGAGGGCTACTTCAACGTCTTCGACGTTCCGATCGTGCAGGGCTGGGGCATGACCGAGACCAGTCCGGTGTGTGCGATCGGCAATCCACCCAAGGACATGGGTGGCGACGACGAGGTCACCTGGCGGGCGCGTACCGGCCGGGTCCTGCCCGGTGTCGAGCTCCGCCTCACCGACGACAGCGGCGCAACGGTCCCGTGGGACGGTGAGTCGCTCGGCGAGATCGAGGTGCGCGGTCCGTGGATCACCGCCTCGTACTACCGCGTCGACGATCCCGAGAAGTTCCACGACGGCTGGCTGCGCACTGGCGACGTCGCGTCGGTGTCGTCCAACGGCTTCGTGATGATCAGCGACAGATCCAAGGACGTGATCAAGTCCGGCGGCGAGTGGGTCTCGTCCGTCGATCTCGAGAACACGCTGATGGGACACCCCGACGTCGCCGAGGCCGCTGTCATTGGTGTCCCCGACGAACGATGGGACGAACGACCGCTCGCGTGTGTCGTTCGCAAGTCCGACTCGCAGGTCACCGCCGAGGAGCTGTGTGGTTGGCTCGCGGACCGCACTGCCAAGTTCTGCCTGCCAGAACGTTGGGCGTTCATCGACGAAGTACCGAAGACCAGCGTCGGCAAGTTCGACAAGAAGGTGCTGCGCGCTCGTCACGCTGCCGATCAGTTGGAGATCGAGAAGCTCCGGTAGCTGGCCGCGCTATTCGGCGGCGAGCGCCGCAGCCAATGGCTCGGCTTCGCGTGCTCGGAGGTCGGCATTCACTCGCTGCCGCTCGAGCAGCTGTTCGAGGGTCTTGGCTGCCTGCGGGATCGGGTGCTCGGCGAAGAATCCCTGCACGTCGGCGACGAGGTGGGGCGTCGTGAGCATGGTGATGGAGCCCACCATGCGCACGATCGTGTTGTTGGGGAATCGCTCGAGCAGTTGAGGCCACTGGCGGCGAACGCTCTCCCACGCCATGGTGCCGTTGTGGCGGTTGGCGATGCACCGGTTCAGCAGGAACGGAGCGTCCTGCGTCTTGACGTCGCCCGACAGTGCCAGGTCGATCGTCCGGCGGATCTGATCCTCAGCGGGGAACTCGGCGAGCGAGAACATGTACCGCAGCTTCAGCTGGGGAGTCGTCGCGGTGCGGAACCGTTGCAGGTAGTCCTCGTAGTCGTCGTCGGTTCCGACGGATGCAACGGCCGCGGCAGCAGTGGCGGCGAGCTCCGGATCGGTCGTCGCGTCGTTCAGCATTTGCCGGCACCGCGCGAGCGCGTCGGCGTCGTTGCCTTGAATGGCGAGCACACCCACGACGAGCCCGCGAAGCTTCGAGGTGAGGTCTGGCTCGCCTTCCGTGGGAGCCCAGCCGAGGTCGGCAACGACGGGACGAGCGAGGTCGGCGATGCGCTGCTGCAACGCTGCGTGCGGTGGTCCTTCCACAAGGCGGCCGAGGCCGCGCAGGCCGACGGCAATCGCTTGCCACACGGCGAGGTCGCGGTCACTCCCGAAGGCTTCGACGAAGGTGAGGAAGTCGGCGGCTGCCAACCTGCCGGTGATGACAGCGTTCCACGCGTCGTCGACCAGGTTGTAGCGATCGATCACTGTCAGGTTGGTCAGTGCATCGCCGCTGAGACGGGCACGCAATGCATCGTCGTAGGCGACACGCATGAAACCGTGGCCGCCGGCATTGACGACAACCGATGCATCGGCCGACGGGAGCGGTACGCGCACCTGCGCCTTGTCGTGCAGCAACTTCGATTCCACACCGTCGATCGACAGGTGAACCGGCACGACGAACAGTGTCGGGTCGTCGATGTCTGCGTATGCGAAGCGCTGCTGGTTCAGCACCAGTTCAGCTCCGTCGAGACGAGCGGAGATCAGCGGGTAACCGGGTTGCCAGATCCATGAGTCCATCAACTCGCGCACGGGCACGGCGGGATTGGCCTTCTCGATCGCGTCCCACAGGTCACCGGTCTCGGTGTTTGCGTACGCATGTGTCTTCAAGTAGAGGCTGATGCCTTGGCGAAACTCTTCGGTGCCGAGGTACTGCTCGAGCATGCGCAGGAGCGAGCCACCCTTTTGATAGGTCAGCACGTCGAACATGCCGTCGCAATCGGCGGGCGCCTCGACCGGGAACTCGACGGTGCGAGTGCTGGCCAGCGAGTCCGTCTCGAACGCCGCGCTGCGCTCGAGGCTGAACGTCGTCCAGCGCTGCCACTCGGGTCGGAACGCATCGCAGCAGGCGATCTCCATGAAGGTGGCGAAGGCCTCGTTCAGCCAGATCCCGTTCCACCAGCGCATCGTCACGAGGTCACCGAACCACATGTGAGCAACCTCGTGGGCGACGACGTCGGCGAGGTTCTGCAACTCGAGCTGCGTCGCCGTCTTCGGGTCGGCCAGGAGCAGGTTTTCGCGGTAGGTGATGCAGCCGAGGTTCTCCATGGCCCCGGCGGCGAAATCGGGCAGCGCCAGCATGTCGACCTTGTCGCTGGGGTACGGGATGCCGTAGTACGTCTGATACCACCGCAGCGAGAACGCACCGATCTCCAGAGCGAACTCTGTGAGGTGACCCTTGCCAGGCACGTGCACGACACGCAGCGGAACACCGTCGACATCGATCGGCTCGGTTGCCTCGAGCGGGCCGACGACGAAGGCGACGAGGTACGTGCTCATGATCATCGTCGGCTTGAAGCTCACAACGTGCTTGCCGTCGTCGCGGGAGCTGCGACCGATCTCCGGACCGTTGGACACCGCCATCAGATCGGGCTCGATGACGAGAGTGATGTCGAAGACCGCTTTGAACTCCGGCTCGTCGAAGCACGGGAATGCTCGGCGGCAATCGGTGGCCTGCATCTGTGTGGTCGCGATGACACGTTCGGCGCCGTTCTCGTCTTTGAACGTGCTGCGGTACCAACCGCGCAACTTGTCGTTGAGCGTGCCGGTGAAGGCGATCTCGATCGTGGTGTCGCCTTTGTCGATCGACGCGTCGATGATGAGCCGCTCGGTCTTGGCGTCGAGGTGGAACGTCGATGCCGCGCCGCCGACGAGTACCGATGTGATGTCCAACTCGTCGGCGTTGAGTGCAACCGATTGAACGGCTTCGGATGCGGTGACGTCGATCGATACCGTTCCTGCGAACGACGCGGCGCCGAGATCGGGCTCGAGAACCAGCCGATAAAGGCTCGGGAGAACGGTATGTGGAAGGCGGTACGGGTTGTCGCTCACGGCAAGGAGCGTATCCGCGGCGGCCCCGACCAGTAGCCTGCACCCACGTGCCGGGCATTCAATACGACGTCGTTGGAATCGGGAATGCGCTGGTCGATGTCATCGCCCATGCGGACGACGGATTCATCGGCAAGCACGACCTGGTCAAGGGGTCGATGACGCTTGTCGACACCGATCGGGCGCTGTACCTGTACCAAGCGCTGGGTGGCGCCATCGAGATGAGTGGCGGCTCGGCGGCCAACACGATGTGCGGCGTCGCTTCGTTCGGGGGTACGGCTGCGTACATCGGAAAGGTCAGCGACGACGAGCTCGGTCGGGTCTTCGGCCACGACTGCCGCGCGGTCGGCGTGCAATTCCGTCCGGGTGCTCCGGCGGACGGGACGCCGACCGGTCGCTGCATCATCGTCGTCACTCCCGACGCCCAGCGGACGATGAACACGTATCTCGGCGTGTCGTCGTTGCTCGCTCCCAGTGACATCGATGCCGACACGGTCGCAGTCGGCGAGGTTCTGTACATGGAGGGCTACTTGTACGACAGGCCAGAGGCGAAGGAGGCCTTCCGTTACGCCGCGCGTGTCGCCCATGCCAATGATCGTCTGGTCTCGCTGACACTCAGCGATTCGTTCTGCGTCGATCGCCACCGCGACGACTTCCGGGCGCTCGTCACCGACGAGGTCGACCTGCTCTTCGGAAACGAGGACGAGTTGATGTCGCTGTACCAGGTCGAGACGATGGACGAGGCCGTCAATGCTGTTCGTCGCGACTGCGCGTTGGCTGTGGTCACCGTCGGCGCTCAGGGTTGTCTGGTCGTGACACCCGACGACGTCCTGCAGGCACCGGCCCAACCGGTCGATCAGGTGCTCGACACCACCGGCGCGGGCGACCTGTTTGCGGCGGGTTTCCTCTACGGATACACCCGTCGACGGCCCTTGGCGGACTGCGCCCAGTTCGGCGCGATCGCCGCGGCCGAAGTGATCTCCCACGTGGGTCCCAGGCCATTGGTGGAGTTGCGTACGCTCTTGCCATGAGCGATTTCCGCAGCGAGGCGCGCCGCTGGTTGGCCGCCGAACCCGATGCTGACATGCGTGAAGAACTGGAGAGTTTGCTCGCCGGTGCTGACGACGAGCTAGCCGTTCGTTTCGACGGGCGTCTGCAATTCGGTACCGCCGGGCTGCGTGCCGCGGTCGGTGCCGGCCCACAGCGGATGAACCGCTTGGTGGTCCGCCAGGCCGCGGCCGGTCTCGTCGACTACCTGCTGAAGGCGGAGCCCGACGCGGCAACCCGTGGCGTGATCATCGGATACGACGCCCGCCGCAAGAGCGACGCGTTCGCGCTCGATACAGCACGAGTCTGTGCAGCGCGAGGCGTGCGGGCGATGATCTTTCCCCACGTCGTGCCGACACCGCTGCTGGCGTGGAACATCGTGGGCGTCGGCGCTGCCGCAGGAGTCGTGGTCACCGCGTCGCACAACCCGCCGGCCGACAACGGCTACAAGGTCTTCACGGCTGATGGCGCGCAGATCGTCTCGCCCGTCGATGCCCAGATCGCGGCGTGCATCGACATGGTCGATCCGTGCGATGTCGCGCTCTCCGATCCTGATGATCCACTCATCCAGTGGCTCGACGACTCGTTCGTGCAGGCGTATCTGGCGGCCGCGCCCGCCGTTCGGCTGTGCCCCGAGCTTGCCGGCGTGCCGGTTGCGTACTCGGCGATGCACGGTGTCGGCGGAGAGACACTGATGGCCGCATTCGAGCGGTCTGGCTTGCTGACGCCGTTTGTCGTTGCCGAGCAACAGCAACCGGATCCGGCGTTCCCGACGGTCTCGTTCCCCAACCCGGAGGAGCCTGGCGCAATGGATCTGCTGCTCGCGCTGGCCGCGGCAAGTGGAGCCGCCGATCGCGCTGTGCAACGACCCCGATGCCGATCGCTTGGGAGCAGCGATTCCGACGCCCGAGGGCGGCTGGCGACGGCTGCAGGGCGACGAGATCGGCTGGCTTCTGGCTGACCACATCTTGCGGCACACGACGGGAGACGATCGCCTGGTGATCACGACCTTGGTCTCGTCGTCGTTGCTGGCCAGGATGGCTGCGGAGTACGGGGTCCGATTTGCCGAGACGTACACAGGGTTCAAATGGATCGGGCACACCGTCTTGTCGCGACCCGAGTCGCACTTCGTGTTCGGCTACGAGCAGGCGTTGGGCTACCTCGTGTGTGGGCGACCACTCGACAAGGACGGGATCACCGCCGCAGTACTGCTCGCCGAAGTCGCGGCGCTCGCCAAGGCCGAGGGCGTGACGCTGCAAGGTCGTCTCGACGCGATCAGCGAGCGCTTCGGCCGGCATGTGATGGCCGACCTGTCAGTGAAGATGCCGCCGGTGGACGGCACTGCTGCGGTCGCCCGGTTGCGCGCTACTCCTCCCACAGAAGTCGGAGATCGCATGGTGTCGGAGGTCGAGTGGTTCGACGAGGCCGGTCTGCTGCGTTTGCAACTCGGACCCGAACTGCGCCTGCAGCTTCGCCCTAGCGGCACCGAGCCGAAGGTCAAGCTCTACGGCGAAGGCATCGACGTGGACCCAGCCCCTTACCTAGACGCTCGCCGCCCTCCTTAACTGCTCGAACTCGACGGCCGGGGAGCCGAACTGGCGGTCGCCGGCATCACCCAGGCCGGGGACGATGAAGGCATGCTCGTTGAGATGCTCGTCGACTGCGGCCGTGTAGATCGCCAGATCGAGACCGGCTTCTTTCAGATGGGCGATGCCTTCGGGCACGGCGAGCACGCAGACGACGATGATGGTGCCGGTGGCTCCACGCTCGAGCAGCAACTGGCAGGTGTGGGCGAGCGAGCCCGGGGTGCCAACATGGGGTCCAACACGATGCACTGCCGGCCGGCGAGATGCTCGGGCAGCTTGTTGACGTAGGGCTTCGGTTGGAAGGTCTCCTCATCGTGAGAAAACGCCGATGAAACCAACATCCGCGCTGGGCAGCAATTCCTGTGCGGCATGGACGAAGCCGAGACCGGCCCGAACACCGGTACGACGACGGGTTGCGACGACAAGTGCTCGTCCTGTGGTGGCGACCAGTGGCGTGGTGACCCGCACCTCGTGCGTCGCAAGCCCCGAGTTGCTTCGGCGATCAGCAGCGTGCCGATCCGTTCGAGTTCCTGGCGAAAGAGTGCGTTGGGGGTCTCGTTGTCGCGGACCCGGGTGAGGGAATCAGCGATCAACGGATGGTCGACAAGATGAACGGCGACGGTCATGGCCTCGAAGTGCGTCAGATTCAGCCGAAGCTGGCTTCAGCTCAGCCGAGCGCTCTGCTCGGCGCGGACCATCGCATAGCGCGGCTTGACGATGCCGTTGATGATCCGCAGCCGCTCGGGGAACGGAGCGAAGGCGCTCTTCATCGCGTTGATCGTCAACCATTCGAAGTCGTCGAGGGCCCCACCCGAAGGCTTCGGTCAACTGTTCCATCTCGTAAGACATCGAGGTCGCGCTCATCAGCCGGTTGTCGGTGTTGACCGTGACCCGGAAGCGCAATCGGCGGAGCATGCCAATCGGGTGTTCGGCGATGGTCGTGCACACGCCGGTGCCGACGTTGCGAGGTCGGGCACAGCTCCAGCGGGATGCGCCGGTCGCGCACGAAGGCGGCGAGTCGACCGAGTTGCTCGTCGCCCGGGCGGACCGGTGATGTCGTCGACGATGCGCACGCCGTGGCCGAGGCGCTCGGCGCCGCAGAACTGCACGGCCTCCCAGATGCTCGGCAAGCCCGAACGCCTCGCCGGCGTGAATGGTGGTGTGGAAGTTCTCGCGGCTGCACGTAGTCGGAACGCGTCGAGGTGGCGAGTCGGCGGGAAGCCCGCCTCGGCGCCGGCGATGTCGAACCCGACCACACCTCGGTCGCGCCAGCGCACCGCCAGCTCGGCGATCTCGCGGCTGCGCGCCGCCGTGCGCATCGCCGAACAGATGAGCGTAGATCGTCAGGTCGGTGCCCGCGGCGCCGCGGCGGAAGCCCGTCGAGCATCGCCTCGACGGCCTCATCCAGAGACAGACCCGCCGACGTGCAAAGTTCAGGGCGCCATGCGAACCT
>CAVZXO010000012.1:0-12626 GCA_963779295.1 Ilumatobacteraceae bacterium
CCGCGACACCACGCTCGACCGCTTCGTCGATTGAACGCTGCAACCTGCCGCGGCGATCAGTTCTTGCGCTGCAGCACGCCGTAGCTCGTCGATCGGGATGTGACAGCGCATCGCGTGGTTCGGAGCGACCTCGAGCAACGGTGGCTCCGTCACTTCGCAGACGCCGGCGATCGCGCGGGGGCAACGGGGATGGAACACACAACCCGTGGGCGGGTTGGCCGGTGAAGGAATCTCACCCTCCAACCGAATCCGCGACGTCGGCTCGCCATCGACGCTTGGGATGGCCGACAACAACGCCTCGGTGTACGGATGATTCGGTCCGTTGAACACGTCGTCGGTGGGCCCGACCTCCTGGATCCGACCGAGGTACATCACGGCGATGCGATCGGCCAGGTAGCGCACGACGCCCATGTCGTGTGTGATGAAGACGTAACTGGTCTTCTCGTCGCTCTGCAGATCGGCGAGCAGGTTGAGGATGGCGGCCTGCACCGACACGTCGAGCGCGCTCGTGGGCTCGTCGCACACGACGATGCGCGGGTCACCGGCGAACGCACGGGCGATCGCGACGCGTTGCTTCAACCCGCCTGACAGTTGGCGCGGTTTCAGGTCGAGGTGGCGTGGCGTGAGCCGCAGATGGGCTGCAAGAGCTTCGACACGCTTGTTGGCCGCGTCGCCCTTGATGCCGGTCAGCTTCTCGACGCTACGCATCAGGATGCGGCGAACGGACCAGCTGCGATTGAGTGCCGAGTCGGGGTTCTGGAACACCATCTGCATGGCGCGCTTGTCGTCCGTGCTGCGGCCTGCGGTGCTTGGCGCAACCGTGTTGCCGTCGAGCGACACCGTGCCGCCGCTGTCTGCCGACTCGATGCCGAGGATCGTCTTGGCGAGCGTCGACTTGCCCGAACCGGACTCGCCGACGATTCCCAGCGTCTCACCCTCCGCCAGCTGCAGGTCGACGTCGACCAAGCGCCGGCACATTGACGTTGCGTTGCCGGAACGTCTTCGACAGGTGGGTCAACTCGAGCACTTCGGGGTTGAGCTCCGACGAGGCAAGGATGCCGATCGGCACGTCGACCTGTGCCTCCACCAGCTCGGGGATTCGGTCGGGGTGATGACACCGGGTGTACCGAAGGCCTTCGTTACCAATCGGGACGACGGGGGGCACCTCGTCGCGGCACACATCGTCGGCCAGTGGGCAGCGATCGACGAAGACGCACGTCGGCAGGTTGCTGCCGATGAGTGGCAGGATGCCCGGGATCGTGGCGAGGGCCCGTTCGGTCTTGCGTATGCCGTGGCGAGGCAGCGACCGCAGCAACCCCACGGTGTACGGGATGCTGGGGGTCGTCGAACACCTGATGGCTGGGGCCCTGCTCGACGATGCGCCCGGCATACATCACGCCGACCCGGTCGCACAGCGAGCGGATGATGCCGAGGTTGTGGGCGATCAGCAGCACGGCCGCGTTGGTCTCCTGGCGCAGCACCCGAACGAGGTCCAGCACCTCGGCCTCCACCGTGGCATCGAGGCCGGTGGTCGGCTCGTCGAGCACGAGGAGCTTGGGGTCGCAGGCCAGGGCCATGGCGATGACGACACGTTGCTGCATGCCACCGGAGAGCTGGAAGGGGTACCGGTCCATCACACGCTCCGGATCGGCGATCCGCACTCGCCGCAGCGCCTCGAGCGCCGACTTCTCGGCTTCGGTCTGGGACTGGCCGAGCAGCGTGAAGCTCTCGATGAGCTGGCGGCCGATCTTCAGCGACGGGTTCATCGCCTGCGCCGGGTCTTGGTACACCATCGACGCCTCGGTGGCTCGGAACCGCTGCAACTGCGAGGTGGTCATGCCGGTGACATCGTCGCCGGCAACCAGCACTCGGCCTCCGACGATCTTGCCGTTACGCGGCAAGTAGCGAAGTGCCGCGTACGCCGTCGTCGACTTTCCGCAACCGCTCTCGCCGACGAGGCCGTATGCCTCACCCGGCGCGATGCTGAACGACACGCCGCGCAGCACCGCACGGTCGACGCCGCGCACGGTGTAGACGACCTCGAGGTCTTCCACCGCCAGCGCAGCCGTGGTGGAGGGGGCCGAGGTGGTGCTCATGATGCCTCCAACACCGACTGCACGGAGTCGGCGATGAGATTGACAGCGATGACGAGACTGGCGATCGCCGCTGCCGGGAAGAACGTGGTCCACCAGATGCCAGCGCTGATGACGCGGAAGGCCTCGCTGACCTGTGCGCCCCAGTCAGGCGACGGCGGCTGAGGACCAGCACCCAGGAACGACAGCGTGGCAACGGTGAACACGGCGTAACCGATACGCACGGTGAGCTCGACGACGATCGGTCCGCTGACGTTCGGGAGGATCTCCTTGAACATCACGAACGGGGACGATTCGCCGCGCAGCTTGGCCGATGTGACGTAGTCGAGGTCGCGTTCGGCGAGCACTGCCGATCGCACGGTTCGGGCGACGATCGGGGTGAACAAGAGCCGCCACGACGCCGATCACGACGGCCGGAGACGTTCCGAGCGTGGTGACTGCGAGCAACGCCACGAGCAGCACCGGCAGGGCCAGGAACGCCTCGACGATCCTGCTCATCACGTTGTCGAGCCAGCCGCCGAAGTACCCCATGACCATGCCGAGGATCACGCCGAACAGGACGCCGAGCAGTGCGGCCAACGGCGCAACCTTGATGACATCGCGGGAACGCCGGCCATCACACGGGACAACACGTCGCGGCCCTGTTCGTCGGTGCCGAATGGGAACCCGCCACGCGGGGACAAGTGCGTGCTCGGTGCGGAAGTCGAGTGGGTTGTGCGGTGTGATGCGGTCGCCGAGAATGGCACACACCGTCCACACCAGCACGATGAACACACCGATCATGAACGCCGGCCGGCGCCAGATCAATCGCCAGTTCTCGCGACGGGCCTGCTTGCGTTCGCTGACCTGCACCACTCCACTCAACTCGATCTCCGCGGGCGTCGTCGGGGGGTTCGCCGTGGTTGTGCGGTTGGTGTGCGGCACGAACACGTCGGCGCCCGGCGTGGAGATGATCTCCTCGGGCTCCGGGATGAAATCTTCGGAATCGCTCATCGTGATGTCTCCAGTCGTACCCGCGGGTTGAGGAAGGCGATGAGCACGTCGGCGAGCAGGGTCGAGATCATGTAGATGATGCCGACCAGCAGCACCGCGCCTTGCAGCACTGGAATGTCCTTGCTGGTGACCGCGCTGAGCATCGTCGAGCCGAGTCCGGCGTAGTTGAACACCTTTTCGACACCGATGATGCCGCCGAACAGGTAACCGACCTGCACGCTGATCACGGTGATCGTCGGTGCCAGCGCATTGCGCAAGATGTGGTTGCGCATCACGTCGCCCTTCGAGAGGCCCTTCATCGTCGCGGTTCGTGCGTAGTCGGACTGCAGGCCGTTGATGACGCCCGCCCTCGACATTCGGGCGATGTAGCCGAAGTAGGCGATCACCATCGCCATCGCCGGCGTGATCAGGTACGGGATCTGGCCGAGGATGGACGTGCCCTCCGGCGGGTTGGCGAACACATGGCCGAGCTTCCAATGCACGCAGAAGATCGACATCAGCACGGCCGCGGTCACGAACTCGGGGATCGACGACGTGGCCAAGACTGGTGTTGACGACCACCCGGTCGGCCGTCTTGTCCTGACGGCGAGCAGCGAAGATGCCGGCCCCGATGGAGATCGGGATCGTGATGACGAACGCCAGCAGTGCCAGCTTCCCGGAGCGGAGCAACGCCGGGAAGATGATCGTCCGTCACCGGCGCCCCGGTCTGGTACGAGTTGCCGAAGTCGAGCGTGAACAACCGACGGATCGAGGTGAGGTACTGGCTCAGCAGCGCGCGATCAGTGCCGAGCTGGTGGTTGAACCGGACCACGTCCTCTTCCAACGCGAACGGGCCGAGCACCCTTCGGCCCACGTTGCCGGGCAGGACGTTGACGATGAGGAACACGATCGTGGCAAGGAGCCACAGCGTGACCACTGCCGACGCCAAGCGTCGCAGCAGATACCGGCCCATGGTGCCTCCTTCGTGGATTCGATTGGACCGGAGTTCAGGCTGTGAATCCCGCCTTGCCGCAGTAGAAGTGACCGAGGCCGGTAGCCACGATGCCCGACACGTTCTTCGTGTGGGCGAACAGGACGTTGTAGAAGTACGGAATTGCGTACGGGACATCCTCGTTGGCGATCTTCTGGATGTCCTTGATGGCCGCCTTCTGCCCATCGAGGTCCAGCGACGACTGGTACGCCTTGACTGCAGCCCGGAAGGGCTCGGAGATGTAGTGCGCCGAGTTCCACTCGCCCGTGGCATAGGCCTTGACCAGATAGACGTCGGGGACGCCGCGTGCGCCGTAGTCGACGATGCCGAAGTCCATGCCGCCGTCGCAGCCGGCCGGCTCACCTGGTCGAGTCGTAGACCTTGCACCACTCCTCGCCGTCGACGACCGCCTCCTGCTTGAGGGTGACCTCCATCCCGATCTCTTTCAGCTGGCTCTGCACCAGCTGGGCCAGCTGCGGGATCTCCTGCAGATTCGGGAACGCCATGGTGGCCTTGAGGCCGGCCTTGCCCGCGTCGCTGAGCAGCTGCTTGGCCCCTTCGATGTCGCGCTCTCGCTGCGGTTGGGTGGCATCGAAGAAGGGGTAGATCGGCGCGATCGGATGGTCGTTGGCGATGTCGCCTCTGCCCTTCAGAATGGTGTCGATCAGTGCTTGGCGGTCGAGGCCCAGTGCGACTGCCTGGCGCACCCGGACGTCGGTGAAGTCGCCCTCGCGGCAGTTCATCCAGATCTGACGGTGCGCGGAACCTCGGATGGTCTCGACCGTGAAGTTGCTGTCGTTGAGCAACGCGTCGCCGCCGACCACCGAGAACTGCACGATCGCATCGGCCGCGCCACCCTGCAGACCCGAGATCTGCGTCGCCAGGTCCTCGCTGTAGATGTACTCCAGCTTGTCGAGGAACGGCTTGCCACCCCACCAATCGGGGTTGGCCTCGAAGGTGGCGCCGGTCGCCGCGTCGTACTTGGTCAACTTGAAGGCACCGGTGCC
The DNA here is from genome assembly GCA_963779295.1 of Ilumatobacteraceae bacterium. Lineage (GTDB taxonomy): Bacteria > Actinomycetota > Acidimicrobiia > Acidimicrobiales > Ilumatobacteraceae > JAENVT01. Next base: position 5,064 of record CAVZXO010000012.1, read on the forward strand.
GGTCTTGCGCTGGTCGAGCGTCGTACCGAGCGCGAAGTCGGCCGGCGTGATGACCGACTGCGGGTTGTACGCGCCGACCTGCTGCGGGAACTGACCATCGGGGGTCTTCAGCGTGATCTCGACCGTGAAGTCGTCGAGGGCCTTGGTGGAGCCGGGGTCGATGTACGACTTGAGGTTGCTGCCGGCCAGACGGTCCATGCTCGCAACGACGTCGGCTGCGGTGAACGGGGTGCCGTCGTGCCACTTCACACCCTGGCGAAGAACGAAGGTCCACACGCTGCCGTCGGCGTTCGGCTTCCACGACTCGGCGAGCATCGGCTTCACTTCGGCACCGAGGATGTCGACGAGGTACTCGAACGCCGTCACGACGGGCGTGTAGGTACCGAGGTCGGCCATGGCCACCGGGTCGAGCGGGCCCGCAGGCTTCTGCGCGGCGATGCGCAAGCGTGCCGCCCTGCTTGATCGCGCCGGCAGCAGCGGTGCCGCCCGGCGCCGTGGTGCCACCGGCGGCAGTCGTGCCGTCGCTCGAACTACCGCTGTCGCTCCCGCATGCGGCAATGACCGCGCTGATCAACGGAGCGCCGAGGCCGATCATCATTCCACGCGAGACGAATGCACGCCTCGAGACGTGTCCGCGGGCGTACGCCTCCACGAGTTCTACCTCAACTGGGCTGGCATGGCGACGAACACTGTCAAATAGCCGGTAGTCCATCAATCTCTCCCCGTGATGCAAAGGCCACTGCGAAAGCGGGCCAGTTGCGCCACAGTAGCGAGCCTCATGCGAAGGCGTCAATGCGCCACGGCATTCCAAGTACAGTCGTTCCGGTAAAGGGGGTTTGATGAACGAGGTTCGCCATCGCAGCGGCGGTGGGCGATCGGCACGTGTGGCGGCGCGCACCGGAGACGGAGCCAAACCGCACGCGCCCGCGTTCATCCGCCGCCGGATTCCGCCGTACGAGCTGTTGAGCGAGGAAGGACTGGCGTTGGTCGAGACGCAGGCCGATCGAATTCTGGCCGATGTCGGGATGGAGATACGCGACGACCCCGAGTCGTTGCAGTTGTTCAAGGACGCAGGCGTGTCTGTCGAAGGCATCACCCTCCACTTCGATCCCGGCCAGGTGAAGGCGCTGTGCGCGACTGCGCCGAGACAGTTCACACAACTGGCGCGCAACCCGACGAGGTCGGTGGAAATCGGTGGAGACAACGTCGTGCTGGCACCGACCTACGGATCACCCTTCGTCCGCGATCTGGAAGGTGGACGGCGGTACGGCACGCTGGTCGATTTCCAGAACTTCGTGAAACTGACCTACGACACCCCATGGTTGCACCACAGCGGCGGCACGGTGTGCGAGCCGGTCGACATTCCCGTCAACAAGCGCCATCTCGACATGGTCTACTCACATCTTCGCTACAGCGACAAGGCCTTCATGGGGTCGGTCACGCATCCGTCGCGAGCCACCGATTCGATCGACATGGCCCGCATCGTCTTCGGTGCCGATGTGGTCGACGACAACTGCGTCATCATGGGCAATGTCAACGTCAACTCGCCACTGGTGTGGGACGCGACCATGACCGGCGCGCTGAAGACCTATGCGGCGGCGAACCAGGCTCCGGTGGTCGTTCCGTTCATCCTCGGCGGTGCAATGGGCCCGGTCACCACGGCGGGCGCCGTGGCCCAGGCGCATGCGGAGACACTCGTCGGCGTGGCGCTCGGCCAACTCGTGCGGCCCGGCTCGCCGGTGATCTACGGCAACTTCTTGTCGTCGATGAATCTGCACAGCGGCAGCCCGACGTTCGGCACGCCGGAACCTGCGCTCGGCTCGCTGGTCGTGGGGCAATTGGCTCGCAGGGTCGGTCTCCCCTTGCGCTGCTCCGGCGCCTTCACCTCCTCGAAGATCCCTGACGGTCAGGCGATGAGCGAGTCGGCCGTATCGATGATGTCTGCATTGTTGTGCGGCGCCAACTTCATCCTTCATGCCGCCGGTTGGCTGGAGGGTGGTTTGGCGATGGGATACGAGAAGTTCATGATGGACCTGGATCTGTGCGGCGCCGCCCATACCTACGCGAAGGGCTTCGACCTATCGGAGGACCAGTTCGCTCTCGATGGCTTCACCGAGATCGGGCCGGGCAAGCACTTCTTCTCCGCACAGCACACGCTTCGCCACTACGAGACTGCGTTCTACGAGCCTGCACTCAGCGATTCGTCGTCGTTCGAGCAGTGGCGCGACGCGGGCGAACGCAGCAGCGAGGATCGGGCGGCGGCGCTGTGCCGGCAGGTGCTCGCCAACTACGAGGCGCCGCCCATCGACGACGCGATCGACGCCGCGTTGCTCGAGTTCATCGAGAAGCGCAAAGCTTCGATGCCTGACCAGTGGTACTGATTTCAGATCGATAGGGGAATCCACATGAGTTGGCCTTTGACGTGCAGGCACGAATCGACGCCATCGATCGGCGCAAGCTGCGCGCCGATCGGCTTGCGCGAATTCGCGCCGAGCTGGTCGCCCACGACTACGGCGCCGCGCTGCTGGCCGACCCGATCAACATTCGCTACGCCACCGATACACACACGTTCAACGTGTGGACGTTGCACGCACCTGGTCGATACGTGTTCGTGCCGGTCGACGGACCGGTCGTGCTGTTCGAGTACGGCACGTGCATGTACATGCACGACGGCCACGATTCGGTCGACGAGGTACGCAAGGCCGTGCCGTGGTTCTACTTCCTCGCCGGACCACGTACGCAGGAGAAGGCCGAGTTGTGGTCGCGCGACATCATCGATCTCATGCGCAAGTACGGCGGGACCGACCAGCGGCTGGCGGTGGATCGTTGCGAACCGTGGGGCGCTCAGCATCTCACCGACGCAGGCATTCACTTGTTCGACGCCCAGGAGCCGCTCGAACTCGCTCGCATGATCAAGACACCGGAGGAGATCATGGCCCTCCAACTCGCGATCGATGTGTGCGACGTCGGCGTCGACCGCATCCGACAGGCGTTGCAGCCGGGCATGACCGAGAACGAGCTCTGGAGCATCCTGCACCAGACCAACATCGCCCACGACGGGGAGTGGATCGAGTGCTGCCTGCTGACCTCCGGCCCACGCACCAACCCGTGGTTCCAAGAGGCCAGCAACCGGGTGATCGAGCCCGGCGACATGGTCGCCTTCGACACCGACATGGTCGGGCCACTCGGATACCTGGCCGACATCTCACGCACTCTGGTGTGCCCCGGCAAGGCGCCGACTGCCGAGCAGCGCAAGCTGTACGACATCGCCCAGGACCAGATCCTGACCAACATCGATCTCATCAAACCTGGTCTGTCGTTCAAGGAGTTCGGCGAGAAGTGCTGGCCCGTGCCGGACGACTACGTGCCGAACCGCTACATGATGATGATCCACGGCGCCGGCATGGTCGACGAGTACCCGACCGTCGCGTACGCCGCCGACTACGCCGACTGGGGCTACGACGGCGAGTTCCAGGAGAACATGGTCGTGTGCGTGGAGAGCTTCATCGGCGAGGTCGGCGGCAAGGAGGGCGTCAAACTCGAACAGCAAGTCGTGATCACGGCAACCGGTGCCGTGCCCATGTCTCGCGACCCGATGATCGACGCCCTGCCGTGCTGACCTGATGCCGCGCAACTGGGCGTGCGACGCAGCGTGTGTAACCGCGGGCCCCGTAGCGGGGCGTGCGGTTACTGACGCGGCTCGTGTGTGACTCAGGTCCGGATGATGCGGCCGTCGACCACCGGCGCCGACCGGAGAGTTGGCGGTGACGTAGTCGATGGCGACCTGCGACAGATCGTCACCGGGTTGCAGCACGTCAGTGCCCTGGGCAAAGACGGTGTAGCCGTCGCCACCGGTGTACATGAAGTCGTTGGTCACGAACCGAACCGTGTCGGCCGGGCCGATCGGTGTCAGCGGACCGCCGACTCCTGCAGGTGCCTTCGACATCTCCGTCGATCACCGGAGTCAGGCCGTTGCAGTTGTAGGTGACCTTCAACCCCGAGATCTGTGGGAACCGGCCGGTGTTGATCGCCGGGTTGCACGCTGGTGAGAACCCGTTGAGGAAGGCCTGCTGCAGTTGCGCACCGGTCAGGGTCAGGATCATCGTGCGGTTGCCGAACGGCAAGACGCCGAACATCTCGCCCCAGGTGATCTCGCCCGGCTGTTCGCCCGCACGCTGGCGGTGAGCATCAGCAGGTCGGCCGCAGGCCACCGGAGTTGGTGAAGGCGGCGTCGACGCCGGGATACTTCAACCGCATCGCATCGGCCACCATGTTGCCCATCGCCGACTCGAACAGGCGAGTAGGCGCCCGCAAGATGTCGATCGATTGGGTGCCGATCACCTGGTTGCGCAACACCGCAGTCTGCGCGTTGGCATCGTCGACGATCGCCTGAACGTCGGCTCCTTGGCGACGCCGATGTTCTGGGCGATGCGGGTTGCCGCGCCGCCCACTCGACATCGCGACCCTTCACCACCATCTGCACGACGGAGTAGCTCGCACCGGCATTGATGCCTTCGGTCACCAAGATGTTGCCGACCATCAGGTTGGAGACCCGATGGGTGTGACCGGCGACGATGACGTCGACCGTGGTGTCTTGGATTCCGTTGGCGATGTCGACGATCGGGCCTTGCCACGGCACCGCGGCGTTGCCGTCGATGGTGTTGCTGCCCAGCGCGGTGCCCTCGTGGATCAGCACCACCTGGATCCTGACTCCCTGCCGTCGAAGTTTCTCCGACTCCGTCCGAATGGTCTCGGTCTCGTGGGAGGAACGCCAACCTTCGGTTGCGCCCGCGCTGACAAGCTCGGGTGTCTATTGAGTCCGATGCCGATCAGTCCGATCTGGATCCCCTGGTGGTCGAACACGTGCGGTGCCCTGCACCCAGTCGGGGTTCTGCCAGCGTCACCTCGTCGACGATGTTGGCACCGAGGAACGGGAAGTTGGCCCGTGCCTGCTGTGCTGGAGCCGCGGGACGCCGTAGTCGAATTCGTGGTTGCCGTACGAGGTCGCGTCGAGACCCCACGCGTTCTCGACATCGATCGTCGGCATGTCCTGCAACAGACCGGAGTTCGCCGGCGAGGCGCCGACGTTGTCGCCGCCGGCCAGCAGCGAGTGCCTCGGGGAACTGCGCCGCTTCCTCGGTCGAACATCGTCGCCAACTGCGACGCGCCGCCGACCGTGATGGCCCGGCCGTCGATCGTGAACGTCGTCTGCTCGAGCTGCCCGTGGAAGTCGTGAGGCCGATCAGCGGCACAGCGTGCGCGATTGCCCTCCTTCAACATGTCGAGACGCACTACGCCCTGACTCTGCTGCGGCTCGGAACGTCGAGGATGTACGCGATCGTCGGGGCAAGGTCGATGCTGCGTACACCTTCGACGCGTGCCGCGGCTGATGCCTTCGCCTCCAGCGAGGAACGTGGCGCGCATGTTGATGTTGCTCGGCAGATCCTGCACGTCGGGACGTAGCCGTGCTGACCGAAGAACGCCGACAAGCGATGAGCGTGCCGGGCGTGGCGGCATCGAACTGGTACGGCGGATACGAGAACGCAACGACGTCGCCGGTGCGAGTCGGGTGCGCCATGTTGGCGGTGCTGTCGTCACCGTTCGGGATGTAGCGGGCCTCGGCTTTGGTGAACACGCGGTCCATCACCTGCCAGCCCTCCGGCGCGCCGTCGCCGGTCCAGTCATTCGGATCGAGCAAGTCCAGGTACGCCTCCTTGATCTGGGCGACGGTGGCCGCCTCCGTCGGCGCCGAGACCTGTTGAAGGCCGGACGACCGGATCGCGACCCGCAAGGTTCAGATAGATCTGCACCGCGCCACCTGCCCAGCAGGCCTTGGCCTTGCCGATCGTTTCGCCGGCTGCCGGCCGACAGTTCGAGGTCTGCGGCGTGGACAGCAGGCCGAGGTCGACCAGCACCTTGCTGGCGTCGATCGCCAGGAACTGTGGCGCGAATCCGTGATCCGAGAGAAGACAACCGTCGTCAGGCCGGGCTCGCCGTCGAGGTGGCGCTGAGCGAGACGCATCGTCGCGTCGGAGCCCTGATAGGCCGGCGGATGAACGCTCGCGCTGCTTGACCCGTCCATCGGGCGTGCCGTTGACCTGGACGTCGTCGTAGGCGGGGTTGGCGGCGCCGTTCGGGCAGTGTCTTGGTGACCAAGCCGAGGAACTGGTGCTGGACCTCGTCGGTCACCGGATAACCAACCAGGGCCAGATCGGGCTTGTAGGTATCCATCACGTAGTCGATGATCGGGTGGTACGACTTCTCCCAGTACAGACCCTGTTCGACGTACGTCTCTTCGCTGACGATGCCGGCTTCGAGCACGGCGAAGTCGCCGGCCTGCGACGAGGGAAGTTGGGACGCGATGTACTCCTCGAACGTCCCCGGTGAAACCTGGTCCCCGGGCCATGTCGGCCACGACTGTGATCGCTCGGGTGACCGACGTGTGGAACAGCCTGAACCTGGCTTGAGGTCTCGCGACAATCGCTCGACCTTCACCAGCATTGACGGCGGTCTGGCCGTTGAGCGCGTTGGTGCTGTTGATCTACGACCTTGACGTCCGCCAACTGGCCCTCGTGTAGATCGGCTACCGCGTCGACCCCAGACTTCGACGTGGGGAGAACAGCACGCGGTTGTAGCTGGTTCGGTTGTCGTTGGTCGAGTCGTAGATGTAGGCGTCGAGACCGTACTTGTCGACACCGAAGTCGAGAACTCGCAATCGCATCTCCTGTGCCGGGCTGAAGGAGTTCGGCACATTCGTCCAGCCGGTCGCCGGCGGGGCGCGGCCTGCGGGAAGGGTGCTTGCCCGGCGAAGCCGGCGGGATGGTCGTATTGCAACCCGAAGGCGGCAACGAAGTTTGGGAGGTCGGTCGGGCGAGATGTAGTTCGTGGCGACTCCACGGCCCGACAAGAACGTGCGGAAATCGAGTGTGGGACCTTGGATCGCCCCGCTGCGTCCGCCTGCCCACTCGATCTGGGCAACCTTCAGGCCACCACGCTCTGCCGACTGGGCGATGGTCTCGGCCTGCAACACGCCTGCGTCGAACGCAGTCGTGCGGTTGCCGAACGGCGCGCCGTTGACGTGGAACGTGTTGTTGGTCGAGCCGGTCACCGCCGGCCACGCCCCGGTGGCCAGGGTGAACCATCCCGCGCCAGTGTTGGGTGGGGCCTGGGTCAATAACCCGTCGCCCGATGCCTTCACAACCTTGCGCAACAGATCGCGGAAACCAGGCACGACTCCCCGCTCGGCATACTTTTCGATCAGGTCCTGGCGCAGGCCATCGGACGCAAAGAACAGCACCGACGATCGTTCGTTGTCGTCGTTCTTCGACGTGTTGGCCGGCGCCGCCGGGATCGTCAAGACGGTCAGCAGCAACATCAACGAGGCGAAAACACCTGAGTGACGAAGCCTGCGGTGGCGCCGGATCGGGTGAGCGGAAACGATCACGTTTGAACCTCCAGAGCGTATGTGCACCCAATGGCGCTGAAAGAAACCCCGCGGTCAAATTAGCGAGGCTGTGCCCGCCCCGTCCAGGCCCGAAGTCCCGAAGGTTGTAAGAAGTAATC